>NZ_CAXUQH020000001.1:1667500-1692500 GCF_964253085.1 Paenibacillus sp. LjRoot153
GGCGAAGTATACGGGCTGACGCCTGCCCGGTGCTGGAAGGTTAAGAGGAGTGGTTAGGGGCAACCCGAAGCTATGAATTGAAGCCCCAGTAAACGGCGGCCGTAACTATAACGGTCCTAAGGTAGCGAAATTCCTTGTCAGGTAAATTCTGACCCGCACGAATGGCGTAACGACTTGGGCGCTGTCTCAACGAGAGATCCGGTGAAATTTTAATACCTGTGAAGATGCAGGTTACCCGCGACAAGACGGAAAGACCCCATGGAGCTTTACTGCAGCTTGATATTGGACTTTGGTACGATCTGTACAGGATAGGTGGGAGCCTTTGAAGCCTGAGCGCCAGCTTGGGTGGAGGCGCCGTTGGGATACCACCCTGATCGTATCGGAGTTCTAACCTAGTACCGTGATCCGGTATGGGGACAGTGTCAGGTGGGCAGTTTGACTGGGGCGGTCGCCTCCTAAAATGTAACGGAGGCGTTTAAAGGTTCCCTCAGAATGGTTGGAAATCATTCGCAGAGTGCAAAGGCATAAGGGAGCTTGACTGCGAGACCTACAAGTCGAGCAGGGACGAAAGTCGGACTTAGTGATCCGGTGGTACCGAATGGAAGGGCCATCGCTCAACGGATAAAAGCTACCCTGGGGATAACAGGCTTATCTCCCCCAAGAGTCCACATCGACGGGGAGGTTTGGCACCTCGATGTCGGCTCATCGCATCCTGGGGCTGAAGTAGGTCCCAAGGGTTGGGCTGTTCGCCCATTAAAGCGGTACGCGAGCTGGGTTCAGAACGTCGTGAGACAGTTCGGTCCCTATCTGTCGCGGGCGTAGGAAATTTGAGAGGAGCTGTCCTTAGTACGAGAGGACCGGGATGGACGTACCGCTGGTGTACCAGTTGTCTCGCCAGAGGCATCGCTGGGTAGCTATGTACGGAGGGGATAAGCGCTGAAAGCATCTAAGCGCGAAGCCCCCCTCAAGATGAGATTTCCCAGTATGTAAGACCCCTTGTAGACGACGAGGTTGATAGGTTCGAGGTGGAAGTGCGGCAACGTATGCAGCTGACGAATACTAATCGGTCGAGGGCTTAACCAAAATTCCTAAGTATAGTACTTTACGTGAAGTTTCGTATCTAGTTTTCAAGGCGCAAACAAACGCTTTGACTGTTTGGTGATGATGGCGGAGGGGACCCACGCGTTCCCATCTCGAACACGACCGTTAAGCCCTCCAGCGTCGATGGTACTTGAACCGCAGGGTTCTGGGAGAGTAGAACGTTGCCAAGCAGTTACCCTTTGGGGTATTTTTTTTGCCAGACCTCTGGCATCGAGTAAGGCCCGTTGGTCAAGTGGTTAAGACACCTCCCTTTCACGGAGGTAACAGGGGTTCGAGTCCCCTACGGGTCACCATTAATCCCCACAAAGTGACGTATTGCTGACGAAGCTTATTCCGATTACTTTGCGTGGGCCCCGAATTACATGTATGAACGCTTAGCTCAGCTGGGAGAGCACTACCTTGACAGGGTAGGGGTCGGCGGTTCGATCCCGTCAGCGTTCACCATATAAGAATTTAGCATGGAGCTGTGGTGTAGTGGCCTAACATGCCTGCCTGTCACGCAGGAGACCGCGGGTTCGAATCCCGTCAGCTCCGCCACTTTTTCTTCAAACAGTAAAGTTAAGATTGTTATTATGACATGGCTTTGTAGCTCAGTCGGTAGAGCAGAGGACTGAAAATCCTCGTGTCGGCGGTTCGATTCCGTCCAAAGCCACCATTTTCTCAAATGAATATGCCGTTGTAGCTCAACTGGTAGAGCAACTGACTTGTAATCAGTAGGTTGGGGGTTCAAGTCCTCTCGACGGCACCATACCAATTATGGTATAGTAAGAAATAGTTTTATGGCGGTCGTGGCGAAGGGGTTAACGCACCGGTTTGTGGATCCGGCATTCGCGGGTTCAAGTCCCGTCGTCCGCCCATTAATTCACAGTGAAGTCAGCTTCGGCTAGCAACTTCATCATTTGCCTGATTGACAACATGCGCGTATGGCGGAATTGGCAGACGCACTAGACTTAGGATCTAGCGGGTGACCGTGGGGGTTCAAGTCCCTCTACGCGCAGTAAATGCCGGCATGGCGGAATGGCAGACGCGCTCGACTCAAAATCGAGTCCGAAAGGGTGGAGGTTCGAGTCCTCTTGCCGGTATCAAAAGCAACATACACGAAAAGCCTTACTTTGTAAGGCTTTTTTTGTTGTTCATAAGCTATTCTTTGTTTTTCTGTGCTAATTGTTGAATCACCTGATCAACTTTCGCAATATGCTGTGACATTCTCTCTGCAGCAAGCTGCTCATCTTGAGCGGCGATTGCATCAACAATATCGCGATGTTCCTGCAGAAGCTGTTCGGCCGAAGCACGCTCTGCAAAAAACCACAGACGGCGCGAAGCCTTCATGCTCTGTTGTAATCGCTCCGTCAAGGATTCCATCATCCCTATGAAGAGAGTATTCTCTGAGGCCTTAGCGATCTCCATATGAAAGCGAATGTCTGCATGTTCGCTTTTTTCCTCATTTCCAAGTGAGGCTTCCATTTCACGTAGGATGTCATGAAGTACTGTCAAATGCTGTTCAGTACGGCGGCTAGCCGCTAAGGTTGCACAACCTGCCTCGATGAATCTGCGAACCTCCTGCACTTCCTGAAGTGTCTCACTGTGGTCAAAGAGACTACTCGACTCCGTTGGTAATGACGTAACGACATAAGTGCCTCCGCCATGTCGAATATCAACCCACCCCATAGCTTTTAGCCCGCTTAGTGCTTCTCTGATCGTAGATCTGCCAACTTGGAAGCTGGCAGCAAGATCTACCACTGTAGGCAGCTTGGAACCGGGAGCATAAGTTCCTCCCTCAATTTGAGCTTTAATATGTTGAA
The DNA here is from genome assembly GCF_964253085.1 of Paenibacillus sp. LjRoot153. Lineage (NCBI taxonomy): Bacteria > Bacillati > Bacillota > Bacilli > Caryophanales > Paenibacillaceae > Paenibacillus > Paenibacillus sp. LjRoot153. The sequence goes on from NZ_CAXUQH020000001.1 coordinate 1,670,404, forward strand.
GCACGATTTCCGAGCCCTTTTGGGGTCGGATTTGCTGAAAAACCATGAGTATCCCCCTGAAAATCGTAGATAAAGTTCTATACATCTATTACATCATAAGCTAAAATAGAAGGAAAGTCATCTGATCACATGATCACTTGTGAAAACATTAAGAATTATTAAGTAATGTAGCATACTAAGTAAGCGTTCAAAGGGAGGATTCTTCATGCTCGACAATCAAGTTAGACAACAATTACAGGCCATTGTAGGCGAAGCCTTTTATAAAGATGATATGGAATCACTGGTTACCCATTCGTATGACGGGACGCCAATGCTTCAATCCTTGCCGGACGGCGTGATTTATCCCAAAGACACTGAGCAGGTTTCTGCGATTATGAAGGTGCTGAATGAGCACAGAATCCCATTGATCAGCAGGGGGTCAGGTACGAATTTGTGCGGAGGTACAGTGCCTGTACAAGGTGGGATCGTCATGGTCATGCATCGCATGAATGCAATCCTAGATATCGATCTTCAGAATCTGACAGCCACTGTGCAACCAGGGATCATTACGAAGCAATTCATCGAGCATATCGAGGGACTAGGCTTATTTTATCCACCAGACCCAAGTTCGATGGCGATTTCCACTATTGGAGGTAATATCGCGGAGTGCTCCGGTGGACTTCGTGGCTTAAAATACGGCACGACCAAAGACTATGTGATCGGACTCGAATGTGTCCTTGCATCAGGTGAAATCATGCGTACCGGCGGTAAGCTGATGAAGGATGTGGCTGGCTATGATTTGACGAAGCTGCTGGTAGGCTCCGAGGGTACGCTTGCCGTCATTACGGAAGCAACGCTCAAGCTCATTCCGCCTCCGAAGGCGAAGAAAACGATGCTTGCGATGTACAAGGACTTATACGGCGCGGCGCGCACCGTTTCCAAAATCATCGAAAACCGCATTATTCCAGCAACCCTGGAATTCATGGATAACCCAACAATACGGGTTGTGGATGATTTTGCCAAGTTGGGACTGCCGCTGGATATGGCTGCTATTCTTCTCATTGAACAGGATGGGGAACCAGAAATGGTTGAACGCGACATCGCTCGAATCTCAGAAATATGTAGAGAAGAACAGGCGGATGAAGTAAGCATTGCGAGCACACAAGAGGAAGCGCTGAAGCTGCTAACAGCAAGACGCAGTGCGTTTACTGCTCTTGCTCGCTTACGTCCGACGACGATACTTGAGGATGCCACTGTGCCTCGCTCGAAAATTGCGGAGATGGTTCTTGAAATCAATCGAATAGCTACCAAGCATGATGTTCAAATCTGCACGTTCGGTCATGCAGGGGACGGCAATCTACACCCTACCGCAACAACAGACGCGAGAGATCATGATGAAGTTCACCGTGTGGAAGCGGCATTTGAAGAGATTTTTGAGGCAGCGATTCGATTAGGCGGAACAATTACTGGTGAACATGGTGTTGGGTTAGTGAAAGCGCCATTCCTGGAATGGAAAGTAGGAAGCAGCGGGATTGCAATGATGAAAGGGATTAAGGAAGGGTTCGACCCGAACCATATTCTAAATCCCGGAAAAATGTTTGCAAAAGAATCCAGACGCAGGGTGGTGATTGATCGTGTCTAAGAGCCAAGGAGCAACACTTCAGGAAACGTTAATGCAGAAACTGGACTACGACCAATTAACCAATTGCATGCGTTGCGGGTTCTGCCTGCCAGCTTGTCCAACATTTAAAGAAACGGGAATCGAGGCTGAATCGCCACGAGGCCGTATTTCTCTGATGAAAGCAGCAGTGGATGGCCTTATGGAGCCAGGGATACGCTTTGAAGATCAGATGAACCATTGCTTGGGTTGCCGCGCATGTGAGCCTGCCTGCCCAGCAGATGTGAAATACGGTCAATTAATCGAACAGGCGCGTGATGCCATTGAAGTGCATACGACCCAGCATAGATGGTGGGTAAAGGGTGTGCGCAAGCTCGTATTCAAAGAGCTATTTCCATCCCAACAGAGGATGCAGCTGCTCGGGACAGGGCTTCATTTTTATAAAATGTCAGGTATCCAAAAGTTAGTTAGAAAAACCGGTGTAGTCGGTCTATTCTCGAAGCATATGGCTACTATGGAGAAAATACTTCCGGACGCTTCAGGTAAAGGGATAGTTGAGCGGCTTGGCACTTTTATTCCGGCAAAAGGCAAAAAGCTCGGTACTGTGGGGATGTTCCGTGGATGTTTGATGGACGTCTTATTCACTGAAACGAATATGAGTACGGTGAAGCTTTTGACCGAGGCTGGTTTCGATGTCGTCATTCCTGAATCGCAGAACTGCTGCGGGGCTCTTCATGCACATAGCGGTGAAAGTGATCAAGCGAAGCAATTGGCGAAAAGTAATATCCGCGCTTTCAAAGAGGCTGGCGTCGATTATATCGTTTCGAATGCAGGAGGCTGTGGGGCGATTCTTGTGGAGTACGATCATCTGCTTCATGAAGAGGAAAAGTGGAAGGAAGACTCAACTTGGTTTGCCAAGCGTGTAAAGGATATCAGTTCGATTCTTGTGGAGAAAGGTCGACCTCTTCGTTTTACTGATCCGCTGTCTTCACAAGGTCCAACACGTGTTACGTACCAGGAGTCCTGCCATCTTCGCAATGTGATGAAGGGCAGCCAACCAACGAAGCAACTACTGCAAAGGGTCAGTAACACCGCCTATATTGAAATGAAGGATTCAGGCTCATGCTGTGGTTCCGCCGGTATTTATAACATGACCCAGCCTGACATGGCCAATCAAATCCTGGAACATAAGATGGAAAATGTGAATGCAACAACAGCGTCCTACGTGGTCACTAGCAATCCAGGATGCTTACTACAAATGAAGTTAGGTATTGATAAACATGGGCAAACCGGTCATATGGAAGCTGTTCATATTGCGGACTTCCTCTACGATCGATTAGTGAAGCAATCTTAAATTAATCGGTAGGATTTCCGAGCCGCCGCTGGCGTAATGCCAAGCACTCTTTTGAACATCGCATGAAAATGGGGTAAACTCTCAAAGCCGCATTGGTCCGCGATTGTACCGACACTAGCATCACTTTCTTGAAGCAGTTGTTTGGCACGGATGATTCGCTTGGTGATGAGATAGGTACTGATGTTCATGCCAATGAACTGTTTAAATACTCTGCTGAAATGAGCTGGCGTGACGGAAGCTTTTTTCGAGAGTGTTTGAAGTCCGATATCTTCACAGAAATGCTGATCAATATAGAGTATGATTTCTCGCATCCAAATAGGGCCGACAAGGGTGTCCAATTTAGGCGACTTGATGTCAGTGGTCATTTCACGCTGGATAGTTAGCAGTAATTGAAGCAAATGAAGAAGGACGGATTGGCGTTGACCAATGGTTGGATGCTTAAATTCGTTCTCAATTTCTTCTAGAAGTAATTCTAGGCGCTGACTCTGTGGTAACCGCATTTCGAACTTATAATTACGAAGTGTCGCGGCTTGCTCAAAACTTTGTAAATAGGAGAAGTTCTCACCAAGCGATGGCAACTGTACGATACTTGGAGAGAAGTAAATCGCAGTGGACGTCACGGGGGACTCTTTATCTGGTGTCGCCCGATGGATCGTATTCCCGGGAATAAGAAAGAGATCGCCTTGTTTCATCTCATAAAAGGTATGATCGATAAAAAAGGTGCCACGCCCCCGATACACATATACAATTTCATACCAGTCATGAAAATGGTCAGGAAGCTCGCTTAGCGAGCTTTTTGTGTTTTTATAGGCAAAAGACAGGGGGAAGGCGTCAGGATTATCGAAAACTTTACGAATAGGATCCACAATAATCACTCTCTTCTTCTGCAAGGTAGTTCAATAATATCAAAAAACCGTATAGTTATGCTAGATATCCATATTTCATAACGAAAAAATAATGATAAAATGAAAGAAAGCGATATCATATGAGGTGTGAAGAAAAAGGAGAATCGCCATGCGCATCGATGCACATCAGCATTATTGGAAGATCGACCGAGGGGATTATGGATGGATTACACCAGAGTTGCGTGTGTTGAATCGTGATTATTTGCCAAATGACTTGGTTCCACATCTCCAACAATTCAACCTGGATAAGACCATTGTGGTTCAAGCCGCGCCAACTTTAGAAGAAACTGATTATTTACTTGCTTTAAGTGAAACTACGGATTCGATTGCCGGTGTTGTGGGCTGGCTTGATTTGGACGATCCTGATTATCTTATTCATTATAGAAAATGCAGTCAGCATCCGAACTATGTAGGTTTTCGGGTCATGATTCAGGAAATGCCAGATGAGCGTGTGATTCTTCAACCACATTTTGTCGACGCCTTGCGATATTTCGCTAAGGAAGATGTACCCGTTGACTTGCTTATCCTCGCTCATCAATTAGAAGCTGTCATCGAGCTATTGGAATTGGTGCCAGGTTTGCGCGCGGTCATTGATCATATTGCGAAGCCGTCGATTGCCGATGGTAGGATTGAACCCTGGAAAAGCCATATGACGGCGATTGCGAAGCACCCCAATCTATATTGTAAGGTATCAGGTATGGTGACCGAAGCCAGCCATTCGGATTGGAAGCCGGAAGATTTTACGGTGTATGTCCAGCACATTTTGGAGGTTTTCGGAACGGAGCGTGTAATGTTCGGAAGTGATTGGCCAGTCTGTCTACTCGCGGCTGATTATGTGGACGTTGTCGGTATCGTGAATCAATCCTTGCCAAATAGCTGGTCGAAAAAGGATGAAGCTCGCTTATTCGGTCTAAATGCAAAGGAGTTCTATAAATTATGAGATATCGCAAATTAGGGAAAACTGGCCTCGATGTCTCAGTGCTGAGCTTCGGAGCATCATCGCTTGGATCAGTTTTCCGTGAAACCAATGTGGATGAAAGCATTCGAACGGTTCACACCGCAGTAGATATGGGCATTAATTTAATCGATGTTTCTCCGTATTATGGATTAACGAAAGCCGAGACAGTGCTAGGTAAAGCCATTGCGCAGCTGGATCGAAATCGCTTTATTTTAACGACCAAGGCCGGAAGATATGGTGCAGAGGAGTTCGATTTCTCCAAAGAGCGGATTATTCGAAGTGTGGATGAGAGCTTAGAGCGGCTCCAAACGGACTATATTGATATTTTGTATTTGCATGATATTGAATTTGCACCATTTCAGGAGATTATCGAAGGGGCCTTCCCGGCTTTGGATGAATTGAAGCAATCCGGTAAAATCCGTTATTTCGGAGTATCTGGGTTACCGATGTCTGTATTTGAGAAGGCGCTGGCGCACAAGGAATTGGACTCTGTACTATCTTACTGTCACTATGCGCTGAATGATACATCCTTACTGGATGTGGTGCCATTACTGGAGCAGCATGGTGTTGGGTTAGTGAATGCTTCACCGCTAGCGATGGGCCTGTTGAGCACGAGGCCTGCAGCGCAGTGGCATCCAGCTTCTGCTGAGATCCAGCGATTATGCAAGCTAGCCGCTGAACATTGTGCGATGAAAGGAACTGACATCGCAAAACTTGCCATTCAGTATGCGACGGCAAATGAGCGGATTCCTACAACCTTGGTGAGTACGGCCAATCCGGATAACATCCGCAAAAACATCCTATGGACAGAAGAGCCTATGGACACTGAGCTTCTGCAAGAGGTATTAGAGATATTAGAGCCCATACATAATCGATCATGGATGAGTGGGAGACCCGAATATAACGAAAAAACGGTTGTGTAAGAATGTTCGAGAGCAGGAGGAGGGCAAACATGAAAGCGATTGTCTGTGAAAAAATTGAGCAATTAAAGTATGTCGAGGTAGAGGAACCAATCGTAGGTGAAAGAGAAGCGCTTGTTCGCATTCAGCGTATTGGTATATGTGGAACGGATTTACATGCGTTTAAAGGGAATCAGCCATTCTTTAGCTATCCACGTATTCTAGGGCATGAGCTAGCGGGGTATGTAGAAGAAATTGGTGAGGGAGTGACAGATCTGGCAATTGGTGATCTTGTAAGCGTCGTTCCCTACATGCATTGTGGGCAATGTATTGCCTGCCGCAATGGCAAAACAAACTGCTGCACAGACATGAAAGTACTTGGTGTTCATATTGATGGAGGCATGGTAGAGCGTCTAGCTCTCCCAGTGAGTCATCTGATCAAAGCTGATGGACTAACCCTTGATCAAGCTGCAATGTTAGAACCGCTTAGCATTGGTGCACATGCGGTGCGAAGATCAGAGCTGAGATCAGGGGAAACGGCGTTAGTGATTGGGGCTGGTCCGATTGGACTTGGGGTGATGATTTTGGCGAAGCAGCTTGGCGCTAATGTCATTGCGATGGATATTAATGAGGAGCGATTAGCATTTTGCCGGGACTGGGCAGGCGTCGATCATACCGTGAATGCACTCCAGCTTCCGAAGGAAAAGCTTGCTGAGCTGACGAATGGCGAATTTCCTACCGTCGTCTTCGACGCAACAGGGAATGCCAGATCGATGACGGACGCATTCGGTCTTGTCGCTCATGGCGGCAAACTTGTGTATGTCGGACTCGTGAAGGCCGATATAGCCTTTCATGATCCCGATTTCCACAAGAGGGAACTGACGTTACTGGGGAGCCGTAATGCGACCATGGAGGATTTTGATACGGTGCGAAGTGCATTAAAGACGGGAAGCATCGACATGGAGCGATATATCACGCACCGTGCTTCCTTCGAGGAAATGGTGGAACACTTCGAAGCATGGCTGAAACCGGAGTCAAAGGTAATTAAGGCGATGGTCTGTTTGTAAAATGTGGACACACTCGGTGGAAGCTGAGTGTGTTTTTATATGGCTACCCTATTCCTTCCGGATTCTCCAACTCAGCTACAAATGCAGCAGCAGCAGTCGAGAGCGGCATGTTCTTCAATGTGATAATCCCTATTTTGGTTGAGGGGATCGACGCCTCGAGATTGACCTCAAATAAGCTACCCTCTGCTAATTCCCTGGCGACAAACTCTTTCGTAACGAAGGAAACCCCGAAGCCAATCTTCGCAAATTCAATCAACAAATCTACACTACCTAGTTCGATCTCCGGCTCCAGAAGCAAGCCATTATCACTGAACAAACGGGTGACGAATTTCCTGGAGGAGCTATTACTCGAAAATAAGATTATTGGATAGGCAAGAAGTTCCGCCAACGTAACCTTACCCTCGGACAATTCGCGGTACTTGGGTCCCGTAACGAAACAGTCCTGAATGGTGATACCCTCACGTACCTGAAGGTGATCATCATGAATAGGTGTTCTCACAATACCGATGTCGATCTTGCCTTCTTTTAAATTTTTCACAATCTCCGGTGTCGTCCCATGCACCAGATTAATCTGGATATGCGGATACTGGACGTGAAACGATTCCAGAAAGGGAAGCAAATAGTGCTTGCATAAGGAATCACTACCTCCGATTTTGATTTCTCCGCTAGAGAAATTTCGCAGCTCACTGAGCTTTTCCTCCGCTAGGGAAATGAAGTTGTAGGCTTGTTCAATATAGGAGTAGAGGATTGCGCCCTCTTTGGTTAGATCAACGCCTTTAGACGTACGAGCAAACAAAGGAAGCCCTAGACTTTCCTCCAATAATTTGATGGAGTGTGAGACACTGGGCTGAGTGATATACAGCTCTTTTGCTGCTTTGGACAGGCTTCCGGATTTCGCTGTTAAATAAAATACTTTATACAACTCGAAATTAACCATATAGACACCTTCTATAGCGAGTATCGAAACTATCAATTATTTGAATGCACCATCTCCTCTTATAATAAAGAGATAAAGTAATAAAAACAACCATATAGATGGAGGCGTATCTCATTGAATGGAACAACGGTTGGAATCGAAGAATTAAGCATTAATGCGATTAGAACGCTTACAATTGACGCTGTTGAGAAAGCGGCAATGGGTCATCCTGGTATGCCGATGGGTGCAGCACCGATGGCATATGCGCTCTGGACACGTCACTTGAAACACAATCCGGTTAGCCCGAAGTGGGCGGATCGTGATCGTTTCGTCTTGTCTGCAGGGCACGGCTCTATGCTGCTTTACAGCCTATTGCACCTTAGCGGCTATGATGTCACGTTGGACGATATCAAGGAATTCCGTCAATGGGGAAGCCGCACACCTGGGCATCCGGAGTACGGTCACACAGCTGGAGTAGAAGCTACGACGGGGCCGCTTGGTCAAGGTGTTGCCATGGCTGTGGGTATGGCGATGGCTGAAGCGCATCAAGCTTCCGTATATAATAAACCGAATTTCCCAGTCGTTGACCATTTCACCTATGCGATTTGTGGTGACGGCGACTTGATGGAAGGTGTTTCCTCTGAAGCGGCTTCCCTAGCTGGTCATCTCAAATTAGGTAAACTTGTTGTGCTCTACGATTCCAATGATATTTCTCTCGATGGTGACTTGAACATGTCGTTCTCCGAGAACGTTAAGATGCGTTTCGAGTCCTACGGTTGGCAATACCTCCGCGTGGAAGAGCAGAACAACGTCGACGCCATATCTGCGGCGATCGCAGAGGGCAAGGCTGATCTCAATCGCCCGACGCTGATTGAGATCAAAACAACCATCGGCTTCGGCTCGCCGAACAAAGCCGGCAAAGGCGGCCATGGCGGCACGCATGGCTCGCCGCTAGGCAAAGACGAGCTGCTTCTGACGAAGCAAGCTCTGGGCTGGCCCCTTGAGCCGGACTTCTACGTCCCGGCTGAGGTTTACACCCACTTCGCCCACCACAAGCAGGTGGGGGCTCAAACAGAAGCAGCCTGGGAGCAGCTGTGGAACAGCTACCAGGCTGCTTACCCCGAGCTCGCGAAGCAGTTCGAGCTCGCGAACAGCGGCGACCTTCCGGCGGATTGGAACGCCGATGTGCCGCGCTACACCCCAGAAAGCGGCGCCATCTCGACGCGTACCGCATCTGGCAAAGTGATTAACGGCTTGGCGAAGCGGGTACCTCATCTAGTAGGCGGCTCTGCTGACCTAGCGAGCTCCAACTTCACCATGATCGGCGATGCTGCGGCATTCAGCGCAGCAGATTACAGCGGACGCAACTTCTGGTTCGGCGTCCGGGAATTCGCCATGGGCGCAGCACTGAACGGCATGCTGCTTCACGGTGGACTGCGCGCTTTCGGCGGCACATTCCTCGTGTTCAGCGATTACTTGCGCGGTGCGATTCGCCTTTCCGCGTTGATGAAGATCCCAGTTGCGTACGTATTCACGCATGATAGTATCGCTGTTGGTGAAGATGGTCCGACGCATCAGCCGATTGAACAGATCCCTTCCCTGCGGATGATTCCGGATCTGACGTTGTTCCGTCCTGCGGACGCGAATGAAACAGCCGCTGCTTGGGAGTATGTTCTTCAAGCGAAGGAAGGCCCGTTCGTATTCGCATTATCGCGTCAAAACTTGCCAGTACTTCCAGGCACGGACACTCTTGCTTTTGATCATATACACCAAGGAGCATATGTTCTGTCTGATGTTGCCTCTGGCGAAACACCTGATCTGCAACTCATCGCGACAGGCTCAGAAGTGAGCTTAGCACTTGACGTGAAGAAACAGTTGGCGCAAGATGGAATAGGAGCTCGTGTTATTTCCATGCCAAGCCGTGAATTGTTCGAGCAGCAGCCAGAAGAGGTACGGAATGCAATTATTTTGCCTCAAGTGCGTAAAAATGTTGTGATGGAAATGGCGTATCCGGCTGGATGGGAAGAAATTACGGGACAAGAAGGTTTCGTTGTCGGCATCCGTAAATTCGGAGCATCAGCGAAAGCAGATCGCGTAATTCGTGAATATGGCTTTACCGCAGAAGCAATCGTTGGGCAAATCAGACAGAAGTATTTCCAATAAGCACCCATAGCGGGAGAAAAGGTAGGGATACAGGATGAAATTGTTTATCGACACAGCCAATGTAGAAGAAATTCGTAAAGCGCACGCGTTAGGTGTAGTTGCTGGTGTAACTACAAACCCTTCATTGATTGCTAAAGAAGGAAGAGACTTTTTTGAAACAGTGAAAGAAATCATCTCTATCGTTGGTGATGTTCCGATCAGTGCTGAGGTTGTTTCCTTGAAAGCTGAAGAAATGATTGAGCAAGGTAAGAAGCTTGCGGCATTAAGCCCGAATGTTGTTATCAAGCTGCCAATGACATTGGACGGTTTGCAAGCAACTAGCGTGTTCAGATCACTTGGCATTCCAACGAATGTAACGTTGATTTTTAGCTCAACACAAGCTTTGCTAGCTGCTCGTGCGGGTGCAACGTATGTATCTCCGTTTATCGGGCGTTTGGATGATATCAACCAAGTTGGTATGAACCTAATCAAAGAAATTAGCCAGATTTTCCAAGTACACGGCATCAAATCCGAAATTATTTCTGCGAGTGTACGTCACTCTGCTCATGTCATTGAAGCAGCGCTTGCAGGATCACATATTGCGACGGTCCCTTATAAAGTGATAGAATCAATGAGTAAACACCCGCTGACAGATGCGGGCATTGAGAAGTTCCTTGCTGATTGGGAAGGCGCTAATCAAGAAAAGTTCTAAACAAGAGATGACTCGCCCGAAGGGGCGGGTCTTTTTAAAAGGAGAAAATAGCGATGATTATCAGTGATGTGAAGCATTTTGAGCAAGAACGGCATTTATGGCCTGCGGCTGTAGCCCGAGGTATCGACTACATTTTAAATCGGAATTTGGGAGAGCTAGAGGTAGGACGGTATGATTTGGAAGGTGATAATGGTCATTTGATGTATGCCAATGTGCAAGAATCCGTGACGCGTCCAAGGGAAGAACAAATGCCTGAGTCGCACGTTGTGTATACGGATATTCAGTTTCTGGTGAGCGGGGAGGAGCGCTTATGCTTCTACAAGCTGACGGATGAGGCAATCATCGTGGATAACAAGTTTGAGTCACATGATATCGCCTTCTACGAATCCCAACATGCGTTGCCTGAAACGGATATTTTGCTCAAACCTGGTATGTTTGCTGTATGCTTCCCATCAGATATTCATCGGCCTAATTGCCTCATTACAGAATCAACGACGAATAAGAAAATTGTGATCAAAATTCATAAGGATCTGCTGCATCTTTAGTAAAAAAGTCTGCTCAAGCCAATTTAATTGGCTAGGCAGACTTTTTTTGTTTTGGTTTTGTTTAAGCTTTTGCTTAAGTTTGACTAGCCATCATTCGAGCTTGCTTCCATTTTCCGAAGCGGTAGTAAAGCAGGTTCAACGTGGCAGCGACACTGAAGCTGACAGGAAAGCTCCACCAAATCACATCGAAGCCATACTTGTGCGATAGCACAGTGGCAAGAGGGATGCGAACGAGTAGCAAAGCGATGAATGCGACGATAAGAGGGAACACCACAGATCCCGCAGATCGAACGACACCAGCAACGACATTGAAGACGCCGAAAATAATGAAAGACCAAAGCGTAATATTGTTAATATGAACGCCTATATCAATCGCTTTTCCTTCTGGAGGCAGGAAGAACGAGACGACTTCTCGATTGAACAGATGCAAAATGGCAACAATCAGTCCAGTCATCAAGATATTAACGCCGACACCGGTCCAGGTAATTCGGTTAACGCGATCCCATTTACCAGCCCCAATATTTTGAGCGGCCATCGAGGTTACAGCTCCACCAATAGCCATTGCAGGCATTTGTACGTAACTTGATATTTGCATCGCCACACCGAAAGCTGCGGTGGATTCGGAACCATAAGCATTTACGAGATGGACCAGCATTAAATTGCTTAGAGAAACGACGACCATGTTTAAGCCCATCGGCAGCCCTTTTTGAATCAGTGTACGAATAATTGTCCAATTAATACGCAGTAAGGGAATATCCGCTTTGGTGATGCGTAGGAAGTACTTCTTCTTATACAAGTAAGCAATGAGAAGTACGAAGCTTACCAGTTGCGCGATAAAAGTAGCTACGGCAGAACCGGCAATACCCATTTTCGGGAATGGCCCTATCCCTTGAATGAGCAAAGGGTTGAGTACGACATCGAGGACGGCTGATAAAAGCAAGAAGTAGAACGGGGTTTTCGCATCCCCCGAGCCACGCAAAATAGCCATGATTAAATTATAGCCAAACATGAATGGAACACCTGCGAACATAATTCGCGTATACGTCACTGCAAACTCTTTGACATCAGGCGGGGTATTCATCCAGTCTAGGATTGTGGAGGAGAAGATCCATCCCAGTAAGGCGACGATTATGGATAAAACGAGGAAGAAGACTGTGCTTGTTCCGACTACTTTTTTGGCCTCTTGAACTTTCTTAGCACCGAGATTTTGACCGATTAGAATGACGGCAGCCATGGCAATCCCAAAGATGGAGCTAATTAAGAAGAACATGATAATGTTCGCATTCGATGTTGCTGCAAGGGCGACTTCACCTAGATATTTCCCGATCCAAATTGTATTGATCGACCCGTTCAAGGATTGTAGAACGTTCCCTAACAGTATGGGGAGTGAAAATAAGATCAATGTCTTCGTAATCGGTCCCTCTGTCAATGAAGGGCGAGCTTTTTGAGATGATGATGACTCCGTCATAATTTCCTCCGTAAATTCACTTGCTTGATAGAATAGTTTTCTCATTACTATAGCAGTTTCATGCTTGTTACTGAAATTTTGCGGAGTAATCTAATCCCAGATTGGCAATCGAATAAGTGGATGTATGTCAATTGGACACAATCTAGTTTTTTTAGTACGATAGGCAATAGAACGTATTCCATGCATTCATAGACTCATTTGAGCGTTATATATAGGTAGGGGGAAAGCAGATGCTTCGTCTTGGCGAGAAAATTATCTTCATTGCTGATCGTTTAGAACAGAATCTGCCTATTGGCGGATATGGCTATCTAATTGCGTATGACCGAAATAACGATAACATTTTTGACTATGTCGTGCGTGTCCCAAAGGAAAACAAACATTACTATGTGACTGCAACGGATATCGAGCTTGAAGAAGTGCTTTTACAGCAAGAGGCGGAGCAAGTTGAGAGAGAAGCTTTAATAGATTATGCTCTCGCAACGAACAACGAAGCCTTGTTCCGTAAAATTATGAATGGTGAGTCCGCCACTGAGCCAGAGAAGGAAAGGGACAAGGAAGTACAGTCCCGTGAAGAATTTATCAAGCAAATCGGGCTGAAAGCTTGGATTTAATAATAGAGAGCGTCGGTGGAAATGCACCGCCGCTTTTTTCATACAGTACCCTTAATCCTTATTCTGGATTGAGTTCACAAAATATCTGGGATATAATGAAAAGAATGACTAAATGCTGATACAAGGGGTGCAGAATACGTGAGCATAACGAAGAAAGATGTCGATCATGTCGCCAAGCTGGCTAGACTCGATCTCAATGATACCGAAAAAGATCTATTTACAGATCAGCTTAATGCGATTTTAAAATATGCCGAGCAGCTCAATCAATTAAACACCGATGGTGTTGTACCAACTAGCCATGCCATGCCATTAGTAAATGTGATGCGTGAGGATGTTGCAAAGCCGTCTTTACCAATTGAAAAAGTAATGCTGAACGCGCCGGATCATGAGGATGGGCAGTTCAAGGTTCCTGCTGTTTTAGAATAAGTTAGAGATGAAAGGGAGTGCCTGTCGTTGTCTTTGTTTGAATTAAACCTACAACAAATCCACGCGAAACTGCAAAACAAAGAAATCAAGGTTTCGGATCTTGTGGATCAATCCTATACAAGAATTGGACAAGTGGAGAGCAAAGTTCGCGCTTTCCTTACATTAGATGAAGAGAATGCACGTCAGACGGCTTCTAAGTTGGACGAGCAGCTTTTAAGTAATGCTGCACGGAGTGATTTATTCGGTTTGCCAATCGGGATCAAAGACAACATGGTAACAGAAGGTTTGAAAACAACCTGCGCAAGCAAATTCTTATCCAATCATATTCCGATTTATGATGCGACTGTTGTAAGCAAGCTCAAAGAAGCACAAGCGGTTACCATCGGGAAACTCAACATGGATGAGTTCGCGATGGGCGGTTCCAACGAGAACTCCGCGTTCCACCCAACCCACAATCCGTGGAACACGGATTATGTGCCAGGCGGCTCCAGCGGAGGCTCCGCAGCTGCAGTTGCAGCAGGCGAAGTATACTTCGCGCTAGGCTCCGACACCGGCGGCTCGATTCGCCAACCGGCTGCTTACTGCGGTATCGTCGGTCTGAAGCCGACGTACGGGCTCGTGTCCCGCTATGGTTTGGTCGCTTTCGCGTCCTCCCTGGACCAAATCGGTCCGCTTACGAAAAACGTAGAAGATGCTGCGTACGCGATGCAAGCCATCGCAGGTTACGACCCGAAAGACTCCACTTCTACGAATGTGGAGATCCCGAACTACCTTAGCGCATTGACGGGTGACGTCAAAGGACTGCGCATTGGAGTACCCAAAGAATACATGGGTAAAGGAATTGACCCAGCTGTAAAAGAGAAAATTCTTGAAGCGCTCAAAGTGCTTGAAGGTCTTGGCGCTGTATGGGAAGAAGTAACGCTCCCACATTCCGAGTATGCCGTAGCAACCTATTACTTACTGGCTTCCTCCGAAGCTTCTTCCAACTTGGCACGTTTTGACGGCATCCGTTATGGTGTTCGTTCAGATAATGCACGCAACTTGTTGGATCTTTATAATCTATCCCGCAGTGAAGGTTTTGGTCCTGAGGTCAAGCGCCGGATTATGCTTGGCACCTACGCACTTAGCTCAGGCTACTATGATGCGTATTACCTGAAAGCCCAACAAGTTCGCACATTGATCAAGCAAGACTTTGATCAAGTGTTTAACAGCTATGACATCATCATCGGGCCAACGGCACCAACGACAGCATTCAAAATCGGCGAGCAAAGCAGCGATCCACTCACGATGTATTTGAATGATATCATGACCATCCCGGTCAGTTTGGCAGGTATTCCTGCAATTAGCGTACCATGCGGATTCGTGAATGAACTTCCGGTTGGCTTGCAAATTATCGGCAAAGCATTGGACGAAGCTACCGTTTTGCGTGTAGCCCACGCTTTCGAACAGCACACAGACCACCACAAGCAGCGCCCGCAATTGTAAGTTATTAGTTCAAGAGTAACGAAGGAGGCATTCACTTTGTCGGCAACAGATATCCAATTTGAAACCGTAGTCGGTCTTGAAGTTCACGTAGAGCTTCATACCGCTTCCAAAATATTTTGTAGTTGTGCAACCTCATTCGGAGCACCTCCGAATACGAATACTTGTCCGGTATGTTTAGGTCATCCAGGCGTCCTGCCAGTCCTTAACCGCCAAGCGGTCGAGTACGCGATGAAAGCAGCCATGGCCCTTAATTGCACAATAGCAACGGACAGTAAATTTGACCGCAAAAATTACTTTTACCCAGACTCACCCGATGCTTATCAAACTTCGCAATATGATAAACCTATCGGGGAGCACGGCTGGGTTGATATCGAAGTTGGCGGAGTTACCAAACGGATCGGAGTCACGCGTGTCCACCTTGAAGAGGATGCAGGTAAGCTGACGCATATAGATGGCGGCTATGCTTCCCTCGTTGACTTAAATCGTGCAGGGACGCCGTTGATCGAAATCGTATCCGAACCTGATCTGCGCTCACCTGAGGAGGCTCGTGCTTACCTCGAGAAAATTAGAGCGATCATGATCTACTGTGATGTGTCCGATGTGAAAATGGAGGAAGGCTCGCTTCGTTGTGACGCGAACATTTCCATCCGGCCGTTCGGGCAAGAGAAATTCGGTACACGTGCCGAACTTAAGAACATGAATTCCTTCCGTGGCGTACAGCGTGGACTTGAGTATGAAGAATACCGCCAAGCGGAGATTCTCAGAAGCGGGGAAGAAGTCATTCAAGAAACTCGCCGTTGGGATGAAACGCAAGGTAGAACTCTCGCAATGCGCGGTAAAGAAGATGCACACGATTATCGCTATTTCCCAGATCCGGATCTGGTTAGCCTTTACATTGATGATGCTTGGAAAGCACGTGTTCAAGCTTCGATTCCTGAGTTGCCAGATGCACGTAAAGCAAGATATAGCAGCGAGTACGGCTTGCCTAACTATGATGCAGCTGTCATCACAGCTTCCATGCAAATGGCTGACTTCTTTGAAGAAAGCTTGAAGTATACTCAAGATGCCAAGGCAGTCTCGAACTGGATCATGGGTGACTTACTAGGTTATCTGAATGCCAACTCCCTTGAATTTACCGATGCCAAAGTCACAGGTAAAGGACTGGGCGAAATGATTGGTTTAATCGAGAAAGGCACGATTTCCAATAAGATTGCCAAAACTGTGTTTAAGGAAATGATCGAAACCGGTAAAGAGCCGCAGAAGATCGTTGAAGAGCAAGGTCTTGTTCAAATCAGTGACGAAGGTGCTATCAAAGCAGTTGTCGAGCAAGTTGTCGAGAAAAGTCCGCAATCCGTTGCAGATTTCAAAGCTGGTAAGGAAAAAGCCGTAGGCTTCCTTGTTGGACAAGTAATGAAAGAAACCAAAGGTAAAGCGAATCCAGGCCTCGTCAATAAATTAATTGTGGAGTGCCTGAACAGCAAATGATAAGTTAAATTGATAAGTTAAAAGTGGTGATCCTCTTAGTAGGGCACCACTTTTTTCAATTTCCAATACAGGAGTGATTCCACTGTCTATCCAGCAACTACCTCTCCAAACGAATGAAGAAATCTTGACCCTGCTTGCGCTTCAAATTGCTTCCTACCGTGTCGAAGCTGAACTGATCGGTTTTGATGATATTCCTCCTTTGAAGGATGGGATTCAGTCTATACGCGAAGCGAAGGAAACCTTTTATGGTTTCTTTGTTGATGATAATGAGGGACGGTCACTCGCAGGCGCCATTTCATTTGAACGTGAAGGCTGTATTGTGACGATTTGTCGAATGATGGTTCATCCCAATTTTTTTCGTAGGGGGATTGCTAGCTCCCTTTTACAGCATATAATGAAAGAACAAGAGCTTGCTGGAGCTGCTCGATTTATCGTGTCTACTGGGACTGCGAATTTGCCGGCAATACGTCTCTATGAGGGGTATGGTTTTATCCTAAAACGTGTCTTTACTGTTCCTCCTGGAGTTAGTCTGACAACATTCGAGCGTCCTGCTACAGGCCACTAGCGCCAAATCTAGTATTCATTCAGTTTCTACTTGAAAAAGTCTTTGACTTGAAGTAAAAAGGGAGCGTTTACAAAATGGAGAATCCTTGGGTAATTGATCAGCTACATATCACAATTAGACTAGTATTAGCGCTTTTGCTTGGTGGCTTAATTGGGTTTGAACGAGAGGTTAGCTCCCATGCAGCAGGGCTCCGCACGCACATTCTGGTATGTGTCGGCTCAGCGCTTGTGATGCTGCTTTCGATGTACGGTTTTAGCGCGTTTGTGAATGAAGTTAATGTGCGTATCGATCCATCCCGTTTAGCGGCTCAGGTCATCAGTGGGATTGGTTTTCTAGGTGCGGGGACGATTATGTTCAATGGAAGATCGATTACGGGACTAACGACGGCAGCATCACTATGGGTCGTTGCGGGAATTGGTCTTGCGATTGGAGCGGGTTTTTATTACCCGGCAGTCTTAGCTTGCTTCATGGTTTTAATATCCTTATGGATTCTAAATAAAGTAGAGCATAAGTATTTCAATGGGAAAAAAGTACGTGTTCTAAAAATACAAGCGATTGATCAACCAGGTACTTTAGGATTAATTACTACAATACTAGGTAAACGTAAGATAGATATTAAGCAAATTAAACTAGAAGAATCAGAAGATGGCAGTAAGTCTAATCATGTTCAAATTACGTTTCATGTTACAATACCGAAGCCATCTATTATTGGCTTAGTGCTCGAAGAAACCAATCAAATTCAAGGGGTCACTGGTGTGGCTATCGAAAATAGTAAAAATTGAAGGGGTTATCGTCTGGTGAGCGTCTAAACTATTGGACGCATGGGAAGGGGGAGCTAGCATGGACAATTTGACGGATGAACAATTAATTGAAGAGATCCGTCAGGGTCAGACTGATGCGAATGCAGGAATTGCTTTTTCGGCTTCCGGACAAGTATCGTGATTTTCTGATTCTTGTGGGTGTTGCTATGTTCGTTTTGGATGCAAGCAAAAATAAATAAGCTCTAAGCGATGATTAGCATTACCATCATTGACAAAAGTCGAAGAACACACGTACAATATAATGTAAAGTATTAATGACTAAATCAGGTGGTGAGTACCATGGCAGCACATTTAGAACAGGCGTTAGCAAAGTTGAAAACAACAGGTGTTCGGATGACGCCCCAGCGGTATGCAATTCTTTCCTTTTTGCTGGATTCCATGACTCATCCGACAGCGGATGATATTTACAAATCGTTAGAATCGAAATTTCCTAACATGAGCGTTGCGACTGTTTACAATAATCTTAAAGTATTTATCGAATCGGGACTTGTTCGCGAATTAACATATGGGGACAGCTCGAGTCGTTTTGATGCGGATATGACAGATCATTATCATGCGGTTTGTGAGGTATGCGGGAAAATTTCTGATTTTGAATACCCTCCACTGTCAGACATCGAGACAACAGCAGCGCTGCATACAGGATTCCAAGTTGGCGGTTATCGATTAGAGATTTATGGTGTGTGCCCGGATTGTACGGTTACTACCAAGCATTAACTATACGCAAAATTCCTCATTATGTGTTGTCCTGTTGTATAATGAAACGTGTCCAGCCCTTCTTTTTTGAAGAGCCGACACGTTTTTTCTCTTTTCTATAACCAATTGCACATAAGGAAGTGAAGTGTTGAAATCATCCAAAAAAGTAATTCTGATTAGTGCATTGTGTTTAGGGATGTTCGCGGCAGGCGCGGGAACATTTCTTATCCAACAGCTGGCACCCAATCGAACACATGTTGAGCCAGATTTCCATGAGCTGACGAAGCCGATTTTTTATGAAGGCAATTATTTTAAATCGAGTGCAATTGGAGAGAAGGAAGGTCTGAAGCTTCCGCTTGATTTCGTTCTGAAATGGATAGATCCGGCCATTATATATGAAAAAAGCAGTGATTCTGTCATTATAACCACCAAGGATAAAGTGATGCGAATGAAGACGACGGAGCTTTCAGCACTCATGAATGAAAAACCTATTTCCTTATCCTTTCCAGTCGAGAAGAAGGAAGATACCATCTACTTACCTATTGAACCTCTGAAACAGCTGTATGCATTTGAAATAAGGGAATCAGCAAAGTCAGGTGCAGTCTTGCTGTTTAAACAAGGCGATGTTATCAAGTGGGGGAAACACACAGGGAAGAAAGAGACGCCATTGCGTACGGACGCTACAATAAAAGCACCGATTATCGCGACGATTGCTGTGAAAGAACAGGTCATGATAATCGAAACGGAAGAAGATTGGTACAAAGTGCAGCTAGAGAGCGGCCCGATTGGCTTCGTTCGCAAGAGTGAAATCACGGAGGATCATGAGGAAACGATACCGCTGCAAGAGCAGTCAGCATCCACATACGTGCCTTGGAAGCCTATTACCGGTAAGTTAAATATGACCTGGGAACATGTCATTTCGAAGAACCCAGACACATCTAAGATCGGTGAGATGCCTGGTCTACAGGTCATAAGCCCAACTTGGTTCTCTGTCGCAGATAGTGAGGGACGCATTAGCAACTTAGCAGATGCCTCTTATGTCAAATGGGCGCATGACCGCAACTATCAAGTATGGGCGTTATTTAGTAATGGCTTCGATGCGGATCGCACGAATAAGGTACTAGCCAGCTATGATCTACGTATGAAAATGATTAAACAACTACTTGGCTTTGCCCAAACCTACAAGCTGCAGGGTATCAATATCGATTTTGAAAATGTCTATCTCAAGGATAAAGAGAACCTCGTTCAATTCGTGCGAGAAATGACTCCCTTCATGCATGAGATGGGCTTGTCAGTTTCGATTGATGTAACTCCTAAATCAACCAATGAAATGTGGTCTATGTTCTATGATCGCCCAGCTTTAGCCGAAGTCGTCGATTACATGATGTTGATGGCCTATGACGAGTACTGGGCCACGAGTCCGAAGTCTGGTTCGGTATCTTCCTTGCCATGGGTTGAGAGGTCCGTTACAGCGCTTCTTACAACGGATAAAGTACCGCCATCTAAGCTTGTCCTCGGCGTGCCATTCTATACGCGACAGTGGACCGAAGAAACGAAGAACGGCAAATTAACCGCAACATCCAAAACGTTAACCATGGAAGCCGCGCAAACCATCATTAAGGAGAAGAAGCTGACTCCTACATTTTTAGCAGATACAGGTCAAAACTACGTGGAATACAAAGACGGTAGCAAGTTGATTCGCATCTGGCTTGAAGACGAGGTATCAATTAAAGCTAGGTTAGCTTTGGTCGAAAAATATAATCTAGCTGGTGTGGCTTCTTGGAGAAGAGGCTTTGAGAAGCCTGTAATCTGGGAAGTGACGAAGGATACTTTACCTACAGTACAACCATGATGTGACCCGCACTTATCTTAAAATGAGAAGAAAGCCGAACCCAGGAAATGGGCTCGGCTTTCTTTATTTTAGTGTGGCTTATGCTCATGTTCTCGACTTGGCTCAAAGTGAGCCGTTTGTCCAGCCGCCGTTTCATTTTCACCAACTGGCTCATATTGTGGATCAATCGTTAGAATCGTTTTACAAAACATGCAACGATCTGTTTTGCCCAGCATTTTCGTTCTTCTACCACATTCCGGACAATCGATGACAGTTGCAGATGTTGAAAGCATGCCCGCCCAGAAATAAATCCCCATACTCACCAATACACTAATCATACCAATAATCATGAAGATGACGGCAATTACTCGACCTGCTTGTCCCCAATCGAAAACGACGCCAGCAAGTCCTATAATCATAAGCAGCATCCCACCCATGGTCATGACCAGCCCCCATAAGCGGAATTCATTTACTTTACTTGATCTAAATCGCACTGTGTGTTCCCCCCAATTCTTCTAGCACATGTTTTGTATGAATTGTCACAGAAATCAGCAGGAAACCCGTTCACCCTTGTAGAAATAAGTAAGAAACAATTGGAGACAGGAGCTTTGGACACCCATGGGAATTAATAAAGAGCAGTTATTGCTTAAGTTCCGGAATGACCCTAGAATCATTAGCGTCATGGCGGTAGACAATCCTAAGCAACTTCCCTCACTGACAGATGGTTTTGATACGCTACTTTTAATAGTAACGAACGACCTGAGACTGAACAATCATACGACTAATTATATAAGAGACGATTCAAGGATACAAGAAAGATGGACTGATCCTACTTCCATAGAGCAATGGATTCGACATGGCGTTAATCGCAATATTCTTCACTGGCTGTTAAAAGGGGAGATACTTCTGGATCAGAACACTTATTTAGAAGGCCTGCGCCATCGAATACTTGAGTTTCCTGGAGACTTGCGCGAGCATAAGCTGCTAATTGAATTTTCACATTTTCTGCGTAAATATTTGCAAAGTAAGGAATACATTCTCGACGATCATATTCTAGATGCTTACAACAACATTCTCGAAGCGCTCCACCATTGGGCACGGATTGTCATTGTGGAAGATGGCTATCACCCTGAAATTACGGTTTGGAGACAGATTCGAGCGATTAATCCTGGAGTTTATAAGCTTTATGAAGAGCTAACAATGAGTAAGGAGACTTTGAAGCAGCGGGTCCAACTTGTTCTACTTGCTTGCGAATTTTCGGTTATGTCCAAAATGGAGCACTGCTGTGAGGCATTTATTCAAATTCTCAGGGACAGCGAGCATCCGCTAAGCTCGGATGAACTCCAACAACATTCGCAGTTAGTTGAAATCAAGTCAGAGCTTCCTCTTTTGCTCAATAAACTAGTCAAAAAAGGTTTAATCAAAGAAGTTGCTGTAATCATTGATGAGCAAACTTCAGAAATTGAGTTGAGGTATACGAGCGTATAACGCGTTTAAACCTTTAAGAATCAGGTGTTTTCCTGGTTCTTTTTTTATTCTTATTTTAATGCTTGACTTTGATTGCGATTCTATGATAAATTAACTCTCGCCGCTAAAAACGGTAACGCATTTGAAGCC
>NZ_CAXUQH020000001.1:1695000-2012500 GCF_964253085.1 Paenibacillus sp. LjRoot153
AACCCCGTCGGAATCCGGCAGGACCATCTGCCAAGGCTAAATACTCCCTAGTGACCGATAGTGAAGCAGTACCGTGAGGGAAAGGTGAAAAGCACCGCGGAAGCGGAGTGAAAAAGAACCTGAAACCGTGTGCTTACAAAAAGTCAGAGCCCTCTATATGGGTGATGGCGTGCCTTTTGTAGAATGAACCGGCGAGTTACGTTCCCGTGCGAGGTTAAGTTGAAAAGACGGAGCCGCAGCGAAAGCGAGTCTGAATAGGGCGCTTTAGTACGTGGACGTAGACCCGAAACCGTGTGATCTACCCCTGTCCAGGGTGAAGGTGAGGTAACACTCACTGGAGGCCCGAACCCACGAATGTTGAAAAATTCGGGGATGAGGTGGGGGTAGCGGAGAAATTCCAATCGAACTCGGAGATAGCTGGTTCTCCCCGAAATAGCTTTAGGGCTAGCCTCGGATGTTGAGTTGTGGAGGTAAAGCACTGATTGGGTGCGGGGCCCGCCAAGGGTTACCAAGTCCAGTCAAACTCTGAATGCCACAAACTTAAATCCGGGAGTCAGACAGTGAGTGCTAAGATCCATTGTCAAAAGGGAAACAGCCCAGACCATCAGCTAAGGTCCCCAAGTGTGTGTTAAGTGGGAAAGGATGTGGAGTTGCACAGACAACCAGGATGTTGGCTTAGAAGCAGCCACCATTGAAAGAGTGCGTAATAGCTCACTGGTCGAGTGACTCTGCGCCGAAAATGTAACGGGGCTAAACACGCCACCGAAGCTATGGCTTGCACGTATGTGCATGGGTAGGGGAGCGTTGTATGTACGTTGAATTCTGACCGTAAGGACAGGTGGAGCGCATACAAGTGAGAATGCCGGTATAAGTAACGAAAAGATCAGTGAGAATCTGATCCGCCGAAAACCTAAGGGTTCCTGAGGAAGGCTCGTCCGCTCAGGGTAAGTCGGGACCTAAGGCGAGGCCGAAAGGCGTAGTCGATGGACAACAGGTGGAAATTCCTGTACCACCGTAGCCGTTATGAGCAATGGAGTGACGCAGAAGGATAGTGACGCGAGCTGATGGATGCTCGTCCAAGCAGTGAGGCTGATGTGTAGGCAAATCCGCACATCGTAAGGCTGGGCTGTGATGGGGAGGGAAATTTAAGTACCGAAGGTCATGAGTTCACACTGCCAAGAAAAGCTTCTAGCCAGGCGAAGGTGCCCGTACCGCAAACCGACACAGGTGGGTGAGAAGAGAATTCTAAGGCGCGCGGAAGAACTCTCGTTAAGGAACTCGGCAAAATGACCCCGTAACTTCGGGAGAAGGGGTGCCTCGGTAGGGTGAATAGCCCGAGGGGGCCGCAGTGAAAAGGCCCAAGCGACTGTTTAGCAAAAACACAGGTCTGTGCGAAGCCGCAAGGCGAAGTATACGGGCTGACGCCTGCCCGGTGCTGGAAGGTTAAGAGGAGTGGTTAGGGGCAACCCGAAGCTATGAATTGAAGCCCCAGTAAACGGCGGCCGTAACTATAACGGTCCTAAGGTAGCGAAATTCCTTGTCAGGTAAATTCTGACCCGCACGAATGGCGTAACGACTTGGGCGCTGTCTCAACGAGAGATCCGGTGAAATTTTAATACCTGTGAAGATGCAGGTTACCCGCGACAAGACGGAAAGACCCCATGGAGCTTTACTGCAGCTTGATATTGGACTTTGGTACGATCTGTACAGGATAGGTGGGAGCCTTTGAAGCCTGAGCGCCAGCTTGGGTGGAGGCGCCGTTGGGATACCACCCTGATCGTATCGGAGTTCTAACCTAGTACCGTGATCCGGTATGGGGACAGTGTCAGGTGGGCAGTTTGACTGGGGCGGTCGCCTCCTAAAATGTAACGGAGGCGTTTAAAGGTTCCCTCAGAATGGTTGGAAATCATTCGCAGAGTGCAAAGGCATAAGGGAGCTTGACTGCGAGACCTACAAGTCGAGCAGGGACGAAAGTCGGACTTAGTGATCCGGTGGTACCGAATGGAAGGGCCATCGCTCAACGGATAAAAGCTACCCTGGGGATAACAGGCTTATCTCCCCCAAGAGTCCACATCGACGGGGAGGTTTGGCACCTCGATGTCGGCTCATCGCATCCTGGGGCTGAAGTAGGTCCCAAGGGTTGGGCTGTTCGCCCATTAAAGCGGTACGCGAGCTGGGTTCAGAACGTCGTGAGACAGTTCGGTCCCTATCTGTCGCGGGCGTAGGAAATTTGAGAGGAGCTGTCCTTAGTACGAGAGGACCGGGATGGACGTACCGCTGGTGTACCAGTTGTCTCGCCAGAGGCATCGCTGGGTAGCTATGTACGGAGGGGATAAGCGCTGAAAGCATCTAAGCGCGAAGCCCCCCTCAAGATGAGATTTCCCAGTATGTAAGACCCCTTGTAGACGACGAGGTTGATAGGTTCGAGGTGGAAGTGCGGCAACGTATGCAGCTGACGAATACTAATCGGTCGAGGGCTTAACCAAAATTCCTGAGTATAGTACTTTACGTTGAAGTTTCGTATCTAGTTTT
Organism: Paenibacillus sp. LjRoot153; assembly: GCF_964253085.1. Lineage (NCBI taxonomy): Bacteria > Bacillati > Bacillota > Bacilli > Caryophanales > Paenibacillaceae > Paenibacillus > Paenibacillus sp. LjRoot153. Next base: position 1,697,533 of record NZ_CAXUQH020000001.1, read on the forward strand.
CAAGGAATAAATCCTTGAAAGATTCATCGTTTCTATTCCCTGATAGCTCAGTTGGTAGAGCACTCGACTGTTAATCGAGTTGTCACAGGTTCGAGTCCTGTTCGGGGAGCCATATGGAGAGGTGTCCGAGCTGGCCGAAGGAGCACGATTGGAAATCGTGTAGGCGTCACAAGCGTCTCGAGGGTTCGAATCCCTCTCTCTCCGCCACAATCTTTCTAGTAAGGCCCGTTGGTCAAGTGGTTAAGACACCTCCCTTTCACGGAGGTAACAGGGGTTCGAGTCCCCTACGGGTCACCATTTTTACTTCCCATGGAGGCTTAGCTCAGCTGGGAGAGCATCTGCCTTACAAGCAGAGGGTCGGCGGTTCGATCCCGTCAGCCTCCATCACTTTTCCTTATGAAAGACTTGATTTAATAGGAAACGTGACTTATACTTAATGACGCGGGGTGGAGCAGCCCGGTAGCTCGTCGGGCTCATAACCCGAAGGCCGCAGGTTCAAATCCTGCCCCCGCAACCAAATAATACATGTGGAGCTGTGGTGTAGTGGCCTAACATGCCTGCCTGTCACGCAGGAGACCGCGGGTTCGAATCCCGTCAGCTCCGCCATTATTATTACACAATCTAGTTAGGCTTTGTAGCTCAGTCGGTAGAGCAGAGGACTGAAAATCCTCGTGTCGGCGGTTCGATTCCGTCCAAAGCCACCATTTAAAAACTTAATAAGCCGTTGTAGCTCAACTGGTAGAGCAACTGACTTGTAATCAGTAGGTTGGGGGTTCAAGTCCTCTCGACGGCACCATTGCTTTGTGGAGGCTTAGTGAAGTGGCTAAACACGGCAGACTGTAAATCTGCTCTCTTCGAGTTCGGTGGTTCGAATCCATCAGCCTCCATTTTCCTTTTTGTAGGGGCATAGTTTAAGGGTAGAACAAAGGTCTCCAAAACCTTTGGTGTGGGTTCAATTCCTGCTGCCCCTGCCAAAAATGCAAGAAACTTAATATTGTGGCGGTCGTGGCGAAGGGGTTAACGCACCGGTTTGTGGATCCGGCATTCGCGGGTTCAAGTCCCGTCGTCCGCCCATTATTACCTAAGCAACATAATGGGGATTAGCCAAGCGGTAAGGCAACGGACTTTGACTCCGTCATGCCAAGGTTCAAATCCTTGATCCCCAGTTTTATATGCGGAAGTGGCTCAGCGGTAGAGCATCGCCTTGCCAAGGCGAGGGTCGCGGGTTCGATCCCCGTCTTCCGCTCCATTATTACTAAGGCGCCATAGCCAAGTGGTAAGGCAGAGCTCTGCAAAAGCTTTACCCCCAGTTCGAATCTGGGTGGCGCCTCCACAAAATTTATAAGCCGGAGTGGCGGAATCGGCAGACGCACAGGACTTAAAATCCTGCGGTAGGTGACTACCGTACCAGTTCAAGTCTGGTCTTCGGCACCATTGTTTTTACAAGTTTATGCCGGCATGGCGGAATGGCAGACGCGCTCGACTCAAAATCGAGTCCGAAAGGGTGGAGGTTCGAGTCCTCTTGCCGGTATAACGAACAAAGAAAGCCTATGAAATCTTATGATTTCATAGGCTTTTTTTCTGTTCACTTTTAGAACGGAAGATTGTAATTTACTTCGTACACATTGTATCTAAAATGCTATGTATATGTGTTTTACAGATAGTAAAATAGAAAGGGAATGCTTACAATGGAAGTTCATTCCCAAAAATGACTAATGAGGCGGAGACTCTTTGAATATTGTGAATTCGGTAAGATTTAAGATTTTTATTGGGTTTGTGCTGGTGGTTGCTCCCTTGGTCCTATTTCTCATATTTAATAATGTGTATTCCATGAATGTAGTGAGGGATCAAATTTCTCAAAACTATAATAAGCTTCTGCAGCAGTACGTGGAGGACACGGATAATACGCTCAAAGAGTTCGATAATTATTTATTTCATCTCTATAGTGATCCTGATGTGATTAATATGAACTTGTACCCTTTGGAATCGGATGATTATGTCCTTGCCAAGCAGCGCTTGTTCAATAAGTTAACCCGACAGCTGGATATATACAATTTGGTCAACACGTTTTTCGTCTTTTCGAATACGACGGGGGATCTTCTAGTATCGACAAGGGAAAATACGTATTACTATGATCGTGTTCAGACCGTGAAACAATTCATTGTGGAAAATTCGAAGACACGTCCTAATGACAGCTCGAATGGCAACTGGCTTATTATGAAGGCAGCGAACGGTGATCACTATTTGATGAAGATTAATAAGGATTTGGGCGCAGGGCTGTCAGGCGGCATTCTCATTAAAATGAGCAGTATGGTTGAGCCTCTCAGCAAGTGGGACACAGGAGAAGGTGGAGGCACCATTGTGGTATCTCCAGATGGCACTACGTTAACAAACTCTTATTTTCCATTACAAAGGTATAAGAACATAAGTGATCAAATCGCGCCGAAGACCTCAGGTTTTCAAATTGTCAAAGACAAGGAGCTTGATCTGCAGTTTTTGATTGTGCGGGAAGCCTCCTCACATGCAGATTTGGAATATGAGCTCATTATTGCCGAGAAAAATATGCTGCAGAATTTACCGTATTTGCAGTTATTGATTTACTTTTTACCATTGGGCGGAGCGTTCGTGCTTGGAGTTTATTTGTTGTATGTGCAGCGCATCTTATTCAAGCCATTGATGCAATTAATTCGTGGAATGAGGAAGATTGCCCAAGGGGAATTGTCAATCAGGTTGCATGAAGGCAGCTCGACGGAGTTTGCTTTTCTGATAGCTACTTTTAATAACATGGTGGATCAGATTGAGAATTTGAAGATTTCGGTCTATGAGGAGAAGATACGCGTACAGCAGGCTGAATTTAAGCATTTGCAGGTGCAAATTAATCCTCACTTCTATATGAACAGTTTAAATATCATCTATAACCTCGCGGCGTTAAAAGATACGAAATCCGTTCAAAAGATGTCTCTACATCTGGCCGATTATTTCCGCTTTATTATGCGTACGAATCGGACAACGATGACACTGAAGGATGAGATCGATCATATTCGCAATTATTTGGAAATTCAAGTCATGAGATATCCGGACAATTTGACGTTTGACATCCAATTACCAGAGACATATAGCCAATACGCTATTCCTCCGCTCATTGTACAGCCATTTGTAGAAAATGCAGTGATCCATGGGTTTACGAAGCAGTACGGTACGTTCGTCATTCAAGTGAAAGCGGAGCAAGATCCAGAAGCACCTGAGGAGTTCTTCCTCTTGTCGATAAGTGACAACGGGGATGGCTTTCAACCGGAAATGCTGCAGCAATTAAATTCAGCTCAGTATTTGGATCAATCAGGCGATGAGCATCTTGGGATATGGAATGTACGGCATCGGTTGCAGATGAATTATGGGAACAAAGTTGCGCTAAGATTTCTGAATAAGCCGGAGAGAGGGGCCTTGGTTCAAATTAGGCTGCCGCTTCACACCCCCATTGTGGAAGGGACGGAGAAGGATGTTTAACTTATTAGTTGTTGACGACGAGAAGATCGCGGTAAAAGGAATAACAGTGGGGATCGATTGGGAGTCGTTTCCGATAGGTCAGATTTTTGAAGCACTTGATGTGAATGAAGCGAAGCAGGTGCTATCTCAGAATCGAATTGACATTATGATTTCGGACATCGAGATGCCGGGTAGCAATGGCTTGCAGCTGCAGGAGTGGGTACGAACGAATTCACCGCATACGGAGACGATTTTCTTGACGGGTCATGCGAATTTTGAATATGCGCAGCAGGCTGTTCGTTTAGGAAGCTTTGATTACGTACTAAAGCCAGTAGATCACGATCGACTGCAAGACATTGTGAAGCTCGCCATTGAGAAGATTAAAGAAGATCAGGAGCAAATTGATTTTCATGAAACGTATAAGATGTATTACAGTCACTGGGTCAATGAGCTGCCGACATTGGTTGAGAAGTTTTGGCAGGAGCTATTAAGTGGGAAAATACCTGCTAATGAAGAGCGATTGACTCGCAATTTCCAGATGTATGAAATCCCACTGGACATGACAAGCAGGATCCTACCCATTCTGATAAGTGTGGAGCACTGGAAGGAAGAGCTGAATGCAAGAGATGAAGAGATTATGGAGTATGCGATTCGGAAAGCTGCTGCTGAAATTATTGTTGTGGAACAGGCTGGCTGTGTAATTCAAGAGAATGGTTCATCTTTAGTTCTCCTGTATGTGGCTGAGGGAAGCGAACTATCTCTATCTGACATCAAAGCGAAGTGCGAGGCGTATATCAGTGCTTGTCACCGTTATTTCCAGTGCAGCTTGTCCTGCTATGTAGGCGAGGAAACGCCTTTACTTAAGCTAACGGCGAAGGTGGCGGATCTTTTTCAGAATGAGCGGAACAATGTGACGAAAAGTAACTGTGTGCTTTTGGACAATGAAACGGATCAACCGCTTATGAACAAGCCGCAGGCGCCAACCTTTTCCGATTGGATTGTGTTATTAGAGTCTGGAAAGAAGGCAGAGCTGGTAGCTCGCATTCAGGAGAATATTGATCGTCTGCAGAAGACTGATGACGTGGGCTCTGAAACCGTAGAGGCTTTCTATTATGGGTTGTTGCATGTGGTGTATCATGTTTTGCACAAAAAAGGATTAGCTGTACATGATATGCTCCCTCATCAAGAGTTACAGGACTATAGCAGTGCGACGCGATCATTAAATCAACTCAGGAATTGGGCTGTTCGCATCGCTACAGTAAGCTGTGACTATATGAATAGCCACCTGAAAGGCGTCTCAGCAGTTACAGCGAAGGTTTGCCAATACATTGACGAACATATGGAGGAAGAGCTTAGCAGAGAGGAATTGGCGGCTTCTGTGTTTCTCAATCCGGCTTATTTATCGCGTTTATTTAAGAAAGAAACGGGGCTTTCCATCTCGGAGTACAGTCTGAAGGTTCGGATGGAGAAAGCGATGAAGCTGCTTGCGGAAACCAACGATAAGATCAGCTATGTAGCGGAGCAAACGGGCTATTCTCATTTTTCCTTTTTCGCGAAAATGTTCAAGAAGTATTCGGGTCTTTCCCCACAAGAGTATCGGAAAAACTTTCAGGGCTGATGAGGTTCTGAGGTATGGAATCAGAGGTGTTCAAACAACTTAAGATGGCATGGTAAAAAGCTGCCCAGGAATGGGTAGCTTTTTTTGAACTTTCCAGGGATAGATGGTAGGCAAATCAAGGTTTAGACGAATGTCACAGAAGTGCTTATTCGGTCACTACGAAGATAGAGATTTAGTTCTAAACACTTTACAATGAACCTATAAGAGAGAGGATGCAAGCGGATTGAATGGAAAGGGGAGCAAAATAAAAGATGAACGATACTCCAAATACGGCAGCGCAGGCAGCCCCTATACGTACTACCAAACGAACTAGGGTTCAATCGAACTTTCTATGGACGGTTCGCAAATACTGGATCTTTTATGTGATGATGGCACCAGCAGCGCTGCTGCTCATCATTAACAACTACATCCCAATGGCGGGCGTTCTGATTGCTTTTAAAAATGTGAATTACACAAAAGGGATTCTAGGAAGTCCATGGGTAGGATTCGATAATTTCAAGTATCTGTTCTCTAGTGAGGTTGCGTGGGTCATTACTCGAAATACGATCTCGTATAATCTGGTTTTTATCGTATTGAATTTGGTAATCGCAGTTGCAATGGCTATTATGTTTAATGAGATGCGCAGCAAATTTCTATCGAAGTTTCATCAAAGCACGATGTTTCTGCCATTCTTTCTCTCCATGGTGTGTGTAGCTTATCTGGTATACGCTTTCTTGGGCGCCGAGCATGGCTTCGTGAATACAGTACTCCTGCCTAAATTAGGTATAGAGCCGATTGACTGGTATACAGAGCCGAAATATTGGACGGTTATTCTACCGATTGTGAACACATGGAAAAACCTTGGTTACTATACGGTCATCTATATGGCAGCCATTATAGGAATTGATCATGAGTATTATGAAGCGGCATTAATTGATGGAGCGAATAAATGGCAGCAAGTCAAACGCATCACGATTCCGCTGATTATGCCGGTCATGATTACGATGACACTGCTTCAAGTAGGGAGAATTTTCTATGCGGACTTCGGTCTATTCTTCCAAGTAACCAAAAATGCAGGCGCTTTATTTCCGACGACACAAGTTATAGATACGTATGTGTATCAAACGTTCCTAACGATGGGGGATATCGGAATGTCATCAGCAGCAGGCTTGTACCAAGCCGTTGTGGGCTTCCTACTTGTTCTGGTTACGAACTTATTTGTAAGAAAAGTTAGCAAAGAGAATGCACTATTTTAAGAAGGAGTGGCTGTCATGAGTGAAGCAATTTCAGTACGTAAACAACGGATAGCCAAGAAACGGGGACCAAATGAATTAACGCCTACAGCGAATTTGTTGGTTAACGTGTTCTTCTGGATTTATACCGCAGCTTGTATTATGCCTCTGGTTTTGGTTATCATCGTATCCTTTTCAGATGAAAAGGGAGTTCTCATACATGGCTACAATTTCATTCCTGAAGCGTGGAGCTTAGAAGCGTATAAGTTCATGTTCAAGGATTGGCATCAAATCCTGCGCTCCTTCGGGATCTCAGTCTTCCTAGCAACGGTAGGAACAGCGATTAGTTTAGTGATGATGTCACTCTATGCGTATCCGATCTCGCGAAGTGACTTTCCACATAGAAGCTTCTTCTCCTTCTTCATGTTTTTCACCATGCTTTTCAATGGTGGGCTCGTTCCATGGTATCTTGTTTATACCCAGATGCTGGACTTGAAAAATACCATCGCAGCACTTATGCTGCCCTTGTTAGTCTCCGCCTTCTTTGTCCTATTGCTTCGGACATTCTTTGCGAATTCGATTCCGATGCCTTTAATCGAAGCAGCGAAGATTGATGGAGCCGGTGAGGTTCGGATTTTCAGTCAAATTATTATTCCTCTCTCATTACCTGTATTGGCTTCAGTTGGTTTGTTCCAGGTGCTGAATTATTGGAATGACTGGTTCCTCAGTCTGGTGTTCATTTCTGGCAGTAAAAACATCAACCTACAGTTCATGATGTACAAAACCATGCTGGATATACAGTTCTTAACCTCGAATGTGCAAGCGAGTCAAGGTTTATCCCAAGCAGGGGGCATGCTACAACTACCAACGGAAACTGTCCGTATGGCGATGGCAGTACTCGGAATAGGGCCGATCGTGTTCGCGTATCCATTCTTCCAGAAGTATTTTAAGAAAGGCCTAACGGTTGGTGCAATAAAAGGATAGTTAAACACGGCTTGTACCAGTATAGACTGGTTTAGCATATAAGAAGAATTGAGATAAAGGGAGGCAATCCATCAATGAAAGCTTTGAAAAAAAGCACTCTTGCACTTCTTACACTAACGTTTTCGTTATCACTCACCTTGGCGGGCTGTTCGAAGAGCACACCAGAGCCTGCAGCGAGTGCTACTGCAGCACCAGCAACAAGTACAGCGCCTGCTGCTACGAAAGCAGCTACAACAGATTTGAAGCCTTATGAAGTGAAACTAGTCTACCCTGGTACACCACAGCCGGATCAAGCTAAAGTAGAAGAAGCTATGAACAAGGTTTTGAAAGAAAAAATCAATGCAACGATCAAATTAATGCCAATCGACTGGGGTCAATGGGATAACAAGACGAACTTAATGATTGCGTCACGTGAAGAGTTCGATATCTTATTTACAGCACAATGGAATGGTCACGCTGTCAATGTAGGTAAAGGCGCGTTGATGCCGCTGAATGATTTGATTGGGCAATATGGAAAGGGTATTACGGATTCCTTGGATCCAGCGTTCTTGCAAGGTGCTAAAATCAACGGTAAAAATTATGGTGTGCCAACGAATAAAGAACTCGCAGCTTCCGGTGGGGTTGTGTATCGCGCTGATATTGCCAAAGAGTTAGGCATTGATATGACGGCTGTGAAGACGATGGCAGATCTGGCTAATGTACTGAAAACAGTCAAAGAGAAAAAGCCAGAAATGACAGCTTTCTTCCTTCGCGACGGGGATAACCTGAATGCGCACTATTTGGCACAATATGACTATCTAGGTGACAGCACAATTCCAGGTGTTATTATGAAAGATGGCACAGATACAAAAGTGATTCCGAAATGGGATCAACCGCGTTATAAAGAAATTTTGAAATTAACACGTGATTTTATGCAAAAAGGGTATGTCAATAAAGATGCAGCTACAACGCAATTGTCGGGTCAAGATGCTTTGAAATCCGGGAATGTATTCATGATTACATCTTCTTTGAAACCAGGTAAAGATAGTGAACTGGCAAATGCAACGAACTTGGTAGGTAAACTTGGCCAAATCGAGTTGACACCACGTACAATTTCCACCGGCGACACAGCGGGCTCCATGTTGGGTATTTCCGTAACGTCCAAGGATCCAGCTCGTACGATGATGGTGATTAACCTCTTGCACACGGATAAACAATTAAACAATCTCATCAACTTTGGTATCGAAGGTACGCACTACACGAAAGTGTCGGAAAACATTATTAAAGCAACAGATGCAGGCAAAAATTATGCACCAGGTGCTGCATGGCAGTTCGGTAACCAATTCTTGAACTACTTGTACGATAATGAAGATCCACAGAAATGGGATAAATTCAAAGAGTTCAATAAATCAGGCAAAAAATCACCAGGACTAGGCTTTACGTTCGACTCCGAGCCTGTTAAAACCCAAGTGGCTGCAGCAGTTAACGTAGGCAAAGAATTCGATGCAGCGATGGATACCGGTTCTGTGGATATGGATGCTTCCTTGCCGAAATATCAAGATAAAATGAAAGCAGCAGGCATTGATAAAATCATAGCTGAAAAGCAAAAGCAATTGGATGCTTTCTTAGCAGCTTCGAAAAAATAGCATGATCTATGTATAAGGAGCAAGGCTCAATTGAGCCTTGGCTCCTTATATTTGTATAACATGTATGGCTAATTACCAAACAAAAGTCATTAATACGATAACTAACAATACGTACAATACAAGAACAACAGCAGCGGAACTTCCAGTACCACAACCTGCACCAGTACCTACAGCAACACCCATTTATGTCACCCCCCATCTCTAGGAATGCTCTTCCGCAGAAGCGAATGAGAGACAATACTATCCTATGGAGAGATGTCACGATTTGCTTGGGTGTTTCGCCTAAATCTATAGGGACAATCACGACTTTTAGGCAAGTGCCTGTTTTTGTTAAAAGATGGCGAGAAGTTGAACAAGTAACAGTAGCCTTCCATATGGTAGAAAAAGAACGTAATGCCATTGCGGAGGTGTAAGGGCTATCGATTACTTGGATATGTTAGCGAAGCTCGGGATAGGAAACGCACATCCCGGGGGATTTGGAGAGACCATCGAGCAACTGAAGAGATATCCGATCGACAAAGGGAAAAAGGTGCTGGAAGTAGGCTGCGGAACAGGTAGAACAGCCTGTTATTTGGCAGAGCAAGGTTGTGACGTTACTGCCATTGATATACGTCCAGAAATGATTAATAAAGCCAAGATTCGAGCGGAGAAGCAGGGAGCCCAGGTGAATTTCCTGATTGGGGATGTCTGTCAGCTGCCGTTCGAGGCTCAAACTTTCGATGTCGTGATGGTGGAATCTGTCACGAACTTCGCAGACGCTCAGAAAGCTGTATCAGAGTATTATCGGGTATTAAAACCAGAAGGAAAGCTGTATGACCGAGAAGTGATTAAGGTAAAAGATATGACAGCAGGCATTCATAGGGCACTGTGCAGCTTCTATGGGGTGAGTAAGATCTATAAGCTGGAAGAGTGGCAGGAGCTGCTGGAGAGCAATAAATTCGGTGCTGTCACCTCGACAGGCATCCATCCCTTCCCATTGACGATGTTCGAAGATCAGGTTCAGCATCCAGATCCTGTTCATTTATCTGATCGACAATCCTTCATGGATCCCCGCGTATGGCAGATCACAGCTCGGTATGATGAGCTGGTCAGCAAGTATCATCCTTATATGGGTTACACCCTAATGATTGGCTCCAAAGACTAAGGACACAATAAGAAGCAGGATAATGATTCCTTCATGGCGAAGCATATGAGAAAGATTATCATTGGAGGCTGCTTCTTTTGAATATAGACGTTATTACAGAACGAATTTCGAACCGTAAAGCCAAGGAAGTTTACGAGCTGATTACACGTCAAACGACGGTTTCGAAAATAGATTTATTAGACCAAAGCGGTATGACGGTCTCGACGTTAACGCGGCTTTTAGAGGAGTTAACGAGTCAGGGACTCATATTGGAATCTGGCTTTGGTGCATCTACGGGCGGGCGTAGGCCGATTTTATATGAGAAGAATCCGGCCTATGCTTATATATTTGGTGTGGAAATCTCGAGAACGCTGTCCAAGCTGGTACTTGTAGACCTAGGAATGAACAAGCTGGAAACGAAAAGCTGGGCGATGACAGAAGTCATGACTCCTGAAGTACTGCTTCCCCTTATTGCCAACGAAGCTCAGCGTATGTTAGCTCACCATGGCATCCAAATCTCACAGGTGTTGGGTATTGGGATTGGCGCAGTGGGACCAGTAGACCGTTTGTCTGGGGTTATTCTGGAGCCCTCCTATTTCCCAGCGAGTGGCTGGAGGCATGTGGACATATGCAGGTGGCTAAGTGAAGAACTGCAAGTCCCTGCACTGCTGGACAATGGAGCGAATACAGCGATTCTGGCGGAATCCTGGCATCAACGGACACGGAGCTTTAAACATCTCCTGTATATACATGCCGGCGTCGGTTTGCGTTCTTCCATGGTGTCAGAAGGCAAGGTCATCTATGGAGCGGTCGATATGGAAGGCTCTGTGGGGCAAATGATCATTCAAACTGATGGTGTTGCCCATCGTAACCAAGCTGGAAATTATGGCGCATTGGAATCCTACGCCTCTCTCTATGCCATAGAGAAGGCGGCGAAATCAGCCTTAAAGCAAGGGAGATCCACCGTACTTGTACATATGGTTGAGGATCCTGAACAGGTGACTTACCAGCATATTATGGAGGCGCTCAAAAAAAATGATCCCCTGGCCGTGGAGATCGTGACGGAGGCTGCGACCTATTTCGGGATCGGCCTGGCGAATTTATTAAATATTTTGCACCCGGAGAAAGTGATTATCGGGGGGCCTTTGATTACAGGCGGGGAGCTGTTCTTCCAGACAGCAACGCAGGTTGCGATCCGCAGAACGTATTATTACCCCGCCTATCAGGTTATTTTCAGCAAAGGACAGCTTGGTGATGAAGCATTAGCCATTGGAGCTGCCGTGATGGTCATGAATCAACTGGTTAAGCCGTAGCTTCTTTCAGGAAGGCGAGTAGTAGTTCATTGATTTAAGCGAAGCTTCCTTCAGAAAGGAAAGAACTAGTTCATTGAAGGCTTCCGGTTTCTCCATTGGTGTTAAGTGGGAAGCAGAAGGGATGACGTGAAAGCTAGCGCCTTGAATGTGATCAGCCATAGACTTCATAACATCCGGCGGTGCGATTGCATCCTGCTCTCCAGCGATGACAAGTGTCGGGACCGTGATGGTGCTGAGTAAAGGTACGGAGTCTTCACGGAACGCCATCGCAATGCTGGCATGGACAAGGCCTTCGGCTGGCATGCTGTCCATGATCAACTTGAGGTTATCAATAAGCTGAGGCTGCTCCTGAAGTGTGGCTGCTGTCACAAGTTTAGGCAGCATGGCATCTCGAGCTGCCGCGGCTCCCTTGTCATACAGAGAGACAGCCATGTTCATGCGATTTTTCCGCCCTTCTTGGCCATCTGGCTCGGGGCGTGTATTGGCAAGAATCAACGCTGAAAAACGTTCAGGCGCTAGACGCAGTAGAGCAAAAGCGACATAGCCACCCATGGAGAAGCCTCCGAGGGTGGCTTTTTCTATACCTAATTCATCCATAAGAGCGAGAATATCTTGCGCATGCTGTGTAAGAGACATTGGCGTAACTGGCACATCGGATTGACCCATGCCACGGAAATCAGGTGTAAGTACGCGGTAGTGTGTTGATAAAGTCTCCATTTGTGACTGCCACATCCGATGATCCAAGGGAAAGCCGTGAAGGAGGATAACAGGAGCTCCTTGACCTTGATCTTGAACGAACAATTCGGTGCCATTTACGTGTTTTTTCATCGTTTTTCACCCTCCAAGGACAAGTTTTTAAAAAAAATAGCGAAAATGTTATGTCTTCATACTTTCATTATGGTTAACTCATACTTACTTAACATTTCATTGCTATTCTCTGATTATACCTTTAGTACTTCACCAAGAACAGGCAAAATGAAACATTCATATTTACGAAATGGGGTTTATTGAAATGACTAAAAAACCATGGTCCACCCAAGAACTGGACAAATTAATTCGCCTTTCCTCGGAATGCCCGCCAGTTGTCATTGCTAGAGAGCTATCACGTCCTGTTACATCTGTCCGCAAAAAAATGCGTGAAATGGGAGTCAGCTATGTATCGGGTGAGCAATGGAAAAAAAGTCAAATTCAATACCTCATTTCGGACGAAGGCACTTCCTACAAAAACAAACATAAGTTAATGCAAGAATCGAATGAAGATGGATTTGAATCACCTGTTCTAGACGAGTTCTGGACAACCCTTGTGAAAATGGCTCGTGTAGCTAAAAAGAGGGGGAAACGGGTCGATGTTCTATCGTTTATCGATACATACCGCAAGATTCGGATTGGCGGCTAAATTCAACTATATAAACTTTTGAAGGTCAAATCCGTTACGACGCGATTTGACCTTTTTCTTTTTGTGCGGTTTGTTGGTGATTTGTTGGGCTAACGGACGGAGGAGGCGTTATTAGGGTAAAATGAAGGCGTATAGTCCCCTAACGGACATAGGAGCCGCTATTTACCTGAAATCGGTAAATAAGTAGGCTGTTAGTATCCAATAACGCTTCTCATGTCCATTAGAAAATTGAAGGACCCATTCGGGCAGGGATAGCGTCGGTGGTGTCCGTTAGAGTGAAAGATGAATGATGAATGATGAATGATGAATGATGATCAGATAAATTTATCCAATTGTAAGCCAATTTTAAGGTTAATACGTTATGATAGATGTAAAACAATCGTGTACGTATTTTGTGAAGGATGTGGCCGAAGGTGGAGTCAAAAAGAGGCTGGCTGAAGCAGTCGTTTGGAAAGCGTTTAAATGCTATTCATAGCTGGAATGCTTGGATTTTGGTGCTTCTGACGGTGACAGGGATTGTGCTCAGTATTGGTGCGATCCGCGGGGAGCTTGGCGCATTGCGTGTGACGCTGAAGCAGCTCCACATTTATTTGGGTGTCGCCTCTGTGATCCTCATGATTCTGTATGCGCCGATGATCCGCAAGCATTGGCGGCAAATTCGCGCGCGCCGCAACCAACGCGCGAATTTGGTGTTCGTGCTCGCACTCCTGATCGGCTGGGCCGCATCAGGCGTGATCCTGTGGCAGTTCCGGCACATGCCACCGGCCTTGAACAACGCGGCACTCCTCGTGCATGACCTACTCACCTGGGTCGGAGTGCCGTATGCCGTGTACCACGCCATCTCGCGCAGCAGATGGCTCAAGCGCCAACAGCGGCTCGAGCAAGCCGCTGCTAGCTGGCCGCCTGCCGCCGCAAGCGTCGCAGCGGCGGACATAACCCCGGTGGCGACCGAGGACGCCACAGCAGGGCGCACAGCAGCGCAGGCGGTCATCGCCGCGCTGAAGGAATCGCCGATCACACGCGCCTCCTTCCTGCGACTCGTCGCAGGGGTGGTGCTCGTGATCGCGGTCGGCCCCGCCTTTTATCGCTGGATAAAAGGCGCATTCGATACCGGCGGGTCGTCGACCGCCGAATATGTGGCAAGCGACGGCAACCGCATGCTGCCGCCGCCAGAGCCATTGCCCGACTCCGCCGCAGTTGTAGGCGGAGGAGCCAAAGGGAATTTCCGCATCTACACGGTGACGGAAATACCGACGTTCTCCTCGGACACTTGGAAATTCGCGATTTCAGGTCTAGTGGATAAACCCAATGCGTGGAACTGGGAGCAGTTCCTGCAGATGAAACGCACGGTTCAAATCAGTGACTTTCATTGTGTAACCGGTTGGTCGGTATACCAATGTACGTGGGAAGGCATTCCACTAAAACAACTGTTAGCGGCAGCGGGTGTTCAAGCATCAGCTAAATTTGTGAAATTTTATTCAGGCGATAAAGTGTATACGGATGCACTCTCCTTGAGTCAGGCAAACGGAGATGATATCATGGTCGCCGTCTTGATGGACGGTAAGCCGATTCCACAACAATTAGGTGGGCCTGTGCGACTGATTGTGCCTCAGATGTACGCCTATAAATCAGTGAAATGGCTGCAAGGAATCGAGCTGATCGAGAAAGAGCATATGGGGTATTGGGAAGTGCGGGGCTATGATAACGATGCTTGGGTTGGCAAATCAAACGCTTAATACAGGTTCAGGACAGTTGAAGCGGGCACTGACTTTTTGCAAAAAATTTGGTATAGTAAGGGCAAAGAATCCTGTTCGGATAAGGAGCATTTGCCATGCAAATTACATCTATCAATGTGGGGTTACCCCAAACTATAACTTATCAAGGTAAAGAGCTGACCACGGGGATTTATAAGACGCCGGTCAGCTCCTCTTTGTTTGTATCAAAGGTGCAAATTGAAGGGGATGGGCAGGCCGATCTAACGGTTCATGGCGGTGTTGATAAAGCCATCTGCGTGTATCCAGATGAGCACTATACTTATTGGGAAAATGTGAGGGGACATTCATTGGACGCCGCTACCTTCGGTGAAAATCTGACTATTCGCGGTTTGCAAGAGCATGAGGTTTGTATTGGTGATCAATTTGCCATCGACGAGGTTATCGTGCAGGTCTCACAGCCTAGGCAGCCTTGTCATAAGCTAGCAAAGCGCATGAATTGGCCAGAAGCAACGCTGCATGTTCAGGAAACGGGATATACAGGATATTATTTTCGCGTGCTGAAAGTGGGCTTCATTGCACCTGATTCCGAGATGAAACTTATGGCTAGAGATGAAGCGGGTGTGACGGTTGCGTTCGCGAATCAGATCAAATACCACGATAAGTTCAATATCGAAGGGATCAAAAGAGTTCTTACCGTAGATGCACTTTCGGCCAGCTGGAAGCAATCGTTTAGGAAACGATTGGCGGAGCTCGAGGCATGATAACGGGTGTCATACTTGCCGGAGGCTTGAATCGCCGTATGGGTGGGAAGCACAAGGCACTTCTACCTGTGCAAGGTGAGGCTATTCTCCTAAGACAACTGAAAGAAATGTCGCGTGGGTGCGAGCAAATTATCGTGGTGACCAATGACATTGAAACCCTCCAGCCATTGCTGGTTGGGGTTAAGGATATTGACGTACAGTGTGTGAGTGACCACTATCTTCAAAAGGGGCCTTTGAGCGGGATTCATGCTGCCATGAAAGTCGCAAGTGCTGCCCATGTATGGATTGTTGGCTGCGACATGCCCTTTATTTCTATAGATGCAGCTAAGGTTATGACAGAACTGTGCCGCGAGTCTAATCTGGATGCGGTTATCCCCAAGATAGAGGGCCGTCTGCATCCCCTACATGGGATCTATGCAAGAGAAGTTGGGCCTGAGACCGAGCTGCTGCTTGGGCAACAAAGCTATCGATTGATGGGGCTGCTTGAGCATTTGGATTGGCAGTCTGTGGACGGGGATTATTTGCTTCAACGTGGCCTTCGAACGAATTTCGTTACTAATATTAATACCCCTGAGGAATATGAGTCTATGTTAGAAAATCTACCATTATAATTCATTTTTCTAGAGAAAATGCTTGAGAATCTAGGATTTTGTCAGAAAATATGCCATAATGGACAGAGAGAGAAGGTGAACTCCGATGCCAAAGCTGCTATTGGATCGTTTTGGGCGGATGCATGATTACCTGCGCATCTCAGTGACAGATCGTTGTAATTTGCGTTGTGTATATTGTATGCCGGAAGATGGAATGGAATTTGAACCGGATGAGAAGCTGTTAACTTTTGATGAAATAACAGAGATTGTCCGAGTATTAGCTGGACTTGGTGTTCGCAAATTGCGATTAACCGGGGGAGAGCCGCTGGTTCGTAAAAACCTGGAGCAGCTGATTGGCAGGTTATCACAGATTCCCGGTATCGAAGATATAGCATTGACTACGAATGGGATTTACTTTGCATCACGGGCTGAGAAGCTTCGTGCAGCAGGGTTAACTCGTGTAAATATTAGTTTGGATTCCTTGAGGGCAGATCGGTTCTCATTAATCACCCGTGGTGGTGATATTCGTCGTGTGCTTGCCTCCATAGAAGAAGCATATCGTGTAGGGATTACGCCGATTAAGCTGAATGTGGTGCTGATGAAAGGCATTAATGATGACGAGATTGCTGATTTTTTACAAATGACGATTGATCGACCGATTCAGGTTCGGTTTATTGAATATATGCCCATCGGTCATCAAGACGAGGATTGGAAAAAGCGGTATTTATCTCTTACAACGGTTCTCGATCGCTGCAAGGAAATGGGTTGGGAAGCAACAGCCTCTGACGCGGTTTATGGCAACGGTCCTGCACAGAATTATCGCATTGAAGGTGCTTTAGGCTCATTCGGCCTCATCCATCCGATTAGCGATCACTTCTGTGAAACTTGCAACAGGCTGCGGCTGACTGCGGATGGCAATATCAAGCCTTGCTTATACTGGTCGGATGAATTCAATGTACGGAAATATATTGGGGATGATGCTGCGGTGGAAGACTTATTCTTCCGAGCGCTGGATATTAAACCACAAAATCACGAGATGGCACAGGCCTTGATGAATGAAGAGCAGTCACATACACCAACTATTCGTCGAATGTCACAAATCGGCGGCTAGCTAACGGGCATAGGGAGGCATGGGAAGCAAGTGAGCAGCGAAATGAAGCTTAGGTTTGGCCGTAAAGTGATCTCGGTCGATGAGGCACGAGCCCTACTTTACGAATACGTTAAACCCACAGAGACGGAGACTATTTCGCTTCCGACGTCTTTCGGCAGAATGTTAGCAAAGGATATCTATGCGGATCATGCTGTGCCACATTTTCGTAGATCAGGCGTGGATGGGTATGCTGTGCGTTCCCAAGATATCGCTGCGGCGACGCCGGACAATCCGATTGTGTTACATGTGATTGAGCGAATCCCAAGCGGTACCGTGCCTAAGTTTACGGTTCAACCAGGGAAAGCGGCTCGTATCATGACGGGGGCGCCTGTTCCAGACGGTGCGGACACGGTTGTAATGTTGGAGATGACGGATTCCTTGCAGGAGGAGTCAGTGTTATCTTTGGATGCCAAGGTGAAGATTAAGAAAAATGTGCAAGCTGCAAGTAATATTACGCCAATTGCTGGTGAAGTTCCCCACGGGGAGTTAGTGATCCCACAAGGTACTCAGATTGGTCCAGGTGAAGCCGCGATATTAGCGACCTTCGGGTTCTCCATGGTTGAGGTGTACCGTAGGCCAAGAGTGGCTATTTTCTCAACAGGCTCAGAGCTCTTACAAGTCGAACAAGAACTGCAACCAGGGAAAATACGTAACAGTAACAGTTATATGTTAGCGGCTCAAGTAGAAGCAAACGGGGGAGCGGCCCTCATCATGCCAGCACTCTCGGATGATCCTGGGCAAGTGGAAGCCGCGCTTGAAGCTGTTCTGCCTGATGTCGATCTTATTCTGACATCTGGCGGTGTCTCTGTTGGCGATTACGACGTGCTCGTCGATTTATTCGGTCGTTTCGATGGGAAGCTATTGTTTAATAAAGTGGCGATGCGCCCAGGCACACCAACGAGTGCTGCGTTATGGAAAGGCAAGCTGCTCATGGCACTGTCTGGTAATCCCGGCGCTTCGTTTGTAGGCTTTGAGCTATTCGCTAAGCCGATTATTAAGGCAATGTTAGGGTGCCAGCGTACAGAGGCGGAAGAGTTAACAGCCTTTTTGGATGTTCCATACGATAAACCTTCCGCTTATCCACGTTATATACGAGGGACAACACGAGTTGAAGCAGGGTGCCTATGGGTAAGGCCAGCGGGCATTGATAAATCGAGCATCATGGTATCGATCAAAGACGCGGATTGCTTGATTTGGCTGCCAGCTGGGGGGCAGGGCTACCACCGTGGTGATGGCGTGAAGGTGTATACAACGCGATAACGTAAATGAACTTATTCTTATATATGTGAAATTCAGTTGAAAATCGATAACATCGCAAGTTTGGCGCTAACAAGTAACCGTCTGTCAGGAGGGTAAGCTGTGGCGTCTTTTTTGCAGGAAGTGGCATTGATTATAAATGAAAAAGCCCGCCTACTGAAGCTTCGAAATGAGAAGCTTCAGTAGGCGGGTCTATTTTCTCAGGCGGAAGATGGTCTTAGTAGAAAGTAGCAAGAATGATGACCAACAGTACATAAAGAACAAGAATTATACCTACGGAATTTCCGTATCCTGGCGTTCCACAACCAACTACAGCTGACATAGTATCCCCTCCGGTTTTGAATGAATGTGGGTTAAACACTATACATCATATGTAGGTGGGAACCCTGTTGATTGGACATATGCCCTTATTCGATGGAACATTCACCTATCAAAAAGAGCTGCCCTTGATGACTCTTAGGGCAGCTCTCTCCATGCAATTAATTAGGAATTTGGTACACTTTAATTTTCTGAATGCCAAAGCTTCGTAGGGAATTCCTCGAGCCTGGGACAAAGATGTCTAGTCGCTTTCCTTTAATAGCTCCACCGGTATCGGTTGCATAGACATACATTCCGCCTTTAGGAAGCCCGCTAAACGAATAACCTTCAATATAAAGCTTCGTGCCAAGTGGAATGACGGAAGGATCAACAGCTACTGTGCCGATCGCTAGTGGATTGCCCATGTAATCAAAGGCTCCATAGCCGCCATTTTCAGAAGGATCTGCCGAGTAAGCTGTAGATTCAAATACTTGATAATCAGGTGCATGCTGCTCGCCATCTTTACTTAAGATAGCTAGATTACTGCTTGCATCCCACTGCACAGGTACGCCTGCGGTTGTGGATAGGAAACGAAGCGGCACATATACCCGTCCATTTTGATATTGGGAAGCTCCGTCTAAGACGACCGTTTCCTCATCAATGTTGGCTTCTTTTTGCCCTGAAACCAAGGTAATCGTATGTTGGTTGTTAGTTAATGTTACCTGAATCTGATTTCCATTTTTTTTCCAATTCACTGTGTATCCAAGCTTCTCCGTTACAAACCGAAGTGGAACTTGGGTCGTGTGGTTGCCATCCAGAAATGGCTGTGCATCAGGGAAATGGATCAGGTCATCATTGACTTGCACTTTCACTTCCATTTCAGCCGCTTGCGCTGGCGCAGTAAATGGGGAAAGAAAGCCTCCTGCCAAAACTGTTAGTGAAACAGCAAGGCTAGTTAACCCTTTAGTAAGCTTATTCAATTGGTAATCCTCCTTCATGAGCCTTCGAGGTTAGTTGACGGGTTCGGGAAGAAGGTTCTCCCTAGTCTGCTCCAAGCCGAAGCAAATATTCACCCCAAGTATTTCGTCCCCCGTACCAGTGCCTTATTTATGCACTAGACTCGGCTTCAAATATTTTATCATCACAGGCATGCTCGGACAACGACCAATATATGGTTATGCCCCTCTGATACTGGACTTAGGTCTAGGTACAAAAACAGTCGATAGTCGGTTTTAGAACATCAGAAAGTGAGCTACCATAAGAGTATGATGAAGGGTGAGGGGCGATTTAACATGAACAATAAGAATCGGGAAATTGATCCTACTAATATATTTGACCGTATTGGCAAAATGGCTGAAACCGTCTGGCACGAGACTATCGGCAAAACGAATCCTGGCTCTAATGACGGCAGCCTGATAGCTCAGCTTGAGGAGCGCTACGAGGACGCGCTGCAGGCAACGATTGCGCTGCGCAGTCACATCGCGCGAGCGGAAGAGATGGCGAAGCTGCGCGGCGAGCAGGCCGAGCTTGCGATGCGCGCTGGCGAAGAGGATCTCGCGAGGCTCGCGCTGCAAGAGAAGCTGCGCGAGGAAGCTGCGAGCGAGCACTACCGCGCGCAGTACGCGAGCAGCCAGGACTTGTGCCTGGCGCTCGCAGAGGAACTGCGCGTGCTGCGTGTGGGGCACGCAGCCGAGGATGTGCAGCCGTGCGGCGGGCTGCACGGCAAAGAGGCTCGCGACACTTGGCGCGAGCTGGAGGTTACCGGCCGCGAGCTCGGCCGGGAGGCGTTGCAGGGGCTCCGCGTGGCGGGCCGCCTGTCGAAGGAAACGCTGAAGGAAGCCGGAGGCAACCTTCAGCATGAACTGCGCGTGCTGCGAAGCAAGCTGCAGCATGAGTGGCAGCAGGAGCAGCGTTCTCGCGATGGGCGAGATCCACGCGATAGCAAATAGTCCTGGATGGTGGCCTCCACGAAAGCAAAGCCTTGCTCTATAAGGATTTGCATCTTGGAGGTCGTCCATTCTTATGGTATGCTAGGAATCGTATGAACGTAAGAGAAATGGCAGCCAGAGGAGGTGCATCGATGGGAGAGGAAACGAAAAATAACCGCAGCCGGAATACAGCGCTTGTGCTGATTGGAGCCGGTGTTTTTTTGCTTCTGGAACATACCATAGGCTTTTTTCCCGTTATGGCCGTAATCCTTATTTTGCTGGGCATTCATCGTGTTCGTTCACGCAAAGAGCGCAAGGGTTATGTGCTGATGGGGATTGGTGCCGTCATTTTATTTGGTGATCATCTCACCATTGTCATTTCGGTTGTGTTGATTTCATTAGGTTTATTTTTCATTCGATCCAAGCAGGTTCATAAAGATGATACGTATACCCAAAAGCAAAAGATTGTCGATAGTGTTCGCCTAGGACGAGAGCCATGGATTCAACGGAATACCTCGACTTGGTACTTGGTGGGAGAAACGTATATAGATCTTTCAATGGCCATTCTCGAACAAAAAGAAACAACAGTTATCCTACAGGGTGTTGTAGGAGATATCGATATAAAAGTGCCTGATGATATCGGCGTTTCCGTTACAGCTTCCGTCATGCTAGGTCAGCTTCAAATCGCGGAAGAAAAAGAATCAGGTGTGATGAACAAAGTAGTTTGGCAATCGCAGAATTATCAACATTGCGACCATCGGGTGAAACTCATACTCTCTTTCATCGTAGGAGATATCAAGGTCAAAGTATTGTAACTTTCTTTAGGGGGTTCTTCACCAAGTGGATGGCTACAAACGACGATTAACGAACATGATCTGGCGCAGCATGGGGGAAGCCATCCTTTTTAGCTTCGCCGTTTTCGGTGCTATGCTGTATTTTCTGAATTCAAGACATTTAATTGAGCCCTTTACCAGCTGGCAGCAGGGTGTCAAGTTCTCGTTCATGGCCTTGTTGATTCTGGGTGTAATTGGTGCGGTGTTCGGTTACTGGAACAGCTCTAAGGTGACACGCAGACTGGAGCCGATGATGGAGACGATGATTTTATTAGAAAAAGGAACATTTGCCCGAGAAGGCTTTCAAAACGGGGATGATGATGAGATTGGACGCTTAGGCGAACAACTCGGCCGGATTATGAAGCGATGGGAAGAGCAAGTGACCTCCCTTCAACGGCTGTCGAATAGTAATGCTGAACTTACCGAGAAAGCCAAGCTTTCCGCGGTTATTGAAGAGCGTCAGCGCTTGGCGCGCGAGCTGCATGATGCGGTAAGTCAGCAGTTGTTTGCTATATCTATGACAGCCACGGCTGTTGGACGGACACTGGATAAAGATTTCGAGAAAGCGAAGCGGCAGATTCATCTTATTGAAGAAATGGCTTCCGTCGCTCAATCCGAAATGAGAGCCTTGTTGCTGCATTTGAGACCGATCCATCTCGAAGGAAAACGACTGTCGGAGGGACTCGTTGAGCTCTTGAAGGAGCTGGCGGCCAAAGTTCCAATGGCGATTAGCTGGGATATGGATGAGGAGATACGCTTGAACAAAGGGATCGAGGATCATTTATTCCGAATTGTGCAAGAGGCACTTTCGAATGCTCTGCGTCACTCTAAGGCGAATAAGCTGGAAGTGAAGCTGCTGCATCGTTCAGACGGCATCCGATTAGTGATCCGCGATGACGGTGTTGGTTTTGAGCTGGATGCGAAGAAGCTGACTTCCTATGGCATCGTGTCCATGAAGGAACGTGTGAACGAAATCGGCGGCTCAGTGGATATTATTACAGCACCAGACCGAGGAACACGTATCGAGATTCGAGTACCAATCTTAGCAACCGATTCTCAATTGATCGAGAATTAACATCGTACATAGAGAGGAAGAAGCAAATGGACGACACCTTAATCAAAGTACTACTTGTCGATGATCATGAAATGGTCAGAATCGGACTAGCAGCTGTTCTAGGGACGGAAGATGGGATTGAGGTCGTAGGCGAAGCGAGTAATGGCCACGATGGCATTCGTTTAGCCCAGGAATACCGTCCTGATGTGGTTCTGATGGACCTTGTTATGGAAGGTATGGACGGCATTGAAACGACAAGGAAATTACTGCAACTATACCCTGATTGTAAGGTCATTGTATTGACTAGCTTCTTAGATGATGAGAAAATGTATCCAGTTATTGAAGCGGGTGCCTTCAGTTATTTGTTGAAAACCTCGCGTGCCTCCGAAATCGCGCAAGCGATTAGAGCCGCGGCCAAAGGGCAATCGATTCTGGAGTCGCAGGTGGCTTCGAAAATCATGAATCGCTTCCGTCAACCGAAGCCGGTTGCGGAGCCCCATGAGGAGCTAACGGACCGCGAGATGGAAGTGCTTCGCTTGATCGCGAAGGGCAAATCGAATCAAGAGTTGGCTGATGATTTATTTATCGGTGTGAAGACGGTGAAATTCCACGTCACCAACGTTCTATCCAAGCTTGGCGTAGAAGATCGCACGCAAGCGGCGATTTATGCCTTTAAGCACGGACTGGCGGAATAAGGCAAGGGAGCGATAAATTTGAATCTAGTCAAACAGATTTGGAGCTGGTTTGGTTCCATTGCGATTTCCTTTGTATTAGTCGTCTTTCTAGGAGTTTTTGTATTTCAATCTACGAGAGTCAGCGGCCATTCGATGGATCCGACATTGCATGATAGTCAGCGAGTGTATGTTTCGAAATTGTCGCATACCTTTCACTACGAACCTAATTATGAAGATATTGTCATTATCGACTCTAGGGTTGAGATGAAGCGGACTTTTAAACATGATTTGTTGGACAGCCCATTGCTCAGCTTATTTGTTCGAGGCGATGATAAGCATGTATGGATTAAGCGTGTGATTGGTAAGCCAGGGGACCAACTTGAGCTTAAGGATAATCAGATGTATCGCAACGGGGAGCTTCTGAATGAGTCTTACATCAATGAGGAAATGAGAGCGAACGGGAACAAAAAGTGGACCGTTCCAGCTGATCATATTTTCGTGATGGGGGATAATCGGAACAATAGCATGGATAGTCGCGTCATTGGCTTCATTCCTATTGACCATGTGCTAGGGAAAAAGCTATTTTAAATGGAAGAGGCTGTATCACCAGTAGATGATTCTACTTGGGGATACAGCCTTTTTGTTGTAGTTGGGTCAGAACAGGAGTCCGGGGCGGCTAAAGGACGTTTGATTAGGGTAGCTTTAGAAGTAAAAGATACAGTTAAATTTGTCCGAATTACCTTGAATCCGCGAATAAATGGATAATGTACATCTATTTCTCCACTTTTGATGGAAAAGGAGTAGATATGGGAGAAATAACTGGAGGTTTTCCAGTTGTTTGAGATTAATGGCTCGAAACTGTGAAAATAACTACATGTTTTCCAGTTAATGTTGAATGGGGTTGCACTCGGATGGGGAGCGTTCGTTGCGGGAGGCGGCGGGGCTGTTCCTGCAAGAAGTCCCTGCGGTAGCTAATATCGCAGTAGGGCTACTGACTAGCCAGAAAAACCCGTTGGGAGTCACATCTTCGCATCCAGCAATAGGCCGCGCATTGGAACAGGCAGATACGCCTCAAGCTGGGATTGATACTGACCATATGGCTTAAGCGGTGATGTGGAAAGTTGAAACAATGAGACGGAAGGCAGCTGCTGCAGATGATCAATACGGCTTACTAACGAGCTAGCGAAGCTGGTGAGATCAAGCAAACTTTTGCGATTAATGGCACTAGGTTGATTAAGTTGCTTCTCTAGCACCTCAGGTTGTAGGGTCAACTTGCCATTATCACTCTTGGCGATGCCCAGATCATGCAATGTGTTGGGCTTTGAGGCCCCTTCTAGGCCTTGAAGCAGGGCATGACTCACGTAGTCGGGTGAATCCCCTAGTTGATCTTGCAATTCATTATATGTATGAATAAACGTTAGAAGGTTCTGGGTGATGTCGGTTTGTGACTCTTTAGTCGGAGTGAAAGCAGTCGTGTTGACGAGTGTCTGAGCGGATTGTTTAACGTTTTGCGTAGATTGAACCAAGCCAGCCACGTCTTTGGCGGCCGTCTGTGCGAACTGTTTATAGGCGAGCTGCTCAAACGGTAAATCCAACATACGACGTATGGTATTCGATTTACCTCCAGAGACCGCACTTACAGCGCCAACACGGTAATAATCTTTATGAGTTTGATACCTGTTCACTGCCATGACGGACGGGTAAGCATTGATCAATGCGATCACCTCATTTCACATACGCTAAGTATATCACCCCAGTAGACTGGGGTAAATTGGTATTGTGGGGTCAATTACGGGATTCGCTACATAAGATAGCATTATTGCTTCTTGTGGAGGCGGTGCCATGTGATACGCAAACGTTTGGCTACCATTGACGACGCTGCTATATATCGCTTAGTTGTTGAACAATTAGTTCCTTTTTCCAGAATGTATGATTCAGGTAATTCTGTGACCTACTCAGAGATCCGTAAGCGATTGAACGCCAATAAAACGTTCGTCATCGCCAAAGGGTACAAACGGCCTTACGGCTTCATTTCGATCATACGCAAATCGAGCAAGCTCTTCATTGATATGCTGGCTGTTGATCCCCGTGAGCAGGGCAAAGGTATTGGACATACACTTATGAAGGCTGCAGAAGACTACGGGCTTAGTGAACGTTGCCAAACGGTGGAGCTGTTTGTTGATGACAGCAACCCGAAGGCAATACGATTTTATAGCAAAAGAGGTTATGAAATTGATTCGTATGTGCCTGAGCTTAGCTGTTATCGCATGAATAAAAGGTTGAAACGTTGAGAAAGGGGCTGTTGATGAGCTAAGCATCCACAGCCTTGATTTCCGTCATTCACTAAGCATGGCAGCAATATAGTCGATTTGGATATCTACGGGACCATTGGGTCTAGCTAGTGGGGCTTGTAAAGGCCCTCCAAAACGGATAAGCCCGAAGGAAGACAACTGATTTTCTGTTGACGTCTGAGTCGGGGCATCAGGTTGAGCTTGCTTCTTTTTCCCCTTCTTCGTAGGCGTTGGCTTGCTGGTTTTGGAATAGGACTTGATGCTTGTTTGTTGATTGTCATTTAAGATAAGCTTGTTTTTCTCCACTCGACTAACGATCCCATAGATCTCTGAGCCATTCGTTAAGTAGACAAGAACGTGCTTTCCGACAAGATTTTTGCAGCTTTTTTCGGTGATTGGGTGAAAGGGTTGCATGACTAAGGGCACCTCCGTGTTCGTATGTACTGTTAGCCTATGCCATGCAGAATGTAACGGTATAGACGAATGTCTAGTTTCTCATAAGAAAATGTTATGAGATAAAGTGTCTATATAAGTTGAATAGCTTGACAATTTTAGGTATGCTAAGCATATTAACTAATTCTAATAGAGAAAGAATGATGCATAGATGAGTGGAGCTGTGTTTTATATTTTCGGAGCAACGGGAGATTTAGCGAAAAGAAAACTGTTTCCAGCCTTTTATAGCCTTTATCGGGAAGGCAAGCTGGGAGAAAATTTTGCTGTAGTTGGTCTGGCTCGCAGACCTCGGACGAATGAGCAATTCCGTGAAGACGTGAAAAATTCGATTCAAGATTTCGCTCGTTACAAAAATACGGATGCTGCAGAATGGGAGAAATTCGCCCAAAGATTTGAGTATATGTCACTCGACATTAACAATGTCGCAGGTTTCCATGAACTGAATACACTGACAGCGAAATTGGATGAGAAGTATCAAACGGGCGGCAACCGTCTGTTCTATTTGGCACTCGCGCCTGAGTTGTTCGGCAATGTATCGTACAATTTGAGCGAAGGTGGCTTGCTTAATACGAAGGGCTGGCATCGTCTGGTTATTGAAAAACCATTCGGTTACGACTTACCATCTGCGGAGCGTTTGAATGGACAGCTTCGTCAAGTGTTCGAAGAGAAGGATATTTACCGCATCGATCATTACCTGGGTAAAGAAATGGTCCAAAACATCGAGTTCGTTCGCTTCGCGAATGCTTTCTTCGAACCGCTTTGGAATAATAAATACATAGCGAACATCCAGATCACGTTGAGTGAGACTGTTGGTGTAGAAGAGCGCGGTGGCTACTACGACCACTCAGGGGCTCTTCGCGATATGGGGCAAAATCACATGCTGCAAATGCTGATGATGATGGCGATGGAACCGCCTAGCCGTTTACATCCGGAGGATATACGTGATGAGAAGGTGAAGGTGCTCCGTTCACTTCGTCTGTTCGAAGACGGCGAGGATGTACGTGCGAACGTGATTCGCGGTCAATATGCCAGCGGTTCTTCCAAAGGCAAAGCACTGCCTGCATACCGTGAAGAGGATTCGGTGAATCCGCAATCGACGACAGAAACCTATTTTGCAGCGCGTGTTCACGTGGATAATTTCCGCTGGGCGGGTGTGCCATTCTATATTCGTACTGGAAAAAGACTACCAGTCAAAACGACAGAGGTCGTTGTGGAATTCAAGAACATTCCAAACAATGTCTATTTGGCTAAAAAGCATGAGCTAGAGCCGAATCTGCTCGTATTCCGTGTGAATCCGATGGAAGGCATCTATTTGAAAATGAACGCGAAGCAACCTGGTTCAGAAGGCGTGATCGTACCGGTTGCGATGGATTTCTGTCAAAGCTGTCAAATCGGTATCAATACACCAGAGGCTTACGAGCGCTTGCTGTATGATGCAACTCGCGGAGATTCCACTTACTTTACACGTTGGGATGAAGTTGCGCTTGCATGGTCTTATGTGGATCGCATCGCGGCTGCATGGAGCGAACAGACAGATGACCTCAAGCACTATCCTGCTGGCTCATGGGGTCCTGCAGAAGCAGCGAAGCTCTTGAGTGACGATGGATTCAAGTGGTGGCCGATTAATGGCCAGAATGAAGGGGAAGTCGATTGGGAAGCTGTTCAGAAAACAACCGTATTGGCTTAGCATAGGGAGCTTATCCAACAGGCGAAATTCGCCTGTTGGTTTTTTGCATGCAGGTACAAGCGCAGCAAGAAAATCCTTGATGTTGTCGAGTCTGAACGACGTATAGGTCACAATTTGTGGTATACTAGTGCATATGGCCATTTTTTCATTTTATACACTAGAGGTGCATCGATGTCACGGAGAGCGTTTGTGCGATGGCTGCTTGCCATTGGGGCTGTTTTAGTAGGATTAAGTGCTTGGTTTAGTCTACTTGTAAAGAAGAAATTCATTCCCGAGGAACAGGCTGTAGCCGCACCCATTGCTAGCTCCGAGCCTCCTCAAGCTACGCCAACGCCTTCGGATGAACCTCTGCCTCTCGGCCCGTTGATGTCCTTTTTTATCTTAAGTGACCTTCATGTTACATCGGGAGATTCGCTTCCCAATAAAAAGCTTAGGCTTGCGTTAGATGATGTCACTCAATTCGATGGTCCTGTCGATGCAATTATGCTGACCGGTGATTTGACGGATACAGGAACCGAGGTTGACTATAAGGCATTGCGTGCCATACTGAATAATTATAAGCTTCCTCCTATTCATGGGAACATGGGGAATCATGATTATTATACGATTTGGATTAATAAAGCGAATAGTTGGGATCAAGATAAAGTGCCGAATGGCAAAAGTGATGCGGTAAGTAGAGAGCAGTTCAAGAAATTCATGGGCTATACTTCCATTTATAATGATTTTACGACGAACGGACACTCTATACTGTTGCTATCACAAGAAGCTTACGTGCAAGAGAAGCCCGAGGTGGGTGAAGGTGCATGGTACTCCGATGAACAGCTAACTTGGTTCAAAGGAAGGATGGGCAATTTATATAAACCAGGAAGACCTCTGTTTGTGATGACGCATCAACCATTGCCGCCTGTTGGCACCGATGGTGCTACTCACCAGCTCATTCGAGCCATACAGTTCCGCGAAACGTTGAAGCCTTACAAAAATGTATTCGTCTTCTGTGGTCATCGTCATCAGGATTTTCAGAATGGGACACCGCACTATATTCAGGAAACGTTCCATTATTTCCATAATGCCTCTGTAGGGAGAACGCTGAATCGGGCGTACCAACAAACTGCACAGGATAAAGCACAGGGTATTTATGTGCAAGTATTTGCAGATAAAGTGGTTGTGCGCGGCAGGGAATTCAGTAATCGCACGTTCATCGAAGAAGCGAACTATACCGTTCCCCTGGAGAAAGCACACGCTTGATTCTGAAGTAGTCATAGGTATAAGTACGTGTTCAAAAAGTCCGGTTTTCAGCACCGAGAAGATTGAAAGAAGCTAGGAAATGAGGAGCGGAGCGTAGTGAGAGCTACGTGAGCACCGGAAGTTCCGGCTGAATTCAATATTCGATGTCGAATACGCTTCATGGACTACTTCGTGATCAAAAGTGGACTTTTTGAACTACCTCTAAAAGAAGAAGGGAATAAACGAACACATGAAAACCCAACTCACTAAGCTTCTCGAAACGGAAGTCGCTAAACGACGGACGTTCGCGATTATTTCTCACCCGGATGCCGGGAAAACAACATTAACAGAAAAACTGCTTTTATTCGGGGGCGCAATTCGCTTAGCCGGAACGGTTAAAGGCCGTAAAGCGAGTAAACATGCGACATCGGACTGGATGGAAATTGAGAAACAACGGGGTATCTCTGTAACATCAAGCGTTATGCAGTTCGACTATGAAGGTCACCGCGTCAATATTCTGGATACACCAGGTCACCAAGATTTCAGTGAGGACACCTACCGTACATTGACAGCCGCGGATAGCGCGGTGATGTTGATCGACGTTGCCAAAGGGGTCGAGACACAGACCAAGAAGCTATTCCAAGTATGTCGTATGCGTGGGATTCCCATTTTCACATTCATTAATAAATTGGACCGTGAGGGCCGTGATCCGTTCGAGTTATTAGAAGAGCTTGAAGAAGTGCTCGGCATTCGTTCTTATCCGATGAACTGGCCAATTGGGTCAGGGAAGCAGTTCTGTGGGGTTTACGACCGAGGGAAATCGCAGTTAGAGCTATACCAAGGCGACGATCATAAGGAAATTGAAGTCCGCAAAGTGGATGGTGTAGAAGATCCGTTAGTGAAGCAAATCGCTGGTGAGTTCCTGCACAAGCAATTGTGCGGAGATATCGAGCTGTTGGATGTTGCTGGTGACCCTTTTGATATGGAAAAAGTGATGAAGGGTGAACTTACGCCTGTTTTCTTCGGGAGTGCGGTGAACAACTTCGGGGTTCAGACGTTCCTCGAGAACTTCCTGCAATTAGCGCCACAACCTGAGCCGCGCACTAGTACTGCTGGTGTGATCGAGCCAACGAGAGAGAAATTCTCTGGTTATGTGTTCAAAATTCAAGCGAATATGAATCCCGCTCACCGCGACCGCGTAGCTTTCTTACGTATCGTCTCCGGAAAGTTCGAGCGAGGAATGTCCGTGAAGCATGTAAGGCTCGGCAAGGATATCAAGCTGGCACAGCCGCAGCAGTTCCTAGCACAAGATCGTGATATCGTGGAAGAAGCTTTCCCAGGGGATATCATTGGTCTATTCGATCCAGGTATTTTCCGGATTGGTGATTCCTTAAGCGAGGGAGAAGAGGTCGTCTTCGATGAACTGCCAACCTTCTCACCGGAGCTATTCAGCAAGGTATCGATCAAAAATGCCTTGAAACAAAAGCAGTTCCTGAAAGGGATCGATCAGTTGACTGAAGAAGGGATGATCCAAGTCTTCACCACGATTGGTTTCGAAGATATGATACTTGGCGTCGTAGGCCAACTTCAATTCGAAGTTCTGGAGCATCGGATGAAATCGGAGTATGGTGTGGATATCCTTTTGCAACGTCAGAATTATCAATTCGCGCGTTGGATTATCGATGATAAAATCGATCCAGCTAAATTCCGGATTAACTCTCAATTGGTGAAAGATAAGAAAGGGAATTTCGTAGGCTTGTTCGAAAGTGAATATGCGCTGCGCTCTTCCATTGATAAAAATCCAAGTGCACAGTTCTTAACGAGTGCCCCATAATAGCAAGTAAAAAGAGGCTTTTCCTGAAGATTTCAGGGAAAGCCTCTTCTTGTTGGATGTTGTCGCCAATGCTCAGTTGCCTTCATACACTAGGATGGGGTGAATTCGAAGCTGGAGGCTAAGTATGAAGAAGAGAATAAAGAATAGTTCAAAAAAGGCGCTGCCCTTGAATAAGGCAAGATATGTAAGCAGCAAAATCGGAAAAACCAAGGCCGTCGAGTCGGTTGAATCACTTCGCAAGTATGTGCCAAGCACCAAACGCATGACTGCAGCAACCTTACAAGAAATGCTCGAACAATATAAAATGGTCTACGTGAAACCCAATATAGGCATGTTCGGGAACGGTGTGATCCGTATCGAGTTAGCAGGGGAGGATGCAGAACGGCCCTATTCCTACCAATCGGGGGTCACCATCAAAAGGTTCAAAACCTTCGCAGACATGTACGTCTCACTCCTCAAGGTGACAAGGAAACGGCCTTATTTAGTTCAGAAAGGGATTCATCTGTTGACCTACAAGGGGAACCGCTTTGATCTTCGCGTTATGGTGCAGCAAACGCCTACTCGCAAATGGGAGACGACAGGGATAATTGGCCGCGTGGCACATCCCGCAAAGATTGTGACGAACTTTCATAATGGAGGTACGTTGAAATCGGTGGATACTTTGTTAAAGAAGTATTTGCCTCCTACGGAGAGGAAAGGGTTTGTGCAGCGGCTGCAAGTGATGGGAATCCAGGTGTCTAAGGCGATTAATGCTCGGTATAGAGGGGTAAAAGAGATAGGCGTCGATGTGGCCTTAGATAAAGATCTGGAGCCATGGATTCTTGAAGTGAATACGAGTCCAGACCCGTACATTTTTCGGAAATTAAAGGATAAGCGCGTTTTTGCCAAAATAAGAAGATACGCCAAAGCTTATGGCCGGTTATGAAATCATAACCGGTCTGTTGTCATACATATGAAAGGTTTGTTCAATGTCATAGGCGGAAATAGGGGGACTTAGCAAGAAACCCTGAATTGTTGTGCAGGTGGTTTCTTTAAGAATATCCAGCTGTCCCACATCCTCAACCCCTTCGGCGACCACTTGGATATTGAGGGCATGGCCGAGGTGAATGATGGCGTTGGTAATCGCTAAATCATTGGAATTGCTTTGAATGTTTTTGACGAAGGAACGGTCGATTTTGAGGCAATGAATAGGAAACTCTTTCAAATAATTGAGGGACGAATAACCAATTCCAAAATCATCGATGGAGATGGTAATTCCTTTGGAACAAAGCTTATCAAGGACGGCGATTGTTTTCTCCATATTTTGCATAATTGAGCTTTCGGTAATTTCGAACTCCATATAAGAGGGGTTAATGCCGGTTTGTTGAATGATGTGAATGGCTTTATCCGCAAAGTTCTCATCTTGAAACTGGCAAGGTGAAATATTGACGGCAACTTGAAAATCAAGCTTATTTTCAGCGAGCCATCGTGCTTTCTGTAGACAGGCTTCCCGCAATACCCATTCACCTAGTGGCAAAATGAGGCCGGATTCCTCAGCAATCGGGATGAAATCGGCAGGCGCAATCATGCCATGTGTAGGATGATTCCAACGCACCAAGGCTTCAAGGCAAGTAATTTGACCGGTCGAGAGCTCAAGTCGAGGTTGGTAGTATAACAAAAGCTGATTCTCTGTGATCGCTTTTCGAAGGTCGGTCTCCATTTGAATCTGACTAGTGAACTGTGTTAGTGAAGGCATGGAGTGGAAAGTAATAAGTTTATTCTTGCCCGTTTGTTTGGCAAGGAGGAGTGCTTGCTCAGCTTGGTGGAGTGCCTGCGCTATATTCTCAGGTGTTATCGTAAGGGCATTCAGACCGAAGCTTGCACGAAGGAAGCAGTCCTGACCCTGATAGGTAAAGGGAGAATCAAATACGTGTTGAATGCGATGGAGCGCAGATTGAAGTTGTTCTTGGTTATTTGCTCGAAGAAGAAGTGTATATTCATCATCGCCAGATCGAACAACAAGATCGATGTGATCTAGTAATTTCAATCTGCGGCTTAATTCGTGCAATAGATGATCTCCGCATGCGTATCCTAGGGAGACATTCACTTGGCGAAAACGATCAATATCGAAAACAAGACATGCACGGACCTGAGAGGATGAGGTGTCATCGTGTTTCCGAACAGCATGTTCTAACTGGGCAAGGAGCTGCCCGCGAGAGTGAAGTCGAGTGATCTTTGTCCTGCTCGTGAGAGCTTCGATCGTTGTTGACGCAGTGAACAGAAGATGGCGCCAGATTGCTTTCATTTGCTATCACTCATTCCCATCTCATTGTTGTCCCAATATCCTTTATCATAAAGCTCTAAGAGGAGATAAACAATATTAAGAGTTTGCTATTATGACAAAAAATGGACTTTATATGCGAGTTTCTTAATGGAAAATTGATGAAAATGTCGAATGATGACGAAAATGAAATGAAGTGTAAAGTGTTTGAATTTATATTGACAGAAGTAGGTTCTGAATGAGAGAATGTACGCGTGTACATTTTATGTGTAAGTGAGCGGAAGGGAGCCAATCTACATGGTGACGAGAAAAGAAGTTGCCGAGTTAGCCAAGGTATCAGAGGCGACTGTATCTCGTGTATTCAATGGACTTGGTCCGATGAAGCCTGCAACCAAAGAAAGAGTTCTCGAAGCAGCGAAGGCACTTGGCTATCATCCGAATGCGATTGCGCAAAGCTTTGCTCGAAGAAGAAGCGGTAATCTTGGTGTCGTGCTTCCGTATATGCCGAAGGTGCATCTGTTTTCCGCGTATTATTTTGCAGAGATTCTTAGCGGGATTGGGGAGCAAGTGAGGGAACAGGGCTATGACATGTTGTTGTCCCTCCTAACACCAGATGACGAGTTGGATTATGGCCGGTTATATCGCTCGCAAAAGGTAGATGCCTGTGTCATTCTGGGGGCGAGAGATACTGAATCACAGCGAAGTTCTTTACTGCAATTGCAGGAACAGGGACTACCGTTCTGCTTGGTCAATCAACGATTCGAGGGGCTATCCTTCCTTGAAGTTGACGCGGATCATGTGGAGGGGAGCTATCAAGCGGTACGCCATTTACTGGATGAAGGCTATCGGAAGATTGCCTTTCTCAATGGTTCTCCCCAATACACCAATTCATTAGATAGACTTCAGGGGTATCAAAAGGCGATGCTAGAGGCCGGCTTAACGATGGATCCTTATTTGCAATTTGAGGGGAACTACAGTCGTACTAGCGGATATGAGATTGCCGCTAAGGTGTGGGAGAACCGTGATCAGGTGGAAGCTGTGTTTGCGGCTAATGACCGAATGGCCATTGGACTCATGCAAGGACTTCGTGAACGGGGATGGATAGCTGGGCGAGATTATGCGGTCATCGGGTGCGATGACTCGGATGCCGCCAAGTTAAGTGATCCGCCGCTCAGCAGCATTAAAGTGCCCTTCTTTGAAATGGGCAAGCAGGCGGCACGCGCAGTGCTTGCTACTGTCGGGCAGGGAGCGGGCAAGGCTCAACTGCAAGTTAAGCTGCCGACGGAAGTGAAGATTAGGCAGTCGTCGAAGCCTGGGGTGTTGAGAGCAGGGAGCTGAAGGGCTGATAGTTGAGGAATGGGTGCTATGTGCTAAGTGGATGCAGAGTGTCGAGTGTGAAGTGAGAGTGCTAGGGTTTTTAGAGAAATAACTGGATTTCCTGTAGGTAATTACCTTGGAATTAGCTTGTTTGGAGGTTTAGATGGATTTTCTACAGTTTATGGGGGATGAGTTGGGTGGATAGGCTGGTAACAACACACTTGGGGAGGCGTGTATACGATGAAAAAAACGTTCAATATCGGTATGATTGGCTATAAATTTATGGGAAAAGCACATAGTCATGCTTATAAAGATTTACCTATGTTCTTTCCAAAGACGGCGATTCCGAAGATGAAGCTCATCTGTGGTCGCGACGAGAGTGGTGTTCGTCAGGCAACAGAACAATTCGGCTGGGACGGGTATGTAACGGATTGGCGCGAGCTGGTTACGCATCCGGATATCGACGTCGTCGATATCAATGCGCCGAGTGATGCGCACAAGGAGATTGCTTTGGCGGCAGCGAAAGCGGGCAAGCATCTGTTCTGCGAAAAGCCGCTAGCGCTGACCCTTGCGGATGCAAGGGAGATGCTGGAAGCGGCCGAAGAAGCTGGCGTGAAGCACATGGTCGGCTTCAACTATCGTTTTGCACCGGCGGTTCAGCTGGCGAAGAAGCTCGTGGAGAGCGGCCGACTGGGTCAAATCTACCACTTCCGTGCATGGTTTTTGCAGGATTGGATCGTCGATCCGACGTTCCCGTTGGTATGGCGCTTGCAGAAGGAGATTGCGGGATCAGGATCGCATGGCGATCTGGGCGCGCATCTGATCGATCTGGCGCACTTCCTCGTTGGCGAGATGACCGAAGTGATCGGAATGAGTGAAACATTCGTGAAGGAGCGTCCGCTTCCGACATCGATGACGGGGCTAAGTGCCAAAGGCAGCAAAGATGCACCGCATGGTCCTGTTACGGTTGATGATGCGACATTATTCATGGCACGCTTCGCGAATGGTGCATTGGGCAGCTTCGAGGCAACGAGATTTGCTCCCGGGCACCGGTGTACGAACTCTTTTGAAATTAATGGCAGTAAAGGCAGCGTGAAATTCGATTTTGAGCGATTGAATGAGTTGCAGGTGTATTTTACAAGTGATGATGAGGATGTTCAGGGCTTCAGACGTGTTCTTGCAACAGATGCCTCACATGCTTATATGGATGCTTGGTGGCCAGCAGGACATACGATCGGGTATGAGCACACTTTCGTACATGAAGTTGTGGAGTTGATGACAGCCCTCTCTGAGGATCGACAACCAGTTCCGAATTTTGTGGATGGCGTCAAGTGTCAAGAGGTACTGGAAGCCGTGGATCAATCGATCGAACAGCGTCGCTGGGTTCGTATAAGTGAAGTATAAAAGGGTCATGGAGAGAGGAGCGGGAATGGCATGAGTCAGAAACAAGCATTGATTGTATGGGGTGGCTGGGATGGTCATCAACCCGAGGAGGTTGCGGGGATTTTTGCAGGTGTGCTGCGTGAAGAGGGCTATGGGGTAGAAGTAACAGACACGCTGGACAGCTTCCGGGATGAGGAACGTTTGGCGAGCATAGATCTAATCGTTCCTGTGTGGACGATGGGGCAAATTGAGAAAGAGCAGCTGACACCTCTCATTAACGCGGTAAAAGTTGGCGGAACGGGGATTGCAGGCTGTCATGGCGGGATGGGGGATTCCTTCCGTAATGAAGTGGAGTACCAGTACATGGTAGGCGGCCAGTGGGTGGCGCATCCTGGAAATGATGGTGTTACCTATACGGTTCGTATGAAAGATAGCGAGCAGCCACTGACAGCGGGGATCGGTGATTTCGTCGTAGTTTCGGAAAAATATTATATGCATGTCGACCCTGCGATCAAGGTGCATGCGGTGACGGACTTCGATGATGTGGAAATGCCGGTCGTATGGACTAAAACTTACGGTGCAGGCAAAGTCTATTATAATTCACTGGGCCATCAGGCTAACATTGTTCGTATGCCAGAAACGTTGGAATTAATGCGACGCGGATTGCTTTGGGCAACACGCTAACTATAGGGGGACATGAAGCGATGAGTAAGATGAAGGTTGGTATCATTGGATGCGGAAATATAAGCGCGGCTTATATGAAAAATATTCCTAACTACGCACACTTGGAGTTGGTCGCTTGTGCAGATATTGATGTGAGTAAAGCAGAAGCGCGTGCCGAAGAGTTCGGGATTGCGCATGCGTACACAGTAGAACAATTACTAGGTGATCCGCAAGTGGACATCGTGATTAATTTGACGATCCCGGCTGTACATGCTGCAGTCTGTATTCAAATTCTCGAAGCAGGTAAACATGCTTATGTGGAAAAGCCTCTTGCCGTAACGCGTGAGGAAGGGCTGCAAATCTTGGAGGTTGCTAAGCGCAAAGGACTTCTGATTGGCAGTGCGCCAGACACGTTCCTTGGCGGCGGTATCCAAACCTGTGTGAAATTGATTCAGGATGGATGGATTGGTACACCGATTGCCGCTACGGCTTTCATGATGGGTAAGGGGCATGAGCATTGGCACCCAGATCCAGAGTTTTACTATGCCAAAGGCGGCGGCCCAATGTTCGACATGGGTCCTTATTACTTAACTGCTCTCGTTGCATTGCTCGGGCCCATTCGTCGTGTAACGGGTTCAACGGCTGTGAGCTTCCCGGAGCGCACGATTTCAAGTGAGAAGAAGCGCGGGCAGAAAATTCAAGTAGATACGCCAACACACGTGGCTGGTGTATTAGATTTCCACAGTGGTGCTATTGCAACACTTGTGACAAGTTTTGATATTATGGCGGGTACTGGGCTGCCACACATTGAAATCTACGGCAGTCAGGGCTCGTTGAGTGTGCCTAATCCGAATAACTTTGGCGGGGAAGTGCTTATTCGCAAACCTAGTTCTGCGGTATATGAACCGATTCCACTTTCACACGGCTACATAGACAATAACCGCGGACTCGGTGTTGCTGCAATGGCACAAGCGCTAATAACTGGCGATAACTCAGCACATCGTGCGAACGGAGAGCTTGCCTATCACGTGCTGGAAGCGATGCATGGTTTCCATGATGCGTCTGACTCTGGTCAGCATTATGTAATGAAGAGCAGCTGCGAGAAGCCGAAAGCGATGAATCCGTTGACGGAACTATAGTAAATGAAGTAGCATAGCTTAGCGATCTCCTCCTCCTTGGTCAGTGACTGATGAGGGGGATTTTATTTTGAAATGAATGAAAGTTGCACGTGTGAGTTACAATTGCGATGGTTTTCTGCGTGGCAGGTAATAGAACGATTGCTAAGGAATGCCGAAGCATCCCCCAGCAAGTTTTAGGATTTTAACAAAGCGATGGTCCATACTAGGAGGGAATTTACTGAAGATGTTCCTTTAGTGTTTCGACAAGTGTATCTTGCGTACTCGCTTCTGAATGCTGCCATATAATCTCAAAAAGAACACCTAGTCCAGGTAAAACTTTCTCTTCCCCGCCAATCGAGTCTTCAATAACTTCTTTGAGTTCTTCCGGTGTTTTGTTGTTAACCCGCTGGTGGATGGCTTGTCTAAGGGTAATATTCATTCAAGGACCTCGCTTCCATTTCATTCTCGTTATTACTATGTGCAAATTAAGATGGCTTCATCCTTCCCACTCTTCGCCAATGCAGGCAGTGGCTCCATTGTTGTAAAGTGGCTCAAGGGGCTGAGTATGGTATAATGAATGGGAAATATTCTTGGGAATATGGAGGAACGTGAGCGGTGAAAAAACAATTTGCGATTATTGGGATGGGAAGATTTGGTTCAGCTGTCGCTAAGACGTTATCACAACTAGGATTCGAGGTTCTTGCCATTGATCAGGACGAAGAAACGGTTCAAGACGTTTCCACTTATGTGACTCATGCTGTTCAAGCCGATTCTACCGATGAGGAAGCTATGCGGGCGTTGGGGATTCGGAATTTTGACGTTGTGGTTGTGGCCATAGGGGAAGATATTCAAGCAAGTATTCTTACTACATTAATTCTCAAAGAGATGGGCATAGCTACGACAATCGTAAAAGCTGTGAATGATCTCCATGGCAAGGTACTCAAAAAAATTGGCGCAGATAAAATCGTCTATCCAGAACGGGATATGGGGCAGCGTGTAGCCCATCATATGATTTCATCGAACATTATTGATTATATAGAGCTCTCCGCCGATTATAGTATTGTAGAAATGAAAGCATCGAAAGAGATGATTGGCAAAAGTTTGCGTCAACTCGATGTGCGTGCCAAATATGACTGCAACGTGATTGCGATCAAACATAACGAACAGATGATCATACCGCCGAGTGCGGAGGAGCCGATTAAACAAGAAGATATTTTGGTCATTGTGGGTAAAAATTCGAGTCTTCAAAACTTTGAAGTCACTTTTGCGGAGTAGGTAAATCATGACACATGCATATATAGAAATCATGTCTGTTCAAAATACGAGAGTGAAGGACTGGGCTCAGCTCTTAGAGCGGCGCGGCAGAGATAAGCAAGGCAAATATATCATTGAGGGTTATCATTTGATCGAGGAAGCTTTGAAAGCGGGGGCAGAGGTGGAGGCTATTCTTTTTCTAGCGGAAAAAGGGAGTCCTGTCGAGCTTGTCGCCCTCGCTGGTGATTGCGCCGTCGAATGGGTCGGCGTAAGCGCGGCGGTGTTGGCCAAGTGTTCGGACGCACAGACGCCGCAGGGGGTAGTGGCCATCGTGACACGG
This sequence comes from Paenibacillus sp. LjRoot153, assembly GCF_964253085.1. Taxonomy (NCBI): domain Bacteria; kingdom Bacillati; phylum Bacillota; class Bacilli; order Caryophanales; family Paenibacillaceae; genus Paenibacillus; species Paenibacillus sp. LjRoot153. Next base: position 1,736,369 of record NZ_CAXUQH020000001.1, read on the forward strand.
CCACAGGTTGGCATGGACGAGCTGCTTGCCGGCGAGCACGATCTGGTCGTGGTACTGGACGGTGTTCAGGACCCCGGCAATCTAGGCACGATCATCCGCAGCGCGGATGCCGTCGGTGCCAAAGCGGTCGTGCTCGGCCGCGGCACGGTCGATCTGTTCAATCCCAAGACGATCCGCTCGACGATGGGATCGATGTATCATCTGCCGATCGTGGAGGCAGATTTGGGTGAGTTGTTGCCGCGCGCGCGTGAGCGCGGCGTGCGGCTCGTGACGACGAGCCTGCAGGCGCAGGGCTCGTGTTACGACACGGACCTGCGGCAGCCGACGTGGCTGATTTTCGGCAACGAGGCCAAGGGCGTGTCGCCGGAAGTTGCTGCGCAGTCGGACGTGCAGGTCATTATTCCGATGCAGGGCAAGGCGGAATCGCTGAACGTCGCGATGGCGGCGACGGTTTTGCTTTTTGAGGCGGCTAGGCAGCGGATGTAGTAAACATTAGAAAAGCTATGGGGTAACTTTAAAGACTTTGATGCGTAAACGAGGTTGGATTAGGATACCTCCCTATTATGTACCAGGTGGTTTACCTCAAAAGTAGTAAAACAAAATGACGCTAATCCTTTGCAGGGTTAGCGTTTTTTTTAGTTTCATGCTCTTCACCAAAAGACTCCTTACACTTTCGGTTGCTCCAGCAGCGAATGCTCAATAATCATTCCGGACAGATGTCGCAGTACCATCGAGACGCCGCCGTGAGCAATGCCAAGCTCGCCTAGATCCGAACAGTAGATCTCCAGGTTCAGGAGGAAGCGCTCTGGAATCATTTCGCGCAACGTGTTCCAGATGGAGTTGATCAGCGTTGGACCGAGCAGAGCTAGCAGACCTCCGATGCAGATGACCTTCGGATTGTAGGCGTTGATCACATTGGCGAGACCGATGCCTTGGTAGTGGCCAAGCTCGTGCACAGCACTGGTCATTCGAGAATCGCCGCGTTTGATGCCCTCCACAATTTCTGCAAAAGACAGCGCCTGAGGGGTAGTGTCGAGCAGCTCATACAACGCCTTGATGGAGGCGTACATTTCCCAACAGCCCTGCTTCCGCAGGTGCATTTTTTGCCGTTCATATGAATGGTGGAATGCCCTAATCGCCCTGCATTACCTGTCGATCCGGTGAATAATTCGCCCTTGCTGTATACCCCGGCAGACAACCCCCACGAGCTAGTCACATAAACCAAATGATCAGCAGATTTGGCCCCTCCGAAATGCACTTCACCCATAGCCCCTGCATAAGGAGCAGGATTGATATAGAAATCCGTATCTGGGACTCTCTTGGTTAACTCAGCCCGCAAAGGGAAATCGTTTCACTCCTGCAGATTGGCGCTGAAATCAACGACATCCGTTCGGATGTTGTAATAATTTTATTGAGACCTGTAAGCGAAGCAATTTTGGCACGGGACAAAGGGCGATACTGTAGAATCGTTGAGAGAGCATGTTCTATGTCTATTTTCTTTACCAAATCAAAATTGCCAATGGGTCCAATGGATGGCATCGGTTCACAACCTTACTTAGTTACCTTCTTTTTGCATTGACTCATGGATTTGATAATACAAACGACTCTGCCGAGGCTGACTTATTGAGTTTCTCTTTTACACGCAGAACTGAATCTATAGCTTATAATGATGTGGAATGAAGACATGAATTGGGGGTTGATTTTGTGCAACTAATCAGAAAAATTACAGATAACGATATTCTAGGTAGTGCACCTGAATACATAGATACCATCTCGCGATTCGGATCAAGAGGAGTTTTAGTTGATAATGTGTTGAACGTTGCCATGATGTATATGTCCAAAAAGAACCTGTACAAGCTACCTGGCGGAGGGGTGGATGACGGCGAAGATTCGAAGGATGCATTTTTGCGTGAAATCCAGGAAGAGACTGGTTATGATGCTGAGATCATTCATGAATTGGGGTATATCGAAGAGCATAAAAACAGAAATAAATATATGCAATTCTCCTACTGTTATCTAGCAAAAGCAAATGCTGGCTTCCGTCATACTATGCTTACTGAAAACGAAATGCAGCTGGGTATGGTCGTTCAATGGATGACACTAGACCAAGCATTGGCAGTGATGCAAGAGTCAGTGCTAACTTGTACGGATTATTCAGCCAAATTTATGCTTTTTCGAGATAAGACGATACTTGAAGAGGCAGTACGCCTATTATCTGGTAAGGCCGTGTAGAGATCCAAAAGAGCGCTCATGAGTCGTTCATTACCTTTTTCAAAAGTTGTAAGAACAATTGCTTAGGAGAGAAGGGGGCGGCGTGCTGTCCACGAAGTTGCAAGATACCGATGGGGATGACAGGTTCATCCAATGCTACATTAATTTTCACCACTTCCGAGATCAAAGGCGTCGAATCCAGAACGAGACCCACAGCCAGTGTTCCTTTAGCGAAATGAGGGATGGCTGAAATTTGATTCATTGTATGCAGATTAGGAAGCGTTGCCTCGTATCGAGATAGTAGTTTTGTTATCTGTGAAAAATAGAGACAGGTGGGTCCCCCAGAGAGGAGCGGGTAATGAAGAAGCTCACGGAAAGTAACTTGATTTCGTTCCAAAAGTGGATGACCTCGATCAACGACAATAGCTATTTTTTCTTGATAAAGAGACTCGAAAAAGAAGGGTGACGAATCGTATGGTTCACCGCAAATTGCGAAATCGAGCTCTTTTTTGATAATTAATTGTGACAAAGCGTCGGTATTTCCCATCGAGAATTGACAGGAGATTCGTGGCTTCTGTTCGTGAAATAGCCGCATGGTGTTAGGGAGTAACATCTGTATAGCAGATTCGATTCCGCCTACATGCAAGTTGCCGATTTCATCATGCTGCAAAGCTTTGGTCAGATCGGTCACTTCGTTCCAATGTTGAATGAGTTTTTCAATCTCCAACGCGAATAGTTTCCCTGCGTTCGTCAGTTCCACGTCCCATCCCCTATTGAACAGCTGTACGCCAATTTCCTTCTCTAATCGTTGCATTTGATTCGATATAGTTGATTGTGCATAATTCAATTTCTCCGCTGCACGAGAGAACGTCCCCTCTTTAAGGATGGTTTGAAAAGTGATCAATTCTTTTAAATCCAATTCCCTCTACCTCCATCGACAAAATTGATTAAGATCATTATTTTATTCCATTATATAGATTAAGATTCACGGAGTACAATGTAGCTATCTCATCAAGGGAGTGATGCATGGTATGCCATTCATAAGAGTCAGCTACTACGAGCACCAATATGATCTTAACAAGTTAGGGCAGATCAGCCGAATGATCGGGAGGGCATTAGTGGAGTACTTCAACGTACCGGAGGACGATGTATTTCAAGTGTTTCATTCCCATAAGGAGGGGGAGTTTTATTACAGTCCTAGCTATCTAGGAGTCGAGAGAAGTGATGGGCTGCTCTATATTCAAATTACACTCAAATCTGGGAGAACGACTACGCAGAAGAGAGATTTATACAAAGCGTTGGCTGAACAACTATCCAATGAACTTCCTATGCGGAAAGAAGATGTGTTTGTGGTACTGGTGGATACCGAATTTGAGGATTGGTCGTTTGGTAACGGAGAAGCTCAAATGCTAAAGCAGCCTATGATAGGTTGTGACCTATGACTCATCGGAAAATAGTGTCTACCGCGAGGGAAGCCTACGGTGAATTCGCGCCAGCATTCGTTGAATACTCTGAAGACGTGCTCTTCGGAGATTTGTGGCGAAGGGAGCAGCTGCCTCTTCGGGATCGAAGCTTAGTCACGATTGCGGTGCTGGTTGCGGGAGGAATGACGGAACAACTTCCGTATCACACGCGATTGGCTAAAGAGAATGGCCTAAGCACAGAAGAATTAGTAGAAGCGATTACGCATATGGCCTTCTATGCAGGATGGCCACGTGCGGCTTCAGCTCTTGAGATAGTAAGGGGGGTTAGCGAATCGAATAAGCGGTGAGCTTACTGGTGTCGCAATCTTACACTTCCGATGGCATCAATATGAACTAAAAAGTCGTCTTGCTATATGCTATTGTCAATCTGTACTGCAATGAAGGGGAAGTTCGGACTTCCTACACTTTCATAGAGAGAAGGATTGACGATTATGAGCAAAAAGCTGCGTATTGGGATAATCGGAACTGGGGGCATTGCTAGAGCCCATATATCCGCGTATAAAAAGCTTGAATATGTGGAGATTGCAGGTGTGGCAGATGTGATCCCAGGCAAGGCGTTCGCATTTGCGAAAGCGGAAGGATTAACGGAAGCTGCTTCATTTGATAGCCATACTGATTTATTGCGCTTGGACTTGGATGGGGTTAGTATTTGTACGCCGAATGTTTCCCATCACGTAACTACTGTTGATTCTCTGCGCGCAGGCAAGCATGTATTACTTGAAAAACCGATGTCCGTGACACTTCAAGAAGGCATTGAAATGACACAGGCGGCGAAAGAAAGCGGGAAAATGCTAACGCTAGGTTTCCAGCCTCGCTATGATCCGAATATGAAGCTGCTGCAAACGATTGTGCAATCAGGACGCCTCGGCAATGTCTACTATGTAGAGACGGGAGGCGGGCGTCGTCGGGGAATGCCGGGCGGGACATTCATCAGTAAACAGCTCGCCGGAGCAGGCGCGATGGCGGATATTGGTTGTTACTCGCTAGACATGGCGCTTAATACGCTTGGATATCCCCGTCCACTAACTGTGTCCGCATTTACGTCTAACCATTTTGGTACGAATGCCTTGTACCATCCGGAAGCGAGCAAGTTCGAAGTCGAAGATTTCGGGGTTGCGATGGTGCGCTTCGAGAATGATCTAGTGCTGCAATTCAAAATATCGTGGGCGATGCACATGGATACCCTCGGAGCAACGATGTTCCTCGGTACCGATGCGGGTCTTAAAGTAATGCCGGCAGGTACTGGGCCGTGGTCAGGTGTATGGGATGGCTCCGTAGGTTCCATCACGCTATTCCATGATGAATTCGGCGGTCATACATCGACGCCAATTCCGCTTGTCGAGCATAAATTGAATCTGTTCGATCAGAAAGTGCATGATTTTGCCGAAGCAGTTCGGGATGGTCGACCAGCTCCAATTCCTGGTGAGCAAATTCTCATCCAACAAGCGATTATTGACGGCGTGCTGCGCTCTGCGGCAGCTCATCGTGAGGTATCTGTAGAGTTGCCTCGCTAAAATTGTGATAACGCATGTGAAAAGTGAAAAAAGATCTGGAGCTTAGCGCATCCAGATCTTTTTCCAGTGTCATTATTGCAATGATGATTTCAATCTCTTCAATAGATTGTAGATCGACTTTGCGCTCTCCGCACGGGATGTCGGGTCTTGCGGATCCAGGCGATTGTGGTCTTTCCCTTCAATCAAACTATGGACGATTGCTTTCGTTATAGCTTCTCTTGCCCAATCACTGATCGTGTCTTCATCAGTAAATGCCGGTTTCACGCTTTCGGCACCAGCAGCAGCTCCGCCGACTTCTGCAGCCCGAAGCAGCATAACCGCCATCTGTTCGCGGGTTATCGTATGATCCGGGGCGAAGTTATTGCTTTCGGCTCCATTCACGATACCGGCTTCTGCTAGTGCTGCGACTGCTTCGGCGTACCATGCATGCTCGGAGACGTCAGAAAAAGTAGATTGTTTTTTTGCATTCAGATGCATAGTTCTTGCAAGCAACGCTGCAAATTCAGCTCGCGTTACGGCTCTGGCAGGTTCGAACGTCCTATCGGTTACGCCTTGAACGATGTGCTTAGCGCTCAATTCGGCGATGGCTGGTTTCGCCCAATGTCCTTCAGGAATATCAGCGTAAAGTTTGTTGTACTCCAGCATGATATATGTACTGAAGTGATACAACTGAGCTTCCAAGACATCCCCTTTCAATTTCCCACCGACGTACGCCAATTCTCCGTTGTTGTCGATGTAATAGATGCCCAACAGGCTTTTATCCACATCGGGGTTGATCTTAAAGGTAACCGTGATCGGAGATTCAAATTTGCTGATTTCTTGTTGCTCCCCGTTACTGGTCGTAATGCTCAGATGGAAGTCAACGGCATCGCTGGCGTCTCTCCATATCACATTTTCCAATCCAAGGGTTTGATTCAGCCGTGTGGTTACGTTCTCGTTTTCCAATTTGTTTATTGTAATAGAAATGGTTCCGTCTTTCAGTTCGTTTGGGGTCACTTGTGCGGCGATATATTGAAGCGCATCTTTCGTAAGTGTTACCCTAAGATCGTCTCTGGTGATTTCCAAAGTGCTGGTTGTGAGCAGTTCTACCGTGTTGGCAGGCAACAGAACCTGGTTCTTTTCATTCGATAGCTCGAAAATAACTTTCCCATTAGCCGAAGTCAGATCTTCTGGTTTTACAAGGATCGAGGTTGTTTCCGGCTTCGGTGCAGGTTTTGACACGGGTACTTCTGAATGGTTATCGAGTTCCTGATTTTGTGCCTCTCTAGGTGAGACGATGATTTTAAATTCACCTGAGATCACACCGCCATAAGTCGCTGTGACGACTGTAGAGCCGGGCTTGATAGCTGTCAGAAGGCCGGAAGTGTTAACGAGAACCTTATCCGATCCCTCTTTGACGCTGTATAATGCTTGTGATGTGACATCATAGGTTTTCCCGTTATTGAATGCGGCTTCTACCTTTAATTGAATTGAGCTACCTTCTACAATTGTCTTAGGAACCCCGATGAGTGTTACGTTGTTGAGTATCGAATTCGTTACCATCAACGAGAACGTAGCTGTCTGAATGCCATTTGATGCGCTGATAATGGTTTCTCCATTCGTCTTTGCATCAAGTTGTCCGGTTGCTGTGATTTCCGCGACACTCGGGTTACTGCTCGAAAATTGATACAAATGTGTAGCGTGTGCTTGAGGCTGATTGCCCATTTCCTCCAGCACGCTCGCCTGACCTTGCGTTCCTGTTATCATTGAAGCGGCCAAACCGTGAATGGAAGGTTTCCCGTAATTCGTCCAGTGCGTCAAATCGACCATCTGGAGCCGATCAAGGGTATAGTTGGCCGTATCCCGATATTCGTTAGCGCCGGATTCGAACAACAGATATAACTTCCCATCCCGTTCGATCATATTCTCCAACATGGGTGGAACGAGTAAATCGTTATTGCCGTCCGCTTTCGCATGACTATCCATATACCATACGGGCACATCGATGGCATTTACCTTCACGGACGTATCGGATGCTCCGTTAAAGTCAGGTTTGTTGTATTTCAAAAGATCGCTGTCCCTGCTCCGCGAATAGGACTGGCTAAGCATGATGCTGTCATTCAGCATCGCCATTCCTTGGATTTTATCCGGTATGGACAAAATCAAATCGGGAACAACCGTATTCGTTCCGTCATTTTTACCGGTTGGCAGCACGTCGGTTTGGTTGTCTAATCGGTAACCAGCTACCCACGCATATTGGTACGTATTGTCGCGGGTCAACATCGTATGGCTGGAAGCCGTCGTGTAGGTAGGCGGGAAGTAGTATTCTCCTACCCACAGAACACCGTCTGCATAATTGGTAAAGGATGCGTTGGTGATCGTTAAAAACTTGCCTTCGAAGGAGACGCCGCCTTTATCCGGCGCATTGATCAGATCTTCCTTACTCAATTGATAGATGGCCCCCCCGGAGGCAATCCACACATGATCTTTGCTGACGGCTACTCCTCCGGCATGGCCGTTGTAAGGTACATTCCCATCATACAGGTTTACATATTTGATCAATTGATCGGTTTGTGCGTCGATGATGGAAAGGGTACTCGGACGTTTGTCTTCCATGTAACTGGTGATGATAATCCAATCCTCATCTTTGTCGTACGCCATTCCTTGGGGAACGAAATCTTCGACAAGTCCTGGGATAATCGCTCCTTCACTGCTTACGTTCCATAGCATTTGGTATGTCGGATTATAGGGATTAATAGCCCGTTCCGTTTGCGTGATGAGTTGATGCGTCGGCGTTGCCACTACCACTGCAGATCTCAGCGATTCGTTGTCAGATGAATCGAGTGCGGATATCTCGAAGGAATACGTGATTCCTCCTTGAAGCAGCGGAACATTTAAGGTTCTTTGCCCTGCAGGTAAAATGATGTCTAACAGCCCATCTTTATACACTTTATACGTACCTAGATCCGATTCCGTATTGGCGTTCCAGCTGAGCGAAACCACGCCTTCACCGGCAACAGCGATGACGCCAGTCGGAGCTGCGGGGGCAAGATCGTCTGTTTTCGTTTTTGGAGGCACTTGTCCATCCTGTACTTCGCCAGGCGATGTGGATTGCATCGTGCCGATCTTTCTCATGATTGTCGATCCGTCAAACGGATAGGCATAATTGATTGTCTTTTTCTCCGCAAAGTCGGTAGTGCCGTTGTTGTTGTAGGTAGCACGGATAATTTCCGTTCCATTCGGATCGGAAATCGCGATCGTTTGCTGACCGGCATTGACTAAACCGTTGACGTCATTGATCTTGTATATATTTCCTTGTGGAATGTACTTTTCCGAATAAGAGTCAAAATAATAATGATTAAACTGCTCATCCGAATAAAAATCGAGTCCGACATTTCGAGTCCAGATCAGCTTAGTTTCGCGCGGAGCGATCGTGAACGATTGGTCGATCGTTTTCTCCCAGCTTTTCGTCACATCGGCGCTCGTAAATTGTAGTTTGTATCCCTGGAGATCTATCGAAGTGTTGCTTGAATTGAATATCTCTATGAATTCATATGCATCATAGCTGGTAGGCGCCTCTGTTGGTAAATAGTTACCTGTGTCTGGAGAAAGCTCAGTGATTAGAAGCTTAGGCAGCATAGCACCGTTAGGCGTCACCGTTACCGTTTCGGATTTCAGTGATTCATGACCTGCTGTGTCTACTGCAGCTACCTCGAACGCATAAGGTCGATTATTTTGCAAATTAATGATAGTAGTGGTTGTATGATTGCCAAGCAACGTTTGATTCAGAGTTCCATCCATATATACATTGTAATATGCGACATCTGTCTCCAGATTCGCATTCCAGCTCAATTCGCTGCTGTTTGTTCTGGCTGTAGCAGCAACACCAGTAGGCGCGGCTGGTGCACTGTTGTCCGATGGAGAAGGCGGCTGCTGAGCGGCAAACACGGAACCCGGCGTTGCGGCTTCGGCATATGCTAGCTTTCGCAATGTGATCGTTCCGTCCGTCGGATAGGTGAAATTAGCCCCTCGATTTTCCCCAACATCTACCGCGTCATAGGAAACTGTACTGATCGGCACATCGTTCGGAGCTGCAATAGATAATGTTCTAGGCGACGCGTTGGCCATTCCTCCTAAAGCATCTACCACAACGAACTGATCCGTGTTCAGGTTCGTGCCGTAGCTCGCGTTAAAGCCTGCTAATGTGGCCGTATTCGTTGTGGAGTTACTTGTATTTTTGGCCCATAACACGATCGTTCCTTGTGGCTGAATGACGATATCGGTCGTAATCGGCCATTTATAAACAGTCGGCGTCGAGTAAATGACTTTATAGTCTTTTAACTGAATGGGATCGCTGCCCGTATTATAGATTTCAACAAACTCGTAGGCGTCTGGTGTGCCACTGGTCAAATCAATCTTCAAGCTGTCAGGCACTACTTCCGTGATCATCAGGGCAGGATATTGCTGTGGTGTGGCGGTGACTACACCTGAAAGAGATGATTCCTGGCCATTGGTATCCATAGCCGTGATCGTAAAATGATACGTCGTGTCGTTTGTCAATCCGGTTATCCTGTACGTCGTACCTGTTACAGTGCCGGAAATGTCGCTTCCGTTCATATAAACCTTGTAGCCTGCTAAATCGGATTCCGTGTTGGCATTCCAGGTAATCGTTGCTGACGCTGGTCCGGCAACCGCCATCAATCCGGCAGGTGTTGAGGGAGGCTGGTTAACATTCGTTAGTGTGGTTGTACTGACTAACGTCCGAGGTGACTCGATGCCGTTTGTATCCGTTGCCGAGACTTGGAAATGATAGGTGGTTCCGCTTGTCAAGCTGGCAATTGAATATGTCGTGCCCGTAACGGTAAAGGCTTGCTGCGTCTCTGCAAGGTAAACTTTGTAGCCTGCCAAATTCGCTTCTGTATTCGCGCTCCAACTTAACGCTACGCTGTTCAATGAAGGCGTTGCCGTCAAACCAGTTGGTATTGAGGGTTTTGTTCCTGGAGCAGCAGTTTGTCCGTTTGCGGCTTTGGTAACATCAAGGTTCCCAGTGTATGTGTAGGTTACACTTTTGTTGATGTTGCCGGCGGTGCCGTCAGCAACGCCATCGTTGATAAAAGCTCCGCTAATCACATTTCCACTGCCATCTGCAATGGCGACACGACGCTTGGATGAGTCATGCAGCCCTTGAGCGCTCGTCGTTAAAGCAATCTCGAATACGTTTGTTGTGGTCAGATTGACGCCATAGTTTAAGTTAAAGTCGCTTAGAGGTACATTAGGGTAGTCAAATTTTTTTAACCATAGGACCAGATAGCTTCTCGGTCCGATCGTTTTGCCGGTAATCTTCCATGTGTTGCCGGGAGTTGTATAAGGTGACGAAGTATAATACTGTAACTTGAAGTTTTCTAGATCGATCGTCTGTGATGTACGGTTAAAGATCTCTACAAATTCATATGGTTGACCTGTACCGCTTGATGCTGGCACGATTTCGGTAATCACCAAGTCGGAGGGATTTACTGCTGCATGGGCAACCGGGACGCTTCCTAATCCCGCGATATTCAATACCAACAGCGCGGCTACCAAGCACTTAACGAGCATTTTCGAAAAACTTTTTTTGCGCAATGTTATTCCTCCATTTCGTTTGTGACAGTGAGAACGAAAAATCCGGAAAATTCCAGGACAAAACTATGATAGACTCTTCATGTCTACTCCTTCCCGCGAGAGAACAACAAAAAGCCCTAACAACAACGATGAATACACATCGTTTAGTGTTAGGGCCTCTCATTATCTCCTGGCCAATGAAAACGCTTTTATTTAACTGTACGTTTAATATACTAGGTTTCTGCCCAAAAGGGAAGAGAGACTCGGGAAACAGTTACCAATAGGCAGAAGGTTCATAGTGAAGTATCATTTAGATCAGGGTGATACTACTATGTTCATTTCTCCTATGATGCTGTACAATGCCAAAAATAATCAGCCATTTTACAGTAAGAATCATATTGCGGAACTTAAATTAGATGGTTTACGATGTATTCTTTCCAATATGGATAAACTATATGTGTATACGAGACACAATGACTTAATCACGTATAAATTCCCTGAGTTACTAAGATGCCCTGTACCAGAAGGCACCATACTTGATGGTGAGTTAGTCGTACTGGATGATCAAGGGAAACCTGATTTTGAAGCCATGTCCGCGAGGTTTTTATCTAAAAAAAATAAGAAACCTGTGGTTTTTTGTGCTTTTGACATTTTGCGATATAAAGGAATTGACGTCACGGGTTTAAGCTTACTTAAGCGTAAAGAACTATTGGACCAGGCTTTTAAGGAAAATGAGAATTATAAAAAAGTTGAAATGTTTGAAGGGAATGCAATCGATTATTATGAACAAGTTCGCGGCCGAGGGCTTGAGGGCATTATTATTAAATCCAAAAAAGAAAATTCCATATACGAAACGAACAAACGCTCTATCCGCTGGCAAAAAGTAATTAATTGGACGTATGCAGATGTGTACATTACTGGTTATCGAAAAAATAATTTTGCCTTGTTAGCCTCTATTGATGCAGCTGATGGATCCAAGTTACCAGTTGGAATCGTTGAATCAGGCGTATCTCCCCTTCATATGAAGGCCATAGAAGGCGTGAAGAGGCGATTAGTCTTCAAGGAAGACAAGAACTTCGCTTATATGGAACCTCGGATCATGGCCAGGATCAAGACGAGGAGCTGGACCCATAGCGGGAGACTGCGTTCACCGGAATTTATAGAATTTGTTATCTAATTAGTGAGAGGCTGAAATCACCAGGGAAGAATAGGTGATTTCAGCCTCTTTTTGACTATACATATACCCATTGATTTACATAATCTACATCGATTCAGCGCATGATATTCCTAGTATCGAAATGTCAGGATTATGGTGAGTACGTCCATGGTTTCCATAAAAAATAGGTTATTCAAGTCCAAACCCACGTTCAAGCAGCCAAACCCGAAGGAGACTTCGTCATTTCACTTCGTTGCTGAATTGGCTCAAATGAACACACAATTCCAAGAAACATTTCGCATGTTTCCTGATTTCGTAAGTAGAGAATTGGCGAATAAGGTTACGTATGGCATTTTTTATATCAGTAATTTGGTGGATTCGGATCTTCTCATCGAAGAAATTCTGAATCGATTAATTGAGATCGAAGATATGCCTTCACCTGAGAAGTTGGTTAATATACTCCCTATAGGTCAACTGCTGCTTGACGATAGTTGGTACCACATGCAGCAGTATATTTTGCGTGGCTGGACGTATATCCACATAAGCGGGTATCCGTATGGGATTCTAGCTAACACCACTAAACGCAGAGAACGAGCATTGGCTAAGCCGGAAAATGAGAGTCAGATATTAGGTCCTCAAATTGCTTTCACGGAAAATATGGAGACCAATGTTGCGCTGATTCATCAATATTTGCCGAACCCTGATTTATGCGAAATCGCCATGAATATGGGTGGAAATACCCAAACAAATATCCGTATCGTCTATTTGAGCAATCGAGCCGATTTAGAAATGGTTACACATATTTATAACTGTATTGATGCGTTACAACTTGAAGCGCTATTGGATGCAACGATTTTAGCGCAATGGCTGGAAGACAATCCAAGTTCGGTTTTCCCGCAAATGATTACCACTGAAAGAGTGGATCGGGCGATATTTCCCCTACTGCAGGGGAAGGTTGTGATTACAGTTAGCGGCAGTCCGCAGGTAATCATCTGTCCTAACACTTTTTTTGATTTTTTTAAATCGATCGAAGATTATTATTTTAGATGGGCTACGGGATTATTTTTCCGTGCATTGCGAATTGTGGGTATTGCGATATCCCTATTTGCGACGGCAACGTATGTGGCTGCACTTACGTACCATTACGAAATTATTCCACAGGCACTCCTTGTCCCTCTAGCCCAATCTCGGGCAAGAGTACCTTTTCCTCCACTCATAGAAGCGCTAATTCTGGAAATGATTATTCAGCTCTTAAGTGAAGCGGGTGCAAGACTGCCGTCCAAAGTAGGTCAAACGATGGGGATTGTTGGCGGTATTGTCATCGGGCAGGCCGCGGTACAAGCCGGGTTCACCAGCAATATTTTAATCATCATCATTGCATTAAGCGCCTTATCTTCTTTCACAACACCGGTATTTGCCATGGCGAATGCGATTCGGATTATTCGGTTTCCAATCATCCTATCCGCAGGTATAATGGGCGGCTTAGGTATCGCCGTTAGCGTCGCTTTTTTTATTTTACATTTGCTCCGACAATCCAGTCTGGGACAACCTTATTTCTACCCTCCGTATTCAATTGAAGATAAAAACAAACGAGACGGCCTCATAAGGGTCCCCTACCAACTGGCCCCGAAACGATCCGTATTCGCTAATACGGGGGAGAACAACTCGAAGGGAAACAAGGATATCGATGAGTAAACCACATCAAACGTATATGTATAGCTCCTTTTTACTCATGTTTATTATCCATGACGCTCAGGTGGGGGTAGGGCTTCCTGGTTACCAACGAGTTGTGTATAGTTTGGCAGGCCATGATGCCTGGATTGCGGCCTTGATTGCTGGTGTCCTAACACAACTCGTGGTCTGGTTGATGATTAAAACGTTGGCTAAATTCGAAAATAAGGACCTCTATGACATTCACTTGCTGGTTTATGGAAAAGTGATAGGCAATATTGCAAATGTAATCTATCTGATGTATTTCTTATTTGCAACCATTATTGTGACGCGCAATTATGTCGAAATGATTCAGGTCTGGTTATTTCCAACCGCCCCGCAATGGTTGCTTTCTTTATTGATTTTAAGTGTCGTATTTTATGGTGTAAATGGGGGCTTGCGAACGATTGTAGGCGCATGTGTCATGTTTGTGATTCTAACAGTTTGGCTGCTCACTCTTCTTTACTTTCCTTTGATGTATGCGGAGTGGACCGGTGTATTACCCATATTGGAAACAGATCTGAAGCATCTGAGTAAAGGGGTGCTTTCGATGACTTTAACGATGGCCGGGTTTGAAATCATCTATTTTATTTATGCCTATGCCAAAGATAAGTCCAAAGTCCAGCGATATACCCAAATTGGTATTATGAGTGTCACGTTTGTGTACACAGCCGTCATGTTCGTTTCTATCGTATTCTTCAGTGGGGGGGAGCTTCTGAAGACGGATTGGGCTACTTTTACCATGCTGAAGATTATCAAATTTCCGTTTTTAGAACGGTTTGAGTATATCGGTGTTAGTCTGTGGCTCTTAGTGATTGTTCCGAATCTACTCATGTATAGCTGGGCCGCGACGAAAGGACTCAAACGTACTTTTTCCTGGAAGCAAAAATATTGGTTGTATCTATACCTGGGAATAGTCTGGATCGTTTGTTCTTTCATTGACTCTCGGATTCAGGTGGATACTATGAATAATCTATTTGCAAAGTGGGCGGTCTATATCGTTTATGTGTATCCTGTGATCCTGTTCGGAATGGTCCATTTATTTTTGTGGAGACAGAAGAACAGGAGACAACCAGAGGTGATTGCATGAAAAGATTCAATCTCATTTTCTTTGTGTTGCTGGTATTCGTTTTGGCTACCGGCTTACATTTGGAGAAAAATGTGTTGGAGAAATTAGGCATGGCGATTGCAGTCGGGTATGACCATGGGGACGGAGATAAGATTAATACTACCTATGTGATCCATCAGATCGATCCGATTTCCAAATCCTCTGTGATGACGATCACCGGTGAGGGGCTGACTAGTAAAGGAGCTCGTGTGGCTGCGAACCGCAAATCGAATAAGAAGGTCGTTTCAGGTCAACTTCGGGTCGCTATTTATGATAATAAACTTGCTCAGGCAGGACTTCTACCATTGGTAGATACCTTATTTCGGGATGCCTCCATCGCCAGTACGGTTTATATGGCTGTCAGTAAAGACAGTACAGAAGATCTCTTAAAGCATAAATATCCGCAGTTCCCGGATGTTGGAAGCTTTATTGTAGACAGCATTCACCAGAATATTGTGGGTGAACAGATGGTGTCAGGCACACTTCATGAATTTCTCTCAGCCTTATATTCTACGGCAGATCCCATGGTACCGCTTCTACAAAGAAAAGGCGATAGCGTAGAGCTGAAAGATGTGGCCGTATTCAGTGGTGATAAAATGGTAGGTTCAATCGACCCGAGTGAGGCTTTCTTCCTTAAGACGATACGGGATCGATATAAAGCGGGTAATATAGAATTGTCCTTGGATACGAATCAATTGGGAGATATCGCGAAGAATGTCAAAGATAAGACCGTGCGAGTGGTCGTGGAGAATATAGCTAGTGATAGCACGAAGAAGTTGATCAGCCAAGACCCGCTTAAATTTCAGGTTGATATTAAATTGAAGGGTATGCTGACAGAAACATCTGCGCAGTTTGATCTCGGTCAAGCCGATGTTATTCAAGCCCTGCAAAAGCAAATGAGTAAAAAATCTGAAGCGCATATACAAACTTTATTAAAGAAATTAACTGCTCTAAACTCCGATCCGGTTGGATTTGGAGAAATCTACCGTAGTCGGGTGTACCACTCGAATCTGACAAGTGATGGTTGGCATGAGATGTATAAAACGGCAACGTATGATGTCCATGTTAATATGCGAATCGTGAGATTGGGTCAAATTCAATGAACTTCCTAAGTTATGTGTATGTTCAAGCACATAAACCTGGAAGTTTTTTTTCATTTTACAAGTAAAATCACCCGTGAAAATTTTTAGGAATAAATTACTGGATCATCGGTATATGCAGTGAGCGAAGAAATCGGCTAAAGCATGCAGCCACTTCTATATAAGCACGGGGAGATTGTCCTCACATCAGATCGGATCGTACCTCGATCGATCACACTAAAACATTGCGAAGGCAGCCTATAAAATGAAACAGAAATTTGCTGTACAGCTGAAAGAGTTACCTATTTCAAGGCTGCCTCGGTATGGCCAAACAAAATAAACACATCGAAACCGCCTAAGATTTCCATACCTGAACCTTTTCCTTCATGTAGGTCGAGGGCAGGGTGCCGGTGCATTTTTTAAACACTTTATTAAAATACGACTGCTCGCAAAATCCGAGAAAATCGGAGATTTCTCCTACATTCATCTGCGAGTTGGTCAACAGGTCGCAGGCGGCGGTAATGCGTATTTGCTGGATGTAGTCCGTGACGGATTGTCCGGTAACCTGTTTGAAAATGGTGCTTACATAGTTAGGTGTTCGTGCCACATGTTCAGCTAATTCGGTCACGGAGATGGTGCGATGATAATGATTGAGAATATAGGCCTGAAGCTCCATAACGATACTATAAGATTTGCCTTGCGTCGATTGAGAATCAATGTCTTCGTTGATGACAGCAAGCAATTCAAGCATGATACTGTGGCAAATGGTGTCCGAATAGGCGGATTTACGCAGCCAGTGCTGGGTCAACAATGAAAATCTTTGCTTCATATAGTCAAAGTTAAAAGGCCTGGTTAAGCAACGATCAGGTGCGATAAGCAGGGGAAGTCCGTCCCCATCCCCTTGATAATGAAAGTGTGCGACATACATGTCATGCGGTTCTTTGGTCGAATTCATCGCGCTGCGCCAAACACCTTGAGGAACAAATAAAAGATCGCCTTTTTGCATAGAAAAGGATTGGTCTTCAATCGTGTAGAGAATGCTTCCACTTGTAATGAGGATCAAAATATGGTTGTTTGTTTTAGCTTTAGGTACATGCCAATTCGGCTCACAATGCTCGAAATAGATAGCAACCGGTTGGATCATAGAAGGCTCCTTTTAGCAAATTCTCTTGTCTCTGTCAGGTCAGTGAACATTCTCTTAGTATAACTGAAATCGTAGAATTGTTGAAATAATTATTGGATTGTTCATTGTTTCAATAGACTGATTTTACTAAGCTTAAGAAGAAAACAAAGCAGGGAGGATGATGAGGAAATGAGTAGTTTATTCCAAAAAGTAAAAGCGCGAGTCGGCGTGATGACGGTTGGTCACGAGCCATATTGGGTACAATTTCCGGGGTTAAAAGAGGAGCTGGAGGGATACGGCCGTGAATTTGAGGAAATGCTTCGGAGGCATGACGTGGAGGTAGTATCGGCAGGCTTTGTTGATACGGTAGATAAGTCGTTTGCTGCATCGTCCTATTTGAGAAGCCAAGACATTGATTTCCTTTTTTGCTTCTTGAGCACGTATGTAACGTCTTCGACGGCAGCGACTCCGATCTTGAACTTGTCCGTTCCGACGGTACTTGTTGCATTACAGCCAAGGAAGCGTCTTGACTATAGAAATACGACGACGTATATGCAGTTAGCCAACGATAATATTTGTTCGCTTCCCGAAATAGGCGGCGTGCTTGTACGAGCAGGAAAGCCTGCAGCAGGGATGATCGTAGGAACGCTCTATGATGATGACCGCGCGATGAAGGAGTTACAAGGATGGTGCCAAGTCGCCAATACGAGCAGAGCATTCAAATATGCCAAAATCGGCTATATGGGGCATACCTACGAGGGTATGTATGATATGAACTCCGATCCGACGGCTTTTACGGCTGCATTTGGTTCGCATGTGCTAATGCTGGAGATGTGCGATTTAGCCAAGTTGGTAAATGGAGCAACGGCTAAGGAAACGGCCGACAAACTGGATGAAATTAAAAGCGTTTTCAAAATATCAGATCCCTTTATCGACCCGGTAACAAGACCGATCAAGCAGGAGGATTTGGAATGGTCTGCTAAGGTCGCGGTTGGACTGGATAAGTTGATTTTGGAATATGGATTAACAGGCCTGGCCTATTATTACCGGGGTCTCGACAATAATGAATATGAACGAATCGGATCGAATATGGTGCTCGGTAACTCACTGTTGACAGGCAAAGGGGTTCCGCTTGCCGGAGAAGCCGATTTGAAGACGTGCGCAGCGATGTTAATTATGGATCGTCTTGATGCAGGGGGTTCGTTCGCGGAGCTGCATCCCTGCGATTTCGTCGATGAGATTGTGCTGGTCGGACATGATGGGCCGCACAACATCAAGATTAGCGACGGGCAGCCGATCATTCGCGGATTGGATCTGTTTCATGGCAAAAGCGGTTCGGGAATCGGCGTCGAATTCAGCATTAAATCAGGCCCTGTTACTTTGCTCAGTATTTCACAAACCGCTAACGGCAAATTCAAAATGATCGCCACGGAAGGCGAATCCATCAAAGGAGAAATTCCACAGACAGGAAACACGAATACACGCTGTAAATTTAATTACAGTGTTGCAGAATTCGTGGAAAGATGGTGTTCGGCAGGTCCTACTCATCACTTTGCACTTGGCGTGGGGCACGTGAGTTCGAAGATCCGTAACGTTGCCAAAGTACTAGGCATTGAGGTGGAAATCGTATGACAATACCCGTAAAACCAAAACATACCTTGCAAAGAGTCACACTGGAAATGAGCCTCAAGCCATTCAAGAGTATGGCCCCTGAGGCCATCGAAGATGTGTGTACGGAAGCGATCCGTCAGTGGCTTCCTCTGATCGGCATGGCAGAAAGCTGTTCCATGCTGCTGTGGGTCGCTGACGGAAGCGAGATTCTAGTCTGGGACGGTGATTTGCAGCGCGAGATCGAATGGGCTCGCTATATCGGATTCGCCAATGAGGAGTATTTCGGACATATCAAGGACGACAAAGACCCAAGAATCGCCCAGCCTTACATTAGCGAAACAGCCAGAATCACCTATGGTGATTTGCAGTTCATTATAGCATCATTTAAAAAGATTGCAGCAGAACGTTACGGCATTCGCATAGAGGTGGGAGCCACCTTTGACGCAGGACCAGAATTTGCTTACTCAGATTTTAAATACAAGCTTCACCCGGAAATCAATCGCGCCGAAGTGGGCGGGCAGTTCATCTCGCTGAAGGCGGACTATACAGTCGTATGTGGTTGGTCGAAGCTTAAAGAAGATAACGTAGCTTATGCGACTTACCCTGACGGCATTCCCGAGGGTACAGCGTTTGGACAGTTTTTGGGGCGGCAGTGTGCAAGCTTTTTACCTGCATTAGGCTTTGATTATATTTGGTTTTCCAATGGATTTGCGCTGTCGTACTTTCCTTGGACGTATCTGGGAGCCAATTACGATGGCACGCAGCTTGCGATGGCTGACTATGAAGAGCTATCGACTAAGATGTTGTCGTTCTGGGAACTATTCAAGCAAGAATGCCCGGAATACCGGACAGAAATCAGAGGGACAAACTACGGAACTGGCATGGATCTAGCCAAGGACTGTATTCCCTTACTTGATCTGTATGAGAGAAACTATATCGAATTTCCGCCGCCGAACTCGCCTTGGGGAGCTCTTAATTACGATTTCGGTCTGGAGTTAACAGGCTACATGTCGCGCATTGCTGTGCTGCCGGGACAGACTTACCCGTACCGCTTCTATGCCAATGATCCTTGGTTCTGGCAAAATCCGTGGTGGGATCTCTACGATCGGGAGCCGCATGACATTTATTGTCCGCTCACTGTTGCTAGAGTTAACGCTGAGGGGGAGCTGGAGAGCCCGGGTATCGTAGAAATTTTGACCATAGATACGGAAAAAGGCGAGCTAAATCAAGATGTACCGATGGAGGTTATTCCTCATATCAAGAAGGCCTTCAAAGATGCGCCCGATCAGCCGGGGATCTTAATTTGGTTGTACCCGTTTCGAGAGATGCATGAAGCGATGGCTGAATCGGGCGAGCATTCGAGTGACGCTTTCTTCAATGATTGGTTTGTGCGTAACGCGATTAACCAAGGGCTGCCGCTTAATACGGTACTTAGCACCGATGACTTTTTCGCCATGCATGACGATGCTATCCAAAAACTTCAAGATACGATCTTGTTTACATCGGCATTTTGGATCAAAGGGGAGAAAGCGCAGAGAATCATCGAGTATATTCGTCGTGGAGGAAAGATCATTTTCTATGGCACTGTCGATGATCCGGCGCTACGTAAACTGCTGAATCTCAGATCTGAGGATGAGCTTGACGGTAGTTTCTCTGTCAACTTGTCATTGTCAGAAGATACGATCACAAGTGATCAGCATCAGGGGGGAAAAGGGGTTCATTTGCTTGAGATCAGCTCGCATATTTCCGGAGGTGGGTTGAAAGAGGTCGTGGATGATGCGGCTGACCCATTTACGCAAGTACATGCAACAGTGAAGCAGGATGGATTAGAGCGTACGTTTACACTAACTAGAGCCTTACCTGAATGGGACGGAGGAAGGATTGGTTGGGTACGCGGGGCGCTGCCGTTTCAAACTGCAGGCGTGACGCACCTACCAGTACGGCAGGAGAAGGAGTTAATGGATAGCTCAGTTATAGTGCGCTATCTGCTCCATGAATTCGGCTATTCCTTCTACCAGACGAAGAGTGAAGTAGATGCCCATCCTGCGCTTATGTTCATCACAAGGCGCGACAACGCGTTCATTCTTACAGGCTGTAAACAGGATACTTCCGTAACGCTGCAGCTTCGCTTTCCAGATGGGGCTCCGCTCATCATCGGACAATCAGCCCTGATTGGGGAAGGAACAGCTACTTATGCGCTTGATCGAACGTTTCATGATGAATGCCGCGTATTTGTGAATCAAAAACAATTGTCCCGCATCTTGTCCAGGGAACATCAACCTTTTCCGACATCGAAGAAACGCACTGTTCGTAATATTAGTGTTTACAATCTTATTGAGGCAGATGTGACCATTTATCCGCCACTTGCGCAGCTGCAAGCAGGAGTCGTCGAAGTGAAGAATGGCGAACACTATTTGGAATTATCCGGTAAAATTGTAGGGGGTCGCGTACTACTAACCAATATTAGCGGAACAATTGATATATCATGGTAATGGTCTAATATATCAGATACTAGATGAAACAATCTGTCATGTGAAAGGCTGGTGACAATGGATGAGTGCATCAAGGAAGAACGAGATAGAGAAGCTAGATGAAAGCATGAAAATAGTAGCGGATATCAATACCGATTGGGAATGGCACTCGCCTCTTAGTGAGCCATTTCGGGTCACAGGGTTGCCTTGGCTTGAACAAGACGGGCTATATCGAAGATTGCCACTCCAACCAAGCCATCGGATTCGACCAGAGGTAGATCGACTCGCGAATTTTACTGCTGGCGTGCAGATTCGTTTCCAGACAGATTCACCCAAGCTTTCTGTGAGGGTCATTTTGGCTGATAAGGCCACCATGTACCAAATGCCCGCCACAGGTCAATGTGGGGTTGATTGCTACGTCGGTACGACAGGAAATCAACTTTATGTAAATACGACTCGCTTTGATCAGTTAAAAAATGAATACGAATCCACTCTCTTTGAATCAATGCCGTGGCAAATGCGGGATATCACACTAAATCTCCCGCTATATCAGGGAGTGAAGGAGATTTGGATAGGTCTAGCTCCTTCTTCATCGGTAGGCGGATTTCCCGGCTTTGCCACCCACAAGAGGGTTCTTATTTACGGAACTTCCATCACCCATGGAGCGTGCGCCTCTAGGCCTGGTATGGCTATTCCAACATTCTAAGCCGGAAATTCCCGATTGAAATTGTGAATCTCGGATTCTCCGGGAATGCTCAAGGTGAGCCCGAGCTTGCCCATTTGATCAGCCAAATCGATGAACCTGCGCTGCTTGTTCTAGATTATGAAGCTAATACGCCTAGTACAGAACGGCTTCAGGAATCATTACCGAAATTTATCCGGATTTATCGCCTCAGCCATCCTGAAGTCCCTATTCTCGTCATCTCACAAATCCGATTAGCGAAGGAAGCTTTTGACGAAAACATGCTTCATCGTCGCGAAGAACGTAGACATCTTCAATGGGAAATTGTTGAGCAATTGCAGCAGGAGGGGGATGTTAATCTCCACTTCTGTGATGGTGCAGAGTTATTGGGAGCGGATTACCAGGATTGCACCGTAGACGAAATTCATCCTTCAGATTTAAGCTATTTTCGCATCGCGGAGGCACTTAGCCCTATTTTTGGCAAACTACTTGTAGAGGACCTTGATGTGCTGAACATATGAGCCATATAGGTGGATTACTACTTGGGTGATGACCTTGGTCAACTATTTGAATACCGAAACAGCTTTAGAGGTGTGAATGTTGAATAGTGGCATTCAATAAATCAAGGGTTGCCAATCAAACTGTAACCTGATAGTATACATTTAATCGAATATGAACCTTCGGGGCAGGGTGCAATTCCCTACCGGCGGTGAGGATACCCGTGTGTATCTAAGCCCGCGACTCTCAGCCAGCAATGGTTGGGACTGACTTGGTGAAATTCCAAGGCCGACGGTATAGTCCGGATGGGAGAAGGTGAAGAACAGCTTTTTAAATTTCGATAATTTAATAGGTCTGTTTGTCAATGCCCCCGTTTATAATGACGGGGGCATTGTTTCTTCATGAAGGTTCAATTCAAAACGTTCAATAGGAGGTTTTTGAATTGGAAAATGTAGTTAAGTTTAGAAGTAAAGGTGCGGCATCTCAAGGCTTACGTACAAGTGGTATGAGCGGGATCTGGTATGTGGCACTTGGCGCCACACTGTGGGGACTGGATCCGCTATTTCGGATCCTTTTATTGAAAAGCTTTACCTCGGCGCAAATTGTATTCATTGAACATGTATTACTAGCCATTTACGCGCTGCCCGTATTGATGAAGTATCGTCGAACGTTAACAGGTAAGCTATCCATTGCCGTCATTGGTGCGCTGCTCTTCATATCCTGGGGCGGATCGGCGATTGCCACCATTCTGTTCACTGCGGCATTCTCTCACGGAAGCGCCAATGCTATCTTGCTTTTGCAGAAATTACAGCCCTTATTCGCAATCATTCTTGCTCGTGTTTTGCTCAAAGAGACATTGCCATCGAAGTTTTCTGCCTATATCGGGGTAGCGCTGCTAGGTACGTATTTGCTGACGTTCGGCCTCAGTTTACCTGGTATGGGCTTGAAGGATTTAGGTACGATAAGTTGCTTATTTTCTATTCTGGCAGCTGTTTTATGGGGCGGCTCAACGGTGATGGGGAAATTCCTGCTTCAGAAAAAGCTGGATTTCCCTGTGGTGACCTCACTTCGGTTCTTGCTGGCACTTCCACTACTAACGATAGTGCTATTGGCAAGTGGCGACCAGTGGCAGTTGAACGGTTCGAGCAGTGAGCTGACGATGATCGCGGTAAACCTGTTGTTCCAAGCCTTTTTCCCAGGACTGCTCAGCATGCTGCTTTACTATAAAGGCTTATCTTCTACCAAAGCGTTCTTCGCAACGCTAGCCGAACTTGCCTTCCCTGCGGTTGGTGTCTGTATGAATTGGCTTGTATTTGGTCAAAAGTTAACGATTGGTCAGCTAGTTGGCTTTATACTCATCTGGTTAACGCTGTGGTTTATGAGCCGGCAGAGTAACCAGAAGGAAAAATAGAGGCTCGGTGGACGGAGTTCGATGGAATAAATGGAAAAACTCCAGTTAATTTTGACGTATTCACCATAATTCGCCGAATAGATGGATTTCATGTAGTTAATTTCAGGGAAATCGGCTGAAAGGCTACAAAACGATGAAATTAACTGGAGAAAATACATTTATTTGTACAAATAGGCATATTCCCCACAAATTAACTGGAGAAAGTCCAGTTAGGTGCACCAACTGATGCTAAAGCATTAACCCTCAGTTGCCAAATGGGGTTAGCGGTTTAGAGGCTAGTAGAACGAACTGCAGGTAGATCCCATCTCAACTCCCATCTTTCCAAAACCTGTATAACATGATATATTAATATCAATATATGATATAACATTTAGTTGGGTGTAGGGAGTGGGGAGCAATGTCGACAGATTCAAGACCCATTTATGAGCGAATATATGAAACGCTGCGTGAAGAGATTCTACAACGCAAATATAACATTGGCGACCGCGTTCCATCTGAGAAGGAATTGGCTGATGACTATAACGTGAGCCGGATCACGAGTAAAAAAGCGCTGGAGATGCTGGCTGAAGTTGGACTGATCGTCCGGAAGCCAGGCAAAGGCTCCTTTGTCGCAGAGGAAGGCGAGCCTTCAGCGGAAGTCTTGTCCTCCGAAGCACGGGCGAAACATACGCTGATTGGCCTTGTCATCACAGATTTCGGGAATACGTTCGGAACGGAAATGATTTACGGCATGGAGCGCGCCTCTGCCGACAACGATAGCTTCCTTGTGCTGCGCCGCTCTTTCGGCTTGCCTGAGAATGAAGAGAAAGCGATTCGCTCGTTTCTCGAATTAGGTGTGGATGGCATCATTGTGTTTCCTGCGCAAGGGGAGTTCTACAATGCGGAAATCCTGAAGCTAGTCATTCAACAATTCCCATTAGTGTTGGTGGACCGTCACCTCAAAGGGGTAGCTGCGGCTTCGATCAGTACAGATAACATCAGTGCTGCGCGCACAGGGACGGATTACTTGCTTGATTTGGGCCATAAGCAAATCTGCTTACTTACGCCGCCGCCGATGGATACAACGGCGATTGAAGATCGAATCGAAGGCTTCGTTCGCGCTCATGCGGAACGCGGTGTACTCGTGGATCGATCCTTGTGGTTAGACGACATTACGTCTACGCTTCCGAATTCGTTCCATCAACCCAACATGGATCAAGATATCGAGATGATCAAAGCGCACTTGCGGAGCAATCCGCACATTACAGCTTTATTCGCGATGGAATATAATATAGCCTTGCTTGCCAAGGCAGCAGTAGAACAAATGGGACTTCAGATACCAGGGGACATTTCTATCCTTTGTTTCGATAGTCCGCCAACTACGCTAGGCAGCGGCTATCGCTTTACGCACATGATTCAGAATGAAGATGAAATCGGCAAATTGGCTGTTGAGAATGTGCTCAAGCTAAAGCGCGGTGAGAAAGTGTCCAATAAAACAACTTTGGATGCCAAGCTGATCATCGGAGAGTCAACAGGTCCAGCAAAATGATCGGATCAACAAATAAACGATCCACAAGGCCTACACCGGAGATTGCTAACCTAGCAATCTCTTTTTTATATAATGATATATTAATCAATTTAAATGGTATACAAATAATATAATAAATACATATTGACATAACGTTCGTAGGTCGCCTATAATCATAAATGTAAGCGGTTTATTTCCAAGTTAAGGAGATGGTTCACCCGATGAGCAAATCTTCTGTGCTTCCGACATCCATGTGTAATCTCATTGATCATGTAAGGAACGAGCTGCATAAGATCGAGCGGCCAAAGCTCGCTGATATGTTTGGCGAATGCTTCGCAAATACATTTCAAACCACGATTGGGCAGCTAGAAGATGGTTCAACGTTCGTGATAACGGGCGATATACCAGCTATGTGGCTGCGCGATTCTTCGGCTCAAGTTCGGACATATCTGCTGCTAGCGAAAGAAGATCCTCAAATTGCCGAGATGATTGAGGGTGTCGTAAAGCGGCAAGTTCAGTATATCGGGCTTGATCCGTATGCGAATGCCTTCAACAAAGAACCCCATGGCGCAGGACATCAACAGGACTTTACACAAATGAGCCCATGGATTTGGGAACGTAAATATGAAATTGATTCCCTCTGCTATCCCATTCAGCTTAGTTACTTGTTATGGAAGGTAACAGGCCGAACTTCCCAATTCACCGATAACTTTCGATCAGCCGTTCTTTCCATTCTGCATCTTTGGCGAGTAGAACAAGCGCATGAAACCCATTCCCCGTATCGCTTCCAACGGTCGAACTGTCCACCTACAGATACACTAACAAGAGAAGGACTTGGCAGCGAAGTTGGCTATACCGGAATGACTTGGTCAGGTTTTCGCCCTAGTGACGATGCTTGTACGTATGGTTATTTGGTGCCATCCAACATGTTCGCCGTCGTAGTGCTTGGCTATTTGGCCGAGATCGCAAATGAGGTTTGGAACGATCATACGGTTAGTGCCGAGGCCTTTCAATTGGCAGCTGAAATTAGAAGCGGAATTGAATCATATGGAACCACCAATCATCCTACGCTGGGCGTTATGTACGCTTACGAAACAGACGGTCTCGGAGGCTATCATCTGATGGATGATGCCAATGTTCCCAGCTTGCTCTCCATCCCGTATTTAGGCTACACGGAACTGTCGGATCCTACTTATCAGCGTACGCGGAGCTTCATACTAAGCGAAGAAAATCCTTATTTTTATACAGGAAAAGTTGCTGAAGGCATTGGCAGTCCGCATACACCAGAGCGTTACATATGGCCAATTGCACTGGCTGTTCAAGGGCTTACGGCTTCTAGCCGTGAAGAAAAGCTTCGCTTATTGGATCTCATGGCAGATACAGATGCTGGAACAGGATTCATGCATGAAGGCTTTCACGTAGATGATCCGTCGAAGTATACGCGACCTTGGTTTTCCTGGGCAAACGCCATGTTTAGTGAGTTAGTGTTGGATGTGTGTGGTCTTTCGATTATGAAAATAGTTCGGCAATGATGCTAGGTTATGCGGGGGTAACCCCTTCTAACATAATATTGAGGCACTTATTCTTATTGTTTCATATAAAAGGGAGGAAGAATCATGAAAAAATGGATGACTGTGATAACCGCTGTTACACTAACGCTTAGCTTAGCAGCCTGTACGTCCAAAACCGACACAGACACAGTAGCAAGTACGAAGCCTGAGGGCACAACAGCCCCAGCAGCTTCTACAACAACAGCTCCTGCAGCCAAAGCTCCTGTAGAAATCACATTCTGGGGTGACTGGGGTGGTGAAGGAGAAAAGCAGTTCGTCATGATGGCTGATGCTTTCAATAAATCACAAGACAAAATCAAAGTGAAATACGTGCTTCAGGAAGATATGATTACAAAGTTTCTGACAGCAGCGACCTCGGGCGGATCACCGGATGTGATGTTCTGGGATAGATGGCGGACCTCCCTGTACGCCTCCAAAAATGTCCTTCATCCAATTGATGAATATATGAAGAGAGATAACATTAAGCGTACCGATTACTATGATGAAGCCTTAAAAGAACTGTCTTCCGGCGATAAATTGTACGGTCTTCCTTTAACAGTTGATGCGAGAGCACTCTTTTATAATAAAAAGTTATTCGCTGAAAAAGGGCTGCAACCGCCGAAAACATGGGAAGAGCTGGAGAATGCGGCGAAGCAGTTAACCGTATGGGAAGGCGATAAACTGGTTCGCTCCGGGATGTCGATGAACGATAATGGTCTGTTCAATATGTGGCTGCAGCAAGCAGGCGGCTCTATGGTAACAAGCGATTTGAAGAAAACGAACTTCAATAATGATCAGGGCAAGCAAGTGCTAGATTTCTGGGATAAACTGATCAACAAAGATAAGGTATATAAAGTTGGTTTTGAAAAAGGCTTAGGGGAAGGCACAGATGCCTTCGTAACGGGGAAAGTAGCGATGACCTATACAGGTCCTTGGATGCTGTCCACGTATAAGAAATATGGCAAAGAACTTGATTTCGGTGTTGTTCCTCCACCAACTGGACCTAGCGGTGGCAAAGGAAGCGTCATGGGCGGCTTCGGTCTCGTAATCCCTGCTGGCTCTAAGCACAAAGATGAGGCATGGGAATTTGAGAAATGGTGGTTAGCGAATAAAGACAATGCGCTTCTTTGGGCGAAAACCAGCATGAACTTGCCTGGCTTCAAGCCAGCAATGCAGGATCCGTTCTTTAAAGATGATCCGAACTGGAAGCCATTCATGGATACATTGGAATTCGCGAAGATTCGTCCACAGCATCCTGGCTATTCCGTCATGGAAGTGGATGGGCTGATGCCGAATCTGGATCTATTCGTCCAAGGTAAGCAGGATGCGGCAACAACCTTGAAGAAGGGGCAAGAGCAAGGGGATAAGCTGCTCGATCAGAACGCGGTAGGAAAGTAAATAGACGCACATGGGGAAGGTGATCCTTCCCCTTTCTTGTAAGGAGGAATTCTATGGCATCGGTCAGTAAGCTTAGCCGGCATCAAGCTAGGATGGGATACTTTTTCATTACGCCGACAATATTCCTATTTGTCATATTTACCGTCATTCCTGTGATTATGGCGTTGTATCTCAGCTTCACGAATTATGACATTGTGAGTAAAAATGATTTTGTTGGCTTGGAAAACTATAAGCGACTGGTGGATGATCCCACTTTTTGGACAACATTGAAAAATGTCTTGTTCTATTCGGTGCTTTATATTCCATTGAATATTGCGATCTCCTTATCCATGGCTGTCCTCTTTATGCGCAAACGCATCGGAGTGAAATTATTTCGCACGGCAGGCTATTTGCCAACGTTAACTTCAGGCGTTGCGGCTGCAACGGTCTGGATATGGCTTCTGAATCCTGAATTCGGACTAGTGAATGAACTGCTCAGCAAAATTGGCATCACAGGACCCTCGTGGCTGGGAGAAATGCCCTATGCGATGATCTCGATCGTGTTCGTGACCTTATGGCAATCTGTAGGCTCGAATATGATCATTTATATTGCCGGACTGAACGGCGTACCTGATCATCTGTATGAATCAGCAAAGCTAGATGGTGCGAATGCTTGGCAATCATTCCGCTACATTACTTGGCCCGTTTTAAGGCCGACTACTTTTTTCGTAAGTACCATGGCGATTATTGGGGCGCTTCAACTCTTCGATCAAGCCTACGTATTAACCAAAGGCGGTCCAGCGAACTCGACCAAAACGACGGTGTATTACATTTATCAGCAAGGGTTTGGGCAGCTGCAGATGGGGTACGCAGACGCGATGGCTTTCGCCTTGTCCCTTCTAATTCTCGTATTTTCACTCATTAATATGAAGCTTAACAAAGAAGAAGATGCCATGATCTAGGAGGGTGGACGATGAAACAAAACTATTTATACACAACGATGTTGTATCTCATTTCCATCGCGGTTTGTCTGGTCATGGTGATTCCCTTTGTATGGAGCTTAATTACTTCGGTCAGGCCAGATGAGGAGATTTTCATGCTGCCGATTCGCTGGATTCCATCTAGCTTGACGGTATCGCATTATTTGAAGGCGTTCGACTTAGTCCCGTTTGGCCTATATTTCAAAAATTCATTTTACTTAGCCTTCATGGGTGTCATGTTTAACTTGCTATTAGGTTCATTAAGCGGGTATGCGTTCGCTAAGCTTCGATTCAGAGGCCGGGATGCGATGTTCAAAATATTGCTGGCCGCCATGATGATTCCTGGTGTTGTGACCTTAATCCCGCAATTTTTTGTGCTCAAACATATCCCCTTCGTAGGTGGGAATGATTGGCTTGGCGGTGGCGGGAACGGACTGTTGAATACGTTCTGGGCTGTTATTTTGCCAGGTGCATCGGGATCATTTGCGGTATTTTTCATGCGGCAGTTTTTCGTATCCTTACCGAGTGATCTGCAAGAGGTGTCACGCATTGAGGGGAGCGGTGAGCTCCGTATTTATTGGAACATTTATATGCCACTGGCGAAGCCGGCTTTAGCCACATTAGGTATTTTCACCTTTCAAGCAGGCTGGAATAGCTTTCTCGGACCGCTCATCATGCTGAACGACCCCGCTAAGAAAACGATTCAGCTAGGATTAGCTGCATTTACGTATAACAAACAGGTCGATTTCGGACCCTTGATGGCAGGGGCATTAATCGCAGTTATCCCCATTCTGATCCTGTTTCTGCTGTTACAGAAGTATTTCGTGCAGGGGATTGCTTTTACGGGGACCAAGGGGTAATCCGCACGTTAGATATGAAGGTGAATCCGATTGAACAAACGGTGGAGTATGCGAATAGCCTTAGTGGCTGTCGGGATAGGAATAATTATAGTGGCTATCTGGGGAGTGATGAGCATGGGGAACGAGCATAAAGAAACCATGGATGCACAAGTAAGTGCACCAATAACAGAAACCTGGGCGGAGAGAGCAGACCTCGCACAAGCGGGATTGATGAAGCAGTATTGGAACAGCAAGCGGAACTTATTCGATAATTTATCGCCGTGTAACGATTTATGCAATGAGAAATTCCATTATTGGTGGCAAGCCCATGGTGTAGATACATTGGTGGATGTTTATGTAAGAACGGAGGATAGCGAAGTTAAAGGTTATTTGGCGAATATGTATCAAGGCATGTTGGAGCGCAACGGCGGTGCTTGGCCCAATGATTTCTATGATGATATGGAATGGCTAGCGATAGCATGGCTTCGAGCTTATGAGGCAACGGGTGATGAACAGTATAAACAAGCGACACTGCTTCTTTGGGAAGATATTAAAACAGGGTGGAACGAGGAGCAAGGCGGAGGCATTGCGTGGCGCAAGCCGCAGCTTGATTATAAGAATACACCAGCGAATGCCCCAGCTGTCATCTTAGCGGCGAGATTGTATCGGCAGTTTGGCCAGGCAGAAGACCTCATATGGGCGAAGAAGATATACGATTGGCAGAAGGCCAATCTAGTAGACCCAGAGTCAGGCTTCGTCTGGGACGGGAAGAATCGCGAGGGTGATGGCAAGATCGATAAGAGCTGGGAGTTCTCCTACTGCCAAGGGGTTTACATCGGTGCAGGCGTTGAATTGTACCGGGCAACGGGGGAGCGAAGCTATCTAGATGACGCCGTGCGGACTGCCCAAGCTTCGAAAGCCAGGCTTACCAGCCCGATCACGGGCATGCTGCCTAGCGAAAGCAACGGGGATGGCGGTTTATTCAAAGGTATATTTGTCCGCTACTTAGCAGAACTCGTGCAGATAGACCCGAGCCAGGAGGAGTCTCTAGCGTTATTGGTAACGAATGCGAATAGCCTCTGGTCTTACGGAAGAGATGAACAGCGCGTGATGTTCAGCAAATCATGGGCAACCTCGCCTGAACCAGCGGAGGATCTAAGTGTTAATTTGAGCGGCGTCATGTTGTTGGAGAGAATGGCTGTATTGGAGAAGAATGGCTTGCTGAGCCAGCGATAAAAGGTGTGTGGCAGAGGGAATCTGATTCCCGAGCTCAGATCTCGATTTTTCGGATCTCACCCCCGATCCCCAAGCTTTACTAACGGACATAGGGGACGTTATTTGCATGGTATAGAAGGTTTTGCAATGCTAACGGACACAGATGACGTTATTCCATGACATTCGTCAAATTTAGAGGGATGAATGCCATAATAACGGCAATGGTGTCCGTTAGATTCTAAAGCGAGCCATTGTGGCAGAATTAACATCCGCCATGTCCGTTAGAATCTGCAGCTAGTCAAGAGAAAGGAGTTGCGACGAGGTAGAGGTAGGTATAAGGATAGGTAGACCAGCTGTCTGAAAGGAGGTGAACTTCCACGCTTGTGTGGCATTTTGCTGTAAAAAGCCGAGATATTGGGATTGACTGGCTTGCGTGCGAAGTTGATTAAGGTTGCGGGCAAAAATCATTTTGAAGCCAGGGGCGTCATTTTCTCCTTCATATAATAGCGTAGTTGCGGAAGTCATTTTGTCGATGACATAAGTAGCAGCGTTATTCGCATCTGTCAAATAACTAGCTGTCCCTGTAGCCATATATAAGGCTGTAGCAGCGCCGAGGTAAGTGCCATAATTGTACGTAAAATCCCAATCCTTCACAATGCCGGCTCCTGTGCCTTCCATGTGATCATTCACCTTGCTGCCATTAACCAGCTTCGTTTGGATCCAACTATATATTTGCTGCGCTTTCGTTAAGTAACTTGCGTTATTATAAGCATTCTTTAACTTAATGGCTGTCATGACCATTGGAGCATTGGTAGCTATATTTTTCTGTGCGTTGGTGCTAATTGCTGGATTCTGCGCATCCGTTCTCCACCAGATCCCGCCGCCATAATAGGTCGTATCCCAGCTGGCGTAGACATGATCGAAGAGAAAGGAGCCGCGGTTCAAATATTCTTGTGTTCCCGTAATCTCATAGGCACGCAGACAAGCTAGCGCCCACCAGCCGAGATCATCATTAAATTGATTCGCTACCATGTTCGTGTATTTCGCATTGAAGCCTGTGTAAATATCATCAATCATCGTGCGATATGTGCTGCTTCCTGTACGTTGATATGCATCCATCACCGTTTCCCACAACTGAGCCTCCCACCAGAAATCCGTGTAGAGTCCACCGTTCGGACCATAAGCATGCGCAGCTTGAATCTGATGGTCGCTGTTCGTGTAGAAGTATTTGGCGGATGCATCATAAAAAGTATTTACGAATGAAGTCATCGCTGCATAACCACAGGCGAACATCAGACGGTATCATCGGGAGTGACTGGACGGCACCTACCGGTTCAGGCTATGTTCAAAGCTTGGCAGCCGCAGCAGGAGCCTCCATTCTGCAACTTGCTCCAGCAGATAATTATACGGGAAATATTGCTGGCAATGGTGTATATGAAGCAGAAAATGCAAGGCGAACCTTAGTAAGCGGCAGCGGTATTATCAATGAAAGCACACAGACTGGCTTTAATGGGCGAGGCTATGTGGCAGGTTGGAACACGAACGGTACATCAATCGATTTCTATGTGAATCAGAATACGGCAGGGACCAAAACCATTACTTTCCGTTATGCGGCAGCAGCAGGGAATGCGAGCCGATATGTGAATGTCAATGGCGTCGATGTTGCGACTAATCTCACTTTCAATGGCACTTCTAACTGGAGCACCTGGAGCACCGTTTCCTTGACGGTATCGCTGGCTGCCGGATCTAACACGATTCGACTGGGGCAGGCCAGTTCGAAAGGGAATACGAACTATTTGAACGTGGACCGATTAACTGGTTTATAAATAGAGAAGGTCTGAAATTTGTACTAGTCAAATAATGTAAGATGATTTAAGCTTGACTCATTGTTGTGATGTAATGTGATGAGGAGGGCTACTTAAGATGGAAATCAAATTATTTAAAGCATTGTGGGGCATGGAGGGGGCGCTTGAATCCCAGTTTGAGCGTATTGCTGCAGCGGGATATGACGGAATTGAAGCGCCCCTGCCGGCACTTGCGGAAGAAGATCAGTTCCGAAAGCTACTGGAAACGCATCAATTGGACTATATTGCGATGGTATTTACCCAAGGTCCTAATCATGCAGCTTCTTTTGCTGAGCAAGTGGCACGTGCAGTTTCATTCCGTCCTGTTAGCATTACTTCACATAGTGCCAAGGATTCGATGTCTTTTGAAGAGCAAGTTGAATTCTTTCGTGAAGCGGTTGAAATTGAGAAAAAATACGGGATTACAATCGGCCACGAGACTCATCGCGGCAGAGCCTTGTATAATCCATGGGAAACGGGCAGGCTGCTAGACGCCGTGCCGGGGATCAATCTAACAGCTGATTACAGCCACTGGTGCTGTGTAACCGAGACCACCTTAGAGAATCAAGAGGACAATTTGCGCAAAACCTTCTCCCGTGTCCAGCATATTCACGGCCGAGTAGGGTATGCACAAGGACCTCAAGTACCAGATCCAAGAGCACCGGAATACGCACACGAATTGCAGAGGCACATGAGCTGGTGGGACAGCATCGTACAAGCGAAGCAGGATGCAGGCCTAACAACAATTACCTATACACCTGAGTTTGGACCTCCAGGTTATTTGCACACCTTGCCGTTTACGAACCAGCCTGTTGCAGATTTATGGGACGTATGCCTTTGGATGGGAAAACATTTCAAAGGACACTATAAGAGTATCTAGTCCTATTACTCTGAGTTGAAGGTATAAATCATGCTTAATAAACTACAGAAAATGCCTGCATCAAGACTTATTGTTATCGCTTATCTGATTGGCATCTTTCTTATCGCCATCCTTTTTAAATTACCTATCAGTTTAAAAGCGGGCGCCACAATCTCCTTTGTGGACGCCCTCTTTACATCAGCTAGTGCTGTCAGTGTAACGGGGCTGACAACGGTTGGTATTAATGATACGCTTAGCAGTTTCGGCATCGGCGTACTAATCGTTGCTTTTCAATTCGGTGGGATCGGCGTCATGACGTTGGGGAGCTTCTACTGGCTATTGTTCGGGCAGGAAATCGGATTGCTGCAGCGAAAGATGATTATGATTGACCAGAATCGCAACAATTTATCTGGATTGGTACAGTTAATGAAGCTAGTGCTTGGCTTTACGCTGATTCTAGAGGCAATTAGTACACTGGCATTTGGCTTGTATTTCTATTTCACAGGTGAGTATGGGTCGATTGGGAGTGCACTGTATTATGGGATGTTTCATACCATTTCGGCGTTTACAAATGCTGGATTTGATCTGTTTGGTAACTCATTACTTAATTATTCGAGTGATTATTTCGTACAAGCGCTTACGATATTTTTGATTGTATTAGGTGGGATTGGGTTCCCCGTACTGGCTGAGTTGCGAGAATATTGGTGGGGCGGGCATAAGAATTTCCGATTCTCCCTTTTTACCAAGCTGACACTCGTTACGACATCGGTATTGTTGCTGTTCGGAACGATCGGCTTCTGGTTGACGGAGCGAACACATGCCTTGGTAGGTATGAGCTGGCATGGGAAAATCATTACGGCACTCTTTACATCCGTCACATCACGCAGCGCTGGACTTACAACAATTGACATGTCTACCATTACAGAGGCAAGCTTGCTGCTGGTTTCTGTCTTAATGTTTATTGGGGCAAGCCCCTCCAGTATGGGGGGCGGTGTTCGAACAACGACCGTAGCGGTCATTGTTCTGGCTCTTATTGCTTATGCGCGCGGGGAGAAAGAACCGAAGGTCTTCGGTCGGATGATAAGCCAAGAGGATTCGCTCAAAAGCTTTGTGTTTTTCCTAACGGGTATAGCACTGCTTCTAGGAGGGATCTTCATGCTGCTGTTAGCTGAGCCGAACCGTTGGGGAGTGTCCGCGATCCTATTCGAAGTGGCGTCAGCATTCGGAACGTGCGGTCTATCCACGGGAATCACCGCAGATCTTGGCTCTGTTAGTAAAATCTCGCTTATCGTGCTTATGTTTATCGGAAGGATCGGATTGTTTCTATTCTACTCCTTATTTACCAACGGGAAGAAGAAACCTCTAATCCGATATCCAGAAGAAAAGCTAATCATTGGGTGAGCAGTCAAGCAACCAAGACATGTAAACCGAGGTGGATCATCGCGATCTGCCTCGGTTTTTCATTTTCGATAAAGTATATCTTTAAACGTCACTATCTACGTATCTCGCAGGAAGTACTGGATATTTCAAACCTTTTCTGTAGATTAGCGCATAGGAATGATCGGAGCATTTCCCTATACTTATTGTAAGCGGTTTATCCGAAAAGGGGGATTTACTTTTGAGCCAACGCCCGAACATTCTATTCGTCACGACAGACCAGCAACGATTCGATTGCCTTGGGATTGCTGATTCCATGCATCCTGTCATGACACCACACTTGGATCAACTAGCGTGCGAAGGGATTCGTTTCACAAGCGCGTATTCCGATTGTCCGCTTTGCATACCATCCAGGACGTCGATGATGACAGGCCAGGCTGCCTATCATCATGGTGTAGCCAAGAATGGGGAGTTTCGTATCCCTGAGGATTCGAACATGACCTTGCCTGGCAGGTTGAGCACCGCAGGCTATCAGACGCATGCTGCCGGAAAGATGCAGTTCATTCCGCCAAGGAATCGAAATGGTTTTGAACGGATGAGACTCGTTCCAGAGGATTATGTGAATTTCCTTGAAACCACGGAATATCGAGGATTATATCGTGGACACGGTATTGGTGGAAATGAAGTATATCCCGTTTATAATCCGATTCCCATTCGATATTCAGCCACACATTGGACAGTGAATGAATCGATCGATTTTTTGCGTCAGCGTGATTCAGAGATGCCTTTCTTTCTATGGACCAGCTTTGAAGCGCCGCATCCACCCTACGACCCACCAGAATCCTTTGTCAGACTCTATGACGGTGTGAACATTTCGTCGCCAGCAGCTGCAGATTGGAATACGTCGGAGGAACTTCCCGAATGGGTTCGCACAAGGAAGAAGAGTCATAAATTAGATGGATTACCGCCACACATCGTAAGTATGGCAAGGAAGCATTATTATGCGCAACTGACTCATATTGATTACGAGCTAGGACGATTATTTGGTGAATTAAAAAGTCAGCACCTATGGGATAACACAGTTGTTATTTTCACTTCAGATCATGGGGAAATGTTGGGCGACCACGGACTATTTCACAAAACATGCTTCTATGAACCTTCGTCCAAAGTTCCCTTCCTTCTGAAGCCGCCAAAAGAGTGGCAGGGAGAACTAACATCTTCTACGGTAAGCACGACACCTATTATACTAGCTGATATTTACCCAACTGTGCTTGAGTTTGCTGGATGTTTGATGGAGGATGACCGGAGAAGGGACGGTCGAAGCTTGCTGAATTTGAGCGCATTATCCGAGGGGCGCCCGTGGATTTATGGCTATATGAATGATCTGGACGGGTTGTATATGGTAACGAACGGCGAGTGGAAGTATCTGTATTATGTCTGTGGCGGGAGTGAGCAGTTATTCGACCTGGTGCAGGATCCAGAAGAAAGGAATGATCTTAGTCAGGATTCAAATGCTGGGAGTCGCGATATGCTGGTGATGTTGAGAACGTTATTAACGTCGAAGTTTCCTGACTTGCTAGCTAACCATACAGCTGAAACAGGTATTCTCTTCCATACACAGCCTAAACTAACTGATGAGCAATTGAAAGCGACGAATCCTTTCGCCTGGCGAGGTCCAATTCGATATGGCGGACAGTGGTAGCCAGAAGGATGCATAGTGTTTTTGGATACAACTTTGTTGGTTTTGGATAAATACTTACCTTCTCCTGCTCGTTATAATGTGATTTATTCAGTGGAATTATCCCTGACTATTCGGGTAAGAGGAGGCAAATACGACTATGCAATATACGAGTTTTGCAGGTTCAACCGATCAAGTGTCACGTCTTGGCTTCGGAGCAATGGGCTTAGGCGGGTCATTCGGTACGTATGATGAAGCCTATTTGATTCAGGGCTTGAAACGATTGATCTGATGCAGCTCCATCAATATTGGCCGCAATGGGACAAGAAAGACTATGAAAGCCATTTGGCAGCAGGCCAAGCTCTTGGGACCTTGGATCACTTCACTTCCACACGCGGATCAGAAGTCGGTGTCGGAGACGTCCCAATGGAAATCTTTTGAATACCATAAGTTGTAAAATGTTATAATAATAATAACGCAGCCTAGGATCATCCTGTGGCTGTTTTTCTTTTGAGTCTGGGGGATTTTGACTACTAAAGTCGAATTCACAAATAATTTACCCAGGAAAGTGAAACGTGATTGAATTTCATGCGTATCAGATAAGGGAGTTCACTAAAACAGGTAAGCGAAGGGAGGTGACCTCGTTGACAATCAGTTTAGTCAAAGGTCAAAAGATTGATTTAACAAAAGGTAACGCAGGTCTTTCTAAAGTTGTGGTTGGATTGGGTTGGGATCCTGCTGTTGTTGAGAAGAAGGGGTTCTTCGGCTCGAAGAAATCGGCAGTTGAGATCGATTGTGACGCTTCCGTGATCTTATTGGATGAAAAGGGAAGAATAACAAATCAGAAACATGTGATTTATTTTGCTAATCTACAAAGCCCTGATGGTTCAGTCGTTCACTCTGGTGATAACCGTACTGGAGATGGCGATGGTGACGATGAGACAATTGCTATTAATTTAGGACAAGTTCC
This sequence comes from Paenibacillus sp. LjRoot153, assembly GCF_964253085.1. Taxonomy (NCBI): domain Bacteria; kingdom Bacillati; phylum Bacillota; class Bacilli; order Caryophanales; family Paenibacillaceae; genus Paenibacillus; species Paenibacillus sp. LjRoot153. Next base: position 1,774,200 of record NZ_CAXUQH020000001.1, read on the forward strand.
CGCGGATGTGAGTAAAATCGTATTCGTCGTGAATATTTATGACTGTGTGAATAGAAAGCAAGATTTCGGTCTCATTCAATCAGCTTATATCCGTGTATTGAATGGTTCTAATCAACAAGAGTTGGTTAAGTTTAACTTAACTGATGACTATTCAGGCAAATCATCCCTCATTGTTGGTGAAATTTACCGACACAGCGGCGAATGGAAATTCAGTGCAATTGGTGAGGGCAGTACAGACACAACCATTGGACAATTGGTCAAAAGATATCAATAATGGCACATCCAAATCAATATAAAGAGAGGTATTTCAGATGTCTATTTCATTATCTAAAGGTCAGAAAGTCGATTTAACAAAAACTAACCCAGGCTTGACGAAAGTTATCGTTGGCTTAGGATGGGATACGAACAAATATGATGGCGGTAAGGATTTCGATTTGGATGCTTCCATTTTTGCGGCGAATGCTGCAGGTAAAGTTAGCAACGAATCTGATTTTATTTTCTACAACAATCGTAAAAATGCAAATGGTTCTATCGAGCACAAAGGTGACAATCGTACAGGTGCAGGCGATGGCGATGATGAAGTTATCTCCATTGATCTTAGCGCAGTACCTGCTGAAACAGAGAAAATCGCTTTCTGCATTACGATTCATGACGCGGAAACAAGAGCGCAAAACTTTGGACAAGTTTCCAATGCTTACGTGCGTGTACTGAATGAAGGATCTGGCACGGAACTAATTCGTTTCGATCTTGGCGAAGATTTCTCCATTGAAACAGGCGTTGTAATCGGTGAGCTTTACCGTCATAGCGGTGAGTGGAAATTTAGCGCAATCGGCAGCGGTTATAAAGACGGACTAGCAGGATTGGCACGCGATTATGGTTTACAAACTTCCTAAGATGGAAGTTTAATGTCATAGGGTGGTGCTTTTAGGAGCATCACCTACCCTACTCTTCTTAATCAATTCGACTCGAGAAATGGTGTTCACTTGACCAGCTTTGTTGCGTTATGGATTGGAATTCAATGATCCGAGTAGACGAATCGTGTAATCGGTGAATGAGATAGATGAGGATAGATCGCGTAAGGATGAATAGCAAATAAAACAGGGGGTCCATCTTAATGTCAGACTTTTTTCAAAGCTTTGTAGATAATTTCATGAATTTTTTTAGTTGGGACGTGCTCTCAGCAACATTAACTGATCCCGTAAACTGGGGGATTATCGGCACGCTCGTCCTTCTAGAGGGATTGCTTTCCGCAGATAATGCGCTAGTGCTTGCTGTAATGGTCAAGCATTTGCCGAAGGAACAGCAGAAGCGAGCTTTATTTTATGGTCTATTAGGTGCCTACATATTTAGGTTTATCGCCATTGGTGTGGGTACGTTCTTAGTACAGATTACCTGGATTAAGGTAGCCGGTGGGGCGTATCTGCTTTGGATTGCTTATAGTAATCTCTTCATGAAGAAGCATGGCGAAGATGGTGAGGTTAAGAACAAAGGTCTTTCCTTCTGGCGCACCGTTCTTGCAGTAGAAATCATGGATATCGCATTCAGTGTCGATAGCGTTCTTGCAGCATTTGGTGTGAGCGACAAGGTGTGGGTATTGTTCTTAGGTGGTATTTTAGGCGTTCTGATGATGAGAGGCGTGGCGCAAATCTTCTTGAAGCTCATTGACAAGATCCCTGAATTGGAGAAAACAGCGTTTATTTTAATTATCGTCATCGGTCTTAAAATGATTGCTGGAGCATTCGGTTTCCACATCTCTCACGTAGTATTCTTCTCCGTCATTATTGCTTTGTTCGGAGGAACAATCATTCTTAGTATGCTTCGCAAAAAGGACAAGTCTGGATCCGTAAAAGAATCATAAGTGTAACCAATGGGCAATCCCTCCGCTAAGGAGGGATTGTTTACCACATAGGAAAGTATAAGTTTTCGGTCCCCGAAAATTGCTTTCATATTGGCGATAAAACCTACCTCTAAACGCGGTCGCTCATCCTTGAATGGCCTCGATAGAGGTTTTCTCATTGAAATAAAGAGGGAGGAATCGGCATGCGATATTTCAATTATTTAACCGCGGATGAAGAGAAAGCTTTATTTTATTTACCGCCGAATTCCTTCCATAATCATTCGCACAAAGACATTTTAGCTCATTCTGTCGGTGCTGCTTTGTACATGCCAGCGACCCGACGTACGTTCGCAGAAGATATTGCTTTTGGTAAAATTGAAGGCTTAGTGTCCGTTGTCCTTGATCTGGAGGATGCTGTAGGTGATAACGAAGTGCATGCTGCAGAAGAATCGCTTATTGGGCAAATGAATCAGATCGCCCATTGGATGGAAGTTGGTATTGTAAGTGTAGAGAATCTGCCGCTGATATTCATTCGCGTGAGAAGCGTGAATCAATTGAACTATGTGCTAGAGAGACTGGAAGAGAATGTAGCCCTTCTTACGGGCATTGTGTTCCCGAAATTTACTGTGGAAAATGGCGAGGATTATTTTCAAGTCTTAGAAAATTACAATGATGAGAAATCGGCATCAGCACCCATCTTATATGGATTACCGATTCTGGAATCTGCCTCGATTATTTATAAAGAAAGCCGCACTTCTACCTTATTGGCGATTAACGAAATTATAACGAAATTTAAGGATTTGGTCTTGAACATCCGGATTGGGGCTACTGACTTTTCAAGCTTATTTGGGCTGAGACGAAGTCCGGACAGAACGATTTATGACATCGCCCCGATACGGGATTGTGTCGCTGATATGATTAATATTTTTGGTCGTATGGAAGCCTCCAACGTAATTTCCGGACCTGTTTGGGAATATTTCCCTACGAAGGGACTCATAAACGAAGTGATGTTGGATAAGGAAAATGGTTTAATCGGCAAAACAATTATTCATCCTACGCACATTAAGCCAGTGCAAACTCTCTATGCGGTTACACATGAAGAATATACGGATGCTACAAGTATTCTTAAGAACAATCATGGCGACCTTGGAGTTCTGAAGAGTGACTACGGCAATAAAATGAATGAATTCAAACCCCATTTCAATTGGGCGAAACGTATTCTTTTACGATCACAAGTTTATGGGGTGCTGCATGAACAACAAACCTTTGATGGATTACTCACACGGACTAACCGAGCGTACGTATAAAATTGCAGGTGATTTGGAGCTGCACGTTACCGTGACTTCCAATCCCCACAACATACCGCCCGACGCATTATTCGCGATGGCGGCGAGAATTAACAAGAAAAGATCTTTTTTGTTTGTAAGTAAGGTGTTAGGCAAACATATCCCGGTGAATCCGTACACCTCACTCTTAAGTGGAACTACTTTAGCGTTATTATTGCAGCAAGCGTTACAAAGAACGAAGTCAGAAGAGAAGGTACAGCAGGCTGTTGAGGGGCTCGTATACCCGGAGAAAGCGGAAAAGGCTTATAAAGCGATTATGTCTGAACGTTTACCATTGAAGCAGCCAATTGCTTTCATTGGATTTGCGGAAACAGCTACGGCCATTGGTCATGCGGTATATGAAGCTTTTGGGCAAGGAAGCCATTATTTGCACACGACACGCGAAGTGATCGAAGAATCACCGTCCATTCTTCAGTTTGAAGAAGAGCATTCGCATGCTACAGCACATTATGGTTATTCCGATGACCCTGCAATTCTTGCGCAGCCCGAAATTCTCGTTCTCGTCGATGATGAAATTACAACAGGGAAAACGTCGCTTAATATCATTCGCGACCTGCAAGGGAAATTTCCAAAGAAAATTTACTATGTGTTAGCACTGCTGGATTGGCGTACAGAGGAAGATATCTTGCAATTTGCCCAGCTGGAGAAGGAACTACACATTACGATTCACGTCATCTCATTAATTCGCGGGAATACGAAGGTAGTTGGCTCTAGCGAGAGCTTGCCATTGCAAGCGCCTAGCCCTTTGCTTGAAGAGCGCACAGAACTGCTGCACATATCCTATGTGAATCGACTATTCTCGCACGCTCCTTATGCAGGTAACCGCCCTTATTTGCATCATAGCGGCAGGTTTGGACTTACCCCCTCCAATACGGAACAATTGGATCGTTCCATCACGCAGACGGCCGAGCTGCTCAAGCGTAAACGTACAGGGATCAAGACACTCTGTGTGGGTACGGGGGAGTTTATGTATATCCCAATGCGAATTGCTGCTGAGATGGGTGCAGGGGTGTCTTATCAATCGACGACACGCAGTCCTATTCATGTCATTGAACACGGTGACTATGCGGTGAAATATGGCCATGCTTTCCCTTCTCCAGAGGATGAACAAGTCGTGCACTTCTTCTACAATATCCCTTACGGCACGTATCAGGAGCTCTTTCTTTTTATGGAGAGAGAAGCTTCGCCTTCATCTATGGAACCGATATTGCGAATTCTCCAAGCGAGGGGGCTGGACACATTGCATATCGTCTTCTTCTCGCCTCAAACGGTCGATTGGAAGGAGGCTAAGGTATGGAAACTTGGCGATCCAGACGAATAGATGACCCCCAGCCAATGGGCAGTTATCCACCTTCCGATGTGACATTTCTACTGAAGGATATCAGCAATATCAAGCTGGAAGTTGCCCTAGATGCCAGAGAGCGAGCGATCCAGTCCGGAACGCACTATTCCGAAATGCTTCCGCAGGAGCATCTGCCTTCCTCGGATTATTTGAACCTTTATCAAGAAACACTCGAGCTGTCGGCAGAGAAAGTAGCCGTATCCGTAGGTGTGGTAGCTGAGATCATCCGAACAAAGAAGGGGCCGAACACGGTCCTCGTTTCCTTGGCTAGAGCGGGCACACCTGTTGGCATTTTGATCAAGCGTTACTTGCAAGATATCCACCAGATGAACCTGCCGCATTATAGTATCTCGATTATTCGAGGCAAGGGGATTGATGAGAACGCTCTCTTGTACATGTTGCAGAAACATCCGGACGCAAGGCTGCAATTCATTGATGGGTGGACAGGCAAGGGGGCTATTCGTAAAGTGCTTACCCAAGCTTGTTGCAAAATGGAAAGGGATTACGGGATCATCCTGGACGATGATCTAGCGGTGCTCGCCGATCCTGGGCATTGCACAGACATGTTCGGAACCCGCGAGGACTTTCTCATTCCGAGTGCATGCCTGAACTCGACGGTCTCCGGTTTAATGAGTCGTACAGTGTTGCGCGACGATTTGATTGGACCCCATGATTTTCATGGCTCGAAATATTACAAGGAATGGCTAGATCACGATCAATCTAATCATTTTATCGAAACGATTGTGCCTTATTTTAGCAAGGTGACCAAGGATGCTCAGGCGATGGCTCAATCTTTAGTGACTCATCCGCCTGAGATTTCCTGGCACGGCTTACATGATATCCAAGCGATTCAGACGACTTATCAGATGGCTGATATCAACTTGATTAAACCTGGTGTGGGAGAAACGACTCGTGTCCTGCTCAGGAGAGTGCCGTGGCGAATCTTGGTAGATCGCATGGATAATCCGCATATTCGCCATATCCTGCTGCTAGCTGAGGCGCGTGGTGTACCTGTTGAGGTCTATCCAGGCCTCACTTATTCCTGTTGCGGACTCATACAATCTGTGAAAGGGGATGCCGAATGATCTATGCCAGTGATTTAGATCAGACCTTAATTTATTCCCAGCCCGCAGAACGAGCGGAGCACTGGGGAGATCGTATCATGGTCGCCGAGCTGATTGATGGCAAGGTAAGATCCTACATGTCTTCAACCACGTATCAACGCTTGCAAGAGCTGATGAATGAGCTCATATTCATCCCTGTGACAACGCGAACGATTGCACAGTATGTGCGAATTCATCTCATTAGTCAGACCCTGAAACCTCAATATGCCGTGACAAGCAATGGAGGAAATATGCTGATTGATGGCAAGGTAGATACAGAATGGCGAGATCTTGTCAGGACCCGTGTTAGCGATACCAGTGCTCCTGTCGAGGATGTTTTCCCTGTGATGCAGGGAGTGTTGCAACAGGATTGGCTGATCAGCTCGAGCTTCTGCGATGATTTATTTTACTCTCATATCGTCGAGCGCGACCGCATGCCTATGCAGGAAATAGCCGATTTGAGCACACAGTTGATGGGGATGGGCTGGCGTACTTCCGTTCAAGGAAGGAAGGTCTACATCGTTCCTGAGGCTGTGAGTAAGGGAGCAGCGGTCGCACACCTGAGCGAGGTCCTTGGTGGACGGAAAGTTATCGCTTCCGGTGACTCACTTCTGGACCAGAGCTTGTTAGACATCGCTGATTATGCCATTGCTCCGGGTCATGGAGAGCTATTCCGCCAAGAGCAAATGGGACAGTCCGGGAAATATCGATTTACCGAGGAATCCGGCATTTTTGCAGCTGATGATATTACCTCATTTGTCCATTCCACACATAGCGAGCACCGAAAGTTGCTCATAAAGGAGCCCTCATGAAAAAAGTATGGTTTAACCGCTGGTTCTCTGTTGCTTATCATTACATGAACAGCATCCGTAACAACGAGGACGGGGTTCAGTTCAAGATGTATGCAACGCATCCGGATCGTACTCACATAGCGCTGCAAGCAGCTGATTTTGCAGATACGGAGCCTGTTCTAGGTGACGATGACTATGTGGAATATGCGCTCAACTTTTGTAAGCAGCATGGTATCGATGTGTTTATCCCTAGGTTGCATATGTACGCGATTGCCAAGCACATTGAAGAGTTCGAGAAAATAGGTACACGTGTAACGGTTTGTCGTGATCTGGAGCTCCTAGAAAATCTCATGGAAAAGCAAAAATTCTACGAATCCATTGGGCCAAAAGGGATTGTCGCAATTCCCGATTATCATGTGGTGAATACGGCTGAGCAGTTTCTTATGGCACATGATGCGCTCACGGCAGCTGGTCATGACGTCTGCATGAAGCCAACGAATGGTGAGGGCGGCAATGGATTTCGGATTATCAGCAATAAGCGAAATGCGCTGGGTGATATGTTTGGACCGGTAATGCCGTATCTCACGAAAGAGCAAGCATATCAGAACTTATCGACAGTGGAACGTTTTGATGATGTCATGGTTATGGAAGTACTGGGTGGCCATGAATACAGCATCGATTGCTTAGCTTCCGCATCCGGCGAGCTTCTTGCAGCTGTCCCGCGTCGTAAAGCGGATGGAAGATTGAGGCTGTTAGAGGAAGTGCCAGAGCTGATCGAACTCGCTAATCAGGTAGCTGCTACCTACCGCATTCCTTTTAATTATAATATTCAAGTTAAATATAATCAGGGTGTACCGAAGCTGTTGGAGATTAATCCTCGGATGTCAGGCGGTTTACATGTCACCTGTTTATCGGGCATTAACTTCCCGTATTTAGCTGTGAAATCGCTGCTTGGCGAACATGTTGAAGTCCAAAAGCCGACCTTCGGCTTATTGGTAAGTCATATTGAGAAATATGTTATTATGAATATCGGTGAATAATAAGTAGCGCGCATCATATCTTTGATAAGAGATGATCATTCGTATCAATCAGCAAAGAGGGTGCGCGGTATGATCGTAGGCGGGATTATCTTATTCGGAATTATTGTAACGTTAATCGTCATAGCAAGTGCAGAGAAAGCGGAATATGTGTCCAATTTTATCGATAAATAGTCATCTTTGAAGCCTGAAAAGGTTTCTTTTTTTTGTTTCGATTTGGTAGAATAGGAGATAGGTAGTTTTATATGTGAAGGAGATTTAACATGCTGCAATTAAGCGATAGTCAACTTGCAACAATGTGGAGTCAAGGAGATGCGAAAGCGTTTAATCGACTTCTGGAGCTGTATAAGGACAGAATTTATCGATTAGCTTTTCGTATGCTTCGAAATAAATCAGATTCCGAAGATGTTGTTCAGGAGACTTTTTTGCGTGCACATTTAAATTCACATCGATTTGACGCTACCAAGAACTTCTCCAGTTGGATCTTCAGCATTGGCAAAAATGTCACGATTGATTTGATGCGGAAGAAGAAAAAAGAACTCTCCATGGATACGAGTGGGTTCCCATCCCAAGATGAACGCCCCCTGATTGAGAAGCTGGTGAGTCATGAGAAGACGCCTGAGCTTCAGCTCATTGAACAGGAAACGTATAGCCAGGTGGAACAAATGATTCAAGATCTGCCCGATAAATATAAAGACCTTATTGTTTACAAATATTATTTGGATATGTCCTTAGAAGACATCAGCCGCGAAGTGAATTTACCTGTTTCTACGATTAAGACTAGGCTTTTTCGAGGCCGGAATTATATCAAAAGAAAATGGGGATCCTTATTCTTCATGCTGCACAGCTTATCCACTGTGATCATTTTATAAAGTAAGCCGATAAGGCTTATTTTTTTGCCCATTACCTTATAATAAAGGAGCTTCACATGAGTAATCCTAAATTAGATGCACCCAAAATGCCTAAAGAATTGCCCGTCATTACCTTGCAAGAAGGGAAATTTGAGCCTGAGGATAGCTTTCATACTGGTATTATTAGTGATTGCGTAATAGATAATCAATCCGCCTATAAAGTCGCGTTTGATAAAATTATTTTTCGCAACGTGACCTTTACGCGAATTGCGATGAAAGAAATTGAGCTGACCGATGTGATTTTTGACCGATGTGATTTGTCGAATGTCGACTTTACAGAAGCAACGATACATAGAACGGAATTTCGGAATTGCAAAATTATTGGTATGGATCTCACGGGAGCCACATTACGAAATATCCTTTTTCAAGATTGCTTAGGGGATTTTGCGACATTCCGAATGGCAAATCTCAAACAAATTTCGTTTCATACGTGTTCTTTAAACAGCTCTGATTTTTATGAAGCGACTTTGCAGAAGCTACAATTTGAGGTTTGTCAGTTGGAGCAAGCACAATTTACAGGTGCGAAACTGGAAGGGATCGACCTCAGCACATGTGAGTTTACAAGTTTAGGTGTTAGTATTGAAGATTTGCGTGGATGCATCATTTCTAGAGGGCAGGCTTCCGTATTTGTAAGTCTTTTTGGGATCAAATTAAAGGAATAGAGGCAAGGTGAATGGAGGGTTAGACGGTGAAACTTGGATTTGATATTGATGATACCCTCATTAATCTAAGAGAGCATGCGTTTCATATCTATAATAAGACGCTGCAGCAGAACATTGGGCTAGAGGTGTTTCAAGCCCTGTCTACGATGGAAATCCACAGTGCGTTTGGATTATCCAAGGAAGAAGGAGGGAAGCTGTGGCACAGTCTGCGTGATGAGATTTATTATTCGGATTGTGCAACATTCCCCCATGCGCGAGAGGTTCTGAACCAACTGGTGGAGCAAGGCCACGAGGTGTACTACATTACCGCACGAGCCAAAGAGCATACGGAGCGCACACGACAATGGCTGCTAGACCATGGATTCCCTGTGACAGAGGGGCATTTCTTCTGTGGGATGAGTGATTCCGAGAAAGTACATATTATAGAGGCGCTAGAACTGGATTATTATTTTGATGATAAACCGACAGTTCTGGAAACATTAGCTCACCTGCCTGTTCGCATTTGTGTGAAAGACAGATCCTATAATCGACATCTGGAATTGCCGCGGATTACGTCTTGGGATGAGCTAGATGAGCTTATGAAGGGTTGAAAAAGTGAAAGGTGCTCACATCGTTACACAACGATTCGAGCACCTGGCTGAAGGGAGAGCAGATCTTGCTCTCCCTCTTTTTCGAGCACCTATAAACTGCCAGAGATGCTCCCATTTACAAAAAGCACAAACCCAAATGACAATCTGCGAACAAAACTCCTTTATGCTCAGGACGGTAAGAAAACTATCATTCATGAAGGATAAAGGAGATGAAATGATGTTTCAAGTTAACAAGATGACTAAGTTAATCATGGTTTCAACAACAGCAGCTCTGCTACTAACAAGTGGAGTCCTTACGCCTCAGCAAGCTTCTGCAGCAAACGGTACGCCAAACTATGAGGTGAAATTTAATTTAAATCCGAGCATCGTGGTGGATTCCAGTCATAACTTGATTAGCAGCGTACGTAGTCAATTTTCAACCGGCTCATCCTCGAAAGCCTATCGTGTACAATATATGGATACTGCGACAGGAGCATTGGATGCACAAGGCTGGAGTGATCGTATTCGTAAAAAAAGCAGCGACAGCACGCATCAACTGCAATTCAAAAAGCGCTATCCCATCACAAATGGTGACATAACAGGAGCATTGACTACAGCAGCGAACGATGGTTTGAATAGCTCCGCTTCTGGTTTTGAATTTCAAGTTGATTGGACATTCAGCAAGCAAACATTAAGCGTACAATATGAAAAAGATGTAACTGTCTCAGGGTACAACGGCAGTGGGCTCAATGCACCCAACTTAGCAACATCTCAAACTATTTCCGTATCCAACGCACCAAGCCAGTTAAAAAACTGGACCAGCTCAGGCTGGGGAACAACCCAATTAAACAATTCATTCATATATGGACCTATTGATTTCAAAAGATACGAGGGCTCATTTGATGATTATGATCTAGATATCGAAGTATGGACGATTCTGAATGCGGCTAAGACAGGAACAGAAGACATCGTAGAGGCTTCCTTCAAAGCAGATACTCTGAGTGAAGCGACAAGTGCACGTACCGACTTGATGAATCTACTTACAACCAAAGGCTGGCTAGTACAATCTGATGTTCTAAAAACGAGTCTCATCATGGAGCGATATGCGCCAGTTGCGCCAACGCCAGATACCGCAGCACCTTCTGTGCCAACTGGACTGGCCGCTTTGGCAACATCGAGTTCGCAAGTTCAACTGGGATGGACAGCTTCGACTGATAACGTGGCAGTTTCAGGCTATGACGTGTACCGCAATGGGACAAAAGTGGGCACTTCATCAACAGCAGCATATAGTGATTCGGGTCTTACGGCTTCAACTGCCTATAGCTATACAGTCATTGCCAAAGATGCTGCTGGTAACGTATCTGCTGCAAGCAATGCTGCTTCAGTTACGACGCTTGCAAGTGGCGGATCTGGTACAGGAAGACTATACTACACTATCAATGGAAGCACCGTATCCTATCTGGAAGCCGAAACAGTTACATCGAAAACTGGAACATTTACACAAGCAACGTGCACGGAATGCTCAGGAACGGCAAACATGCAAACGGCAAATGGTTCGGGAGATAGTGATGCAAACTACCTTAAATATGATCTGGAAGTAACAAATGGCGGTTCTTTCTATATCTACTTGCTTTCACAAGGCCCAGATGGCAGTTCAGATAGCTTCAACGTGGCTGTTGACTCAGGTAGTAACTACCAAGTAACAACTGGCAGCGCAGGCAGCTGGGCCTGGAAAAAGCCGAGCAGCTCAATCTCACTTTCAACTGGCACACATACGCTATATATCAAAGTAAGGGAAGATGGAGCCAAAGTGGACAAGATCGCACTAACCAAAACAAGCAGCACCCCTAGCGGACTTGGTGGCACTGCTCTTATTCCATCTGCACGATAGCTACACTCCATAGCTACATAGACAATTAATTCCAAACTTTCGCAACCATTCAAATGATGGGGACGAAAGTTTTTTTGTTCTTCAAATCTCAAGTAACCAGTCGTTCCCTAGTTGCTCCCAAATAGTCCCCGTTTGGCCCCGCGATATGCCGCAGTCGCAGTCTCGGGGCATCGAAAGCCTCCAGGCCATTTGTTTGAAAAGAAAATGTAAACGGGAGCGCAAGTACGTTAGGAATGTAGGTTGGCCTCGGATTGGATCGTCTTTTTCAAAACATGTCCGCATAAGGTAGTACTAATGAATCATGGCGGTAGGTAGGGTTGGTCACGGAGAAAAGGGGGAGAAGCATGCTGCAGAGGCGACGATGGAGAAGCAGGCCAACTGTGAAAACAAGCCGTAAAAAGGTACTGTGGATTGGTTTGCTCATCTTAGTCTTGTTTTGCATACAGTTTTTTATTTTTGTAGAACGAAATCTTAGACCGCCTTTGATGAATCTGGCGAAGGTTAGGGTTAAACAGATTGCAACCCAAGCGATTAATAGTGCAATTGCCGATCATGTAGCAGGAGGAACGAATGCTGAGCAACTGATTGATTGGAAAATGGATAAAAACAATAAGATTACAGGTTTCATGTTGAATTATAATGAACATATGAGGATTACTTCGGAGGCTATTAAAACAGTCCAAGGCGAGTTGAATAATCTGGAAAGCATTTCAGATCATATTCCCCTCGGGCAGGCTATGGATAGTGCTATTCTCGCCTCTTTTGGCCCAGATATCCCGATAAGATTGCTTCCTGTTGGAAGTGTGAAGGTGGATTTAAATACACGTACTCAAAATGTCGGTATTAATATGGTTATGTTCGAAGTATACGTACATATTGTTGCAGAAGTTTCTGTTATTATCCCTTTCGATTCAGAAACAGAAATTGTAGAAACTGAAATTCCTATTTCCTATTCGCTTGTTGTGGGCGATGTTCCTACTTATTACTATGACAACAAGGGAAATCCAGTGGGAAGTTCGAAGGAAGGCAGTCCGCCGAGCATAACATTACCAACTATTCCGCACTCAGGGGCAACGAATTCTACTCCCAAGGTGGGCGTAACCAAATGAAAAGCAAAAATAAACCCGCCGTGAGAGGCGGGTTATTTCTTTTTACCTCGATCTTCGCGCTCCCATCTTCGTAAAGATGGATAGGGATCGTAGCTCCACTCTGTAGTGCCATTATCGCGATATAGCCCAAAATGAAGATGGGGAGGAAATTTACCGGATGTACCTGGTTTTCCATAGCCGGAGCTGCCGACCCAACCGATGGTTTGTCCGGGTTTGACGATATCGTTTATTTTGAGCGTTTTTTGAAAGCCGGATAGGTGGGCGTAGTAGTGATATATGTTGTTTAGATCACGAATGCCAACTCGCCAGCCTCCGTAGGGGTTCCATCCTTTGATTTCAACGATGCCATAACAAGTGCTTCTAACAGGAACACCGTAGCCAGCGAATAGATCAGTTCCTTCATGAGTACGATGGCCACCCCAGCCTCGACTATCTCCCCACGTGCTGCGATAAGAGTAGTTGGAAGTAACAGGAAGTGGGAATGCATGAGCATTCGCATCTAAAGTGCCCAAAGACTCATAGATCGCAGCGAATTGACGAATGCGTTCTACGCTGCGTGCGTTGTGGTAATAATTCCAAAGGTTCATTTGTAAATTATCAACTTTAGTTCCATTGTTGCCTAAGATTGCTGCCATAGCCGCTAGTACATCTAAATCGTTAGTTCGGTCAGCAATGCCATCCCCTGATCCATCCCGCCCTAAACCATGGAAAAAGGAAATACTTATCAAATTGGTGTCTTGTGGATCTGGATTAAGCATGCCCGCCCAAACAAGCTCTGAAAAATAAATATTCGTGATGCTTTGTTGAACTGTTCTTTTTTTGGCGGTGTTCATCGTTTTCTCATATTGATCTACAGCAGCAAGGTACGTCCAAGGGATACCCGAGAGTAAGCTTATTTTTTCAAAAAGCTCTTTTCGCTCTCCATGTGAAGGTTTGGTCGGCTGGGAGCTTGGCATTGGAGTAATCTGCTCTTTTGCCATAGCAGGTGATACATCAATATTTGAAATAGGTGTTAATGTGATTGTTGATAGGAGGAGGCTAAGGACGAGAACCTTTGACCAAAATGCTCTGCTTTGCATCTCTATCATCCTTCCTGAAATGTTAGTTCTTAGGATGTACGGATGTCCTGTTGTTTATCCTTCGATCTTTCGTTGCCCCGGGATATTTGCTATGATGCCAATAAGAGGTGGGAATAGTGACTTTTAACCATAGAGAAGAGCATGTTGACGATCACATGTTATTAGTTCAAGCCAATTTGGATGATATGAATCCAGAGTGGATGACTTACGTAATGGATAAGCTTTTTGATGCGGGTGCAAATGATGTATACATGGTACCCATCATTATGAAACGAGGGCGTCCTGGTATCATGCTGAATGTATTGGTGGACGAGGAACGATTGTCTGCAATTGAGGAGATTATATTTAGTGAAACAACCACACTTGGCATTCGATATCTGCATGCATCTTGTCATCGATTAGCCAGAGAATTTGAGCGTGTGGAAACACCATGGGGACTCTTAACAGTAAAAGTTGGGTATCACGCAGGGAAATTGGTGCAATATGCACCTGAATTTAAGGAATGTGAACAAGTAGCAAGGATGCATGAAGTACCTTTGAAGATGGTTTATGAGGAAGTTAGGTTGTTATTTTTGCAACAACAGAGACAAAAAAACGCTCTTCCATTGTGATGGAAGAGCGTTTGTCATGTATAAGCTATTGTGGGGTGCTAGGTGTGGCAACGCCATGATGGGTGTGAGTATGAGAGTGATCATGATGATGATGATCGTGTTTATGATCATGCTTGTGTGAATGGTCATGATGGTGGTGATGGTCATCATGCGTATGCGTATGTTCATGACTATGATCATGCGCTAGATGCTCATGACTAACTTGCCATTTACCAATAAACGGATCAACTTTACCAACGACAACACGCAGTACATTGGGTTGCTTTGGCAAGTCTCTAGTGCCTGCACCATAGCCAATATGATCAACTACCATGGGTGGGAAGCTTTTGGAGAATTCATCAACAATACCTGAAATAATACCGGCTCCAGTTGGCGTTGTCATTTCTAAACTATAAGGAGTTGAAGCGATAGGCAAGCCTCTCATCATCTCCAGTGTGGCAGGAGCGGGTACTGGATAAATACCATGATCGATATGTATGGTTCCGGATCCTAGTGGAACTGGGGAGGAGAAAATACGCTCGATTTGCAAGGAGTCGATGGCTAAAGCAACACCAACGATGTCGACGATGGAATCAATAGCTCCGACTTCATGGAAATGCACTTTTTCAATAGGAGTCCCGTGAATCTTAGCTTCAGCAATCGCAATTTTTTCGAAAATAGCTAAGCTTAATGCTGTAACTCTCTCATTGAATTCTGCTTTTTGAATGGCATTGACGATTTCTGAATAATGTCTATGATGCTTCGGAGGATGTTCAGGATCGAGTATGACATCCAGCTTAAGGGCAGAAATGCCGCGTTTCACAACGCGTTTCCACTCCAAAGTGTAGGGCTCTAGTTTGATTTTGGAAAGCTCATCCTCAATATAAGCACGATCTGCTCCCGCATCAACCAAAGCGCCAAGGGTCATATCGCCGCTAATTCCGGAGAAGCAGTCCAAATATAAAATACGCATGGTCGTAGTTCACGCTCGTTTCGACATATTTTTGTTAATGAGTCCAGCATAGTACCCTGCGCCAAAGCCATTGTCAATGTTAACGACGGAGATGCCCGGTGAGCAGCTATTGAGCATGGACAGCAAGGGTGCGATCCCTGCAAGGTTCGCACCGTACCCAATACTCGTCGGCACAGCGACGATGGGTTTAGACACAAGCCCGCCCATAACGCTGGCGAGCGCGCCCTCCATGCCGGCAACAACCACAATCGCATTCGCACCGCGAATGAGCTCGAGCCGGCGGAATAGCCGATGAATGCCAGCGACACCCACGTCGTACACACGTTCAACGTGGCTGCCTAGGCATTCAGCTGTTAGGGCCGCCTCCTCCGCCACGGGGAGGTCGGAGGTGCCTGCGCACACGACGGCGATATAGCCGTCGTGGACTTTGAGCAGCGGGCGCTTAAACCAAGTGAGCGCCCGTGCGGTTTCGTGGTAGGTAACACCTGCCACGTTGGCTACAACATGAGCGGCTTTGGCCGCGTCGACGCGTGTGGCAAGCACGCGGTCGGTATGCTCCATCAGCCGCCGGAAAATGGCCTCGATCTGCTCGGGCGTCTTGCCTTCCCCGAAAATGACCTCGGGGAAGCCTGTACGCTTCTCGCGATCGATGTCGAGCTGTGCAAATCCAAGATCAAGGTTGGCGGGACCTGATCCGCCTTCCTTGATGATTTGCTTTTTGGCTTCATCTATATCCAGATCGCCGGTCTGGACGAGTTTTAAGATCTTCTCTAAGTCCATCATAAGGATGCTTGTTTCACCTTATCTTTCGTTTCTTGAGATAGCACTTCATTCATACTGCCCGTGCGGTAGCCTTGCAGATCTAACGTGACATACGTAAAGCCGAGCTTGCTGAATTTTTCGTAAATCGCATCACGGTGTTCCACGACCTTGTGAATCTCTTCTGGCATGACTTCGATTCGAGCAATCTTCTCGTGATGACGCACGCGTACCTGATAGAGACCAAGCTGGGAAAGGAAATATTCGCCTTCATCCAATTGGTCAATCTTCCACTTCTCGATTTGCGTACCATACGGAATACGAGAGGATAAGCAGGCAAAGGAAGGTTTGTTCCATGTGCTAAGACCCAATTCTTTGGAAAGCGCTCGGATCTCGTCTTTGGTTAAGCCGGCTTCTTGCAGCGTACTGCGGACGCCTTGCTCATTTTTCGCCTGAAGACCTGGTCTATAGTCACCTAGATCGTCCACATTGGAACCGTCTAAGATATACGGGTAACCCAGTTCTTTGGCGATATCTTGCAAATGTGAATAAAGCCCCGTCTTGCAGTGATAACAACGGTCAGGATTATTGGCAACGAAATTCGCGTTCTCCAATTCCTTTACCTCTGTTTTGTGCAAGCGAACGCCAAATTGTTCAGCTAGTTGTGCCGCGGCATCAAACTCCCTCGTGGGAAACGTTTCAGATGCTGCAGTAACGGCAAGGACTTGATCACCAAGCTCTTGCTGTGCACGTTTGAGGACGAATGTACTGTCAACCCCTCCGGAGAAGGCGACGATGACACGGCCCATGTTTCTTAAAATTTCACCAAGCTTGCGATCTTTCTCGCGTGTTACTTCTTGTATGCTCATGTTTCTATCCTCCCATACAGCCTTTATGTAGTAAGCTGAGCTGTTTTGGTCTATCTAAACAAGTGTATCACAAGTGACCCCTAAAGTGGATTGTTTTGTCAGTCATTCATGTTATAATAACATCATTGAGAAACCAAATAAAAAGGCGGGAATTACAGTGCCTAGAAAAGTACTAGAGAGAAAACCAGACTGGTTAAAGATCAATCTTAAGACCGATGAGAATTTCAAAGAAATTAAATCCATGATGCGTTCCAAGACGTTGCATACAGTGTGTGAAGAAGCCAAATGTCCGAACATTCATGAATGCTGGGCGAATCGGACAGCGACTTTTATGATATTAGGTGACATTTGTACGCGTGCTTGTCGCTTTTGTGCAGTTAAAACAGGTCTCCCTACTGAGCTTGATTTGGAAGAGCCGGAACGTGTTGCAGACGCAGCGCTGCAAATGGGGCTTCGTCATTGTGTTGTTACTTCAGTAGCACGCGATGATTTAACGGATGGCGGTGCTATGATTTTCGCAGAGACGATCAAAGCGATCCGTCGTAAACTGCCTATGTGCACAGTTGAGGTGTTGATTCCTGACTTCCTAGGTCGAGAAGAATCACTGGCTACCGTGCTTGAGGCAAAGCCAGATATTCTGAATCACAATATGGAGACGGTTGAGCGGATGTCAGATCGCGTTCGTTCCAAAGCGAAATACCATCGTTCACTCGAGCTGTTGCAGCGTTCTAAGCGGATAGCGCCGAACATTCCAACGAAATCCAGTGTCATGATTGGTGTAGGGGAAGAGTGGGACGAGCTGCTTCAAACGATGGAAGACCTGCGTAAAGTGGATTGTGATATTATGACGATCGGTCAATACTTACAGCCGTCCACGACGCATTTATCTGTATCCAAGTATTACACGCCTGAACAGTTTGCTATGCTGAAAGAAGAGGGCATGAAACGCGGCTTTAAGCACGTGGAGTCGGGCCCGCTGGTACGCAGTTCCTATCATGCGCATGAACAGGTGAAAGCAGCATCAAGCGTTTAGAATTCAATGAACGGATCATAGAAAGGAGAGCTTCCTACCACCATGATTCATATTGCCAATAAAACATACGAGCTTGTTACCGATCACAAAAATGGTTGGAATTTCGAAGTGTTCAAGGAACGCTTCAGCGAAGTGTTGGAGCGGTACGATTATATTGTGGGCGATTGGGGATATAGTCAATTACGACTGAGAGGGTTTTTCAAAGAAATCCACCCAAAAGCGACCAAAGAATCCTCCATCGCAGCTCTTCAAGATTACTTGAATGAGTACTGTAACTTTGGCTGTGCATACTTTATTATCGAGAAAGTTAACGCGCCTAAACAGCAAACACCGTCAGAAGTTATAAGTTCAACAACGGTTTAATCAGCACTAGCTCAACAAAACGCCATCTGGCCTCCAACAATCGTGGAGAGCAGATGGCGTTTTATCATGTCGGTGTTTGTTTCGTTGTTCATTGTCCTATTTTACTTCAAGGCCAACGAAGGCCTCGCGAACACGATTCCAGAAAGGGAACGGACGGAACCGCGCAAACTTTACTTTTACGTTGGAAGCAACACGGCAACGAATGGAGACGACATCGGCACGCTGCATATATTTATGGTCCAACGACAGCAGCATATTCTGTTGCGCTTTCGGGTAAATGTCACAGTGGTGATGCTTCGGTAAAATCATTGATGAACCCAGTGTACGGTACACGCGATTGTTAATCGATGCGATCTCGGCAATTTGAATAGCTTCAAGCGATGGATGGACCATGGCGCCGCCCAAGCTCTTGTTGTAAGCGGTACTGCCTGCAGGAGAAGATATGCAGATACCGTCACCGCGGAACATTTCGAACATTTCATCGTTCACATGAAGTCTTGCAACTAGTGAAACTTCAATCCCGCGAATCGTAAACTCGTTAAGAGCGAGATGTGTTTCAACACCCTTGTCCGTCGTAATTTCGATTTCGACAACGGGATAGCGGACGACTTGCAGCTCCTCAGGTGTTGTCACACTAAACATTAATGAAGCTAGATGATCTAACTCGTCCGGTTTCCAATCTGCGAAAAAGCCAAGATGCCCCGTATGAATCCCAACGAATGCGATATGATCCAATTTGTCGACATATTTATGAAAAGCTTGGAGCATCGTGCCATCCCCGCCAATGGACAGGACGATATCGGGATGATCTTCATCCCTTGGCATGCCTTGCTTAGCGGCGAGTGTGTGGAAGCGTTCGGTCAGCTCCTTGGAGATGTCATCGCCTCGTTCAATGACGTTATATTTCAATCTTGTTCCTCCTAAGAGTTATCGTAGAATGGTCTTCTTAATAATTGGAGCAGTAGGCATCAATTTCTTGGAGAATGGATTCAGGCGTATGCCGAAATTCTGCGGCAACCCGATAGCTGTCGTTGCTGAAATGCGCAACTCTTACAATTTCACCATAGACAGTGATAGGCTGAGAGACATTCGGGAGAATGAAGCTGAACTCCAGAATCAAAGGAAAGAAAAGTCGATTGGAGGTGACAAAGGATAGTCCGCCAACACTGATATCAAGGAGTTGTCCGGTAAAAGCGACACCCTTCTGTGCAGATAAGTTTCGTATGCCAGCGACACGAAGTGTAATCGGTGTACGCAGGGTAAGCTTAGCTCGAGGATATCTTCGGTTTTGATGCTGAAAAACTTCCTCAGGAAGAGATAATGTCAGGGAACAGATCGTCTTTTTGAGTTCAAGCCCAATCAAATCGACATAAGCATAATATAAAATGGCACCATCTTTGAAAGAAAATTCAACGAGTGAAACATGTTCAAGCTTGTCGAATGGGTATACGCCTAATTGTTCAAGACATACGGTTATCGAATCTTCACTTATTTTGTCGATAGCAAAGTTGTCTTCAAAGCAGAAAGGCTGTCCATCTTTACATTCACCAACAATGATAATATGACAATCCTGATTTGGCGAAAAGGATGCCAATTCTAGTACCTTATTCCAATCCATAGCATCACCAAGTCGTTAGATTTACATTCACATCTGCCTGTTCATCCTGTAAATTCTCTTCTCATCATAATTTATCTAAGTCAATAAGAAAAGCCCCAAACGGGGCTTTAGCTTAGGTTATCCGATTTTATTATTAAGTCAAGGTGCTCGTAACGAGGGAGAGTTCAAACGAATGCGCAAAGTTGATTGAGATGGGGCGCACACGAATCGAGAAGTGAGGCCCATGAACAAGATGGGATGGAATGGTAGCTTGGAAATGCTGCGATTGCTCAATAAGTTCCCCAATTGGAGCCATGAGGATGATTTTCTGCTCCCACGTTTCGCCATTTTCTGCGTAATAAATGACTTCTACTGCCGTATCTTGCGGCCAAATAGGGCCGAAATGGATTTGCGCCGTAATCTCTTTCGTACCGGGTGGAATTTCATCTAATGGAACATCGGAAGTCGATTTATTGGCATGATCATCAATATTCATAATCCGGACCTGATGCCAATTGCTGCGGATGAACTGCTTGTAATCGGCAACTTTGGTAGCAACATCATAATTGTCCGCTACAAAAAGACGAGCACGTTTGGCTGTTGGTACATACGAAAGATTCGTATAATCTTGCACCATACGGTGCGTATTATAGACGGGGGTGAGCGATTGAATGGATCGCTTCATGCGTCCAATCCACTGATGTGGGACCTCGCCTTGATTGTAGTAAAGCGGAATAATTTCATTCTCCAAAAGGTGATAAATCGCTTTCGTATTTTCTTTCTCCTGTGCGGCCCAGTCCGCGGCTCCCGTGGATCCGATAGCCCAACCATTCATACCGTTGTAGCCTTCCTCCCACCAGCCGTCCAGCACGCTGAAATTAAGAACGCCGTTCATAGCTGCTTTCTGGCCGCTGGTACCGCTTGCCTCAAGAGGTCTGCGAGGGTTATTTAACCAGACATCGACGCCTTGAACGAGATAGCGAGCCATGTTGATATCGTAATTCTCAAGAATAACGATTTTACCGAGAAATTCTTTTAATTGTGAGATGCGGTAAATTTCTCGAATGAGATCTTGGCCAGGGTAATCAGCAGGATGGGCTTTACCTGCAAAAATAAATTGCACAGGTCGATCGGGATCGTTGATTAGTTTCTTGAGACGATACAAATCATTGAAAATCAGATTGGCCCGTTTGTAGGTAGCAAAGCGTCTTGCGAAGCCAATTGTAAGGGCTTTAGGATTTAAATAGTGCCGAACCTCTTCAATCCTATCTTCGGATTCCCCGTTACGTTTGCGCTGCTCTATGAGACTATTGCGGGCATAACGTACTAAATCTTCCTTCAGATGCTGATGAACTTTCCAAATGGATTCGTCGGGAATAACCTCGATTTGCGCCCATTGATGCTCGTTGGACTGCTCCGCTCGCCATGTACCGGGGAGGAATCGATCGAAAAGCTCCTTCCAAGCAGGGGCGGTCCAAGTGTCCAAGTGAACACCGTTTGTGATAGAGCTGATCGGGACCTCACTGGCATCGATATGACCATGGAATTCTTTGAACATTTCGCGTGAAACCTGCCCATGCAGCTTGCTGACACCATTTCGCAGCCCCGCCGTATTCATCGCCAAATGTGTCATATTGAATTGACCGGACTTATGATCAAGTCCTAATGAAATAATGCTTTGTTTATGCTTAGGCAGCTCGTTGAAAAGGTGACCCAGATAGTGTTCCACCATCTGGACGGAGAACGTATCATGACCTGCTGGAACAGGTGTATGTGTCGTGAAAACGGTGGCGGAGCGCACGGTCTCTACGGCCACGTGAAACGGAAGGCCCAAATGAAGCAGTTCCTTCAACCGTTCTAAAGTCAGGAAAGCCGCGTGACCTTCATTAATATGGTATACATTGGGGTAAATGCCGAGTGCACGAAGTACCTTGACACCACCGATTCCCAGCACCATTTCCTGAGCGATCCGCATATCTTGATTGCCGCCATATAACTGTTCGGTCAGGGCTTTATCTGTGTCATGATTGGCTTCGTGGTCGGTATCCAGCAAAAAGACCAAATTGCGTCCTACCTTAGCAGCCCAAACCATGAGGGTGATTGTACGACCAGATATATCGAGCGAAACCGTGAGCTGCTGGTCATTTTGAAGTACCGGACGAATCGGTAATTGCTTAAAGTCATAGGGGAATAATTCACTTTGCTGACTGCCGCTCGCATCAATTTTTTGTGTGAAATAGCCTTTTTTATAGAGTAAGCCCACGCCTGCAAGCGGTATTCCTAGGTCACTGGAAGATTTGATATGATCGCCGGCAAGAATGCCAAGCCCGCCTGAATAAATCGGAAGCGATTCATGAAAACCAAATTCAGCAGAGAAATAAGCAATTTGCACATAACCTTCGGCGGCATAGTTGTTTGGATACCAACCGGGTTCATTCATATACGTATCAAATCTTAGCATGACTTGTTGATACCGCTCGACAAAATCATTGTTCTGGCTTAATGCTTCAAGCTGGGGAGCTTCTAGCTCGTTAAGCAGTCGAACGGGATTGTGACCGAGGGCTTTCCAACGGCCAGGGTCCATGCTTTCAAAAAGCTGCAGCGCCTCATGGTTCCAACTGAACCATAAATTAAAAGCTAGCTCGCGAAGTCGTTCAATCGTTGGAGGCAAACTTCTCGCCTCTTGGGGGTCGGCTGCTATCATATCTGAATATTCTCTCCCTTTATAAACATGATCATAGTTACCCATATTATCTTGTTCCACCAACCTTTTCATACACCAGTCTAAGTAAGGAATATGCGAAGAAGAGACTCATGATGACAGCAAAAGCACCAACAAAGACCATCGCACTTATCGGAAAGATAAGTTTTAGATAGCTCAAAAGGGGTGAATTCGCCTCATAGTACGGCAAGAATACAGCCTGGGGACTTCGAAATCGCTGCATAGGCTCCCAAATCAGGAGAACAATAGCAGCAGAGAGAATGCCATGGAGGAGGCGGGCAAACAAGAACGGAAGATAGCGCATGTTTGTATGGCTTAACAAGCTGACGATTTGAGCATGCACGGACATGCCGGCCCAGGAGAGGATGAAGGCGCCTATCGCGACTTTACTGGAAAGGGCTATCTCAGCGGGGGCACCACCTGCAGCTTTAGCGCCGAGTGTAACTTCGAACAACCCATTCATGATGGCTTGCGAGAGTTCATGCGGTAAGCCCGTGATCGTTAAGAGGGTAGTGATCAGCATGTAGAAAACATTCATCACCTGAGCAGAAGTGAGGACCTCAAGAACAACCGAGAAGAAGACAACAAGTCCACCTACAACGAACATTAAACGCAAAGATTGCACAATAGATTGACTTAACAACGTCCCTAGAGGTCTTCCATCCTGTATTCTCGCGTTGTGCATAGTCTCAAAGGCTTGCTTCCATACAGGACCTCTTTCCTTAAGTGGTTGAGGTGTGGGTAACGCCTTCCTGCCATGAAACCGCATGACGAGGCCAATAATGAAAGAACCTCCGTAATGGGCAATGGCTAAAATAAAAGCTAATGATGCGTCGTGGAAAAATCCAATCGAAACGGCTCCGATCAGAAATATCGGATCCGAACTTGTTGTGAATGCAACAAGCCGTTCACCTTCTTCCCGGTTGACCAGCTTCTGTTCCCAGAGCTGCGCTGTTAGCTTTGCACCGACAGGGTAGCCGGCAGCAAAACCCATAGCCATCACGAAACCGCCAATCCCAGGGATACGGAAAACGGGACGCATCATTGGATCAAGCAGTGTGCCGAAGAAATGAACGATTCCGAAGCCAAGCATAATTTCGGAGATGACGAAGAATGGGAATAGAGCTGGGAAGAGCACATCCCACCAAATGGAAACGCCGCGCAAAGCAGCTTGAAACCCGTCATGAGGGAACAGGACTAAGCATACAATGATGGCTATAATAACAAATGATATAAGTAAGGCCGGGGTGAAGTTTTGTTTCGGCATAGACGGTAGATACCTCCTCTTATTCAACTATATGAATAAGCTTGGACATACATGCCGTCCCGAAATTCTTGAAATAGTAGGTTATATATGTTTCACATAATTTCTTATGTGGTAAACACCCACGTCCAAGTAGGACTGAGTGTCTGTATATTTTGGTCCATGGGACTGTTCAGTCCTTGTTTTTATGGTAAAATAGAACTAGTAAAACTTAAACTTAAATCCTATACGTCGGGAGTGATTCAAATGACAGGTGTCATTGCCGGATTGGTTGTCTGTATGTTCGTGTTTGTCATTCGAGAAACGCTCATGCACGCAGGGGACGAGGATTTAGAGAACTATTGAATATGAATTGCGAGGTTCCTTTGTATGTCAGAGAGCAAAAACAGAACCATATTTGAGTTAATGGGGGGGCGGAGACGGTAAGTCGTTTGGTAGAGGCCTTCTATCCGAAAGTACAGCAGCACCCGTTACTTTCGCCGCTTTTTCCAGCTAACATAGACCCAGTAATAGAGAAACAGACGTTGTTTCTGACCCAATTTTTCGGTGGCCCAACCTTGTACTCCGATCGCCATGGTCATCCGATGATGCGAGCTAGGCATATGCCTTTTCCGATTACAAGAGAGCGTGCGGATGCATGGTTATCTTGTATGACAGAAGCGATGGCTGACATAGGCATGCCGGATGATTTACAGGCTTTTCTCATAGAACGGCTTAGAGGTTCTGCCTATCATTTCATCAACACACCTGAGGAAGACTAGTCCGTTCTTCCTTCCACATTAATTAGGGAAAAAGGCGGGATTTCAAGTGGTCGAACCCTTATATGAAATATCAGTGACATGCACCTATTGTACCAATACGTTTAAGTCGAAGAAGGTTCGACCTAGCTTCAAGAAGGCAAGTAAATCAGATACGGATTTCTGTCTTCACTATAAAGATATTAATCCAGATTACTACGTTGTGCGGATCTGTCCTTTTTGCGGTTATGCCCATACGGAGAACTTCTCGGATAAATGGACTTCAGGGGAACGAGCCATATTCCATGAAAAAGTAGCTCAGAACTGGTCGATGCGCGATTATTGCAAGGAGAGAACGTGGGAAGATGCTCTTCAGTGCTTTAAGCTAGCGCTTCTAAGTGCCCAAATCAAAAATGAGAAGTCACGTGTGGTTGCTGGTTTATTGCATCATTTGGCTTGGCTTTACCGGATTAAAGGTGACTGGGAGCAAGAAGAACGTTTCCTCTCATTTGCGCTAGAGGCCTATGTGAATGTCTTCGAAACCGAAGGTATGGATTTGAATAATGCGAAGCTTATGTATCTAATGGGTGAGCTGAACCGGAGATTAAAACGTTTTACAGATGCTGTCAAATGGTTTTCGCGGATCATTAATGATCGTAAGATTATGGACGCCGGGATGATTAGGGCTAGTCGTGAACAATGGGTGACAACTCGTGAAGATATGCTCGCTATGCGTTTAGAACTGCCGGATGAGATGAAACAAGCTACGTAATGGCAGAATAGATAGGCAAGAAAACAAAATGAACGCTTAGCCATAATACGGTATCCTACCGGATGGTTAAGCGTTCATTTTTTGTGCGATTCCCTGTTGATGTTTGAATAGCGTGGGACGGTTTTTGCCGGTATGCTTGGACTGGTAAAGGGCATGATCAGCTTCCGATATCAGTGTTTTAAGATCCATGTGTGGAGAGTCAGATGTTGAGATCCCGATGGAAATGGAGATGGGGGCCGCTTCCAATCCGTTCTTTTTATAGAGAAATAATTCCGCAATGGAGGTACATAAGGTTTGGCCGTAGCTAAGGACTCGAGCAGGGTCTGTTTCTGTACAGAGCAGAATAAATTCTTCTCCCCCATACCTCGCAAGGTAATCTTGCTCATGAATCAAATGACGTAGAACAGAGCTTACTTCTTGGAGTAATTGATCCCCTTCTAAATGTCCGAATCGATCGTTATACAGCTTGAAATTATCGAGATCAATCATCATGATAGATACATTACGCTTATGTAGGGTACTCTGAGCGATGGGCATAAAGCTTCTTAAGTTGGGCAACTTGGTTAATCCATCTTGATTCGCCTGCATTTCAAGCTTGCGTTGCAGTCGCCAATTGTTGTTCTCGTCATTCACCATAATGATGATCATGAAGAGGGTGGCGGACGTAATGGCAAACATGAACAATTGATCAAGCGTATAGGACCAAGATAAGCTGCGTTCCAGGAAGCTGTGGGAAAGTAAGCGCATAATGAATACGAAACCACATATTTGCAGGGCAAGTCGAATAGGAATGTCCAAGAAGCCATTGCGGTATTCTTTGTTATGGAAAAAGGAGCTAATGAAGGCTGGGGCAATGAGGTCTTGTGCGATGATGAACCAGGCTTGATTTTCTTGTGAGATAAGACTAGAACCAGCAGGCAATATGGTTGAGAAGAGGGCAACAGGTAATCCATATCGCAATCCGGCCATGAAGATGGGTAACGAACGAAGATCGATTAAGCCGAATGTCTCTGGAAGTGGAACCAGCATCATGACGATGCTGGCTAACCCTGTAAGCAATGAAGCAAATAGATGTTCGTGCGAATCAATTAACATCTTGCTATGAACCTTCAAGGCTAAATAATTTAAGGTCACTAATGTACATGCGCTTGTCAAAGGAATGAGGTACTCATTCATAAAGGTTCGTTTGCTCCTTGCAATGAACTACGAATTATGTTTATTTCGTACCGCGGTGTCCGCTAGTAAATAATCTCGATCTGTGTCCACAAGTGTCAATTTGTTATGACAACAGGGGAAGACAAGCAGTTTCTTCTTACCTTGGTGTATGGAGTCGAGCTCATGGATTTTGAGCGGCAGCAAGACATTTGAGCTTAGACAGAATGGACATTGGGCCACGTAAATGTCCTTCATGATGATGTCATAAGGCCAGGTGTTAGCAAAAGGTATCAAGGCTACTTCGATTCCGAGTCGCTCGTGTCTGACGATGTGCTTTTCGCGAGCTCTGCTAATTTCTGAAGAAGAATATGTTGTGGCATATGCATGAGATGTTCTAAAGGTACTTTAAGCTGCTCAGCTAACTTAACAGCGGTTTCAGGAGAAATTTGTAACGGTTTCATTATTAAGAAATCACCCATCCTGTTCCGATTTAGTCCGAAGGAACTATACATAATTGAATCATACTTTTTGAAGAGAAGCAATGAGGAAGATGTGGATAGTTGGCGAATGGCTAGTGGATATGATTTAATTAATAGTGGAAAGGAAAGGTGATCGCATTGTTAACATTACCTCTTAATCAAACATGGAATCTTGAAACATTTTTCCCTGGAGGAAGTGATTCTCCTGCATTCGCTGCACACCTGAAGAAGCTTCAGGAGTCCATTGCATCTTTTCAAGAGCAAGTACGTCGTACAGCTTCTCCGCAAAGCGTAGAGGATACCTCGTCGCTGGCACAATTGATTGAATTGCTTCAGCATAATGTGATGCATATTCACGAGGCAGATTCCTTCGTGGGGTGTTTGCAAGCGGACAATCAGAAGGATAAGAAAGCACCTGTGTTAAGTGGGCAAGTCAAAAGCTTATATGCCGAGCACTTATCTTCCCTTACTCATTTTGATCAGATTCTGACAGGAGTCCCAGATCAGGTATGGGCAGCCGTGTTGCAACAAGAGCCCTTTCAAGCTATCGCCTTTTCGCTCGATGAACGTCGCGCACTGGCTAAAGAGAAGCTCCCGCCTGAGCAAGAAGCTTTAATTAATGATTTGGCCGTAGATGGCTATCATGGGTGGAGCGATTTGTATAATTCGACCGTAGGTCAATTCAGCATGGCTGTTGAAGTCGATGGTAAGCAGGTTGAATTATCCGCAGGTCAAGCTTTTAATAAGCTGCATACCGAGAATCGTGAAGAACGTTTAGACCTATTTGATAAATGGGAACAAGCATGGACGGATAAAGAAGAATACTGTGCAGAAGCATTAAATCACTTGGCTGGCTTCCGTCTTCAAGTTTATAAGGCAAGAGGCTGGAAAAGCATACATAAAGAACCACTTGCAATCAACCGCATGGAAGAAAAGACATTGAACGTGATGTGGGACGTCATTGACCGCAATAAGGGACTTTTCGTGGAGTATCTAAATCGAAAAGCGAAGCTGCTTGGCGTTGATAAGCTGGCTTGGGTTGACGTGGATGCGCCGCTTGGCGATTCATCCAAGAAGATTTCCTATGACGAGGGTGCGAGTCTGATCATTGATCAGTTCAAGCGGTTTAGTCCGAAGCTTGCTGCCTTCTCTGAAGAAGCTTTCGAGAAGCGCTGGATCGAAGCAGAGGATCGCCCTGGAAAGCGCCCTGGCGGCTTCTGTACCTCATTCCCGCTTGCCGGTGAGACGCGAATCTTCATGACGTATGGCGGGACGTTAAATAACGTCTCTACGCTCGCTCATGAGCTAGGCCATGGCTACCATCAGCATGTCATGACGGATATGCCGGCGCTCGCGCAGGAATATGCGATGAATGTAGCAGAGACAGCTTCTACCTTTGCTGAAATGATCGTAGCAGATGCTGTCGTGAAGAGTGCATCGACAGATGATGAGCGCATTGTATTGCTTGAGGATAAAATCCAGCGGGCTATCGCGTTCTTCATGAACATTCATGCGCGGTTTATTTTTGAGACGAACTTCTATGCTGAACGCAGTCAAGGCTTAGTCAGCGTAGAACGCCTTAATGAGCTCATGGTCGAAGCGCAAAAGCTTGCTTATCGAGATGCATTAAGCAGCTACCATCCGCATTTCTGGGCAGCGAAGGGGCATTTCTACGCGACGGATGTTCCATTCTACAATTTCCCGTATACCTTCGGATACATGTTCTCTGCTGGCATTTATGCAAGAGCCGTGCAGGAAGGTGCTACCTTCGAAGACAAGTACATCTCCTTGCTACGAGATACAGGTAGTATGAACGTAGAGGAGCTAGCGCAAAAGCATTTAGGCGTGGATCTCACGGAGCCTGATTTCTGGCAAAGTGCTGTTGACATGGCTGCGCAAGATGTGAAGCAGTTCATGGAGCTAACCGAATCGAAGGTACGTGTGTAGTAAGTATAGAACAAAGAAACAGCCCCTCATAGAAGGCTCTGAGGGGCTGTTTCTTTTATGTATTATAGCTTAAATATTTGAATGGTTTGCTGCAACTGAGTTACAACCCGCGTCATTTCTTCCGCTTGCGTGACGATGCCCTGTACGGTTGAAATTTGCTCATTCATGGAAGCAGACACTTCTTGCGTACCAGCCGCGGACTCTTCTGTGATGGCTGAAATATTTTCCATCGCTGCAGCGATTTGTCCGGAGCTTTGCAGCATGCTTTCACTTTCTTCTGCAAATCGTGTAATTTCCTCTGAAATAAAGCCAACACTGCCAACAATCTCAGCAAATACAATTTCCGTTTGATCGATTAAGACCGTTTGTTTCTTAACGACATCTTCATTGACTTGAATGCTGCGAATCGCGTCTTGTATACCTTGCTCAATACTTTTTACGAATCCGAAAACTTCACGTGTAAGGGAAGTGGATTCTTCAGCAAGCTTACGTACTTCTTGTGCTACGACAGCGAAGCCTCGGCCGTGTTCACCGGCTCTAGCAGCCTCAATGGATGCGTTGAGGGACAACAGGTTCGTTTGCTCAGCAATCTCGGAAATGGAGCGTGTAACGCTCGTAATACCAGCGGCTTGGCGAGCAAGCATATCAATTGTATCTGAAACCTGTCTAGTTACTTCTACATTTCGTTTCATGCCGACGCCTTGGCTTTCAACCGATGTGCGTCCTTTTTCTACGAGGGTCATCATTAGATCCGAACGGTGTTTCATTTCTTGGGCAGATCCAGCATAATTGACGATTTTCACTTCAATATCTTTGGAAGTGATGGATACGCCCGAGATCTCCTCGGAGATTTGTCCCGCACCAGCAGCTAGCTCATGGGCCGAAATACTCACTTGCTCAAGAACGGTACGAAAGCTTTCATTCTTCACATAAATATCACGGCTTGTCTGGAAAACCTGCTTCGAAATAGAACCTGTATCACGTAAAATATCGCGGAGTTTGTCAATCATTTTGTTAAAGGATTGGCCCAGTTGACCTAGTGAGTCGTCAGACGTGATTGCGACCTTTTGAGAGAAGTCCCCTTTGGAAATGTTAAGGGCAATCCGGGAGATACCATCGATTGGCTCCGTAAGTTGACCTTCAAACCAACGGATGAAGGGAAAGCTTCCAGCTACGATAATGACTAGGAAAATAATGCCAAGTAAGCGGTTCCAGTCTGAGGCGAAAGTTACAATTAACATGAATAGCGAGTTTAAACCAATTAGTGCAAAACAACCAAGTTGTAATTTCTTTCTAAACGATAAGGATGAGATTTGTTCCAATCCGATCGACTCCTCTGCAAAATTTGTTTACTTATGGAGAAAAATAATAGGTGTATTTGAAAATTATATCACCGAACATGGAAACATTCTACAGTTTTTCGACAACAATCGTTCGGTATTTACAAGAAGTTTGGAAATTATAAAGATTAAATATAAAGAATATAGAGAATTATTCAAATATTGGAAATAAACTGTTGAATTATGTAAATCGTCTAGGTATAATAGGTCTACAGTCACAAAATTAACATAATTAGTAAATATACATAATTTAAGGAGGAGTAATACAAAATTGGAACAGTTTACACTCGCGAGACAAATCGATGTGGTATTTCGTAAGATTAAAGATGAGCTTTCTCATGTGAACTCAGGTACAGTGTTTGTTCATATTCGCAACAATGAGATTGGCAAATTTGGTATTAAACATTTGCCGTTTGAAAGCTCAGAGGGTGTATTACCTGCTGCAAAGGCAGGGCTAACAGAAATACAATTCCAAACGTTTCGTCAAATGGCAATCGAGTCACTTAAGCGTAAGAAGAGCTGGACGCATGGGGAAATTATGTTCGACTTCGCTGTAAGAAAAAATGTTATTTCAATAAGTATCATGTTCGAAAGTAATTATAATATGGCTACATTCGCACGAACGATTTAGCACTTATACCCTTTCTATTAGGAGGAAGAACCCCGATCACAATTGTGATTGGGGTTCTTTTTGGCGCAGTACGCGGCCCTTGCCATACGGAATGCACATCGGTGTTCCGAAGATCGGGTCGGTTGTTACCTGACAATCCATATCAAACACCTCACGCAACAAAGGCGCATTTACAATGTCCTCTGGCTTTCCTTCCGCATAAATAGAGCCTTTCTTGATACTGACAATGTGGTGCGCGTAACGGCAAGCAAGATTAATGTCATGCAGAACCATGACAATCGTACGCTGTTCTCTCTCATTCAGTTCGAATAATAAGTCCAATACCTCAATCTGATGCGTAAGATCGAGATAAGTGGTTGGTTCATCTAGGAGTAATGTAGGTGTGTCCTGCGCTAATGTCATCGCGATCCACGCGCGTTGGCGTTGTCCGCCAGAGAGTGAATCTACGGTCCGATCGGCAACATCTAGCATATCGGTTAGCTCGAGTGCTTTCATGACCTTGTTTTCATCCTCTTGGCTCCATTGCTGCAACCAACTTTGATAAGGATAGCGCCCTTGTTTGACAAGTTGTCTGACCGTGAGACCTTCTGGCGCTGTAGGCCCTTGAGGCAAGATGGCCATTCGTCGTGCAATCTCTTTGGTCGAGAGCTTAGCGATCACATGACCGTCCAATAGTATGCTGCCTGAGGTTGGCTTCATAAGTCGAGCAAGTGAGCGGAGCAGTGTGGATTTTCCACAGCCGTTGCTGCCGATAAATACGGTTATTTTACCCTTTGGGATTTGCAGATTTAAGCTTTGGAAAATTGTAGTATCGCCATATGTCAATTGAAGCGTTTGGGCTTCGAGTGCTTGGTCTGAGGTTGTCATAAGCTCGTTCTCCTTTTTCGTAGACATGCGGGTTATCCCCGATTCCTACTGCGATATAGGACGTAGATGAAAATAGGTGCGCCAATGGCTGCCGTAAATACACCTGCTGGTATATCGAGTGGCTTGAACAGGAAACGACCACTTAAGTCTGCAAGCAGCAACAGTAGAGATCCAACGAGTGCAGAAACAGGAATCAAGGAGCCGAAGCTAGGTCCGACAAGTTTTCGTGAAATGTGCGGGGCCATAAGCCCGATGAAGCTTATCGCACCTCCAAAGGCAACAGCCGCTCCGGACAAGGCAACACTAAGCATAATTAACAGAAACCGTTGACGCTGTACATGGCTTCCAACACTCTGTGCAATATCCTCTCCTAGGGACTGGATTGTAATGTGCCGCGCATAGAAGAAAATAACGGGTATCAGCACAGCCACCCAAGGGAGCAAGGGATAAACCGCTTTGGCCCAAGATACGCCATAGATACTGCCAGTCATAAAAGTTAGTGATTGTTGAGCCAGTACTATAGGGCCTGTAAGCATCATGAGATAAGAGACTGCGCTCATCGCAGCTGTAAGCCCAGTCCCAATGAGGACGAGTCGCAGCGGTGTGATGCCATTTTTCCAAGAAAAGAGGTAAACCAGTAAGGTTGCGAGGAATGCCCCTAGTATAGCTGCGACCGGCAGCCAATGAATACTTAGTTTATCTGAGAAAAAAAAGAAGAAAGCTACAGCGCCTAACGTTGCACCGCCTGTTGTTCCAATCGTGTCCGGTGATGTCAGCGGGTTGCGCACGATCCCTTGTAGAATAGCGCCGGCTACCCCTAAAGATGCGCCGATTAGAACAGCTACAATGACACGAGGCAAACGTAATGAGCGAACGATCATCGTACTTGAATCCGTTCCATAGCCGAATACGGCCTTTACGACATTCAAAGGTTTGATCGTAATACTGCCGACACCTGTGCTTATAATCATCATTAGGATGACAGCAAGGAATAGAGATAGCGTGATGATGATGGCTTTTTTGTTTATTAAAAAAGAGTAACTTTTGCTTCGAATCGTAATATCTCGCTTAGAAGTACTCATTTCAGGAGTCCCCCTTTGCGTGCGATGTAGATGAAGAAAGGAACACCAAGGATAGCTGTCATCACACCGACATGGACTTCCTTCGGCATAATAATAAAGCGAGCCCCAATATCTGCGCTTACTAACAGAATACCGCCTAGCACAGCGCAATAGGGAATGACCCATCGGTAGTCAATTCCGACAAGAAAGCGAACAATATGAGGGATCATGAGACCGACGAACACAATCGGACCGGCAACAGCCACAGAACCGCCAGCAAGAATAATAATGATGAGTGCAGTAATTAGTTTAATGTATACGGTTTGTTGTCCTAATCCTTTGGCAATATCATCACCCATGGATAAGACATTGATGTGGGGGGATAGCAGGATCGCTCCGATCCAAGCGAGCAGCATATAAGGATACACGGATTGCAGCATAGCCATTGTACGCCCTTCGACAGAACCTACAAGCCAGTAGAGTACTTGTTCGAAGGCTTTGCCATTACCTAACAATATCCCCTGTGTGAGTGAAGCGAAAAAGGCCGTCATCGCAGCGCCTGCGAGTGTGATCTTCATGGGTGTTAAGCCGTCGCGTCCTAGCGATCCAAGCCCATAGACCAATGTAGCACTCACGGCAGCACCAAAAAAAGCAACCCATGTAAATTGCGTTAGGCTGGATATGTTGAAAAAGCTAACAGCTACAACAATAGCAAATGCAGCCCCAGAATTAATTCCGAAAATGCTCGGCGAAGCGAGTGGATTTCGAGTCATCGCTTGCATAAGTGCACCAGCGACGGCCAAACTGCCGCCAACGAGTGCGGCAATCAAAGCTCTAGGTATTCGTACAGTTTGAATAATAATCGATTCATTTGTTGGTTTGTCAGAAGGATCAAAAGAAGTGATGATTTGATCCCAGGAATACGTTTTGAGGCCGAATCGGACACTGCTAAGTATGAGTATAAGTAGAACACAAACGGCTGCTAGTAAACCGATACTTTTATAAAAATGAGAGAGCCGCTCTGTCGCTGATGTATGCATGATGGTTACCTGCTTCCTTCCTACCTTTCTTGCTTCATATATTTTAAAGTTAACCGTACTCGAAGTCAACGAATATGAGAATCATTATCAAATGTGTTGACAAATAAGGTGCTATTCTAGTACTATGTGCTAGAGAATGAGAATCGTTATCACATTAAAAGTCAACTAGGGGGAACACCATTATTATGTTTAGTAAAAAACACCATGCGTTTGGAAGAGCGTGGGCTCTAATTGCATGTCTCTTTGTTCTTAGTATGATTGTAACTGCATGTGGAGAGAAAGCAGAAACGAAGTCGTCTGCCTCTGCAGCACCGCAAGAAACTGCGAAAGCAGATGCTCCGCGTACAATTAAACACGCTATGGGGGAATCCGTTGTACCTGCGAATCCCAAACGTGTTGTTATTTTGACGAATGAAGGAACAGAAGCTTTACTTGCTCTAGGTATTAAGCCGGTTGGAGCTGTTGAATCCTTCTATGGCAATCCTTGGTTTGAACATTTTAAAGCGGACATGCAAGGTGTTACAACAGTAGGTGTCGAAGGACAACCGAATTTGGAAGTTATCGCGTCACTGAAGCCTGATTTAATTATTGGTAATAAGCTTCGTCAAGAGAAAGTATATGAGCAATTGAAAGCCATTGCGCCGACGGTTTTCTCGGAAACGCTGCGTGGTGAATGGAAGAACAACTTTAGTTTGTATGCAGATGCGTTGAATAAGAAGGCGGAAGGCGACACTGTGATCGCTAGCTTCGATAAACGAATTAATGATTTCAAAGCAAAAGCAGGCGATAAGCTGAAGGAAAAAGTAGCTGTCATCCGGTTTATGGGTGGTAAAACGAGATATTACTATGATGACATGTTCTCGGGCGTTATCTTCAAACAGCTTGGTTTCGCTCGTTCGGATGCAAAAAGTAATGAGAAATCTTTCGAAGACATTACCAAAGAACGTTTAACTGAGCTGGATGCCGCAGATCGCGTATTCTACTTTACGTATGAAACCGGTGATGGCAAAGGAAACAAGCAAGAGCAAGAATGGATGAATGATCCGCTTTGGAAAAATCTAAAAGTGGTGAAAGAAAATAAATTAGTCAAAGTAAATGATGCTACTTGGAATACGGGCGGCGGAGTTCGATCAGCAAACATCATGTTGGATGATTTGTACAAAATCTACGACATTAAATAAGTTGAAAAAAAAGGGCTTTCTCCGAGTATCTACCCGGATGAAGGCCCTTTTGTTGCTTAAGTATTTTGGAGCGAAATTATCTGCTGAATTTATTGCTTGTTCCAGCAAGTTGTTGCTCAGCAATTTGAACGAGACGACGAGTGATGCTGCCTCCGATAGAACCTGTGTCATAAGACGTCATATAACCATAGTAGCCATCTTGAGGAATTTGGATGCCCAATTCTTGAGCAACTTCATACTTCAATTGGTCTAGGGCTGATGAAGCTTGAGGAACTACTAAGGAGTTACTGCTGCGAGATTGTCCTGTAGCCATCTGATATCACCTCCAGTAATAGGTAGTATGAACAATTTTGTTAATATTACTCATTATTTTTTTGGGAATTTAATCCTTTTTATAAAAGCGTAAAAGCAGGAATGTTTCGACTTTGTTATAATGAAAAAATGGAAGTCGGGAAAGTGGGGAGAAAGCATGTTTGAACTAGCAATTAAGGGCTGGTCCTTAGATAAAGATCTGCAAATCATTCAAGCGGATGTTCATATGTCTGTGGATGATAGTTTGATTATTGAAGAACCTTTATGCATTGATGTTGGTCTGCCTGCTTTATTATACAGCGCGCTGAATGACACAGCCCCGAATCGCTTCGCTCCCGCCGATCAGTGGGAGCAGATGCCTTTCTTCGTTTGCGGCTGCGGTGATCCGGAGTGCAGAGGTTTCTCATTCGTTGTGCGACATCTGGCGGATGAACAGCTCGAGCTCTCTTCTGTAGAAGAACGTTCGAACGGTTCGTACCGCGAGTTAGAGACACATGTCATTCCTAGTCGTGAATATCGCCAGCAAATTGTAGACATTGGTGAAACGTATCTTCGGTTTATCGCCGATTTGGATTACCGCCCGTATTTTCAGGATACGGTGAAGGTTGTCGAAGAGCTGGTAGAGCAATTACATCTTAAAATACGGAGTGAATAATATGGCAGCAGTGAAATTTTATGTGGTTTGGGTAGGGCACAAGCCAGGTGTGTATCGTTCATGGGCAGAATGCCAAGCCCAGACGAACGGGTATCCGCAAGCGAAATTCAAATCTTATGAATCCGAAAGTGAAGCGCGTCAAGCACTTGAGAAGGGCTGGCAGAAATCACTTAATTTCGCAGGTAAAGGCACTGGAGGTTCAGCAGCTGGCAAAAAGACAGCAACTCCTGAGTCAGCACCTGAGGTGGACTATGATAGTATTTCTGTGGATGTAGGCTGCTCAGGAAACCCAGGAATCGTGGAGTATAAGGGCGTGGATACGCGGACTGGAGAAATCATTTTCTATCAAGGGCCGATCTCGAAAGGGACGAATAACCTAGGTGAATTTCTTGCCATCGTGCACGGACTAGCTTACCTAAAGAAAAAAGGCAGTAAGCAAACCATTTATACCGATTCAGTTACAGCACTAAGTTGGATTCGCAAAAAGGAAGTATCGACAAATTTGGTTCGAGATGCATCTACGGAAGAAATTTGGACCTTGGTGGATCGCGCATTGAAATGGCTGCATACGAATACCTACACGAATAAAATCGTCAAATGGGATACGAAAAAATGGGGCGAAATCAAGGCGGATTTTGGCAGGAAGTAATTCAGTTCATCTCGAACGCTCAAACGAAAATGTCGAAAAATATCATAATATATTGACGAAAATCCCCTCTAATGCTAATATACAGTAATTCCTACTAAATGACTCGGCATAATATTCTGATTAAAATAGTAGGAAATACAGAGAGCGATGATTATCGGGAGGGAAATTCATGAAAAGAACCAAATTACTTAACGTTTTTATTAGTTTAGCTTTAGTAGGAAGTGTACTAGCCGCTTGCGGACAAAAAGACAGCAGCGCAGGAGCATCACCTGCAGCGACTACAGCGACTACAGCAACTGCAAGTGCTTCTAACTTAGCTGGAAAGAAAATTGCACTTATTATGCAATTCAATACAGGAACGTTTTCTTCACAATATGTTGAGGGTGTGAAAGAACAAGTAGAAAAGCTAGGCGGTAAAGTTACGGTTTTCGCAGCAGATACAGACTTAGCGAAAATGGCTTCTAACTTAGATGCAGCGATTAATCAGAAATTCGACGGTATTCTCGTCGATCATGGTACGGCTGAAGCCCTAGAAGCTGGTGTGAAGAAAGCGATCGAGAAGAAGATTCCTGTTGTTAGCTTTGATTCCATCCTGACAGTTCCAGGTGTAACTTCTTTGGAGCAGGGCGATCAGAAGATGGCTGATGCAACGCTTGAACAGCTTGCTAAAGATGCTGGCGGTAAAGGTAATATCGTTAAAGTATGGGTAGCTGGCTTTGCACCAATGGAGCGCAGACAACTGGCTTACCAAGCTTTCCAAAAGAAATATCCTGACATTAAAGAAATTGCCGCTTTCGGAACAGCGAAGGATCCGGCATTAGATACTCAAACACAAATGGAAGCCATTTTGAAGAAATATCCGAACAAAGGTGATATCACAGCTGTTTGGACGGCATGGGATGAGTTCGCAAAAGGGGCTTCCCGCGCAATTCAACAAGCTGGACGTACAGAAATCAAGGTTTACGGCATCGACTTAAGTGATGAAGATTTGCAGCTTCTACAAGATCCGAAAAGCCCATGGGTAGCTTCCTCTGCGGTAGATCCGAAAGATATTGGTCGTGTACAAGTTCGTTACCTGTATCAAAAGCTGCATGGCGATCAAACGCCTGAGAAAGTGGTTCTTGATCCAGTTTATGTATCCAGAGATCAACTTCCGAAGGACAAGCAAATCAACACAACACAGCTTAGCGAGTACGTAAAAGGCTGGGGCGGAAGCGAACAAGGCTATACGGACTGGATGAAAGCAGCAGAAAAAAAATAAAGTTCTCCTATGCAGTCCCATCGCTACTATTATGCGATGGGACTTTCAGATTGATAAGCGAGGTGGAAAAAGATGCCGAAGGAACAGACTTCCTTAC
This sequence comes from Paenibacillus sp. LjRoot153, assembly GCF_964253085.1. Classification (NCBI taxonomy): domain Bacteria; kingdom Bacillati; phylum Bacillota; class Bacilli; order Caryophanales; family Paenibacillaceae; genus Paenibacillus; species Paenibacillus sp. LjRoot153. The sequence continues at coordinate 1,812,231 of NZ_CAXUQH020000001.1, forward strand.
CTTCATTATTGCAAATGAGGGGAATAACGAAATCCTTCCCGGGTGTAAAAGCGCTGCAGGAGGTTGATTTTGACTTACAGGCGGGAGAAATCCATGCCTTGCTAGGGGCTAACGGTGCTGGTAAAAGCACTTTGATGAAGATTTTATCAGGGGCCTATACGCATGATGCAGGAACGCTTTCTATTAACAATCAACCACTTCACATCCGAACACCTAAGGATGCCATGGGACAAGGCGTGTATTGCGTGTATCAAGAAGTGGATACAGCCTTGGTGCCTGAGTTGACCGTAACGGAAAATGTCATGATAGATAAGCTTGTCCAAGGAGACGCTTGGGTAAATTGGCGGAAGCTGCATAAGGAAGCCGAGGTTATTCTAGCCAAGATGGGAGCGAGCTTCTCCGTACGGAGCAAGCTGGACGAGCTCAGCATTTCGCAGAAGCAGCTGGTGTTGATTGCTAGGGCAATGGCCCATAAAGCGAAGATCATTATTTTCGATGAGCCGACGGCACCGCTCAGCTTGGACGAGTCTGATCGGCTGTTCCGCATAATGGACAGTCTCAAGCAAGAGGGAGTGGGGGTTATCTTTATCTCCCATCGCTTGCAAGAAGTGTTCCGTGTCGCTGACCGGATCACGATTATGCGCGATGGCCGCCACGTGCTCACGCAGGCGGCCACAACTATGGACATCGCAGGCGTGATCGAGGCGATGCTAGGTAAAACCTTCACCGAGGAGTTCCCCAAAGCCAATGTTCCCATTGGCAGTACTCTCCTCGAGGTGAAGGAGCTGCGCCGCGGCACCAAGGTGCGCGGCGTCTCCTTTGAACTCCGCCGAGGGGAAATCCTCGGCGTCGTCGGGTTGGTCGGCGCCGGCAAAACGGAGTTGAGCCGGCTGATCTTTGGCGCCGACGCCGCGGACGGCGGCGAGGTGTGGCTGGACGGGCGCAAGCTCGCGCTGCGCCAGCCGGAAGATGCCGTGCGCGCCGGCATCGCGCTTGTGCCCGAGGAGCGCCGCAAGCAAGGGATCCTCGTGGAGGAGACCGTGAAGCGTAATCTGTCGCTGCCGATTTTGCGTAAGCTGAGTACGCTTGGCTTTGTGAAGCGAAGCGAGGAAAATGCCCACGCCGTAAAAATGGTGGGCCAGCTAGGCGTACAGCCAAGCGATCCCAATCGCACGGTGAAGCATCTGAGCGGCGGGAATCAGCAGAAGGTAGCCGTAGGGAAATGGCTCCCAACGAACGCTGATGTGTACATGTTTGATGAGCCGACCAAAGGGGTCGACGTTGGTGCGAAAAGTGATATTTTCCGCTTAATTGGTCAATTGGCATCGGAAGGCAAGGGGATCATTTATTTATCATGTGAACTCAATGAAATTATAGGAATTGCCGATCGCATCATCGTAATGAGCTATGGGTCTGTGGTGAAGGAGCTGTCCCGCGCGGAAGCGACACAGGATCTCATTTTGACGTATGCGAGCGCGGGGGAGGCTGAATAAGTTGAATAGCTTGAAGGAAAAAAGCTTGGATTTCTCATTTAAATATGGTGCCCTGTTCATCATTGCACTTGTTCTTATCGTATTTTCCATCATCAATGAGAACTTTATGACGTATGACAATATCGCGGATATTTTACGTTCGATCTCGATTGTCATGTTTGTTGCGATCGGTGTGACGTTATCTCAAATTGTGGACGGTTTTGATTTGTCCGTAGGCTCGACGGTTTCTTTATCCACGGTTGCTGCGGCAGCCATGATGGTCTGGTATGAACAACCGCTCGTTCTCGTTATTCTTGTTCCTCTCGTTATTGGAGCGGTCATCGGTATTATAAATTCCCTGCTCATTGTCAGAGTCCGTATTCCGGATTTGCTAGCAACGTTGGCTGTCATGTATATTATCGGCGGTGTCCAGAAGACATATACCAAAGGCTTTTCAATCTATAATAATATGAGATTTCAGGACGGAACTGTGGCTCCAGGGAAGTTTTCACCTGAGTTTCTATGGATCGGTCAAGGGAAACTATTAGGTATTCCTGTCCCTGTTATTCTTATGATTGTGTCCGTTATTGCGGTTCATGTGTTTCTTACTTATACGCGTTGGGGACGCCAACTGTATATCACGGGAGGCAATCGCGAAGCAGCGCGTTTATCTGGTATTTCTGTGAACAAAATCCGCTTCGCTGCTTATGTTCTTTCTGGTATTTTTGCAGCCTTCGGGGGCATCCTGTATGCATCTCGTGTTGGTTCTGGACAAATTGATGCAGGGGCGCCATTGTTGATGGAAGCTGTTGCTTCTGTATTCGTGGGGTACTCCGTTTTAGGTGCAGGGAAACCTAATGTCATCGGAACATTCTTCGGCGCTGTATTGATCGGCGTATTGCTCAATGGACTCACCATGCTCAATGTTCCATATTTCGGGTTCGACATTGTGAAAGGCGGCGTGCTCGTTTTGGCGCTAGCGATTACTTTCGTTCATTTGAATCGGCGTAAAGCTTGAAAATGTTGAAAAGTAGGTTGTTTCCTAGCACATTGGCACTGTATCACACTAAAGTGAGAAATTTTACGAGAAGTGTGGTATGATAGTTTCATTGTTTTCATAACAGATATGAATTCTAGGAGGAATAAAGTATGGCACATCCAAAACAGCGTAGTGACATGATTAAAAAAGGTTTCGACCGCGCTCCACACCGTAGCTTACTACGTGCAGCCGGCGTTAAAGAGGAAGATTTCGGCAAGCCGTTTATTGCGGTTTGTAACTCTTATATAGACATTATTCCTGGACACGTTCATTTGCAAGAATTTGGTAAGCTTGTGAAAGAAGCGATTCGCGAAGCAGGCGGTGTTCCATTCGAGTTCAACACAATCGGTGTTGACGATGGTATTGCGATGGGGCATATCGGGATGCGTTATTCCTTGCCAAGCCGTGAGATTATTGCGGATTCCTTAGAAACAGTAGTTAACGCGCATTGGTTTGATGGCATGGTCTGTATTCCTAACTGTGATAAAATTACACCGGGTATGATCATGGGTGCTCTCCGCGTTAACATCCCAACGATGTTAGTAAGCGGTGGACCGATGAAAGCTGGTAAAGATAAAAACGGTAAATCGATTTCCCTTTCTTCCGTATTTGAAGGCGTTGGTGCTTTCCAAGCGGGTAAATTGGATGAAGCTGGCCTTGAAGAGCTAGAACAATATGGTTGTCCAACTTGTGGATCATGCTCCGGTATGTTCACAGCGAACTCCATGAACTGTCTAGCTGAAGGTCTTGGACTTGCAATGCCGGGTAACGGTACAATTCTTGCTGTTGCTGAAGAGCGTAAGCAATTCGTTAAAGATTGCGCGAAACAATTGATGGTTCTGATCGAGAAAGACATCAAGCCGCGTGATATCGTAACGATTGATGCGATTGATAACGCATTTGCTTTGGATATGGCGATGGGAGGATCCACGAACACGGTTCTTCACACATTGGCTATCGCGGCTGAAGCGGGTATCGAGTATCCGATCGCTCGTATTAACGAAGTAGCAGAGCGCGTTCCTCACCTTGCGAAAATTGCTCCAGCATCCGATTACCACATCGAAGATGTGCATTTGGCAGGCGGTGTGAGTGCGGTAATTAATGAGTTGCTCAAAAAACCAGGTGCTTTCAACGGTGATTGTCTATCCGTTACAGCACAAACACTTCGCGAGAATGTGGCTGGACGTGAAATTCAGAACTTTGACGTGATTCGTCCACTTACGAACCCACACAGTGAGCGCGGTGGTCTAGCTGTTCTGTTCGGTAACTTGGCTCCAGAAGGCAGTATCGTAAAAGTTGGTGCCGTTGATAAGTCCGTTGGCGGACGTCACGTTGGTCCAGCGATCTGTTTCGACTCCCAAGACGAAGCTTTGTACGGTATCGCAAACGGTAAAGTAAAAGAAGGACACGTTGTTGTCATTCGTTACGAAGGACCGAAAGGTGGACCTGGTATGCCAGAAATGTTGGCACCAACGTCCCAAATCGTAGGTATGGGTCTGGGCGCGAAAGTTGCCTTGATCACCGACGGACGTTTCTCCGGCGCATCCCGCGGGATCTCGCTTGGACATATGTCCCCAGAAGCTGCTGAAGGTGGACCACTTGCTTTCGTACATGATGGCGACATCATCGACGTAGACATGGATGGACGCAAAATTGAATTGCAAATCAGCGATGAAGAATTTGCGAAACGTCGTGAGACATGGACAGGTTTCCAACAGAAGATTACTTCTGGCTACTTGGCTCGTTACACCAAAATGGTAACAAACGCTAGTGCCGGTGCTATTTTGAAAATCTAATTGATATAAGACAACAGCCCTCTTCTCATGCAACGGAAACGTTGGTGGGAGGAGGGCTTTTTATTGTAATCATATGAGGCGAAAATGCTGCCAGATGTAGCGTGTTCTTCAGACTAATAGCCAGCCGCTATGCAAGAAAAAAGTGCATAAACAACAATGAACCTGTCAGAACCGTAATCGCTACGACAACCGAAAGCGTTAATACAAATCGTGCCTTGAAAATCGAAAGCATCATTAATGTACTTTTCACATCGATCATAGGGCCGAATACTAAGAAGGCGAGCAGAGAGCCAGGTGAGAATGACTTGGCGAAGGAGACCGCGACGAAGGCATCTGTCGTTGAACATAAGGAGAGCAGGTAAGCGAAGCCCATCATGAACACATGTGAGATGAAAGCACCTTGGCCGATCGCACTCAGGCTGTCCTGTGCCACAAATGTCTGTATCAGAGCTGTCAGCAAGGCGCCTAGCATCAAGTACTTGCTCATCTCGAATAGCTCGGAGGAGCCGTGGCTGACCATCGTCATGAGGCGGCTACCGCCGTGGGAGTGATTGTGGCCATGATGGTCATGTCCATGATTGTGACTATGATCATGAGCATGACTGTGGTCGTGTTTGTGATCGTGATCGTGATCGTGATCGTGATCGTGATCGTGGCTGTGATGAAGATCATACTGGTCGATGTGTTGGCTTCCATGTGCGTGGTTATGGCGATGTGTCAAGCTTGCTGCTGCAGGCTCAATTGGGTGCCGCAATGGATTGCTCTTGAGGAAACGCGTGAGCAGGAAGCCGATCACAAGCGCAACACCAAAGGTGAGCCCCATACGAGAATAGGCCATAGCTGGATTGCCGCGGAAAGCCATCCAAGTGGAAGCAAAGACAATGGGGTTAAGGATAGGTCCCACTAGAATGAAAATGACAGCGATGTAGACCGGCATGCCTTTGCGCATCAGCCTGCGTACGAAAGGGATCATGCCACACTCGCACAGAGGAAACATAATCCCCAGCGCACAGGCGAATAAGACGCCGCCGAGGGGATGTTTGGGTGTTATTCGCCCAATGACTCCCTCAGGAATGAAGTTTTCTACGATCGTAGATAGCAGTACACCGAGAATCATGAATGGAAGCGCATCTAAGAAGATGTCCATAAAAGCCATAAAGACATGGCTGATAGGTTCCATGACCATCCCCATAGGGGGGAGTTGTCTTGTTGTTACAATCAGAAACAAGAGAAACACGCAAATCACCGTGGAGGCAGGAAGGCTCCAGCGGTATAGAGTTGAGGACAATGCAATGACACCCCTTTGCCGAAGGAATTGGTATGTAACTATCCTATGTACATGCTGGGCTATCTAGGACAATGTCCTTGATTGACATTGCTACTTAAGCGTGTATAATAATAGGAAATCAATTGCGATGATAGGAACAAGTACGTTTGTCTCCCGTTTCTCAGAGAGCCGGTGGTTGGTGCGAACCGGTGAAACAAGCAGACCGAATGGATCCTTGAGCTTGAAGCTGAACACTGTGAGGATTTACCGGAACCTAGGCCGGAAGAAGCTTACAGTTAATTATGCTTAACGGTAGCTCTCCGTTATCAGAGCCTGAAGGTTTACATGCACATAACTTGGGTTATGTAGGTAGACAAATTAGGGTGGTACCACGGTCTCTCGTCCCTTGCGGAGGGAGGCCTTTTTGTTGTCTTTTTTACTGGTTACATTGAAAATCCGTATGATAATAGGAGGTTTTTTGGAATGAAACGTGTACTATCAGGCATGCAATCCAGCGGTCAGCTGACGATTGGCAATTATATTGGCGCACTTCGCAACTTTGTTAAGCTGCAAGAACTGCATCGCTGTTATTTTATGGTGGTCGATATGCATGCGATCACAGTGCCGCAGGATCCAGCGGCGCTCCGCGAACAAACGGAGTCCATTGCTTCGTTATACATTGCTTCGGGTCTAGATCCGAATAAGGCTTCTGTCTTCCTGCAGTCCCATGTTCACGCACATGCAGAGCTAGGCTGGATTATGACGACGCTGACGCATATGGGCGAGCTTGAGCGCATGACACAATTTAAAGATAAGTCCGAAGGCAAGGAATCTGTGGGCGCGGGCTTGTTCACGTATCCATCCCTAATGGCAGCAGACATTTTGTTATATAATGCAGATCTTATACCTGTTGGAGATGATCAAAAACAGCATTTGGAGCTCACGCGTGATTTGGCTAACCGTTTTAATAACCGTTTCGGAGATATGTTTGTAATGCCACAGCCATATATGCCTGAGGTGGGCGCCCGCATTATGTCACTAGATGATGCTTCCAAGAAGATGAGCAAAAGCAGTCCAAATGCTGGAAGTTACATCGCAATGCTCGACGAGCCAGATGTAATTCGTAAAAAGCTTAGTCGTGCCGTTACGGATTCCGGGCGTGAAGTGAAGTATGATCCTCAGAATAAACCTGAGGTTAGTAATCTGATGTCGATTTACTCTCACTTTGCAGAGATGAGTTTAGCGGAGATTGAGGCTCGATATGAGGGGCAAGGTTATGGTCCCTTCAAAAAGGAACTGGCGGAACACATCGTTTCTGTTCTGGAGCCTATCCAGCAGCGCTATCGTGAGATTCGCAGTTCGGGAGCCATTTTTGACATTTTGAAAAAAGGTGCGGACGAAGCTGCCGAAGTGGCGAATCAAACGCTGCTTGAGGTAAAGAAACGGATGGGCTTTATTGTTCGCTAAGCTTATCTTCTACAATTTAAAAAAGCTCAAGTCCCGATGTGTGGGATTTGAGCTTTTTTATCATTCGGAAGGTGTATTTTTCCGACGCATTTTGGCTTTCATTGCGAAGCCGTAACCGATAAACCCTAACGAAATGAGGGAGAAGAGGAGCACCATCCAAGGTTCGCGTAGAGCAATGAATAGGGAAATACAAGCGAGCAGCAGCGTACCAACAACTGCGAATAGGAGAGCGAGTGGTTTACTCATTATAGGTGACCTACTTTCTTGAAGTTCATGACATCTTCTTATATTAAACTTTTTTGAGCGCTGTGCATATAAATTCATTTCCTCCACATACTATCTTTGCAAGCTTGCAAATACATCAAAGATTATAGCTGACTGAAAGGAGTACGATCCTGATGGCACAATCTCGTAGCAACACACTGGTAGTTCCGCAAGCCAATCAAGCTTTAGATCAATTGAAATATGAGGTAGCTCAAGAGCTGGGCATCCAAATTCCTCAAGACGGTTACTATGGAAACATGGCAACTCGTGACACTGGTTCCATTGGTGGTGCGATTACTCGCCGCTTGGTACAAATTGCTGAGCAATCGCTCGCGGGGCAATCTGGGTCTAACTTCCGTTAACTTAGACAATTTGTCTCCGTACTAGCATACCCGAATTATGTAATAATAAAGCCAAGGAGCCTAAATAGCTCCTTGGCTTTTGGTGCGTGCGGTAGTGAGGATGCCCCGTAAAGAACGAGGCCCCTGCAACCATGCAAGGGCCTCATTTCGAATGCATCGAAGATTTTTCAATAAAGATCAACTTTAAGCTTCTTTTCAAGCTTCGTATCGTTCACCCAGCCTACGTAAGAATCAAGTGTTTGGAAATTGTGATCCATCCGAATGACGCCGACGAATGGGAATTGCTTACGATGGCGGTAGCGGACATCAGCCCATCTCACTTCATAGCCCCACCGATGTTCCTTGACTTCAGCGCAGGTGAAGGAGGAGAAATAGAGCAGCGCTTGAATGTCCTCGTGGTGCTTGGAAACTTCGATGGCAGGGTGGTCAGAGCGGGTAATTGTGTCCAGCCATTTGAGCTTGCCATTTTTGAGCTCGCCAAGCTGATAGGTCCCGTCTGTGCACTCTTTCACAACATTCCAGACATAGAGGTTGAATGTTACAATAAGCGTATATTTATCACCAGGCTGATAGGTAGCATCTTTGCGATAAAGACCTTTTTCAATAATAGCATGGTCCAAAGTCCGCCAAATGTAATACAGTGCAAGTAAGCCGTATAAGGTAGGGAAAATCAGCTGTGGCTTCGCTAGATGGAAGGACCACATGAAGATCGCGGCAATGTGACTCGTAAAAATAAAAGGATCGAAGATGTGAATGATGTTCCAGGACACCCATTTTTCCGAAAAAGGTCGAACGGCTTGCGTACCATAGGTATTGAAACAGTCGGTGAACACATGAACGCAAACCGCGATACCGATCCACATAGCGAGATGCAGGACGGATATACCATGGAAAAATGGCGCAAGTGCACCAGTAATCAACAATGTCCATAAGGGGAGGGCTGGCAAGGAATGTGAGCGACCGCGATGATTGCGAATATAAAGAGCATTGCCCTTGAATCGGAGCAGTCCATCAATATCCGGAATCTGAGAACCAACGACAGTTCCAATGAAAACAGCAGTCGTTGCTGCCGTATTTGTGGAAATGCTCGGGTCGATTTGCGAGAGTCCTGCTAATCCTAAGCCAATGACGAGATGAGTGCCTGTATCCAACTGGTTTTCCTCCTAAGTGTTCTGTACACACGGTTTGTTCTGTATCTGGGCTAGGGTCAATTAACATCTTGCTCTTAGTTTACCATTTTAGAGCAAAAAATAAATCAGAAGGAGATCTAAAAATGTCTAAAGTTTTTGTAGAGTATGCCATAAAACCCGAATTTCGTGCCTCATTTCTCATCTATATGCAAGGAATTCAGCGGCGGGAAGGGCGTTTGGAGCTATTGGAGGGGACCGATCAAGAAGGACTTTATGTAGAAATTTGGCATGATATTACGTATGAGGATTACCTAAGGATGAAGGTGGAACGTTTGAATGTTGAACGGATGCGTGAGGGGCAGCATGGCGACTGGGATCAGTGGATCAAAGGCGGAATTCAAAAACTCCACATGTGGCATTTCTCGCCAGCTACCTATTCTTAAAACTAAAAACCGCTGCTCTTTAACCGAGCAACGGTTTTCGTAGGCGATTGGGCTATTATCTGGAGAAAGCTCCGCCCCGGAAAGGGTAGGCGTAATTAAGTTCTTCATCGAACGTGATGTAATCCAAATTCACCATAAGTAATAGGAAACGCATGCCAGTAACTGGATCGCTGATAATGATATGATCACGTCCTGCGGCTTCCAATTTTCCTTTGAAAATTTTGGCGTTCCACTCGGAGTTGTTTTCATATGTCATATAGATGGTTGCCATTTTACCGAGGTTCAAACGAAGAATATTTTCGATATATGATTCTTCGAGCGCTGGAAGCCCAGGCACATTTACTCCTGTTTGTAATCCACTGCCTGGAGGTGTGAGGACCGATCCGGCTGGTGTTTGGGGAACGACTTTATTCGTGATAGCAGTTGGAACGGGGTACGCTGGGTACGGATTGCCATACTGCACTTGCGGCATTGCTTGATTACCTATTTTGTAAGGGTTATTCAACATAATAATATTTTCCTCCTCGAGCTTTCAAACCGAAAGCTTTCTTCTTAAATGTGTTTTTAACAAATGGATGGACTTGCACCCGATTTACGCCTGCATTTCCAACCATCAGCATACCATGTTCCTCTTCGCTCTCAGCTTCAGTTCGGAGTAGACGGTCACTCCTTTCCGCCAACTGAGTTCGCAAAGGTCATTTTCCATAATCATCATATTGTGCTTCTGCCTATTTGGTGACGAATTTATAGGTATTTCGCAAAACAAAAAAAGCTCCCGAAGGAGCTTTATCAAAGTAGAAATTTATAGCCGACACCCCACACGGTCTTAACGTGCTTGGGTTCTTTGGGGTCATCCTCGATTTTTTTGCGAAGGTTGGCGATATGCACATCGATTGCACGCTCAGTTACTTGGGAATCAAAGCCGCGAACACGATTTAACAACTCTTCTCGACTGTAAACCCTGCCTTGATTCTGCCAGAATAGCTTCATGATTTCGAATTCGGAGAAGGTTGTCTCGATGCTCTTACCGCTAACATAAAGGCAGCGCTTTTCCAAATCCAAGTGGATCCCCAGAGGATTGAGAGGATTGAGTACGTCGGATGGTGATGAAACCTGTGGTGGAAAAGCGTTGGAACGTCGAAGTAAGGCTTGTATTCTTGCCGATAGCTCTCTCATCGAAAAGGGTTTGCACAAATAGTCATCAGCACCCGTCTGTAGGCCCTTCACACGATCTGAAACTTCGTTCTTGGCTGTTACCATCAAGATTGGTATGGTTGAAGTCTGACGAAATGTTGTACATAACTGAATACCGTCCATATCAGGCAGCATAAGATCAAGAATAATCATATCAGGTTGAAAATCCCGGAATAAGACCTCGCCTTGTCGGCCGTTCTCTGCGCGTTTCACTTCATAGCCATCTTCGTATAAGTAAATGGACATCATTTCACCGATACTTAAATCGTCTTCGATGATTAAAATTTTGGACATACAGGTTCCCCTCCTTTTCCTTTAAAAGGCTAGGTGCTCGATATGCCTTCCCGCAATAATCGATCCTATCTATATGACATGTTATCCTATCCATTTTGTGACGTCCAGTTTTAACTTATTTTCGACGTGAAAAAGAAGCTGATCGTTACTTGAGCCTTCATTCATTAGGTCAAGTTGGTCAGCTTCTTATGGGTAGGGGGAGTAAGAATAAGAACAATCATACCGTCAAATGCTTCCGGACGAGATCTTCGCTTAGATGCTCTGCCTTCCCTTCAGCAGCAATGGTGCCGCGGTCGAGAACATAATAGTAATCGGCGATGCTTGTGGCAAATTCTAAGCTTTGCTCTACTAAAAGTACGGCAATTTCTCGATTGCGCTTTATCGTTTCAATGATCGCCTCGATCTCCATTACGATAGAGGGCTGTATCCCCTCCATAGGTTCATCCAGGAGCAAGAGTTGAGGCCCAGGAGCCAGTGCTCGCGCGATGGCTAATTGCTGCTGCTGGCCGCCACTGAGGTCTCCGCCTTTGCGGTGGAGCATTTGCTGAAGGACGGGAAACGTATCGAATATCGTATCTGGCAATTTCTTGCGGCGATCGGATGAGGCTTCTAAGCCTAATAAAAGATTTTCCTCGACGGTGAGCTGGGGGAATATTTCCCTGCCCTGCGGTACATAGCCAATGCCTGACTTGGCGCGGCGATCTGGGGAAGATGGAGTGATGTCTGTATCCGAGTAGTGGATGGAACCCGATCTGGGCTTAATGAGCCCCATAATACTCTTCATAAGTGTTGATTTCCCAACCCCGTTGCGTCCCATTAGACAAACGATCTGACCGGGTCGTACTTCGAGGTTGACGTTACGGATGACCATACTTTCGCCATAGCCGGATTCTATGCCTTGTAGTTTAAGCACCGCGTTCAACTCTCCTTCCGAGGTATACTTCCGCTACTTTGTCGTCATTCTGGATGTCTTGCATAGTGCCTTCGCGTAGGACGGTTCCTTCATGAAGAACCGTTACTATTCTAGCGAATTGGCGTACGAAAGCCATGTCGTGCTCAACGACGATAATGGTTTGATTCGCTGCAATTTCATGGAGCAGTTCACCCGTTTTCTCTGTTTCGCTATCCGTCATGCCAGCGGCGGGCTCGTCGAGCAGCAAGAGATCAGGCTCTTGCATGAGCAACATGCCGATTTCAAGCCACTGCTTCTCCCCATGGGAGAGAGAGCCCGCACGTTCTTTGGCTTTGCTTTGCAGACCGATCATATCAAGCCTAAGGTGAAGTCGTTCTCTTTGTTCACTTGTGGTTTTGGCCCAAAGCGCGCTGAGAAGACCGCGCTGCTGCTTCATGGATAGTGCCAAATTTTCAAACACAGTCAAAGTGGAGAAAACAGTAGGTGCTTGGAATTTGCGTCCAATCCCAAGCTGGGCAATTTGGTGCTCTTGGTGTTTGGTGAGATCAATCGAATCCTTGAATATGACGTGGCCTTGGGAAGGCTTTACTTTGCCGCAAATGACATCGAGCAGCGTTGTTTTACCAGCACCATTAGGACCGATAAGGAAGCGGAGTTCACCTTGCTGTAACGAGAAATCTAGATTTCGCAAGGCCTTGAAACCGTCGAAGTTCACCTCAAGTCCCTTGACGCTCAGGATGGTCTCGTCAGTTGTCGGTTGTTGTTTCGCTAATTGTCCTAGCATTGAAATGTTCCCCTTTCCGGTTTGCATAAGCGCGTTTATGTTTCTATGACTTCTTGCGATGTAGAGATCTGCTTTGGATGCTGAGTTCTGTTTCTTTTCCAACTGGAGAAAAAGTGGGTCAATGTACCGACGATTCCTTTCGGCAGTAAGAGGACAACGACAATGAACATGGCGCCGAGCATGATGGGCCACCAAGCAGGATAAGCTTCGCTGAAAGTTGTTTTAGCTGCATTCGTTATTAGTGCCCCTAGAACAGCGCCCCCAATAGTTGAACGACCGCCAATGGCTACCCATAACACCATTTCAATAGATGGCACGATACCCATTTGCGCAGGTGAGATGATCCCTTCTTGAAGTACGAAGAGTACGCCGGCAAGTCCAGCTAATCCCGCGGAGAGGCAGTAGATGAAAACCTTATACGTAACGGGATTATAGCCAATGAAGCGAACCCTATTCTCACCATCGCGAATCGCTGTAAGAATGTTTCCAAGTCGGCTAGTCACGAGCAGGGTGCTAAGGATCAGCACGACAAGTACGACACCTAAGGTGAGATAGAAAAACAGCAGCTTTGTTGATTGTAATTGTAGATTGAGACCGAGAAAGGTAGTGAAATTGGTCAAACCATTCGTCCCGCCCGTATAACCTTGCTGCCCAACGAAGAGTGTCACCGTAATGATGACTAAGGCTTGGGATAAAATGGAGAAGAATGCGCCTTTGATCCGATTGCGGAAAGTGAAATAGCCAAGGATGAAGGCGACGATCATCGGTACAATGAGCGCTAATAGGAACGCTGCCGCGGCACTGTGGAATGGCACCCAGAACCACGGCAAGCTTTTGACACCGCTCCAGGACATGAAATCAGGCAGTTGATTTGGCGTGGAAGCCAGCTTCAAGTGCATGGCCATACAATAAGCGCCAAGTCCGAAATAAACACCATGACCAAGGCTTAAAATACCGGTATATCCCCAGATTAAATCAATTCCGATCGCGATAATGGCATAAGCCAGGAATTTGCCGAGTAAGGATAAACGAAAGTCAGACAAGAATAGGGGGGCAAGCGCGATGAGTAGTAAACCTATCCCATAGATGGTTAGCTTGAGCTTAGATTGTCTGGCAAAGAGCATAGACGATTGTCACATCCTTTCTTCAATCTAAGGATCTCGAACGCATCGTTACAAGTCCCATTGGTTTCCATTGTAGGAAGGCGATGATCAGTGTAAACACAAGTACCTTACCGAGTGTGGCGCTGGTTGTATATTCCAAGGCAGTATTGAAAACTCCGATTCCTAATGCACCAGCTACGGTGCCGATTAGCTTGCCGATCCCGCCAAGTACGACGACCATAAAGGCATCTACAATGTAATAGGTCCCAATTGTGGGCCCAATCGGTCCAAGTAAGGACAGGGCACAGCCAGCGATACCTGCCATGGCGGAGCCAAAAGCGAAGGATTGCGCATCGACTCTACGAGTAGAAATGCCTAAACACGAAGCCATTTGGCGATTTTGCATAACGGCTCTCATTCGTCTTCCACCTGCAGAGTGATAGAGGTACAAATAGATGATGAAGATGCATAATGCCACAAGCCCAATGATAAAGAGTCTCTTATATGGAAGTATTAAGTCTGCCGTTACATGCCATCCGCCTTCTAACCACTGCGGTGCTTTCACAGCGACATTGGGAGCGCCGAAGATGGATCGCGCAATTTGCTGTAAGGCAAGGGAGACGCCCCAGGTAGCGAGTAGGCTATCCAATGGTCTGCCGTACATGAAGCGGATGAGCATAACTTCGAGCAGCCAGCCTATGGCGAAGGCGACGACAAAGGCAACGCCGAGTGAAACGATAAAATACCATCCGAATGCAGAAGCGGGCAAATACGATTGAAACCATTTCTGTACGAGGTAAGCCATATAAGCACCGATCATAATAAATTCGCCATGCGCCATATTCATAACATTCATGAGACCGAAGGTGATGGCGAGACCGATTGCGATCAAAAGCAGGATGGAGCTTAAGCTGAGTCCGTTAAATATTTGAAGCAGCAGCAAACTCATGGCAACCTCTCCTTCTAAAGTTTTGAGTAGAGTCGATGCAAATGAAACGGGAAAATGATGAAATCCAGGACTGCGGTTAGGCAGTCCTGGTTTCTGAGTACCAACTTGTAAGAATCACTTCGTTACTTCTGCGCCCCAAGGGTAGGTTTTGAGGAATGGATCCGGTTTGAGTGCTTTACCAGAATTCCAAATTTCCTTAATTTGACCATCAGCTGTAATTTGGCCGATACGAGCCGTTTTGAAAATATGTTGATTCTCACCATCAATGGCGACTTTACCTTCAGGTGAATTCCATTCGATTCCTTTGGCTGCTGCTTTTACTTTTTCTACGTCAAAGGAGCCTGCTTTCTTCACAGCTTCTGCCCACAGATAAACAGCTGTGTACCCAGCTTCAATCGGATCATCTGTTACGCGGTCCTTGCCGTATTTGGCTTTGTAAGCCTCAACGAATTTTTTGTTTTCAGGTGTATCTGTTGTTTGATAGTAGTTCCATGCTGTGTAGTGACCATCGAGAACGGAAGCACCGATACCGCGCACTTCTTCTTCGGCAATACTCACGGACATGGTTGTTAAATCTTTAGACGTAATGCCAGCATCTTTCAACTGCTTGAAGAAGGCAACGTTACTATCGCCATTCAACGTGTTGAAGACAACGTCTGGTTTTTCCTTTTTAATCTTACTAATGATTGTATTGTAGTCTGTGTGTCCAAGCGGTGTGTATTCTTCAGCAACCAGTGTCCCGCCATCCGCTTTCAATTGCTCTTTAATAATTTTGTTGGCTGTTCTAGGGAAGACATAATCGGAACCAAGGAGGAAGAACTTCTTGCCTTTGTTTTGCAGGAGCCATGTTACTGCGGGGATGATTTGTTGATTCGTTGTTGCGCCGATATAGAAGATGTTAGGTGAGGATTCTACGCCTTCATATTGAACCGGATACCACAGTAATCCTTTGTTTTGCTCGACAACCGGTAGTACGGCTTTACGGCTAGCCGATGTCCAACAACCGAAAATCGTTACTACGCTGTCTTTTTGCAGGAGTTTCTTTGTCTTCTCTGCAAAAGTTGGCCAATCCGATGCCCCATCTTCAATCACGGGTTTAATCTTTTTGCCCAATAATCCCCCAGCTGCATTAATTTCATCAATCGCCATGAGTTCAGCATCTCGAACAGATACCTCACTGATGGACATTGTACCTGTTAGTGAGTGAAGAATACCCACTGGTACGGTGTCGCCAGATGTTGTTGAAGCCGCAGGTGCAGTCGTCGTAGAGGTGGTAGATTCTGTCTTCGCACAGCCGGCTGCCACTAACATCAAAGCCATACTTAGTGCAACTGTAAGTTTACCTTTGTTTCTTATCTCTCTCATTCACGTCCCACTCCCTTGCCTTACAAGATTTGGATTACATGGCTTATGATAAATGGCGATACAAGTTAATGTCAATATAAGTAACGTGACCAGGGTGATTTTTAGTGAAATTGCACAAATTCGAATGAAATACTTGTGAAAATCACATGAATGCGAAAAAAACGTTTCAAAAATCCTACTGTAATGTCAGAATACATAACACAAAAGATTTACAATCGTGAAATACACGAATATAATGAGTGTTAAGGATTACCATTATTCGGTTTTTTGAAGAGGTGAGAAACGTGCATTTAACGGAAAGAGAGAAAGAGAAGTTACTCATAACCGTAGCTGCTGATCTAGCCAGGCGAAGACTAGCCAGAGGATTAAAGCTGAATTACCCTGAGAGCATTGCTCTGCTGACTTCCGAAATCATGGAAGGAGCTAGGGATGGCTTGACGGTCGCGCAGCTCATGGCGTTTGGTACGACTATTTTGAAGGCAGATCAGGTAATGGAAGGCGTTCCTCAAATGATTCATGAAGTGCAAGTGGAGGCCACGTTTCCCGATGGGACCAAGTTAGTTACCGTACATGAACCTATTACTTAATTACTCCTGAAAGAGGCGAGCATATGGTTCCCGGTCAATATCGAACAGCCAAAGGCTATATAGAAATGAACGTAGGCAGACAGACGATTGAAATCATCGTTACGAATACAGGAGATCGCCCGGTTCAAGTAGGGTCGCATTTTCATTTTTTTGAAGTCAATCGAGGATTGGATTTCTCAAGGGAGCTAGCCTTTGGTATGCGCTTGGATATTCCGGCAGGAACGGCTGTCCGTTTTGAGCCTGGTGAGCAGAAACCGGTTCAACTTGTCGAATTAGGCGGAGCGAAGCTGTCATATGGGCTTAATAATTTGAGTCAAGGCTTGGCGGAAAAAGACAAAATGTCGGTGGAAACGAAAGAAAGATGGCAGGCCTGGGAGGGGATGCTCGGTGAGTCGAATAGATCGTAAGAATTATGCACTGATGTTTGGCCCTACAACAGGCGATGCCATTCGGTTGGCAGACACAGAGCTTTGGGCACAAATCGAGCATGACTATACCGTATATGGTGATGAATGCAAATTCGGCGGAGGGAAAGTTATTCGCGATGGGATGGGTCAGTCGAGCGGCGCGACTCGGGCGCAAGGTGTTCTCGATACTCTGATCACGAATGCTGTCATTATTGATCACTGGGGCATTGTCAAAGGCGATATCGGTATTCGAGATGGTCATATTGTCGGTATTGGCAAAGCAGGTAACCCGGATATCATGGATGGTGTGCATCCGAATATGATTGTCGGCGCAAGCACAGAGGTCATTGCAGGTGAGGGTAAAATCGTAACGGCTGGCGGCATCGACGCGCATATCCATTTCATTTGTCCGCAGCAAATAGAAACTGCGCTTTCCTCAGGCGTGACGACGATGATCGGCGGTGGAACGGGGCCAGCAACTGGAACGAACGCAACAACCTGTACGCCAGGCGCTTGGCACATGCAGCGGATGTTGGAGGCAGCGGAAGCGTTTCCGATGAATCTGGGCTTTACCGGCAAAGGGAACTCTTCCTTTTTGGAGCCTCTGACGGAACAAATTGAAGCTGGCGCCATTGGTTTGAAGCTGCATGAAGATTGGGGAACAACGCCGGCAGCGATCGACATGTGCTTGGAAGCGGCAGATCGTTATGATGTGCAAGTCGCGATTCATACGGATACATTAAATGAAGCGGGATTTCTTGAAGATACGCTCGCTGCGATTAAAGGACGTACCATTCATACGTATCATACCGAGGGAGCAGGGGGTGGGCATGCACCTGATATTATCAGAGCAGCAGCCGAGTTGAATGTCCTGCCTTCCTCGACAAATCCGACACGACCTTACACGATTAATACCATTGAAGAGCATTTAGATATGTTGATGGTGTGCCATCACTTGGATAGTCGAATTCCAGAAGATGTCGCTTTCGCAGATTCTCGGATTCGACCTGAAACGATTGCAGCGGAAGATATTCTGCATGACCTAGGCGTGTTCAGTATGTTGAGCTCTGATTCACAGGCGATGGGGCGAGTTGGTGAGGTCATTATTCGAACGTGGCAAACGGCGGATAAAATGAAAAAACAGCGCGGACCGCTAGCTCCCGATACCGAAGACAATGATAATTTCCGCATTAAACGCTACATGGCGAAATATACCATAAATCCAGCAATTACCCATGGCATCTCGCATCTTGTCGGGTCGATTGAACCAGGCAAATTTGCAGATTTGGTCGTTTGGAGTCCGATGTTTTTCGGTGTGAAGCCGGATCTTGTTCTCAAGGGTGGCAGCATCGCTTATGCGCAAATGGGGGATCCGAACGCTTCCATTCCAACGCCGCAGCCTGTTTTCGGTAGACCGATGTTCGCTGCATTTGGGAAAGCGTTGACGCAAAGCTCGATTACCTTCGTTTCTCAGGCTGCGTATGACAGTGGAATAGGGGAACGATTCGGATTGCAGAAACGGATTGAGCCCGTGAAAGGCTGCCGCAGCATTTCCAAGAAAGATATGATTCATAACGACGGAACACCTTCTATTGAAGTAAATCCGGAAACTTACGAGGTGAAGGTTGATGGCGAAGCCGTGACCTGTGAGCCTGCGACAGAGCTGCCGATGGCACAGTTATATTTCTTATTTTAAAAAGAATGGAAGAAAGTCCCGAATGAGGTGACATCAATGACTGCGTTCGAACATCCACCGTTCCATTGGTTAGCCTATCAGCAACTGTTGGATTCGGCGCTTCCAATTGGCGGGTTTTCCCACTCCTTTGGATTGGAAACACTTGTCCAGCAGGGGAGATTGACGACAATCTCCGAACTGGAAGCCTACATCCGGTCGATGCTTGCGGGCAGCTGGGCATCCTCGGATGCCATGGTTATTAAAGCGGCTTATTTGCACATCCCTCAAGGGGAGTTGGGGCAGCTCTGGGACCTCGACCATATGCTGCATGTGCAACGGGTAGGGAGTGAGACGCGGAGCGGTGTTCAAAAAATGGGGCGTAGACTGCTCCAACTATCACGTTCGCTGTATCCGGAGCTGAATTGGCAGCCGCTCGATGATGCTGTGAGTATGGGGAGATGCAGCTCGAATCATCCTGTTGTTCATAGTTGGGTGAGCTACCATCTAGGCGTTCCTCTACATCAGGCTGCTGAAGGCTATCTATATACGTGTATCATGACGTGTATCAATAGTGCGCTCAGGCTTATGTCCATTGGACAAACACAAGGTCAGATGCTATTGGCGAAGCTCATTCCTTTGACGGGAAGTGAATGGCAGCGAGTTTCACATCTGGATCCAATGGAGGCATTCATGAATTCACCCGCGGCGGATTTAGCTATGATGCAGCATGAAACGTTATATTCGCGTTTATTTATGTCCTAGTAGGAAATCTAATCATAGATCTGAGGAGGAATGACGATGTGTCAAGGTAACGGTCATCATCATCATCACGAATGGGAGAAGCCAACAGCAGATCGCAATCGCCCGATGCGAATTGGGATCGGCGGTCCCGTAGGCTCAGGCAAAACAGCGCTAGTAGAGCGCTTGGCAAGAAAGCTGAACGATCGCTATAGTATCGCAGTGATTACAAATGACATTTATACGAAGGAAGATGCACGTATTCTGATTAGCTCTGAAGCACTGCCAGAGGAGCGAATTATTGGGGTAGAAACGGGCGGATGCCCGCATACGGCGATCCGTGAGGATGCATCTATGAATTTTGAAGCGATTGAAGAGTTGGAGAAGCGGTTTGAGAATCTCGATATTATTTTCATAGAGAGTGGTGGCGATAATTTGGCGGCTGCTTTCAGTCCAGAGCTCGTGGATCGCTTCATCTATATTATTGACGTGGCCCAAGGGGAGAAAATCCCTCGTAAAGGCGGACCTGGCATCATGCGTTCGGATATGCTGATTATCAACAAAATCGATCTTGCTCCTTATGTAGGCGCCTCTTTGGAAGTGATGGACTCTGATACGAAAAAAATGCGCGGAGAGCGTCCGTATATTTTCTCTAACCTTATGGGTGGCACAGGATTGGATGACATTGTGTCTTGGGTGGAGACGGAGTTCAGCCATGCCTAAGCTGACTGGGGAGATATCTGCACAATTTGCAGTGCGCAGCGGCTTCACGCGGCTCGTACACAAATATCATGCCTCCCCGCTCAAAATCGCCAAAACGTTTCGTTACGAGAACGAAACATGCATGGATGGTGGTGCCCCCATGGATCAATTGGGTGTTTATATGATGGATTGCTCACCTGGGCTGATGGCCGGTGATCATTATGAAATTAACGTGCGTCTTGAAGAGGGCGCACGTGTTTTTCTAACGAACCAGTCGTTCACGAAGGTTCATCCTTCGGCAGAGGATCAAGGAAGCACGCAGCATCAGATACTTCGCCTCGAAGCTGACGCGCTGCTCGAGTATATGCCAGAGCCGTTAATGCTGTATAAGGATGCTGACTTATTCGCAGAAACGGAAGCGCATCTATCGGGAGGATCGACATTGATTTTCTCCGATGTCCTTTGTCCCGGTCGCACGCAGCGGGGGGAAATATTTCACTATACAAGGTACGTGAACAGGATGAAGGTCTGGTATGAAGGGGAGCTGATCTTCTACCAAAACCAGCGAATTGAACCAGCGACGATGGAGCTGTCTTCGCCAGGTTGCTGGGAAGAGGAGACGCATATGGGCAGTCTGTTTATCTTTTCAGACCGGCTTGGGCAACGCCATCTTGAAGCCATTGTAGAAAAATTGAGCCAATTGGAAGGCAATTCGGTTCGAGTAGGAGCAAGTCTAACTTATAAATATGGACTTGTTGTGAACGTCATGGGAAGGCATGCCTGGGAGCTGCAAGATGTCTTGATGAAGGCATGGCATCAAATTCGCCGCAGTTTATTTGATTTAACGCCATTGCTAGTGAATAAATAGAAAGAGGAGACAGGTAATGACCTGTCTCCTCTTTCTATTTATTTCGGCTGTCGGAAGTTAGGGGCAGTTATAACGCTCGAAAAAGGCGTTATTGTTGTGGCATAGGCGATCGCGTCGCAAGATAGGGCCCTTTATGGGCCTTAAAGCTCCGCCCGCCCGCACAGTCGGCAGCGCAGGCGCTCCCCATCTTCTAACTTTTTCACATATTCCAAAATGGAATCGAATGGTAAGTACATTTTCCACGCATACTGGAAGGGAGAATCGACAATATGATGACAACTGCCCGCGGTTCATTGTCAAATGATGTAGGGGTTGGTATGATGAGATTGTTCATTTAGATGTAGGATCGGAAATTCAACATAGAGGAGGTCAATTTACATGGAAAATCAAGTCACCTACGAAACCGTTTCGAAAGGCTCGTCACAAGAGTCCGTCGGAACTGATTCTATAGATGCCAACCTAACGAGAGGTACGGCAGAGCCTGTGACCCTGAAAGAGTTTTACAGATTGGTGAAACCAGGAATTATTTATTCCAACCTGATGACAGCTTTTGCTGGTTACTGGTTGGCTGCTCAGTGGGATGTAGACTGGATTCATTTGATTATGACCATGCTGGGGACAGCATTGGTGATGGCTGGTGGTACAGTACTAAACAATTATCTGGACCGTGAGATGGATGCCAAGATGGAGCGCACGCAGAATAGGGCACTCCCTAGCGGAAGACTCACCGCAAATTTCGTACTCGGCTACGGAATCATACTGGGGACCATTGGTTTAGGTGTTCTATATTTTGGAGCCCAATCACCATTAGCAACATTGATCGGTTTACTCGGATTGTTTTTATATGTGTGGCTCTATACAGCATGGTTCAAAAGAACATCCGTTTGGAGTACATTCGTTGGAGCTTTCTCAGGTGCGACGCCACCGGTCATCGGATATTGTGCAGTTAGTGGGACGGTAGATTTAGGCGCAATCTTGATCTTCCTCTTCTTGTTCTTATGGCAGCCACCACATTTTTGGGCGCTTGGCATTCGCCGTATGGAAGAGTATCGTGCTGCGGGCTTCCCATTACTGCCGGTAGTCAAAGGGACTTTCGTAACGAAAATTAGTATGGTTCGTTATGTCGTTCTATTAGTACCCGTAACGGTGATGTTAACGGCATATGGTTACGTAGGAACGATCTTTTTGATCGTATCTACAATTCTTGGATTAACATGGGTTTTCATGAGTGTCAAAGGGTTCAAAGCAAATGGGGAAGCGGAAATTGTATGGGCAAAGCGTATGTTCTTGTTCTCCCTTTTATATTTAACGCTGTTATCGATCTTGATGATCATTGATACGACAGCGAAACTTTAGTCTGGGGGACGAAAACGATGGGGACGTTTTTGGAGAAAAACTGGTTTAAGTTAGCGCTTGGTGCGATATTAATTGCGATGATTGCATCCTTTGCTTATAAATTAGTGTCGAACGGCAGTAAGCCGGATGAAAGATTAACAGCAATGAAGGCGGCGCCTTCTTTTACACTACAAGATTTAGATGGTAAAACAGTTACCTCCGAAAGTATGAACGGTAAAGTACGACTCGTGTATTTCTTTTACTCTTTTTGTCCAGATGTGTGCTTGCCGACAAGTTTCTTGATTTCACAGGTGCAGGATGAATTAAAGAAAAAGGATTTACTGGGATCCAAAGCGGAAATATTATCGATAACTGTGGATCCAGTAAGGGATACTGCAGAGGTGCTAAAGGCATTCGGAAATCGCTTCGAATCGAAGCCGATTCCAGGCGGATGGACGTTCCTCCGAGGTGAAGAAGCGAAGGTTCATAAGCTTGCTGAAGATTTCGGTATTATGGTGATCAAAGAGAAAGACGGTAATTTCTCACATTCCAATGCGATCTTGCTCGTCGATCCAAAGGGTCAGCTAAGAAATTACTATGATGCAAGCAATCCAGAGTTGGATGCGGCTCATATCGTGAAGGATGTTGTAACCCTCTCAAAAGGGAAATAACGCAAAGTGATTATTCATAAGCAGGGTTGGGCGCAGGGTAGATAATATACGCGTCCAGTCCTGCTTTTTCTAATTGCTGAATGAGATATTCTTCTGGCGTGCCTTCGACACCTGCATAACCCTTTCGGGTATAGATGTGTTCGGCGTCAGGAAATGTATCGCGCAGCAAATAACGGATTTTTTTGCCGGATGCGTCGTTGTCGGTGAAAATATAAACGGGCAGATCGCCTACTTTTTTTCGCAACGAGTCAAGCGTAATGGAACTGGGAGTGCCGAAGGTACAATGGATGATGACGGAATCATCAACGACTCGCTTCAAGCGACTTTTATCATTTTTTCCCTCAACAATAATAGTAATGGACATGGGATCACCTTCACTCCTTTTTAGAGTAGTATACCCCGTTTGGAGCGGCGATCCAAGTAACGCGAAGCTGCGATATTTCCTGGGAAATGACAAGGATTTACAGCGTGTGACACATGGAAAAAGGCCTGATGGACGACATCAAGCCTTTTTGGTGAGAAGAAAGTTATGAAGTTATCAGAGGTGATTTGAATGTGCGAAGCGGTAAAAGTGAAAGGGCTAGCATGAGAATGAAGAACGCGATGAAATACGAGGAAATATGATCGCGAAGCTGACCGGCCATCATTGGGCCAATAAAGGCACCGACAGAATAAGAAATCGATAGCAAGGAAAACACGCGACCGTATCTAGAGCTGCTAGTAATACTGGCAAGTAAAGCTGCTAATGCTGGATAAATGACACCTTTGGCCATACCGATTAAGAAAAGGGATACGGTTAATGGGATTGGCCACTGGATGGCTAATCCGAAGAAAACTGCGGCAAGCCCGATGCTTCCGCCAATTGTCCGTAGAAAAGGTGATATTTTATTCAAAAACCAGAAAGAGATACTAAGCAGTGCGCCTAAACTGACCAATGTGAAAAATACGCCTGAAGTAAGGATTGACTCCCGTGCCGATTTCATTAAGGGCAGCTCAAAGAACAAAATCCCTTGTGAGCAAGAAAGTGCCATGGGAATGAGAAAGAATAGCCAGGGTATAGAGATACCAGCATCATCATCTTTGATATCCTGAGCTGCATGGTGACCGTGCGGATCTAAGATGGCCTTGGAGCTCATCTTGTCCTCTTTGTGAGCAAGCAGTTCTTTCTCTTTCACACCGAAGATGGCAAGGATACCTGTGATAATAAGGATCCATCCTAACACGGAAAATGCAGTTGTAAAGCCAATTTTGGCCACTAATACAGCACCTGCCGCAGGTGAGACCACGGAAGCTAGGGTGTGTACAAGGCCGTTGCCTGCCATGAGCTTGCTCTGATGAATGCGATCACGTGCTATGCGAGCTAATAAACTTAAACAAGCTGGTGATAGGAAGGCAAGTACAAATCCGCTGATGGAACGAATGTAAAGCAGATGCCACGGATCTTTCACGTTCGATTGAAATAGTAAGATGATCCCTGCTACAATTAAACTAGCCACAATGAAAAGTTTGCTGCCGTATTTGTCCACACCGTAGCCCGCAATGAGATTGCCGGGAAGATGTGTGAGTGAGTATACACCCATGATGAGCCCTATAAATGAGGGAGCAGCTCCCAGCGATAAGGCGAAAGGGGATAAAATCGGGTATTGCGCGTGTAAATCAAAAAATGCAACAAACATAAATAAGTACAACCATATGGCTGTTCGCACGGTTTTACCACCTCGATCCTTTAGTTTCATCTCTTCTTAAGTTTTACGCCGCTCGTCCCAAGGATATGACCGTTCGGGACAAATGACACAAATTCGAAACAGGGAGGACGTATGGACCCTATAGTTTTTATCCTTTTGGCAGCAGTCGGGATTTTTCTTGTTTTTCGTTTAAGACAATCTTATCGCAGAACAGGAAAAAGTATAGATAAGACCAAAGAAATTGAGCAGAAGCTAGCACAGTTAAGGAAAAAAAGAGATGAAGATTAAGGAGTCCATGTAGTATGATAGGAAGGGACTTTTGGATTATGAGGAGGGGTTAAAGATGGATCAGTGGATTTCGTTTGCACAGGATCGTTGGTATTTAATAGTAGGGGCTATTATTGTTTTATTTATTGTGATTGGTATTGTTAAAACCGTGGTGAAATGGGTCGTAGTCCTTGTCATCGTTGGGGCGCTTATCGTTTATGGAGCGAGTTATAAGGATAAAATAAAAGATATTGGGGCAACGGTTATTTCTCAAGTCAGCGATGATATCAAGGATAAGGCGGTTAGTGCCTTGACTTCCGAAGCCAAAGAGGCGAAATTCAAGGCTAACCCGGACGGTTCCTTTTTAATTACGACGAAAAGTTTGCAAGTAGAAGGGAAACCAGGATCCGACGAGGTTCAGGTCACTTTTCTCGGAAAAACATTCAAAATGAATGCAAATGCTGCCGTGAATGCATTCATTGAGCAAGCAAGGAAAAATGCCTAGTCACTAGCTGGGCTAGCCTATCAAAGGAAGGTGAGTACGCATGACGGATAACGCGTGGTTTCAAACCATCTCAATCAATTTTATATCCATCTTGATCGTTCTCACGATTGCAGCTTCCGTACTGCAAGGATTTTTCCGTGGTGGCTCTGGCTCAGCCAGGCATTTCGTAGCTATGTTGGTGGAAGCGGTGCTCGCCATCCTCGCCATGTTTATTGCTTGGAAGGGGGTGCAACTGATTTCACCATGGATTCAAACGTGGTTAAAAGATCAGAATTTGCAAATTCCGACGGTGGACATAAGTGCGTTAAAACAAGCTTACTATACCGTGATTACTAGTTTACGCGATTTTCCATTACTCCGTTTTGGGGTTTTATTTATCCTTGGCTATGTGATTGTCAAACAAATCCTGAATCACTTGGTTGATTTAGTGTTAGGGCGTTGGTTGGCTGAACGGTTTGCCATGCCTAAACGGAGCCATTCGATCTGGAGCTCGGTTTCAGGCGGGGCCATTGGATCCATTGCTGGATTTGCTAGAGCTCTTATGCTTATCGCTATTTTATTCATTTATGTCTCCTTATTCCCTCACTCGATGCTAACCCCGTATATTGAGTCTTCACATATGTATCAAAAAGGAGCTCAAGAAGTGATCTCACCGTTCACAGGTGATTTTATAGCGGAGAAGGCGCCAGTTTTCACACGTGCTGTAGAGCAAGAATTCACGAATATTTTGCAACGAAAATATGAAGTTCTTGACGCGAAAATCCCGGGTAACATTGCGGATGCGGCCAAAGAAATTACAGCGAATGCGACAACGGATGAAGAGAAGGCTAAATTACTGTACAGTTGGGTCGGAACCCGAGTTCAGTATGATTGGAATAAAGTGAAGCTATATGAAGAACAGCGAATTTGGAAGGAGCAAACACCTGAGGATACGTTCAATACCAAAGAAGGCGTTTGTATTGATTATTCAAGGTTATACGCACAAATGGCCAGATCCATTGGACTTGATGTGAAGGTTGTCACAGGTCTAGGATATGATGGTCAGGGAGGATATGGTCCGCACGCTTGGAATGAAGTGTATCTCAAGGAAACGAATAAGTGGGTACCTCTGGATTCCACTTGGGTGGCAAGCGGAGCAAATTGGTTCAATCCGCCGAATTTCGATCAAACACATGTGAGGGACGTTTAGAGGAGAGAATATGCGGAGAGAGTTAAATTCTTATAAAATGATTTATTTGGATGCAGGTGATACGTTAGTAACGATTCCTGCGGCACAAACGATTTTGAAGCAGTACTTGCAGCTGCGCGCAGTTGACCGGGATGAAGATCATATTAATGAACTTTTTACAGAAGCTTTTCGTCTATTTTATTATGTTGAAAAAAAAGATAACTTCGTGGTGTGCAGTCCAGAGTCAGATCGTGAATTCTGGGTTAACCTATACCACTATGTCCTGCATAAGTTAGGCGTTCATGAGGATTGGACAGAGGAAGAGATTTTCAACTGCTGTCATGAATTATACGAGATTTTCACTGCACCGGAGTATTATGATTTATTCGATGATGTGAAGCCATTTCTTGAAGAGCTGAAGAAACAGGGTTTTCGTATTGGTATTATCTCTAATTTTGCTCCTACACTGAAAGCCATTCTGGCTGATAAAGGGGTATTACACTATTTTGACCCCGTACTGGTATCAACTGAAGTTGGTCTGGAGAAGCCTGACCCTGCTATTTTTCGGCTTGCTTTACAGATGGCAGACGTTGAGGCTAGGGATGTACTGTATGTCGGGGATCATGAGACGAATGATATTTGGGCCCCTAATCAAGTTGGAATAGATGCTGTTCGTATTATTCGGTACCCTTATCACACGGGAGATGGAATCCGATCCCTACTCGAGTTGATTCAGGAGCCTGCCGGTGAAGTACGGCCTAATTGAGAAAGGATATGAACCCGCATGAAGTCATCCATTATGGATGATCCGAAGAAAAAAGAAATCACTAAAAAACGGCACTTTTCGTTTCGGATCAATATATTTTTCTTCGTTACTTTTTTACTTTTTTCCGTACTCATTGTGCGGTTAGCGATTCTTCAATTCGTTCAAGCCAAGGATCTGAAGGCTGCAGAGAATACCAACACGAATCAAACCAACAAAATCGCCCCGATTCGCGGCAATATTTATGATTCTACGAAATCCCCACTGGCGTATACCATTCCCGTACAGTCTTTATTTTTCCGTATTGAACCAGGCCAGGATAAGGATGCTAATATTGATTTAGCCAAACGCATTGAGAGAGATATATTTGACAAGGCGAAACCGAATACCGTTAGCCCAACAGCTGAAGAGATTGTCCTTGCGATGGATTTGGGCTATGACATTAATAAAAAGCCAGTGAAAGATCCTAGTTACTATTCCGTACCACGCCGTATTAAAGCAGATTTATCCAATGCAGAAATTGCATTTTTGCTGGAACACCGGGATGAATTCAAAGGGCTGGAAGTGACGGAAGAAAGCATCCGCACCTATGAGGTGGAGGACGATAAGACAACAATTGCTACGCAATTAGTGGGATATACGAATGCATTTTCAACCGAAACAGCGAAAAAAATCTATAAGGATAATCCGAATAGTGAAGAATATTTAAGCAACGAAAATGTCGGTTTCGATGGGATCGAGCGGATGTATCAGGATGAGCTGCGCGGCAAGAACGGCAGTAAGAAGTATCCGGTGAATGCCGCGATGAAAATCATTGGAAGAGCCGAAGTCACAGCTCCAATTAAAGGGAATAATCTGTATCTGTCGATCAATAAGGACGTTCAGAAGGCGACGGAGAAAATGCTGCATGATCATATCCAATATCTTCGGTCTCCTTCCAATGCGAATGATGCGTATTTGAAATATGGGGTGAAGGCCTCCTCGGGCTTCGCAGTAGCGATGGAAGTGGACACTGGGCGTGTCATTACGATGGCGAACTACCCGGATTATGATGCGAATGCCTGGACAGGTGGGATGGCAACAGCCACCTATAAGGAGATCGAGACTTACATACAGAATGGTACGATCACAACAGCCAAAGCCAAATATCCAGATGCCAAAGAGAATGCAAAGCATCCTTCTTCCATTGTTTTCATGGGTTCAACGATTAAACCGTTATCCGTATTAATCGGATTGAAAGAAAAGTTGTTTACAGCAGGGCAGACGTACTATGATACAGGCACATTCACCTTTGGTCGGGATGGTAATAGTGCCATTTCAAACTCCGATAGACATGCTTATGGCAGCTTAAACGCGTCGTCCGCTATTGAGGTTTCCTCGAATACGTATATGTCAGCGATGGTAGGTATCCCTTTCTGGAATAAATTTGGGCGAGAAAACGCAAAGGTGACAGCCAAATGGGCGGAGTATCTGGCTAAGTTCGGGATGGGTGTGCAAACGGGCAGTGGATTGCCTGGTGAGTACGCAGGATCCAATGACTTTATTAAAAATGCGGAGAAAGACAGTTATCAATCCGCGATGGTTTACGCATCCTGGGGACAGAATGAGAAGACGACAACGCTGCAACTTGCGCAATATACGGCAACGCTTGCTAGTCGTGGGAAACGGATGAAACCTCAGTTCGTAGAAGAAATACGTGATTATCAAGGCAATTTGGTGAAGACGATTGAGCCTGAGGTCCTAGATGATTCATCCAAGGAGTTCTCACAAGCGGACTGGAATACGATTATTCATGGGATGAAAAGCGGTGCTCAAGGCATTGACGAATTACCCTTCAATGTCGCTCGTAAGACAGGAACATCCACGCAGGATGTGGCTGGCGGAAGGGTTGAGAATGCCGTGTTGATCGCCTTTGCACCAGTTGAGAATCCAAAACTTGCCGTAGCGGTCGTAGTACCGGAAGGTGGTTTCGGACGCTATGGGGCATCCCCGATTGCGGCGAAAATCTTCGAGGCGTATGACGCGGCGTACGGTGGTGTTCTGACGAAGCTTGGCGGCGGGAAGCGGCCTTGGTAAGGAAGAGGAAGAAAGCGAAAGAGATATGAATGGGATAGGGAGCTTGCTGCGGCAGGCTCTTTTTTTACCACAATAGTATAAGTTTTTGGTTCCCGAATACGTCTTCAATTTGGCGATAAAACCATATATAGGAATCTTTGGGCGGAGACCAAAGTTTCTCCTCGTTAAACGCGGTCGCTCATCTTCGAATGGCCTCGATAGAGGTTTTCTCATTGCATAGGAAAATAGGATGGATACCCACTTTATAAGATGAGGTGGTAGCGAATGTATTCGATTATTCGAATAGAAAAGACGGAGAAACCGAAAAAACTACAATTGTATTCGTTTTTTCATATAGATTCCTCGATATTGCGTTACTGAAAAGAAATGTATTCGCTTTTTCATATAGATTGCCTGCGGGATAAGATGGACCCCAGTCGATTCGAGGGGGAAAGTAGAGCAACTTCGGAGACGGTGATAAACGGATGTCTTTTCTTGCTTTTAGCTCCTTGCACCAGTTACTCCGCAACGGCATATCCTATTCAAAGGGTAAGAATTAGCTTCACCCTAAATGTTGCCCGAGGTCAACTTTTGTGCGCAGAGGAAAGGTGGTCGAATCTCATGAAAAAAAGCCGGTTATCTGCTTCTTTAAAACGACTTCTCATTTCCATCATTTTTCTATAGGATACAGCCATTCTCGTACGCTCACGGTATTTCCTGAATGACGGGCTGATATGGTATACTAATATATCGGTTGTCCAAGAGAAAGAATGATGAGAGTACGGAGGAGTGAGTCTCACCATGTGTGGTATTACAGGTGTTATGTATTTTGAAGATAGAGAACCAACTGAGGCTATGCTTCAGCAAATGACAGATGTGATCGTGCATCGGGGGCCAAATGATGTCGGCTTCTGGACAGAGAATCGCATTGGCTTAGGATTTAGAAGATTATCCGTTATCGATATCAAAGAAGGCCATCAGCCATTAGCGAATGAAGATGAAACCGTTTGGATTATTTTCAACGGTGAAATTTATAATTACAAAGAGCTGCGCACGATGTTGAAGGAGCGCGGTCATATTTTCCGCACGCAGAGTGATACAGAAGTCATCGTCCATCTTTATGAGGAATTCGGCGAGGATTGCGTGAAGCACATGCGTGGTATGTTCGGTTTTGTTATCTGGGACCGCAAGAAAAAGCAGCTGTTCGGTGCGAGAGACCACTTTGGCATTAAGCCGTTTTATTATCATGTGAGTGACCGTCAATTCCTGTTCGGCTCGGAGATCAAGAGCTTGCTTGCGGCGGAAGGCATGAATCGGTTGATCCATACGGACAGCTTGCTGAATTACTTGACCTTTCAATATGTGCCAGAGCCGCATACGATGTTCCAAGGTATCTATAAGCTGCCGCCTGCTCACTCGGTTACAATTACTTTTGACGGCAAAATGACCCTACATAAATATTGGGATCCTATGTTTGAGCCAGAAGAGAAGCCATTTGACTACTATGTGGAACAAATTCGTGAAGGCTTGAAAGAATCCGTCAAGCTTCACATGGTCAGCGACGTGGAACGCGGATGCTTCCTGTCGAGTGGGATCGACTCGACGGCGATTGCTACGCACATGCGGAATATCGAACCGATCCGCACGTTCTCCGTTGGCTTCGATGGTGCCAACAACGAAACGCCGATCGCTGCTCAGACCGCAGCGACGCTCGGGACCGAGCACTACGATAAAATCATCACGCAGGATGATTTCTTTGCGACGATGCCGAAAGCGATCTGGCACCAGGACGAGCCTGTCGCCGATCCTTCAGCCATTGCCCTCTACCACGTGGCTCAGCTTGCGCGTGAGCAGGTAACGGTCGTGCTGTCCGGCGAAGGCGCGGACGAGCTGTTCGGCGGCTATCGCATCTATCGCGAGCCGCAGTCGCTCAAGCCGCTGGATCAGCTGCCGTCATCGGTGAAACGCATGCTGAACCGCTTCGCACGCATATTGCCGAGCGGAGTAAAAGGCCGCAACTATGTGTTGCGGGGGACGACTCCGCTAGAGGAACGCTTCCTCGGGAATGCTAAAATCTTCTCCGAGGATATGAAAGCGGAAGTGCTGCGTCTAGATAGTGAGATGCTGCGCGCCTATAAAAATCCCGTGCAAATCGCCGGCGATTACTATAACAAAACGAAGCATCTGGATCCAGTAAGCCGGATGCAGTACATCGACATGAATTTGTGGATGCCTGGTGATATTTTGATGAAAGCCGACAAAATGACGATGGCGCATTCCTTGGAGCTGCGCGTTCCTTTTCTGGACAAGGAGCTGTTCGAAGTGGCTCGCCGCATTCCAGCGAAGTATCGCATAGCGAATGGGACAACGAAGTACATTTTCCGAAAAGCGATGGAAGGGATCATCCCGGATCCGATTCTGAATCGTCCGAAGTTAGGCTTCCCAGTACCCCTGCGGGATTGGATGAAAGGCGCTATGGGCGATATGGTGATGGATCAAATTAAAACCAGCGGTATTGAGGATTACATCAACATTGAGGCTGTGGAGAAAATGCTTCATAAGCATCGCATCGGTCAAGGAGACTACGCACGACGCTTGTGGACTCTCTATATTTTTGCACTCTGGCATAAAACGTTCATGGAAGAGTTGCCTAAGAAAGTGCTCACTGCTTACTAGGTCGACAATTTTATGGCAGCATGAGACAGGAGTTGACGCGAATGGGAACCTATAAGTTAATCGCACTCGATATGGATGGCACCCTATTGAACGAAGACAAGAAAATATCTGCAGAAAATCAAGCAGCGATTCGTGAAGCCTCTAAACAAGGTAAAGTGGTGATCATGTCCACGGGTCGGGGTGCCATTAGCGCTATGCCTTTCATTAAGGAACTGGGGCTCTCAACGCCGCTTGTTGTGGTAAACGGCAGTGAAGTGTGGGCGTCGCCGGATACGTTGTTGAAACGTACATTAGTACCGATTGAAACGATTCGCAATTTGCACCAGCTAGCGGTGGAAAATGACTGCTGGTGGTGGGCGTATTCCGTAGCAGGTGTGTTCAATCGGGAAAGTGAAGGTCTAGATATCAATCAGCATGAATGGCTAAAATTCGGTTACTTTACAGACAATGCTGAGAAATTGCAACGTATTCGCGAAGTGGTGTCGAGTTGGGGAACGCTTGAAATCACCAATTCACACCCGTCGAACTTGGAAATGAACCCGCTCGGCATCAGCAAAGCAACTGGTGTAGAAACGGTGTGCAAACTTCTGGGCATTGCGATGTCTGAGGTGATTGCTATGGGTGACAGCGAAAATGATATTGCGATGATTCGTGAAGCAGGACTAGGTGTGGCTATGGGAAATGCCCAGGATGAAGTGAAGCGGATCGCTGACATTACGACAGTTACGAACAATGAGCATGCTGTCGCACAAGTCATTCGCACTTACATGCTTGCCTAGCCCAAGATCGAGCTCCACATTCACACTATAATGGAGGAATGAACTGAGCATGATTACCTTGGGTTGGATTGTCGTTATTCTTTTATTTGTCATCGGAATGGTGGGTGCCGTCTATCCGATTCTGCCTGGTGTACTGGCTATTTATGCGGCCTTTTTTATCTATGGCTGGCTAATCACTTGGAAGCACTTCGGCTTCTGGTTCTGGTTGATCCAGACCTTGGTTGTCATCATTATTATCGTGGCGGATTATGCGGTTAGCGCCTTAGGGGTCAAAAAGTTCGGCGGCTCGAAACCGGCAATCGTCGGAAGCACCATTGGTTTGATCATTGGTCCATTTGTGATTCCAGCATTCGGGATCATCCTAGGTCCCTTCATTGGCGCTGTAGTGGGTGAGTTGATTGCTGGAACCTCCTGGCAGAACGCCGTACGCGCTGGAATTGGGTCTGTGCTTGGCTTTTTCGCCAGCTCAGTGGTGAAAATTGTTTTGCAGCTGGCAATGATTATTATTTTCTTCCTGTGGATTTTTTGAGGCTTAGAAGGACGTAAGAAAACTGTAAGAGAGAGAAGGAACGGACTTGACGAAGGTAACCAAAGATTCCCTTGTAAAAGGGACGCTCATTCTCACCGTAGCCGCGCTTGTAGCGCGGTTTCTCGGCGTTTTCCAGCGAATACCGCTGGTGCATCTGCTTGAGGAAAAAGGGATGGGCAGCTATTCCATTGCTTTTAATTTATATTCCATCTTGCTCGTTATCGCAACAGCGGGTATTCCGAGTGCATTAAGTAAAATGGTTGCCGAGAAGAGAGCCATCGGTCGACCGCAAGAAGCACAAAGGATTTATCGGGCAGCAATTTGGTTTGCTGTCGTGGCAGGGGTTGGGATGACGGTACTGTTATACGTCTTCGCACCTATTTATGCCGAGAATATTTCGCACGGTGGACCGGATGCTACGCTGGCGACTAAAGCCATTGCACCAGCGATGCTTTTCTTCCCGCTTATTGCTATTATGCGCGGCTACTTCCAAGGTAGACAACATATGATGCCCAATGGTATCTCGCAAGTGGTGGAACAAATATTCCGATTGATTACGTCAATTCTACTTGCCTATTTCTTGCTCAATATTTCACTGGGGTGGGGCGTTGCAGGGGCTTCCTTCGGGGGTGTTGTCGGAGGTGTTGCCGCACTTGCTGTCATGTTGTATTACGGTATGAAGCTGAAGCGAAATGATGCGCAAGCGCGTCAGCCGATCGCAGCAGCATCACAAGCCGCGGCAGAACAGATTGGAGCGACACGTACAGGCGAGCAACCAGCTGAAATGTTCAGGTATCGGGATATTTATCGAAGCTTGCTAAAGCTTTCAATTCCAATCGTCGTCTTCTCCGTCACCGTAACGCTGGTGTATGCGATCGATACGTCGATGATTATTCCGTTGCTTGAAGATAAGATCGGTGCCGCGGAGGCTTTAGGCTTAGTCGGGATCATTGGTGGACGCGCACAATCGCTCGCGGGGATTCCGATTATTTTGGCCATCGCCTTGAGCCAATCCGTTGTACCTATCATTTCGGCTGCGTATTCACGCAAGGATTTGAAACAGGTCGGACAGCAGACGACGCGCGTGTTACAGCTTGCGATTTTATCAGGTCTTCCTGCCGTACTGATGATCAGTATCGCGGCTAGACCGCTTGACTTTTTCTTGTTCGGATATGAGGATTCCGCCTATGGCATCGCCCATGGACCTGCGATGATTTCCTTGCTGACGGCAGGTGCGATGTTCCAGATCGTTATGCAGACCTCAGGAGCCGTTCTGATGGGTATGGGACGGATGAAGCCATTGATGGCTCATGTGGGTGTCGGCATTGCCATCAAGCTGCTTGGCAGCTTCGTGCTCGGGCATTGGTTTGGTATCTACGGTATCATCATCTCAACAGGGCTATGCTTTATTGCGATGTCATGGCTGAATATACGATCACTCCGCAAGGAAGTATCGTTTACGATTCTAGGGCGTCGGTTCGGTGGACTTATCATCACGATCATTGTCATCGGCGTGCTTGGCTTTGCAGCAGAATGGCTGACGCATAACTATGTGGTACCATCGCCTTGGTTCCGCTTGAATCAGGGTATCCAAGCGGTGCTGATCTGTGGATTAACAGTGGCTTTGTATCCGCTTATGCTCATGATGACGCGAGTGGTGACGAAGGATGATGTGAAGAGTTTTCCATCACCCGTACAGAAGCTCATTGCGAAAGCGAGTCGTTTGTTAAAACGTTCGTAACCGCATCACACTTGTTAGCGAATGATGTTCTTAATCGCTTGCGCACTTAGAACAGCGAGTTCAATTTTGCTCAATCCTAGGCACAGATCTTGCGTCAAATCGAAAGCACGTGGAACCTTCATCGAGCTGATATGCTGTAAAGGTTCATGTTCAAGCTTAAACCAATCACCTCGCTCAACTGGAGCCATTGGCCTGTCAGGCCATGCTGAGTGAAGCGGGGGACTATAGAACTGCGCAGCTCCTTTCTTAAGGCTGTGGCCATCGAGCCTCTCCTGATATTTGCGATCAGGAGGGGTTTTTCGTATGGGGGCGAATAGATGAGGCCAGTAGTCGGAACGAGAACCGGTGTGTGGAGTAACAGAGGCGAAAGCTAAAGCGCCTTGAAGCACACCTGGAGCTCCAAACAGAATCGCGTATAGGCTTTTGCCGAATTCGATGCGTTCGGAGAGCTTTGAGAAATTTTCAAGAATAAGGCCAGCAAGATGGGGTTGAGGTGGATCCATGGATGTGGAACGAAAAGGGAATCCGACATGATTAAGCTGCAGCCAGCCTTGTGTTTTGAACAGAGCGGTATCTAAGACCGTTTGTTTGTAGAGTGGATTCTGAACAACACGTTCCTCAACATAATGCTGCTCATTGACAATTAGACCTATGGTGAGCAGTGCCGAATCTTGATAAATCCAGAATTCCTGCCAGATGGGGAGCATCCAAGCGGATATATGTAAATGAGGAAGAAGATGAAATAGGTTAAGCCGCCTTCTTTTGCTCTCAGCATAGAGCAGTAATTGCGGGTAAGCATCTTGGAAAATAAGTGCGTTCGCGCGCTCAAGAAAGGAAAATATATACTCCGTGGCATCGTTGTTCAGAAGGTGAGGCATAAGTTCACCACGTAAATCCGTCATGCACCAGCCTCCGTTGCGGGAAACCATGTGGGCTAACAAGGCCCAATGCAGCTCGGGATAATCACGATAACAAGCCCAGTAGGCTTGTGTACGTGTCACGTTATTGCGATTATTGATCTGAGTTTGGGCGATGATTTGTTCCACAATCTGTTGTTCTTGAACAGTAGTTGGGGGAGATATGACGCCTCCGTGTTGTAGAGCAATTTGTTGATGCAACGCTTTTTCTAATCTGTCTTGTGTGGCAAGAGGGATTTCGATGTTGGGAGTCGATGATCCATGTTCAGCAAGCTCTGAGGAAGTCATGAACTTAGCGGCCTGCTGTTTAACAAGCTGTACAACTGCACCTGGCAGCCCTCGCATTTTTTCGTAAAACCCCTGATTATCCTTGTTTTGTGGTGGAAGATTGACTCTCATCATGGCCTCCTATCTGGAAACGCAATCCTTCTTTCTATTATTTGCATGTATGCAGTCAGGTATGTCAACGAGGTGGAAAAACAAAGTATGAACCCCTCTGTTAATTCCAAATGTTGACAGATTGAGTGTGTGAGTAGTATAGTACACATAAAGTGTATGAACCAGTTAGTACATACACTAAATAATTCCAGTTTTATCTAGAAAGGAACATAGGAGATGGGTAGATGAACATTACGTTTAATAATCGCGATCCCGTTTATCTGCAGGTTGTAAGGTATTTCAAAGAAGAAATTGCCACTGGCAAGCTGATAGGCGGACAAGAAATCCCGTCGAGGCGTGAGCTAGCAGGGCTGCTTCAAATCAATCCGAATACCGCACAGAAGGCTTATAAAGAAATGGAGGAGCAGAAGTTGATCACAACTGCAGGTAATTCCCCGAGTCGGATAACGACGGATAAGCATATTTTGAATACCATTCGTGAAGAACTCATTCAAGAAGCCGTTGGCGTGTTCGTTCAATCCATTAGCAAGATTGGGCTGCCAACGGATGAATTACTGCGTGTTGTTAAAGAAAAGTATGAGGCTGAACGTGGAAGGGAGGTTTCGGAATGATTGAAGTGGATGGACTTGTGAAGCGATATGGGCGAAAAAATGTGTTGGATCTCATTTCCTTTACCGCGGAGAAAGGCCAAATCACCTGTTTGATTGGGATAAACGGAGTGGGCAAATCTACGATCATGAAGGCAATCATGGGGCTGACCCCCATTCAAGGCGGAGCCATACGTGTGGATGGTCAGGTTCCAACAACGAAAACGTATGAGAAGGTTGTATTTATTCCTGACACCCTAACGATGCCCTCTCACATGAAAATAAATGAAGCGATGCTTTTTATGAAGGATTTCTATGCAAACTGGAATGAAGCGAGGGCGGAAGCGTTGATCGTCTTTTTCAAATTGAATCCTGAGGATCGACTTTCCAGCTTGTCAAAAGGGAACTCCGCAAAGGCGAATCTGTTGCTGGGACTTTCTTTGGATGCAGATTATTTACTCATGGACGAGCCATTCTCGGGGATTGACATGTTCAGTCGCGAGCAAATTACAGCTGTATTTACCAGCCATTTGATGGAAGACCGCGGTGTTCTGATCACAACACACGAAATCCAAGATATCGAGCATTTAATTGATAAAGTCGTTTTGCTGGATGGAGGGCGGGTTCGAAAACAGTTTTATCCAGAGGAAATGCGATCGAACGAAGGGAAGTCCGTTGTGGATGTCATGAGAGAGGTGTATGTGACTTGAAATACTATATCAAGCTGTTGAACTGGGAAATTGTACGGTTTAGCAAACTGTATGGTGCCTTGGCACTTCTGCTATTGGTATCACAATTTTCTGGGATTTGGCTCACATCCCATTCGTTTCTCAGCAGTGTTCATACCTGGATGGACGGAAACGGTGGAACAGAGGCACTATACGCAGAAAGATTTCAGAAATTGAATCTCTCTTATATGTTTAATGCGTTATGGTACGAAGGAGCCATCAGTTTATGTGCAATCGTTTTAGTTCTTTATATTTTTATAATTTGGTACAAGGAATGGTTCGGCCGGAATACGTTTGCTTATCGACTGCTTATGCTGCCAACATCTCGAATGAACGTATATTTCGCTAAATTAAGCGCGATTGTACTATTTGTATTTGGCTTTGTCTCATTGCAGATTGTGGTGATTCCACTTCAATTGGCAACCTTCCTTGCGATCATTCCAGTTGAGCTTCGAGAAGCGGTTACTATCGGAGAACTGATCCGCAGAGATCCTTTGCTAAACTTATTTATGCCTACTTATGGTATGCAATTTATTTTGTATTATGGCGCTGGCATACTAGGTGTCTTTGTACTCTTTACTGCCGTTCTTCTGGAACGAAGTTATCGATGGAAGGGCATTGTTGCAGGTATTCTGTACAGTGTGGCCGCTTTATTTATAATCGTAGCGCCATATGTAATAAATAGACGCTCTTTATTCCTATATCCCAGCGAACTATTGTTACTCCAAGTGTGTATGGGGATTGGGATTATTGCGATTTCAATCCAAGTTAGCTCATTTTTACTGCGAAAAAAAGTGACCGTGTAAAGGAGGGAATCTTGTGCAGATCAAACGATACTGGCTGCTTGTCGTACTGATACCCTTTTGTCTATTAGCGATAGGTACATATTATGTGTCAGGCGCTGGTGATCAGAAACCAGATTATTTGTTGCAAACGATTAATGGCCAGGATAGCGAAGGAGCAAGTTTGCAGGTTGAGGCTCAAATAAATGCCAAGCCTTTATGGATTTCTACACAGGGAAGCGAGTACGAATCGGACAAAATGTCCTATGTAGAATCGCTAGATTCGACGATGTATCGTCAGGAGCAATTGAAAATACTCGTCAAGGAGAATCGCTCCTTTATGCGAGGGAAGAACGCTGTTAGCTCCTTTTACAATGATGACAAAGTGCTTGCATATGTAGGCTCGGATAGTCCAAGTTATAGCCAGTATCCTGCGAAGGGGCAATCCAATCTTCTGAAAATATCAGTAAAGTGGAAATTGGAGAAAGTAGTAACAAGCTTCGAGATTCAGTCGGATAAAAGAAACGATGAAATTATACGTATTTATGATGTACAAGTGAAAGATGGGATCATGAAAGTACTCGCTAATCGACAACAAGTTGGTAACGATTATGGTATTCAATTTAAGGATGCTAGGTATCAGATGTATACCATTGACCTTGAGAAGAAGAGCTTAATGTCCAGCGAGCCCATTCTACCTGCTAACAAACAAGAAAGTGAGAATCTAATTAGCACAAACTATATGTGGGCAACCGATCTCATTGGATCGAATGGGTATGCGATCTTTCATCAAAGTGAAACAAAGAAAATAGATAAGGCCGGAAATCAGGCTGAACAGAGATATGAAGGGCTAGTAAAACGGGAGATTCTTATTTATGACCTTTGGAATGGTAAGTGGGAGACTGTTCAGAATGATGCATTGTATAGTTCTTTGATGGAGGATCAAGAGATGGGGGTTTCAATCCAGCATACGAATGAAGAGTTAACTTTGACATCCCTCTCTCAGAAGTTAGACTCACGTGTTATTCGTATCGATTTAGCTGCAAATAAAGTAATCAGTGATGTTAAGTTATCACTGCAAGCTATCCAGAAGGAATGGGGCCGAATAAATGCCAACCTACTTGAGAAGAATCGGTTACATATCCTGATGTTTGATGGTCGTCGCAACCCAGCCGTAGCTATTGTTGATCTGCAAACGGGGAATGTGATCTATCAGGCAGAGGTACGGCGAAAAGATGCAGATAGACTCGGGAATATCAGCGTGTACGGCTTGCATATCAAGGAATAGCAGAGATGAAAACCCCCTAATCACATTGATCAGGGGGTTTTGCATGTCATAAATGGGGATAAGTACCGCGATCAATATCCAATTTCAGGTAAAGTTTTTCGCATAGGATATCATAATCTATGAGTGGGGTCAGTGAGGTGATTCACATCCGGAAGCGAAAATGTCTTGAAACTACTGTCCGAAAGCCGAAAAAGAGCAAAGAACGGGTATTTAAGGCCAAATATGGAGCGAAAACTTATTTCTTTTACGCAATTTCAGATGGAGACAAGCGTTGCTATACGGAAGAGGATCGTACCAAAGGTTATGGCGCTCAATCGATTCCTGACCCGAAAGCTGTTACTTTTTCACAAGTTTTCGTTAATGGTGTACTCCAGCCTAGCACGCTCTACCAGATAGATAAAGGTACGATAACGTTAATTTCGAAGGTAAGTATGATTTCGGGTACGGAAACAACCATTCTTGCAGAAGAGTTCCTTGATGATAATGGAGATCCCGTAGACCCGAACTCACTACCAGCAGTGCCTACAAGCGGATATATCAATGTATACGTCAATGGTGTGTTGCAAGAAGCCGCTCTCTCGACTCTAACTACGGCTTCATTGGTGCTTGATACGATCGGAGCATCAGTTGGCACACCTGTCGTTCTTGAAGTTGCAGATTTCTCAAATACAAGCTCTGCGATTACTGTACCACAGACCATTTCTGCACCAGCGATCAATGTTACAACTTAAGAAAACAAAAAACATCTTACATGGCTACTGGTCAAGACCCCATTTAATGGACACTGAAAAAAGCCCTAGGCAGCAAGCTGGCGTCGGTACTCAACCGGCGTCAGCTTATTTAGTTTTCTCTGTGCTCTTTCCTCGTTATAAAATCGAATAAATTCTTCAATTCGCCTTTGTGCTTGTTCAATGGTTCGGATATCATAGGGATAGAGAGCTTCCACTTTTAGATGAGAGAAGAAGCTTTCGATTGAGGCATTGTCATAACAATTTCCTCGGCGTGACATGCTGATTCGGGCGCCAACCTTTGGCAGCATGTCGTAGTAGGCATGAGACGTGTACTGGTATCCCTGATCGCTGTGAACGATCAATCCCGGGATGTTGCCAGTCACGTCTGTTTGCGTTTTAAATGCCTTTCTAAACGTCTCTAGTACAAGCGGATTATCATTACGGTTACTGATGTGATAAGCCACGATTTCTCCGTTCCATAGATCCTTTACGGCGGACAAATAAAGGCGATCATCAAATACACGATACTGCGTAACATCGGTAACCCACTTTTGATTTGGACCATCAGCATGGAAGTCTCGTTGTAGCAAGTTCTCAGCGATTCTCCCATCGGATACAGCTGCTTCATGGCTGGTTCGGTGAACATATTTACGTCGGATAATCGACTTTATTCCTAGGCTCTGCATGAGGCGTAGAACCTTCTTATGATTGACGATAAGGTTGTATTGACGATACAACTCATCTTGAATACGGCGGTATCCTAGAATCTTATTGCGCTGCTCATAGATTGCTAGGATTTTGAGCTTTAATTCTTCGTCAGGATCTGTCTTACTACGTTTTACATAGGCGTAGTAACCACTTCTGCTTATTCCCAAGTAAGAGCATAGACCCTTTACACTTTGCTCTTCCTTCAGTTCATTAACGATGTGGTATCTCTTTTGCGCACCTCCCGATTCAAGATTTGTAACCACTTTTTTAGCACATCTACCTCTAGCTGCAACTGTCGAATCAGGCGCTCCTGCTCTGTCTCTGTCCGAAACGGTACTCCACGCTTGTCCTTGAAACTTTCTTCACCGCACTCGCGGTACTTCCTCATCCACTTCTTGACCCGACCCTTGTCATGTATTTCCAAATGTTCTGTGATCTCTCTGTAGCTCCATCCCTCCACCATATGTAACCGAATGGCCTCTGTCTTGATGGATTCTGGATAATGCTTAACGTTTGTCCTTTGATCGCCATAAAAAATGCACCCCTTATAATTCATCGGTTTACCCAGGGGGTTTTTCCAATGTTCATTATAAGGGGTGCACTTCATACAGCATGTAAGATGTTTTTTGTTAGTTGTCCAATTCTTCATTCGTTTGCTGCGCGGCACTAGCTTTGGGGAGCCTTCCCGAACGGAGGAGCGCTTCTCGGAGTAAATATTCAATGTGTCCGTTAACACTTCGGAACTCGTCCTCAGCCCACTGCTCAAGAGCTTGGTGAAGCTTTGGGTCTAGTCGAAGCGGGAAATTTTTCTTGGCAGCCATAACATGGCTCCGTTAGTACAACGATCCGGTATTAATGACCGGGGTTGCTGAACGATCAGATACAATCGCAACTAGGAGATTGTTGATCATGGCCGCTTTACGCTCCTCGTCAAGCTGCAAACCCTGGGCTTCCAATTGTTCGACAGCCATTTGAACCATGCCAACGGCGCCTTCTACAATAATGGAGCGTGCGGATAAAATCGCTGATGCTTGTTGGCGCTGCAGCATGGCGCTGGCAATTTCGGTGGAGTAGGCCAGGTGAGTCAGACGGGACTCAATCACCTCAACACCTGCAACGGAAAGACGATGTTGAAGCTCTGTACTGAGCTCAGCCGCAACCTCATCGGCATTCCCTCTTAACGAATAGCCTTCTGTTTCGTAACGATCATAAGGATACTTGCTGGCAACATGACGTAGTGCAGTCTCACTTTGAATTTCAACGAATTTCTCATAACTATCTACATCGAATAAAGCCTTGTACGTATCAACGACTTTAAACACGATCACAGCAGCAATTTCAATCGGATTTCCATCGATATCATTCACTTTTAATTTGACACTGTTAAAATTACGAACCCGCAGTGATATTTTCTTATGTGAAGAGAAGGGAACTACGAGCCACATGCCACTTTTGCGAATCGTCCCTAGATAGCTCCCGAAAAAAGTAATGACCGAGGCTTGATTCGGCTGAACGACATTAACTGTCGTCAGGGAGATGATGCTAACTATGATTAAAATAGCCCCAATTAAAAAGCTCTGTTGTGTGAAACTGTAAATGCCTAGGCCGAGCGCGGCGAAAAATAAGAGTAAGCCAATAAAGCCATTAAGTGCCCATGCGTTAGTTTCTTTCATACGTTGAAAACCCCCTCGCGTATATTATTTTGATATTTAAATGATATCACTTTTTACTATAATTGTAAAATGAAATTATGCGTTCGTGGGAGGGATATGTGCGGCTGATCAAGGAAAATAAAGATCGTTAGTGGAAAATAAAGTGTGTTAGTGGAAAATAAAGTTCGTTAGTGGGTGTTTACTTTTGTGAACGCCCATTTTTTTATTATTTGAGGTTCGTTATTAGTTTATGATAAAGGCTGTTGCCGGCGGGCATTAAACTAAAACTAAAGAGCGGAATGCCTTGTCTTAAGAACTGAGACCCTTAGCCCGTTGCTGAGAGTCTCTTTGTAGTAATCCACTCCAACTGACTGTGCAGGACAAGGAATATCGCGAATCATGTCGAATATTTATTGTGGAATATTATGTAAGTAAATAGGGAGTATTAACAAAGTGAAAGAAATTATTATTTCTATTACAATTATTGGAGGTGCGGTCCTAACCTTTGCCACTGGTATATATGCAGGAGCTTACATTGAGATTATTTAGGCATATATTGACCGGGATATCAAATTTAGTGTCGAAGCAATGGGTACCTCTCAAGTTTACCTGTATTATTCGCCACATAGTAGCAAGCATAATTTCAGCTCCTCAATCAATTGATGATGACTTCCTTCAACTACCAGAAATAATGATTGATTCGCATGTAAATCAAGATTTAGAAAGGGTTATTTTAACAATTATTAACTATTTATGGAATGCCTTTGGATTTGTAAGTAAGCCAGAATATGGTTAATACAAATAACATTTTAACATTACAAATCTCAATATCCATTAATTTTGGCTAGGATGCATTTGTGTCATTGGACAGATAACTCTACACTAGCGGCTGATTATGAGAGGACGAAGTGTGTCCAAACGCCTTTATTAGGGAAGTGTTCAAGGAAATAGGACCACGTTTGAAATTTGCGCTATAGTGTATCGCTTTGAAGAGTTTGAATGAATAGCCCGACTCTGGAAATTTCATTTATTTAATCCAATAATATTAGTAAATCTTAGAAATTAGATTATTCTGTCAACAATCGTAACAAAGGAGTAGCAATCAAACAAATGAATTCCATAAGTGAGATAACCAAACGTGATATTTTCGATTTGTTTAAATATGGGATGGATATACCTGATTTATGGGAGATGCAAAAAGTGCAGTACAATTACTTTGGAAGGTTAGAAGAATTCGAGTTTTGCAAGAGACTATATGATTTAAAGGAAATGCCAAGTCTAGATAAAAGGTACTGCAATGCTGAAGAAGATATTTGGCAACATACAGTAAACAATGATGATTAT
The DNA here is from genome assembly GCF_964253085.1 of Paenibacillus sp. LjRoot153. Lineage (NCBI taxonomy): Bacteria > Bacillati > Bacillota > Bacilli > Caryophanales > Paenibacillaceae > Paenibacillus > Paenibacillus sp. LjRoot153. The sequence goes on from NZ_CAXUQH020000001.1 coordinate 1,856,360, forward strand.
CCATTTTGTTGGGTATTTGAAGACGAACGATTCCAATTAAAAAACGGAAGTGATGAAATATATTTAAAATTCATCTGTGAGATTTTTCATCCGACAGTAAGAAACGAGAATGGATATTGGGAAAAGTTTCTGGACGAAGTTAACAAATTCCTTAAAAACGATGGGTATGAAGTTTTCCCAGCAGGAAAGATTTCCAACCGGGATGTCTATAGTTGGAGGATTTATAATTTAGCAGAAAACAAACTATTTATTCCGTTTTCTCAAAGGAATCAAAAGGCAATTAAAGAGAAAAGAATGCCAATTTCAATCAAAAAGAACGCTAGGAATCAAATATATCAACTGTTTGAAAAAAATAATGATGTTTATCGAAAAACAGATAAAACTACTGGTTGGGATTACGATGTTACAACAAATGAAGAGGTTATCGCTGATATTCGGCAATTTTACATACCTAAATGTTTTAATGAGCAGGGTCAGTATGAGGAAACTAATAACTTAAAAGATTTTGTGTTTTCAAGTTCACCCAATTGTGTACTCGATGCAATAGAGTTTTTTGAAAATTATAACAAGAATACCGATTTCGAGGCAGAAGTTAATGCAATTTTTAAACTGAATGAAGTTCCTTTCAAGCTGAGTAATGGTAAAGTCGCAAGCACATTTAATATACAAATAAAGGATAGTGCATTAATACCGATTCAGGAAGCAGGTCTCAAAGAGTTGCTCCAAGAAGCAGCAAACTATTACGATAAAGGTAATCTTAATATTGCTGTTGAAAAACTATGGGACGCTTTTGAGAGGCTTAAAACATACTATTCTCCTACTTTGGACAAGAAGAAATCTGTAAGTAAGATTATTGGAGATATGAGCGGTCAAAAAGCTCATTATATGGATCTATTTGAAAAGGAATTTATTGAGCTTACGCAAATCGGGAACAGCTTTAGGATTCGTCATCATGAAACAACAAAAATCAATATTGAGGATGATAGACACTATGATTATTTTTATAAGCGTTGTCTATCACTAATTTCAGTTTCGGTTCAATATTTAGCCTAAGGTGATCTAGATTAATTAAATTAACGTCTGCCGCGTGCAGCCCTTTATTGTATGCGACAGGGAACGGGGAGGCCGAATTTGTCGGGTTTCGATACCGTGCGATTAAGGAATGAGTAGTAATGGACCATTTGGCTATGAACTGTTTATAGAAAAACCTTCATGAAAATAAAGAAAGGCGACTCAATTCCGAATGGAATTGAGTCGTCTTTTTGTTCATGTACTTCATAACTAAAATTATAAATATGAGTAAATAGCAGATCACTGATACCTAGCTTTATATTGGGATGGAGAAAACCCCATCACGTTTCTAAACATCCTGGAGAAGTAATGGATGGAAGAGAAGTTGTACTTATGAGCGATTTCACTAACGCTTAAATTGCTTGTACATAAATCTTTTGCAGCCTGATAGAGTCTTCGCCGCTGAACATACTCTTTTGGAGTATATCCTGTTTCATTTTTAAATAACTGATGAAAACGACTCTTCCCGATGTTAAGATCCTTCGCCCATTGATAAATATCGATTTCCGCTTGCTCAAATGGTATGCTTTCAATCTTCTCAAGAATTTGGGCAATTCGAGGCTCGTACCACGAGTCATTTTTTACAGCAAACGATAAATATTGGTAAAGGAACGTTTGGAAAGCAGCGTTATATTGCAGGGATTCAATTGGGCTTCGTGCTCCGAGTACGGCTGGGGGTTGAGTAAAGGCATTGTAGTGTGATAGCCAGATTGATATATTACTGACTTTCATTACCGTATGGATCTTTAAGCTTGGAAAAAAACTCGTCCATTCTTCCCTAAATGGTTGCTCGATTGATGCAAAGTAATCTTTTTGATAATTAAAATCAGGTCTGTTCGTATATTTCCAATCAAAATAAGCACAGCGATGGATCATTAATTGCTCATTATGGGATATCCATTGATGAGGGACTCCAGATGCGATAAACACAATTGAACCTGCCTGCATAGGGTGCTCTATTCCATTTAATAAAAGCACACCACTTCCTTCTTCGACGAGAATAATCGCATTAGCATAACATCGCCTCAGGGGAGATTGTTCAGTTTCTATGAATTCGTACTTCTGTGCAAATAGAAGCATTGGATTAATATCCGAATAGCGCGTCAAGTAATCAACTCTATAACGGTAGAGAGGAATTTTCATAGCGGCACATCCCGACTAATCTAGATTTTTCTATATAAATATACTATAGCGCAGTGCTATTTGTGCTACAAGATCATAATTGTAGTTTCTCAGATGTTTATTATTCTAGAGACATCGAAACAAAAAAGCCAGTTAATTTATATTGGAAAAAAGGACAAATCATTTGCTTTTATGCAAAGACAGCTGCCATATAAGCAAGTATTATAAAAATGAATTTACTTGAAGAGGAGATACGATAAATGACAAATAGTGAAGTTACCAAAAATAAACTTAATTTAAAATATCCTGCTTCCTGGTGGAGAAATATGTGGAGAGAAGGTTTACCATCGGGGAATGGAAAGATTGGAGCTTCCGTGTATGGTGGTGTAAAGGAAGAGACAATTCTACTCAATCATAATAAGTTATGGCATTTAGGTCGCAAGGATACATTACCAGACGTGGGGCATACCTTAGCAGAAACGAGAAAGCTGATGCTCGAAAGCAAGTATTTGGAGGCTAGTTGGCATCTAACAAACCAGGTTAAAGATTCAGGTTATGCAACCGAGTTAGCCTCAAGACTTCCATTAGGTGATATTAAGCTATCGATGCCATGTTCCGGGGCATTTCGTAAGTATGGTAGAAGTGTGGACATGGAAACAGGTGAAGTAACAGTCCGATGGGAAGATGCTAACATAGAATATGAAAGAAAACTATTTGTTTCCCGTACGGACGATGTAGTTGTCTATGAAATTAGCAGTTCTGAGGGAATAGTAGAAGGGGAGTTTTGGTTAAATTTACATCAGACAGATGATCCTGATTCCTTGGCTGTATATAAAAAATTGGCGGAAACGCTCGAGGTCAAAACGGATGGCTCTTACTTGTACTATGCAGCTACAAATGATGATGGAAAAGACTTTGGTGCTGTGCTGCGAGTTATTGCATCAGATGGACGAATCACCGCTAAGGATGGAAAAATTCAATTTGCAGAGGCAAATAAAGTTCTAGCCTTGGCGAAAGTGTTCACCCATGGAGACAGAGAACAAGAATGGATAAGATTACATAATGAGCTTTCAAGCATGGATCAGACCTATAAACAGCTACTTGCTTCTCATCTTATTGAGCATCAGAGATTGTTTTTATCCACTACATTAAACTTATTCGGCGAACAGGATCATCTATCAAATGAAGAGTTACTGCTGCATGCTTACGATGGTGAGGCACCTACTAGCTTAATTGAAAAAATGTGGGCATACGGAAGGTACTTGTTTATATCGGGTACAGCTTCAGACGGCATGCCATTCGAAATGTATGGACTGTGGGCAGGGGATTACAAGCTTACATGGTCCCATAATATGGCTAATGAGAACGTTCAGATGATGTATTGGCACGCCATGGCTGGAGGTTTAAGTGAGATGATGCCGGCGTTGGTACATTACTATGAAAGTATGATGGATGATTTCAAGGATAATGCGAAGAAACTCTTTGGTTGTCGTGGAATCTATATTCCTGCTGGTACAACTCCTGGAATTGGTGTTCCTAACCAGATCGTTCCTGTCATTATGAATTGGACGAGTGCTGCAGGTTGGTTGGCTAGACATTATTATGAATATTACTTATACACGGGAGACAAGGAATTCCTACTTGAGAAAGTACTGCCTTTTATGAAGCAGATTGCGATGTTCTATGAAGATTATCTGGATACGGACGAAAATGGCCGAATTTGTTATTTTCCATCCGTATCTCCAGAAAATACGCCACTTAATTTCATGCCGAAAGATGGCAAACCACTTGCACACCCAATGCCTACGACGATCAATGCTACCATGGATCTGGCTATTTTAAAAGAGCTGCTGACACATCTTATTCAAGGCAGTCAAGAAGTTGGTGTATATGCAGATGAAATTGGCAAATGGGCAAATCTGCTCGAGCGTATACCAGCCTATCAGATCAATGAAGATGGTGCACTTCGTGAATGGATGCATCCAGACTTTGACGATCGCTATGAGCACCGCCATTTGTCGCATATTTATCCGATTTTCCCAGGTCAAGAATTCACTAGAGAGCTTTCTCCTGAATTGTTTGATGCATTCGAGACGGCAGTAAAGAAAAGATTGATCGGCGCGCAGAGCGGTTGGTCTCTTGCCCATATGGCAGCCGTTTATGCACGCTTGGGGGACGGAAGCAGTGCCGTCGAATGTCTTGATATTCTATCTAGATCATGCCTATTGAATAATTTCTTTACACTGCATAATGACTGGAGAAATATGGGGATCTGCATGAACATGGTCGAGGCTCCAATTCAATTGGATGCTTCAATGGGATGGGTTAACGCCGTACAGGAAATGCTTCTTTATGTTTCACCTTGGTTAGTCAAGTTGTTACCTGCCGTGCCAGACAAATGGAAAAAGGGCGAATTCACAGGACTTTGCTTCACTACGGGGACGATTTCAATGTCATGGGATAAACAGATTGGAAAGTTTCAAGCAAATCTTGTTGCCAATAGGGAGACAAACATAACTTTGAAGTTGCCTGAGTGGTTTAACGAGTATAGTTTCTCAGGTTCAGGCGTTGCGATTGCTTCATCCACTTTCGGTAAAGGATATTACGAGTTGAAGATGATGGCAGGGCAATCGTTGGTAATAACAGTCACAGAGTAGTAGCAAAAATATAAAATTGTTTGTGCTAATTCATATCTTTCTTGCACATAACCAGACAAAATCATCAATGAGACTGTCTGGTTATTTTTTATATATATGTACACAGTGCTTTAAAACGTTCCTCTTTCTTTGTAAAACCTCTATTGGAAATAAAGGGGGTGAGATATATGTAACAGAGTAAGCGGTTACAAAAATGAAGGTGTAGGTTTTACATGAAAATCAGACGAAAAAGTCAAACCAAAAATGAATTGGAGGTTTTTTATGTCAATGATTAGTAAAAACTTTCGTATAATCCTTGCTTTCGTATTACTGTCCATCGTCTTCTGCATGCAGAAGGTAAGCCCGTTACCAATTGCTAGCGCAGCAGGTACAGTGACACTGACCGCTGACACCACCGCAAGAACTGCAACTATTTCAAATGAGTACATAACAATAAGGTTTGATAGCTCTGGAAAGGGGGTTTCTCTTGAAAAAGGCGGCACAGAGTTAATTGGATCTGCAGCAGGCTTTTATTGGTCAACGGAAAATGGAGGCCTTTCACCAACTCAACTCCAGATAGTGACAAACACCTCTGATATGGTAGATATTGCGTATGTAGGTTCAGCAGGGGAACTGCATTACGTTGTGCGAAGTGGGGTTAGTGGGGTGTACTCGTATTATGTGACAGACTCCGTTGGAACAATTGCTGAGCTAAGGACAGTCTATCGAGTGGATGGTCAAATTTTTCGAAACGCTTATATTGGTGAAAGAAGTGGTTCTTTGCCGACACTCGCACAAATTCAAGGCGCCACGGAATTACAAGACAGCACCTATCAATTAGCTGATGGTACTATCTACACGAAGTATGATTGGGCAGGTTATTATAAAAACGATTTTGTGCATGGCGTTTATGGCAATGGCTATGGCGTTTGGGTAATTCCTGCAAGTAAAGAATATAATGACGGTGGACCATTGAAACAGGATTTGATGGTACATTTAGAAAGTAACACTGGAGATGCAGTGGTATTAAACATGCTGACCTCCAGTCATTTTGGAACTGGCAGCAGAACTCTCCCGAGTGGAAAAATATTCGGACCGTGGCTGGTGTACGTTAATAATGGAAGCAGTTCCGATGCCGTATCAAGATCTTCCACAGAAAGAGCTGCGTGGCCTTATAGTTGGCTCTCCGATTCCAGCTATCCATTATCGCGGTCTACAGTAACGGGTAATCTACAGGTTGCTGATGGCAGATCGACTTCAGGAGCTACGGTTGTATTGGCAAAGTCAGGTGAAATTTATACACAAGGCAACGATTACATGTTCTGGGCTACGGTTGATTCCTCTGGTAATTTCAGTATCCCTAAGGTTAGACCAGGTACATATATGTTATATGCCTATGCGACTAGTGGGGATATAACTCACCAATATTCGAAGAATATAACAGTGAGTGGAATAACGACCGATTTAGGCACTTTAACATGGGCACCACAGAATTATACAAATAAACTTTGGCAAATTGGGAAAGCGGATCGTAAGGCGACAGAGTTTAAATTTGGCAACATATCTAGACAATATGGTCTGCCTGCCCAAGTCCCTGCCAATTTTACATATACAATCGGTACTACACACTCTAGCGATTGGTACTATGCCCAGACAAAGATCGGTAGTTGGGATATTAATTTCAATCTTACAAGCACATATAGTAAAAACGCTTATTTGACTGTTGCTATGGCTAGCATAGCTAAAAATCCTATAACTGATGTCTTCGTAAACGGAACGAACATTGGAACATTAGATTATTCAAGCATAAATGATGGAACAACGTATCGGAGTGTTACGGAAAGTGGCAGATATCAGTTACAGGAGATTAGTTTCCCAGCTTCTTTACTCATTGTTGGTACCAATACAGTATCACTTAAAATGAAGAGCGTTGGAACAGATGGCGGCATTTTGTATGATACGATTAAGTTGGAAGCTAATTAAGCAATAGGTATGAAATAAAACAGCCGATTTCATTTGAGTAGGTTACTTGGTTCCTAATCCGGGTAGGTCTAAATCGAATGATATTGGCTGTTTTTTCAATGTTACAGACTCAGGGTATGCTTGAAAAATGGGTATTTAACTTCTGGGTATCGTTAAAAACTAGGTATTTATTAAAGATTGTGATCCCTGTTATCTTAGGAATGCACCAACGATGAAGCTAGCATACGGAAAGGAAGGCATGGCGAATATGAAAACAGTGTCAGTGGGTCAAGTGCAAGTAGAGAAACATGGATTAATCGTGAAACAGAGCAGATTTAAAAAAATGCTAATTAGAAATGCACCCTTGCTTCTCATGTTTGCACCGGTAATTGTTTACTTTGTAATATTCAAATACATCCCTATGGTGGGCACGATTATTGCATTTAAAGATTACAATTACAAAGACGGAATCTTTGGAAGTCCTTGGGTAGGATTCGATAACTTCAAAGCGTTGTTTCAAATGCCAGATACCGTAAGAGTTATCATGAATTCCTTTCGAATTAGCATATTAAAACTGATTGTTGAGTTTCCTCTCCCAATCTTGCTCGCCATCTTGCTAAATGAAGTGAGAAAAAGTTGGTACAAAAAAACTGTGCAAACACTTGTATATCTGCCTCACTTTTTATCGTGGGTCATTGTAGGCGGAGTAGTCGTTGTACTTTTTTCACAGGAAACGGGAATCATTAATAAAATTATTGCGTATTTCGGGTTGCCCAAAACGGCATTTTTGTATCAAACCGGATCTTGGTTTGCAATCTTTTTGGGAGCAGGCGTTTGGAAAGAAGCAGGATATCAGGCAATCGTATACTTGGCTGCGCTAAGTGCTATTGATCCATCGCTGTATGAGGCTGCCAGTATTGATGGAGCAGGGAAGTGGAGAAAGATTTGGAACATCACCTTACCTTCGTTAACACCGACAATCATGATCATGTTTATCCTTACTATTGGAAGAATCCTTGAGGTAGGATTTGATCAGGTTTATATTTTGCAAAATCCGGTGGTCACGGATGTTTCACAAATTATCAGCACATACATCTACAAATTTGGTCTTCAAGGCGGTCAAATCAATTTAACTTCTGCAATGGGATTATTTGAATCTTTCATTTCTCTTGTATTGATCGTTTTGGCTAATGGGATAGCTAGAAAATTCGGAAACGGATTATGGTAGAGAGGACGTAGTCATCATGAAAATTACAAGAGGCGAAAAAATATTTAACATCACAAACAATACCATATTGTTAGTAGCATCGTTGAGCTGCTTACTCCCGCTAATTCATACATTGGCTATGTCTCTTAGCAGTCCATCTGCTATTGATTCTGGATTTGTAGGATTGTGGCCAGTTGAGTTTAGTCTAAATGCTTATAAAACGCTATTTACGCATACAACAGTGCTAACTAATTTTAAAAATAGTACGGTGATTACTGTTGTTGGTGTACTTCTAAGCATGGTATTTACAATTTTGTGCGCGTATCCATTATCGAGAGGATACTTCGTAGGTAGACGTTTCTTCTCCCTGGCTATCCTTTTTACGATCGTTTTTAATGGAGGGGTAATTCCGACTTATTTGGTAGTTAAAAACCTTCATTTAATAGATACGTATTGGGCAATATGGCTTCCTGGTATTCAAGGAGGATTGATGGGAGTAATCAATGTTTTTAACATGCTGGTGCTAAAGACATTTATTGAGAATATCCCTTCTGAGATTGAAGAGTCGGCCAAAATGGATGGTTGTAGTGAATGGCGCTATCTTCTCTCTCATGTTCTTCCTTTATCGATGCCGATCATCGCGGTTTTGTCCTTATTTTATGCAGTTAGTTATTGGAATAACTTTATGAACGTTTTGATTTACATGAATAGTCCTGATAAGCAAAATTTAGCCGTGATGCTTCAACAGATGATTTCTAGCCAACGTCTTGAAACAGCATTACAAGCGACAAGTCCTGAAGAACTCATGTTAATTACACCTGAATCGTTAAAGTCTGCCACAATTATGGTTATGGTATTGCCGATGGTTGTAGTTTATCCGTTTGTGCAAAAGCACTTTACCAAAGGCATTATGCTTGGGGCAATTAAAGGCTAATGGAATGAAGAAGATTGAAAGGGGTGATATTCTCAGGATTCTTTGAAATTTTTATAAGTAGTAGTAAAATTAAAAAATTAATATTTAGGGGAGCTTATGTATATGAAAAAATGGATTGCAGTATCTTTTGTAGCTTTATCCGCCGTGCTTACCATTACTGCGTGTTCAAAAGAAAAAGAAGTGCCTTCTGCTTCGCAAGGAACTGAAAGCGCTAAGCCAGAAGCGAAGAAAAATATTTCCGTCAGTATCTATGACCGTGGAAATATACCCCAAGGAGAGGGCAGCGTAGATAAAAATAGATGGACGGAATGGTTAAATAGTAAAGCGCCGGCTAATGTCTCTTTTATTCCAATTCCTCGTAACGAATCCGTTAGTAAATTAAATGTTCTGTTTGCATCCGGCAGCGCGCCTGATCTTATCTTTGATTTTGACAGCAATTACCGCAATCAGTTATTCACGCAGAAACAGTTGATGCCGTTAGATGAACTTATCGATAAATACAGTGTCGAATATAAAAAGCGTCTACAAGAAAATCCGCTTTTGAAAACGGCTACAACTTTCGATGATGGGAAAATTTATGCATTCGGAAGACTACAGAACACAACTCCTGGTGGAGCTCTAGTAATTCGTACAGATTGGTTAAAGAAATTGGGTCTGCAAGCGCCGAAAACACCTGAGGAAATGCTTAATGTAGCGAAAGCATTTGCTTCACAAGATCCGGATGGTAACGGAAAACAGGATACGTACGGTTTCGCACTAAGCAGTTGGAATGGAGCGGTTATAGATCATATGTTCGGAAGTGCGATGACCTTCCAGGACAAAATTCCATTCCAAATTCAAAGCGATATATGGACACACGACTGGGAACGCGCTAAATCAGCAACCGAATTTAAAAAGAAAATGTTTGAATCGGGAGTAGTTGATAAGGACTTCTTGACGGATAAAGATGGAAATAAAGCAAAACAAGATTTCTTAAGCGGCAAGCTGGGCATGGCTTATCTCCTTGTAGATCCTAAAGCGTTTGAGACTTTTTGGAAAAACAACCCGCAAGCAGAGTTAGATATTATCTCATATCCGACAACTGCGTACGGGCAATACGGTCCATTATGGAATAACCCTGTTCAAGCAGTTGGGGTTATAAATGAATCGGCAAAAAATCCCGAAGCAATTATGAAATATGTGGATTTTACATTAAAGCAAGAAACAAGTAATACGATGGTATACGGAACGGAGGGCCAGCATTACAAAGTAGAGAATGGATGCCCTAAACCAACCTTAACGGAAGAAAATAAGAATCAAGTTGGATCTTATACGAAAGATTACGTCATGCTGTATAACCAAAACTTCGAAGATCCTAAATGTAAACCTGCAGTTATCACTGATGCCAATTTACAGAAAAAATATGAAGATTGGCTAGCTGCTGATTACAAAACGTATAAAACGGTTAATCCTGCACTGCCAGTCATCCATCCAGAAAATATGCCGGCACTTCCGAAAGATTTGGCCACTTCGAGTTCTTCCGCATTAAGTGCTATTTGGGATATTTGGCAAAAATCGATCGTTAGCGGTGCTTCGTACACGGTTGATGCGGCATTTGAGGAAAGTAAAGCATACTGGGATAAATCCAATGGTCAGAAGATTGATAGTTGGTATAAGGATTATTACGCAAAAAATAAAAGTCGCATTTTGAATGTAGATCAATTGAATACTTTCCGTAAGTAAACGAAATCGAGATATCCTCACGAATAAGTTCGTGGGGATATCTAAATTTAGAAAAATAGGAAAGGTGGGCTCAATTTATGTTAAAAATAAGCAAAACAATTATATTATTATTTTCATTTATTTTTCTTATTGTATTATGGACGAAGGATGGGCAAATCCAAGCAGCACCAATTACAACACTCGCTCATGACGACTTTCAAGGATTTACACCGAATACAATTATTCCGACGAGCATCTCAGACTACTGGAGGTCGACTGGATCTACAAGCACTTTAAACGCAATTGCTCGTGAAAGTGTGACAAATAATACTTATGCGTCTATCAGTAACACTCATGCATCGACAGGTGCATATTTTGGCAAACCTTTTGCCACAGCCCAAAGTACGCTATTCGTTTCAGAATTTGATCTTAATATTCCTTCTTCTTCCTCTACGGGTCGTTTATTTTATTACGATTCATCGAGTTTAAGCTCTGGCAATATTACGTTTCGCATGGATCTTGGGGGAGGAGCGATGAAAGTCTATAACGGTGGTGCAGCAACTACCGTAGTGACTGGTTACTCACCTTCGACTTGGTATCACTTCAAGCTTGTCTTCGATCCAGAGAATAAAAGATTTAATTTTACCATTACGGATGGCTCAACAACGCTCTATACATCCTCTTCTTATTTTAGTTTCTATAGTTCTGCGGCAACAAAAGTGGGATCGCTTTCATTTATGCCTGGATATAACGGAATGGCGATGAACGTTGATAATGTAAATGTGTATGTGCCTAACTACCAGTTGGATGTATCGGGCCCTTTAGCACTCAATGTGCAATCTATCCAAACCGCACAATTCACTGCAGCAGCAACTGATATCTTGGGCAGGTCTGTTGCCAATCCAAATTTAGTTTGGAGCGTATATGATGCGAGTAATCAAAATCCATTGGATTCAAGTTTAGGCATAACTATTTCAAATAATGGGCTATTGACTGTTCAAGGCAGCAGTTTGCCAATAGCGGTGAATGTTAGAGCTGCGAATGCGGCTGATCCAACGGTATTTGCAAGTAGATTGGTTAAAATTGACAGCGCTTACTTGTCAGGCTTATCTGCGACAAATATGACATTTAATGAATCCTTCGAATTGAAAAAATTTCAATACAGTTCTGTTGTAGGCACTTCCGTAGCGTCTGCGCAAATTACACCTACTTCATCTTCATCTGCCAATACAGATATAACAATAAATGGAGAAGCTGCTGCAAGTGGAGTTCTTTCATCTCCCATAAGCCTTTTGCCGGGAAATAATGAAGTAACGGTTAAAGTAGCCTCAAAGACATTTCCGGAGATTTACAGCACCTACACGTTATTAGTAAGCCAAACAGATACATTAAGTGGTGATGCTAATTTATCAGAATTGACACTAAGTAGTGGTACACTAGCATTTAGTAGTGGAACGACAAGCTATACGACAAGCGTCGATAACACAGTTACAAGTGCTAATGTTACGCTAAAAACATCGAATATATTTGCGAAGGTAACGGTTAATAGTGTGGAGATGAGCGACCAAACCTCGGCACCAATTCCACTTCAAGTTGGCGATAATATCATTCTAATTCATGTTACAGCCCAGAATGGTACAACGAAAGACTACACAATTACTGTGAACCGAGCAGAGTCAAATAATGCAAATTTATCTAACTTGACTCTAAGCGGTGGTGTGCTGAATCCTAACTTTTTAAGTAGTACAACAACGTATACAGTTAATGCAGCAAATGGTGCTGTCAGTTTAATGGTTACACCTACAACAGAGAATGAAAATGCTACGATTACGGTTCAAGGGATTACTGTGAATAGAGGTCAGGCATCGGCACCAATTCCATTGCAACTTGGAAGTAATTTAATCCAAGTAACTGTCACAGCACAAGATGGAACAACAACGAAAACCTATACGCTTGATGTGAATAAAAGAGAACCTGTGACATCCTACCTGTTTGATTTTGGCCCTAGCCCTGTAGAAACAGGGTATACAGGAGTTAGTTGCAACGCTACTTCTTTGTATAATGCGGATATGGGCTACGGATGGGCTAGTGTAAGTGGGCTAGATGGACGAGATCGCGGCGCACCGACCGATTCACTAAGACGGGATTTTTGCGTAGGAAATGCGTACTCCTTTAAAGTGGATCTTCCTAACGGATTTTATAAAGTAAGAGCCATTGCGGGAGATGCGACTTCTGGACTTTCCGGAATGAAGATATTGACAGAGGGCCAGACTGTGAACCTTTCTGCAGCATTGGGAACATTTAGCACTAAAACTTTCTTCGTAGAACTGCTTGATGGACAAATGAATTTGGATATAAGTGGTTCGAGTGCAAGAATCAATGCACTTGAAATTAGTGCAGCTGCTCCTGAAGATATTTGGGGATCTACAGCGCTTTCTTTATCGGATAACGGGGACGGAACCGTCACTTTGCAGAATTCCAAAGTTTCGTTGGATATTATTAAAACATCAGCCAATATTACAAGTATCAGGTATAACGGCAGTAAACCAACAGTTAACTTGGGAACTGGCAGTTATCTTGCGAATTACAAGATAAATGGGGTCAGTGGGCAAAAGGCAATGAATGGTGCGACGTTCTCCATTGTGTCACAAAGCGATGAAAGAATCGAGTTATCATTTATGGTTCACGATCCCAATCAGCTCCCCTTTCAACTTGATATTCGATTGGTTTTAGAAGCTGACTCGCCTGGCTTGTATTACTATTCAATCTATAAATATACGTCAGATATGCCTGCAGGATTAAACATGGATCAGTTGCGATATTCGTTCAGTCCTCCAGACTCTGTATTTAGAAACTACGTCGTTGATGATCTGCGTAAAGGCACTTATCCCGCACCTTCAGACTTATCAAATGGGACAGTGCTGCAGGATGCTACTTATTTGCTCGCGGATGGTACGGTGTATACCAAATATCAGCAAATCAGTTCTCTTGAAGGTGACAATCATGTTTTTGGGGTATATGGGGACAAGATAGGTATGTCATTAATCCAAGCCAATAAGGACTATTTTGTTGGCGGCCCAACGAAGCAGGAGTTGACTACGCATACATCCACTGATGGTCCGAAACTGCTATTCCATGAATTCACTGGCCATTATGGCAACACCTCTCTAAATCCACCTGTAGGGTGGGAGAAAGTGTATGGTCCTTTTTATTTATATTTGAATGAAGGTGACAGTACTGATGCCATGTGGAATGATGCTAAGGCTCGCGCTGAACAAGAAAAGTCCAAATGGCCTTATTCTTGGGTGACTGACCCTTTATATGCGGCGAGCTCAAGGGGGAACGCAACCGGTAAGTTAACGGTTACCGATGGCTCTTCTGCGAATAATGCATGGGTAATTCTTGCTGCGGGTGATAAGGATTGGCAACTTCAAAATGAAAAATATGAGTATTATGTGCATGCTGCAAGCGACGGTAGTTTCAACATTCCCGCGGTTCGTCCTGGTGAGTATACTTTATATGCTGTTGTGGACGGTGTATTCGATGAATTCAGAAAAGAACATGTTGTTATTCATTCAAATGCGACGACAGATCTAGGGCCTTTGTCATGGGTTCCAAAAACGAATGGTAAACTACTTTGGCAAATTGGAACACCTGACCGTTCAGCTGCTGAGTTTTATGTAACTCCCAATGCATCTCCCTCTTCCATTCCAAATTTAGATAAGTATCGTCAATTCGGTACTTGGTTGGAGTATCCATTGGAATTCCCTAATGGTGTTGATTTCAAGGTAGGTTTAGATGATCCAAGTAAAAAATGGAATTTCTTTCAGCCGGCTTCTAAGACACCAGGTGATCCCGCGTTGCTAAAAGTTCCAAAAGATTCTTCCCCAGCGATTTGGAAAATTCGGTTTGATTCTGACGGTTATCAACCAGGTTCTGGTACAGGAACAATGACCTTCGGCCTCGCAGGCAATGTCTACGGTTCTCTGTTAGTGAAATTGAACGGTGTAGAGATCGGTCGATGGGAAGCACCTGGTAATTTAACAAGTGCGTTTGGAGATGGGCCTGACAATGATGCCTCCTTATACCGGCAAGGAGCCGCTAGGGGGATCTACCATCAAGTTGAGGCGGTATTTGATGCTGGGTTAATTCATCAGGGAGAAAATGTCGTTGAATTATCACTTCCGTCCCCTGAAGGAACGGACTCATGGACGAATGTGAATACAAGTATTATGTATGATGCCATCCGTTTGGAAGTAGATGTCGCAGGAGAAAAACCTCAATTAGAGGCACTTGAGTTGGACAGTACGTCGTATAGTTTGAGCCTTGGTGAGACACATCAAACCGTAGCCACAGCTGTATACGAAGATAACACAAGAAAAGATGTCACTTCACAGGTTAGCTTTAGTTCCAATAATACGAATGTAGCAACAGTTAGCGCACAGGGATTAGTAACTGCTGTTGGTACTGGGACGGCAATCGTAACATCGAGTATGGAGGGGGTATCGGTTGATATTACAATAACGGTAATTGGGTCACAGAATACTTCCCCTTCAAGCTCATCATCCGGATTAAATGATAGTAACACGAGTGGTTCAGAATCCAAAAAGGTTACTAGTGAAGAACTACTCAAAAGCACTGCGGACAATAAAATATCGATTTCACTGGGTGAAAATGAAAAGGAACTTCTTTTCCCGATTCAAGCGACTGAGCTTCTGGGTTCAAAATCAATTGAAATAAAACAAGAAGGTGTGACTGTGGCATTGCCTTCGGAAATTCTGAAGTCGCTGAAACAGTTGCTTCCGATGAACGGAGATGGAAATACTCAACTTGTACTAAAAGTGGATAAGATTGGCGTAGAGGATTCGAAGACATTAATAGGTCAAGTTGAACGTAGTTCCAATGCGAATATTAAGGTTGTCAGTGGTATTTATGAATTTAGTCTAGCTGCTATTGATAAAGATGGTATTGATATGAAGCTTCAGCACTTTGAGAAACCAGTCACATTAACCTTTAAAGTTGCTGCCGATACCAATGTAAAATTGGTAGGTGTTTATTACATTGATGAAAATGGCGGACTGGAATATGTTGGGGGAACGTGGGTGAATGGTGAACTGAGAGCGGATGTGTACCATTTCAGTAAGTATATGGTTTTGGAATATGACAAAGCTTTTTTAGATGTTCCGGCTTCCCATTGGGCAGTAGAGACAGTGAAGGAAATGGCAGCCAAGCATGTTATAGAAGGTATTTCAGATACGCAATTTGCGCCTGAGCAACAAGTAACTCGTGCACAGTTTGTCTCCATGTTGGTACGCTCTTTAGGAGTTAAGGAGAATAACAAAGTAGCTCCCTTTCAGGATATTGATGCGAGTGCGTGGTATACCAGCTCAATAGGAGTTGCCTACAAACTCGGTTTAATAAGTGGGCGTACTAACAATACGTTTGACCCGAACGCTTGGATTACGCGCGAGGAGATTGCATCAATAATTGTTCATGCCTATGAATGGAAACATGGTAAGAAGCTAGATAGAAGCGGCAGTCCGTCTATAAATTTTAGGGATGCTAAAAAGATCAGTGCATGGGCTGACGAAAGCGTGAATGCTGCTATCGCATTAAAATTATTACAAGGTCGTGGTGCAAAGGAATTCGCTCCACAGGGGATTGCAAGCCGTGCAGAGAGTGCGAAGGTTATTTTAAATTTAATGAATAATTAATTGGTAGTATAGAGAAAACCAACAAACCACAATGATTAGATGGTGGATTGTTGGTTTTTGGCTTGTTTTTTTATTCTGGGTATCAATTAAAACTGGGTATTTATCATTCTCACTACTTTTTGTTATCTTACATATAGAGGCGTACAGTGTTGAAATTTGTAGGCCACAATCAATTAGCATTTAGAATTGCGCTTGAGAAATTGAGAGCGATAGCCTATTCTGATGATAACGCTTTAATTAGAGGGATGATGTTTATGTACAAGAAGTGGTATAAAAAGTTGCTATTATCGTATTTGCCTATCGTGCTTGCGCTCTCGATGTTTATAGTTACAATTTTTTCTATTATGGCTTTTCAATTCATAAGGCAGGAAGCTCAAAAGGCAAACCAACTATTCAATGAGCATTTGTCTCAGATGATGGACAATAGTTTGTCTATTTTGGACGAAAGTCTGATCCATGGCATTTATAGTTCTGAAGTCGAGCAATATATGAATCCAAGTATTAACGCGAATCCTTACATCGTTTCATCCAATGTATCGACATTGTTGAGAAATTTGGTAGGAGTGAATACCTTACTACATTCTGTTTACATTTACAAAGCGGATGATAACACTGTTATTTCTTCTTCACACAAAAGTACATTAGATAACTTTATGGATAAGGATTTTGTATTGGAAGAACTTGCAAAAGAAAGTTTGAATAGTTGGTCAAAAATTAGAACGTACCAAGCCATTGATGGTGATAGTAGCGTACAGGTCGTATCAATCGTTCGAAAAATTACAGGCTTCAACGGTGAAAAAGGCATACTCGTTGCAAATGTTTCTACGCAAGCGATCAAACGTTTTTTGAGTAAATATGCGGAAAGTAGAAGTGGCTACTTTCGCATTCTGGACAGTCAAGGTCAAACTATCATGAATTCAGATGAGACTGAAAACGCTACTGATGCCAAAGCGCTTGCTGTTATACACTCTACACAATCCAATTGGACGTATGTCAGCGGCAATAAGAAAGGGAGTTGGTGGGATTATTTTAACATTGTATCGTATATCTGGTTATTTGTATTAGGTATTGGTATTTTGCTAGCCTTCGGTTTTACTTTCTATTTAACGAAGCGTAATTATAAGCCTATAGATTCGATTATGTCGCAGATTGACACTTATATGCTGCAAAAACAATCTAAACTTGAAGATGCAAAAAAAGATGAATTTGGCTTTATTCGAGATGCGTTGGATTCTTTGATCGAAGAAACAACCAATTACAAAAAAGCACATCAAGAAGGAGTCACTAAACAATTAAAGATAGATGTTAAAGAATGGTTAGAAGGAAATAAGGAATTACATGAAAATACGTATAAGTGGCTGCTCAAAAATTTCCCTGAAGCTTCAAATTCCTTTGTATATATTTTTGTGGAGATAGACAATTATGCTGAAATAACTGTTGAATATAAAGCAAGAGATACTAATTTATTTAAGTATGTCATTGAGGCTGCTTTCGCAGAAACAGCCGAACTAAATTGTTTGCAAACGTTCTCTAGCTGGTACGACGCTAATCGATTTGGCGCAATTGTTCAGCTACGGGATTTAGAAACAGGCGCTATTCAAGAGTTTGGGAAGCAATATTTGGAATGGGTAAAGAAGAACTTACCTTTTACATTGACTCTAGGAATAAGCAGTGAATACGAATCTCTGAGTGATCTGCCCGAAGGGTACAATGAAGCCTTAGCTGCTTTAAAGTATAAGTTGGTTCTCGGCGATAACCGTATGATTTTTCAGGAGCAAGTGGTCGCAAAGGAAAGGCATGAATCCTTTCGTCATATAGAACTCATTATAGCCATTTCTCGTTCTATTCGGACTGGTGATAATGCACAGTGGAAAGAGTATTTAGGTGATCTAATTAAAGGACTGGCAAATGACTATTCATCGAACGATGATATTATCGGAGTGCTTCGGTATCTGCATTATTATCTTCACAGGGAAGCTGGTCTAATGCCGGAAGACCAGTCGCTTTATTGCAAAGAACATATGCTTCCTCAAATCGACCAAATGATCTCTCAAACAGAAACCCTCTCGTCACTTCATGCTAAGTTAATTCAATTACTTGAGATGACTTCTGTCGCATTAGCAGGATTACGAGAAGATAAGCAGTATCACGGATTAATCAAGGATGTCGAAAGTTTCATTCAAAGTAATTATGCGAACCCCGATTTTTCACTGACGTTGCTAAGCGAAACTTTCCAGCTCAAAAGCAGCAATATCAGCAAATTATTTAAAGAGGTAACAGGTCAAAATTTTGTTGAGTATCTGCTCAAGGTACGAATCGAGCAGGCCAAACAACTGCTCATCCTTGAGCAAGATGTATCTATTCAAGACATCGGGATTAGAGTTGGATATTTACATGCGAAAACGTTTATCCGCTTATTCAAGAAAGAAACTGGCGTGACTCCGGGTGAATATCGGCGTCATAAAAATCAATAGCTTCTAAAGATAGGAGACTTATCATATGCGAAAATTTGAATGCAACGAAATCGAAGTCAAAGAACTCATAGACCGCATAGTCCGTAGAACAATGAATATGGATTTCACATGGAACTGGTCCTGCGGGGTGGCATATTACGGCATTGGAAAAGCGTGGGAAGTCACAGGGAATCAGGAATATATTGATTTTCTGGTGAGATGGGTGGATGAATATTTAGAGCTCGGAATACCACCCCTAATGGTAAATAGCTGTGCCATGGGGCATACATTGCTGACTCTACATGAAGCTACAGGTGACGCCAAGTACATGGATCTGGCATTATTGAAGGCGGAGTATCTGCGAAAAGATGCAATTAGATTCGGGGATGGCGTTTTCCAACATACAGTTTCATCTAAGAATGATTTTCCAGAGCAAGCGTGGGCAGATACCTTGTTTATGGCCGCCTATTTCCTGTTGCGGCTTGGTTTTAAACTCGATAATAAGGAATATATTGATGATGCGCTCAAACAATTTTACTGGCATGAAGAATACTTACAAGACACGAAAACGAATTTGTTCTATCACGCATGGGACAATGTCAGACAAGATCATTTGTCCGCTATTTACTGGGGCAGGGCCAACGCATGGGCCGCTTATACAATGTCGCAAGCTCATAAAATGCTAAATCCTTTTATGCCAATGTGGATGCAGCTTGGGGGAGCTCTCGGAGATCAGTTAAGTGCCCTTGTAAGGTTGCAATCGTCGAATGGACTGTGGCGGACGGTATTAAATGACGAAACTTCTTATGAGGAAACCTCAGCTTCAGCCGGCATTGCCGCAGCGCTGGTATCTTATGCTCATCCGATGCATCAGAACTATATGGCTAAAGCTTATGAGGGGATCTTGGCGAATATTGACGAAGATGGTTCTGTCCGGAATGTATCCGCTGGTACGGCGGTCATGTATACGGCAGATGATTATAAAGTAATTTCTAAGAAGAGAGTACAAGGATGGGGCCAAGGATTGACATTGGCATTTCTGGCTGCTTTACTTCAGAATAAGGAAGTTGGTAATGAGATTTAAATAAGCACTTTTGGGAAGGGGAACAATGGCAGAATCTGCCGGTGTCCCCTTTTCGACTTTGAAAAGGTCATTCGGTTTGGAAGCCAAAAGAGACCACAAACCTATGGTTTCGGTAAGCCAATGAAAAGGTGTTGATTCCTCTTGATTAAAGGAAGATTTTATCGCAATAGCTTGGTTCTTATTCTGATCATCACCAGCATTCCAGGGATCATTGTTGGGGGGATTGTGTATTGGATCGCCGTCAGCCAATTCGAGAATGAATTGTTGCAACTGCACAAGAATCAAATTGTGCAAAGGGCTTCGAACGTTGATGAGCAGTTTTCTTACCTTGAGACATCTCTGGCGCATTGGGCCTTCGATCCCAAATTCTACAGCGAACTGACGAATGTTAATTTTAACTGGGACTTTGAGGTTGCACGTGAAATTAACAGAACACTTGGGCTCTTGCAGGGTTCAACCCCGTTAGCAGGTAAAGCTGAATTATTTCTAGATGCTCCACTGCCGATACTCTTTCATCCGCAATACGAAGTACTCATGGATCAATCTTCCATTGATGGGTACAAACAAATTCTTGCCAAAGGCAAAATGATATTCTGGGAGTACATGGAGACAGATCCAGGTCATCCGGAAACGAAAGAACTAACGCTGACGCATAAACTCCCGGGAGCAGAGCCCAATCCTTTTGGCCTATTATCAATTCAGTTAGACCGACATAAGGTAACAGAGGTATTAAAAACGTTAACCCCCTATAATTTTGGCGAAACATTCATGATGTCAAGCAGCGGAGCCATGCTGATTTCCAGTGAGGGGGATCAGATTGCCAATACGTTCGAAGATGCTCTCAGTCACGAGGTACTCAATCATAGCACAGACTCGGGTTCGTTTTTATATGAATGGAAGGGCGATACCTACACGGTATCCTATGGCAGCTTTCTTCGCCTTGATACGAACTGGACTTATGTATCTGCTTCACCGATTAGTTTAATTACGAAGCCGTTAGATTTTATTTCAAAGCTGATCTTATCCGTGAGTTTTGCATCGCTTATCTTAGCGGCTGTTCTTTCATGGCTTGCTTCCCGGAGAATTTATTCTCCGATTGGACGACTGACCAAGGTGATGATCGGCAATAGCCAGCATAGCGATGGCCTGGCAGAGCATCACGATGAATTCAAATTCATTGAAACACATCTTCTTCATTTAACGAGAGAAAGTAAGACACTTCAAACAAAGTTAGAAAAGCAACTGCCACACGTGAGGGAAGGGTTTCTTCTGCAACTTATGCAGGGATTCCTGTACTCCTATACAGAAGAGGATTTACTCGAGCGGATGAGAAACTTTGGCTGGGAAGTCGATGACCGTCAGTTTCAAGTCATGCACATCAACCTGACTGGATTTTCCAACTTGGAAGGGAGGTTCTCTCAAGGAGACGAAGGTCTGGTTACTTTCGCCGCGGCAAATATTATTGAAGAATTGGCGCTGAACCGATTTAAACAAGCGGATGCTGTCAATTTCCATGATCTCTCCATTGGATTGCTTATTATGATGCCTGTCGAACAAGTGTATCGGGAGGAGATGCACTTGCTTAGCGAAGAAATCACAGCGGCGATTAATCATTTGCTGAAGCTTCAGATTTCCATTGGAATCGGCAGAGCATCGGATTCGCTGGTTCATATTCCTTCCAATTACGAGGAGACGAAGCAAGTTTTAAGCTACCGCAGCTTTGTTAATGAGAATCAAGTGATCGATTTAGCGTCACTTGAGACAGCCGCGGAAGCGAGGGAGATGCATTACCCATTTATGCTGGAAAGGGAAATCATTCAGATGATCCGAACGGGGCAGCAAAAAGAAACGGAGCTGCTGATCGCTTCATTTTTGGAAACGCTACGCTTTCGAGGTCGGGAAATTGATGTCCAACAGGGATTGTTACAGTTGCTCGGCAGTATTCTCCACGCGATCCGCCAATTGGGGATGGACCCCAACCGTGTATTTAAGTCGGCGAACTTATATGAGCAGTTAACACAAATTCGGGAGCCGCAAAAAATGCTGGACTGGTTTAACGGAAAATTGGTTCAACCTGTCATTCTGGAGCTGGAAGATCGGTCTGATGCGCAAATTAAAAAAGCAATAGAAACAGCCATGATTTACTTGCAAAATCAGTATATGAATGAGATTTCTCTGGATAGCTGTGCAGATCATATCGGAATCGGCGCTGGAGCGCTGAGCAAGCTCTTTAAGCAAGTCAGCGGTAAAAACTTTATTGATTATTTAACTGAAATTAGAATGGACAAGGCCAAGGAACTCTTGCGTGACACCGAGTTGAAAATAAATGATATCGCTGTTCGCGTCGGCTACCAGCATAGTTATTTTAACCGAATCTTTAAAAAGCAGGAAAGCATTACCCCAGGCCAATATCGTGAGATCAACCGCAAAAATGAATAGTATGGTGTGATAACCCCGGTAGATCTTCCAGATCTTTCGGGGTTATTTGTGTGTGAGGCATACGGTTGTGAAAAAATGCAAGACGGAGATAAAGTGCAATACCTTTGAAAGCGGTCGCCTAAAAAGTCCGATTGGCGGAAAACTAACGGACGATTATAGTAAGGTGCATGACAATTCGCAAAAAAAATCGTCATTGGACGATGGAAAAGGTGATGACATTGGTATTGGAACAGGCTTCAATTAAAGTAAAGTGGCTCGGTGACACGCCGGGGAGCGGGGGCGGGGTTACCTGGGGGTTGCCTTGGAAGAGAGGGGAATTGGCGAGGGATGAACAGCTGCATCTGTGCAGTGCCTCGGGAGAACCGCAGTGTATGCAAAGCTGGCCAACGGCTTATTGGCCGGACGGCAGCGTAAAATGGACAGCGCATGCGGCCTCGTTTAGCGAATCCCCTAAAGCTGTCTACCATCTTGCCAAAAAAGAAACAAATGACGGTACACAATCGGTGGGTCATTCAGCTCTTGTATGGTCAGAATCGGCCGAGGAAATTCATATTGACACTGGAGCGATTCATGCCATTGTGCCGAAAAAGGGAACCTCCCTCATTCGTGCTGTATACCGTGACGGAGAATTGACTTGTTCGGAAGGGAAATTAGTCTGCTTGCGAGAGGAACGAAAGCTAACTTCAGGCGGGCGGCAGATCCAGGAAGAAGAATTTGAAAGCTCGCTGGAGCGAGTATCCATTGAGCAGCACGGACCAGTACGCCTCGTTATTTTGGCGGAGGGACGCCACCGAGCACAGGCAGGGGAGCGAGAATGGCTGCCGTTTCGAGTCCGAATGGTCTTCTACCAGAATCAAGCTGCGATTTGCTTCACTCACTCCTTCCTTTTTGATGGAGATGCGCAGGTGGATTTTATAAAAGGGATTGGGATTACCTTTAAGCTTCCGTTAACGGGTCCTCTATATAACAGACATGTTCGTTTGGCGGGGGATACAGGCTTCTTCGGTGAATCGCCTAAGAATTTGGCAACAGGTCGGACGACCGGAGGCTATGAGGACCTCTATAAGCAGCAGCAGGCAGGTGAATACATCGAGTTGATCAAGCCTCAGGATGCCAATTTCATCTCGCTGCTTGAGGAGTCTGCCTTATGGGACAGCTTTAAGCTTGTGCAGGATTCGCCGGATTATTATGTGATTTCCAAACGTACAGAGGATGGCTGCAGTTGGTTAAAAGCGGTTAGCGGTCAGCGTGCTCGAGGCTTGGCCTATGTAGGAGATCAAAGGGGCGGGCTTGCCGTCGGCATTCGGAATTTCTGGCAGAAGCATCCGGGATCTATAGAAATTCATGGAGCGGCGCAGGAGCAATCAGAGCTGAAGGTATGGTTTTGGTCGCCGGATACCGCCGCGATGGACTTGCGCCACTACGATACGAAGACCCATGTGAACTCGGCCTATGAAGGCGCTGAGGAGCTGAGAAGCACTCCTTATGGTATCGGAAATACAAATGAATTGATCCTGTGGTGCTGCGAGCAAACACCAAAAGCAGAAGAACTTGAAGCAATGATCAATCACGTACAGTCACCTCCATTGCTCGTATGCGAACCTGAGCGTTATCACGAGACGAAAGCGCTGGGCATATGGAGCCTGCCTGATCGGAGCACGTCTGTGAAGGCCATTATTGAAGACCAATTGGATGAGCTTTTGAGCTTTTATCAAAAGGAAGTGGAACAGCGTCGCTGGTACGGATTCTGGGATTTCGGCGATTTTATGCACAGTTACGATACCGTACGGCATACCTGGCGTTACGATATGGGCGGCTATGCCTGGCAGAACTCCGAGTTAGTGCCGAATATGTGGCTCTGGACGATGTTCCTGCGTTCGGGGCGGGAGGATATTTTCCGGATGGCGGAGGCGATGACTAGACATACGTCGGAGGTGGACGTCTATCACCTAGGCGAATATGCGGGTCTTGGTTCCCGACATAATGTTGTTCATTGGGGATGCGGTTGCAAGGAAGCAAGAATTGCCATGGCAGGACTGCACAAGTATTATTACTACCTCACAGCGGATGAACGGATCGGTGATATTTTGGATGAGGTTGCTGATGCAGATTATGCGACACTAGCTACAGATCCCATGCGCGACTATTTTTCCAAGGACGACTATCCGACGCATGCCAGAAGCGGTCCCGACTGGTCGGCGTTCGTATCGAACTGGCTATACCAATGGGAACGGTATGATAGGACGGCGTACCGGGATAAAATTGTGCAAGGTATTCAGAATTTAAAAGCTGCGCCCTTCCGATTGCTGTCCGGCACGACGTTCGGTTATGACCCCGCGAGTGGGGAGCTGCATCATATCAGTGACGATAATTATGATTATCACATGGTTGTCTGTTTTGGGGCGCCTCAGGTTTGGTTTGAACTTGCAGGGCTTCTTTCGGACCCGGAATGGGTGGAGATGTTGGTCGAATTCGGTGCATTTTATCATCTTGATGATGAGACGAAGGTAGAGCTCACTTCCGGAAAGATAACGGGAAAAAAATTTCATTGGCCGATGTTCGGTACTTCCATGTCCGGCTATGCGGCCGCTAATAAACAAGATGGGGATTTAGCGCGAAAAACGTGGGACTTTTTGCTTAATCCTATGGCGGCACGTACAGTCAGTATTCCCATTCAAAGCGAATCAGTGCCAGTCGCTGAGTTCGTGCGTCCGATCCAAGAGATAGACTGGCTATCCACTAATGTGGCATCTCAATGGTCACTAAACACGATTCTCAGCTTGGAGCAAATCAGCGAATGGCTGCCCGAAAAGCTGTGAACCCGCATCACAACGGGCTTCGCAAAAAGTGCAACGCGGAGATAAAGTGCTAGCCATAAGAGAATCACCTCCCAAAAAGTCTGATTGCCGGAAATTTGACGAACGTGTACATTTAGGGACATCAGAAATCTACGTGTTGCACAAATGAAAGGAGTGACACCATGAATAAAGTTTCGAAAGCCAAACAGCTTCCATCGCCATTGTCAGCGGCGAAAACAAAAAAAGCGAGTTCCTTATTAACGAGAATGATCAAGGATAAATACCTGCTTCTCTTGCTCTTGCCGGGGCTAGCCTATTTCATCATCTTTAAATATGTCCCGATGTGGGGGGTTCTACTGGCGTTTCAAAACTACTCGCCGTTTTTAGGAGTTTTTCATAGTGAATGGGTGGGATTGGACAACTTTAAACAGTTTTTCAATGATCCAATTTTTATGCGATTGGTAAAAAATACGCTGCTGCTTGGCCTTTATGACATTGTATTCTTTTTTCCAACGCCAATCCTGCTGGCCTTGTTGCTGAATGAGCTGCGCCATGCCTTCTTTAAGCGCTTCATTCAAACGATCATTTATATCCCTCACTTTATCTCCATGGTCATCGTGGCGAGTATCTCTTTCCTCTTGCTTACCACGGAAGGCGGTGTGATCAATGAATTGCTGAACAACATGTTTGGCGTCAAGATCGACTTTCTGACGAGCGAGAATTGGTTCCGTCCTCTTATTGTGACGCAGAGCTTATGGAAAGAGGTAGGCTGGGGCACCATTATTTTTCTAGCTGCACTGGCTGGTGTTGAACAAGAGCAATATGAAGCTGCAACCGTTGACGGCGCGAGCCGCTTACGGCAGGTTTGGCATATCACACTCCCGGCGATTCGCTCAACGATCATTATTCTCTTAATTTTGCGGATGGGGAACTTTCTGGACAGAGGTTTCGAGCAAGTCTTATTGATGAGTAATGCGCTCAATCGGAGCGTCGCGGAAGTGTTTGATACGTATGTGTATACGATCGGGATTACACAGGGAGCCTTCAGTTATAGCACGGCCGTTGGACTCTTTAAAGCGGTCGTTGGGATTATTCTTGTATTTGGCTCGAATTTCTTAGCCAAGCGAGCAGGACATTCTGGCATTCTTTAAGGAAAGGAGAAATAATGATGAAGCATCATACCCTGGGGAGCAAACTTTTCGATGTGGCGAACTATGTATTTCTGAGTCTACTTGCCTTACTGATGATTGTTCCCATTCTCTACATTGTAGCCGGCTCCTTTGCATCAGAAGCCGAGATCAGCAGTCGATCGTTTTTTATTGTCCCGACCTCGATCACGTTCGACGCTTACCAGTATGTGTTCAAAGATAATACGATACCCCGAAGTCTCCTTGTCTCCGTATTCGTCACGGTTGCAGGAACCGTGGTAAATCTTTTCTTCACCATGACGATGGCGTATGCCCTATCCCGGCAGGTGATCGGTAAAAATATCGTGATGAACATGATCGTATTCTCCATGCTGTTCAGCGGCGGCATGATTCCGACCTTCCTTGTTGTGAAAAGCATGGGGTTGTTGGATTCGTACCTGGCTTTGATGTTGCCCGTCGCCATCAGCGCGTTCAACCTGATTGTCGTCAAATCGTTTTTTCAGGAAATCCCGACAGAGCTGCTGGAAGCGGCAAGAATCGACGGATGCAACGATCTGAGCGTGCTGTGGCGCATCGTGCTTCCACTTTCCAAGCCGGTCATTGCCACGTTCTCGCTTTTCTATGCCGTGGGACATTGGAACGACTTTTTCAATGCACTCATGTATATCAACGATACGGCGAAATGGCCGCTGCAAGTCCTGCTACGTCAAATCGTCTTACTCGCAACAGGCGCGATGGATATGTCCTCCATGGACCCAACCTATGTGAAGCCGCCGGATCAATCGATCAAGATGGCGATTATCGTCATAGGTACTTTACCCATCTTGGTGGTGTATCCCTTCTTGCAAAAGCATTTTGCTAAAGGTGTTATGCTGGGGGCAGTGAAAGGTTAAGGAAGCTGCCGCTTAGTTAACTATATAAAGAAAATAATTAAGGGAGGAAATAACATGAACAAAGTCCGTAAAAGAAAGATGACTGCTGCATTATGCCTTGCTGTATCTATCAGCGTATTCACCGGCTGTAGCAGCGAAAGCACACCAAAGAGCACAGCTCAAACAGGTACCGCGGCGCCAACCAAGGAAGCTCCGTACAACATGTCGATTATGATGAAAAGTTTCTACAACGACTCGATCACGGCGGAAAGTAAAATCTGGAAAAAGACAGAGGAGGTTACAAATACCAAGCTGGACGTTCTCTTTACGCCCGATGCTAACTACGCGGATAAACTGAACGTCACTCTGGCATCCGGCTCGCTGCCATCCGTCATTTTTGTAACGGGTAACCTGGTGAAAATGCCGTCTATTGTCAATGCGGTTAAGGGAGGCGCCTTCTGGGAGATCGGCCCGTATCTGAAGGATTATCCAAATCTCAAGCAAATGAACCCGATTATTCTGAACAACACGTCGTATAACGGAAAAACCTACGGTTTGTACACGGCAAGACCAATTGGCCGCTACGGTGTCAGCTATCGGAAAGATTGGTTAACCAACTTGGGGATGAGCGAGCCAAAAACCGTCGATGATTTCTACAATATGCTTAAAGCGTTTAAAGAAAAAGACCCGGATAAGAACGGAAAAAATGATACGTATGGCATGGTCGTATCTAAATACGCTGGGCCGTGGGATGTTATGCAGAACTGGTTCGGAGTACCGAATAAGTGGGGACTTGATATGGATGGAAAGCTGTTACCTGCTCAATTAACCCCGGAGTATATGTATGCGCTTAAATTCTTCAAGAAGCTGTATGATGAGCAGTTAGTAAATGCTGATTTTCCTGTGTACGATTCCGCCAAGTGGAATGATCCGATTATTAATGGGAAAGCAGGCGTAGCTGTTGACGTAGTTGGTCGTTCTTATCAGATTCAGGAGGCGATGCAGGCAGCAAAAGTGCCAGGTGAAATCGATCTCTTCGGTACGGTGAAAGGTCCTAAGGGTGAATTTAATTTGGCAACCACCGGATACGGCGGTGTCTTCATGATTTCGAAGTCAGCTGTTAAGACCGAAGCTGATCTGAAGAAAGTATTGAATTTCTTCGACAAAACCAACGATAAAGACATGCAGCTTCTGATCACTAATGGACTGGAAGGTACGCATTACAAGGTAGAGGATGGCAAATTGGTCACGTTGCTCACACCTGAGATGCCCCAAGCTCCGGATATTAATATTAAGAGCTTTAACCAGTTGTTGCTGGGCGTTCCAAACGTTCTGGATACGGCCTTCAAAGCAGGTACGCCTCTAAGGGAGAAAGCGCTCGATGTCCAAACGGCGAATGAAAAAAATGTCGTGCCTAACCCTGGAGAGCCTTTGTTATCAGCAACCTATACCCAGAAGGGCGCTCAACTGGATCAGCTTCTTGAAGATGCGCGAGTGAAGTTTATTGTCGGGAAGATTGATGAAGCCGGTTTTATGGCAGAGATGGAACAATGGAAGAAAAATGGCGGAACCGACTATATCAAGGAAATGAATGAGGCTTACGCGGAGAGCCAGAAAAAGTAAGTATTAGGCATACAGCAGAGCCTTAAAAGGACACCATGTCCACAATCATTTGTCGACATGGAGGTCCTTTTGTGCTTCAAAAGGCTGAAAAACCACTTCTTAACGGGCTTTTCAAAATTTAGGGATTAATTCTTTCTAAAATGAACGGATAGATTTCGAGAAGCTGTTGGCGTCGTGCCAAGCATTCTTTTGAACATTGCATGGAAATGGGGTAATCGCTCAAAGCCACACCTTTGTGCGATTGTGCTAACGCTGGCATCACTTTCGAGAAGAAGTTGTTTTGCACGGAAAATACGTTTGGTCATAATATAGGTCGTAATGTTCATCCCGATCAACTGTTTAAAAACTCTGCTGAAATGTGCAGGTGTGACGGCAGCTTGTTTAGACAGCGACTTGAGTCCGATATCTTCACAGAAATGCTGATCAATATAGAGCAAGATCTCTCTCATCCACACAGGACCAACAAGTGAATCTGCTGTTAATAGGCTGCTGGCTAAACTCCCTCGGTATGATTTAATTTCCTCACGCAAGCTCGTCTATTCGCAGGATTTCATCCTTTAGGTTTCGATGCTGAATGAAAAGGAGCGAGATATATTTAGGGTGTTTCGTTAAAAAGGCATGCGGGAATAGAGGTGGAGTTGAATCACCCAGTTCATTCCAATTACTGCACGTATTCTCCACGGTGCCCTTAGCGATTTTCACTCCCATGTCTCGACGGGTCAATAGCCCTTTCATTCCTTCGTCACATCTATCTAAGGGGTGGAGGTCGGTCTTTCTAACGGAATGGGTCGGAGCCCTTTTGTTTAATGTATCCCGATACTCCGTGCTTTCTTTGTCTCCTGCGAATACGCCAACTTGCGTGAGATAAGGTTTATATTAAGCTGCTAATGCAAAGATTTTATTGGGTTTGTAAGCGACATTACTACGAACCATTCCTACTAAGAGTCGAGCTAGCTTACCACATAGCTTCATGATAGACTTCATCTTTTTAAGCTTTTTCACCTGAACATTGTAGTGGTGTAAGGCTTTAAATTCTTGGTTACTCATGACCATGCACATCGTAATTAAATAGAGAAAGTGACGTAGCCGTGGACGGCCTCGTTTACTGATTTTCAGTTGTCCCTTCCATTTACCTGAGCTTGCTTCAGTTATATTAAGTCCTGCATGACGGAGTAGAGCGTTCCCGTGCGCATAACCTCGAAGATCTCCAGACTCTCCTAAAACACCAGCTAGAGCAATTGCACTTATACCAGTAATGGCAAGGATTTTGCCGGAGTAGGGGATACGATCAACAACGTCTTTGGCTTCTTTTTCGATCCTCTGCAGTTGTTTAGTGGCTAAGTCATGCTCCTCTAGGAGCTGCTCTAGATGGAGCTTGTAAGCATGTGTTGCCTGCCTAGATCCAACAGTTTTTTTGGCGAGATCGATGAGTAGATGAGCTCTACGCACACCTGAATGCCGTTTCATTGATTTCTGCCATCCTTTAATGACATCGTCAGGACTTAGTTTACATAGCTCGGCTGGGAGCGGAAAAAGCCGTAGGGTTAACAATGCACCCTTGCAAGTTAAGATTTTAAAGACTTGTCTCAGTTCAGGGAAGACAATGTCGACCCAGCGGTGGATCTGGTTAACGGCACTTACGAGTCGTTTAACGACCGTTTCTCGGTTAGCCATGAGCACTCGTAGCTCCTCGTATTCGGAAGAATGGAAGCGAACAGGGGAATAGTAGCCGTTTTTCACCATGTCGGCAATAACTAAAGCATCTTTTTTGTCGCTCTTAGAGCGTGTATTGTCGCGGTTTTCTTTATTCTTTTTAACTAAGTGAGGATTAACAAGTACGGCTTCAATGGCTTTGTTTTTGAGCCATCCGGCAAGGCTTAGCCAGTAATGGCCAGTGGGTTCCATACCAACGATAACTTGAGATAATTTAAAAGAAGCTAACAAGTCGCGAATCCAACGGTCGAGTGACTTGAAACCATCCTCGTCATTACTAAACACTAAAGGATTACCGAGAGCGACACCTCGAAAGTTAACCGCTCTGGCAACATGGGTCTCCTGAGCAATATCTACACCAACCACAATATGATTAAAGGTAATGTTTTCAATGAGTTGATTTTGCTTATCTTGTGATTTAAACTTCATAGTAGAGCGTCCTCCTGGATGATGGAATTAAAGGGCTTTTGACCCGTAGCGTACTTCCATCGTACAGAGGCGCTCCTTTTTTTACAAAGCTGAAATTTATCCATCTACAGGAATCTAACGGTGAACTATAGTTGAGGAGCATGCTTCGTGGCTGCTCCTTTTTCGTTTGCTGAACTAAACATTCCTCCCTCTGTATGAATTGTTTTTCTCGCCAATGCTCGCTCATTCGCAGGATATCTGCCCCTTTTATAGTGGACACCGATTGAATTTCTGGGATTGTAACCAATCGTATTGACATTTGGGCATGCGGAAATAGAGGAAAAGTACCACTTTCCATGTTCATCCAATATGAGCGCATTCTCCAACGATGCCCTTGGAGGTTCACCCTCCCATGTCTCAACGGGTCTATGCCCTTACATTCCTTCGTTATACCTGTCCAAGAGGTGGAGGCCGGTGATGCTGTTAAGCAACGGGTCTGTGCCCTTTTGAATGTTTCACTCGGTACTGCCAGCGCTATTTATAGCTGTTTATCCTGCGAATGAGCCAACATGCAAAAACAAGATGTGTTGCGACGACTTAGCAATTAAAACGATTTTAAGCTGCCTCCTGCAGAGGCATCGCAATTGTTGGATCAAAATTATCCTTACTTCGTGAAATCCCAATTAGTATACGGGCGAGCTTGCCGATGAGTTTAAAAATGGAGCGGTTTTTCTTCATCATCTTCACCTGAACGTTGTGGTCATGCCATGACCGGAAAGCCGGATTATTCGTAACTAGATGCACTACGGCGAGATACAGGTACTTGCGTAACTGACGCCTTCCTCGTTTGGAGATAACGATTTTACCCTTATGCTTACCGGAGCTGTCCTCTGCAAGATTTAGACCGGCATGAGAAAGAATTTGGTTGCCGTGTGTATATATTTCTTCTTAATATTAGTGCTATTTAGTGCGACAACAGTTTTAATTAGTTTTTTACGTTAAATACGACTACCACCTGCAACTACTTACGAATGGAAGTAATCTGATATGGCACGTACCAAAACAGTTAATAGTGACAATAATTTATGCTTGGCGGGAGATTGTGAAAAACCTATCAAAGCAAAGGGATTATGCGCTACACATCATCAGAGTCAGTTTAGAACAGGCTCCACAGAGTTAAAATCACAAATGAAGCAGAAGCAGTTTTTTCAATGTGTATGTAGAGCGGCTGGATGCAATGTTCTGAGTGTTAGGCTAGGTTTGTGCCAAGAGCATTTAATTGAGTTTCAATTATAAGTTACTACATTATTAACACTTCATTAATCTTTCGACGAACGATAGTTAAATAATGGAATATAAGATTAAACCCTCCAATTTCTAGCGAAACTAGAATCAACAAAACTTGGGAGGTTTTTTTATTATGAATTTAAAAGATCTATGGATGCTACATGAGGCTGATAAACGTATTCTGGGATTTAGTTCACACACATTGAAAGCATACTCTCTACAATTAAAGATGTTAGTTCTTGAACTTGGTGATCTTGAGCTAGAGGAAATATCTCTAATCATACTTAAAGAATATTTGGCGAGGGTATCTGAGAAATTAAAACCTAGTAGTTTAGGGCATCGAATTCGATTTGTACGTTCCCTTTTTCGTCTTGCATTTGAAGAAGGACATCTTAGCGGAATCCTTCTATCAAGTTGAGAGAACCAAAGATGGACAAACGAATTCCGTAATTTCTGATTGAGGAGGACGTAATCTTCTCGCGAAAATAATCTTGCTAATAATACCATAAACTCTTCAGTGTTCTTCCCATTTTATAGAGTGAACAGTAAATAGTAACGGCAAAATGATAGATACATAATTTTTTGAAAGTCAGTATGCCGCGGCGGCATACTGACTTTTTACGTCCTTAGAGCTAAGGTATAACATCAACTCAGCGATTAGCAGTTGGACTCAAATTACGATTCCTAACATTGTCGTAACCAATGGCTCAGCGCGAGTTGCTTTGTATTCGGTTGCGAATGCAGGTAACTGGGCGTACGTGGACGACTGGTCACTCATTAAGAACTAAGTTTCTCTAAGGTAAATAAACGTCTGATACAGCTGTTTAATTAGCCATGTATCAGGCGTTTTTCGTTGTAGTAGGGTGAAAATTGTCGTTAAATCGCGCCATATCAAAGCGTTTCGGAAATTAGTTTAGGAACTGAAATGAGTTTATTGCTTGGATTTGATATTGCTCGTATAGTGTTATTAGTCTTTAGCATTTATCCTAGGTAAAGTCTGTAAAAAAGTGGAATCGGACTCCTCTCAGATCTTTATGCTATATTATAATGACCATAACGGAATGGACAGGAGTTTACATATGAAAAATAACACTTATATCAAACGCATGATGTTTTCATATCTGCCCATATTATTCCTTACAATTAGTGTGCTTATATTTATATTCATTACAATTCTTAATGAATTAAATGTTCGTAACGCGATTCAAGCTAATAAAGTGACGACTGAGTATATTGGTAATATGATGGATAATACATTGAAAACGATTGATACAGATGCCAGGAAATTAATTGAGACGAATATGGACCTACAAGCTTTCCTGGACAGCCCTTCGGATCGTTTGTTGAACTATACGGCATCTAATCTACTAAGCGATATGATGGTTCAGCACAATCTCATTGATTCGGTTTATTTTTATCGTGTTAAAGATAAGCAAGTGCTGGATCAAAGTAAAATACGTCCTTTGGACGTATTTCCTGATCGCAGCGTTATTACAGAATTGTTAGAACAGCCATATCCATTGAATTGGTCTTCTCCGAGAGTTAAAAAGGGGAGCAATGAGGAGGATTTGGCTATAAAGGTCATAACTTTGGGTAGAAAAATTCCGATAAATACAGGCAGTCTCGGATATATAGTTATAAATGTAAAAGTCGACGCGCTATCCAAATTCATCGACGAGATGATTGACCGTAATTTGACCAATGCGCAGATTTTTGATGAACAGCACGTACCCTTTCTACTAGACGTTGCTTTTGCATCAAGTGATAAAGGGGTTCATGCTGAAGTTGTTTCAGATTATACGGGGTGGACTTATCAAACGGAGATCAAAGGTGGCAAGTTCTATAGCATTTTACTAAATGGCGGGGTATTTTGGATATTTGCGATACTATGCGCCATCTTACTTGCCATTGCCTCAACCTTCTATGTAACTCGTCGAAACTATAAACCGATTGAAGCGATTTTACATCGCATAGATCGATTTTCAACGACAATTAAGCCTGCTGATTTTAAAAATGATAAAAATGAATTTGCCTTTATTGATCAAGCCATTGAGCGGTTAATTACGAATAACATGGCTTTTCAGGAAAAACAGCAGGAAGATTCAACGATACGCAGGCAGCAATTTTTGCAAAGCTTACTAAACGGAGAATATGAAACAGAAAAGGAAATATGGGTACAGGAGCGTGAACATTATGCGCTTAAAGAGGGTACCCATTTCGTTGTAGCGATTCTAGAAATGGATCATTACGTACGATTTTGTTTAAAATATAATCAGAAGGATCAGTCTTTATTTAAGTTTGTCGTTAGTAGTGTTGTGGTAGAATTCGCCGAGCAGCATAAACAGCAAATTATGATCGAGTGGATTGCCAAAAATCGGCTTGTCATTCTCTATATGTCAGAGGAAGAACAAGACATTGAACATAATTTATTGAAATTAACAGAGCAAATCCGTTCATGGATCGCAGATCAGTTGGATTTTACAGTTACATTTGGTATAGGTACAGCTACAAATGCGGCCCTGGTGAGCCGTTCATTACAAGAAGCCACTCATGCCGTTAACCGTAAGGTTACACTCGGTATCAATCAAATTATTGATACTGTTGAAGTGCAAGAGGGATCATCAGGTGAATGGTTTTCCTATTTGCAATGGATTCAATCCGTTGTGCGTCAAGTTCGGCAAGCGGAATCTGGTTGGCAGGAGCATTTGGTGAATTTATTTCAGGAAATGCGAAGCCAACAGCTGCCCAAGGAAGATATTGATCGACTTCTGCATTATTTGATCTTTCAATTAGAGCGAGAATTAGAAGGTATCATGCCAGAGATAGGTAAGTACTGGAGTTCAAGTTTAAAACCTGAATTACTGCTTGCCATGGAACAGTCGGATACAATCGATCAGATTGAGACTAGTTATCGTCATGGGATTGAACAGATGGTCGGGCAATTGCTGGAACTTTCACAGAATCGAAGGCATCATGTGCTTATGAAAGAAATACGAAGTTTCGTCGCAGAGAACTTCACGGATCCGAATCTTTCTTTGACATTTTTGAGCGACCGCTTTCAAGTTAATTCCAAATATCTGAGCCAGTTGTTTAAAGAAGAAATTGGTGAGAATTTCAGTGATTTTTTAATCTCACTTCGGATGGAATACGCCAAACAGTTATTGACTGAGACGAAAGAGAATGTTCAAGATATTTCGGAGAAAACGGGCTATACCAGTTCCATCTCGTTTAGCCGGGTGTTTAAAAAATGGGTTGGTATGTCGCCAGGTCAGTATAGAGATTCGCAGCAATAAAACAGTGTAAAGTCCCTCCAAATTAGGTGGGATTTTTTTGTGACTTTAAGTGGATTAATCCTTTTTAGAAGCCTACGAACTAAATTCAGTTGATAAACCGGATTCCAGTAACGGGCTATGATTAGACGGGCAGCTTGCGTAAAACTTGTCGAATCAATGGTTTCGGAAATCTGTTTAATGATCAGAAATTAGTTTGTTGTGCCATTCGAGTTACTCCCCGTATAGTGTGGTTAATCACCTGAACCAGTAGGCTTAGGAACGGGGCCAGATGAGATAAGCTGCCTATGCAGAAGAAAAGAAGGGATGCACATGGACCAAATGACTACACAGAGTAAGCTGCCATCGTTGCCGGAGGCCGTGAGGCATCGAAAGGCAATGTGGTTTCGGAAGGATTTTCAGTTATATCTATTACTTGTCCTTCCCATTATTTATTTCATTGTTTTCAAATATGTACCCATGTATGGCGCGGCGATAGCGTTCCAGGATTACAGTATTTTTCAAGGCGTAACCGGAAGCAAATGGATCGGGTTCGATAACTTCCGCGAGCTGTTCGCCATGAGCCAATTTTATACGGTTGTGAGGAATACACTCGTGCTGAATTTCTTGGATTTGGTATTTTCTTTTCCAGCACCGATTATTCTCGCACTTTTGCTTCATGAGCTTAGGGTCATGTGGTATAAAAAATTGGCGCAGACAATTTTGTATCTGCCGCATTTTATCTCTTGGATCATTATTGGTGGTCTCGTCTATCAAATGTTTGCGACCAAAGGCGGACTCGTTAACAATATGCTTAACTTAGTGGGGATACCTGCAATCCCATTTTTAACGGAAAAAATGAATTGGGTACTTGTTTATCTTGGAACGGGCATTTGGCAAAGTGCTGGTTGGGGAACGATTATCTATTTGGCTGCATTAACCGGCATTAATAAGGAACTCTACGAAGCAGCAGATGTGGATGGGGCAGGTAGACTGAAGAAAATGTGGCATATTACCGTGCCAGGTATCCGACCCACCATTGTGGTGATGCTGATTATGCAGCTCGGGCATATTATGACGATTGGCTTCGAGCGTCCGTTCGTGATGAGCAATCCGCTGGTCATGGATTATGCGGAAGTGATCTCCACATTCGTATATAAGGCAGGTCTTCAATCGGCACAATTCTCGCTGGCGACAGCAATGGGCTTGTTCCAAGCTTTGGTCGGACTCATCTTTGTCGTGTTGGGGAATACGATCGCCAAGCGCTTCGGGGAACAAGGATTATGGTAGGGGGAAAGGGTATGACAACCAACGTACAACGAAAAACACAAGGCATTCGTATCACAGACGCCCTGATCATGCTATTTGTCGGACTCGTCTTGCTGATCTGTCTTCTGCCATTCTTGCACATCATCTCGATTTCGTTAAGCTCTAAGCATGCGGTACTCTCAGGCGAAGTTACGATATTTCCACGGGGACTGGACTTTCACGCATATGAAATTGTCTTCCAAGATACGAGAATGCTGAAGTCGATGGGGCTGACAATCCTACTCACAGCGACGTATACGGCAGCCAGTATGCTCATGAGCATTTGCGCGGCGTACCCCTTAACGAAGGAACGTTTGAAGGGAAGATCTGTGTTTATGCTTCTCATCATCTTTACGATGTTCTTTAGCGGCGGATTAATTCCCGAATATCTACTCGTGAAGCAGTTAGGTATGCTAGACAGTCTCACATCTTTAATCATTCCAGGCATGATTAGTGCTTTTAATTTGATTATCTTGCGGTCATTTTTCTCATCAGTACCAGCTAGCTTAGAGGAATCAGCGTATCTGGACGGCAGCTCCCATATCGGCACCTTAATCCGAGTTGTTTTGCCGCTTTCATTGCCAGCAATAGCGACCCTCAGTCTGTTCTATGCCGTTTCTAGATGGAATGGGTTTATGGATGCACTATTCTACATTACACATGCAGACCTATATCCGATACAGCTGAAGCTGTATCAGGTCGTTATGAACAGTATGGTAACGGATTTAACCGCAATGGAAGGTGCGTCGCAAATTGAAGTTATGCCAGAAGGAATTAAAGCGGCAAGTATCATGTTCGCAACGACGCCGATCTTGATTGTATATCCATGGGTTCAGCGGTATTTCGTCTCAGGCATTATGATTGGGGCGGTAAAGGGTTAATTGATGCAATATTGCATACGGTTGGTATCTCGGATTCATCGAGGTATAACATATGGGTAAATTACAAAAAGATGTGAAGGGGAGCTTTGAAAATGAACGCAAAGCAACGTAAGTGGTTTGGGGCTTCAACGACAGTTATCGTATTAGCAGGTTTGCTTTCAGCTTGTTCGAGTTCAACGAAGGAAGCTTCTCCTAGTACAACTACAGGAGCTGCTGCAACAACGGCGGTAAGTAAAGATCCCGTTACACTGAAAGTGGAGGTGTTCGACCGGGGGAATGCGCCAGCAGGTGCGGGTCCGGTCGACAACAACTTCTGGACACAGTGGATTCAGAAGAATTTCGGTGATCCGAACAATATTAAGTTGCAGTTCATTCCGGTTCCCCGCAACCAAGAGGTGGATAAGCTTAACATCCTCATGGCATCCGGCGATGCTCCAGATCTTGTGTTTACGTATGACACAACGACGATTAACAACTTTGTGAAAAGCGGCGGTTTGACAGATCTTAGTTCGTTGATCGATGCCAATGGACCCAATCTGAAGAAGTTTCTTGGCCAGGATGTTCTCTCCTACGGAATCTTCAGCGGCAAGCAATATGCGATCCCTGCAAAGAGACCTCTGCAATATACCCAGTCCTCCTATATTCGAAAGGACTGGTTGGATAAGCTAGGTATGCCGGTTCCGAAGACGACAGATGAATTCTACAAGACAATGAAAGCATTTAAGGAGAAAGATCCTGGCCAAACAGCCGGCAAAGTGATTCCTTACGACTTCAGTACAATGGATGGTACGGCGATAACAACACCAGTCGTATTAATCTCTACATTCATAAAAAAATTGTCAGAAGAAGATAACTATGCCTTGTCGACGTCAAACTTTATCCAAGAAATAACGAAACCGGGCTATAAAGAAGGCGTTCAGTTCTTGAATAAAATGAATCAAGAAGGCTTGATTAATCCGGACTTCGCGCTGGACAAGGACGGGAAATCGTTAGAAAAAGATGTTGCCAACGGCCTTGTAGGCGCCTTCACCGCGAATGCTGCTCATCCAAACTTAATAGGAAATGGCAACGTATTCGATACACTTAAAAAGAACATTCCAGGTGCCGAGTATGTCGCCATGGATCCATTTACGAACGAAGAGGGCAAATCAGTAAAAGCTATTTCTGATCCGATTGGTGCGTTTCTTATGATTCCTAAGGCGAGCAAGCATGCGGCGGAAGTGGTCAAATATTTAGATTGGATGTCGAAGCCAGACGTTCTGTTCACACTGCAGAATGGTATCGAAGGCCAGCACTATACGTTAGAGAATGGCTTCCCGAAAGCTATTACAACGGATGAATCGAAGAAAACATTCTATAATAACACCGATATTGCGATGGTGATTAACGGTAAAGATTTCGGATCCCAAGAAAAAAATATTGAAGCGATTTCTCTTGGGTTCCCGAACTATAAAGATCTAGCGAAACAAACGATCATAAACGGGCTTAAAGATGGGTATACAATCCCTCGTTTCGATCGTCCAATCGATTCCGAGATTAAATACGGAAAAGCGCTCAAGGATAAGGCAATTGAAACCGTCGTGAAAAGCATCATGGCGAAGCAGGATGATTTTGGAAAAACATATGATGCAGGTGTTCAAGAATATCTGAAAATTGGTGGTCAGACTGTAATCGATGAACGCAGAGCTGCTTACAAGGATATGAAAAAGAAATAAATGGTTTGACTAACCCCCATGCTATTTATGGGGGTTCTATATGTTAAAGAAAATTAAGAGCAGTGAATGAAAGGATGTCGACAAAAGTATGGAAAATCAGGTAATTGAACAATTAGTTTTAAAGGGGCAGGTACATATACAAATCCCTGAAATACAGTTTTCGTCGGTTGAACATGCCTTGAAGATGCTGGTTAGAGACTTCGAAACAGTGTTGGGAGCCAAACCAGAGCTAGTAACCGGAGCAGATGAAGAAGCGGAACTATGCATTCGAATTGCCCTAGAAAAAGACGACATTCCGAAACGTTCTGAGGCTTTTGGATTTCGTTTCCACTTGAACGGAAAGTTTCCCCGGATGGAGATCATAGGGCATGATGAATTGGGACTCGTTTATGGAATTCTAGCATTTAGTAAGAAATATTTAGGTATACAGCCATTCTGGTTTTGGACAGACCAGTCCATTGCGAAGCTCTCCGAAATCAAAATTCCATGTCATCATTATGACGCCCCAGCGCCTAAGGTTCGTTATCGCGGCTGGTTTGTTAATGACGAAGTGTGTTTAATCGGCTGGAAAGAGCCGTATCCACCATCAAGGGAAGTTTGGGAACCTGTTTTCGAAGCGCTGCTGCGCAGCGGTGGAAATATGGTTATTCCAGGTACAGACTTGCCAAGAGATGGTATCCACTACAAGCTTGCCGCAGAAATGGGGCTATGGGTGACGCATCATCATGCTGAGCCGTTAGGTGCAGAAATGTTCTTACGCGCTTTTCCAGGCAGAAATGCTAGCTATCAAGAAGCTCCCGAGTTGTTTGAAAGTTTGTGGGCGGAAGCGATTGAAGAGCAAAAAGATATGAAGGTTTTATGGGTACTTTCCTTCCGAGGTCAAGGAGACGCACCTTTTTGGCATAACGATCCTTCTTTCGATACGTCGGAAAAGCGCGGTTCAATGATAAGTAAGGTCATCCGAAAACAGTACGACATGATTGGAAGTGCCGTCCATAATCCAGTTTATTGCGTAGCGCTATATGGGGAGATCGCTGAATTGTATAAAGGCGGCTATGTGGAGCTGCCTGAAGATGTGATCAAAATATGGGCTGATAACGGTTATGGGAAAATGGTTTCCCGAAGACATAATAATCAGAATCTTCGCGTAGGTTCACTTCCTACAGCCAATGATAGAGGTAAAGATGGTTTATATTACCACGTGACGTTCCATGATTTACAAGCTTCCAACCATTTGACGATGTTCCCTGGTTCGTCTAATTTTCTAAAACAGGAGATCGAGACTGCATTTGCTGCTGGAGCTGATGATTATTTGCTAATCAATTGTGGAAATATCAGACCCCATGTCTATTCCCTAGACATTCTTCGTGAGCTATGGAGTGAGGGCTCAATTGACGTAAGTAAGCATGTTATAGATTTCGTAAGTGGCTATTATGCTAGTCACCATGAAGAGTTGAAGGAACTGTATCTCAGCTACACGGAAGCAGCTATTCAGTATGGGCCGCATGCTGATGACTTAGCTGGAGATGAATATTACCATCATCCTGCCAGACAAATTATCGGACATTGGTTGCAAGGAAAGAGTATGCAGCCAGATGCAAGATTGTTCTGGGCTGTGGGAGATGTTCCATTCAATCAGCAAGTGAAGAATTTCGAGGATTTATTAGAACAAGGAATGAATAAATGGGAAGCTTGGCTTCAAAGATGTGATGAAGTCCTGGCGAAATTAGTGCCTGACGACTTAAGAAGGGCAACAGATCAGCTGCGTTTCCATGGAGCTCTACATTTGTCCGGATGTGAAGGATTTTACTGGCTGTGTCGTTCATACAGGGAATATCATGAACAACATTACCCACAGGCCTTCGTATACGCATCCGAATCGATGTGGTCTTACAAAAAAGGGCTAGACATATTAAAAGATGCCGAGCATGGGAAGTGGGATCGTTTCTACCAAGCAGACTGGCTCACGAATATTAAAAGTACAATATATAATGTAGATACAGTAAGGCGGTTTCTGCGCATACACGGCGACAGTCCTGATTTTTTCTTGTGGTACAAGGAATTTTTGATGCCAGAGACGGAAAAACATATTTATTTGGAAAATACGCACCGGAACCCATTGTCAGATGATGAGCTGGCGCATCTTTTAAAGCCATATTTTTCATCGCAACTGGGATTATCGGATTGAGATGCAAGGGGAAAACAGATGAATAACACGTTAGAAAGTTTAAAACAACAATTTGTAGAACCACCCGAGGAATTCAGTCCGATTCCTTTCTGGTTTTGGAACGATGAGTTGTCACAAGAGGAGATTATAAGACAAATTCACGATTTCCATTCAAAGGAAGTGAACGGATTCGTCATTCATCCACGGATGGGACTTTCACATGAGACACCCTACTTGTCAGATGCTTATATGGAGCTGGTAGAGGTAGCCGTTTCAGAGGCTGCAAAACTGGGGATGTCGATTATTTTATATGATGAAGGGATGTATCCTTCAGGTTCTGCTTGCGGGAAAGTCGTTCAGCAAAATTCCGAATTTGCGAGCCGTGGATTAAGAATGGAAGAGCATCCTTGTGGGAGAGATGGTATAAGGATTTCGTTTGATCTTGCACAGGGCGAAGAGATGGTTTCGGTTCAAGCTGTTCTCAAGTTGTCAGACGATACAATTGCACATGAAAGAACGATAAACCTGGATTTTGATCAAGATGGTGTAAGTTTCAAGGAACCAGAAATAGGGAATTGGTCCGTATTGTTTTTCATCGAAACTTATTCGAAGGGAACCATTAGAGGTGTTCATCAAGGTCAAGATGATGGGGAGCCAGATTCACCCTTAGCTGCAGATCTATTAAATCCAAAAGCAGTTCAAGCTTTCATTTCACTTACACATGAAAAGTATTATGCGTGGCTCAGCAAATATTTCGGAAGTACAATTTTTGCATTTTTCACAGATGAGCCTGATTTACTTGGACGAGAACATAGACATGGCTTGAAGCCGTGGACGCATAGGTTTATAGACGAGTTTCTCGATTGTGGAAATCATGAACAGAATTTACCCGTGCTTTGGTTTGAGGCTGGAGAGGAAACAAGAAAAATTCGCAGTGCTTACGAAATGACGGTTCGGAATCGGTTGGCACGGACCTATTATAAACAACTCGCTGATTGGTGCGAAGGGCATAATATTGGATTGACCGGTCATCCGGCAGCAAGTGATGACATTGGTCTATTGGAGTATTTTCACATCCCGGGGCAAGACGTGGTATGGCGATACATAGCCCCAGAACAAGATAAAGCGCTGACTGGCGTGCATAGTACGATGGGGAAGTGCTCTGCCGATTCTGCACGCCATCGTAATAAAAGAAGAAATTTAAATGAATGTTTTGGCGTTTGCGGAAAAGAAAGCGGCTGGGCACTAAACGCAGATAATATAAAGTGGTATTTAGATTGGTTGTTCGTTAGAGGCGTTAATTTGATTTCTCCACACGCTTTCTACTATTCGATTCGGGATGAACGACGTGATGAAAGACCTCCAGATGTAGGTCCGAATAATATATGGTGGCCGGAGTACAGCAAGTTCTCACGTTATATGAAGAGAATGAGTTGGCTAATGACCGACAGTGTTAACACTGCAGAAGTCGCAGTGCTGGCACATGCAGATTATTTGCCATGGCAAATTGCTAAGCCTCTATATGAAAATCAAATTGAGTTCAATTACTTGGAAGAAGAGCTTCTAGATGGCTTAAGTCAGTTAGAAGATGGCGAAATTCGGATCTCAAAGCAGCGATATAAGGCATTACTGATTGAA
The DNA here is from genome assembly GCF_964253085.1 of Paenibacillus sp. LjRoot153. Classification (NCBI taxonomy): domain Bacteria; kingdom Bacillati; phylum Bacillota; class Bacilli; order Caryophanales; family Paenibacillaceae; genus Paenibacillus; species Paenibacillus sp. LjRoot153. The sequence goes on from NZ_CAXUQH020000001.1 coordinate 1,899,510, forward strand.
AATGCAGAAAAAGTACAATCATCGAGCTGGACAAAGATTGAAGCATTTGTAAATCAAGGTGGTATTCTGATTGAGATATCTGCTGAGGAAGGCAAGAAAACGAAGGAAATCGGGCAGTTAAGTGTAAATAATGCCAATGAGATACCAGAATTGTTGATGAAATTGTTGGATAGTGCACCTTTACTTCAGCCTGCTTCATCATCCATTCGGATCAGTTGCGTTAAAAAAGAAGGTATAAACTTCTATGTCATTGTGAATGAAGGCGAAATATCATTTGAAGGGATGCTTCGTACAGAGTTAAAGGGTGGAACAGAGTTGTGGCAGCCTTGGACTGGAACAATGGAAAGGGCTCACGCTGAAACCTTTGCTGAAACATACCAGAACATTAACTTTACAATTGAACGCAGGGAATGTCTTATTATTGCGATTGATCCGAGCCAAGCGGGCTTAGGATTACATTCTTCAATTCAACGAAAACTAATGACGGAGATATTGAATATTTCGGAAAGTTGGCGTGTACAAGACGCAGTAGTAAGTTATGAGTTACCGGTCCTTCTCTCATGGACGGAATTAGAAGGTATGGAGCATTTTTCTGGAAAGATGACTTATGAGAAGCTCTTCGAGTTCACTGAATCTCTAGCTTATAAGGGGATAATGCTTGATCTCGGGAATGCACATGAAATGGTTCGTGTATGGATCAATGGAATAGAAATCGGAGTTCGTATGTGGAAACCGTATGTGTTCGATATTACGCAGGTCGTGAGACAAGGCTGGAACGAGATACGTGTAGAGGTGACTAATACGTTAGCCAATCGTTACGACGGTCAGTCGCTACCATCTGGTTTGATTGGCCCTGTAATTGTAAAAGGATTGTTACATATGAATTAACTTTGCTTTTGATAATACATTGCCGCATTTCGACATTTGATAAAATCAAGGGTTGCATAATTTAAAATCAAATAGGAGGAGCTTTCAATAATGCCTACATATACATTAGATGCTCGTGATGACCGAAAGCGAATTTACTCAGGACATATTCGGCAAGGAGGCGCTAACCCACAGGGGGAAGTCATAAGCTTTACAAATTATTATATGGAGCGCGATGGTAAGCCTTTTTTTGCGGTTTGTGGAGAGTTTCATTATTCCCGTTATGATGAGCTTCTATGGGAAGATGAGATTGTTAAAATGAAAATGGGTGGTATCAATGTAATTGCTACCTATGTATTTTGGAATATGCATGAGGAAATTCAGGGAGTATTTGAATGGAACGGTAATAAAAATTTAAATAAATTTGTGGAGCTGTGTGGCAAGCACGGACTTTACGTCATTGTAAGAATTGGTCCTTTCTGTCATGGAGAGGTGCGAAATGGTGGTATGCCGGATTGGTTGTTCGGTCGCCCATTCGAGGTGCGATCTAATGATGAGGGCTATTTGGCGTATGTGAAGGTGCTGTATCAAGAGATTAGCCTGCAGTTACAGGGCCTTCTGTACGCTCAAGGCGGGCCGATCATTGGTACACAAATTGAGAACGAACATAACCATTCTGCAGCGCAATGGGCGCTCACGACGGGCATTAGCAACTTATGGCTGAGCCAAGGGACAGGTGGCAAGGATCATATGATAAAACTGAAGGAACTTGCCGTTGAGGCGGGTATTGTGACGCCTATCTATACCTGCACAGCCTGGGGAGGAGCAACGACGCCAACGGAGGAGATGTTGCCATTATGGGGCGGTTATGCGTACTGGCCTTGGATTTATTACGAGCATGGTCGATTCGGAGAGATGAAGGATCACCCTCCTACACCCGAATATCTGTTCCGAGATAAACACAACAATGAGAAACAGAAAAGTTATAATTTTGAACCATTATACACGCCCGAAGATTACCCCTACATGTGCTGCGAAATGGGCGGAGGGATGACACCGTTCTATAAATATCGCTTCCAATTTGATTATGACAGTGTGCCGGCAATGACAGGAATGAAAGTCGCAGAAGGTTGCAATATGATCGGCTACTATATGTATCATGGGGGTTCGAATCCGAAGGGGAAGAGGGACTTATACCTGAATGATTTGGCAACGCCAAAGATCTCCTACGACTTCAATGCGATGATTGGGGAGTTCGGGCAAGTGCGGGAGTCCTATAGACGAACGAAGCTACAGCATTATTTCTATACGCAATACGAGGAATGGTTGTGTCGCACGAAGACGATTCTTCCAATGGGTGCCTCTGAAATAGAACCAACTGACATCAATACGCTCCGTTATGCGGTACGAGCAAGTGAGGGTTCGGGGCTGTTGTTCTTGAACAATTATCAGGATCATGTCGAGAACATCGATTTAGTGGATATTCAGGTAGATATTGAAATGGAAGCGGAGACCATTCGGTTCCCAGCAGAAGGCGGCCTACGGTTGAAGAAAGACAGCTATTGCATGCTACCCTATCAATTTGATCTTAGCGGCATTAAGTTGAAGTATGCAACAGCACAGTTGATTACGCATATCGAGGTAGATGGTGAGATCTACTACTTCTTCGCGATTCCAGATGGTATGCGAGGGGAATTCGCCATTCACTCCGAGTCACTACATAGTGAGATCAAACTTAATCAAGGTTCCGTCCGGCATACAGATGACGTAACCATTGTTACATTGGAAGAAGCGGATATGGTAGTGTTCAGTATGCAAGCGGAGGCATCTAGCGAAATCGTGCATGTAGTTGCCTTTTCGGATCAACAAAGTCTTAATTTCTGGAAGGCCAACTTACAAGGGCGTGAACGTGTGTTCTTGACGAGTACTAATTTACTAATTTATGAAGATCAAATTAAGCTTGAGTCGACAGATGAAACGGAAGTAACGCTCTGCATATTCCCTGATGTAGATGCTGTTCACATCATAAGCGGGGCAGAATTGGTAGGGCAAAGCATGCAAGAACTGTTCAAAGTGTATAAGTTTCACATTCCAAAAAAAGAAATTACGTTTGATTGCACCAAGGTAGGCCCGGATAAAGCAGAGCTTCGATTCGCATCAGATGCCTTTGGACAGGTGAAACAAGTACTGTTACGCATCACTTATACAGGAGATATTGGCTATGCTTTCATCGATGGAGATCTCATCAACGACAACTTCAGTAACGGATTACCATGGGAAATCGGCTTAAAGCAGTTAGAGGAGAGGCTAATTAAACAGGGCATGTATATTTATATTTCACCGATTCGAAAAGGTTCATTTGTAAATAGCCACACTACGATGGCGGGCTGGAGTGAACAGGCGACCGAACGTATAGCTGAAGTTCACTCGGTTCGTGCAGTGCCTGTATATGAGATTACAATCGGTACTCGTTAGAGGACTAAAATAATACCTCTCGAGACATCTGATCTCAGATTCTCAATGAAGAAATCAACCAATAAGTGTGGTGGCAAATTCATAATGGATTTGAATTTAGCAGCTAGTAATTGTGTAGGTCAAAATGAGGTAGACCTTATCATGTTTATGGGACAGTCGAATATGGCTGGTCGTGGGACGGCCGAGCAAGCACCTGCTGTAGCAGCTGGTACAACATATGAGTTCCGTGCCATCTCGGATCCGACACAGCTATATCCACTGTCAGAGCCGTTCGGTGAGAACGAGAATAACGCTTCAGGAATCACAGAGCCAGGCGCAAAAACAGGATCAATGGTGTCTTCTTTTGTTAACGCCTATTTTGGGGTTGTCGGCCGCAAGGTGGTTGCGGTATCCGCAGCAAAAGGCGGGTCATCTATTACGCTATGGCAGCCTGGAGGGGCTTATCTTAACGACGCTATTGCCCGATACAACACCGCTAAGAACTGGTTGACATCTAATGGATACACCATTAAAAACAAGTTCATGGTATGGTGCCAAGGTGAAACTGACGGTGATAACGCGATGACCGGGGCGAACTACGCCATACATATTAACGCTATGATAGATGCCATGATCACAACAGGCCTCGAAAAGTGTTATATCGTCCGAATCGGTAACCATCGGGACAACGCAACCTTATACGATTCAATTATCACCGTTCAAACTGAACTATGCAGAACACATAGTAATATGGTGCTGGTTTCTACGAAATTTGCGGCAATGGCTACAGCCGGGCTTATGAAAGATCAGTTCCATTATACGCAAGCTGGTTATAACGCCGTTGGAGCTGACGCGGGCATTAATACTGCTTTTCATATCATGACAAAGAAAGAGCCTTGCATGTATGACTTAGTGAGCGCAACAATGTATTTCTCATATAAGTGACATTGTTCCCAAATAGCCCAAGCCCCGAGTAACAGGTACTTTAGTTGATGTAGAAGCAGCCGCAGTCTAATACTTTATTTTCCAAGTCATAGAATGCGGCTGTAATACAGTAAGCAAAAAGATGTAATAGATTCTTGAGACTGCCCACATGTGCGGTCTTTTTATATGTTAACATTTCGCACAGCCCCAGCCTTTGCTGATCGATATGTTAAGATGCATTCCAAGCAAGTCTTCAGATTTGTTTCGACGAGCAATATGCGAAGCAACGGAGGCCTATTTGTCAGCGAGAATTGTTTGAATTAAACGTAAAATACAGTGAATATAAGGGTTTCGGAAAAAGGTTTATATCCTGAAATTAGTTTGTTGTAAATTCGGATGACGGCTATGTATAGTGTGATTACCACTTAAACCGTCGGTTAAGATAAATATTTTAGGAGGTGACAGCTTCAATCCCATTTGGAAGATATAGGAAGGGCGACTATTAAAGCTCTACCATTTCGGAACGTTGAGGTAAAGTTTTTGAAGTTTGTTTTCAAGTATTAATAACATTCAATATATCAATTCGTCATAATTGGAAGCGCTTGCAAATTTTAGGATTACTTTAGTTGCTAAAGGAGATGTATCGATGGTTAAAAAGATACTTTCATGTTTGCTCACAGTATTTATTTTGATTTCAATAGTATCTACGAGACCAGTTGCGACTGCATATGCACAGGAAGTTGATACAGGTGGTGAGAATTTAGGTTTCGAATCTAATTTTAATGGATGGAACGTAAACGGTAATGTTACGGTTCAAGCTACTGATGGCATAAATGGGAACTATGCTCTAATGAAATCCGGTTCAACTTTAAGCAAAACAATCAAAGGGATTCCCCAGGGCAGCTACACAGTAAGCATGTCGGTAAAAGGTGCGACTAGTGGCAATTCCGCCAATTTAACAATTAAAGATACAGGGGGCCCTGATTCGGTACTTAAAATTGACTCATTTCTTGATACAAGTACTTGGAGGGAAATTGCTCATAGAAATGTGCTGGTCTATAACGGACAAATGACCATAAATGTAAATGCGGGAACGTCAAGCGGACTACAGATTGATGAGGTTACAATAACGCTTGACTCCAACGATAACAATCCGGTGCTGAATTGGAATTTTGAAGAAGGCCTTCAAAACTGGGTCACCAAAGGTCAAGTTAGTATTGACACAGCTAAGGCAGACACAGGCGTGAATGCAGTCAAGCTGGCCGATCATTCTGAAGTTAGTCAAAAAGTGTCTGTAAAACCTGATACAGATTATATAGCTACAGTTCGCATGAAAGTAGATAAACAAGACACGTATAAAACAACCAAACAGTACAATCTAAGTGAAACATCTGTGCTGGGTCTATTTGTTGAAAGGGAAATATTGGGGAACCGTGTTAATCTTGGTGTTAGGGGATTAGATGGGGTTGTACTGCGTCAAGCACCTGCCAGTACAGAAGGGTACGCACTGGTCACTATCGCGTTTCACACCGGTGTGAGTCAAACAGAAGTCGAATTATATGCAAATACGATATTTGACCAAAACTATATCAATTCTGTCACCGTGCATGAGAATAAAGATACTAATAATCCCTATCCCAATGGATGGCAAAGACCCAAACATGAAGAAATAGACAACACTCACCCGGCAGACGAATGGACTTCAAATGGCAGCCAGTTTGCATATGTTGATAATCTAAATGTGTTCGAAATATCCAATGATTACATTAAGGGCGCTGACATGTCATTTCTTCAGGCAACTGAGGATGCTGGAGGCAAATATTTTGCAAATGGTGTGCAGCAGGATGCACTGAGAATCCTATCTAACCATGGTGTGAATTCAATACTGACTATGTTATGGGTGAAGTCCGGAAATCCAATTTATGATTGGTATTCTTTAACGCCTTTATCCACAGCCACGTCGGGTTATGATGGAGAAACGGTTACCGGACGACAAACGATCCCAGGATATTTTGATAAAAAACATAGTATTGCGATTGGCAAACGCGCTAATGAATTAAACATGACATATACGCCTAGTTTCCACTATAGCGACACATGGATTAGTGCGGCCAAGGCACATATGCCGTTTGAATGGATTCAAAAAGATTACAATGGTAATCTGTCAAATCCCGATATTCAGATGTTGGAAACTGCCGTTTATAATTATGTACATGATACCCTTTCAGAGATGAAATCTGAAGGTGTCAGTGTTATATCTGTAAAGAATGGAAATGAGCAAGATGGCGGACTTGTATTCCCAGTAGCATTAGGTTCGAATTATAATCAGCATGCTGCAATTATAACCGCTTCTTCACGAGCAGTTAAAGAAATTTATCCTGGTGCAATCAACACCATACACACAAATACTGGATACGATCCTGCACAAATCTCAGGCTTTTTCCAAGCATTTGCAAATCGCGGAGCTGAATTTGACGGGATGGCTTTTTCACTCTATGGGGGACGAGAAACCACGAGTCAATTTGTCATGATGAATGCCGCCATGCAAAATAATGCGACAAAGTACTATGACTATATCAATGTAGAAACAGGATTCACATTTACGACTTCTTCTCTAATTGGTGATACTGAGAGTACCTTGACGTTGCCGAAATATTATGGTGCTACTCCAAATGGACAGTACAATTTCTTACTAGATTATATGCAGGCTCCACTTGATATACCGAATCCTTATGGCACAACAAGAGGGTTTTACTATTGGAATACAGAGGTGTTAGCCATCTACGGAGCAGGCGCTAAAGCAGGAGAAGGTCCAGGAGCCAGCAAACGTGGGATGTTTAATAATGGAACAGAAAGTATTAAGGAAATGGGTAGCACTCGAATCGGTAAATCGGGTGACATGATGGATAGTATGTATGCTTACCTAATCAGAGGGCATTCAAAGAAAGCATCGGATACTCTTTATAATCCACTGCGATATAACGGAACAAATTACGATGTAGGCGAAGCTACCAACCTATCTTTTCTAAATGACAACTTGTCCCTAAATGTGGGTAAGGTCAGTCGTTTACAGCCTACAATCGCACCAATGGATAAATTACTCACAGAATATAAGATTCGTTACAGTTCTAGTAATCCCGGTGTAGCTGAAGTATCAGATGCTGGTTTTGTTACAGGCAGATCTGCAGGAATGGCTGTAATCACTGCAAAAATAGGAAATGTTACAACAACCGTAAATGTGACAGTTAGTGATGCAGTTACAACTAGCGGGATGACGATCACCTATGACCTCATTAGAGGTGGAAGTAGTGTTGGTACAGGGACAATAGCACAAGGAAGTACAATTCAAGCCAAACCCTTTGATAAGATAAAATTTAAAAGTGCTGTTTCGGGTAGCCCTACCAAGAAGTCAGTTGTATATTCGGTATCGGATCCCGCTATTGCATGGTGGTACGGAGATACGTGGCAAACCGATGACAGGACAATGCTTACACTTTCTGATAAACTTTCAACTGCTAATTATGAACCTGTTGTACAGCTAAATCCTATTAGAGGTGGAACGGCTACGATTACTGCTGCATCAGATGATGGAGCAAGCAGTGTGAACTTCAATGTAATTGTAACTCAATCAGATGTTACCCAAGTATCAATTAGTGGAGGAGATCGTTCTGTTCTCGCCGGCAAAAGCTTACAGCTAACGGCTGCTGTAATACCCAATGATGCATCATTTTACAAAGTGTATTGGAGCAGTGATGACGAAAGTATCGCGAAAGTGGATTCAACTGGATTCGTTACTGCCATTAAACCTGGCATCACAACCATAAAAATTGTTTCTGATTCAAATCCTGCAATAACGGCTTCTATAACTCTTACTGTAACTGACGTGCTAGTTGAAAAACTGCTGCTCTCCAACAGCAAAATAGGACTTCCTGTGGGAGGCACCAAGCCACTCGTCTATTTAGCGCAGCCAGATAACGCAGTGAATAAAGCTGTTATATGGAGTGTGAAGCCAGATAGTGAGGGCATTATATCTGTAGATCAGCATGGTGTAGTGACGGGGCTACAAGCTGGTATCGGAACTGTTATTGTTACTTCGGCTGATGGTAGTCATGTGACTGCAGAATGTATTGTAAAAGTCGTGGAAGGGTCAATAGCTGCAACTAGTATGGAGTTGTCAAAAAATGAGGTATGGGTTAATTCTAATTATTTCTCTCCCGATTCTGCAGCTAAGGGAGACAGTAAGCCTGTTACTAAGCTGGAAGCCATATTTGCACCAGAGGAAGCCACAAATACAGGTGTAGTCTGGTCTTCAAATAATAATGCAGTCGCATCTGTTGATACAAATGGGATCGTCACAGCAAATAAACCAGGTGTAGCAGTGATTACAGCTACTTCTATAGAAGGTGACTTTACGGATAGTGCGACAATCTATGTACCCCAAATCAGTGAGGATTGGGAAAACTACAGCATAGGTTCCAAAGGTGGATTTACAGACGGTAACACGTTTACGTATCAAGTTGTCGACGCATCTGGCAATAAAAAACTTCAGGCTGCTGTATTAAGTCAAAGAGGCAGCGCGACTTCTCTAAACCGTAGAACAGTCACTCCTGTAAGTGACGACAAAGTGGTTGTTGATTTTGACTGGAATGTAGGTTCTTTTACAGCTGATAACCGTTACAGAGGCGGACATATTTCAATTGAAGATACAAACGGAAATACGTATTTGGCATTAGCCACATACCCGGCAGCCTTTGGGACCTTTCCTGAAATGACGTATTACTATAATAAAACTTATGATTCAACGGCAATGCCCACAAAGGATGGTACCGTAAATGGAAATTTCAACTACATCCACGGTGGCTTTACTGGGACTAATGGGGCTGTCGGGAGTTATGCAGATACTAAAGATGTGGGGATAGGCTTTAAAGGAGCTAACAAAAATTATAGTGTAAGAGTAAATCTGGATTTTAAAAACAGAAAGATCAGCTTTACAGTGACAGATAAGAGTAACCCTAGCATCACATCCACAGTAACAGATTTAGCAATGGATTCTAGGATTAGTTATTCAAACAGCTTTGGAGCAATCGCATTTTCACATTATTTCAACTCTCTTGCATCATGGACGACTACGATTGATAATTTGGCAGTGTTTACTACAAAAATTCAACCGGAAAAGATTAATTACGATGTGGAAGGCATTAATGTGAACGCGAGTCAAGGTATTAAACTGGTACCGGTAAAGGATGCTCTGAGTGCTACTGCGAAAATTAATGCTCGTGTGCTTCCAGCAACTGCCGATCAGAATATTGTATTTACACCGTTGGGTGAATTAGCGGGGAATGTTACTGTTGATACAAATGGAAATTTAATAATAAATCCAACTTTAATGGTCAACTATGGTAATTATGAATCTATTCAGAGTGCTACCGGCTTCATTCGAGTTTCCTCCGTTAGTGCGCCTGACATATACACAGATGTTAAGGTTACAATAGGTAGCCCAAATGCATCTGAAATTCTTCAAGTATATGTTGACGGTGAGGAGTATTCCGATCCATTAACACTGGAATTGGATGGAAATCCCAAGCTAACTTATGTTGCCTCTGGTGGGGATGGGGTTTCAGATATATACGCGTATAATTGGCAGGTTACTTCAGGTAATGGTCAAATTGATGCCAATGGTGTTTTATCCGCACAAACAGCTGGAAAAGTTACTGTCAAATTCACGATTGATCTATTCCGAAAACAAGAAGAGCGTACATTAGAATTTATCTTTGCACAGGTCGTCTCTGTCCCATCGGCTCCTGCAGACCTAAGTGCAATGGCGAAGGGCATGAATAGCATCGAGATAAGCTGGAGTGAGGCCAATGGAGCTGTGAGTTACAATGTATATCGTTCAGCTACTGCTGATGGGATCTATACCAAGTTGAATAGTGTTCCTCGAACAGGAACGATATATACCGATTCAGGTCTGACCGCAGATTCAATCTATTATTATAAGGTGTCTTCGGTTAACACAGCAGGTGAATCTGATAGGTCGTCAGTAGTGTCTGCGAGGACATTACCGCTGCCGCCAGTGGTTGTTGGTGTAATAGGTGTTAGTGTAGCGCCGACAATGGTGACTCTGCAAGAAGGGGAAACTTCCCAGTTAACAGCTTCACTATCGCCGCAGAATGCAACCAATAAAGCTGTGAACTGGAGTTCTAGCAACACAAACGTAGCGGAGGTAAGTACCAGCGGTGTCATAACTGCGAAGCAAGTGGGTACGACGGTTGTAACAGTTACTACCGTTGACGGATCTTACACCTCAACTGCTCAAGTAACCGTAAATGCAACACCTCCTGTAACGACGACTTCATATCGATTAACAGGGCCGAGTTCCATACAGACAGGAGATTCCTTCGAGCTTACTTACGGACTGGCGAATGTCGTCGGTAACGTATATGCCAAGTCGGTTACAGTCAACTACAATCCGAATGTACTTGAGTACGTAAATGTGAGTTCCTTGCTTAATGGCTTTAATGTGGTGGGAAGCACGACTGGTTTGGGCACAGTAAAAATTATCGAGGCTAGTACGGGTTCAACAAGTGCAGTTACTGGCACGTTGGATTTACTCACACTTACATTTCGGGCATTGAACCAGTCGGTTACTACCAATGTCTATATGAACGGCATCGTCTTAGGTGATCAGTTTGGTAACGAGATGACGGTGAGTAGCGGTAGCGGACATACGTTTAACATCGTTGCACCAGCTCCAGTGAACAAGGCAGATTTGACGACGATCATGGCTGATGCTGCTAATACCGTCGCAAATGCCAAGGTTTTGAATCCAGCGGCACCTCGTTTTGGTTATTATTCACAGAGCGCTATTGATGCACTTAACGCCGCAATCGCGACAGCCAAAGTGGTATTTGATCAAAGTAATGCCACTCAGACTCAGGTTGATCAGGCAGAAGATGCACTGTCTCAGGCACTGGCAGGATTTCGCGCTTTGGCCAGTCAGACTGCTGGAGTAGGTGATGTGGCATTAATTTCAGCGAATTATCATGCAACCAGCAGCTCGTCAAATTGGCAATTGCTCCAAAAATATGATTTGAATCAAGACGGAACACTGGATTTATTTGACCTTGTCTCCATGGCACAACGAATATTGAACTAACAACATTTAACGGATGGGAGAAGATAGATGTATCTCCCTTCCGTAGCCTACTTTGGGGGATCCAATATGAAACGTTATCTTCTAGTGATTTGTCTTGTTTTCTTGTTGTTGGCATCCATGCTACCAGTCTCGTATGCAGAACAAGTATCCAATACATTTGAATTGCAATCATCCTCTGGTAATGTCCAATCCGGAGAAAATATTACGATTACCGTTAAGGGTAAGTCGCTCGCAGATGTCTATGGTGCTGAGATGGAACTTGCTTATGATAGTACAAAGCTACAGTATACAGGTTATTCTAGCACATTAAGTGGAGAGGCCTTTGTTAGAGAGCCTGAAACACTGGACAATAAGATTAGTCTTGTATTTACACTTACAGGGCGCAGAGCAGGTCTAAACGGAGATAAGGATATTTTTACAATTACGTTCAAAGCCGTTGGAAATGGCAATGCATCCGTAAGCTTGTTATCATTGTCCTTACTGAACAGTCAACCACAACCGCAGACTTTAGCAGGAGTGGCTGGCGGAGAAGTTAAGATAATTGTAACCCCTACAAGCCCTAGCACGAGTCCAAGTCCAAGCCCAAGCCCAAGCCCGAATTCCAATTTGAATGTTATTACGCTTGAAGCGGAACCTACGGACAAGGGGATTATTTCTGTCGGTGTTACGGCCAATGAACTCCTTAAAGCATTCGAACAGTCGAAGAAGGAGTCAGTACTCATTCAAGTCACTTCGAAGCCTGATACCAGCGAAGTGCAGGTTAGCCTACCGGCTGCCGAATGGATCCAATCAACCTCTCGATCAGGCCATGCAGACACGATAAAAATTCAAACAGACATGGCGACGATAACCTTGGGTACTAAGGTACTTAAAAATGCTCAGGTTACCGAAAGTTCTAATCTTCTCTTCACTGTAGCCAGAGTAGATCCTGCAACGCTTTCATCGGAAGTGAGGCAAAAAACAGGCTCACAAACAGTCTATGATTTTAATTTGATGCTGGATGGAAAACGATTGACTCACCTAAATGGAGGGGTTCAGGTTGAAATTCCTTATATACTTAGTCCAAGTGAGAATCCGAATCAAGTCGTAATCTACTTCCTTGGAGACGATGGCAAATTAGAGGTTGTACGGAATGCCAAATATAATGCGTCAACAAACATGGTTACGTTTAAACCGAATCATTTTAGCAAATATGTGGCGTACCATTCCATGGTGTCTTTCAAAGATATGGACGGATATGGATGGGCTAGTGAAGGTGTCCTTGGCCTAGCTGCTCGTGAAATTATTGATGGCAGAAGCGAAGAATACTATGTACCGGAAGGTAAGGTGACAAGAGCGGAGTTTGTAAAACTCCTAGTCCAGCTTTTCGGCCTAGAAGATATGACAGCTACTGCTGCTTTTTCGGATGTCGCATCGGATGCTTGGTATTACAGATCCATTGCCTCTGCCCAGAAAGCAGGTTTAGTACAAGGTAAGGATAATGGATCTTTTGGGGTAAACGACGCGATTAGTCGTGAAGATATGGCTGTGCTTATCTTCCGTATTTCCAACATGTCTGGAATAAGTGGCTTACCTTCAATTTCGAACAATACAATAACTAGATTTCATGATTTGGATAGTGTATCCGCCTATGCGCGAGATGCTGTCTCCGTATTACAACAATCAGGTCTAATGAACGGAACGACCGAGGGTTATTTTAATCCCAAGAACGCGTCTACTAGAGCACAAGCTGCAACTGTCGTATATAGATTGTTTCAAAGCTTGAACTGAATTCAGGAAATATGACTAGCAATTTGGATCTGTTGCTTATCGTTCAATAATTGTTAGCGACCTCAGTCTTAAGCTTCAATAGACTGAGGCTGTTTTTATTTCTTTTGCAGCAATTTCGAAGAAGTTAAGTTTGATATTCGAGCCTTTCATGTGAAAACAATTATCAGCATTGTCGTTGATGTGTTAATGATTGTTGCAATTTACCGTATCAACACACGGGTCAGTAGGTTGCAAAGCAATCTGGAACTTTAATGCCTATTTCTGAAATTGGTTAATCGAGCAGATATCAGTTTATTGCGTCCAAACGTCTCAGATCGGATAGTGATAATACAATCTTTTGTATTAAAAAAGTTGCAAACAGGGTGAACCAAACATTAAAACCAATACTTATAACGCAACAAAGTTCCGAAAAATTAGAAAGCGAAAGCTGTTGTATCAAGGGTTTCGGAAATCTGTTTAATGATCGGAATTTAGTTTGTTGTGCAATTAAAAGCTTTCCCCGTATAGTGTGGTTAATCACCTGAACTGATAGGCTTAGGGACGGGGCCAAATTGGATAGGTCGCCTAAGTATAAGAAAAGAAAAGAAAAGAAAAGAAAAGAAAAGAAAAGTAGGGATGCACATGGACCAAACTACTACACAGAGTAAGCTGCAATCGTTGCCAGTGGCCGTGAGGCGTCGAAAGGCAAAGTGGTTTCGGAAGGATTTTCAGTTATATCTATTACTTGTCCTTCCCATTATTTATTTCATCGTTTTCAAATATGTGCCCATGTATGGCGCGGCGATAGCGTTCCAGGATTACAGTATTTTTCAAGGCGTAACCGGAAGCAAATGGATCGGGTTCGATAACTTCCGCGAGCTGTTCGCCATGAGCCAATTTTATACGGTTGTGAGGAATACACTCGTGCTGAATTTCTTGGATTTGGTATTTTCTTTTCCAGCACCGATTATTCTCGCACTTTTGCTTCATGAACTTAGGGTCATGTGGTATAAAAAAATGGCGCAGACAATTTTGTATCTGCCGCATTTTATCTCATGGATCATTATTGGTGGTCTCGTCTATCAAATGTTTGCCACCAAAGGCGGACTCGTTAACAATATGCTCAACTTAGTGGGGATACCAGCAATCCCATTTTTAACGGAAAAAATGAATTGGGTACTTGTTTATCTTGGAACTGGCATTTGGCAAAGTGCTGGTTGGGGAACGATTATTTATTTGGCTGCATTAACCGGCATTAATAAGGAGCTCTACGAAGCAGCAGATGTGGATGGGGCGGGTAGACTGAAGAAAATGTGGCATATTACGGTGCCAGGCATCCGACCCACCATTGTAGTGATGCTGATTATGCAGCTCGGGCATATTATGACAATCGGCTTCGAGCGTCCGTTCGTGATGAGCAATCCGCTGGTCATGGATTATGCGGAAGTAATCTCCACATTTGTGTATAAAGCAGGGCTTCAATCAGCACAATTCTCGCTGGCGACGGCGATGGGCTTGTTCCAAGCTTTGGTCGGACTCATCTTTGTCGTGTTGGGGAATACGATCGCCAAGCGCTTCGGGGAACAAGGATTATGGTAGGGGGAAAGGGTATGACAACCAACGTACAACGAAAAACACCAGGCATTCGTATCACAGACGCCCTGATCATGCTATTTGTCGGACTCGTCTTGCTGATCTGTCTTCTGCCATTCTTGCACATCATCTCGATTTCGTTAAGCTCTAAGCATGCGGTACTCTCAGGCGAAGTTACGATATTTCCACGGGGACTGGACTTTCACGCATATGAAATTGTCTTCCAAGATACGAGAATGCTGAAGTCGATGGGGCTGACAATCCTACTCACAGCGACGTATACGGCAGCCAGTATGCTCATGAGCATTTGCGCGGCGTACCCCTTAACGAAGGAACGTTTGAAGGGAAGATCTGTGTTTATGCTTCTCATCATCTTTACGATGTTCTTTAGCGGCGGATTAATTCCCGAATATCTACTCGTGAAGCAGTTAGGTATGCTAGACAGTCTTACATCGTTAATTATACCAGGTATGATTAGTGCTTTTAATTTGATTATCTTGCGATCATTTTTTTCATCAGTACCTGCTAGCCTAGAGGAGTCAGCGTATCTGGATGGCAGCTCTCATATCGGCACCTTAATCCGTGTTGTTCTGCCGCTTTCATTGCCAGCAATAGCGACCCTCAGTCTGTTCTATGCCGTTTCTAGATGGAATGGGTTTATGGATGCACTATTCTACATTACACACGCAGACCTATATCCGATACAGCTGAAGCTGTATCAGGTCGTTATGAACAGTATGGTAACGGATTTAACCGCAATGGAAGGTGCGTCGCAAATTGAAGTTATGCCAGAAGGAATTAAAGCGGCAAGTATCATGTTCGCAACGACGCCGATCTTGATTGTATATCCATGGGTTCAGCGGTATTTCGTCTCAGGCATTATGATTGGGGCGGTAAAGGGTTAATTGATGCAATATTGCACACGGTTGGTATCTCGGATTCATCGAGGTGTAACATATAGGAAAATCACAACACATGTGAAGGGGAGTTTAAAAATGAACGCAAAGCAACGGAAATGGTTTGGGATTTCAACTTCAGTAATTGTATTAGCAGGTATGTTATCAGCTTGTTCAAGTGCACCGAAAGAAGCTTCTTCAAGCACCACAGCAGGAGCCACCTCTAACGCAACTCCTGCTGTGAGTAAAGATCCCGTTACACTTAAGGTAGAAGTATTCGACAGGGGGAACGCGCCAGCAGGTGCAGGACCGGTTGACAACAACTTCTGGACACAGTGGATTCAGAAGAATTTCGGTGATCCGAACAATATTAAGTTGCAGTTCATTCCGGTTCCCCGCAACCAAGAGGTGGATAAGCTTAACATCCTCATGGCATCCGGCGATGCCCCTGATCTTGTGTTTACGTATGACACAACGACGATTAACAATTATGTGAAAAGCGGTGGCTTGACCGATCTCAGTTCGTTAATCGATGCCAATGGACCCAATCTGAAGAAGTTCCTTGGTACAGATGTTCTCTCCTATGGAATCTTCAGCGGCAAGCAATATGCGATCCCTGCAAAGAGAACACTGCAATATACCCAGTCCTCCTACATACGAAAGGATTGGTTAGATAAGCTGGGTATGCCGGTTCCGAAGACAACAGATGAATTTTACAAAACAATCAAAGCGTTTAAAGAGAAAGACCCTGGCCAAACAGGCGGCAAAGTAATCCCATACGATTTTAGTTCTCTCGACGGTACGGCGATTACAACGCCAGGCGTTTTAATCTCTTCGTTCGTTAAGAAATTGTCAGAAGAAGATAACTATGCCTTGTCGACGTCGAATTACATCCCAGAATTGCAAAAACCAGGTTACAAAGACGGCCTGCAGTTCTTGAATAAGATGAATAGTGAGGGCTTAATTAATCCAGACTTCGCACTTGATAAAGATGGAAAAAGCTTCGAGAAAGATGTTGCGAATGGTCTTGTAGGTGCATTTACTGCACTTGCTGCTCATCCAAACTTAATGGGTACTGGCAATGTATTCGATACGCTCAAAAAGAATGTACCAGGTGCCGAGTATGTCGCCATGGATCCATTTACGAACGAAGAGGGCAAATCAGTAAAAGGTATTTACGACCCGATTGGCGCATATATTATGGTTCCAAAAACGAGCAAGCACGCAGCTGAAGCAGTTAAATATTTGGATTGGATGTCAAAATCGGACGTATTGTTTACGCTTACGAATGGTATCGAAGGACAGCATTATACGTTAGAGAATGGGTTTCCGAAAACAATCACAACGGATGAGGCAAAGAAAACATTCTACAATAACACCGATATTGCTATTGTAATTAATGGTAAAGATTTTGGCTCCCAAGAAAAAAATATTGAAGCTACTTCTCTAGCGTTCCCTAACTATAAAGAACTAGCGAAGCAAACAATTAACAATGGTCTTAAAGACGGCTATACGATTCCACGTTTCGATCGTCCAATCGATTCCGAAATTAAATACGGAAAAACGCTTAAAGATAAGGCTCTTGAGGCTGTCGTAAAAAGTATCATGGCTAAGCCTGATGATTTTAACAAAACATTCGATGCAGGCGTTCAAGAGTATCTGAAAATTGGCGGTCAGACGGTAACAGATGAACGCAGAACTGCTTATAAGGATATGAAAAAGAAATAAATGGTTTAAGTAACCCCCATACTTTGTTTATGGGGGTTTTTGATATGTTAAAGAAAGATATGAGCAATAAGTGAAAGGACGTATTTCCAATTAATAATGTGGGAGGGACAACCAATGCGATATATGGAAAATTGAATATTTGCTAAAACAATAAAGACTAATTTACGTTGCTTCGTGTTCACAACCTCAAAGGGTTGCGGACAATAAGTAAAGTATAAATTCTTAAAGCCAAATAACTTTCGTGAATGATAGTGTACAATTATTAGAGAATTTATTGACCTAAAAAAGAGGTTATCCTACAAAAAAGTCGGATAACCTCTTTAATTTCATTCTTATTTACTTCTATAAAACTCAGATAAAATAAATTTTGCCCTCTTTATCTCCTCATTTGATTGACGCATGAGTAAATTAAGGACTTCTTGAAGATCCCTTTGTTTGCTTGTTTGACCTAAGTCAAGGCCAGCATATCTAAACAGTTCCTGAACATCAGTATTTAATGCTTCGGCCATTTTTTCGAGATTAAGTAAAGTGATGTTTTTTTCACCACGTTCAACAGCCCCTACGTAAGTAAAATGGAATCCAGACACCTCAGCTAATTGTTCCTGAGTTAAACCACGATCTTTACGAATATCTCTAACTCTAGCACCAACAATCTTTAAAATGTCGCCCATGTTAATTACACCTCATTAAAAGTGTAGACAATGGGTAGCAATTGAAACACAAACGTATAAATATTAAAAATAAAAATACTATTTATAAGTATAAAAACTATCGAATTTGATAATAACTATTAGTAGATTAATAGTAAAAAATTATTCAGAGAGGTGATTTTATTGAAAAAAATTTTTGCATTTGCCCTTGTTACACCAATGGGTATCTATTCCAATGATTTATTTTACACATGCTCAAAAGCGATTGAAGAACAGTGGTTTTATCGAGCAGCAATTTATGGAACATGGTTAGTCCCAGTTATATATTCAAAGGAGGAAATAGACAGCATCAAACTTGTGTATGAAGGAAAAATATTTATAGCAAATATCGTACCTGATGCTTTAAAGATATCGAGATTTAATATGCGATCTATTGAGAAAGGGAGAACTTCTTTAGGAGGTTCAAATTAATAATGAACTTTTTTCCAAACATTTATCCAGATGAAATACTTTATAGCATTTTAGCAAGATATCATCACTTAAGTGGTAATTTGAAAGTTGAAAAAACGATGTTCGATTTGTATGGTGTCAAATGCACCCAAATACTGGATTTCCCTAAGATCACGGATCGTTTAGTTAAAAACATTCCTGGTAAAAACAACTATAGCGAACAGAACTTTATTCGGAATCATTCATTACTTCCTTATTTTCTCCCCTTTTTAACCCCAAAAAGTAAGCAACAAGTGCTACAAATGATGGCATCAAATACCAGATATCATCTCATACATTCGCAAGTAGGATATATTGCAAAATCAAGTATAAGTAATCATTTGAAGTACTGTACATCCTGTTTAATTGAGGATTTGAATAAGAATGGTGAATCATACTGGCGAAGGACACATCAAGCCCCAGGAAATTTTTATTGTTTAGATCATCAAAGAATACTTTCTACTGGATGTGAAGCATGTGGATTCCATTTCAATACGAAATTAAGAAATAAGCTCTTTATTCTAAAACAATTTTGTCCTAATTGTGGGTCAGATTTAACCTTGCAAAATCAAAGTTGGAGTCCATTACTAAGTGAATATAAAACGGAACTAATTGAGATTAGTAATGAGATTAATTATTTATTTATTCAACAGGATATATGGTTAGATGAGTTATTTCCAAAATTACACAATCTATATGTTATGAAATTAATTGAGGCTAATTTCTATGAATTCAGCAACAAATTAAGGTTGCGCAAACTAATATATTTTTTTGAGAAATTTTATAGCAGATCGTTACTTAAGTTATTAGGATGTGATGCAGAAATAGGAGGTTGGTTGAGAGAATGCATTGATGGCGAATATGCAAGACACCCATTAAAACACATATTATTGATAAAGTTCTTGTTTGGTTCTTTAAACGGATTCAAATTACAACAAACTTCCCTAAATCTTAACACGATACAAAATGGCTCCAGACTTTCAAGCTCAGAAATTAAAATTGCAGCATAGAAAATTTAGAGTAATGAACATTAATAAAATTGAGATCGAATATATCTTAACAATCTACAATGTTGCAGGGAGGAGGCTTTAATGGAGGAATTGCTTAATGTCGTATCCGAAGGTATTAATAAAATAAACACAAACATTGCTAGAAATAAAAAATACTTCGATTATCCGTTTACAACAAATTGCGGGCATTTTTATAAATTATTACTTTTACATAGTCAGGTTGAATGTTGGGAGCAGTTTTTAAAATTACTAAATAAATTTAAAGGTGATAGAGATGTCACGTTTACCAAGCAGTGTGAAGAATTCGAAAAAAGAATTACAATTGAAAAGTCTATGGTTCCTGGATTTGTTACTCAAGATACATTGAACCAGATGATTGAATACATGCGAACACTCGAATGGAAAGTGGAGGAGCTGTTGAGAAAAGAAAGTCATGTCTTCTCAAAAGAAAGGAATGAATAAAATATATGCTTCTGGAAAAATTATCAAAATACAAAAGGTGTTACCGGAGGTTTGGATGCAATGGCAAAATTTAAGTATGCAGTTGATGAAGGCACGATAGAGAAGCGTTTAAAAGAAGGGAGAGGAAGTGGTACAGGCTCCGCATATATTCCATGGATACGTGTTCACGAAGTTCCTTCTATTGGGAAATCAAGTATTCGTAGCAGTTGGAAAACAGTGCGTGAACATCACTTCTTATCACTTTTAGAAGCGATGTACTTTTATTTATTGGAATGGGACGATAGTGTCGTCGATTCCAGAGAACAGTTCCCACTTCTACCTCGAGAAGAAACGCAGGCTATTGCAGCTGAGCTTGGTATTAAACACCCCGCTGATCCGAAAACCAAGATCGATATTGTTATGACCACTGATAATCTTATTACTCAAAAAATTGCTCATGGTCATGTCATTAAAGCTAGGTCTATTAAATATTATGAGGCGATAAACAAACGACGTACTGCAGAAAAACAATTAATTGAGAAGACTTATTGGTCAAGAAGAGGTGTGGAGTGGAATGTTGTAACTGAAAACTCCATTCATATTCCCTTAGTTCAAAATATTCAAATGTTGCATAAGTCAAAGAGCAGATTTGGTTTATTTCCTAATATTGATGATACGGTTTTGAATTCAATGGAGGACAAGCTAATGAAGCATTTGCCCGGAAATAATAAAGTTTTGGCGGACTTAACAGATGTTTTGGACAAAAATTACAATGTTCCAGTTGGTACAAGCATTACGCTTTTTAAGCATTTAATTGCAAACAAAAAACTAGCTATTGATATGAATCAGTTGTTTAATCCCTGTAAACAAGTCAAAATTTCACTTCCATTTTAAGGGGGAAATTGTATGCAATCTTTAGTTATAAACCAAGTGCTGCAATGGGCGCCATTTGAAGATAAGAACTCCGTGTTTGAACGCATCGTGGATATATCGCATCAACCGGATTTACTATTTGTTATTGATTTGAATAAGGATGAATTCCCGTTTGAACGATCGATCGAAGACGTAACAGCTGCTTTAGTTTTAGGAGAAGCGCGTATTGTGAAATACGTAACTGAAGCAGAAAAAATGAATTACGATTTATTGCCAGCCAAACGAAGAGCAGAGCTTGATGAAGCTTGGGATTTCCTTAAGGAATATGTTGAACACGAGCCATATATTTTCATGAGTGACTATCGTGGCCCAATGGTTAAAGAGTGTATGGAAAAATCATCATATTCGATGACTAAAGTACACAGACTTTTAAAAAGATATTGGAGGTCAGGAAAATTAAAGATAGGAATGCTTAATCGATACGATAAAAGTGGGGGGGCCGGAAGTAATAAATTAGCGACTCAAGATACGAAAAAAAGGGGCCGACCACGAAAAATCACAAAACTCGAACCCGAGAAGGTAGGAGTTAATACCGATGCTACCATACATAAGCACATGATGCTGGCTTATAGGCAATTCCATCTAAGAGAAAAACTTTCATTACGCGAATCATTTAAAAAGATGTTGCGCATATTTTTTGTTAGTCATTATGAAGAAGAAAACGGGAAGACAAAGCCTATTCTCTTGCCAGGAGAGCAAAGACCTGAGTTCAAAACGTATTATTATTATGTTGATAAAGCTAAAAAGTCTAACTTTATCGGGTCTTCACTAGAACTGATTGGTGAAAGAAGATTTAACTTGGATAAGAGAGCGAAAATTGGTAATCAGACTAAACAAGCCCTGGTTCCAGGTTCAATATTCCATATTGATTCCACAATTGCTGATTTATATTTGGCAAGTAGTTATCGAGAGTTCTTACCAATTGGGAGGCCAGTAATCTATAGTGTTATTGATTTGTTCAGTCATTATATTGCTGGAATTTATATTGGATATGAAAGGTCATATATAGGGGCTGCTATGGCAATATATAATACAGGTTCTTCAAAGGTTGACCTCTGTCAACGGAGCGGAATGAGTATTACACCAGAAGATTGGCCATTGGCTTGCTTACCGCGACAATTTACTGCAGACCGAGGAGAATTGCTAAATACGAAAACAACTGGACTTCGCACTTTACTTGGCATTGATCTTGAGTTAATGGCTCCATATCGAGCAGATTGGAAGGCATTAGTCGAAAGCTTTTTTAATGTCTATAATATCAGTGCAATTTCTCGGTTACCAGGAGAGGTTTCAATTGAAATGCGGCGTAGAGGAGATCCGGATTCAAGAACGAAAGCTACTTTAACACTCAGAGAGTTTTCACAGATCATCTACGATTTAGCTATCTGGCATAACAATTATCACTGGATGGACGGGTATAATCTTGATGAAGATATGATTGCTGATGGAGTTAAGCCAATTCCTCGTGACATTTTAGAATGGGGGATGAAACGAAAAGGGCACTGTTTCAGAAGTTTCGATGAAGAAACGCTAAAAATTAACTTGTTACCGACTGAAACAGGTAGAATTACGAATTTAGGTATAAAGTTTAAAGGTATCCACTACAAATGCGATCAAGCGATTCGTGAAGGATGGTTTGTGGATGGAAATCCTCGTATGGGAAATAAACTTAATATTGCGTATGATCCAAGGTTTACGGATAAAGTCATATTAAAAGGGGATAACGGTATTGGTTCTATACCACTGGAGATAGTTGATGCTAGTCATCATGCGATGCAAAAGTCTTGGGATGAATTCGAGCATATCGAAGAGGTGATAAGTCTCGAAAAAGAACTATATAGAGAAGTCGAAGAACAAGCTGAAGCAGAGCGAGGATATCGTAGGGATAATATTGTTGAAATGGCTAAAGCGATAAAACAGGATAGTGGTTTGAGCAATGCCAAATTAATAGATGGTATAGCGGATCGTACAGCATTAGAAAAAGAAATGCTACGTCGAACTGAGAATTTTTTCTATGAGGATGCAAATAATGAAATGCCTGAACATGTCCAAAATGACATTGCTTCACTCGATTCGAATGAATTGAAACCTGAAACGTCAAAAAAGCTGTCTTCAGGGAATTCAAGATTGCAAGCTTTATTTGCGGCACAAAATTAATAAGGTGGCGATGAAATTGGACATTATTCAAGAAAAACTCTCTTTCCTAAGAGGGGCAGATGTGAGTGCTTCCTATCGAAAAGCTGAAATAGCAAAGTATCGTAATAATCCATTGATCGAAGCGTTACAACCGATTCACGATGTTCCTAAAGTAATTAAGAAACTAACCAAGAAAGTTCCATTCCATATTCGTGATAGACAAAAAAACTCGACTCTGAGGCTGCACTGTATTTACGATCTTCCGCGGCTCGTACAACCACTTGAAAACCATCTTCGAATAGAGCAAAGCTTGTCTATTTTGATTCGTGATGGTTATGTCGATAGAAATCCACTCACTGTGAATGGTATTAGAATTCTAAATGAAGCTGCTGAGAATGTTGCTAAAGCAATGGAAGTTTATCAGCAATCAAAGCTAACATCTCAAACCGTGTCATTTGATAAAAAATCATATAAAACTTCAGGAGGGGGGTTGTCAATAATTGGAGTTTCGGGAATGGGGAAGACAACAGCAATTAATAACATTCTCATGACAATGTATCCAGCACAGGTTATTCGCCATAGTAATTACAAGGGTCAAAACATCAACTTTACACAAATTGCATGGTTGAAATTAGAATGTCCTCCAAAGGGGACAATTAAGGGATTATGTCTTAATTTCTTCCAAGTTCTTAAAGATCTCGTAGGGGATACTCATTACGATACTTTCGTAAAAAAGAGTACTGTTGATCAGATGATCCCTACTATGGCTCAATTATGCGCCACATATATGATAGGTGCATTAATTATCGATGAGATTCAGCATTTAAGTGGAAACTCGGATGAAGAAGAACATATGCTCAATTTTTTTGTTACGCTTAAAAATATGCTTGGGGTTCCAATTGTCCTAATTGGAACCAACAAGGCATGGGAGATGTTATCAAAAGAATTTAGACAACTCCGTAGAGCCTGTGAGCATTTTGGGGTAATCTTTTGGGAACGGATGGATTATCGCTCATTAGATACCCCAGTTGATTCCGAAGAGGGTCTTGAATGGAAACTTTTTTTAGGAGCTCTTTGGAAGTATCAATGGACGCGTCAACCGATTGAATTAAATGAAGCATTAAATCAAGTGATGTACGAATATTCGCAAGGTGTGACGGACATCGCGATTAAATTATTTATGATTGCTCAGTGGAGGGCAATTAACTTAAATGTTGAATCACTTACTTCTCAAATTTTTCAGGATGTATTTGAAAATGAATTATGTGCTTTAAAACCAGTGTTGCTGGCTCTTAAGCTAAATGAATATGCAAAACTTGAAGCAATGAAAGACATTTATATAAAAGATTTTAAAATTGATAAATTTTTCAATTCGGCATTAGCCGAGTTATCTAAGAGGCAGCTCAAAGCTACTAAAGCAGCATTGGAGAATAGTCCAAAGGATTCTATAGATATAGCGTATGAAGCAACAAAATGGCTAATGGAAGCGCAAATCCCAGCAAATCATGCGGAAATGATTGTAAAAGCATTGTTAGAGGAGAATAAAAATATATTGCTACCAGAGTTAAAAAGTTTAGCATTGCAATCATATGCTAAAGTAAAATTAAAGGTCGATCGTAAGCAAAGAGTTAGAAATAAAAGTGTTGTAGTAAATACAATTGACCAGACTGTGATTGATCTAAATAGAGATGTATTAGCAATACATAGTATTTAAAATGGGGGCATTACGAATGTCGTTAAATTAGGTCAATCGGAGATATCTGGTTGGCCTATTTATATGGTCAAAAGAAAATGCCGGTTTTATTTTGAAAAATATTGCCACGACAAAACCATAACCATATGTTCAAAGCCAAAGTGATTTTTTTGATTTGCTTATGAATTATACACATTTTTGAAGCTAAGGGATTCGACGCTGGGCAAAAATGGAATATTTTTTTCTGAAATGGGTAAATTAAAAAAAAGTACTAGTCTGGAGAATTTATGATAAAACTTAATCATTTTCCACCAACTCACCTTGATGAGGATTTTAGAAGTATATTTCTGAGATATGTTAAATTGACTGGAATAGCATTAGTAGATCTAAATTCGATATTCTTTGATTTAAACAGTCGGTCACTACCACTGATAAACCCTCAAAACATTAATAATATAAATGATAGTCTTCATGAGAATCTAAAAGTAGATACTAAAATTTTACTTGAAAATCATTCTTATGTAAGTGTTCTTAGGATGTTTTACAAGGATTCCCAGTCTATTTGCAATAACAGAGCAATACATTTTGGTAATGACAGAGTAGGGAAAAGAGTGCTTTCTCATGAAATTAGATATTGTCCTAATTGTATAAAACGAGATTATGAAGAAACTGGTGAGGTATATTTTAGAAGAAAACATCAGTTGAGTGATGTGGATTTTTGTCTAGAACATGGTTGTAAACTTATTTCAAAATGTCCGAATTGTATGATTGATTTAACCGATAGAAATGGAAGATGGTTACTTTCTACAATTTGTTGTTCGAAGTGTTTTAAACCAGTATATTTAGAGGAGGATATCTCACCATTATGGGTCCAACCCAATATAAGCATATTTAATATAATCTTAGATCAATTATTAGAGTTGTTTACAATGACCAATGAAGAGTATACAAGTTTGTATCTTAGAGGAAAATATTCGATTTATTTGGATCAATATCGTAAAAAAAACGGAGATGTAGTATTTGGATATTTATTCAAAAATTTGAATGAATACTATGGTCTTAACGTAGTTGATTTATTACGGTTTCAGGATGCTTATGCATTGAGTTATTTATTAGATTTTAGAATGTTTCATAGTACATACTACTTGAAAGAACATCTTCTACTTATGAAGTTCTTTTCAGGTTCAACTAGAAAGTTTTTAACAAAATTCAATGGGAGTTACAATTATATGTTAACGTGACTTTTCCGTTGACTATGTGACGATCAAGCTCTTATTGAGGGTGATGGTTAGTAGAATTTTTAATACATGATTTTTTTTATTAATAAAATGACCAAGACATCTAGGTAAATGTTCTTGGTCATTTTTGCGTCTAAATTTTTACAAAAGAATTGTTTTACAAAAGTGAACATCACTAATGAACTTTATTTTCCACTTTTGCAGAAGCAACTCTTGAAAAAATCATTTGACTAACGAACTTATTTTATTTTTAATAATTGTGAAAACCTTGGAATTACTGGACTTATACTAACGAACTTTATTTTCCTGAACCAGCGGCGCTTGACACTGATTTTCTCGCATGCTATAAGAGAGTAAATTCAAGAAGTGATGAGGTGTCCCATGCGTAAAGTATCGAATGAGCAACAATTTCAAGAACAAATTTCGCAATCCGGCGTGACAATAGCCATTTTCAAAACGACATGGTGTAAGGATTGCCATTATATTGACCCTTTTATGCCTGCAGTAGAGCAAGCTTATGAAGGCCGTCTCACCTTCATTGAACTGGATCGTGATGAATTCCCAGATCTGTGTGAACAATTGAACATCCTAGGCATCCCGAGTTTCATTGCTTTCCGAAACGGCCAAGAGGTCGTTCGTTTCGTCAGCAAACTGCGTAAAACCCGTGAGGAAATCGAACAATTCCTTGATCGTGCAATTGAAGTTTCGAACGCGCTAGCTCCTTAAATGAAGTAAGGCGTAAAGAACACCAGATGAAGTAAGCATACGTGACACCGTCGTCGGATCAATCCGATGGCGGTGTTTTTTGATTTCGCTAACGCACCTATCAAAGCACATGTCGCACTGAAAATAGTGTTTTCATCTAGTTTATCTAGAGTCACAAAACTCCCCGACCAGAACCTATTTAATCCGATATGACCGAATTAATTCCACTGTCCGAATCTTTAAAGCTCTATTAGTTCGAAATAGCCAAACTAAATCGCCCTAAACAACCTGTTCTCTAGGAAAATGGGGAAATAGTTCGGTGGAATCGGACTAAAGGTCTATTTCTTTAGCAATCCTCGTTTTAATTCGGGTGAAACAGTGGCGCAGGGAGTGGAGTTAGTCGAGATAATCGACTTAAAATGTGCGACGCATCATCAAAAGGGTAATCAGGCTCGGAATCGAGCCTTTTTTTCATTTCTAAATCCCACTTCCGAATAAATGCTTCCATACTACACACACTATAATGTTATTTCCAAGTGTTGGGCGACAAACCGATTCCCTGTGGTTTCGGAGCTTTGTAACAATTGCGAATGGAAATGCCATCATATTACAGCTATAATTGAAAGCGGAACTACAGTATTCGACATGATCCTCAGTAGATATGACATAAAGTAGGTGCAATCATGCAAAAATGGATCCAAAGATTAGCTAATTTATCAGCCATCGGCATGTTTCTTATTCTTGCTATGGGGGCCTTAGTAACCAAGGCTGACGCAGGTCGAGGCTGTGGAGACGAATGGCCGTTGTGCCATGGTAAATTCATTCCAGCACATACCATTTCTTCGTTTATCGAGTACAGTCATCGCTTAGTTGTAGGTGTTGTGACCATGATACTTGTTGCAACGTTTTACTTAGTCTTTCGCTATGTGAAGCGTAGAGATGCTAAATTCTTTATCACAGCAACAGTGGTCATGACCCTGATTCAAGCAGCAATGGGCGCTTTGGCCGTTGTTTGGCCGCAATCCTCTCTTGTCCTTGCACTTCATTTCGGATTATCCTTGCTCGCTTTTGCCTTCTCCCTGCTGCTTGCACTCGTGTTTACCCCGTGGGGACAATTTGTACGCACAACGCAGATTCATACTAGTTTTAAAGTGATCGTTTGGTTTACCGCTATTTACAGCTACGTAGTCGTTTATTTAGGAGCATTCGTGCGTCATACCGTTTCTTCAGGCGGCTGCTCGGGCTGGCCGTTATGTAATGGCGAAGTTATTCCAGAACTTAGCGGTGCAACAGGAATTGTATTTACACATCGGATTGCCGCTTTGCTGCTCTTTGTTTGTATTTTATTTCTCTACCTGCAAGCTCGACGTCATTATCAAAAGACGGACAAGCTTTGGTTCGGGAGCAAGTGGGCCCTTATTCTCGTTTCGCTTCAAGTGATTAGCGGCGCAGTCGTAACCTGGTCATTAGGGAATGAAGTCGCTTATTTATTTACAGGTATGATCCATGCTATTATTGTGGCTTGTATGTTTGGATTCTTATGTTATTTGTGTGTACTTACGCTATATGATCGCAAAGCCTAGCAGCATCATGCGGCACAGGCACAACAAGGCCTTCTAACGGAAGGCCATTTCCTTTTTCATCTCCAAAGAATGAGTAACTATTACATAGATAAAGGTGGAAGTTCCCATGGTGCCAACAAATCTTCGAGCGTTTCTAGAGATTTTACGACGCGAAAATGAATTGATCGAAATCTCGGCTCCCGTGGATCCGAATCTCGAGCTTGCCGAAATACATCGTCGTGTCATCGACGAGCAAGGGCCAGCTTTACTGTTCTCGAATGTAAAAGGCAGCGCATTCCCTGTCGTGTCGAACCTCTTCGGGACAACAAGAAGAGTGGATTTGGCTTTCGGTCCGAAGCCGGAGCAATTCATGAAAGCGGTTATCAACGCGACTAGCACGTTGATGCCCCCTACACCGAAAGCACTGTGGGGTGAAAGAGGTCTTATCCTCGACCTCATGAAAGTCGGGACGAAGAAGATCCAGCCGAATCAAGCGCCGATTCTCGGCGGCTTGAAGCAGGACAACCCGCTCGCAGGACTGCCTGTCCTGACGAGCTGGCAAGAAGACGGCGGCCCGTTCGTCACGCTGCCGCTCGTATACACCGAGCATCCCGACGGCGGTCATCATAACCTGGGCATGTATCGCATGCAGGTATATGATGACTTCACGACTGGGATGCACTGGCAAATCCACAAAGGCGGCGGCTTCCACTATCACGAAGCCGAGAAGCGCAACCAAGCGCTGCCCGTCACCGTGTTCCTGGGCGGCCCACCCGCGCTCATCGCCTCGGCGATTGCGCCGGTGCCCGAACACCTGCCCGAGCTGATGCTCGCTTCGCTCATCCTCGGGCAGAAGCTGCCCATGGTAGAGAATCCCCATGGGGGGCACCGCCTCGTAGCCGAGGCGGAGTTCGCGATATGCGGCTCCGTTCCGCCGCATCTTAGACGCCCCGAAGGGCCGTTCGGCGACCACTTCGGGTATTACTCACTCATCCATGATTTCCCCGTTTTCAACGTGAATCATGTGTGGCACCGCAAAGACGCGATCTATCCGGCGACGATCGTCGGCAAGCCCCGCCAAGAGGATTACTTCCTTGGCGAATTCTTGCAAAGATTGCTGGAGCCCGCGTTCCCAATGGCGATGCCAGGTGTGAAAGACCTGTGGACGTATGCCGAGACCGGGTTCCACCCGCTCGCAGCCGCTGTCGTCCGCGAAAGTTACAGCCGTGAGGCGCTCGGCACGGCGTTCCGGATCCTCGGCGAGGGGCAGCTATCCCTCACGAAGTTCTTGATCGTGACGGACCGTCCGACGACCTTAGCGAACTTTTCACAACTGTTAGAAACCGTATTAGAACGCTTCGATCCTGCTCGGGATCTGTTTATATTTAATAAAACATCGCATGATACATTGGATTATACCGGTGGTCAGCTCAATCACGGTTCGAAAGCCGTACTGCTCGGCACAGGCGACCCTGTACGCGAGCTGCCAAGGGCATACACAGAGGGCGAACTGCCTGAGATCCATGATATCGCTGTTTATTGCGGAGGTTGTCTGCTCGTCTCTGGCGCTTCCTATGCAGCGGAGCCAGAGCTGCCACAGCGTCTGCTTGCGAATGCAGCTGACCGATTGAAGCAATGGCCTATGGTTATCCTTGTTGATGATGCCAGTGCTATTGCGAATGACCAAACGAAATTCTTATGGACCGTGTTCACACGCTTTAACCCTGCAAGTGATATGTACGCGCAGTCCAGTGTGAACAGACATCATATTGCGTATGAAGTTCCGATTGTCATTGATGCTCGTATGAAACCTGGCTACCCCGATGAGCTGTTCCCTCGGGAAGATATTGTAGAACTCGTTAATCGCAGATGGAAGGAATACTTCGCGTGATGAATTCGGGACGTTTACGAGCCATTTATCCACATTTGGGATTTGTAGTGGTTTATCTACTTTGGGGGATTAATTTAGCTTCTCTCAAAATTGGGGGCAGAGAATGGGATAGTCTCGTCTTTAACGGGCTGCGCTTTGCGAGTATGATTCCGATCCTGTGGGTCTATACTTACTTTTATTATCGTTCTCGGTCACTTCGATTCCAAATTGCGGGTCGCGATCTTCTGCTCATCTGTGGGTTAGGGATACTCAATGCCGTAGGGATGGAAGCTCTGCTGCAATACGCGTTACAGTTTTCCAACGCTGCTAATGGTGCTGTACTTGGGCGAGGTTTTATGCCAGTTATTACAGTGCTTATTGCTGTCATGGCTAGGCAAGTGAAGATTACTTGGCGCATCCTAATCGAAATCCCGTTGGCGCTCGGCAGTGTGATCCTTATTGTCTCGGGGGGCGCCGATGGCTTTCACTTGGGTAGTGATACATTTCGCGGTGATATTCTGCTGCTTATGCGCAGTTTCATGGGAGCCATTTATCTCATTGGAATGAACCGATTAGTCGTGAAATATCCGCTTCCAATATTAATTTCACTTGAAATGACAGCTGGAGCCCTATCTTTATTACCGTTCGTGCTATTGCGTGCGGATGGTGCTTACTTCGCTGCGATCTCGCAGACGGGTTGGATTAGCTTAATCTATACCTCATTGCTGGCAACAGCGGTAGGTTTCTCGTTACACAATTGGAGTCTAGCCAAACTAGGGCCGTTCAAAGCATCGGCCTATGGTTATTTACTTCCTGTTACAGCTGCACTTGGAGGTTTTATTTTTCTAGGTGAATCGATCTCGTTAAGTCAGTATCTTGGAGGAGTAGGTGTGTTAGCCGCGATGTTTTTCGTGCAGCGTGATCGAACATCAAGCGCCAAAAGGGCACCTGTACCTGTACCAACGGCCACGACCTTCACGAAGTAACAGGGCTATTCTAGATCTCTTATTATTTTGATAAAAAGGGTGGTGAACTTATGCTTCGTGTGTTATTTAATGAGCCCAAACGTATCGACAGCGGACTCCTGCTGGAAGCTGGCGATGCAGTAAGAGCCTATATGAAACAGATCGCAACCGAGCAGAGCCACCTCACCACAGCACATTCGATTTTTCATCGGCAAGCGATTTGGAGCAAAGGTTTTATCGATGCCTTAGATGAGCTTGAACAAAGCAAATATTGCTGCGAGCGGTATGGCGAGCGTATTGTTAAAGGTTTTTTAGAAGAAATGACCCCTCAAGAAACAGCGGACTATCAACGTTTTGTGTATTTCTACAAAAATGCGTTCATCCGCCTATTTTCGATTTTAGATAAATTAGGGACCTTTATGAATGATCTCTTCGGGTTGAAAACCGAGACAGTGAAAACGCGATTTTCGTATTTCACCGTACTCCGCCATATGCATGATAAGCATATTCATGGCTCTTTAGAGCTGCAACTTTATACCCTTAAAATGACCTATAAAACACCGTTAGAACGTCTTCGTAATCTACGAAATATGGAAATGCATTATATTAATGCAGAGATGCTGGACGATCTTTTGCAAAAAGAACCGATGCTCGGTGAACGTATTCATATTGAGGATGTGAAACTGAATTTGTCCGATTTGCAGCAGGGATTTGACATGGTTTGCCGAACCTTAACAATAGCATTTACTTATATCACGGCATATGTGACAAAGGGGTAGGGGACCATGCCATTAAGAGGTCGAACAGTGCTTGTTACAGGCAGTGCCAAGGGTTTGGGCAAAATGACGGCATTGACTTTAGCCAAGAAGGGCTGCCAGGTTGCTGTGAATTATGTTACAAGCGAGAAGGAAGCTGCAGAACTCGTTCAGCAATTGACTGACATAGGCGTTCGCAGCATCGCTGTGCAAGGGGATGTAGCCAAGCGAGAGGATATTATCCGCATGGTTGAAGAAACGGTTTCGCAGTTGGGGCCGATAGATATACTAGTTAATAACGCAGGGCCTTTTGTTCGTGAACGTCGTTTTTTCGCTGACTACAGTATGGATGAAATTGACTATTTAATGCGAGGGAATCTGATAGGCGTGATGGAGTTAGATCATCTTGTGCTGCCTATGATGAGAGAGAGAAGATGGGGCCGTATCATCCATTTCGGTTTTGGGAAAGCGGCTGAAGCGAGGGGTTGGACGCACAGGGCTGCCTATGCGGCTGCCAAGGTAGGGTTAGTTTCCTTTACCAAAACATTAGCCGAAGAAGAGGCCGCACATGGTATCACGGTGAATATGATTTGTCCGGGCGATATTCGCGGGAAGAACAAAGAACGCACCATGGAAGAGGCACGCTTAGAAGTGGATGGAGAAACACCTGTTGGCAGACCGGGAACAGGGGAGGACGTAGCGCGCGTCATTGATTTCCTCTGCTCGCCTAACTCGGATTTCATAACCGGCAATATTATGGATATATCTGGCGCATTGGATCCTATTCAGCCGATACCCGTACTTAAACAACGCAAGTCCGAGTAGAACGCCATACAGCAAAAAGAGCTTACCATAGAGGTAAGCTCTTTCTTATGATATAGTCGTAATTAGAATACCTGTACGACTTCTGTTATGCCTTCTACCTCTTCAACCAATGCGCGCTCAATACCAGCCTTCAAAGTGATTGTTGAGCTTGGGCAGCTGCCGCAGGCACCCATAAGTTTAAGTTTTACGATTCCGTCTTCCACATCAACTAGATCGACGTCACCGCCATCGCGTTGTAGGAAAGGACGAAGTTTATCTAAAACCTCAAGAACTTCATCGTAAATCGCTTCTTTGGTTTTTTCTGTCATTTGATTCATCTCCTTTCTTTAACTATTATAGTACAATACGCTTTAAATGAAAATGGTTTAGGGCTTGAAACTATCAACATGGGGTGGAATTTTTAAATGCGACCAATTATAGAATTTTGTGCCAGCAATATGCACACAGGAACAGATAAAGTAATGAAAGATCTCGAGCAAAATCCGGAATTCGACGTCATGGAATACGGCTGTCTGGGCAACTGTGGGCAGTGCTACATGGAGCCTTACGCACTAGTCAACGGAGAGATCATTGCCGCGGAAAGCGCCGAGAGCCTCCATGTTCGTATTTTAGAAAAGATCAAAGAGATTGAGGCCATGTATGATTTGCTTAGTGAATAAGTCGATCTAGCTATCTTAACCGAAGTGGCGTTTGGATTTCCAAAGCACGCCGCTTTTCAACATACGAGCAATTTTTCCTGTCATTAACGTACGTTTTCCCATAATGCCGAAGCCGCTCTTTTTACCAAGTGAACCGAGTGTGCCTC
Organism: Paenibacillus sp. LjRoot153; assembly: GCF_964253085.1. NCBI lineage: Bacteria > Bacillati > Bacillota > Bacilli > Caryophanales > Paenibacillaceae > Paenibacillus > Paenibacillus sp. LjRoot153. Next base: position 1,932,954 of record NZ_CAXUQH020000001.1, read on the forward strand.
GCAGCTTGATTTTGCCAAGTTTAGGTGTATCGCCTTTCCAAATCGCTTGAATCGCTTCGGCAATTTGCTTACCTTGCGCTTGTGCAGCTTGGGCACTTGGTGAAAACGGTAGGGACGCGCAGTCACCTACGACGAAAACTTCTTCAAAATCTGGAATTTGATGGTATTCATTTAAGAGGATACGTCCTTGACGATCTTTTGGTACATTCAAAGCTTCGACAATAGGCGTTGGTTGTATACCTGCTGTCCAAATTGTCGCATCTGTACGGATAATTTCATCTTGGTTGTACAAATCGCCGCCATCCAATCGAACTAGCGATACTTGAGTGCGCAACTCGATATGATGTTCAATCATCCATTCACGCACATACTGCTGCAGATTTGTAGGGAAAGCGGAGAGCAGACTTGGACCACGATCGATTAATCGGATATTCAAATCAGGGCGGCTCTCACGAAGCTCTGAAGCCATTTCTACGCCGCTAAGTCCTCCACCAATGATAGACACTTGTCCATATGGATTGATGTTATTTATTTTCTGATACGTTGCACGCGTTTGAGCCAGTGTCTGGATACTGGATGAAAACTCTCGAGCGCCAGTAATACCATGATAGCTGTCAACACACCCAAGTCCAATGACTAACCAGTCATAGGAGATGGGTTCTTTGTCGTGGAAGTTGATTTGTTTCGATTCGAGATTAACATCCGACACTTCTCCGTAAACAAGCTGAAGCCGCGCATCATCAGGATAAGATACACGAATATGCGTTTCAGCAATGGTACCGGAAGCTAGTGCATAATATTCCGTTTTGAGACCTTGGAATGGACTGCGATCAATCATAATAAGTTCGGTGTCGTCTGGTAAATCCTTTTCGAGCAAATTTAAAGCTACGGTCAGACCGCCATAGCCTCCTCCGAGAATGACAAACTTTTTCATAGCCAACCAATATCCCTTCTGAACGATGATCTATTCTCTATTACCTATTATCTCTCATACACTTTGATTTCATTATAAAAGGTGTCTCGCTCTACCGCGACGCGGCCCGCACCTTGAATGAGCCATACAATCTCATCGCGTGTTAAACCTTCTGGTGAAAGAGCGCCAGCAGCATGTGAGATTTTCTCTTTCACGATCGTGCCGTGAGCATCTGAAGCACCGAATGTGAAAGACAGTTGTGTAAGTTTCGTTCCGATATTGATGAAGTAAGCTTTAATGTGTGGGAAATTGTCCAACATTAGACGGCTAATCGCCATTGTTTTGAGTTCGTCCCAAGCGGGAACGAAACGTTTAAGACTTGCATTTTTGCTCGCTGGCTGAACAGAATTAGGAATGAACACAAGGAAACCGCCTGTTTCATCTTGCAGCTCGCGCAGCAACATCATATGGCGAATCCGTTCTTCTTTCGTTTCAATTGAACCATATAGCATGGTCGCATGCGTTTTCATCCCTAGGAGATGAGCTTGACGATGAACATCCAACCATTCTTCGGTGGAAGCTTTCTCGACCTTCATTTTCGTGCGGTAACGTTCAGTAAGAATTTCGGCTCCTCCACCAGGCAGTGTGGAAAGTCCAGCATCCATTAACGCCTTAAGTACATCTCGATAGCTGAGGCCGCTAATACGTGAGAAGAATTCGATCTCAGCAGCTGTATGAGCTTTAATTGTGACATCCGGATAAGCTTGCTTCAACCGACGAATACAATCAACGTAATACTCGAAAGGCAGATGGGGGTTATGCCCCTGACTAATATGGAATTCTTTAATTTCAGGGTTAAAATTCTCGGCAATATAATCTAACATCTGATCCGGCGTTAATGTGTAAGCACCTTCTTGACCTTCGTCGCGGCGGAAATGACAAAATGAACAGTGCTCCTCGCATACATTCGTGAAATATAAGCTCATATTTTGTACGAAATATACCTTGTTCCCATTCAACCGTGTATTTACTTTGTTAGCTAATTGACCAATGGTTAAAAGATCGTCAGATTCATATAAAAACAGTCCATCTTCCATGCTCAGACGTTCGCCGTTTTCAACCTTGTCAGCAATCTCAGCCATTCGTTTGATCGGGTCTACTGTCGTAATACTCATGCTCCATGCCTCCTATGAAAATATAATAAACCGCATAATGAAACGACGCAGCCAGCAGTTAGAACCAGGTGCGTTAGGTGGTGTGAGTTGCTCGCGTACCTGTCAACCAGTTCGGTTAAGGAATTCACACCTAGATTTATAACGATACGAGCTATCTATCCATCTTATTATAAACCTCCTACTTGGGAGGGGCAACATCAGAACGTTGAAGATAAATCGACAATCTTATCCATGTCCTATATTTTTTCGATGAAATTGGCGAAATGTTATTCCCAATATTAACAAATTCCTGTATACTATTGCAATGTGATTACGTAAGGGCTAAAGGTGATAATAATCGTGCTACCATTATTCGTGACCGAACCGCAGGAACGACTTCATATCAAAATTGAACAGCTTCGAGGCCAAATGGTTAGTTTGGGCACCTCGCATGGTTTTCTTCATCCTGACGTGCAGAAGTGCAGTCGAGATCTGGATCAATTGCTATTGCAGTACTATGCCACAAGACGTCCTAAACAGTGAACAGCTGCCCTTGAGCATCGGATGGATTAGGAGTATACTTATAGTAAGCACTTCGTTTACCAATGCCAGTTTTCCTTAATATATAGGGAGAAACCAAGGAGGGATTTCCATTATGATTAACATAAGTGAATCAGCTAGTGATAAGATTAAAGAGCTTTTGGCATCTGAAGAATCACCTAAGCTATTCTTACGCCTCGGCGTGAAAGCTGGTGGTTGTAGCGGCTTTTCGTATGGAATGGGCTTCGACGATGATCAAAAGTCTGACGATAAAGAATTTATCATTCACGGCGTGAAGGTTGTTGTGGATGAAGAGAGCGCTAAGTATTTATACGGCGTCCAAATTGACTTCGAAGACAAGGGTATGGGCGGCGGTTTCACCATCAACAACCCGAATGCAGTAGCTTCGTGTGGGTGTGGATCTTCTTTCAAACCAGCGGATTATGAAGGAACACCTGAGCCTTGCGATGATAAGGTTGAGGCTTAAATCCTATGTGAATTGAACCTTCTGAACTTGTGTGTGATGTAAAACACATGAGTTCAGAAGGTTTTTTTGTTTTTATATCAACGGCTATTCGATTAGATCTTGAGCCACCAAACTCCAGCACACTCAGGCAACACAATCAACTGCTCACTGACAACCTTGTTGGCTATCACGTCTCCAAAGAAAAATCGTGTAAGCGTCTCGGCTTCATCTACACTCTCAAACGTATAATCGGTCCGTATCCATGTATGAGAAAAACCATATTCGGACTCAAGAAGCTTATAATAATTTACCAAGAAATTAGGCGGATTGGGTGTTTCGGAGCCAGTCCCGAAGTTCTCGATAATAATGACCGTACCACCTGGACGTAGAACTCTTCTGATTTCGCCTATAATTTGATGAATATTGGCTTCCCAATGATCGACATCAGAATTTGCAAGATAGCATATACTCCATCCGGATACGATTACATCTGCTCGATGATCTTTGATAGGTAATTGCCTGTGGTCAGCAACTTGTATCCTCCAATTGTGCAGATCTGATTGCCTAAGATGATCTGCGGTAATTTGCAGCATAGATTCGGATTCATCTAAAGCTACAATGGACTTTGCGTGTGGCGCGAGAATACGGGTTAATCTACCAGCACCAGCTCCCATGTCTATGATGTCTAGACCTTCAACGGGGATGATGGCTTGAATGGTTTCATATAAGCTTGCTTGTTTGGAAACAAGTCGTTCATACATGTCTGCTTGATTGGCATAAATGTCTGCATGATTAGGCATTTGATTATTTCCTCCTTAGGGTAATGTTAGACATTGATATCGTAATGTGTAACGTAAGGAGAAGGTCAAGACGTCGTTTATTAGGGTTGAATGGGAACCGCATATACGATATGCAGCAAATCGTTGAGTTTCGTATGTTTGGTGATATAACCATTGTCGTCAAACCAAGTTAGCAGGGAAGAGCAGATGGCATAATGCTTATCTTGTATAGTTGTGAGGAGATCTGTTCGCCCGTTCTCTTGGAGTTCTTTCATGTATTGTTCTTGTGCAGATTCATTCTCGAACATTAAATCTACTATGCAAATTCTTCCGTGAGACTTAAGTACGCGGCGCATTTCATCGAGAGCCAGCAGCTGCTGTTCGTTAGAAATATGGTGAAAAGCAAACGAAGTAACGACAAAATCAAATTGGTTATCCATGTAGGGGATGGTCAGGAAATTCCCGAGTTTAATGTCCATTTGCGGATGTTTACTTTGACATTGTTTCATCATTTCTTTGGATTGGTCTACCCCAGCCATGTGAATACCATTTCGCAGAAATCGTTGGGCTAAATTACCTGTGCCTGTGCCAATATCGAGCCCTTTTTCCCCAACCCTTGGTTTTACCCATTGAAGTGTTAGATCAAGTACTTCCTCGTATCCTTTATACTCGTTATCATTATGTAAAACCCGTTCGTCATGAGTTAAGGCTTGTTGATCAAAGTTCCAAGTATCCTTCCAATTTTTGCGCATTTCTCGAAGTCGTTTAGAACCCTCGGCGAGTGTGAAAATATCATCTATCGGAAGTGAGTTGTTCTGTTTCAGAAGGTCAATCATGGTATCCGTCGTTTCAATAATTTGTTTGAACTCCAGCCATTGCGCAAAAACAACAGAACGTTGTATTTCTAAATAGTATTGAAGCTGCTCTTTATCTTCTGCATCAACTTCTGGTAATGCTTTTTGAATATCGGCAACGGACATGCCTGATTCCCTAAGCGAAATAATCGTTTGCAGTCGCCATATTTCTTTTTCTGTAAACGTTCTATATAAATTATTTTCCTGCTTGGACGGTGAAATGAGCCCTTTATCTTCATAGAAGCGGATGGCCCTTGGAGAAATATTCAATTTGCTTGCAACATCTTTAATTTGCATGATTTCACCCTTTCTCTCACTTTAAATAAACATTAACGTAAGGGAAAAGTAAAGTGAGAAATAGTGTTGAATAGCTAGATAGGAGTCGTCTCTTATTACCAATTTGTGGAATATACTATAAAGATAGTACTAGTTGTTGTTTTTGAAAGGAGAGGGCCATATGGCAACTAGAAAGGATTTCATCGATCTCGTTGCACCGATTGCTTTGAAGCTTCGTTTAGAAGGCTCGCCAATTTTTCCATCTGTTCGGATTGCACAAGCTTTACTGGAAACTGGTAGTAAAATAAATGCTTGGAATAACTTGGTTGGATATAAAGTCGGAAATGGTGTGCTAACACCTTATTGGCGGGGCGATCGTGTGTCAGTAAGCACATGGGAATTCATAAATGAGGAATATGTGTCTAATGTACCGGGGGATTTTCGGGCATACAACTCCATCGAGGATGGATTTCGAGATCAAGATTTGTTATTTCAAGCTGCGCGTTATTCGGCAGTTCGGTCAGCAAGCACTCCACAAGCTCAATCAGCTGCGCTACAGAACAGTGGATATGCGACTGACCCTGCCTATACAAGTAAATTAAATTCGATTATAGCGACGGAAGGGTTAACTTTCTTCGATGAGGAGGTCATACGGATGTTAGAGAATTTACAAGCCCAGATTTCAGAATTAACAAGTAGAGTTCACTCACTCGAAGAGCAGGCCGCTTTGACGGTCGTGCCAACATGGGCGAAGTCAGCCGTTGATGCGGCAGTTAAGGCCGGCTTGATTGACACACCTGAGAAAGGGAGCTATGATTTCTACCGCTTGTTAACGGTGTTACATCGCAAGGGCTTTATTTAAATAATCATAGGGGCCGAAAGGGGCTAGGTAAGGCTAGTAAACCATTCGGCCTTTAATTCTGACGTTTTCACCATATTTGGCTTGCATCAACTTCGTTTGCTCTTGCATAAAGGCATAAATTTCTTTCAAGCGGTTCTTACGAGGTTTAATTGTTTCTTTGATTTCTCCATTTAAAACGATATCGTACACGATCATACTCGTTCATCTCCTTTGATTTGTCTTTCTACTATTATTGTAGACGATGATTATTAAGGGACGATTAAAAATTCTTTTCAATTTTGTGAATAAGATGAAGGTTATGTTAAATAAACGTGAAAAATGCCTAAAATAGTGATCATTTTTTTTTATCAGTAATTTACAAGTTTTGGATGTGTATAAGTTTATACACACTATCCCCCTATACTATGTCGGCCTTCATGGTACATATTAACAATTTACCCACAGGATATGCACACTTATCTGTGGATAACGGAACGCTTGTTCTATTAAAAACCCCATGATACTATTAGCTTAAATTATAGAATATGGGTGATTTCAGTGAGACAAATTAGCGATGAGACATTGATCGACTCTTATTACAAGGCACTAGATTTAAGATTAGAATCGGATTTTCTTGAACTATTGCTCGCGGAGATACAGAGACGCAAATTAAAGTTATCCGTAATGGTTAAGGACGAGGCACCACTTAATTAAACATTTACTCAGCACGTATTTGCAGGGTATAGCTTGAATGACAGTCGGGGCAATTCAAGAGGTGAAGGCAGAGCTCTTGCTCGTCGCCTTCCTGGTTAGTCAAGGAAACATTGCTCATCTCGTAAGGCGAATAAGGACCGAGCAAGTCACTCAGCTTACCATGGTCACACATACGCTGCGAGCACACAGGACAGTTGGTTTGCAATTCTTGCATGCCATTACAAACTGGACATATAGATGACAAAGGGGTATTCCTCCTAATCCGTAGATTAGGTTAGAATACCCCTTTTCATTTCTAATCATTAAAATTTCAAGTTCGAGCTGTGTCCTGGTGAAAGCTTAGCACTTGGATCAATGTAAACTTTGGCATTGTTAATTGCAGTAGGTGCTTCACCGAAGCCAACGGCAATCAATTTCAATTTACCAGGGTATGTCGTAATGTCGCCAGCAGCGAAGATACCCGGGATATTCGTTTCCATACGGGAATCAACAACGATGGAGCCGTTTTCGATATCAAGACCCCATTCAGAAATCGGTCCAAGAGAGGATACGAAGCCGAAGTTGATAATAACTGCATCGACTTCGTGGATGCTTTCTTCGCCTGATTTAATATTTTTAAGTGTAATTTGCTCGATTCGATCTGTTCCGTGAAGCTTTGTGATTTCGGTTGGTGTAACAACGTTAACCTTCGAATTCATTAAGTTCTCTACACTGTGCTCATGAGCACGGAATTTATCTCTACGGTGTATCAAGGTTACTTGCTCAGCAATCGGTTCAAGCATCAACGCCCAGTCAACTGCGGAATCGCCGCCGCCGCTAATCATAACTTTTTGACCGGCAAATGCATTCAAGTCACTTACGAAGTAGTGTAAGTTTTTCTTCTCGAACTGCGCAGCTTCCGGTAATTCAAGACGGCGCGGCTCAAATGCCCCAACACCACCTGCGATAATAACGGCATGGCTCAGATGGACACCTTTGTCTGTCGTAATTTCGAATAGACGCTCTTCTTTCTTAACAACCCCATGAACCTTTTCTTCCAAGCAGATGTTGATAGGGAAGTGTTTCATTTGTGCAGATAAATTATCTACGAGCTCTTGCGCAGTGACTTTGGGGAATCCAGCAACATCATAAATATATTTTTCTGGGTATAGAGCTGCGAGTTGGCCACCGAGTTGGGGCATGCTTTCAATAATTTTCACAGATGCTTGACGCATTCCTGCATAGAAGGATGCGAACATGCCAGCTGGGCCACCGCCGATTACAATAATATCAACGATATCTTGATTTGTTTCAGTCACTTTCATAATAGAACCTCCGATTTGGTCCAATATGTGTAAGTAATCAGATAAAGCGATAATCATTATCATTATAAACGTCTCATCTAATGAAGGAAACAGAAAAGTTTAAATTCACCATATAAATACATATAGATAAGATAAGTAAATGCTTACATGGATTGTATGGGCAAAAACGCCTATAATACAAGATTTTTTATGCAAAATGACACTTGATATTTACTTATGAAAATTATATCATATCATGAGAATCGGTTTACCATGTTGTGACGAATTTCCACCTGTTTCATCATAATTCACTTCGAAAGCGTGCAAACTAGTAGCAGTATACTACTTTTGAAGCTGTTTGTGTAATTTTTCACAAGATAGAGAGACCATAGGACAAAATACGGATATGGAAGTGAGAGAGACATGAGTAGAATACCAAGAATCGTTATATTAGGAGCCGGTTACGGCGGAATCCTTGCTGCAATTCGGTTGCAGAAGGAATTGAACTACAACGAAGCTGATGTTACGCTTGTTAACAAGCATGACTATCACTACATTACAACACATCTTCACATGCCTGCTGCAGGGACAGATAATCCCGAAAATGCACGCGTGAACATTTTGAAATTGATTGATGAATTTAAAGTTGATTTCGTAAAATCGACAGTCACGCAAATTCGTCCACACGAGAAAAAGGTTATTTTGGAAGACGGAACACTTTCCTATGACTACCTGGTAATCGGACTTGGTGGCGAAGCGGAAACTTTCGGAATTCCTGGTTTGAAAGAAAATGCTCTGAATATTCGCAGCATTAACAGTGTTCGCTTTATTCGTGAGCACATCGAGTATCAGTTCGCGAAGTTTAAGCGTGAACCAGACCGCAAAGATTACCTAACTTTCGTTATCGGTGGCGCTGGATTTACCGGTATTGAGTTCATTGGTGAGCTAGCGGATCGTATTCCATTACTATGCAAAGAATTTGATGTAGATCCTTCCCTTGTGAAGATTTATAATATTGAAGCTGCTCCAACAGCATTGCCAGGTTTCGATCCTGAGCTTGTTGAGTATGCGATGAAAGTTCTTACGGACAAAGGTATTACTTTCAAAATTGGTACAGCAATTAAAGAATGTACGCCAGAAGGCGTTCTGATTGCTGGCGATGAGTTTATCAAAGCAGCGACGGTTGTATGGACGGGCGGTATCCGCGGTAACCATATGCTAGACGAAGCTGGCTTCGAAACGATGCGCGGCAGAATCAAGGTAAATGAGCACCTTCATGCACCAGGGTTCGATAACATTTATGTTGTGGGTGACTGTTCTATCGTTATGAATGATGAAGGCAGACCATACCCGCCGACAGCACAAATTGCTATGCAGCAAGGTGAAGCTGTTGCACACAACTTGATCGCGTCAATCCGTGGATCACAAATGAAAACTTTCAAATACTCGAACAAAGGTACAGTAGCTTCCCTTGGTAAAGGTCAAGCGATTGGGATCGTTGGTTCCCGTAAATTGAAAGGTAATGTAGCTGCTATGATGAAAAAAGTGGTTGATATGAGATACCTTTACATTATTGGCGGAATTCCATTAGTTATACGTAAAGGGCGTTTCTAGTCAAATCTCGCTTACGGGGGAATTGCCATGCGACACTGCAGTGTCCAAGTAAGAGGACTTCTTACCCGGGATGAACTGGATCGTTATAATGCCTTGATCGAAGTCGGTCACTTCTTGGAGACTGAGAAACGTTACGATCATGTCGCTGTTATCCAAAAGGAAATTGATATCCTCATTCTTCCTGCGATTGAACGTCTGAAGGAAAAAGGTCGTCAGCGTGACCGTGATACGGAAGTGTATCTAGCGCGTAAAGCACAGATGGAAGCTGAATTAGCAGCTGCTCTGCGTGACGACGAGGATGAAGAATAGATAAATCCCAAAGAAGTATTGCTCTTCATTGAGCAGTGCTTCTTTTTTCTAGATAAAATCAGAAAAAAAGAGCAGAGGACCGAGGTCCTTTGCTCTTTTTATATTTGAATGAATGACGCGAATTTCTCAGGAAGCATGACGTTGCCAACGTAGAAATCTCCGAACTCGCCGAAGCGCGCACTAACTTCATCAAAGCGCATTTCGTACACGAGCTTTTTGAAATGAAGCGGATCATCGGAGAATAGCGTAACGCCCCATTCCCAATCATCTAACCCAACAGAGCCTGTAATGATTTGTTTCACTTTACCAGCGTATGTACGACCGATCATTCCGTGGCTGCGCATCATCGTTTTACGATCTTCCGCAGGAACCATGTACCAGTTATCATTGCCTTCACGACGCTTATTCATCGGGTAGAAGCAAATGTGCTTGGATTTTGGCAGGATCGGCTTCAAGCGGGCTTGAATTTCAGGATCTTGCGTAGGATCAACACCTGGCTTCGCTAGGTAAGCGCTCAATTCTACAATGGATACGTAGGAATAAACGGGTATAGTAAAAGCAGCAAAGCTAGATTTGTTAAAAGCAGTTTCAAGCTCATTGAGCTCTTCCAATGTTTCACGCAGTTGCATGAAAACAAAATCAGCCTTTTGGCCAACGATGCTATAAACGGCAGTACTGCCTAGTTTATCGTTCTCAATTTGTTGCCACTGGGACAAGAAGGTTTGCAGCTCGTCCGCTGCATGCTTACGTTCTTGTGGGGTTGCAGCATGCCATGCATTCCAATCCATCAGACGGAAATCATGGAGCGCATACCAGCCTTCCAGCGTTTGTACGGCTTCACTCATTGTTTTTCCTCCATTCAAGGGCTAATATCCCCTACATTGTATCCAATTCATGGAGAAAGGGCAAATGCATGGAGGGGTGAAGTATAGGAAATGTCCAATTAATTGTTCAATTTGTGTACACTTTACCTGTACCTTCCCGTAGATTACAATAATAGAAGCTACAGGAGCCAAGGTATTGATGAGCTCCTACATATTTAAGGGGGAACTACCGTGCTGCAAATGGTTATTGCCACTGTCTTAATGATGGTGTTATTTTTTGGGATCGGTTTTATTCTGAATATGCTTATGAAAACAACGTGGTTTCCACTTTACGCGTTCATTGCCTTAGTGATTGGGATTATCATCTATGGATACATGGGCTCTTCATCGTTTCTATCCAGTGACGAGAGCTTCACCATTGTTGACGTGATTCCGGCAATTGGCGGCTTAGTCGGCGCAATATTGAGCGGTTCGGCGATCAAAGCATTGCGCGTTCGCGGCTTCAAAATGTTCTAATATTACCGGCTCAATTGGGTCACGCTAAGTGAAGTTAGTTACACTAAACTTCACTTACGGAGGAGACACGGTCAGTGCCTTGGGCGAATGTGAATGGAACATCACTGCACTATGAGATAACGGGGCCAGAGTGGGGCACACCCATTGTCTTTATTCATCCCCCGCTGCTAACGTTAGAAACGTTCACGTATCAGAAAGAACAACTTAGTGTCCATTTCCGAATAATTACTTTTGATATTAGGGGACATGGCAGAAGTGCGAGTTCGAAGCAGTCGCTAAATTATGGACTTATTTCGCAAGACATTATAGGGCTTCTTGATTTCTTAGGGATCGAGGAAGCCTTTCTTTGCGGATATTCAACCGGAGGAACGGTTGCCTTGGAGGCATTGCTAACACATCCCCATCGATTGGTGGGGGGGATTATCGTTAGCGGGATGTCTGAAATGAGCGATATATACAATAGAATCAGGGTTTGGCTTGCGATGAAAATGGCGAATCCTAGTCGAATTATGAATTTTTTGATTAGAGCCATTACGTATGGCAATGCCGATAAAATGACAACCTATCAGGAGTTAAAAGATCATGCTTTGCAGGATGTGGCAGGCAATGTGAGATCTTATTTCGAACAATCCCTGCGGTATAACTGCACAAGTCAACTTCCTAGGATTGAGCAGCCAATATTATTAATCTATGGTGAAAAAGACGTTGATTTCCATCCATACGCTCAAATTCTCCATACGGGTCTGCCTCATAGTTCACTATTTTTCATCAAAGATGCGAAGCATCCTGTACCGATTCAAAGCGCTGCACGCATGAATGACCTCATTCATCTATGGGTGGAAAGTCTCCAAGAGAAGAAACATAAGGAACGTTGGAAGCTTGATCTGGTTATTGCGCAGAAGCTTCATCCTCAAATGTATGGAAACGTAGGCCAGTATCCAAGTGATGCTGAACACGCGATGCACAGGTATGAATAAATGACGCCAAAATATAGATTCCATTGCTAGTGAAAATTGCGATGGAATCTTTTTCTTGCCCAAAAGGTAAAATTATCTTTTCTCTTGTAGATACCAAGATTGTCGATTTTTGTGGTAGACTAATAGAGAGAGACTGAGACATGGGATAGCTGGAAATGGTGAGCGATCTTTCAGTCGAGTTGAGGCAGGATGGTGCTGTAACGGGATGAGAATGACGAATATGCTGCATTTCACCGAGAATCACAGGTTTTGCGTTAACCGTGAGTTTTCTTTGAGCAGTTTAGACTATAAAATGCTAGCGATGATGTACCAGCCGATGATAGGCGGCTTGGCGATTAGCTTCTATCAAGCACTCTATCAGCAAATGAGTGCCGAGAAAGTAGGCTTTTCGCCGATGGAGCAGCAACGCAAGTTGTTTCTTCTGCTAGATCTTGAACAGAATGAGCGTGGTCGAAAGTATATTATTGAACAATCTTCCAAGCTAGAGGCGATCGGGCTTTTACAGACGACTCGCAAGTTTGTACCAGAGGAAGAAGATTATGTTTTCGTCTATACGCTATTCGCGCCGTTAGGGCCGAATGAGTTTTTCCGAAATCAGCATTTAACGCTGCTGCTGCGCGACAAGGTTGGGAAGTTCATGCTGCTATCACTGCGTGAAGATCTGCTTTCACCTGAACCAGAGGAGTGTCGTGAGGCGGTCGAGGAGAACTTGTCGGTTCCTTTTTATGAGTTATTCCGCTTGAATACACAGGTCGTGGATTATGAGTTGGAACAAGCGCTCTATGAGGCCTCTGCTAGCAAGCAAGGAGACGCACGGATGGACGTGACGACCAAAGGCTTCAAGTATGCAGATATTATCATGAGGTTCCCACGTGGAGCTAGTAACCGCGTGTTCGTTGAAGCACTGAAGCACAAGCCAGAGCACATGGTAGCCATTAATATTGTGGCGAAGAAGTACAATCTCTCCCTGCAAGAAACATGTCGCTTGCTCGATGAGGATGGCGTGTTCACTGAAGAAGGTGAGCTTGTCATGGATCTCATGCAATATAATGCGAATTTGTTCTACAGACAGAGCAAGAAGCGGGATGAGGAGAGAGAACGCACGACAACGAAATCTGAGGATGAAGTCGAAACCTCGGAAGAGCAGTCCGTTGAGATGGCTTATTATTTAGAAGTACCTCAGCAGCTGCGCTGCGAATGTACCGATCATCAGTACAATTACATCATGCGAAATGAGCCATACACGGCTGTGTTGAAAATGTTTTTCACACAGGGTTCGATACCTGATGGCGTACTTAATATTTTCGAGAAAATCGATTTGAATTATAAATTAAAAGAAGAAGTCATTAATGTGTTGATTCACTTCTTGCATATTGATCGTCGTTCTTGGGCCAAATCCTCGATTGAGGCTGTAGCCTCCGACATGCTAGGTAAGCAAATTAATACGTATGAGCAAGCTGTTGAATATGTACGTGAGAAAATCAATTACAAACAGAAAGCTGCTTCAAAAGTGGAATCTGCGAAAGCGGGCGGAGGCTCTGCTATGCGTGGACGTCAGGGTAAGACACAGAAGCCACATATCCCTATTGTATTGCCTGATACGGGAACTACAGCGTCTACTAGGCTGTCTGCAGAGGAGCTAGAAGCGGCGAGACGGATGGCGCAGAAGCTGGATGAGCGATTTAACCGGAAGAATTAGTTAGCGGCCGATCTTCGGATTGAATGATGGAACTGTTAGGAGGTGCCGAACATGATGGAGTCCTTATCGCATTTACTCAAATCATTACCGGATACAGAATGGAAAAGAAAAGCTGAATTGAAAATTCAAGGCGTTCTTGCGGATCCTTTGATTGCTAAATTTCGTCAGAAGTATCCTTTTGTGGATAATTATGCGATTAAAATAAATATGAATAAGCTATATCAGCATGTTTCTGAATATAAGAATTGCTCCAATTGCCCTGGCTTGGACAAATGTCCGAATGATATGACGGGACATTACACGATTATTTCGGCCGAATCGGTGGAAGGCCAAGCTGCTTTTATCCATGAAGAGAAGGTGGCATGCAAGAAGTTTATTGCCAAAGGGCAGCAGGACGCCATCTCCAGTCGAATTCGTACTTTTCACGTGGACCCACGGATGATTTCGCGAAGCTTCTCCTTTGGAGATATCTTGGAGACGGATCTTGATCGTGCGAAAGCGGTTATGCAAATCAACGACTATGTGAACTTGACCATTGAAGAAGGTCTTCAGACTCGAGGGTTATATTTATCTGGATCGTTCGGTACAGGGAAAACGTTCTTGATGGGCTACATGCTTCATCAGCTGGCGAAGGTCGGCATGACGGGAGCTATCGTTTACATGCCAGACTTTGCCGAAGACTTGAAGGGAATGTTCCAAGAGCCGTATAAGCTGAAGGAGACGATTGACCTTCTTAAGGAAACGGATCTGCTTGTATTTGATGATATCGGGGCAGAGAATTTGAACCCTTGGCTGCGAGATCATGTCATTGGTGCTATTGTGAATCATCGTATGAATCGAAAACCAACGTTCTTCACCTCCAATTATGCGCTATCTGGCTTGGAGAAGCATTTCAGCTTCACGAACAAAGACGGTGATGAAGAGTATAAGGGGCAACGAATCATGGATCGGATACGACCGTTCGTTGATGTGGTTGAGGTAACGGGTACGAACAAACGTGGAAAATAAAGCGAAATAAAAAACCTAGCCAAAGATGGCTAGGTTTTTTATTTTTTCAATTTCTCAAGCTCGGCGGTAATTTTCTCAATCATTTGTACGAATGAGGTAAGTTCTTGCGCGCTTGCAGCTTGTGTACGAGCATAGTGCGTCGTTTCCTCGGAGCCTTTTCTAACTAGCTCGAGCTTCTGTGTAATGAGTTTGAGCTTTGCCTGAATTTGATCAAGGGCTTGTCTCGAATTGGAAGCCAACTTGCGTACTTCATTCGCAACGACCTCGAATCCACGTCCGTGCTCGCCGGAGCGGGCAGCCTCAATGGCAGCATTCAATCCGAGCAGGTGGGTCTGATCAGAGATTTCCTTCATGACGGAGCCCATTTTGGAAATGTCTTTGATCTCATTGTTCAACTCATCGATGCGGGAATTGGAGAGATCTTGGGATTCTGCCGTTTGAATCGCTGTATCCGCAACCGTTTGACTGCTGCTGCCGAGTTCGACCATCATGGAGGCAAGCTCTTGAACAGCGCTGGAGATCGTAGTCAACATGTGACGCTGTTCGTCAGCGAGTGTTTGTATTTTTTGTTTCTCATCATGTTCATAAGCTTCAAGGACAAGCTGTGAGTCAAGATTGAACATTTTGCTTAGTGAATAAATGACTTGGGCCCAATCATCTGGTAGGATGTGTTTGAAATGGGCTGTAGCCAAGTCTGTATATTTGAGATAAGTCCCTAGATACCACGATGTTGTTAGACCGATACGGGAATGAACATTCCCGATATAAAGACGTTTGGAGATAAACTCTTCATCAATCACGCCAGAGGTCATGGACATGAAGTACCAGCGCTGTGTTTCTTTGAGTCGTTCCAGTGTGCTGTGTTTCTCAATCAGTGCCTTGAGCTCAGGCCAAGTAATGATGTCTGCGTACAAATCTTCAACAAGTTGATTTACGATGAGTTTGAAGGCTGCTTCTTTGCTTTTCAAAAGCTGTAAATCCTCATTCGTTAAGCCGATATAGGTAATGAGCTTCTGACGTTCTGGCTGAACTTTAATCATGGATAAGATTCCCCTTTAAACATGGATGCGTAGAAAATTGCAGGAAAAAAGCCACTTCACATTGTGTGCAAAGCGGCTTTTACTTGATACGGCTTACCTATTCTTATTTCATCACTTGGATGACGGTAGCAATGACTGCAATGACGAACAATGCGCCAAAGAATACGCCAAACCCTATGCCTACATCCATGAAATCATTACGCGGTTCTTCGTACACGTGATGCTCAGGGTGTTGATTGCTCATGTGGTTACCCCCTAACGTCCGACATTCGTATTTGTAAGCCTAGTATACCCAAATTCGTCGAAAGTTGTAAAGCTAATCAAAGTGACAATTGTGCAAACATTGGCAAAGACGAGCGGAATGGGTAAAATACTTCTTGACTCTGACATTAGTGTTATGGTTTACAATAGAGACATCCCACCTCATAGTAGGAACAGGAAAGAAGTGAAGTCCATGCGGATTAGTGAGTTATCCAAGCTTACCGGAGCAAGTATTCGGTCCTTGCGCTACTACGAAGCCAAAGGGCTGATCGCAACACAGCGCGAAGAGAATGGCTATCGGGTCTACAATCAAATGGTTGTTGAACGCGTGAAGACCATTCAGTTTTACTTGAGCCTCGGCTTTACGACTGATCAGATTGAAAGCTTTCTGAACTGTGTGATGAAGAACCAGGAATCACAGTGTGATGATTTGCTGCCGCTGTACACCGAGAAGCTGCAAGAAATTGAGAAGCAAATGGAAATGCTGCTGCTGCTCCAAGCGAATCTCAAGGATCGTATTTCCTATATTGAGGAACAGCGACGCCAAGGGCTGCCTGTTGGATTACCCTCGATATAGACCAAAGGATACCCCGTTTGCTAACTTATGGCTTGGTTGAAAAGGCATATGAGTGTGGTATACTTTGTATGTTGACGTGATGCGAAGCAAGTTAAGTGACTAACTTAATCTTACTTTTCACCTTATAAATCAAATTCATTCTTAGAAGGAGGAACTATCATGGCAATCGTGAATGTTTCTGACAACAGTTTTAAAGCAGAAGTTGAAGGAGAAGGTACAGTACTTGTAGACTTCTGGGCACCTTGGTGCGGACCTTGTAAAATGATCGCTCCTGTTTTGGAAGAGCTAGATAAAGAAGTTGAATCTTTGAAAATCGCAAAAGTAAACGTGGATGACAATCCGGAATCCGCTGCTCGCTTTGGCGTTATGAGTATCCCTACTCTGATCGTTTTCAAAGATGGTCAACCGGTTGATAAAGTGGTTGGTTTCCAATCCAAAGACGCATTGAAAAACGTTGTTTCCCGTCATCAATAAGATGTAATTGATACAAACTAGAAACAATTGTTCGTGAGAAAAAGCTCTTTTTCTGCTATGCTGAGAAAGAGCTTTTTCTTATGCACTGATTTTTTCTGAAAGGAGATTGGAGTCATGACTGATTTTGAGCAAGAGGACGCAGACGTCCGCGAACAGAGCCTGGAAACGATTAGGCACAAGCTATCATTACTCCCGGACAAGCCGGGTTGTTATATCATGAAGAATCATCAAGGCACCATTATTTATGTAGGTAAGGCTAAAGTATTAAAAAATCGTGTGCGCTCCTATTTCACGGGTAGTCACAGCGCCAAAACGCAGAAGCTAGTCAGCGAAATCCGCGACTTTGAATATATTATTACCTCCTCAAACATGGAGGCTCTCATCCTTGAGTGTAATCTGATTAAGCAGCATCATCCTCGGTATAACGTGCTTCTCAAGGATGATAAGACATTTCCTTATATCAAAATTACACATGAGGAGCAGCCGCGCCTAGAAGTCACGCGGCGGGTGTACAAGGATAAGGGGAAATATTTCGGCCCTTATCCGAATGCCTTCGCGGCGCAGCAGACGAAGAAACTGCTGGATCGGTTGTATCCGCTGCGCAAGTGCAAGACCATGCCCGATAAAGTATGCCTATACTATCATATGGGGCAGTGTCTTGCGCCTTGCGCACTAGAGGTATCCGTCGAGACGAACGAGCGGATGGTGCAAGAGATCAGTCGTTTCCTGAACGGGGGACACGACGTCATTAAAGAAGAGCTGACGACCAAGATGTTGGCGGCAGCGGAAGAACTGAACTTCGAGCGCGCGAAGGAGCTGCGCGATCATATCATGAGCATCGATGCGCTCATGGAGAAGCAGAAAATCACGACAGCCGACGCGCTGGACCGCGATGTATTCGGCTATGCCGTAGACAAGGGCTGGATGGCTGTGCACATCCAATACATGCGCCAAGGCAAGCTGATCGAACGTCATGTCTCGCTCTTCCCGTACTACGGCGATGAGTACAATGATTTCATGACGTATGTCACACAGGTGTACAGCGATAATCCGGCCTTGCCGAAAGAGATCTTCTTGCCTACGATGCCGGAGCCAGAAGCTCAGCAAGAGGCTCTGGGAGATGGGGTAAGGCGCACTGAGGGTGACGAGAAAGAGATTCGCGAAGCCTTGGAAGGTTGGCTCAAGGTGAAGGTGCATATGCCGCAGCGCGGGCTGAAGAAGCAAATGGTCGATATGGCGAGAGACAACGCGGTGAATGCTTTGGACGAGAAGTTCCGACTTGTTGAACGCGACGAGCGTCGTACAACGAAGGCTGTCGAAAACCTAGGTGAGTGGCTTGGCATTGGCACGATTCGCCGAATAGAGGCGTTCGATAACTCGAACATCCAAGGGACGAATCCCGTATCGGCCATGGTTGTATTCGTAGATGGGAAGCCGGATCGCAAGGAATACCGTAAATATAAAGTGAAGACGGTCGTCGGTCCGGATGATTATGAAACGATGCGGGAAGTCATCAGACGACGCTATGAGCGTGTTCTGAAGGACAATCTAACGATGCCAGACTTGATTGTTGTTGATGGTGGGAAAGGGCAAATTTCCGCTGCGATTGACGTTCTTGAGAATGAATTGGGCTTATATATTCCGATTTGCGGGCTTGTGAAAGATGCCAAGCACAAAACAGCCCAGCTGATGATCGGGGATCCTGCCGAAATTGTTCCGCTGCCGCGGGACAGTCAGGAGTTTTATTTGCTGCAGCGGATTCAAGATGAAGTCCATCGCTTCGCCATCACGTTTCATCGGGAAACGCGGGCCAAGTCGATGGTCGTCTCACAGCTCGATGCCATTCCGGGCATCGGTGAGAAGCGCCGTAAAGCGCTGCTGAAGCATTTTGGCTCCGTGCGCAAAATAAAAGAGGCCGAAGTCACGGACTTCAAGCCTCTGGGTATTGGTGAGAAATTAGCGGGTGAAATTATCAAAGCACTTCAAGGCGAGGCGGCGGCTCCCCAGGAATAGGGGGCTTTCGCCTTTTTCCATGCAGCCAAGCTATGCCGAGTCCAACTAGTCCTGGGAGTGCAAGATACAGAATACCAGTGAGTACATCGCTGATGTGGCCTAAGGAGAAGAGGGACAATCCCATCAGAATGCTATCCATACAGGCATGGGCGAATATCGCCGTGATAAACCCATACTTCAGGAACACATATCCGAGTATGATACCGATAATTGTGACCTCGATCAGACGCGTGTAGACGGGATAAATCGGATATTGCGTATGACTAGCTGCCCAGATCACGCTCGGGAGTAAGATGGCAATGAAATTGTTGCGGAACAGTTTTTTGAAAAGGATGATGCCTAAGAATCGGAATGTAGCCTCCTCCGAAATAGCCGCAACCCACGCCATTAGCGGGAATAATCGAGGCTCGAGCATGTTGAGTACCGAATCGGCAGGGTCATTGACCGACCACACATCGAATTTCACTTCGCCTGTGTAAAATAATACTTGCTGGATACCAAGGATGAAGATTGCAAGCATATAGCCTTGCCCCATGCCAACGTACACGTCTTGACCAAACTTGTCTTCTTTCCAGGAAGACCATTTATTTTGACCAATGGAGTTCCACAGACCAACCCCAGCGACTAATGAAAGATAGAGCGATATCCCAAGTAAGACTGTGACGACACTCATAAATACAATTGTAAACCATACAGCCTCATTGCTGTTCGTATCCCCGCTCATAACTCGGAAAGCGGGATACATATTCACATTGTTCATGATATAAATCACGAAGAAGATCGTAGTTAATAGCAAGCCTCTGCTGAATTTAATTAGTTTCCTATATATAATGGCAAAAACAATCGCAGCAAGCGTCATTAACAGGGTGAAGCCCATGGAAATCCAGGTCATACGTGAAGCGGAATCATCTTGTTGGTTGAGCCATTCCAAGTGAGAATCAGGTAGTCCAAAGTTAACATTGAAACCAGTAAGATTCGTTTGATCGAAATTCACTCGAACGTTCAGCTTCGCTTCACCGATGGGTTGAGTACGTTTTTCGTAATGAAGCGTCATTTGCTCTTCGGGAAAATCATTCTGTGCATTGTCGACTTGGCTGAAGTCCTCTGGATCAAAGCCCATCTGACGAAGCTCTACCTTCGCTAGTGTGTCTGCTTTGGTTTTACTCATCGGCGACGATGACTTCGATTTCGTCAAAGCAAGGTTTTCATGCCAGCCGATGATGCTTGAATTCGTGTAATTCACATCGACTTCAAACTGACGTTTGGAAGTGGCATCCTTGACGCTAACTTGATAATAATCAATGGGGAACCGTTCTCCATACTGCTTCGTATAAGCTTCTAGTAAATGTTCTTTTTGAAAGTAGCCGCTTCGTTCTTTTTTAGATTGATAGACAACGTAGGTTTGTGGATTATGCAGCTCATAACGCTGACGAATGAAGGCTGCCGCACTTTCGGCTGCTTGCTGCTTGGTGATCGAGGGCATGTCTGCTACAGCAGGTTCCTCATCACGCAGTCCATATAACATCGAAACCCCGAGGTAAAGGAGCAATCCGATACAAGCCAAGAGGATCAGGAAACGATTAAATTTCAGCCTTTGCATAGTCAATTCCCTTCTGAATTCACGATTCTCAATCATTTCTTTACGTTATCATAGTTTAAAAAGAAAGCCAATTTACTGGTAAACATTCAGAAACAATTATATAATACCTTTGAATTGCTACTTGGCGGAATTTCTACAAATGAACGGGGAACTCTATCGGTATAGCCAAATGGTATTTAGATTATTTTCTTACATATGCAGGAGGCAAGATGAATAAAAAACTGAATATTTGGCAGCTAACACCCCCACAGATATTGGTTTTAGGTTTCGCTGTTATCATTTTCATAGGAGCGGGGCTATTGATGCTGCCCTTTGCTTCGGCGACAGGTCAGTCTATGTCCTTTATTGATGCTCTGTTTACCTCCGTATCGGCCACTTGTGTGACAGGGCTTGTTGTCGTAGATACGGGCAGCGCGTTTACTACTTTTGGGCAAATTGTGATCGTTTCTTTGATTCAAGTCGGCGGGCTTGGTTTTATGACAATGGCTACGTTAGTTGCTTTCGTTTTTCGTAAAAAAATCACCTTGAAAGAGCGACTTGTCCTGCAAGAGGCTTTGAATCAAGGCAGTATGGAGGGTATTGTTCGATTAATTCGTAAAGTTATCATTTATTCTTTAACGATCGAAGCTGTTGCTGCAGTCATTTTTACCATTCGGTTTTCATTTGATTTTGGCTTTACCAGAGGTCTATATTACGGCATCTGGCATGCTGTATCCATGTTTAATAATGCGGGGTTTGATCTGTTCGGTACCGTTGATGCTCCTTTCGTATCGCTTACTGGATATGTGGGTGATTTTGTTGTGAATTTCGTAGCAATCATGCTGATCATACTTGGGGGAATAGGTTTCATTGTCATTGCTGATATGATTGATTTTAAGAAAACGAAGAAGCTCTCCCTGCATTCTAAAGTTGTGCTAAGTATGAGCGGGTTGCTCCTCGTCGTTGGTGCGCTTGGTATTTTTATATTCGAATTTACAAATATCAGAACCTTAGGTTCTTTAGATTTTGGCTCGAAGATTTTGTCTTCCTTCTTTCAATCCACAGCAGCACGGACGGCAGGTCCGAATACTATCGATATTGGCGCGCTTCGTCAAGCCTCCCAATTTCTCATTGTAATTCTCATGTTTATCGGTGCTTCTCCAGGATCTACGGGCGGGGGCATCAAGACGACTACGTTTACGATTCTAATCAGTGCGATTATCACTATGATTCGTGGAAAAGAAGACATCGTCATTTACCGCTATCGTTTAGCGAAGGACCGTATTCTCAAAGCAATTACGTTATCGATGATGGCTTTATTTTTAGTGATTATCGTCACGATGGTTTTATCAACAACTGAGGATTCGTCTTTTATCAAGATTTTGTTCGAAGTCACATCTGCCTTTGGAACAGTTGGGTTAACGATGGGATTAACCCCCGAGTTAACAACATTGGGTAAGGTGCTAATCTGCTTAACGATGTTTGCCGGACGATTAGGAACCATTACACTTGCCTATGCTTTACAGCCTAAGCAAGAGAAAGAATTATTTAGATACCCTGAGGGGAAAATTACGATTGGATAGGTGTAAAACAAGATGAAGAAGAAGCAATACGTTGTGGTAGGGTTAGGCAGATTCGGGTCAAGTCTTTCTAGAGAACTAATGAAACTTGGTCATGAAGTTTTGGGGATTGATTTGGACGAGGAAGTCGTGAACGACATGAGTGATCAACTAACACATTCTGTTGTCGCGGACGCAACGGATGAAGATGTACTGAAATCTTTAGGTATTCGGAATTTTGATTGTGCGGTCATCGCTATTGGTGATGATATTCAATCCAGTATTTTGACGGCGATCGTAATGAAAGATTTGGGTGTAAGTCAAGTCGTTGCCAAAGCATTATCCGAGCTTCATGGAAAGGTTCTAACGAAATTAGGTGTTGATCGCGTTGTTTATCCGGAACGGGACATGGGAATTCGCGTGGCGCATCAATTGGTCACCCCTAATTTGTTGGATTATATTGAAATTTCCAAAGACTACACGATTGTAGAGCTTTCAGTGCCAAAGCGGTTGTGTGGGTTTACGATTCAACAGTTGGATCCGCGAGCTAAGTATGGCTGCAGTGTTGTGGCAATTAATAAGCACACAGGGGTTATTATTGCGCCACAAGCAGGTGATGTTGTGAATGAAAATGACATCATGGTTATCATCGGAACCAACAACCAAATCAATGAATTTGAAAGTCAAGTGATCGGCTGACCCAAACACATACCATGTCCTGCAGCAAGGGAATTTCTTTATGAAGGTGGACAACGCATGTACAAGGTACTCATGATCGAAGATGATGCGATGATCGGTGATATGGTCACGATGTATTTGAAGGAAGAGGGTTTCCATGTCATCCGAGAGGAGAATGGGACAAGTGGGATTGCAGCAATACCACAATTTCAACCCGATCTGATTCTGTTGGATTGGGTGCTCCCAGACATGGATGGGCTAGCGATTTGTCGCCAAGTTCGTGAGAACTCAAGTGTGCCCATCATGATTATTTCGATGAAAAATAAAATTATTGAACGCGTCAACGCTTTAGGAGCAGGCGCGGATGACTTCATGTGTAAGCCATTTAGTATGCATGAATTGATTGCAAGAGCTCATGCGCTTATTCGCCGCGCGCAAAGATTTCCATCCATAAATCAGCTTCCTGCGTTACAGTCGAGACAACAAGAACAGGAAGAAGTAAAACCGGCTAAATCAACAATTCGTGCGGCTGTAATGGATAAGCAAGACAAGATAACACTGAATGCGAACACGCGTTCCATGCGTGTATATGGTGAGATCGTTGAGACAACGTATTCGGAATTCGAGATTATGAAATGCTTTATTAACAACCCGGGTCGCGTGTACAGTCGTGAAGATTTATTGCAAACCGTGCGCGGATTTGATTCTTTTGTTACCGACAGGGCTATCGATGTACATATCGCAAATCTCCGTAAGAAGATTGAAGACAACCCCAAAGAGCCGAAATGGATTCGGACCGTTTGGGGCGTAGGCTATAAATTTGTGCCAATGTAAGGAAGTTAGAGTCTAGCGGCGTATGGCAAAATAGTTGATCGCTTGGGTGACGAATTTCATGGATTCAGCATTATCTGCCGAGTGATCGGAGTAGATGAGTGAGGTTGTTCGTTTCGTTTGTTCCAATTCTTGGAGTTCTCTCAAAATTAGTTCATTATTCTGAATTAAATCTTCGCGTAAATAGGATTTAGGCAATAAGGTTGCCGTCTTGCAGGTAGAGACGAGCCGTATGATCGCTTCGAAGGAATCGATCTCCATTTGAACATTGGGGAATATCGTGAAACGATTGAATAGCTCGTCCATCAAAATGCGATACCACGTACCTTTGGAAAAAAGGATCATCGGCAATTCATTCAAATCCTTCATCGTAATCTCCGTTCGATCGATCAAGGGATGTCCGGATGGGAGCACCAGGCTGAGATGGTCGTCAAACAAAGGCTCACAGTGAAGACTTGTCGCGTTAATTTGGGAGGCAACGATGCCGATATCCACTTTATTGTCTTTTACCAACGAGACAATCTCATGTGTTTTACCGGTAAGGAGCTTGATATCTGTCAGTGGATAGTCCTGCAAATAATCCGTTATGAGATCAGGCAGCGTAGATTGGAGTGTTGTCAGAGAGGCTCCAATGGTAAGAGATGACGGGCTGCCCGCGGCTTTATAACTATGAAGAGCTTGCTTGAACTTTCGCTCAAGATGACGCTTCTCTAAGGCGTGATCATAACAAATTTGCCCCGCTTTAGTTAACTCCAACCTTTTCCCCTTCCGGATAAAAAGCTCCACCCCAAGCTCATCTTCAAGCTTCATAATTTTTCGTGATAGAGCAGGTTGTGAAATGTTTAATAATTGTGACGCTTTATTGAGGCTGACTTGTTCGACGACGATGGCGAAGACATCTAACAGTTCCAAACGTTTCCCTCACTTCTATATGTGAAATAGTTATAAGTAGATATAAAAAAACGGCACTTCCATTATAAGCGTGAAAGAGGTACGATGTACATGTCACAAATTAGCTATATTTCGTGAACCTTTGTGTATAATCATTGACTGAATTGGCAAAATAGGCGTGGATGATTATGGGTTGACGCTCGTTTGCGGCGAGAGTACAATGATATGTGGCTTGTTTTTGTCAAAACTTGTCGGATGTTAGTTGTGATTGAATTTTGTTGAGGGGGGAATTGGTTACATTATGAGTAATTCGTATTACTTTCGAAAGATCCACTCGTTACTAGGTGTTATTCCAGTGGGCTTCTTCCTTATTGAGCATTTGCTCACTAACTATGAAGCAACCAAAGGGCCTGAAGAATTTTTGGCTCAAATTAACTGGTTGAACGGTTTGCCTCTAGTATTGCTCATGGAAATCGTGGGAATCTGGCTTCCGCTTCTTTATCATGCCGTTTATGGACTTTATGTAGCGTATCAATCACGTAATAACGTATCAAGCTACGGGTATTTCCGTAATACGATGTTTATGTTGCAACGTGTGACAGGGGTACTTACTTTCTTGTTCATTGCATGGCATCTATTCGAGACGCGTGTTCAGGTTGCCTTAGGCAATGTGGCACATGAAGAGCTCGGCAGAACGATGCATGATATTGCAACGAATCCAGTTATTTTCACGTTATATCTTGTGGGGATTGTTTCTGCAACATTCCATTTCACGAACGGCCTATGGTCATTCCTAGTGAGCTGGGGTATTACAATTGGACCGCGTGCGCAACGCTTTTCGACAATCATTACAATGGGCTTGTTCGTTCTAATGACGGTGATGTTTATCATGTCATTAACTGCGTTTACAGATACACAATTTTCGGTTCCAGTAGAAGCGCATACGGGGCATTAAGGGAGGGTGAACAGAAGTGGCTAATTCAAAAATCATCGTCGTCGGCGGAGGCCTTGCGGGACTCATGGCGACAATTAAAGCAGCAGAGGCCGGAGTACATGTACAATTGTTCTCCTTAGTTCCTGTGAAACGTTCCCACTCCGTATGTGCGCAAGGCGGCATTAACGGTGCGGTGAATACAAAGGGTGAAGGTGACTCCACGTGGGAGCACTTTGACGATACAGTATACGGGGGGGATTTCTTAGCAAATCAACCTCCTGTTAAAGCATTATGCGACGCGGCTCCAGGAATCATTCACTTGATGGACCGTATGGGTGTTATGTTTAACCGTACACCTGAAGGTTTGCTTGATTTCCGTCGTTTCGGTGGTACGAAATATCACCGTACTGCATTTGCTGGTGCAACAACGGGTCAACAATTGCTATATGCGCTCGACGAGCAAGTTCGTCGTTGGGAAACAGCGGGTCTCGTAACGAAATTCGAACACTGGGAATTCCTTGGTTCGGTTATTGATGACGAAGGCGTATGCCGTGGTATCGCAGCACAAGATTTGCGCAGCATGGAAATTCAAACGTTCCCAGCTGATGCGGTTATCTTGGCGACAGGCGGTCCTGGGATCATTTTCGGAAAAACAACGAATTCCGTTATTAACACGGGTACGGCAGCAAGTGCGGTTTACCAACAAGGTGTGAAATACGCGAATGGTGAAATGATTCAAATTCACCCAACGGCGATTCCGGGAGACGACAAGCTGCGCTTGATGTCCGAATCTGCACGTGGTGAGGGCGGACGTATTTGGACATACAAAGACGGTAAGCCTTGGTACTTCCTTGAAGAGAAATATCCAGCCTACGGTAACCTTGTGCCTCGTGATATTGCAACACGTGAGATCTTCTCCGTGTGTATTGATCAGAAGCTTGGTATTAATGGCGAGAACATGGTTTACTTGGATCTTTCTCATAAAGATCCGAAAGAGCTTGATATTAAGCTCGGCGGTATTATGGAAATTTACGAGAAGTTTATGGGTGATGACCCGCGTAAAATTCCAATGAAAATTTTCCCAGCGGTTCATTATTCCATGGGCGGCATGTGGGTTGACTATAACATGATGACGAACATTCCAGGTCTATTCGCAGCAGGTGAGTGTGAGTATCAGCATCACGGTGCAAACCGTTTGGGCGCGAACTCCCTCGTTTCGGCGATCTATGACGGCATGGTTTCTGGTCCTAAAGCGGTTGAGTATATTCGCGGCTTATCCAAGCATGCGGATGATACGTCCTCCATCATTTATGATCGTGAGAAGAAACGCCATCAAGATCGTTATGAGAGCTTGCTCAAAATGAACAATGGTACGGAAAATGCGTACGTCCTTCATAAAGAGCTAGGCGACATGATGAATGCGAACATGACGGTTGTTCGTTACAACGATCGTTTGACTGAAACGATTGGCAAGATCAAAGATTTGAAAGAGCGTTACAACAACATCAACATCACCGATACGGCACGTTGGAACAACCAAGGGGTTGCGTTCACGCGTCAACTTTGGAACATGTTCGAGCTTGCTGAAGCGATGACAGTTGGTGCCCTGATGCGTGATGAGAGTCGTGGTGCACATTACAAGCCAGAATTCCCTGAGCGTGATGATGACAATTTCATGAAAACGACAATCGCTGATTGGACGCCAGATGGTCCTAAGATTTCGTATGATGAAATTGATGTATCGCTGATTAAACCTCGTAAACGTGACTACTCCACGGAGAAGAAAAAGGAGGGATCCTGATCATGGCGGAGACACTAAGCGCAACGAAAACCGTGAAGTTTATCGTGACTCGTCAAGAGAGTCCGGATTCTAAACCGTATACAGAGGAGTTTGAAATTCCTTACCGCGCGAACATGAACGTGATCAGCGGTTTGATGGAAGTTCAGCGTAATCCTAAGAATGCGAATGGCGACAAAACAACACCAGTATGTTGGGAATCCAACTGTCTGGAGGAAGTATGTGGCGCTTGTTCCATGGTCATCAACGGAAAGCCGCGTCAAGCTTGTTCCGCGCTTGTAGATAAGCTAGAGCAGCCGATTCGTGTAGCGCCAATGAGCACATTCCCTGTTATGCGTGACCTTGTTATCGACCGTGGACGCATGTTCAACGCGTTGAAAAAGGTTAAAGCATGGGTTCCAATCGATGGAACATACGATCTTGGTCCTGGACCGCGTATGGCCGAGTCGAAGCGTCAATGGGCTTATGAATTGTCCAAATGTATGACATGCGGCGTGTGTTTGGAAGCTTGTCCGAACGTAAACGACAAGAACTCGTTTATCGGGCCTTCCGCACTTTCCCAAGTTCGTCTATTCAATGCTCACCCAACAGGTGAGATGAACAAAGACGAGCGTTTGGATACGCTGATGACAGATGGCGGTATCGAAGGCTGCGGTAACTCGCAGAACTGCGTACGCTCCTGTCCGAAGGGTATTCCGCTTACGACGTCGATCGCAGCATTGAATGCGGACACGACGAAGCACTTGTTCAAGAAATGGTTAGGCGTGTAAGCAACGCTGAAATGAAGTCCGTCCTCCCTTGTAAGGGGAGGGTCGGGCTTTTTTGTTTTGGCGGTGAGAAGCAAGGCGGCGCGGATATCCCCTCCGAGACTCACATCTTGGAACAACAAAAAGACCTGAGTCAGACTCTCAGGTCATCTGGATCATGTGTAGAGGGTTAGTGAGCTGCGGGGCAGTCGGGTGATACTGGTGCATCATGCTTATTTATAGGGGACAGCAGGTGAGGGTACTGGGAAGAAGGGTTCGGCGAATTGGTTTCGGCAAATTCGGGTGAAGCTGCTTCAGTTGATCTAATGGCTGAGGCGGGTTGGATGTGCTTTTTATCTAACATGTGAATGTGGAAATGAATCGAATGCATCGCGACACCTCCATTTATACGCTCTATATGTTATATAATATTACGCATCAACTCATTTTGACAACCTATTAATTATTTATGTTATATATATTGACATCATCACCCAATCTAAGTATGATATAGACAAAAGTAAGACACGAAGGAACAACCGCATAGCAAACATGTTTTCTAGGGTTCCGCGATAGAATGAAGGCTATCGGTCAGGTCCAAGAGAAGACACACGATGAACTTCATCGTGCACACGGAGGGATAAAAGCCCGGGAGGATATCAGGATATGATATCATTCCGGGCTTTTTCCTAATCATTTTAACCAGAGAGGGAGTTCGGGGAATGAGACAAAAGACAATATTTCTGATGTTGGCGGTATTATTAACTTTTACAGTAATCAGCGGGTGTGGAAGCAAAGAGGCGAGCACGCAAGCAGGAGGGGGCAATGAGCCGATCAAATTGGCGCTCAGTCCTTGGCCGGGCTGGTTCGTGTGGTACCTTGTGAAGGAGAAAGGCTTTTTCGAGAAAAATGGCGTAAACGTGGATCTGGTCTGGTTCCCAGTATACAGTGACTCCTTATCCGCATTAGCTTCAGGTAAAGTGGATGCAAACAGTCAGACGTTAAGTGATACACTAGCTCCGGTAAGCAAAGGCATTAAGCTCAAAGCCGTGCTGGTCAATGATAATTCCAATGGCGGCGACGGTGTTGTCGTGAAGCCAAGTATCAATTCTTTGAAAGATTTGAAAGGTAAGAAAGTCGCAACTGAGCTTGGAACCGTCGATCATCTTCTGATGCTGACAGAGCTTGAGAAAGCAGGATTAGCAGAGAAAGATGTCTCCTATACGAATATGACAGTCAACGATGCAGGGCCGGCGTTCATAGCGGGTAACCTGGATGCTGCGGTACTCTGGGAGCCATTCCTAAGCAAAGCCATTCAAGAGGGAAAAGGGAAGCTGCTCTTCTCATCCAAGGATACCCCGGGATTGATTCCTGATTTGCTCGTGTTTAAAGAGGAAATTACGAAGAATCGTCCAGACGATGTGAAAAAAATCATTAACGCGTGGTTTGACGCATTGGACTACTGGAAAGCGAACCCAGAGGAATCTTTGAAAATTATGGCTAAAGCGGCAGAGACGCCGATCGATGAATACAAAGCTGGCGTGGACAGCGTGAAGATTTTCCAACTGGAGGATAACGTAAAAGCCTTCGCCAAAGCAGATTCCTTCGAATCGCTAGCATTTACTTCGGGAAAGACAGCTGAATTCTTAAAAAGCTTAGATATGCTGAGCACAATACCGAAATCGGAAACCTTTTTGGATGGCCATTTTGTGGAGGAAGTCATGAAGGATCGTAAGAATTAAAGGCTGAACAGGAGGGCTGCAGATGGAAACGCTGGTGAAAAAGAGACGCAAGTCCACATTGTTTGCCATACGAGGTGAAATTAGCCGTAAATCATATTTGTCTGGTGTCGTGCTTATCATAGCGGTTGTGTTGATGTTCTGGAGCATGATGAGCTATGGCAATTTGGTAAATCGTACATTCCTTCCAACACCGGATCAGGTGCTCCGGCAGTTTGGGATTCAATTACAGAACCCCGTGTTCTGGCAAAATGTTTGGATAAGTATTTTCCGGGTAGGCGGTGGATTCTTACTCGCTTGTTTAATTGGGATACCGCTTGGGATTTTGGCGGGTACGTATCGATTTGCTGAAGCAATTCTAGTACCACCTACTGAATTTATTCGATATATGCCTGCGACGGCGTTCATTCCCTTGATCATGGTGTGGGCGGGGATCGGCGAGTGGGCGAAGGTCCTCGTAATCTTCCTAGGGTGTTTCTTCCAATTAATGCTGATGGTTGCAGACAACACACGGTCGGTGTCCAATGATTTACTGCAGACCTCGTATACGCTCGGTGCGAAACGCTGGCAAGTGATCGAGAAGGTGCTCATTCCAGCACTGCTGCCTGATTTGATGAACACGCTGCGTTTAATCATTGGATGGGCATGGACTTATCTGGTTGTTGCAGAGTTGGTTGCGGCTAGCAGTGGTCTCGGATTTTCGATCATGAAGGCGCAAAGGTTCTTGAACACGGATCAGATTTTTGTAGGCATTATTGCGATTGGTTTGCTGGGCTTACTGACGGATCGCACCTTTGCTTATTGTCATAAGCGGTGTTTCCCATGGTTGGAAGGAGGGCGTTAAGATGGAAGCATTGAACTTGGATTACAATAACGTGCCTTCTGAGGGGACAATTGCAGGTGCTGGTGTACGAAAAATTGAAGCTGTCGATGTTACGAAAGTATACAGTACGAAGAAGTCGCAATTCGTAGCTTTGGATCGTGTGTCCTTTCACGTTGATGCGCATGAGTTTGTCAGCTTTGTCGGGCCTTCTGGCTGCGGGAAGTCTTCCTTATTGCGAATTATTGCTGGATTAGAGCCCTTTACGATGGGGGATCTGAGTATCAATGGACATGAGATTGAAGGTCCTGGTGCTGACAGAGGCATGGTCTTCCAGAGCTATACGTTGTTCCCATGGCTATCCGTGAGAGAGAATATTGAATTCGGTTTGACGTTGAAGGGTGTTCCTTTGTTCGAAAAGAGAGCGATATCCGATCACTTCATGGAATTAGTCGGGTTGCATAAGTTCGCGAAATCATTGCCGAAGGAGCTTTCGGGCGGGATGAAGCAGCGGGTCGCGATCGCGCGGGCTTTGGCGAATAATCCGGATGTGCTGCTCATGGATGAACCGTTCGGCGCGCTTGATCCGCAAACGAAAAATGCCATGCAAGAGCTGCTGCTGCGGATATGGGAAAAGGAGAAAACGACGGTTGTTTTCATCACCCATGACATTGAGGAAGCGATCTTCCTTTCAGAACGGGTGTATGTCATGCAGGCGCATCCAGGCACGATCCGCAGTGAGATTGTTATACCTCGCGGGCTGCGGTACGTGGAGGATGCGAAGGATTCCGAAGCTTTTGTGAAGCTGAAGAAGCAGATCATTTCGTTGATTGGACATCACGACGAGTAAGGGCATTAGGGCACCATTAGCAGATTGATCTGCGTGTGGTGCCTTTTGTGTTGGGTGTGATCATAGCGGCAGAGATTTGACGAGCAAACCCCTTCTAGCTACAATAAGTTTAAGCGTTTCAAGAATGAGGGCATAGGATGAAAAAAAATAAACAAGCTACCATCGTCGATGTTGCCTCTGAGGCTGGCGTGTCCATTGCGACGGTGTCGAATGTTATTAACCGTAGGAAGGTTCCGATGTCACCGGAAACCATCCGCAAAGTAGAAGAAGCGGTTGTAAGACTAGGTTATCGCCGAAATGTCATGGCAACGAATTTAAGTCGGCGGCGCTCGAATGAGTTAGGACTAATACTCCCGCATTTTGGCGGGTATTATGGGAGATTTGCTGAGAAGCTGGAACAGAGGTTTCACAGTTACGGTTATCATTTATCTGTATTCTCGGCGGCAGGAATGGATCCTGAGGTTGAGACGAGGCATATAGAGCATTTACTGCAACGACGAGTGGATGGATTAGTTTCACATGGCTTGGCGATTAGCACACATTCCACGCAGCAATTAGTGGGTGAAGGAACGCCGCTTGTCATATTTAACGGCTGGGGCTGGCCGAATGAGATTACGAAGCTGGCGGTGAATTTGAATTTTGCCAAGGCATCAAGCCAAGCAGTGCAGTATTTTCTTTCGCATGGCTGCCGAGCTGTTTTCTATGTGGGAAGACGTAAGGGAATGGGCGCGAATGAGCAGCGAATCGAGGGTTTTCTTGCGGGGCTTGGTGACAGCGCGGAGATGATCGTGCATGCGCTTTTGGATGCCGGAGAGCTGGGTGTGGCTGGCACTTTGGATGAGGCGCTGCGTGTGAGCGGTGGGCTGCGACCTATCGGCATTTACACGTTCAATGATGCGTTAGCGTTGGAGCTGATCGCTGAATGCCACACACGTGGCATCCGAGTTCCCGATGAGGTACAGCTCATTGGTATGGATAATGAGCATTTTGCGAAGGCTAGCATTCCTTCCATTACGAGCTTCGAGATGCCAGTCGAGCTGCAAACGCGGTTAGTTGCGGCTTTCCTGATGAGGCAGATGGGGGAAGAGGTAGATGAAGGAAGTGCGAAGCTGCTGGATTCATATTTGGCTCAGATGAAGGGGCACGAGCTGCTCATTGATATGGAGATGGTTGTGCGTAAATCTACGCAAAACGAATAAAACCGTTAGTCACTTTGGGAAAAGTGATTAACGGTTTGTTTGTTGTACACAGCCGGAGGTTAGGCGCTTGTGTGGTTTTGTTGTTTCAGCTGCTTTTGCTGCCGCAGAAAATCTTTCCCGTACTCTCCGTGCGGATTAATGCCCGCGTGTTCGATTTGAATCGTGGCATGCTCGATGCCGTACTTGCTCTTCAACGTTTCATTAATAGCGAGGATGACACAAAAGGGCTGAATGCTGGGGCTAATAAACACGTGCGCAGTCAGGGAATAATGGTCTGTCGATACAGCCCAGAGATGCATTTCGTGGACATCCTCAACGCCTTCAACCTTCGCGATCACGGAGCGGATTTCGTCTAGATTAAACTTTTCAGGGACGGATTCCATCAGGATCATGAAGGATTCTCGGATGATTTTGCTGCCACCTGTAAAAATAATGCCCCCAATCACCACCGAAATCAACGGATCGAACCAGAGAAGACCTGAGTAATAAATAACAATGGCTGAAATAATGACACCTACCGAGCTAAGCAAATCTCCAAAAAAATGCCAGAGTGCGCTTTGCACATTCAGATTGTCTTCCTCCTTGACGCTATTATGGAGAACTAACGTGAGGATGAGGTTGACGACGAACCCGATCGAAGCAATGCCAAGCATGAGTCCCAGTTGTATCGGTTGGGGGTGGAGGACACGTTGGATGGCTTCTATGCAAATACCCAAAGCGATGATGCAAAGCGCTAATCCGTTGAGAAAAGAAGCGACAATTTCAAAACGCAGGAATCCGAATGTGAAGCGAGCATTGGGCTGTCGTGTAGCTAACTGTAGGGCGACCATGCTCAGACCCAGCGCTAAGACATCTGAAATCATATGGGCAGAATCGGATAAAAGAGCAAGGGAATTCGAAAGCACTCCACCGACAATTTCAACAATAGTAAAAAATGCAGTTAACATAAGGGTAACCCACAGGGTTTTTCTTGACTTACTTTGTTCTTTCACATGGTGGAGATGATGATAGTCATACTGGACGCTCATAGGGTTCCTCCTTATTTAGAATTATTCTAATTAATATATACTTAGTATATGCCAGATGGGTGAAAGGTGCAACTGGAATTAGCGAAGGAATTTAAATAAAG
Source organism: Paenibacillus sp. LjRoot153 (assembly GCF_964253085.1). Classification (NCBI taxonomy): domain Bacteria; kingdom Bacillati; phylum Bacillota; class Bacilli; order Caryophanales; family Paenibacillaceae; genus Paenibacillus; species Paenibacillus sp. LjRoot153. The sequence goes on from NZ_CAXUQH020000001.1 coordinate 1,966,839, forward strand.
GTTGGGCGAAGGGGGCGAGGACAAGAGCGGAGATGCTGTTGCAGAAACTGTAGGGGATAAGTCGCAGAGAATAAAGTAGATAATGCCGAAGAAAATAAAGGAGATAAGCCGGTGGAAATAAAGCGTTTTCTAATTTGTAACAGAAATGAAATATTTCTGTTATGGTTCCATAATGTTCACTTGGTAATATAATAAACAAGACCCCCTTTTTAATATAAACTTTTAGAACCCGGCCCCGTTGGCTGGGTTCCTTTTTTTTGTGTAGTCTCCGAATTCACCAATATCACGGAGCAAATTCGTGTAAGAGGATTCTTTTCAATTCGGCAGCAGGATAATTAAGATAATTGAAAATAGGGAAAATCCAGCTGTTAACGATGCGTTGAATTTCTACTAGTTACAAGAAAAAGTGCTTGTGTGAATTCACACAAGCACTTTTTCTATAGTGAGTGGACGAAGCGCATGGCTTTCGTCCACATGCACGAAGGCGTCGTACCGCCGGGCCATCACCGAGGGAACATAGTTCCCTCGTTCATAGTTGGGGCGGTACACGACACCGATGGCACGGTGCCCCAGTACCTCGTGCCCGAGCAGCGGATCCTCCTTGCAAAGCAGGAGGATCTGATCATGCGCGCCAGCGCGATGCATGAGCTCCTCCCAGCTGCCCGGCTGGGCAGCGGGCACTTGCATCGTCGCCATCGGCGCGCCCCAAGATTTCGCGGCAATGACGGTGCCGCGGTACGTGCCGAAGCCGATGGCGTACACATCGGCTTCACCGTGCGCTTCGCGCACAAGCTGGCCGACGTTGACCATGCCGTCGGCCAGCATATCTGTTGCACGCGCATCGCCGATGTGCGTGTTGTGTTCCCAGACGATGACCTTGGCGTCTGGTCCGTGGTAGTCGGCGAGGCGGCGCAGCGCCTCGACCATGTGACGGTCGCGGACGTTCCACGACTCCGCGTCGTGCTTGACCATGGTGCTGTAATAATCCTCCGCGTTGACAGCGACGAGCGCGTTTAATTCAGCACTGAGGGCAGCTTCGCTGTCTTCGTCGTAGCGCAGGCGCTTTGCATGAAGCTCCTTCAGCAGCTTCACAACATCGTCCTCACAGCTTTCACCGTAGAAAGCTGCGGAAACGCCGTAGTTTTGACCCTCTTTTTCATAGGAGTCAAAGCACTCAAAGGCTTTTCTTGCCAAGGCTAACTGCTCAGGCGTGCCTTTTTCCTGCAAATAGCGTTCGATTTCTTCCAAGGACTCCCACAAACTATAGACATCGAGCCCGTAAAAACCGACTCGCTGCTCCATCGGTTTATCTTCATTATGTTTTTTGAGCCAATCCATCAACTCCCCAACCTCTTCATTCGCCCACATCCACGTTGGCCATCGATTGAAACCTTCCATAACAGCTTGAGCGTTTGGCTTCGCATCCTTGTATTGCTTCACATAACGGTTAACCTCATAGCAGGAAGGCCAGTCGCCTTCAACTGCAATGAATGAAAAGCCCTTCGATTCAATCAATTTACGGCTTAACTCCATGCGCAGCTTATAAAATTCAGAAGTTCCATGCGTGGCCTCACCAAGTAAAACATACTTCTTATCGCCAATCGCTTCGATTAACCCATCCAAATCATCAGAGTTGTTCAAAGGCAAAGCCTGCTTCTTGATTTGTTCCACAATGCGTTCAGTAATGTTCACTAGTGTTTACTCCTATTCCTATTGATTATCATACGTAGTATGCACCAAAAAAGGTTGATAAAGACGAAAAGACTGATTCTCCATAGATCAATAATCTACGAAGAATCAGTCTTTTATTAATTCACTGCTTGCAGAGCTCTTCATGGTCACGGGGGTAGACAAATCCTTCTTCACGCCAACGGCTAATCTTTTCCCGAATCAAATTGAACTTCCTGATCCAAAATGATTTCTTTAGGCGGAGACTCCATCGGACTAGCATACGGAATTAATGCAAAACGTAAGCCCTCTAAGTTATCAGGTAAACGCGGTGTGACGAGGAAGGTGATTTGGGTTTGCCCACCGCCGCCTTTGGAACCATTTCGGAGGATGCGGTAGCTTTCGTTGCCAATAACATCAAGCTGGAGTTGTGGTCGGAAGTTGCCAAAATGCCCATCGAGTTGAATGAGCTTGATTTCAACGTAGACAATACTACTGTGTTGGTGCTGCATCGCATGTGTCAATGTATACGCAAAATCACCGACGACAGTTTTCTTCATGATGGGCATGACATGCTCCAAATCACCTGGTTCATTCGGCATGACAGGGTAATTCTCATTCAGACTGTTAAGTAGCCAGTTGATTTGAGGAATTTCAATACCGAATTGCGTTGACCATTCTTGGAGTACTTCCTTTTGCGGGTAAAATCGTCTGCCTTTTGCAATGGATTTCCGCTCCGTAAGCAGTTGCAGAAGCGATTCATCAATCTTCTTCATTTCGTCATTGTATTCATTGGGTACCAAATGCAATTCGGACCAAGCCATCGGCATGTACCTCCATTTTCCAATTGTATCCATTTAGTATAACGGTAAATTAGCGGCTGGGAAAGTTCTGTGAGAACCTCATCTACTTTCCTGGACGATTCCCCATGTTTTTGGGACGGAAGCCCAAGCAACGCGCGTGCGAATGATGCTACTCTTTAGGTAATCTTTTTATAAAAAGGAGCTGCCCAAACAATGAATTCGACGTCTGCCAATCACGCATATAAGGTATGGCAAGAAATGATAAAAGATCATTCTGGCGAATGGGGGATGGACATTCATCACTGGGACTGGGTACCTGGTGTTGGTGTGATTGCCATGCTGGAGTATTACGAAGCAACTCGTAATCCTGAAGTCTTGGCCTATTTGCTTGAGTGGGTGAAGCATAATAGTGAAAAAGCGAAAGGCACGAAGGTGATCAATTCGATCGCGCCTTATGCAATATTCCCATCTTTATATCGTATTACGGATGACGCGTGGTTCCGACATGAAGCAGTTCGTGTAGCAGAATGGCTGATTAACGAAACACCACGAACCCGAGAAGATGATGCTTTCGAGCATACGGTGACGGAAAATGTGGCATTCGCTGAACAGGTGTGGGCGGATACGATTTTCATGGCAGTGCTGTTCCTGGCGCGCACAGCGTCGATGGTGAGCAGTACAATTTATGCAGAGGAAGCATTGAGGCAAGTGCTAATTCATCTTCGTTTGTTGCAGGATGTGGAGACGAATGTTCTTTTCCACGGCTGGAATTGCGGCTCGGGTGATCATATGTCAGCGGCACGTTGGACCAGAGCGAATGCCTGGATCGCAGCAGGCATTCCGCTGATCGTGAAGGAGATTGATCAGCTTGTAGCCATCCCGGATGAGCTTAAGGAACGATACGGACGCCTAATGTCAGGGCTGCTTGCGTACCAGCAGGAAGACGGACTTTGGAGCACGGTTATGGATCAACCGCATTTTTATCGAGAAGTGTCGGGAAGCGCGGGAATTGCTTATGGCCTTTTGAAAGGTATGGAGCTGGGATTAATCCCTCGTCTAGAAGAAACTGCTGCTTCAGTGGAGCTAGTGTTCACTTCGATTGTGCCCTATATTACGGAGGAAGGCATCGTGAAGGGGGTATCCGGCGGGACGCCTGTGATGCCAACGATTCAGGCCTACCAAGATGATATTCCAACGTATCCAACGTTATACGGGCAAGGTCTAGTGTTGATGCTATTAACTGAGGCATTGCGAGAGGAGAAATAAGTTATGAATAATGAGGCGCTTTTGGAGGCTATTCGAGTAAATGAATTAAAGTTTGATAAAAACGTGAAGCTAATTCGGACTCCGCTAACACAGACGTATCATACGGCTCTTAAACCAGACACGCATCCTTTGGTGTACGAACTGTATCCATCAACGTGTTATGCCTATGATCTTTTACGATATGGCGGGCAGGCAAATATTCAACGAGCAGCTGAAATCCTTGAAGTTGTAATTGAGCGGCAGGATAAGGATTCATCACGAGCCACGTACGGCATTTGGCCCTACTACCATGAAGAATCGCTAGATGAAATGGATCGTCCAGACTGGAATATGGCGGATTTTCAAGGAAAGAAATTGGTTCTTATCTTGAAAAAATATGCAGAATTTCTTCCTGAGGCATTAGTTGAACAGATCCGTGAGGCGATTTACCACGCATGCCAAGCGATCATCCTTCGAAATGTGGGACCACATTATACGAACATTGCGATTATGGGGGCATTTGTTACGCTGGTTGGCGGCGAGCTGCTTTGGGATAACGAGATTCGCAGCTACGGGGAGCAGCGCCTGAAGCGATTTCATACATTTACCTCAGGGATCGGCACTTTTACCGAGTATAACAGTCCTTGTTATTCGCCAATTGCGATTGAAGAATTGGATAGCATCTATCAAGAATCGGCTACAAGTATGGCCGTAACTCTTGCTGAGCAATTGTTAGACATTGCTTGGGAGATGATTGCGAAGCATTTCCACCCAGCGACTGGGGAATGGGGAGGTCCATACAGTCGTTGCTATTACACATTATTGACGGAGCGAGAAAAGCATTTCCTGTGAAATGCGCTCAATAAAGAATCGTTGGGCATACAATGTCCAGAGAAGTATCATGCTTATTTTAGCTCCAATGAGGAACGGTATTTCATTGAGCCAACGATGATGGCATCGGAAGCGGGCTTTCAGAACTATGCGACGACGTATCAAAATGAGAAACTTTCGCTCGGAAGCTACACGATCGGCAGCATGTGGAATCAACGCCGCAATTTACTGGGCTTCGTGGATGTTGGTGGGAAGAAAGTGTTCGTACAGCTGCAATTTCTGAAAGATGGGAAGGACTTCTGCTCGGCTATTTATACGGGTGTACAGTCACGCAAACAGGTGCTGTTCGGCTTTAATTTGGCGATAGATAATGGCGCGTGGCATCAGGAGCTAGATGTGATCAACGGCAAGTTCCAAGCGAAGGATTTGCGTATTCGTTTGCTGCTCGGCGGGGAAATAGATGAGCTCGAACTGTCTACTGCTGTAGAAGGGAAACGATTGACGACGATGCTCGGAGATACTCAGCTTCGGATTGAAGCTGTTCTGGAGGAGTCGGACTACGGAGCACTTGAGGTTGCAGCGGAGCTCAGTGAAGATAAGCTTCGTTTGGATTATGTCATCTATGCGGGCGAGGAGAAGGCTTTTGATTTCCATGCGATTCAAAAAGCCGTATGGATCTTCGCATTATCCCTTGGTGAATCGGAGCAGCTGCCGGCGGTTGATATTCAGCTTGGGGCAAATTCTGTGACAGCTACAATTGGTGCTCAGGACGAGCAGATGTCGATTACGGTGCCGATGGCACCAGGGAAGACGTGGGACTTCTACCGAAATAATCGCGTAGAGTTACCCCGGTATTTGCTTGAAAGCGTGCAGTAAGCAAAGGTGTCACTAAAGAGGTGCAGGGATCATTTCCTGCACCTCTTTTTTTCATCGCAATTTTAACTGGAAAATATGCTGCTAATTTCGCCGAAATCGCCATCAAATTCAATTTAGATGGATTTTATGTAGTTAATCTAGCCGAATCAGGCGATTTGGAAGCATTTGTCCCAAATTAAATGTAGGAAATCCAGTTAGTTCCCAATTTCAGCTTAATCGGGCAAATTTAGCTACATAAAATCCAGTTAATTGATGGGAGGAGCGTTCGTTATTAGGTTAGTGGAACGTTCAGTTAATTCAGTTAATTGATCGAATACGTGTTCAGTTATTTGGCAGGAGGAGTGTTTAGGTAGTTAGGTTTAATGTGTCGTTTAAAAGCCTCAACCCGATACTGCTTCGGCGTCAAGCCGGTTTCCTTCTTGAACACGTGGAAGAAATGCGACATGTCGCCAAACCCGACGGCAGCTGAAACCTCCGAGACGGCTAAATCGGACTCTATAAGCAAACGTTTCGCCTTATTCAGCCGATACTCAATTAGGAACTGTTTAATCGTCGTACCTGTGGTCTCTTTAAACAAGGTAAAGAGCTGCGATCGCGAAACAGGGAATCGTGTCACAAGATCCTCAATCAACAGAGGTTCTTGATGATGGCCAATTAAATAGGAAAGCACATCGCGGGCGAGGTGCTGGTCACCTGTATGTTTCGTAGTATTCTCACCCTGCAAGCCAAATACGATAAGGAAAAAGTCTGCGATGCTTCGCAGTACAGCCAGCTCATAGCCCAGCTCATGCCCAACTAGTGCCTGTGTCAGCTCAGCGAACAGGGTCTGGACACGATCTAGCTGCTGGGCGCTCAGAAAAAAATGGTTGGAATCCGGATGACGCTCGGCAAGCAGTCGAGGAATGGAGAGATCCGATAATTTGCAAATGGTGTGCAATTGATCTAAATAAGACTCATCTATGGAAAAGACATAACGATAAAATTCTTTGCTATGTCCATGAAACGGTCGATGAATGACATTCGGATGTATGATCGTTAGGCTGCCTGCGTGAAGCGGATACAAGCGATCACCTACGAGATAAGTGCCGGTACCCTGCAAGACCAGATAGATTTCGTATCCGTTATGTGAATGCAGTAACTGCTGCTCGAGCGGAATCGTCCGAAATTCACAGTGAACGGGATAGGCAGCCAGAAAATGATTCGTATAATCATCGATAGCGAAGCTAACCTGTTCATCTTCCATCGTTATTTAAACCAGCCCTTCTTCTGGAACCAAGCGAACATGCCTATGCCAATGCCTAACATGATGGCGAGTATGGCGAAATATCCCCAATGCCATTCTAGTTCAGGCATGTAAGTAAAATTCATCCCATACAGCCCAGCGATAAACGTCAATGGCATAAAAATCGTCGTAATGACCGTCAATGTTTTCATAATGGTATTCATCCGATTGGAATTGAGCGAGATATAGCTATCCCGAATATCCGCTGTAATCTCACGGTTCGAGTCCACCATTTCAGAGAGCTTGAGTAGATGATCGTGAATATCCGTGAAAAAAACGAGATGCTCACGCACCTGTTCAATGCGATCAGTACTGATGATTCTATACAGCAGGTCACGCATCGGGACGATGGTACGACGTAATTTCAACAGTTGAGAACGAATTTCAAAAACTTGGTTCATCAACGCATCAATGGCTTCGGCATTCATTTTATTCTCCATATCGTCGAGCAGGTCTTCAATTTGATAGACACTAGGGAAATATTGATCGACGAGATTATCTAGAATTAAATAGGCGGCATGGATTTGCCCCTGATTTCGCAGACTTTCTTGCTGGGATACCCGGGTCCAAGCATCTTCTATCTCTCTGGATTCATGCAAATGGAAAGTAACAATATAGTTGCTCCCAAGGTACATATCGACTTCTTCTGCATCCAACGTCTTCGCATTGATGGCGTGCATGACGAAGAAATGAACATTGTGATAATGATCGATTTTCGGTCGTTGCATGAAATGAAAGCAGTCCTCGATGGTGAGGGGATGAAAGTGAAAATGATCCTTCAACTTTGAGGCTTCTTTTTCATCTGGATTATAGAAATCAACCCAGTACCACCGAATCGTCGGGGCTGATAATTCCTCAAGAGGGAGATCGTGGATCACAGCATAATCGGTTGTGACGGCAAGTGTTCGTATCATAAGGGACTCCTAGCAAATCATTTTTTTCATAGGCATTTTATTCATTTTACCATACAATGGAGAAAGATCAGAATGGAAAGAGGGATAGGGATGAAGCTCTCCGTTTGTATGGATGCGCTCTATAAAGGGCGTGATTTTAGGGAAAGTGTGAATGAACTGAAGGAGATCGGTTACGATACAATTGAGTTCTGGTCCTGGTGGCAAAAGGATATTGACGTCGTCGCGGATGCCGTGGCCGTAGCAGGGGTTACGATTGCGACATTTTGCACGAAGTTCGCGAGCTTGGTAGATCCAACTCAGCGTAGTATCTATATCGAGGGACTCATCGAATCCATTGCAGTCGCGAAGCGTCTGAATTGCACAAAGCTGATTTCTCAAGTTGGACAAGAGCTTGAGGGCGTGTCACGAGAAGATCAGACACAATCGCTGATTGAGGGGCTGCGGGCGTGTGTGCCTCTTTTGGAAAAAGAAGGCGTAACACTGCTGATTGAACCGCTGAATACGCGAGTAAATCATCAAGGATATTTCCTGGCTTCATCAGAAGAAGCTTTCCATATCATCAAACAAGTAGGAAGCCCTTATGTGAAGGTCTTGTTTGATATCTACCATCAACAAATCACCGAAGGAAATGTGATCGCTAACATTCGAGAGAATATCGCATTGATCGGCCATTTCCATGCGGCTGGCAACCCTGGCAGACATGAGCTCGACAATGGTGAGCTGAATTATGAACAGATTTTCAATGCCATAGATGAGACCGGGTTTGAGGGGTATATGGGGCTGGAATATTTCCCGTTGGAGGAGCCGCAGGTTGGGCTTCGAAAACTGTTGAAGTAAGAGGGAACGTGGCAATTGTTGCGCGGATAAAACATTTGTAACACAATTGGAACATTCCTGTTACAGTCCTCTAACATAGGAAGGGTATTATAATAAACAAGACCCCCTTTTTTAATATAAACTTTGGACCCAGCCCCGTTGGCTAGGTCCCTTTTTTTGTTTAGAGGCTGAAAAAGAAATAACCCAAGTTCAGTTTCGATAAGGGAGATCGCCTTGACGAAACTGAACCTAGGTTAGGATAGATCATGAAGTTAATCGAATAAATAGACTATGATTGCTGATTCCAGATACGGTATAGAATGACTGCTGCTTCAGCACGTGTGAGCTGATCGTTCGGAGCAAGCTTGTCGTTCTTGCCATATACAATCCCAGATTTCACTAAGGCTGCAGCGCTGTCTTTCGCGTAGCTGGATATACTCGTCGCGTCAGGATAAGCGTCTAAAGTTCCGCCGGCTTGGACTAGCTTACCTGCTGCTGCCATCGCGCGTGTCGTCATCACCATCATATCTTGGCGGGAGATATTGCTGTTTGGCTTAAAGGTATTGTCTTCAAAGCCGGTAGTGATGCCCCATGCCTTCGCGATAACTAGCTCATCATAATAATAAACGGTTTGTGGGACATCGCTGAACATCGCTTCAGTTGTGCCTGTGCTAGGCAATTCAAGTGCTCTGACAAGAAGCGAGATGAAGTCCGCTCTCTTAATGAAACCTTCTGGCGAGAAGCTGTTCTCGGTTGTTCCATTGATGACATCGCGAGATGCCATGGTATCAATAGCTTGTTTAGCCCAAGGCACGTTTTGTAAGTCCCCAAAGGTCTTAAATACGGATGCTATCGCATAGGTGCTGAAATGGGTTGTTTGGAAGACAACCGTTCCACTTGCCGCGTCGTAGCGACCATTTGGAACCGATGTCGCCTTGCCTTGACCATCGATGTACCAAATGACGATATGATCTGTATCACGAAGCTCTTCCGTTGTTGGTGTGTAAGGAATAGCTACAGTTACAGGCGCATTAGGGTTGTTCCATGCAATGACTTTATCGCCTGCTGCTATAGTCAATTCGATAACTGGACGGTTGCCGATTTGTTCACGGGTAGCTGCATCCAAGTTGTCCGTAGAAACCTTAGCTACGCGAATGGACACTTGCTCAGCGTTTTCTGTCACGCCTAACAGCATGTTGCTTGGAATTTGGATTGTCGCGTCTGCTGTATTCATTGAAAGCTCAAAGGTTTCTTGACCTTTCAGGCTTTGTGCAGGCAATTGCACTTCATATGAAGTTGCATTCGCTTGCTTCGGCACTTCGATGACAACTTGTTTCTTCTCGTTTGTTGCAGAAGAGGTTTTCTCAAGCACCTTTTTCAAGGTGTCGCCTGAAATCGTAGCTACCGTGCGTCCATTATCGGTTTTCAATTCAGGTTTGATCGTACCACCAACGCTGCCATTGTCAGTGCCGGTACTAGTGTCAGTGCTGGATCCACTGTCGGAGCCAGTGCCTGTGCCTGTGCCAGGATCAGTGCCAGGATCAATGCTGGTGTTTTTGCCTGTTAGGTTAAGCACGCCGTAAACAGATGTGTCCTGAAAGCCAGTTCCTGTCGTATCGTTCCATGCGGCAACGCTTTGACGAGCACCGCTTTTAGCATCATTGATCTGTACGTCGAAACCAAGCTTCCTATTGTCACTAGGCGTTATTGTATTCAACGGAATCTTCACTTCAACCGTGTAGTTTGTTCCGGAGATATTGGTTTTGGATTCAAAACCAGTTGCTTTACTTGCTGGATTGAATGATTGTTCGTTGTCAAAATTGATTCTGTATTGTCCGTCATCTCCTTCATAGGACGATGTCTTTGCATTATTTTCATCCAAGAAGATTTCGACGGAGTCTTGTTCATAGGTATTTGAGCTGCTTTTATCAAGCTCAGCGTTGCTAACCTGGATCAGAACATACAGGTTTTGATCATCCCATAGAGCTTTTGCTACTCCGCTTGCCCCTTGCCAAGCCTGCTGATACCGGTTGATCGGCATTCCAGGTGTCTGGCTCCAAGCCGCGTCATCAGCTTTCCCGTCGATGGTAGGGGTAGCGTATTTGGCTGTTGATTGATTAGCTTCTGCCACTGGTTCAGGCGGATGTGCGGCCAAGAATGCTGCTGGGTCAATTACGCCATAGTACGAAGGTTTGGCTTGCAGATCGCTATTAAACAATTGCGGATTCTGACTGGCTCTCCAGCTTGTAGCATCATTCAGTCCCCAGAAGGTAACGCGCTCGATACTAGCAGCGTGAGTCTTGAAAATCTGGAACATTCGTGCGTATAAAGAGCCCTGAGCAATGGCTTCTTTCTCGGAAAGGCGAGAGTTGCTTCCTGCCGTAATGTCTAGCTCGGATATGCTCACTTGTACGCCTAAAGAAATAAATTTCTCCAGTGACAGCTTAACATTGTCCGGATTCGTGTTTAAATTATAGTGCGCTTGCATACCGACGCCGTCGATGAGGAGTTTGCCTGGGTGTGTCAGTGCATAGCGATCATTGATTTCTTTGACCATGCTGTAAATAGCCTGCGCTTTATTCTGATTATCTTCGTTATAATCATTGTAATAAAGTTTGATATCCCATGTAGGATGCGTGTCCAGCACTTCTTTTGCAGCCAAAAACGCCTGTTCTACGTAGTCATCTCCGATGGCAGCTTTCCATGGGGATTGACGCAGCGCTGTTGTCCAATTCGTCGGGTTAGATGGGTTATCATTCATCGCCTCGTTGACGACATCCCACGAGATTACCTTGTTACCGTAATGCTCCATGACCGTTTTAATATGGTTCTTCAAGTTGGCAAGAGCCTCAACTCGTCCTAGTGGGAGTGAATCGGTTGTCGTAGTCAACCACGTAGGTGTCTGTTGATGCCATACGAGTACGTGCCCATGCAATTTAAGTCCCGCAGCCTGAATTTTTGTAACAAGTGCATCTTCCGTAGCAAAATCAAATTCTTTATTTGTATTATACGTTTGATCAGGTTTCATGGCATTTTCTGCTGTAACAACATTGTTGTGCAGCTTGAGAAGCTGAAGTCTAACGCCATCCAGATCTGCCGACGATACCGCGTTCCCAATCAAGAAATCGTTTTGATAGGCATCTTTAATAGGAGTTAAATTGGTTTGTACGGCGATTGGCGGCGAGCTCTCAACAAAGCTGATATCGTCGATATAGAAAGAAGCATCTTTGCTGCTAGCGCTTTCCACATATAGGCTCAAAAACTCATCGGGTACCGTGTTATAACGGTAGGTTCCTTCGAATTTAACCCAGCCGTCTTCGGTGCTAATTGTTTTTTTGTCAATCGTATTATAACTTGCGCTTGTATTACCAACCTGTGTGGACAGCTGGAGTTGCGAGCTTCCAGGCGAGATAAGCTTGACCCAGGCCGTAATTTTATATTCGTAGCCCTTATCAACATATTTCTCCACACGTAGTGATGGTCCATGCCATGTTTCTGCTCTGCCTTCTACCTTTAACGCGCGTGTACCGCTTTCGGTATGATTGGCTTCATTGGTGACAGTCAGTGTTTCCGTACCTTTCCTACCGACAAATCCACCAGCTGTTTGATCTTCAAAAGTGATAGTGGTGAAATCTACAGCAGGGAGTCTTGGTGTCTCAACGACAGGGCCAGAAGACACTTTTTCGGTAATCAGGATATCACCAAGGTAGAACGGCACGGCTGCCCCGGCATTGTTCGAATTAATACGCATGGCGCTATCTTTGCTCGTATCCACAGTAAATTCCTTGGTTAAAGTGAGCGCTTTGCCAGCTTCATAATTCATGTAAATCGTATTCTGATAGCCATTTACGGTTTGAAAACCAGCTTGTGCGCCTATGGGCACCGTTACATCAGCGTCAACATAGACGGTTGCGGTTACCGTATAGGTTTTACCATTTTCCAGGCCGATGTCACTAAATTTGAAATCAACCCCGTCCCAGTTGTTAACTCGGTTGCTTACATATAAAGCTTTAGCATCATCATTGCCTGTAAACATTTTTCCGGTGATCAGCGACAGGTTAGCGTCACCTGCTTTCGTTGCTTTTCCTTGACCGCTCGCAAAGGTTTCATGATACATGGTGATGCTCTCGGCAGTCGCAGCTTTCGCAACCGTGGTAAACAGGCTTGATGGTATAGCTAAAGCTGTAACGAGTAAGATTAAGGCGGCTCTAACGAATTTTCGTCTCATATTTGGCAATCCCCTTCTCCATAATCAGTAATCAGCAAATTAGTTAAGCGTTTACATTTCGTTGAAAACATCTCCTTTCCAACGTAATTATAGCTTGATCAAAAACACGTTTAACTAAAGAAACTTTACATGATACTGTAATTATTAAATAAAAATCGGGTTGTGTTGCAGGAAATACCTTGACCCTAAGTCGAAGGCGCCAAACAGCAAGCAATAATTTTCCCGTATCTTGGATAATCTAACTAACTAGATAACTAGGCATAGTCCTGAAGGAGGAAACATGGTGAGTGAAACAACGTTATACGATAAGCTTGGCGGAGAAGAAGCGATCACGGCAGTGGTGGACTACTTTTATGAGCTGGTTTTGGCGGATGAGACGGTCAATCACTTTTTTAACAACACGGATATGGAGAAGCAGCGTAAGCATCAGGCGAAATTTTTTAGTTTTGCGTTAGGGGGGCCGAATCAGTATACCGGGGCGTCTATGGCGAAGGCGCATGCAGGAATGAATTTGCAGGAAGAGCATTTTACAGCGATTGCGACTCATCTTCATGATGCGCTTGCTCATTTTGGGGTGGGGGAAGACGAGATCAATCAAGTGTTGGCGAAGGTGTCGACGTTGAAGGACGATATTTTACATAAATGAGTGTTCGTTAAAAAAGAGGATTCCCAAAGGCCATTTATGTGGGTATTCCTTGCTGTTGAGCTATTTTCCTCGAAAATAAGTGATCTTTAGCAACTTTGACCGTGATCGCATGCACGGGGTTATTTACTCTAAAGATATTTGCAAAAAAAGGGACCCAGCCACATAGGCTGAGTCCCTTTTTCCTTTACCGTTCCGAGCGATAAATCTCCTTTACTAAGCGATAGGCCAATTTCGGCTTGCGATACTCGCTCAGCAATCCTTTATTATTGAAGCTCCGCGCGCGATCGCGGAAGTAAGGTCGGTCACTCCGCACATCGACGCGAATATCGGCGAAATGCCAAATGAGCGTTCCGACGATGCGAGGGTCGTCGCGGAAGATTTTCAAAGCACGCGTGACGACATCAGCTTGGTAGTCTTCACTGAACAGGCGTGGCTCCCAGCCCGCATCGCCAAAAATACCCGCCGCGCCGAACTCGCTCATGATGACAGGCTTGCCAGCAGCGCCTTGTTTCTCCGCATTCATGAAGTAGTTCTGCAGCATAGTACTAAATCCGTCAACGCTGCCTTCATACCAGCCGTAATATTTGTTAATCCCGATGACATCGAAGTAGGATAATACGATATCTTCCTCCGGTTGCATTGTTGCATAAGTGACGAGTCTGCTGGCGTCCATGCTGCGGATTTTGCTCACGAAAGCTTTCGTAAGCTCGAGCGCTTCCTGGGTACGTGTATCGATTTCGTTATGCGCTCCCCAGAAAATGATAGAAGGATGATGGTAATCGCGGCTGATCATTTCGCCCAGCATGTTAACGCCGCGCTCTCTGAAGATCGGGCTTGCCAGTGTTTCCACACTCATGAAACAGCCCCACATGGGAATCTCACTCCACAGCAGCATCCCGTGCTCATCGAGTAGATCGATCCAGAACTGGCTTTGCGGATAGTGTGACCCACGAACGATATTACAGCCCATGTCGGTCAAAATGTCCAGATCTTTCAGCATCAGCTTCGGCGGGAAAGCAAATCCCCATTCGGGATGCTCCTCATGACGATTCACGCCTTGTAGATAAAGCTTTTTGCCATTTAACAGAATATCGCTGCCCTGAACCTCAACCGTACGGAAGCCTGTCCGATCGATAAGATCATCTTCACCAGCTTTGACAGTAAAGGTATAGAGTGCAGGTTGGCCGACATCCCAACGTTTAATATTCGCCAGGCTACCTCTTAGCGAGAGGCTAGTCGTTTGACCCGCAGCAACCACGATATGACCAGCGGAGAGGGAAAGTCCATCAGTACTAGCACTTACCTCAATCTGACAGTCTTCTTGACTTAACGAACTGACTTGAATTTGCAGCTGAACATCAGCTGAATCGTCCTTCAATTGATAATCGATTTTCATGGAATCAATGTAGACATCCGGCAGCTCCTGAAGCTCAACAGAACGAATGATGCCCCCGTAGGAGTGCCAATCTGCGATGTCCGTCGGTAAAGTCTGCCAATCAACGGTATTATCAACACGAATCACGAGTTCATGCTTACCTGCTGTTAGGTGGGGGAGAATCATAGAGAACTGTGTAAATCCGCCAAAATGGTAGCCAATATGCTGGCCATCCACGTACACATCGGCATGGTGAAGAATGCCTTCGAATACGAAGCGAATATTCGCGTCTTGCAGCGTATCAAAATACGTACGATACCAGGCGGCGCCAATATAATCGTAAGTACCTAATTCGTTATTCCAACAGGAAGGGACAACGGACTTTTTTGATCCGGCAGGGAAGGCGGAGGCCCAGCCCTCAGAAACCCCTTTATTATCAGGATCCGTGATGAAATCCCATAATCCATCCAAAATTCGGCTAGGTCGCAAGTTATGCTGCTGAAAAGTACGTATCACAATTGTTAAGCCCCTTTCATGTATGTTTCGTAAAGCGTATCATAGAAGAAGAGTCAATTTGAATGGATAAACCTCATCTCTATTTGTCAAAATCGCTACAAGGCTGGTGAACGATTTCATTGAATAACCACCGTATTTATCATCATCGGCTTTCGTATGAGAAGCCTCCCGAACCTGGTTGGAAAGATATTCGAAATACAACAGATGTGCACTCGCTGTATTGGATTAGGAGTGGCGAAGGGGAATTCCACCATGAGATGAATGAAGTGCCGCTGCACGTGCAGGCCGGGAGTTTGTTTTATTTGAAGCCCGGGTTTAAACTGAACATGACGTCTTCAACAGACAAGCCGTTATGCATTAGGATGCTCTTATTTGATGCTTTTGATATTCCTTATGAGCATCTTAATTGGCTGAAGCCGGTTCCGGTGGAGGAACTGCGGATCCCCTTTTATAAACATTACACGTTAGAGCAATCAGATTGGCTTGAAGCACAGTTTACTCGCTTATGGTCAATGAGAGGAACAGATCCGCATGAACGACAGGCGGAATTCCAGTATGTCTTATCACGATTAATCCAATTTATGAAGGATACGGATACGTCTAGCGATCCCTACATGAAAGCTTTTCAGCAAGCGAAGCTGTGGCTGGAAACCTGCTATCATCAATCTATTCGGTTGGAAGAGCTGGCGAAAACCTACCATATCTCCGTGTCGCAATTACGCAAAATGTTTATGAAGCACGTCGGCATTTCTCCCAAGGCGTATCTAAATCAGATTCGGAATGAGCAGGCGAAGACGATGCTCTTACTGACGGATGAACCTATGAAGGCGATCGCGGATGCTTGTGGATTTGCAGATGAGTTTCATTTTGGTAAAATGTTTCGAGTATGGAACGAGATTTCACCCGTTCGTTTTCGAACAATGAACAAATAGAGAGGGGCTAACCGAATTATGGGTGCCGAAATAGAAAGAAAGTATTTATTGCCCGCATTTCCTGCGGCAGAACTAGCGAATAACGAGCTGATTCAAGTATCCAAACAATACATTTACCAAACGTATTTGGCTTTCTCTGACGATCAAGAAATTCGCGTGCGTCAGCTGGTAGACAGCTCAGGAGAATCACATTATACACATACGTTCAAGTCGGGACATGGGATGGTTCGAGAAGAAGTAGAATACAGCATTACTGAGCCTATCTACAAACAATTGCTGGAGCGCACAGGTTTAATTCCATTAGAGAAGATTCGAACGACCCTCGAAGCGGATGGGCTTACGTATGAAATCGATGAGTATAAACAAATTGACCTGCTTGTCGTTGAAGTCGAATTCTCTGATTTGCAAGCTGCGCAGCAGTTTGTACCGCCTACCTGGTTCGGCAGAGAGCTGGGTTCGGAAGAAGAGTTCCGTAATAAGTCGATGTGGGTAGCTTTACAGAAGCGCTAATTACATTGGGGAAAGGTGGTAGAAAACGATGCCTAGGCCGCAATTGGTACTTGATGTTGCAGGTGTACTTGTGACGAATTTTTCACCGCAAGCATGGGCTGGTTTTCCAAGTAGCAGTGATGACGAGTCACAGGTCAACTTACCTCATCGTTTTAAGGAAATTAAGAATGATTTGTGGATTGGTAAAATGACAGAAGAGGGCTTTTGGATTTGGTTGAACGAATTGTTCCCAGCGTTGGCTAGCTAGGTGGATCGTTCTTGGATACTCCAGCAATTAAAGCCGTTAGCGGCGATGAAGCATTTGGAGGCTTGGGGTCAGCACGCAGATATTCACTTGCTAAGTAATCATCGGATTGAATGGCTGGCCCTTCTCCTAGAACCTATTCTTCCTTTTTTGAAAAACACAACCATCTCCAGTGAGGTTGGCTACTGTAAACCGAATCGTGAGGTATACGAGCTGGTTCAAACGCATTTTCCGAAAGAGCAAGCGGTGGTCTTGTTTGTAGATGATCAAGAGAAAAACCTAGTGCCAGCCAGAGCGATGGGTTGGCACACGTTGCTGGCCGATGCCGAAGAGGCTTGGATTGCGCAGGTTACGGCATTTTTAAATAAGCACGATTAACATGTCCCCCTCTCGGATTCATTAGCGAAGTATGAGTAAAAAAAATGCTTAGCTAAAATTCTAGACAGAAGTTTTACAACAATTACTAGGTATTATCTAAGTATTGTATGAACTTCTAAAGGAATTGCGAGGGGCCATTCATGAATTTAGTCCACTATTATCGTCAACAGTTTGTTGAGTTAACAGCCCAGTAGATTATGAAACCGTATAGACCTTACATAATTCGACATCTATAATAAATGTAGATGGACGAGATCGCAATCCGATGGGGTGAGTACGATGTTGAAAGACCTGCTAAACAATTTCTCGCTTGTAGCTGTATTTGTATTTATATCTATTCAAATTTTTTACTCCCCTAAATTACAAAAGGCAGCAAGATGGAAATTTCAGATAGGAGCAGGCGTAACGCACGGACTTTTCGGGGTTATGCTTGCTTATACTGGGGTCCATGTGAGTGAACGGCATATTCTAGATTTGAAAGCGATTGCAATCCTGATGGCTACCTTCATTGGTGGGGGTGTATCTGGTATTGTTACGACGGTTGTCATCATTATTGGCCGGACGATGATAGATCCTGCGGTTTTGTTTCGCGTATCGCTATTAGGTTTCATTATTTATGTGGGTTGTGTGCTTATTCATTATTACATCCGAGACTATTGGAAGAAATGGATGCTGCTCGTCTTATGTCCAGTCAGCGTGTTATTCGTTGATATGGTCATTATTTATAAGCTTCCTGCTACGGAGCTTGTTATTCCGAATTTACTTTTGCATTTAGGGGCGGGCATGTTCGTTGCGGGACTTTTCCGCTATTTTTTACGCTCCGAAGAACTTAAAGGGCAAGTACGGCATATGCAGCAGGAGCTTTCTGATATTCTTCGTTTTCAACCTGGTCTTACTTTTAAGCTCAAAAAAATACAGAATACATTGGTTTACACAATCATTGAGGGTCAATTATTGCATCAGCTTGGGCTTAAGCCAGATGACTATATCAATAGGAGTGTTCAGACGGTTCCGTATTCTTCTAAGGAAGTTGCGCAATTCTTGCAATCCAAATTTGAAGAAGCTTACGAAGGAAATCAAGTAGCCTATGAGATGGATGTATTTGGAAAGGTTATTTTCACAACGTTACAGCCCGTTTTCGATGGCGAACAGGTCGTTGAAGTCATAGGATCGGCGACGGATGTTACCGAGAGGAGTTTGGCAGAACGTCGTATTCAAGAGAGTGAAGAGCGAAATCGGATTCTCGTC
This sequence comes from Paenibacillus sp. LjRoot153, assembly GCF_964253085.1. Classification (NCBI taxonomy): domain Bacteria; kingdom Bacillati; phylum Bacillota; class Bacilli; order Caryophanales; family Paenibacillaceae; genus Paenibacillus; species Paenibacillus sp. LjRoot153. Next base: position 1,985,351 of record NZ_CAXUQH020000001.1, read on the forward strand.
GAGAACTCGCAGGAGGGCATTCTTGGTTTTACAACCGAAGGTGAGATTACATCTGTGAATCAAGCGGCATGTCATCTTTCACAAACCACAGCTGAGGATATGCTGGGTCTTACAATGACTGTTTTTTTACCCCTATCCGAGCAGGAACTTTGGGAGCAGCACTTTCAAGAAGTGCTAACTAGTGGAGATAATGTAAGGTTCGAAATCTCGATTCCTTCTTCGGAAGGTACCAGAAGAGACTATCGTGTTACACTTTCAGCTTATCATCATGCCTCTGGGGAAGTGAAAGGGATTGTGGGGACCATTCACGATTTTACCGAAGCCTCCATGCGCCATGCAGCCGATCATGCGAATCAAGCTAAGAGTCATTTTATTGCCAAAATGAGTCATGAAATTCGAACGCCTTTGAATGGAATTATCGGGCTATCTCAACTGTTAGGGAAAACGCCGCTCTCCGAGCACCAGAAGGATTACTTAACCAATATTACATCTTCTTCGCACACGTTGTTAGGTATTATTAATGATGTATTGGATTTTTCCAAAGTAGAAGCAGGCAAATTAGAGGTGGAACGAACGAGCTTTAATCTGGACGAGCTGCTGAAGGAGCTTTCCAGTATTTGCAGTGTACTATCGAAAAGCCAACCCATAGAGCTTATTTTCAGCACGCCTGCGGAGCTGCCCAGACGACTTCTCGGAGATCCGCTTCGGTTGAAGCAAGTTTTACTTAATCTCTGCAGCAATGCCATTAAATTTACGAGTGCAGGTTATGTGATGCTGCACATTGAGTTCGGTCCGCAGACATCCAGTGAGGAAATGATGCTGCGATTTAGCGTTGAAGACTCGGGGATTGGTATTTCGGCAGATCGGCTTTCCTACATTTTTGAACCTTTTTCTCAGGCAGATGGTTCAACGAGCCGGGAGTATGGAGGAACTGGTTTGGGACTGCCTATCAGCCAACATTTGATTACGCTAATGGGCGGCGTGCTCCAAGCAGAAAGTACAATGGGAAGCGGGAGCCGTTTCACATTTGCCTTACCTTTTCAAATCATTGAGCAAGACGATCCTGATGAGTGGGATATTGGGGAGGGGAATGAGCCTTATCGCGTGATGGTTGTCGAGGATCATCCCCTTATGCGAAACAGCTTGCAGGATACCTTAGAATCCTTTGCCCTCATCGTAACGACGGTTCCTTCTTGGGGTTCGTTGTTTAAATGGCTAGGCGGGAAAGAAGCCGGGGAAGATGACTATCATTGTCTCATCCTGGATATGGAAAGCGATGATATGTATGGCCTTGAGACATGGCAATCTCTCCTCGCTTCGATTCGCAGAGTTCGAACGCGCTTAATTTGTCTGACATCCTCTATGGGGAAGGAAGAGCTGCTTACACTCCCTGAGGAGATAAGGCCTGATGCGGTGCTTGTTAAACCGATTAGTCGACTAGAGCTGTATCAGACGTTGGAATATTTATTCCATCCTAAGCATGAGTCACGGGTGGCTGAGCATGGGAAGATGCCCAATCCTTCTGTTACAGAGGAGGAATGGGGACACATTCTACTGGTAGAGGACAATGAAATTAATCAACAAGTGGCCATGGAGCTGCTTGAGGAACAGGGCTATAGGGTCACGTTAGCGACAAATGGTCAAGAAGCGCTAGATACACTGGAAAAAGGCGAATTTGCGTTGGTCCTAATGGATATCCATATGCCAGTTATGGATGGCGTCGAGGCAACAAGGCTTCTACGTCTGAACCCAAAATTTCGTGAATTGCCGGTCATCGGGCTTACGGCTAATGTGGTTAAACAAGACCAAGAAGCGTACATCCGAATGGGCATGAACGATGTGATAAGCAAACCGCTGGATGTGAAGTTGCTGTTTCGAATCATTCACAAATGGATGGAGCCAGAGAAGAGGAGGGAGCAGGAGCGAAGCTTCAAGGAACCTCAACTGGTTGACGGAGAAGAAACCCCTTATTACCAAGCTATCTCCGCGATAGACTGGGAGGGAGTTTTGGCCCGAGTGGAGGGGAAAGAGAGTATTCTTCTCGTTATGCTGCAGCTGTTCAAGAAAAATTACAGTGACTTCGCAGATCAGCTGTGGGTCCATCACCGTGAGGGAGATTGGGTCGCTGCCAAAAGAGCTGCGCATACGCTAATCGGTGTAGCAGGCAGTTTATCGGCAGAAGCACTGCATGCGGGAGCTGTGAAACTCCAATCAACAATTCTCCTTGATGAGAATTATGAGGACCAGATTGCCAAGATCGCAGTGGAAATTGAGCGCATTATCGTTTGTATTCCGGACGAAGCGTAAGCACGTCTATAGCACCTTAAGTACACACTCATCATGATCCTCTTGTTTACAAGGGGGGAAGGATGAGGAGATACTCAAGGTTTTTATTGTATAGGACAACATTGGGAGACTGATGTTTCAGAGGAACAGGCTGAGCAGGCTACTCTAGGGAGTAGCGAGCACATACATCACGCTAACGGCCACGATGGCCGTTATTAAGCTCAACATAGCCCCACACCTATGCTAACGGACCCTACGGCCGCTATTTCGCCCAAACCCCCTGATTCTAGCCCGATTTCCTCTCCATAGCATACGCTGTGTCCGTTAGTGAATCAGGAGCATCGAATTCTAGCAAATAGCGTCGAATGTGTCCGTTAGCCGCGCCCCTCCCAACAATCATAGTCTCAACTGAACAGGGGGGGGGGCGAGCACATATGATCAGCGAGCGCGCATGAGGAGCCAGTGAGGAGCCAGCCCAACACGCTAACGGCCACCATGGTCTTTATTAAGCCCAATTTAGCCCCACACCTATGCTAACGGACCCTACGGCCGCTAATTCGCCCAATCCCCTGATTCTAGCCCGATTTCCTCTCCATAGCGTACGCTGTGTCCGTTAGCGAATCAGGAGCATCGAATTCTAGCAAATAGCGTCGCATGTGTCCGTTAACTCACACCACCCCCCACACACTATCACAACCTTAACTGAAATGTGCGGTATCGTTGACGTCCGCCTACGACAGTTAAGATTTGTTTCTCAACGAGTTGATGCAAAATCCGCCTTGCATGGCGATCTGAGAGACGAAGGTGTTCAGCAATTTCTATTGGTGTAATTGGCCGCAGCAAACGACGAGCAAAACGCAATGCTTCTGCCTCTGCCCAATCCAAACCAGTTGATGCATCGGCTGAAAGAAATTTCCCGACGAATGACAGGATAAGCTGTTGGCACTGCTTCGGATCTTCTTTGATGGACAAATAAGCAATAGGCATAAAAGTCCACCCATCTAGGGTTAGCAAGCTATGCCGCATGCATAAATCCTTAAATCTTCTAACATCAAGATCTCTTGCATGCGATCCAAATCCCTGTATTTCGATCCCACCTTTTACGCCTCCAGGCATATAGGCCAGATCCAGATAGCGGTAGCCATTATTGAAATCGCGTACCTCCCACTCGGGATACAAGTAATTGAAATTGCCGATGGCAGGAAACCAGATGCAACGTAAAAACTCAATTGTTCCGTGGCCCAACCCTTTCTCTAACAATTCGCGCCTTCGCTGATTTACGGTCCCAGTCCCAGCATGCACGATCATCTCCTGCATCCATTCGTCATATTTATGCTCAAATGACATTCATCTCAGCCTCCTGTAAATTGTCAGAAACCAACAAAAACCGTTCCACTACATAGCTCACATTGAGCTTATGCAATGAAACGGCGTGTGCTTCACTCCGTCCAACATTATTAAACATAGTATAGAAGAAAAGGACCCGGATTACTAGAATAACTTAATCTAAACGCCCGAATAAGCCATAAAACCGCCATCTACAGGGATCGTCGTACCAGTAACGAAGCGGGACATATCGGAATCAGCCAACCACAGCAACGTGCCTAGTAAATCCTCCGGCTTACCGAATCGACGCATCGGTGTGTGGGCAATGATTTTATGAGAGCGGTCCGTCAGACTGCCATCCTCTTTCATTAACAATTTGGCATTCTGCTCCGTCAAAAAGAAACCAGGTGCAATGGCATTAACACGAATGCCGCTTTCTGCCAAATGAACAGCTAACCATTTCGTAAAGTTATCGATAGCCGCTTTGGCTGCGCTGTAGGCAGGAACTTTCGTCATTGGCGAAGGTGCGCTCATGGATGAGATATTGATCACGGTTGCACCCGTTTTGCCATGCATATGCTTAGTGAACACTTGCGTAGGAATTAATGTGCCCACGAAATTAAGATCAAGCACGTTGCGGAATCCAGCGATACTTAGATCATAAAAGGATTGCACATCTGGATTCGACACATCTTCCATTTTGAAAATCTCATTCGTCGTATTCGCGCTGGCATGGTTGCCACCTGCGCCATTAATTAGAATATCACAGGTACCCAGCAATTCAATCACGGAAGCTGCAGCTTGCTCCACACTTTCAGCTACAGTGACATCGCAGGCAACGGCAATCGCTTCGCCACCAGCGGCTTCAATTTCACGAACCACGGCCAACCCTTTCTCATGCGTACGATTCAGAATAGCAATACGCGCGCCTTGTCTAGCTAGTTCCACAGCCATTACTCGGCATAATACGCCAGCGCCCCCAGTAATCACAACGACCTTCCCTTGTAAGGATGGGAAATTAGTTAATCCGCTCATATGCAGTAACAGCTCCTTCTTGTAAAGTAGCGCCTTGGCGACACAGCATGTCCCAAAGTCCCCATAAATACATGATACCTAATGCACGATCGTACAACCCATATCCAGGTCTGCAACGCTCATCCCAAATATGTCGGCCATGATCTGGACGGCAAAAGCCTTCGTAATTGTTCGCATGAAGCGCCTGCACAATGCCTGACATATCAACCGTGCCATCCTTCGTACGATGAGAGGTTTCGATGAAATCACCATTTTCAAACACGCGAACATTTCTAAGATGGGCAAAAGGAATCCGATCCGCGAATTCTTGCACGATCGAGACAATATCATTGCTCGGGTTCGCACCGAGCGAGCCACTGCACATCGTAAGCCCGTTAAACGGGCTGTTATGCAAGGCTAAAAAGCGGCGAATATTCGCTTGGCTCGTCATTAATCTAGGCAATCCAAAGACAGACCATGGCGGATCGTCCGGGTGAATCGCCATTCGAATACCGTGCTCAGCGGCCACGGGGATAATCTCATCCAAGAAATACTTGAGGTTTGCCCAGAGCTGCTCTTCGGTGACATCCTTATAGGCGTCAAATAGCTCCGTCAAATGAGCAAGTCGCTCAGGCTCCCAGCCTGGCATGCTGAAATCAGGGTTGGCATTAATCCGCCCAACATGCTCAGCAAGGTCGAGATTGGCTATTTTACTTTTTTCATAAAATAAAGCAGTAGAGCCGTCTTCCAGCTCCTTATGTAAATCCGTCCGTACCCAATCGAATACAGGCATGAAATTGTAGCAAATGACTTTGACCCCAACCTGTGCTAACGTGGCGATCGTCTTCTTATAATTAGCGATGTACGTATCGCGACTGGGCAATCCTAATTTAATATCCTCATGAATGTTGACGCTCTCAACGACCTGCATATGCAGCCCCGCACGATCAGCCTCGGCTTTGATCTTCTGAATCTTATCCATCGGCCACTCTTCACCAGCAGGAACATCATGTAGCGCCCAGACGATACCTTCAACACCGGGAATTTGTTTAATTTGCTTAAGCGTGACCGTATCGTTGCCCTCTCCAAACCAGCGGAATACCATTTTCATAGATGCACAATCGCCTCCAATATAGTCAACCTATTTGAAATACGTAGGGAACTTCTCTTTTAATAATGCTTGATCAGCAATGCCAACTTGAAGATGGGCGCGTATTAATTGCTCTGCTGTATCAGGCTGCTGCTCTTTGATGGCTTCCACAATCTGCCCATGCTGCGCATAGAGCTCATCCCAATGATGATCAGTCGCAAGTCGAAGCATTCGGGTGCGGTTCAAATGCACATTAATTTGCCCAATGACCGCCCAGGTGTTCATTTTCTTGCAGCCTTCGAAAATCGTCCGATGAAACTCCTCATCAAGCTCAAACATTTTCTTGAAGTCTCGTTCATCCATACACACTTTCTGCAAGGCTAAATTCATTTGGAGCAAGCGCAGGGACTCTTCAGGAAAAGAGATACAGGCCAAGCGAATAACGGCGCTTTCCAGATGTTCGCGAATGAAGCGTGCTTCATCCACAAGCTCCAGATCAATGCGAGACACAACCGTGCCGCGTTGCGGATATATATCCAGCAAGCCTTCCTGTGCTAATTGCACGAAACTTTCCCGAACAGGTGTCCGACTCACATTGAAGCTTACCGACATTTCTTTCTCCGAAATGGTGGCACCTGGAAGCAGGGTTAGACTCAGAATTTGAGCCTTTAGCGTGTGGTAAACGGCATCTCGGGTCGAACTAATCAGAGGTTTTTTGAATAAATCCATGTGGATCTCCTTTGCAAAATGAAGCCTAAACCCATACTACCATACTTGTATGGTAGTATGGAAGTGAAAAATGAGCAGCGCACCTTCGTTGATTTGGATCGCATACCGATCTGAACAAGCAATAAAACACCGCATGTGATTCGTGTTTTCCTCACTAGGAATAGTACGAATCACATGCGGTGTAGGTTAATTTTAACAATTTTAACGAGAGACAGCTAAGCTTTGAACGGTTCTCCAAGCTTCCAATTGCTTCTCCAACTGTTCCACTAACGTCGAGACGTCTTGGGAGAACTGCTCTCTTTGTTGCTCATTCATCCCATCCTGCTCCAGCTTTAGCTCGCTAGAAGTAGGTGGAGCGGGAATCGTTTGAAGCAACTGATGAAGCCTAGCCTGTAACAGCGATCCAGCAGTAACAGTTACATCAACTTGTGGTACAGCAAGCTGAGCTTCAGCTGGTATCCCCACGTTAGTTACCTCTTTAACCTGCGCTGGCACTTCGACTTCTTGAACCTCAACTTTCGTCTTCTCAGCTTTTGCAGGTGCCTTAGCTGCGATCGGCTTCGCTCGTTCAGCTCGATTGTTCTGGAAGGTAGACCAGGTTTCAATTAATTCAGGCCCTGATTTATAAAGCAGTTGACCCTTGATTCTATCAGAGATGTCTTTATCCTTAAACATCTTCGCTATTTTCTTTACATCGCTGACAGGCATTTCATCCCGTGCCATGATTAGGGCTAATGGATCACGATGCTCCATGGGGAGATCCTTCAGCGGCAGCAATTGATCCTCCGTAAGCTTATCTTTGCGAATTTCTGTGCCGCCCACGATAAGTTTCTTTACGGAGTTCCCGAACTTAAGCAGCTCACACTTATTTTTGATATAGCTTTCAGGTTTGCCAAGCTTACCAGAGAGATATTTAATAGATGAGCTAAATTTCGCATCATGCATAAGCTTATGAAAGGCTTCTGCTTCCTCAATGGGAGAGAAGCCTTCTCGTGTTAGATTTTCAGCAATCTGCTCCAGATAGATTTCCATCTCATCCGTAACCGTGGATACGATGCAGGATATGGTTGGAAGCCCGAGCATTTTGCTAGCCTTATATCTGCGATTGCCATAAATGATCTTATATCGGTTGTTGGCGGTTGTGCGTACTTTGATCGGAGAGAGTAAGCCAATTTCCCCAATGCTTTTCATTAATTCTTGAAGTGCCTCTTCATCGAATTGGTAGCGGGGTTGATCCGTGTCCTCGTCAATGAGATGCATAGAAATAGTATGTATGTCCATCTTCATATCTCCATTCGTTCAGGGTCATCTAGTCTAATTATATATCAAGGATGAGAGTGTGGGAACGCCAATTCGATAGAAAGGATTTGGAAGGGATTGGTAGGGGGTGTTCTGGACAAGCTTGGGGGCAAATAAATGTATTGCCAGTAAGGGAGAGGAGATGAAATAATAGAGAAAGATGTCGAATAATGACATTGCTTCAAGTCAAATTTGGGAGGAGAGACCTATGAACAAAATGCAGTATTTATTCTTATCCCTCATCTTTGTTCTTCTGTTTACTGCATCCGATCCGGTTCTCACTACCTACAAAACATCGCTGCTGAATGAACTGCAAAGCACGGAGGCTGCTCAATTGTCTGCCAAAGCCGTTGCCTTACAGTCCGTCATTAATCGTAATTTCAATGTAATGGTAAGTCTTGAAGCGTACGTTAGCACAAGCTACTTGAAAGACAAAAGTGATCAAGAGGTGCAATCTTATATTGAAGCGTTGTATGCGGGTTCACGAGCGTCTGCCTTTAATGTTGTCATAGCACCACATGGGGTCATGAAGTTCGTCTATCCCTCGAAAGGGAATGAGAATATTATTAATTGGGATCTTCTGAAGGATCCTCGTGAGAATGTCCAGAGACAAGTTCTTCTAGCCTTGCAAACGAAAAAAATGACGACAGAAGGCCCTTTTACACTGCTTCAAGGTGTGCAAGGTTTGGTAGCTCGTAAAGCACTTTTTCAAGACGGTGTTTTCTGGGGCTTCGTCTCAGTTGCCGTTAATGTGGACGAATTACTAATTGAAGCAGGGATCAGAGACGGTGCTTCTGAAGGGCAGAGAATGGCCATTCGTATTCCAGGTATGCCAGCGTTCTATGGGGAAAACGCAACGTTCAATCAATCGCCTTTGATTACGGTGATCGATCTTCAGGATTCGAAATGGGAACTTGCAGCGAACCCTCCCGCGAATGCGGTAAAAACGATCAATAATCAATTGCTCATCATTCGATGTGCCATACTCCTCGTTTTATTTCTAGGCTTATTTTTCATTTTCTATATCATTCGACAACGTGATCGGCTCAGTCAAGCAGTGGATGAGCGAACACAAGAGTTACAGAACGCGAATGAAGATTTGACAGCAGCCAATGAAGAGCTGATTGCAGGTCAGCAGGAGCTTCAGCAGTCTACGGAGCGGATGCAGGAATCTGAACAAATGTTGTCCTATATGGCCTACCATGATGTACTGACAGGGATACATAATCGCACACATTTTCAAATGATTTTGAAAGAACAAATTACTTATAATCAGATGAAGGGTAACTCTCTTGTCGTCCTTTTCTTTGATCTGGATAACTTTAAAATGGTTAATGATTCACATGGGCATCATATGGGGGACTATATGCTGCAAGAGGTTGTTCTTCGCATTCAGCAATCCAATTTGGCTTTCCATACCTTTGCTAGATTTGGTGGAGATGAATTTGCGATTTTGTTAGAGAATTGCGCAAGCGAACAGGAAATTCAAGCCTTCTGTGGTCAACTCATTGCTGTCTTGAAACCGCCTTGTATATTGGCGAATCGTGCTTTCTTTATTAATGCGAGCATAGGCATTGTGCAGTATCCGTATGGCGGTGAGACGTGGGATGCACTGTTGAAAAATGCCGACATCGCCATGTATATGGCTAAGAAAGTAAGTGGCAGTTCCTTTAGCTTTTTCAATCAACAAATGGAGATGCTATCGATATCAAAACTGGAGATGGAGAATCATCTCCGTCAGTCGCTGGATCGAAATGAGCTTGAAATTGTATATCAACCACAGGTTGATTGCATGAAGGGGGCAATTACGGGTGTTGAAGCACTTTTGCGTTGGAATCATACGACGAAAGGCTACATTTCGCCATCCGATTTTATTCCAGTCGCAGAGGAACTAGGCCTTATTGATGTGATTGGTGAATGGGTGCTCCGCGGCGCGTGCAGTCAGATGAAAGCTTGGCATCGTCAAACAGATGAACCGCTGATGATCTCCGTTAATCTTTCTGTCAAACAGTTGCATGATGAACGTTTTGTGGATAAGGTTATTGCAATTCTGGAGGAGACCGAGCTGGAAGCGCGATACTTAGAGATGGAAATCACGGAGAATGTAGCGATGCAAGACAAACAGATGGGCGTTCTGAATAGACTTCGCCAACTAGGAATCTCCATTTCCGTGGATGATTTCGGTACGCATTATTCATCCTTAAGTTATTTGAAAAGGTTCCCAGTTACGAAGATAAAACTAGATCAGTCATTTGTTCGCGGTGTTCAAACCGATGGCAAGGATCGAGCCATGATTAAAGCTATCATTTCTGTGGCGAATGCTTTTCAGCTGCAAATGATTGCGGAGGGAGTCGAGACTGAGGAACAGGCGGACTTCTTGGTTGCGAATGGATGCCATCACATCCAGGGCTATTATTTTTATAAACCGATGAAACCCGAACAGTTCCAGGCTATTTTAAAAGAAGAGCTGCATGGAAAACTGGCTTTCTTAGGAGCACAGTCCATTCATAACTATCATATATGAGTACATACCAAAGAGGTGCCCCTTTACGGGGGCACCTCTTTGGTATGTGGGAAAAGAAAAAGTCCACTATAGCGCGACAATTTGCTTCTGCTTATTTTCGAAATAGACCCAGTGCTGGAAGCCAATTTCCTTCAAGGTTTTCTGAACTTCTTCCCAATCGTCAGCAACGCGGCTAGGGACATGAGCGTCAGAACCGAAAGTAACCTCAACCCCGAAGTGCAGCGCACGTTCTAGAATTGCGTGTGAGGGATACCAGCCGCCAACATCTTTCGTTTTCCCTGATGTATTAATCTCGATGGCAACGCCGGATTCTCCGATGATTTTCAGTGTCTCATCAACCTTAGGTGTCGCAATATCGGAAAATGCAGGGTAGAAGCCTTTCATTGCATCGATATGCCCAAGAATCTGGAACATACCTGAACGAGCGGATTCAGCAATCAGACGATAATACTCTTCCTTGTGCTCAACGTGCTCAGCTGCGTTCAACTTCTTCCATCTGTTGCGATTGAAGATACTCACCCCACCAGAGAGATGGACAGAGCCTATGATGTAATCGAACGGATACTTTGCGTATTCTTGCTTATAAATCTCCACGTGCTCTGGGAAATAATCAGACTCCACACCTAAGAGTACATTTATTTTGCCTGCATACGCTTGTTTGAGATGAAGTACTTCCTCAATATAGCGAGGAAATTCGCTTTTTGCCATGGCGATGGCAGGTTGGGCACGATCTTCGGAGCTTCCAAAGTAGGGGGAGTGATCTGAGATGCCAATTACTTGAAGGCCAGCTGCAATGGCTGCCTCAATATAGTCACGTATGGTATCTTGCGCATGTCCGCACCGCTCATGATGCGTATGTAAGTCGAATTTCACAGCAAATCCTCCTATTCTGAACCAATAAATTGCGTTTCCGGCATTCCTTTGAGATCGCGAAGAAATTGTTGCATGGCAGAATTCAAGTATCTTCCTGACTTATATACTACGCCTACAGGATGCGTAATATCCAGTTCGTTCACTTTTACCATTTTCAATGAGCCATGTCTTAGTTCATCAGCAACAGACATTTTGGAAATGATCGCAACACCTAGATTTAACTCCACCATGCGCTTCACTTCCTCACTGCTAGACAACTCCATGACAATATGAGGCGAGACATCATAGGATTTGAAGATTTGATCGACGAAACGCCGACCCGCAGTTTCTGGGGAGAGCATGATAAACGGAATGTTTCTAAGCTTCTCAATAGATAAATGTGTGAAACGACTAAGTGGATGATGTGTGGAGACGATGAGTTCGAAATTATCATAGTAAAGCACGGACGTCTCCAAAGCTGGGTTCTTCTCAAACAAATACGTAATCCCAATATCGATATGACCGTTTTCCACGGATGTCATGATCTGAGAAGAGGTCATGGAATGAATGGTCGTTTTAATCAGCGGGAATTGATCTTGGAAATAGGAAAGGACCCTCGGCAAGATCTGCATGGCAATGGAAGTCGTTGTGCCAATATGGATATGACCTTGAGGGGTTTGACTCAGATCGGAAAGACGCTGTTTCAGGTCACTGGTGATCCGCAATATTTTTTCCGCATGCTCCAAGAAAAGCTTCCCACTATCCGTTAAAGTAACGGGCTGATTACGATCTATGAGAATCGTACCGAATTCATCCTCAAGACTTTTTATTTGCGCGGAAACGGCAGGTTGGGTCAAGTTTAGAATTTCACCAGCTTTACGAAAGCTCATCGTCTTGGAAATCGTGAGCAGGGTTTCTAACTGGTTCATATTCATGAGATTACCTCCTGCAAGTTAGATGTAAAGATCAAAGGTACAAATAAAATTTATCGAAATTGTAAAGGGCATAAAAACCTTTTCTGACTTTATTATATGATAGGAAGTACTAACTAGGCAACATGACAGGATAATTGCCGGTCACTGCGCACAAGCTACCGATGTAAGGAAGAAGATAACTGAAAATATCTTTGCAAATTACTCAAATTTGAATATAATAATTTATGTAATTTAAAACATAATGAGTAAGGAGACTCTAATTATGTCTTTAACACGTAAATCAAATCCGACATGGACGGTTGTAGCCTTGATGCTTGGGCTCTTGCTGGCTTCTCTGGATCAAACAATCGTATCGACCGCGATGCCAACGATTGTATCTAAGCTTGGCGGCTTTAGCCAATTTGTTTGGGTATTCTCGGCCTATCTGATTGCCAATGTGGCGGCAATGCCCATCTTCGGTAAACTATCTGATATGTACGGCCGTAAATTGTTTTTCATTATCGGAATCATTGTCTTTATGATTGGATCCGCGTTATGTGGAACAGCATCTTCGATGACACAGTTAATCATCTACCGTGCGATACAAGGTATTGGTGGCGGTGCGTTGATGCCGATTACGTTTGCTATTATTTTTGACATTTTTCCTCCAGAGAAAAGGGGTAAAATGCAGGGCTTATTCGGCGCAGTTTTCGGATTATCCAGTGTGCTTGGGCCTATAATTGGGGCTTACTTTACCGATCATGTCACTTGGGAATGGATTTTCTTTATCAATTTACCTCTAGGCATTATATCTTTGATTATGATTATTTTCTCTTATCATGAGTCCGTTGAACATAGTAAGGCTAAGATTGATTGGGGCGGTACGGTTGTATTAACGGCAGCTATCGTTTCACTTATGTTCGCATTGGAGTTTGGCGGCAAAGAGTATGCTTGGGGTTCGATGCAGATTATTGGTTTATTTGCAGGATTCGTTGTGCTGTTAGCAGGTTTTATTCTTATTGAGAAAAACGCTGCAGAGCCAATTGTACCGTTAGATTTGTTCAAAAATCGGTTATTTACATCCAGCATGGGAGTTAGCTTTGCTTATGGGGCGGTTCTCATATCAGCGGGGACGTATATTCCATTGTTTATCCAAGGCGTATTCGAAGGCTCAGCGACATCGGCTGGCTCGACATTAACTCCAATGATGCTAGGTGTCGTCGTAAGTAGTGCATTAGGTGGTCGCTTCATCGGTAAATTTTCTTATCGGAATGTGCTTCTTGTATCAGTCGCTCTTCTTCTGTTGGCAACATCGCTACTTGGCGGCATTTCTATTGATTCTGAGAGATGGGTGATTACAACCTACATGATTATACTCGGACTAGGTATTGGCGCTTGCTTCCCCATCACGTCGATGTCTGCACTCCATAAAGTCGATTTCCGTCGCCGGGGTACGGTAACATCCTTGGTTGCTTTCTTCCGTTCAGTTGGTTCTGCGATCGGGGTTGCAATTTTCGGAAGCATTCAAGTAAATGCATTGAAAGACAACATCACGAAATCGTTGAATGACCAAGCCATGGCAGAGAAGTTCCAGGACGCGCGGATGCTTCTTCAACCAGAGGTGAGAGCGAATATTCCAACTGAGGTACTGCATAAACTGCTTACCGCGTTGGCGGATTCGATTGCCGTCGTTTTTCAAACAACAATCGTCTTAGCCATACTAGGTCTTGCGTTCATTTTATTGATGGGAAATGCTAAACTAGAAGTTGGTAAAGCGCCTGTTAAAGGAGATGTACCAGTAGGACACTAGGGGGTTAACGCAAATGTCGATGAAGCTGGTCATACTCGGTCTATTAATGGAAGCCAATCGGCATACCTATGAGATTCGTCAAACGATGAAAGAACGCGGCATGACGAATTATATGAAGCTGCAGGACGGCTCGCTCTATTATGCTATGGATCAACTGCATAAGGATGGTCATGTCGAAGCGCTAGAAGTTGTGCGGGATACGAATCGGCCCGAGAAAACCATTTATCAAATCACCGAAGCAGGTAAGCAAAAATTTCAAGAACTGTTGTCTCATCAACTGCACGAAGAGATCAAACATTATCATCCGCTTTATGTTGCACTGCCATTTACCGTTCATGGTGATCAAGCTAAGATTGCGGGGATTCTTGAGCATAAAATTTTGGAACAGAAAATGATTATGAATTTGATGAAAAGTCTTTACAATGAGCATTTGAACATTGTTCCACGCGTCGTCTTGCATATGATGGTAGGCAGCTATAAGCGAGCTTTCACCGAGTTAAAATGGCTAGAAGCGCTTCAGCAGGATGCCCGAGATGGCAGGCTGCAGGAAAGAAATACGGAGCTCGATGTGGATTGGGATCGGATCGAGTGAGACAAATTGAAAAACGCACTACCTTGGTCAACAAGGTAGTGCGTTTTTTGCTATTGATCTCGGAGAGGGCTTATGTCACGCATCATCCGCCATCCCTCACTAGTTCGATAATGCTAACGCATTTAGCTGCGCAATGAAATGTGGCAAATCCGTGCAGACCAAGTCCGGCGTCAAGCCAGCCGACGCCAGCTGCTCGTCCACATTGTCTGGCCTGGCGACGCCTGTCAGCACAAGGGCCGTCCGGCACCCCGCCATCGCGCCTCCGCGGATGTCGGTGTGCACGTTATCGCCGATGACCCAGACATCGGCGGCAGGCAGACCGAGCCGCTCAATGGCATACGCCATGATGATCGGCGAAGGTTTACCGATCACCACCGGCTCCACGCCGGAGGCGGCGGTGATCGAAGCGGCCAGGGAGCCCGCCCCTGGCATAAGCCCTCCATCCGACGGAAGCATCCGGTCGGGATTGGTTAAGACATAGGTCGCGCCATGCTTCAGATGGCGGACCGCTTCCGTCAGCTTCCCATAGGTGAAGCTGCGATCAATGCCCTGGACGACGTAATCCGGCGTCGTCTCATTCAAAGCGAAGCCGGCTGCGTCTAGAGCAATCCGCAGGCCGTCTTCGCCGATCATATGCACGCGCTGGCCAGCGCGCTGCTCGGTCAAGTACTGCGCAGCCGCCTGCGAAGACGTATAGACGGCTGCCGCGGGTACCTCCATGCCGAGCGCTTGCAGATGCTCGGCAACCTGTTCGGGGGTGCGAGACGAATTGTTCGTCACCAAGAGGTAGGGCAATTGTTCCTGCTGCAGCCATTGCAGGAAAGCTGCGGCGCCAGGGATAGGCTCATGCCCTCTATAAAGTGTGCCATCTAGATCGATTAGAAATCCGTTCATCTTGTTGCTTCTCCTTTAGATAGGTAAGTTGTTGTTGGCAGCGTGATCTCGACGATCGTACCCTCCGTAAGTTTACTGCTAATTTTCATGAACCCACCGTGCGCTTCAATGATCCGATAGCAAACCATCAGGCCTAGTCCTGTTCCCTTTTCCTTTGTGCTGTAGAAGGGTTCCCCAAGTTTGGGGAGACGTTCAGGCGCAATGCCACAACCCTGATCCACGAAACGAACAAGAATTTGATTGCCCGAGCCTTTCAGCTCTGCATGAATCTGCAGATTCCCACCTTGCGACATCGACTCTATGGCATTTTTCATAATATTAATAAAGACCTGCTTAATTTGATTCTCATCACACGTAACAGGCGGAAGCCCAGAGTCGACCTCTGCTTCAATTTCGATATTTGAGAGGAGTGCTTGAGGCTGAAGTAACTCTACGGTGCTCATGATGATCGTATACAACGTACTAGTAACGAAATGGGTAGCCTGTGGTTTGGATACAAACAAAAACTCATTCACAATGAATTCTATACGCTGCAGTTCTTTTTGCATAATTTCGATGTAATATTGTTCCTTGGCAGAGCTTGTTTTGAGCAGCTTGAGGAATCCTTTTAACGCGGTCAGCGGATTGCGGATCTCATGTGCAACACCAGCAGCCAACTGTCCAACGGCAGATAGCTTATCTGATTTTATTAACAATTCCTGCGTTTTCTTCAATTCCGTAATATCACTGAATGTAATGACGGTACCTAGCAGCTGGCCACCTCCATCAAGCATAGGGCTGGACATGTACTCAACTGGAAAGCTGGTTCCATCCTTTTTCCAGAACAGATCTTCATTCATTATCGCGCCTTCACGCTGAAGCATCGTATTTACTGTCGTGTTTTCCTCACGAATCACCAAAGTTCCATCCTCATGAAGAGGTCGAATAAGGTTATGTATACGTCTACCTAGCATTTCGTCCACTTTCCAACCGGTGATGGCTTCCGCTGCTTTGTTCCAGAAAATGGTGCGTCCATTCGTATCAAATCCATATATGCCTTCAGAAACCGAATTGAGAATAAGTTGATTTTGTTTATAGAGCTTATCAATTTCTTTCTTCTGTTCCCTGATCTCGGTCAAATCTTTAAGAATAGCATAAACTCCAACGATTAGGTTGCCCACCTTGGTAGGAACAAAAGTTACATTAGAGGGAATAGGGATACCATTTTGATGTAAAAATGAAGCATCGAAATTTTGGGGCATTCCTTCTGAAGCTACTTGGAAATGGTGCAGCGTTTTGAGTAGATCCGGAGGATGGATCATTGGAAGAAATGAAGCAGATTTGGACGATTCCTCACCCAACCCTAGCAAGCTCTCAAGTCCGTGATTCGAAGAAAGGATCTCACCATCCAAACTAAAGGAAATGATGGAATCAGGATGGTTATCAAATAGTGATTTATATCGCTCCGCAGTTTCTGAAATCCTGATTTCACGTCGCTTGAGTAATCTTATTACGAATAAGGCGAGTATCATAAATACGACGAACATACTACAATCAAGTACGATACTTGCCATGCGGTTATGTTGAAAAAATGATAGATGGTGCAAACCAAAAAAATTAATACCGAAGATCGTTATGCCACCTATTAGGTAGATCGTGAATTTTCGCATACTTACAGGAGGGGGGTTCATCGTCATTGACTCTCATCTCTCCTTTTTGAGATTCTCTTTCATAGTTTAACAGGAATTGATATTATTTTGTATAATTTACCATTGTTTTTGTATTTTATTTTATTTGGAGTCGTTTTAATGCTAAGTTTCGACAATTTAAGTATGAAGGTAGAATTGGGGCGTGTATCTGAGTAGATAGAACTATTTTTGTGAAATTGACAGTATACTTGTCCTAAAATATTATGTATAATGTTGAAAAAGGTCGTTTTTCTGTGGAACTTATTCACAAATGAGATCGGAGCGGAGCTATGAAGGCTGAGTACATTAATCCCTTTTTGGAGTCGGCTAGAATCGTCATCGAGCAAGTTGCTAACATTCGCCCAACGACAGGGCAGCTCGGCATTAAAGACGTCAAATTTGTGGAAAAGTATATCTGGATCCAAATTGGTATGACTGGACAAATGGAAGGCGACGTCGTCTTCGGCTTGGCTGAAGATGTTGCTTTGAAAATGGTGTCTGCCATGATGGGTGGATTCGTTATCACTGAGATGGATGAAATGGGAAAGAGTGCCATTTCTGAACTGGGTAATATGATTAGTGGTAATGCGAGTACGATGCTCTTTAATCAAGGCGTTCGGGTAGACATTACGCCACCGAAGTTAGTCCAATCTGCAACGGCAGCAGGTTTTGTGCCGAAGAAAGCGTTGACCATTCCTTTAATTATGGATGGTATTGGTGAACTAGACATTCAAGTACTAATTACGTAATATAAGTAAGAACGTTGGAGTACCAGCATTATGGTAACTCCATTTTTTTTGTGCGTAGAAGGGAGTGGAAGAGGTTGGAAATCAAGAACAAGGTTGTCTTGATAACAGGCGCTTCAAGTGGAATTGGAGCTTTGATGGCGCAGCAATTTGCAGCTAAGGGTGCGATTCCTGTATTGACGGCACGACGTACGGATATGCTGAAACAACTCGCTTCAAGCTTGCCAGGGCAACATGCTGTCTACGCCATGGATGTTACGAAGACAGATGAGGTAAATGAAGTTGTGAGTCGCATTATCGCCGAATTTGGGCGTATTGATATACTGATTAATAATGCTGGATATGGCATATTTGAGGCATTTACGGAGGCACCTCTTGCTCATTTTGAAGAGATGATGGATGTGAATTATCTGGGGCTCGTACGATGCACGCAGGCTGTGCTCCCGCATATGTTGACGGCAGGTAATGGCCATATTGTCAATATTGCCTCAATGGCAGGTAAAATTGGCTCTGCCAAATCAACAGCCTATTCGGCAACCAAGCATGCGGTGCTGGGATTTACGAATAGTTTGCGGATGGAACTAGCCAGAACGGGCGTATCGGTGACAGCGATTAATCCAGGTCCGATTGCGACACCATTTTTCGACAAGGCGGATCCGAGCGGTAATTATGTGAAGAACATCGCATGGTTTATGTTAAAACCAGAAAAAGTAGTCAAAGAACTCATTCATGCCATCGAGAAAAACATTCCGGAGAAGAACCTGCCTTTTGTAGCGGGAGTGGGGATTAAATTATTTCATTTGTTTCCTCGCCTATTTGACAAGCTGGCGTCAGGTATCATGAATAAAAAATAAAGCGGCTCCCAGTCACATTGGGGTCGCTTTTTTTCTACCTATTCTACGTTTCTGATTGATCAGACTTTGCTGCTTGTTTCGCTTGATTCAGCGCGCGGATTTCTTCGAAAATCTTTCGCATTTCTGCTTTGCCCTCGGGATGAGATTGATTCCAATGGGAGGCAAGTGCGGGTAGTGCCTTATGAACATGATTGAAGAAAGCCCATATCTTGATTTTCTCAATCATTTCTGGGGACGTATCACCTGTAATAAGTTCTGCGGTCTTGGCGACCAACGTGTTAAAATCGTTTTCGAAATCGGTATGCATGCACGTCATCCCTTCGGATGGAAATAGGGTAGTTGGAGCACTTTTAGTTTACCACATAGGAAAGCATAAGTATTCGGAAACCGAAAACGGCTTTCATATTGGCGATAAAACCTACATGTCTCGGGGTCCCCACAAAGTAATCGGAATTTACTTCGAAGCTTATCATCACTTTGTGGGGTGGAATAGCGGTCGCTCATCCTTGAGTAGCTTCGATAGAGGTTTTCTCAATAGATGAACATGAGGCTGTCAAAATGTCACGAAGTACTCTCCCCCCTTGCATGTAATCGTTTCTTCAAACACAGGAAAATTTTTCCGACTATTTTAACGGTAACGATTGTTTACTCCTCCTTTATAACCTAAAATAAGGTAGATAACCGATAGGTATTTTACCTGTAGGCTAGGGGGGATAGAATGAAGTCACTGAGAGAGATATTTAACAGCGACTTTAATACATTAGATAAGGGTATGCAGGAACAGATTTATAGAGAATTTTACTTGCTCGTTTATCCGATGATTAATTTTATTTTAAGAGATCATGCTGCCGTGGAGGACATTATCCAGGAATCCTTTCTCCGTGCAGTTCACAAAGCCCCTTTATTAACAGAAATCGATAAATATGAGGGCTGGCTTAAGAGACTTACGCGGAACGTAACTCTGAATCATTTGCGCAAACATAGGCGTAACCGTGATGAACTCGAGTCAGAGGTGTTGTTCTCCTTAAAGGAGTCAGCCCCAACATCGGATTATTCGGCTTCACCAGACGTAGAGGTTGAAATGAAAGTCATGAGAGAAGCTGTTATTGCTTATATCAATCAACTTAACCCCGCCTATAGACAGATTATCGCGATGAAGTGGATACATAATTTATCTTATAAAGATATGGCTAGTGAGCTTTGTGTGACCGAAGGCGTTGTGCGTCAGAGGCTTTTTCGTGCAAGGGATGCCATTAAACAGAAGTTTTTGGATGATTGGGGCTCAGACAGATAGAGGGACGGCATCTACATATTTGTTTGCTGAACCACTCTAGCATATAATATGGGCATGAGGTTGGAAGAGAAAAGGGGTATATCGTATTGAGCACGAGTTTCGAACAGCTGCAGATTGCACAGACTTATCTAGATAAATTACAAGAATTAGGGATTGGTGAGCCAACGCCGATTCAAGCGGAAGGTATCCCAGTTCTCCTGCAAGGCAAAGACGCGATTATTCAATCCCAGACGGGAACGGGTAAAACACTCGCTTATTTGCTGCCTGCTTTGGAACGAATTGATCCCGCACAGAAACAATTGCAAGTCATGGTCATTGTCCCTACACGTGAGTTGGGCATGCAGATTATGCAGGAAATTGAGAAATTGACGAGCGGGGGACCGATTCGTTCACAATCCTTAATTGGTGGAGCGGCTGTTGCGAGGCAGATCGAAAAGCTGCGCCTTCACCCGCATATCGTTGTTGGAACGCCTGGACGCTTGCTGGAGTTAATGAAAGTTCGCAAGCTTACGCTGCATCACGTGAAAATGGGCATTGTCGATGAAGTTGACCAAGTGTTTGAACTTGGCTCTATGCAGGATGTAGAAGCGGTACTCAAAGGTATGCTTCGCACTAGTCAAATGGTGTTTGTCTCGGCGACTATTCCTCAAAGCACGGAGCAAGCAGCGGGCAGATGGTTGAAGGATCCGGTTATTATCAAAATTAACCCCTCCCAGCGTACGGCTGAAACGTTGGAACATCACTATGTCGTGTGTCAGGAACGTGAAAAGATAGACACACTCCGAAGACTTGTTCGGATGATTAAGCCAACTTCAGCTATTGTATTCATTAATGTGACTGATGATATTGCACAAGTCGTCGGTAAACTTCAATACGTCGGGCTTTCTGTTGAAGCTCTATATGGAGAGGCGAGCAAGCAGGATCGTGCCAAAGTGATGGGAAATTTCCGTGAAGGGAAATTCCAATTATTGTTGGCGACGGACGTTGCTGCCAGAGGTCTTGATATTGAAGGTGTGACGCACGTCTTCCATTTAGATGTGGCGACGAATGCGGAGTATTACCTTCACCGTGTAGGTCGGACAGGCCGGATGGGCCGTGAGGGGACTTCGATCTCTATCGTGACCTCGAGAGAGCTCTTCATCATCGAAAAATTCGAGAAGCAGCTCGGCATCACGATTGAGCCGAAGGCGATGTACGAGGGCCGGTTGGTTGACCCGGCCCAAGACCGCAGTGCGGCTACGATGCGCAGCCGCCGTGAAGCCGCGCGCCCAAGCGGTGCAGCACCTTCGCGCAGCGGCTCCGCCGGCGCGCGTGAGGCTGCCGCGCCTGCGGGCGCGGTGCGCGTTAGCGCCGCGGCCCCGGACGCGCGCGGCCAACAGGGCGCTGCTCCGGCGAAGCCGGCAGCGCAAGGGAAGACGGCCGCCGCAGGCAAGGCCGTCAGCAAAGCGCAACGCGAGCGCGATCGCAAGAGCAAGGGCGCTCCGCGCTGGCTGAAAGAGAAGCAGCAGAATAAAGAAGAGTAGCGCTAGCGCGCTTCTTCACGAAGGCTACTCATGATCTGCGGGGTGTATAAGCATGCTGAAGAAAGTTACGATCACACTCCTGATGTTGGCTGTCATCGCCGCGGTGATGCTACTCATCATCATCCAGTATGTGAAACCAACAAAGTCGCTAGATCTACAATATAAAGAGATTGCCATAAGCAACAAAATTGCAGAAATGATCCTCTCCCGGAAGCTGGACGTGCGGCTTTCGGAAGAGGAAGTAAATCAATTACTGAAAAAGCAGTTAGCTTCGCACAGCACACTGCCACATGACTTTCGGATGGAAGGTGCAGAGTTGAATCTGCAGGGCGCCATGGTTGAGGCGGATGTAAATGTGAGGTGGCGCGAGCGGATTCCGATCGGTGCTCACGCGATGTTCACATTGGCTTGGGATCCACCGAATCTGGTCATCCAGCATGTGAATACGCAAATCCGGAATTGGCAGCTGCCTAATGCTTGGCTTCAACTTGCTCCTATTGAAATTCCACTGCAATCTTACTTGCCTAAATTAATTGGCATTAAAAATGTGGTGTTCGAAGACAACGCCATTCTCATACAACTAAAGCCATTTCAGTAAAACGAAAACCCTTCCTACCACCTTAGTGGCTGTGAAGGGTCTTTTGCTTTTGCTATCATCTACTTTCCCCGCTCGCATATCATCAAACCTTGGCCCTCAACACTGGAGCCTGCCATTTACGTGTATACATAATAATACCGAACACAACACACATACTGATCAGTACAAACCAGATCGAGACGCCTACATGGAAGTGATCCATGCCCCATCCGACACCAAGCGGCAGGATAGCTCCGCCTAAACCACCAGCGGCAATGAGCGTACTCGTCGTTTGCTCCGTACGTCCAGGCAACAGTTGATTCGCATAAATAAGGGCAACGGCGAACATACCTGACATGAATAACCCAAGCAAGAGGATTACGGCAAAACTACTCCAGAGATTCGTGCTGAACACCCATACGATTACGGTGATCAAACTTAAAGCGAACGAAAAAGCTAAGTATTTAAAATAGGTCATCTTCTCAGCAAGTGCACCTGCGAATAAGCGACCAACAACCATGGTTAACCAGTAAGCAGTGACACCGAGAGTAGAGACGGAGCTTGAAGCATGCAGCTGGTCCTTAAAGATTGACGGTAAGAAATTAACGATCGTATTTTCCATGCCGCAATATAAGAAAAACACGGTCATAAGTAAACATAAAAATATGAACGATTTTTTAGAAAGTACAGGAACTCGCTCGGCTTTCTGCGAACGGTCCGCTTTATGTGCAAGTAATTCATCATGCTCGCCTAAGGAAAGCTTTGACCAAATGATGCCTGTTGCAAGAGCGCTTAGTCCCAGCAGCATAAAGGCAAGTTTCCAAAACCCATTTGCAATGAGTAGACTGGATACAAGGGGCATGAATAAAGCGCCAAGTCCAAAGAAAACTTCAAGCTTGCTGAAGGCAACCGCTTGTTGATCTTTGGCAGCCATGAGGACGAAGGTGCTGATACTGGACTCTACGAGTCCGAAGGAGATACCTGCAAGGAAGGTCAACCCGATAACCATCGGCCAGGGTGGCAGTAAGCCAATGGCAAGCATAGCCACAAACAAGAAGCAAAATGCCATTGTAATCGTACTTCGACGACTGATGCGACGAATGAGTGTAGGCATCGCAAGCACACCTAGCATGAAACCCCCAAACTGCAAAAAGACCAGCAGCCCTCCGCCACTGTAACTTCGACCATAATGGGCTAGTAGTTCAGGCAACACAGCGCCGAAAATAACGTGCGTGCAGCCTGTTAGTAAATAGGATAGGCAGCCCATAATTAATAATCTTTTCATAATGCGGTGCTTCCTTTACGTTCAATCGTAAGCTTATCATTATGAGCCAATACATGGGCAATCGCATCGGAAACAGAATTCACTGTAATCGCGGCATGCTTTTTCACATCCGAATGAGCGGTATGCATAGCGAAGCTATGGGGTGTAATACCGAACATCGAGACATCATTAAAGGAGTCTCCAAAACACGCGATCTCTTCAGGCTTTAATCCCAAATGTGCAATAAGCGTAAGCAGGGAGCTGCCTTTGGAAACTTGATGAGGCATGATATCGAGGCAATCTGTATCAGCCAAATAGATGTCCAATTGATCACAGAGTTCTTCTTCTAACAGTGTCTTGATCTCAAGTAAATTCTCAACTTGCCCGAAAAGTGAATATTTACATATCGGAAACGCATCCTTCAAGGACTGCTCCATCTCGCTTTTTACTTGAAAAGGTTCGAACATTCTAGCTTGAATCTCGTCGGAAGCTGGGTTCAAGTTTTCAATGTAATTGGTATTCCCGGAACAAATCAGCTTAACTACATCGAAAGCTTCGATGAGCTGATATACTTGATGGGCGATGGAAGGCTCAAATAGCTTCGCTTGCAGAAGCGTACCATCCATCAAATGGATGAAGGCACCATTTTGGGAAACAGAATGAGCTTGATGATCGATATCTTGAAGTACTCTCTGCATCTCCAAATTCATTCTACCAGATGCTAGACAAAGCGTAATTCCTGATTCTCTCACTTGCTGTAGAGCTTTCAGCTCCCGCTCTGAGACTTTCTTATGATGGTCAAGCAGCGTGCCGTCCAGATCGCTAACGATTAATTTAATCATTGTGTTCTTCTCCTCCTGCTAGTACAATTTCAACCTCACTGGCTAATAAGCGCTCTTTCATTTCCTCGCTCAGTGCTTGATCCGTAACCAGAATATCTATACTTTCAAATCCTACGACACGATGGAACAGACGCTTGCCGAATTTTGAATGATCTGCGAGAACGATCACTTGATCAGCATGCTCCATCATCGCTCTTACTAAATAACAATCTTCTTCATTGGGGGCGGATAGCCCATTCTCGGAAATACCGCACGTGCCAATGAAAAGCTTATCGACGTGATACTCATTTAACATTTCAATCGCCTTAGCTCCGAAGACACCATGTTGCTTATTATCTAGCACACCACCGAGCATATGAATCGTAATACCATCCTTACGGGTAAGGATAGCGGCTGTTTCAATGGAACTTGTGATGACAATGTTGTTTTTCGTGGTAAGGGCAGTAGCTGCATGCAGTACAGTTGTTGAAGCATCCATCATCAGATAATCGCCATCTTGAACGAGTGTTGCAGCTCTTCTGCCTATCGTCAGTTTAGAAGATGATTCCTCCTGAAGGCGCTGATCATAATTGCTGACTTCTTTAGAAAGCGTAGGTAGAATTGCTCCGCCTCGCGTACGAACGATGGATCCTTGTTCCTCTAATTTGACCATATCTCGTCTAGCCGTATCGCGAGAAACTTCATAGAGCTCACAAATCAGATCTACGGAGATACGCTTATTTGATTTTAAGTATTCTAGGATGGAAACGAGTCGTTCTTCTTGAAACAAGGATATCCACCTCCTTTACTTAAGTATTTGTAAGTGATTATAAGTATATGACTTATTGTATATGCATGTTGCTTGACTTTCAATCCCTTTTTGAAAAGAAAAACCGTGCTCACTCGTTACGTGAACGAGGACACGGTCGATAATACCCTTATTTCATTTTACGGCAGGTTTTTTACGCGTTTTAACATAGCTGGGATAAGTGATCTCGCCAGTATCCAGTTTGCGAATTTCCTCCTCATTCCAACCAGTGATCTTGTTGGTTCCAGTTACTCCAGTCAACTTGATTTGATATCGAGTAGCTAAGTACGTTTGGAGCTTCAGCATGTCTTCAGGTTTAATTTCGCGAAGTTTCTGCTTGCCATGAAGCTGGCCTAAGATGACACCGATGGACTCTGCGGCCAAACTCGTGTTTGGCTGAATACGTGTGCTGCCGTATGCGATCGCGGAGGAACCAACATTTTTTCCTGCTGCTATGACATTTTCATAATTTTTTAGTAAAAAGCTGCGAAGCGGCATGCCGTATTTATCAGGGCGTCCCATCTCAATTCCCCATTTGTTGGCACTCGTTCCTTGGAGATCAAGCGGATAACCGCCAATACTGACATTGTCCCAGAACATCGTACCTGCGAGAAGATCAGATGGTTTTAGGGTGTAGTCCATTTCGTAGTGATTATATTCTCTAATATAAGGGTAAGTTGGCAGTTCACCTAGCTCAGCTTTCTCCCAGCCTGGTAAAGTTTTTCGGAAATGCTGCAAGATTAGGGCTGTTTCTTTATTTCCCAAATAGACTGCTTCTTGCACGGACGCCGGTTTGGCAGGATCCACAGTATAGACTAACAACGCATTGATGAGGACTTCGCCATCGCGTTGATTCACGGCATTCAAACCTCTTAGGAAAACTCGATCATTAGAAGGATGATACGCCTTCGTCATTCCGCTAAGTCCAATGGCGAAACTATCGCTGACACTTCCACCACCGAATTGCTTCCCTCTGTCCTCAGGCTTTAATGCGTTGAAGGTCGTATTGAACTTCTTCCAATCTACGTTTTTAAACTTCATCATCATGCCTGCGCTCATGTACTCAATATCTTTTTGCCCATAGAATTTCTCAAGGCCTGGTAGACGTTTGGTCTCCAAGCGGCTCATTAATGCGGCAAAATCACTATTATCCACCCAATAAGAGGCTGTGATTTTCTTAACTTCATTTGTATTCGTTTTATATAGGATGGATGGAATTTTGTGCATAAAGTCAGGGGTTTGAATTTGTTCAACTTCTTGAATCGTGATGCCTGACTCAATCGGGATGTCTTTACTCAATTTGTTCATATATGTCGTGAATTCTGAAAGTTTTCGAATCTTAGCGTTGCGGAAGCCATCAAATAGTTCCTTAGCGCGACCCTGTACGAGTAAATGTCCTTGTTCATCTCGTGTTTCATCTAGAAACAGCATCTGACTTTGAAGAATTTGACCTCCGAAAGCTTGATGGGGATCTAATATTTTCACTGTGAGGCCTTCATCCTTGGCAGCTCGGGCTAAATAGAGGCCCTCAAGCTCACTTCCAATTACAACAACATCTACGTTTTCAGTGGGATATGTGGCAACGCTCTCTTTTTTCGTATCTTGATTGGGTACGGATGAAGGTACTTCACTCACTTGTGGGGATTCTTGATGTGTAACAGTTGGAGCTACTGCGGTCACGTTCATGCTTCCTTGCTTGAACCAAATCTTGCTGAATGAGAAGGCTGATACAACGATTAGGAGTACAGCCAGAGCAATAACGAGCTGAACTCGCGGGTTTCGTAAGCGCATACATAAGCTCCTTTAAAGTTAGACTATATGGTCTCAGTTTAGCAGTTTCGGGGTGGATTTAATAGACTTTGAGAATTGATTTTAAAAGATTTAGAAGCTCCACCCCCAAAAAATGACATGCCATGGCGAATCCTTGTAGCATAACCAGGAACCCTTCGCGAAGGCTCCATCTTATGTATAAACCATAATGACTAAGGGAGAGATTTTAAAATGAAAAAAAACCTAATGAAAAAATTCGTAGCTACTGGACTTGTACTAACAATGGTAATGGGTGGCGGAGCTGCCGCATTTGCAAATGGAAGTAAAAATGATGATCGTGGTAGAGGTAATAATAACAATGGATCTAAAAACAATACGAACTATACCCAAAATGTTATTAACGGGAACGTTACAATAAACATTAACTTCAACGATATGAAAAATGCTCAATGGGCTATGCGTTACATTGCAAGCCTAGCATCCAAGCGTGTATTTG
>NZ_CAXUQH020000001.1:7565000-7672500 GCF_964253085.1 Paenibacillus sp. LjRoot153
CTCCACAGCCTTGCATCTGTTTCTCCAGCGGGTAGCCACGCATGTGCAGCCCGCAAACCGCCACCAGCGTCGTTTGCGCAAGGGCGGCGCTATCCGCACTTGAACTCGCCTTTGCACCCGCACTCGCCGCAGCAACCTCCACCGCCGCTGCATCACTTCCAGCTAACAACGCCGCCGCCCCACAAATCATTCCTTCCTCTTCCGCTAACGCGAAGAGCGTAATCCCAAAAGGCGTCTCTGGAGCCGCATCGCCCGCAGGTACAGCAACGGCACACAAATCTAGCAGGTTGCAATGGTTCGTGTAACGACCCATATCGCGATTCGTGCTGATCGGGTCTGCAAGTACTTGCTCACGCGTCCAGGTGCCTCCGCAGGTCGGCATGACAAGCACAGCATCTTGAAGCAGCTTTCGAGCTTCCAACTTATACTGTTGAAGCTTATGCATGGCAACAAATACCGATGCTGCGTCATACTCGCTAGCTGCGCCCGAGCGCAATATCTGTTCCGTTACAAGATAAGCTACACCAGGATTCGCTTCAATAAAGCTACCGAGAGCTGCCCAGCGTTCAGCCACCCAAGGACCTTCATATAGTATCGCCGCAGCTTGCGCGAATACAGTCACATCAATTTCAACAATCTGAACCCCATCACGTAGACAGACTTCCTGCAAGCGACTTACCGCTTGCTCCCATGCAGCGCGATATTCCGAAGCGTATGGACCATAAAAGCCTAGATCACCTGCAGGCAGGCAAACTCTTTCAGGCAACCCCGACGGCTTCCGCACCACGCTGCGGGACCAAGGATCTTCCGCGTGGACACCCCGCGCCACGCTGTCTACGACAAGCGCATCCGCTAATGTATGCGCGAAGACTGTGACACAGTCTAGGCTCGCACAGGCTGGCACGACCCCCTTGGTCGGCCACGCGCCGAGACTCGGCTTATAGCCGACTAGGCGATTCAGTGCTGCCGGCACACGGCCGGAGCCAGCTGTATCCGTGCCAAGTGAGAAAGCCACTTGGCCACGGGCCACGCTGACGGCTGAGCCTGAGCTCGAGCCGCCGCTGATCAACTCAGGACGCAGCGCGTTATGCGCGTCCCCGTAAGGACTGCGAGTGCCGACTAAGCCCGTCGCGAACTGATCTAGATTGGTTTTGCCTACAGGAATGGCGCCTGCCGCAATCAATCTCTCGACAACACCCGCATGTTCATCCGGTGTAAACGCATATTCCGCGCAACCTGCTGTCGTTGGAACACCAGCCAGATCAATGTTGTCTTTGATCGCAAAAGGAATACCCCACAGAGGCGCATCCGCCTTCGAGAGAGATGCCAGACGATCCAAGTACGGCTGAATCGCATCCATCGTCGGCGGCGTAATCCAAATATTCATGTCTGCGTCAGCGATGGAACGGTCTACAATTGTCGCCATAACCTCCTGTGGAGATAATGCGCCCGCTTCATATTTGTCACGCAAGTAAGATATGGTTAACTCTTTTGCCAAACTCATAACGCTTCACCTCTCCCTTACGCAGATTGTGCAATACCCAGAATTAATTGTCCGGCATGCACCTGATCGCCCGGCTTAACGCCTATCATCGAAACAAAGCCATCACAAGGCGCGTGCTGCGGGAACTCCATTTTCATACTTTCGAGGATCGCCAGTTGATCCCCCTTCTTCACTTGCTCACCTGGGGATACCAACACTTTCCAAACACTGCCTGGCATAATACCACGTACCGCAATCGTGCCTGCAGGCAGCTCATCTTCTGGCGCAGCATCACCTGTCTCCTGCTCGGAGACATACTCAGCTAACCCTTTCGCTTTCCAACTCTCACGCTCTTCTTTAAACGCTTCACGCTGCTGGGTACGGAACGTATCCGTTGTTTCTTCTATAGAACTTAGAAATTGTAGATATTCACCTAAATCAAACGTTGTCTCATAAATGTCAGCCTCATAACGACCGCGAGGGAAATCCTCACGCAGTTGAAGCAGCTCTTCTGCACTTACTTCATAGAATTGAATTTGATCAAAGAATCTCAGCAACCAAGGCTTGCCCGATTGAAAGCTCTCCGTTGAGCGCAGACGATTCCACATTTGAATGGTGCGCCCTACGAATTGATACCCGCCTGGCCCTTCCATCCCATACACACACATGTATGCTCCGCCTATACCTACGGCATTTTCTGGTGTCCATGTACGAGCTGGATTGTATTTCGTTGTGACTAGACGATGACGAGGATCAACCGGCGTTGCCACAGGAGCCCCTAAATACACATCCCCTAACCCCAATACGAGGTAGTTGGCTTCATATACAATCTTTTTCACTTCATCTATCGTGTCTAACCCATTAATCCGTTGAATGAATTCAAGGTTGCTCGGGCACCAAGGCGCATCCGGGCGCACTCCTTGTTGATAACGCTCAATCGCAAGCTGCGTTGCTGGATCATCCCATGACAATGGCAATCGTACAATACGCGATGGCACACGGAACTGTTCTAAAGGCGGCAGCGCAGCGTCAATCTCGACGACCTTCAGGCATGCCTCTGTCACCGTAATTTGCGACGGATCAATATGAATTTGCAAAGAGCGGATCCCCGGGGTCAAATCAAGCACTGGAATGGAACCACTTTCCACAATCGCCTGCATCAAAGCCTGCACTTGGAAGCGAAGCAATAAATCCAACTCAAGCTCACCGTATTCGACGAGCAAGTTTTGGTCTCCACAGCAGCGAATCGTAATTGGGAAGCGGCGGTTCTCTACTTCATGGAAAAGTCGCGGATATTCCGGTGTAATCTCCTCATTTACAGCAGGCAACTGCACATGCACCAATTGGTCAAAATGCCCCTCGCCAATCGCACGCAGATTGCTCTCTTGCAGATCACGCAGGGCCTCGGCTTCCGGCAGCGTCAGCAAGTGGAAACGAATCGTATCACCTGGGTGCAGCTGACCTAGCTTCCAGAATTCAGCCGATGCTGTCGTCACCGGACATACGAAACCGCCAAGACTCGGCCCATCAGGCCCAAGCAGAATCGGCATATCACCGGTCAAATCAAGCGTACCTATCGCATAGGCATTATCATGAATATTGGAAGGGTGAAGTCCCGCTTCCCCGCCATCTTCACGTGTCCACAGCGGAGCAGGCCCCTTCAAACGAACCCCTGTCCGCGAGGAGTTAAAATGCACTTCCCAACTCGTTTCTGTCAGCTGATCCAGATACTCCGTGCGCAAAAACTCACCTGTACAATGCGGTCCAGGAACGACTCCAATCGTCCATTCGCGTGTCATGCCAGGGCGATGATCTGGGGCTAATTCAAACACGTCTTGCACACGGTTTTCTCCGCCTTCATTCACCCCAAGCACATCGCCCGTACGCAGTGCACGACCGCCATGACCGCCGAAGCCGCCCAAAGTAAACGTGGATGAGCTGCCTAGAAGCTTCGGCATATCGAGTCCGCCGCCGATGAGCAAATACGTGCGCATGCCTTCTTTGGCTTCGCCAAAGCTTAGCACTTGCCCTTGGGATGCAAACACCGGACGGTAGGCAGCCACCGTCTCCCCATCGAGCTCAGCTTGCATATCCGCACCGGTTACGCAGAACCACATGTCGCTGCGGAACTTGTAGGAGCCGCCACGCAGTGTCATTTCTAATCCGGGAGCATCATCTGCATTACCAAGCAGCTTGTTCCCGATACGGAAGGACAGCGGATCCATTGGCCCACAAGGCGGTACACCAACATCCCAATGGCGAATACGGCCTGGGAAGTCTTGCACGGTCGTTTGGATACCGCCATCGACGACTTCAAGAGCGCGCTCTGTTGGCTCAAACGTATTCAATAATTGCGTGTAAACATTGCCTGTGAGGCAAGCCTCTTCCTGTAGAAGCGCACGCACGTACTGCAAGTTTGTCGTTAAGCCATACATGCGCGTCTCAGCCAGCGCTTCTACTAATTTATGGATCGCATCTAAGCGGTCCTTGCCGTGAACAATGATTTTAGCCAACATCGGGTCGTAGAGTGTCGTTACAGTTAAACCGTCTCGAACCCACGTCTCATTACGAGCTTCGCTAGAGAAAACAGCGCGATCCAACTGACCCGCACTCGGACGGAACTGCTGGAGGCAATCCTCTGCGTAGATCCGCGCTTGGATACTGTGACCTTGCGGCTTACGAATCAAGGATTGCAGGTCATTCAGCTCAAGCGCCGCTTCACGAACCATCCACTCCACGAGGTCGATCCCCAACACTTCCTCCGTCACACCATGCTCAACTTGAAGACGCGTGTTCACTTCCAAAAAGTAAAACTCACACGTTTCTGGATCGTAGAGATATTCAACCGTTCCAGCACTGCGATATCCAACTTCTGCCGCCAAACGCTTCGCCGAAGCAAACATCGCCTCACGTACGTCATCCGACAGGTTCGGAGCTGGGCTTTCTTCAATAACCTTTTGATTACGGCGTTGGATAGAGCAATCGCGCTCACCTAAAGTTACGATCTCACCTAAGGAGTTGCCGAAAATTTGCACTTCAACGTGACGCGCACGGGCAATATATTTCTCGAGGAACATGCCCCCGTTTTTGAAATTCATTTCGGCCAAATGGCGTACGCCATCGTAAGCGGAGCACAATGTCGCTTCGTCTGCACAAACGCGCATGCCGATACCGCCACCACCCGCTGTACTTTTCAGAATAACAGGGTAGCCAATACGTGCTGCTTCCGTTAAAGCTTCATCCAATTCGGTGATCAGAGGAGTACCTGGCAGCATCGGAACGCCTGCTCTTTCGGCAATCTCACGTGCGGAATGCTTGAGTCCGAACATCTCCATTTGCTCCGGAGTCGGTCCGATGAATACAATGCCATGCTCGCGACAAGCACGGGCGAAATCCGCATTCTCACTCAAGAAGCCATAGCCAGGATGGATCGCTTGCGCACCAGTTTCGAGCGCCGTTCGGAGAATCAGCTCTGTATTCAAGTAACTCGACTTGGCTGGCCCCTCACCGATCAGAACTGCTTCATCAGCTCCATCCACATGTAAGCTATCTTGATCTGCAGCCGTATAAACAGCTACGGATTGTACTCCCAGTTTGCGCAATGTACGCTCGATACGTACAGCGATGGCTCCACGGTTCGCAATTAGCACTTTTGTAAACATCGTAACCACTCCTTCATGTTTCTGTTCAAATAGTAGAACGTATATGTTTCACATCATAAATTGGCTATATTTCTCCATAAACACTCGTCCTAAGAGGACGGGGTAGCCGTTTATTTTGGTTAATTATCCCAGATGAGCACCTGAATTGGCGTCGGGTTATAGGCATTACATGGATTGTTAAGCTGTGGACAGTTACTAATCAGTGCCATGGTACTTCCAATGGACTGCATTTCGACATAGCAGCCAGGCGCGGATACGCCATCATCGAACTTCAAACCACCATCCGGTGTCACGGGTACATTCATGAAGAAATTAATGTTTGGCGCCAAATCCCGCTTCGTATACACGCCTTCCTGCCCAGCCAATTGAAGCATGAATGTATCGCGACAGTTGTGCATCCACAATTTATCGTGCGAGTAACGCACCGTGTTGCTTTGCGCTGAGCAAGATCCACCGACCGTATCGTGGCGTCCGCAGGTGTCGGCGACGATGGTCAGTAATTCTTTACCTGACTCAGCTCTCAGGATGGAACCTGTGCTCAAGTAAATATTGCTTTGACCTGTGATCGTCGCCACCGCACTGTAGTGATCCTCTGGATTCTCCGCATCATAGAACAGCGTATCTGCTGCTTGGTTGCCTTCCAGATCCACGATCCGCATCACTTGTCCTGGCTTCAGGACACGCATCCAGCCGTCCCCTGCCTGAATCACTTCACTATATATCGCATCCTCCACTTGACGAGGGCTTTCCACTCGATTAAAAACTGCCATACTCCCAGCCTCCTCTGTTTTGTCATTACTTTTAAGAACCTAGTAGTGTGTGGTATTCCCATGTATTTTCAAAAGCACGGCGATTCTCCGGGCGAAAATTCAAGCAATAATCGTCTTCATTCACTGGTGGAGCGGCTTGCACTTCGATTTTGACAGGCACAGATGGATAGCTCTCTCTTGGATCTAATGGATTAGGCGTGTTGGACAGAACGACTAGTGTATCTAGCTCTGTTCTTAACGTTACCTTCGCCCCAGCTGGACAATGTTCTAAACTAAGGCGCATATCCCCATTGTCATCCACGACCACTTTGGAAAAGAGATTCACCACCGGCATCATATCCCGCATGCTTAAGCCATTACGAACCAGCTCAACAGCAAAGTTCTCTTGACCGCTCCGCAGCCAATCATTGCGCAACTCCTGGTAGTTCGTCGTTCCGTACTTGGCATCTGTTGCTGCACGGCTTGTGTATCCGCTAAGCGGATCATGCCAGCCTAAGCTGTCCTCAACGATACTTACCATCGCACGGCCGTTATCGCTCATTAGTACATTCCCACGGGTCAAATGGGCCGTATGCTGCGCCTTCAACGTATCCGGCATATTGTAACGCTCCGTCAGGTCCTTCGCGTGGTACAACTGGATTGACACATTCGCACCAGCTTCCAGTGCAGTCAATCGAATCAACTTTCCTTTGCCAATTACCCCTGACCATTTGCCTCCTGGGCCTATGTCCTTACTCCAAATGTTCCCCATGCTATCGCTCTCCTTCGCTTTTTGCTTAAACAAAAAGGGAGACATCACAAGACCATTGTCTTGGTGATATCTCCCAGGTTTTTATCCTTCCGTGTCACTCTCTCACAAGAGTGGTTTACTCTCGGACCAGCCCGGTTAGTACCGACGGAACCCTAGTAAACAATCGTATTCGTTTGTGTCATTAAACATAACATCATCAAAGATATGTGTCAATAACTTCTAATTATTTTAGTTAATATACGTAAAATACTTCTCATAACCCTAATAATGTGTTATATTAACTTACACAAACAGCGAATAGCTAACATCATAAATAAAATGATTAACCACCTTACATATAAGTAATGAAACATCACATACAAAGTTTTCTAGGGTTCCGCGGGCAGCCTAATTCCCGGACTGGACCAAGAGGAGACGCACAGCTAAAGACTGTGTTCACGGAGGGATAAAAGCCCGGGAGATATCTGTAACCTAGATATCTCCTTGGCTTTTTTGCATATAGAAACCTCTTCTGTGTTCACATAAATCACTGATGAGGGAGTGTTATCGCTATGACCACTGAAGGCACACTACGTAAATCCCTAAGCTTGTACCAAGTTGTTTATATGGGGCTCGCTTGGATGACTCCTATGATTTATTTTTCCATCTATGGGATCGCCTATGAGAATGCACATGGCATGCTAACGCAAGCCTACTTGCTCGCCTTTATCGCTATCTTCTTCACCGCGTATAGCTACGGTGTGATGTCTAAGGTTTTTCCAACTTCCGGTTCCGCCTACACCTACACCAAAAAAAGTATCCATCCCTATCTAGGCTTTCTCGTAGGCTGGGTCTTGCTCCTGGACTATTTCTTCTCCCCTATCATCGCGTGCTTAACCTTCGGTATTTACCTGCATGCACAGTTCCCGTCCATTCCCGCTTATGTATGGATCATCGGACTTAACATCGTCCTCGGTCTCATCAACATCATTGGCATCAAATTCTCTGCAAATATCAGCAAATTGTTCGTCTGGATTCAGATCATTTTCATCGCCGTGTTCTGCTTCTTTCTATTCCGAAACTTATCTGGCGTTGGTGAGATTCACCCGTTTCAGCCTTTTCTGCAAACGGATGTACCGTTCTCCACCATTCTCGCTGGTGCTTCGATTATATGTTTCTCTTTCTTAGGTTTTGATACAGTAACGACAATGGCAGAGGAAACGGTCAACTCTGAGAAAACCATCCCGCGCGCCATCATGATCATCATCATTACAGCCAGCATTCTTTACTTAGTGCCATCTTTTCTAACACAGCTTGTTTATCCGCATTTAACTTTCGTCCATATTGATTCTGCAGGCTTTGAAATTGTGAAAATGGTAGGCGGCGCCGCGTTAAGCTCCGTGTTCCTCACCGTCTTAATTCTTGCGATCTTCACACAAGGATTATCTTCCGTTACCAGCGTGTCACGCCTCCTCTTCGTGTTGGGTCGAGATAACGTGCTACCTAAGCGAGTGTTTGCATTCCTTCATCCGAAGTTGGGCACTCCCGTTATTAACATAGTAATCGTTAGCGTCGTCTCGCTGCTCGCGCTCGTGATCTCCCTGGATAATGCCGTGAAATTCGTTAATTTCGGCGCCCTTACCGCCTTCTTCTTCGTAAACATATCTGTCATCGCACAGAAGTATATGAAAGAACGCCAACGCTCGCCGAAGCAAACGATCTTGTATCTTGCGCTTCCACTCCTTGGTGCCGGATTTATCGGCTATCTGCTGTCGTTGTTGGATAAGGACGCGTTATGGATGGGCCTAACCTGGCTGCTGATTGGGGTGGTGTACCATCTCATTCAAAAGCGTACCGCTCAAGCCAAAGATGCCGCCGTGACCATTAGAGCTGCACGGTCAACTCCCCTGAACTAGTGTATAGCAAAAAGAACCTGAGGACTTCCTCAGGTTCTTTTTTTGCGTTTGTATTCGCCGATCACTTCAGGAATCACTCTTCCGCCAACTAGCTAATCACTACTTCGTGCCACGCAAAAAACGTGGAAATAGCTGTAGCTTTTCCAGTTAAACGTGGTGGAGGTGCGGAACAGGTGGTTTCCCAAACCTACTTCCGATCCGCCGGAAACACCAGCCCGATCTGTCTCCGCGCCTCATCCATAATAGCCATCGCTGCGCTGGAATTCGCATGTGAATTCGTCGGAGACTCCAGCTCACCAGCTTTAATCAGCCTGCTAAACTCCTCCGCCTCGTAGCGCATCGTCCTCGTACTTTGCTCCCGCGTCAATTCCTCTACAGAGCCATCGCGGTAACGAATTTGTACTTTCTCTGGTTGGTTAATCTTATCGATAACCATCGTCGCCAGTTCGCCTTGGATTTCAGCGGGCAGGTAGGAACTAGCGATTTTAGAGTGCTGAATGACAGCATCCATTTCTTTGTAGCTTAGCAACAAACTGCCCTCGCCATCAACGCCTGATTCCAGCATTACCGCGCTCGCTTGTACCCTTTCAGGTGCACCGAACAACACAACCAATGGATAAATACAATACACACCTAAATCCATCATTGAGCCATTCGAAAATGCAGGATTAAAAGCATTCAACACAGTACCTTGCTTATAGGCATCATACCTAGACGAATATTGACCATAGCTCGCAACATAACGGCGCACTTTGCCAAGCTTATGTAAATTGTCTTGTACCGCTTTAAAGTTAGGCATGAGCGTTGATTTCAACGCCTCCATGAACACAACCTGCTGGCTCCGCGCTGTGTCAATCATCGCTGCAAGCTCCGCACTATTGGAAGCCGCAGGCTTTTCGCAAATGACATGCTTCCCATGCTTCATGCAATGAACAGCATACTCCGCGTGTAAGGAGTTCGGACTTGCAATATAGACAGCATCGAACGCGTCACTTTGCGCAAATGCCGTTAAGTCTGTAAATTGATGTGCCACATCAAATTTTCCAGCGAATTCCGCAGCCTTTTCTTCCGTGCGAGAGTAAACAGCAGTCAGTTCAAACTCTCCCGTTTCGAGTGCTGCATGAATGAATTCCTCTGTGATCCAGTTCGTACCAATAACTGCAAATCGTATCATTTTCCCCACAACCCCTTCATCCTAGCAATATTCTCTGACCTCCACCCTATCAAATTCCCCCTCCGAATTCAATTGTCATTACGAATCTGCCTACTTTAAACTCATTGAAACTTCCCGTAATGCTTGATCTTCACTTTCGTTTGACAATGAATCTCTACCTCGGGGTACACCTCACGCCAGTCCATAGCTTTCCATTCCTTATAGGGAACGATACGCTTAATCTCATTTCCCAGACCGATGCTGTCCACATTATGCTTCTGCATATCTTTCAGCATGGTTTCCACTTGCGAGGTAATTTTCTCTCCAATTTTGCCCTCTAATGCATGCCGATCTTCTTCCTTACTAATTTTCAAATCTCCCATGTACTCCAGAATAGCGCCGCTTACCGAAATCTCAAAATCCACTTTAAACGAATTTCCGCCCGTACGAGTTGCGTGAATCCGCCGTTTGCTAACCAACGAATCGAACAACACAAGTTCCTTAGCCTCTTCGTCTTTACTGAGACGCATAGGTAAGGAACCTAACTTGAAATTTTTGCTTAACATCGAGAAATAAAGCGTCTCCTTATCGGCAATCTTCATGAGATAACGATCATCCTGAAACAAAGCAATTCCATTTACCTTCACATGATCGCCAATATCTTTAATGATGGGAGCAACAGGATCAATACCATCATCGTAATAATCTCTGGTGAACTCATATAACGTAACCTTCGGAATGCTCTGAAACCTCGTTTCGGATTCCATCATTCGATCAATATACTGTGCTGTTCGCAAGTAATTGCTGTAGTTTTTGACTAATAAATCATGGGCATCTCCATCCACAACGGTCACTTTGACACGAGGTGAAACTGAAGGATCTCTCACCATGGTGTCGATATCATCCCAAAACCCTCGCTGTGCTAGTGTCGTCCCAAACAAAATATTACGCATCTGGCCGCTGACCAGAACCAATTGAGTCTGCCTAGAGAGATCTACTTTCGAACCTTTGCTGCTATCCGAAATGCTCGTCAGTACCTCTCTCGGTCTTTGGCCTTCACTCACAGCTAGAGGAATACTATTGGTTACCTTGAGCATACCCCCAGGCATTAAATCGAAACTTGTGGTATGGGTCAATCCAATCTTCTCTAAGATCCGCTGGTCATTCCCACAGCCTGTGATCGTCATCAGTAGTATACAAGTAATCAGACATTGAATCCGAATCTTAAGCAAGCTGTTTTCGCCACCTTTGAATAGAAAGAATGCCAATTAAACAGATCGGTAGGACAAAGCAATAAGCAATATTCAAATACGTACAAATAGTCAACCATTTACCCACTTCATCCAACACACTTGGCATAAACGAAATGAGAAAAGTGATAACCATCATAAATAGCGTGATCCGCTTAAGTTTACAATTCTTGAAAATTCGCTGCATAGTTAAACTTGCCGCCCAATGATACATGACAATCGTAATGAGAACCCGAAAGACAAGAAAACTAAAGAGGATATTCTCCGCTCGCTCGATAAAAGGAAATTTAATATACGCAAGTAAGTCGATAAAAGGAAACATAATTAATTTCAACTGCTGCAAGCTATAGAAACCGAAGCAAATTAGGCACACACTCACATAAATAAGAAAGCTAAACGCACTAGATAGCTGTACACCTGTAATAAATCGCGTTTTCTGCTGAACATAGGGGAACAACAACATGCAGAGCTCATACCCCAAGAAAGAACCATATAGATTAAAAAAACCTGTCCAGTGCTCTTTCCCCTCTTGAAATATATAGTGCGTATATCGCGATAATTGCAAATCATTATAAAATGGAATTTCCAAAGGCATCATCCACAATAGCAAAAAGAAAAATACGGTACCTGCCTTCACAATCGTATACACACCTTTAACGAGCAGTAAATACGCAAGTAGGCTGATAACGAACATGAAAGACATCGGGTTTGCAGTTGGAAATGCGGTAACTTGGAAAATAAGGACATACTCCTTAGCAACCAGACTAGCCGTAAGTGCCCAAGTGAGCCCTACAATGACATATAATGGATAAACGATCCACTTGGGCAGGAAGCTTTCAAAAATAGTGAATATATCTGCTCCGTTCCCCATCTTC
Organism: Paenibacillus sp. LjRoot153; assembly: GCF_964253085.1. Lineage (NCBI taxonomy): Bacteria > Bacillati > Bacillota > Bacilli > Caryophanales > Paenibacillaceae > Paenibacillus > Paenibacillus sp. LjRoot153. The sequence goes on from NZ_CAXUQH020000001.1 coordinate 7,576,840, forward strand.
CAAACGACCCCAATCAGGTAGATATTGAACGCGACTATAGCAGCGATGATAACTAACATAAGCCAACCGTTATAGCCAAAATATTCAGCTGCAATACGCGGTAAAGCAAAGATCCCCACCCCAACTTGTATCATATGAATCAAAATGAAGATATGGAAACCGTTCAGTTTCTCATTCACGCACGGATCATCCTTATTTTCTCATTTTATTCTTCTTGGAATTGGTCGTTTTCACCTGACTCGGCCGTGCTGTCAGCATAGAGAAAGGACTACGAATGAAAACATCCTTCCAATCAGCCCATTTTGTAGGAGCAAAGGGTGAAAGATAGGACGTCCCCAAACTGGTTAACCCACATAAATGGATGACAATAAAACCAATGCCCGCCATCAGCCCGAAATTCCCCCATATGCCCGCTAGCAATATCAAACCAAAACGGATAAGACGAATCGATGCACTCATCACGTAACTCGGAATAACAAAGGACGATATCGCTGATGAAGCGACTGCAATAATGAGAATGTTACTTGTAAGCCCTGCTTGAACAGCCGCTTGACCAATAACAATACCGCCAACAATGCCGATGGTTTGTCCGATTTTGGTCGGCAGACGTGCCCCTGCTTCTCGCAGTAGTTCTATCGTTACTTCCATCAACATCGCTTCAATAACCGGGGGAAAAGGCACCTTACTTCGTGAATCTCTCAACGTTAAAATCAACGCTTCAGGGATCATCTCATAATGATACGTAGTCACGGATACATAAACGGCTGTAAACGTAATGGTTATCAAGAAGGCGATAAACCGGAGCATCCTTGTAGCAGTCCCGATCGACCATCTTTGATAATAATCATCCGCGGAAGAGAAGAAGTCGAAGAAAGCTGTCGGAGCGCTCACCACAGCCGGACTCCCATCTACAATTGCCAGAATGCGGCCTCCCACCAATTTGGAAACGGCTGTATCTGGACGCTCCGTAATTAGGAACTGTGGGAATAACGAGTACGGATAATCATCGATATACTGAGAAAACATGTTGCCATCATAGACGGCATCAATCTCGATTTCACGAATACGGCGAACAAATTCATCTACCAGATCCATATTCGCAATGCCTTTGATGTACAGGACAAATACAATGGTTTTGGTGACTTCACCAACTTCTAGTTTAATAACTTTTAAATGGGAGCTCTTCACCCGTCTTCGCACTAACGAAAGGTTCGTTCCCGCTGTTTCTGTAAACGCATCATGAGGTCCCGTAATAACGGTCTCGGTTTCGGACTGCTGCACACTCCTGGATTCAGGGCCATAAACAAAGAATAAATATACTTTTTCATTATGAAAAATAGCCACTTGCCCAGACAATATACCAATGACAATTTTCTTAGGGTCATCCGATTCTTCAAATTGCGACTGCTCCAAAATGGGACTTAAATCATCCGTTTGCACATTCGATAATGGATCCATGACTTCCCGAGACAACTGCGTGTGATCAATCATATGAGGAATATAAACAATATCAACTTGGATACTGGGTATGTTTCGATGAAACACATCAATACAATCCTCAAATTGCTCCAGAATATGAGCTAATGATATCGACTCATCTGTATTGGAGGTCTCCGTTAACGCAGGTATCTCAAATCGTTTAGGCTCTCTGTCTACTTGCCGCGAGAAAGAAAACAATAAACGATCCCATATGGCCATGCACGATCCCCCCACCTAATGCTTTCTTTTATTCTGAGCAGTTACGCTTAAAATATTCCATTTCGCCCAAAGTTACGCTTGGACACGCAGCTTGACACGAAACCAAATGGTTTCGTATAATATGACATGTAACCAAACGGTTTCGCGTTGGCGAGTCCGATGGAAAAGTGATTTTACGGGAAAACTAGGTGGATGAGCTTCAATTTGAAGGGAGATTGTCTGATGCAAGAGGAATTGCTGAAAAAACTACGTTATAAAGAAGGGCGAGCACTTGTGATGCAAGCGCCTGAAGGCTATAAACTCGGTATCGAGGATCATGGAGCGCCGAGTGGAACTTATGAATTTGTTCAACTTTTTATTAACCATGCAGCAGACGTGGATACATGGGTCCATAAAGCGATTGCTCATTTGAACGAGGATGCCTTGTTCTGGATTACGTATCCTAAGCAAAGCTCGAAGATCAAAACGGATATTAACCGTGACAGCTTATTCGCGTTAGTTGGCGATTCAACAGACTATCGAGCGGTCAGCAATGTCGCGGTGGATGATACCTGGTCAGCGCTGCGTTTTCGTCATAAGAGTAAGGTAAAAAGTAAATAACTATACTACCACTGGAGGCCTTTTACTATGGAAAATCAAATGCAATCCCTACCTGATATTAAACAAACACTCGTTTTTAATGCGCCTATTCAAAAAGTGTGGAATGCCGTAGCCACTTCTGAAGGCATCGCGGTTTGGTTCATGCCCAACAATTTCATGCCAGAAATCGGCTATGAATTCCATTTGGAAGCTGGTCCTTTCGGTAAATCCCCTTGTAAGGTTACAGAATTAAATCCTCCGAATCGCCTAAGCTTCTCTTGGGGCAAGGATTGGTTCCTATCTTTTGAATTGACCGAGTTAGATGGCAAAACACAGTTCACCCTCATCCATGGCGGCTGGGATATCGACAAGGTTACCGAATTCGGTCAACCGCATGATACGGTTCGCGATACGATGTCACAAGGCTGGGCAGGCATCGTCCAAAGGCTATCTGCTTACATCGAGGCTTAAGATGGCTATTCCCTCGCAGAAGCATGACGTCTTTCAGGCCATTGCCGATCCTACGCGTCGTCATTTGCTCCACTTGCTCGGGGATCAAGAAATGCCTGTCACGGTCATATCAGGTCATTTCCCCATGAGCCGTACAGCGGTATCGAAGCACCTTCGTATTCTCGCCGAGGCCGGCTTAGTGAAAGAACGTAAAGTCGGCCGCGAGACCCGTTACCGATTGGAGGCCGAGCCGCTGATGGAGCTCAAACGTTGGCTTTCCTATTACGAGCGCTACTGGGAAAATAAACTTAATGTGCTCAAACGATTCGTTGAGCAGGATGATGATGCAGCTGAGCTCAAATTCACTCCACTTGAAGTGGTGGATCCTGAGAAATAGATGCATTGCGCAAAGAGTCTCCCATTTAGGGAGACTCTTTTGCGTTTCGCTACTGTTTTGGCAGATTGCAGCGGCTAGTTGGGCGATGAGCTGTGCAACCGACTGTGATGGGCTGCGACGGGCCGCCGCCGACTGAGAGCGACTGATGGGCGGAGATAAGCTGCGATGGGCAGCGTGAAATGGACTAGATGGAAAAACTCCAGTTAATTGTGGCGTTTTCACCTGAAATCGCGGAATAGATGGAATTCATGTAGTTAATTCAATGGAATTCGGCGTATAGTCCAAAAATCGAAGGAATTAGCTGTAGGAAATACAGTAATTCGTTTTAAAAGGCATCTTCCCTACAAATTAACGGGAGAAAATCCAGTTATTTGCATCAACTTCCCTCGGAGAACGCACCACATACCGGATAGATGCCCCGCCATTGGCGAGGGGTTGGGGTTGGGGTTGGCGTTGGCGTTGGGGTGGGGGTGGCGTTGAAGTTGGGATCCCGCGACTCCTACTCTACTCTACTCTACTCTACTCTACTCTACTCTACTCCAGTTCTCTCCCACTCCTTTCCTCTCACTTCACTTCCCTACCCTTCACTCTCATTCTTTAATCCTATTCCACTTATCCCTCCACACTACCTTCTCTTGTTACTTTAATCCCCCTGACTTTACTTTCACTTTCACTTTCACTCCGTACTCCTACTCCAATCACATATAACTTACAAAAAGTAATCTACTTACTTGACGAAGAGAAACCAAAGGCGTATCATTAGTTACATAAAGTAATTAAATATATTTAAGTACATTAATTATAAACAAGGAGATGTTTTTCCATGATTTCACCGATTTTTGTAGGACACGGTTCACCGATGATGGCGCTGCAGGATACCGCTTGTACGCAATTTCTACTCGATTACGGTAAAAAGCTGACACCCAAAGCCATCGTCATTTTCACCGCGCACTGGGAAACAGAAGTCCTTACCATTTCCTCCACGAATGATGTGTACGAAACCATCTATGACTTCCGCGGCTTTCCCGACGAGCTGTTTCAATTGAAATATCCAGCTAGAGGGGACGTTGCGTTGGCTCAATCGATTGCAGAGCGTTTTCAAGCCAAGGGCATTCCCGTTCAACTCGATAACAACCGCGGCCTAGACCACGGCTCATGGGTACCACTGTTACGGATGTTCCCTACACCTGAATGCCCCGTCATTCAAATTTCGGTGAATCCGTATTTGCCGCCAGCCGAGCAGTACCGGATCGGCGAAGCCCTGCGTGGTCTGGATCAGGAAGATATCCTGATCATAGGCAGCGGCGCCACCGTGCATAACCTGCGCGCGTTGAACTGGAATGCGACCGAGCCTGATGCGTGGGCGGTAGCTTTTGACGATTGGCTTGCTTCGAATATGCAAGCCAAGAACCTGGAGGCGTTGTTCAACTACGCCGCAGAAGCCCCTAATGCGAAGCTGGCCGTACCGCGCCCTGAGCATTTCATCCCGCTTTACATTGCTATGGGCAGCGGCGATCAGCAGCGGCCTGTCCAAATCATTCACCGCAGCTACGAAGTAGGATCGCTGAGTTATTTAGCCGTTTCTTTTTAAGCGGCATTGCAGGCGCCGACCCTCTGTAGCCGCCCCGCATGAAATTGGTTAGGTTGCACATGCTAACATAACCAATTTCAACAAACAGAGGTGCTCAAGCATTGACATGGACGACTCGCATCATTCAAATCTTATTGGCAGCAGCGTTTGTCATGTTCGGGATTTTGAAGTTGTCCACCCATGACCTGCAAATGGAAGTCTTCACATCGACCTACGGGTACAGTGTAGGTTTCATGTACATCGTCGGAGCCGTCGAACTCGTCGCCGGGGTCGGGCTCATCATCGGCCTGTGGCACCCGCGGGTTGCGTTACTCTCCGCAGGTGTCATCGCCATGATTATGGCGAGCGCGATGCTGACCCATATCCGCTCCCACGAGGGGATGCGGACTTCCGTACTGCCGCTGATCTTCCTCGCGATGGCGATATTCATCGTTGTGAAAAGCTCGCGCGGACGAGAACGAGAGCGGCACTAAGTATTCAAAAGCGTTCAAGCCACTAGGCCTGCACGCTTTTTTTTATTTAACAGCATCGGAAAAAACCTCCCTTGATGATGGTCAAGGGAGGTTTCTCCAGAAGCGGTTAACGGTGTGCAAGTTGCTTGAGAAGTCGGTTCAGATGCCCGATATCATCACCAAGGTCGGAGAAGAAAGCCCGATCCTCCTCTTCTACAGCCTGAACGGCGTGTGAAGCGATCTCGTCTCCAGACTTAGTTACCGATATTACGTTCGCTCTAGAATCCGTCGGATGAGGCTTGCGTTCGATATATCCTTTTTTCTCCAATATCCTCAGCACCTGGGACGTGACGTTGACGTCCATCTGTGCATGCTGGGCTAATTGAACTTGCGTAATGCCAGTATGGTCATTTTTTTCATTGAGCCATTTGCAAGAAAAGAGCAGCACGAATTGCGGGTGTGTCAATTCAAAAGGATCCAATGCCTTCCTTATCGCCTTTTGCCAAACATTCGTTACCTGCCACAGCATAAAGCCGGGACTTTCCTCTGCGTCATTGTACTTCGAACTCATTTTTGTTTCCTCCAACACTGTTCAACATGGCATCCGCAATGACCCGAAAGTCTTGCAACGATATCTCAAAGTGGCCAAAACGAAACGGGTAACCCCAATTTTTCACTCCGCGTGTGAAGCTAAGCTGCTCCAACAGGGAGCTAATTTTCGTTTCTTTACAGTCAGTATAGCGAATGTCACGACGAAAGGGTATGAAAGAATCTGACATCGGGTATTCATATACCTTGTCATCTAGAACCTGACCGATAGCAGTGAAGGCTTGCAGCGGCTCCCCATCCTTCATCTCCGTGCGAGGGGAGTAATAGATAAGCCAATCGCCGGATCGCATTCGTTTTAAAGGCGCTGCCTTTCCATGACAGAGCTGGGCGAAACCGCCCTGCACACCCCGTCTCACGTGAGAAGACGACACAACCCCGATCCAATAGCGACTTTGATCGCTCCATGTTTCAGACAGCATGTTTACGCTCCCTTTCCAACGCCAACGCGGCAATTCCCTCCATCGTATGCGGTATGCCTTTGGCCATACCGGCTCCAATCACTGGCCCTAAATGTTCCGCATTGGGCCCCGTGATCGTCACCTCATGCGTAAGCTGCGTCCCTTCGGCAGTCTCCACTAAATGATGCGTGAAGTGCACTTGAATCCCTGCATCCGGAATATCAGTAACGTCCGAGAAGCCGCGCAGAGGATTGACCTCCTTCAATTCAAAGTTCAGGCGGTCCTGGCCTTCCGGCTGCAGCAACCCACGTGTACCTGCGACAAACGCACCCTCTAACGAAGCATGTACAATCCCCTTGTCCCACTCCACCCAAGTTGAGATATCGCTGTACAGATTCCAAATCGTCTCCGCTTTTGCCGTTGTCATTACAGTGTGCTCAAATTTCCACATTATTTAACACTCCTCATATAGTATTTATACATATAATATCATTACATATTATATGTGTCAATACTATATACGCATGCAGTCTTGAACCTCACGAACATCACGTCCTCAGACCGTGAATATGCCTGCAGTACTGTCTCTAACGGCGAAATGAAGGGTGCCCATTCGGGGCACCCTTCATGAGATCCACTTATAGCTTAAATTTGTCCACTACCGCTTGCAGTTCTACTGCCATATGGGTCAGGTAGGACGAGGAAGAGGATATCTCTTCCATGGAAGCAAGCTGCTGTTCCGTCGCTGCTGATATTGTCTGTGCGCCTGCCGCCGTCGATTGGGAAACGTGGGAGATGTCTTCAATTGCCCTCACGACTTTCTTCGTCCCTATAAAAATCTGCTCTGCCGTGAGGGATACATCCCGAACTTGGCTATTTACCTCATCGACAGCACGCTCAATCTCAGCAAACAGCCTACCCGCCGTCTGAACCACCCTCATACCTGCACTCACTTCGTTCGTTGCTACTCGCATCGAATTCTCCACATCGCCAATTTCTTCACGAATAGCGACAATTAGAGCAGCGACTTTCTCTGTCGATCGAGAGGATTGATCAGCCAACTTCCTCACTTCTCCCGCAACTACGGCAAATCCGCGACCTTGTTCCCCTGCTCTGGCTGCCTCGATTGCTGCATTTAACGCTAGCAGATTGGTTTGTTGGGATATCTCCGAAATCGCTTCAATAATCTGACCAATCTCCATTGAAGTATTAACCAAATGGCTAATGACGTCTGCCAATCCATCGACTGAACTGCTTATAGAGCTCATTTGCTTCACAGCACTTTGAACAGCTTGTCCGCCTTCCGTTGATTTCACCGAAACCTGCTCTGTCGTATTTGCGGCAGTATGCGCGCGAGTTACAATTTGCTGTATTTTACCCGAAACTTCATGGATCGTTTGTGCGCTTTCTTCGACTAAGCTTACTTGCTCGTTGGCACCATCCGCCATCTTCTCAATTACGCCTACGATATGCTCCGATGCCGAAGCGGTTTGCCCCGAACTTACTGACAGCTGTTCCGACGATGTCACCAACTGATTGGCGGAATGGCCTACTTCGGACACAACTGATCTAAGCGAATCGACCATTAGATTAAAGGTATCGCCAAGCTCCCCGAACTCGTCCTTCGACTTCACGTCCACCCGCCGGCTTAAATCGCCCCGACTGATGATCCGGGATGTCTCCGATAAAGCTCTCAACGGTTCGTTATTGAACGAATGATAACAAACATTAGGCACGCTCCGATCAGCGTGAACACCACGATGACAATCACCGTATTGTTTAATATAGGGGCCGCTGTACGCGTAACCTCGCTTGGAGACCTATCCCCCGCAATTTTCCATCCTGTTACAGGATTGGTAATGTAGATCAACCGCCGAGTATCACCCTCTGGCGATACTTGTTCAATTTGACCTGACTCGCCGGTGAATATCGATGGTGGTTGGCTAGCTGCATCAGCTGTCGTTGTGTCGGTTCCATTAGCACTAGGATTAGCAGTAACAGCAGCACTATCCGTCCCTTCCTGCGCACCCCCGATTCCCCAAGGAGGGGGAACGATGGCAGACCCACTAGAGCTGAGAATAATAATAAAACCATTTTCCCCGACTTTTACATCGCCAACAATTTGCTTGAGCTCTGTCAAATTGAGCACGACGGCGACTACCGACTGACTATTACTTACGGATTTCGCTATAGCCACGACCGTGTCTCCCGTTTCCTTAGACGTGTACGGCTCCGTAATAACGACCGCGCCATTGCTCTTCATCGCCTGCGTGTAGAATGTGCTTTCCTTTGGATCCGTGGCGAACTTTAGACTGCTAGGGGAATAGAGGTACCCACCACTGCTCTGAACAACCGTGACTGCTTCTACCTCGGGATGGTTCTGTGTATATACATGAAGTTGCTCATTAGCCGATTGAGCTGATAATTGCTGTGATAATATTTGAACATCATTGATCTTTGCTTGTATGTATTGATCGGTCATTTTACTAACAAGAGCAATATCCGTCGTCGCCATGCTCTGCAGCTGATCATCCACTTTATCCTTCGCGGTAATGTAAGAAAAACTCCCAATTGCTATGCTAGGCAGCAACAGGACAAGCATGAACGAAATGACTAATTTGTTTCTGACCGAGCCGAACTTCATCTTAAACTTAGATTGAAATGGCTTTACTGTTGGTTCCATCTACGAGGTCTCCTTCAATTACAAATCTGTTTCCTCGATTATAGTACATCTCCAATTTACTAATTTGAATCTCAACTTAAACTTAGCTGAGTATACGCTGAAAATATATCAACACGTGCTCACACTAACAAAAAAAAGAGACCCACAGCAACGGGCTGCGGGTCTTAAGTATATATATTTAAAAGGGGGTCGAATTTCATTATAGGTTCCGAACCTTAAAGGGAGATGAAATTCAGATGTCATTTCCGTGACAAATGATTCCTCCTTTATTACAGCTGCACTTCGTTTCTTTACTCAGCCAACTTAGGCTTGATTGGAATATAAATATCCATCTCCACAAGCTCATGCAGGTTCGAATGACAGCGCTCATCATAATATTCAAACTCGGCACTCCCCGCATGCTCGTATCCTGAATGAGGAAACCATTCCGTGAAAATCGTCTGCCACGTACTTTGAATCGATGCCACAAACTGATCCTGCTTCACCTTCGGTGTCGTGAACACAGCGTAATTCGCCTCCGGAAACTCGCGACATACCATATTCTCCGGAACGTCCTCGAAGCTCGTTGCCTCCATCCCGATGATGTAGGTCAAATCCCCGCTCTCCAAGTCGAAATCTGCACAAATTCCAAGTTCAACAGGAAGCCCCGTGTGAACACGATTTGGAATATGTTGCCCTAGCCTTTCTTGCATATACTTCTGCCAGAACAACGGGATATCTCGGTGATTCTGCCCCTCCTTGCAGGAAGTCTTCAATTCATATCCAATCAATTTAAAGCCGGGTTTCGTTTTCAATGCGTAGTCCATACGTATTCCTCCTAAATAGGGATTAAATTTCCGATCCAGCACATTCACTTTGGGATAGTTAGGCGGTCGTATGCCTTCCTTACGATAAGCAAGCGGCGTACGTTCAAACACCTTTTTGAATGCCCGTGTGAAATTCTCAGGGGATTGGAAGCCGTTGTCGAGGGCAATATCAATCAATTTCTGCTCCGTATGTGCGATTTGATAAGCCGCTCTCGCCAATCTTCTCTTGCGCACATATTCCATCACAGCGTCCCCCACCATGGTTTGAAAGACTCTATGAAAATGAAAGGCGGAGAAGCAGGCTACCTCGGCTAAGCACTCCACGGACAGCGGTCCCGATAGATGCTCCTCAATATGATCCAGCGTCATCTGAATCCGCGTCTCATAATTGGTGTCCATCGTCTGCCCCCTTCAACTTGGTAATCTCAGTTTAAGCCATTCGGAACTACGCTTCTTGATATTTCTTGCTCCTTATTTCCAACTTCCTTTGGAAGCAACGGAATACGTTTTGTATTGATTCTTCCCCTTAATTTCAAGAAGATTCAGCTGCAGACCATAGGCACAACCGCCATCGATCCCGATTTTATCCGTATCAAACCACACTTCCGCTTTCCCATGAATATCTTTCGTCGTCGTATGTCCAAACACAACAATCTTCTTCACAACTGTTTTCTGCTGCACAAATGGCGCACGAATCCAAATAAAGTCCCGCTCCGGCTGTGTTTTCCAGTCTACATAAGCGGGATTCAACCCTGCATGGACAAAAATATGCGTGTCATTCTCATAATAAAGCGGCAGCTCACGTAAAAATGCGAGATGCTCACTGCAATTCGCCCGAATACGCTCTTTTGCTGTTTTCAAATCAAAGTCTCTGACTCCGCTAAAGCTTTGAAACGTCTGTATGCCGCCATGTTCAAAAAACTTCATTTCCGTCAAGTCATCGGTCCCGCCTATCACTTCCAGAAAACGCTGATCATGATTCCCTTTGAGCGCAATCGCACCCTTCTCACGTACCAGGAACATCACATGCTCCACAGTTTCCCGACTCGCTGGTCCCCGGTCTACATAATCTCCAAGCAAAATAAGCTGATCCTCTTCCGCATTGAACTTAACTCTATCTAGTAATTCCTTAAATTCATCAGCACAACCGTGGATATCGCTGACAGCTAGCAGTCGTTTCATAGACGTTTCCCCCTGATGTTCTCTTGTCAAACTCCCATGTATATGTAGCTTATTTTAGCATATTTCGTCGCTTGCGAGCCTCCTTAATTATGGAAATCCATGTGGAAGCAGTGAAAAGGACGTCCTGAGCGGACGTCCTTCACGAACAAATTAATTGATAAACTGAACAAATTGTAAGAATCTCTTCAACATGACCGCAGCTTCTGCTCTAGTTGCTGGTGCTGCCGGGACAAATTCCGTTTCGGTTACGCCATTTACAATACCAGCGCTTACCGCCCTAGCTACAGCATCTTTGGACCACGCACTTAAGCTCTTGCTATCCGTAAATTTGTCTAATTGCTTGAGCTCAACAGCAGCTGATTTGCCGGCAAATGTCATTGCTCGCGTAATCATGACTGCCATCTGCTCTCTCGTGATGCGTTCAATCGGTCTGAACGAGCCATCTTCAAAGCCCTCGATCAAACCAGCTTTAGCCGATGCGCCTGCTGTCCCCGCAAACCAACTGCTCGCAGGTACATCCGTGAAACGCGTTGATGCCTCTTCTTTTAAGCCAAGCGATCTAACCAGAAGAGCCGCAAATTCGGCACGCGTGATGTGATTGTTAGGTCCAAAAGTAGTATCCGAAGTACCCTTGATGACCAATTTGGAAGCCAACAATTCGATCTCACTCTTCGCCCAGTGTCCTTTTATGTCTTCGAACGTTTTGGAAGATTGAACAACGGTGTAGATACTGTTACCTTGACGTTTGATCGTGACTTCAGCCTTGCCATTTACAGTTGTTACAATCGCAGGCACGAAAGACATTTCCCCGGTTTCCGGGTTGAACAATACCGCAGTAAGTTGATTGGAATCTGCCGCTTTAACCAAGGTAATCGTTCTTGACACGTAGGTATTCCCAAAATTGTTCACTGTTACAGTCTTCCCATTGCCTTCCGCGGTAATGGTGAAATCAACTGCACCAGAAAGCAGTGATAATCCAGCTTGTTTAGCCTTAGCGTTAATCAGTTCGGCCGTAGGGCCAGTTACTTTTTCAATAGAGATATTAATTTTCACCTTGCTTACATCAGTACCAAGCGTTGTCGCTATATTCGTAAGATCCAACGACTTGGCTGGGAGATCGTAAGTAATATCATTACTTGCAATGGATAACAGCGTATCTGGAGCGTTTTTCAGACCTGCCGATAAGGCGTTAGCATCAAACTGAACTTTAGCAGCCCCTTCGTTGCTATTTACATCAATCGTAATTTTTTGAATTTTGGACTCCTTGGATTTGAGAGCATCAAATGCTTTACCCAATGTGCCTCCATCGACAGTAACGACCGCAACAATTTTCCCATTAATCGTTTGATTCACGGGGTCAATTGAAACTTGCACGCCGTCATCAGTGTTGCTTATTGGAGCAGCTGGTGCCGAACCCCCAGGTGAATTGTTAGTTGATTCTTGAGGTGCAATAAATTGAAGGAAGCTTCCTCTGATTATGTTTCCTTCTGCATTTCTTTGATATGGCAAGGATGCCGTCAAACTTACGAAGTTCGCATTTGAAAGTGATACACCAGATTTATTAGCCGAGACTGCACCATTAAACATAAAGTTATTATCAGCTCTTAATTCTGCTGGATAACTGTCTTTCGTTGAATAATCCTTTTGATAGGATACAAATCCATTCATGCTAAAGTATGATGGTTTATCTGCATACGGTTGGAAATATAAGTTCCCTCTCGCATTGTTAAAGCCGATATTGTTTTCAGCTATGACGCCTGGATTGCTATTATTCGTAAATCCATATGCACCGTTTCCAAATGCCATGCTGTTACGGATGATATGGTTTACACGAATGCCTTCGCCACCCAGTTTAAAGCCGTTTTTATCACCATCACCTACACGATTATTCGTTAATGTACCATTGTTATAAGCGATACTGTCTTCAATTAGAACGGCGCCAATAGCCCCTGTACCTGCTTTCGTGTATAAATCCCAACCGTCATCAATATTGTTATGGGCAATATCGCCTCTGAAAATGTTGCCTGTGCCCGATGTTAGTTTGGCAGCAAAACCATCCGCATTATTATTCGAGGGGTCAACATTATCAAAAGATTCACAATTTAGAATGAGATTGTTGGAAGGCCACAACGACTTATTGGACTCTGTTACGTCTGTACGGCTTATTTGGAGACCTGTATCTCCATTGTCATAAAATCTGCTGCTTTCCACGATGTTGTTGCTGCCGCCAACCGTAAAGCCTTTGGTATTTGCTGCTGAACGTATAAAATCAATACCTTTTACATGCCAGTAATTGCCGCTTAGCACAACACCTTCTGATCTTTTGTCAAAATCGATAATCGGCTTAGCACCTGGGGCAGCGACCAAATATTTCATCGCATCAGCTCTGCCGTCATTGCCTTTCTTGATATCCAATTTAGCGTTGCGTACGTATCGACCATCCTGCAGGATAATTTTTTGACCAGCCTGAACATAATCAATCGCAGTATCCAAATCAAGCGGGCTATCGATGGTACCATTTCCGCCACTCGTGGCAGTCGCTGTTGGCGATACATAGATGTCACCGTTATCTACAAATGTTTTCATATCGACCGTATGATTTTTGACGATTTTATTATAGCTAGTCAGATACTGCGTATCGTCAGGCACGAAAGTTGCTGTAAAGTTCGTATACGTGTTAGCAGTAACCGTTCTGTTTAGAGTATGAAGCTTACCTGCTTCCATAACTGCATCTTGCTCGAAGACGTTGGGGCCTTGTTTAATTGTAACTTTACCATTCACATTGGACATCAGTCCTAAGGTGTACGTTGTTATTGAAGTTCTCGTCAATCCCAAAAAGTTAACATCGGGCACGACAGGCTGTGGATCTGGTGCTTTCATAGGTGAATCCGTATCCGCAGAGGTAACTTTTAGCTCCATACCACTTACCACAATCGTTGCAAGTCGAGCCGTATAGAAGCCTACATACATTTTATCGCCATCTTGAATTGTCATGATATCCGGCGCATAAATTTCGGCACTTGTCCCGCTATTTAATCGACCAGTGAATCCGTTGTTCGTTTTGATTAGCGTGAGCTTGTAATTTGTTGCCGTATTGCTTGCTGCTGGTCTGACCGAACTAAGCATACTGCTCTGAATTCCTTTACTGCCTGCGCCATCTGGCGTGGTAACACCCGTTCTAACGAACAATTGTGTACCGTTCGGTAAAGTCGTTCCACCGCTGTAACCACCAATTGCCGCAATGTTGGATGCAAATACAGTGGAATCACCCTGCGTACCTATAGCATCTCTAGCCATGATCCCGAACGATTCTTGACCGTCCTGCGGCTCCTTGGCATAAGCTTCAACTTTGATATCTGCCGATAATTCAAAGTTATCCTTCCTTGCATCCAACTCCGTATAGTAGAAGGTGATGCCGTCATGGTCACCGGTTACTTTACCGCCGCCCTCCAACGCTACCAGCTTAACCGACCCATCTTCGTTAACCGTTACTGTATTATTCGTATTCGATGTGGATTGTCCAAAACGAATCGATTTCCACTCATACGTTTTATTTTCAACTACTGTTACTTTAAGGATGGTCTGAGGGATTGCAGTATTATTCGGAACGATAGCGATATCGTACACGCCTGGCATCGTTTTATCGAAAGCGTTGGTATTGACCGTATACTGGGTATCTGGCAGTTCCTCTAACTTACTGCTGTAAACAGCCGATACAACCATACCTGCTTTATCAAAATCTTCACCAATCGCATATGTCGTTCTAGGATATTTCGTTACTTGGCTGCCAATAATCTCTTGTGGCAAAACAGTAATCGTAAATGAAGCTGTCAGTGTCCCATTAATCGTAGAAACCAGTAATGTCTTCGTACCTGCTGTACTCATGTCTGCAGGTGTAATGGCATATTCGCTTTTCAAAAGCTTAACTTCCTTATTATCATTGTACTTCGCGTACACGACAATGCCGTCTTGAACGAATTTGTCGCCGACAAAATATTCCCTCTTTATCGGCAACTCTCTAACTTCTAGACCTGTCAATTGCGCATTGTTAACCGTAACATTTATCGTGGTATAGGTAGACGAAGTGACGGTGGAACTCACTGTTACGGTTTTTGTTCCTGCCGTTGCTGTTGGTTTGAATGTATAAGTTGCATTCGTTACGGTTACATCAGCTTCTGGAATAATAGAGAATGCATATTGACTACTTGCCATCTCCACCCAATTACTACCGTAATTGTATTGTCCTAACACGGTCAGACCTTGGGGGTCAAAGGCTTCACCAGGGTAATATTCCGTCTTTGCAGGGAGATATTTAATGTCTATCCCGGTTACGATTAGAGGCTTAAAGGTTAACGGAATAGATGCCGTTTTCCCGTTGAAGTTTACAGTAATTGAACTGGGTTCGGCTTTCGTATTATTAAATCCAGAGACAATATAGTCGCTTGTCGATAGCTCTTTCTCAACGTTGCCCTCATATACAGCCGTGACTTTCAGTCCTGTTAGATCAAGGCTGTCACTTACGTAATAATCTTTTTTCATGGAGTCAGCATCCACTTTTAGGCTAATAGGAGCTCTTGTGTCTTTTGTGAAAGTTACGTCGCTAAAGGTAACCGCCGTATATCTAGCAACATAAAGCCCTGCATAAGCAATATCTCCTGTAATTTTGTCAATCACCTGGGTTTGATCAGCAACTTTTAATTGATAAACATTCCCAGTCTTTTTTATACTCAGCGCATAGCTAACCCCTGCATCGGGAACAGCTGCTTTATTGAATTCATAACCTGTTTTTACTTGAGTAAGTGTAGGACTGCCACTCTTGTAAAAACCCTGCACTTTTTGATCAATAGCACCAACGGCAATATATTCTCCTGTAAATGCTGTACTAGGAGGATTGGTTGAGTTTCCTTGGCTTACATTCTCGAGAATATTATTTCTCAGCATAATACCAAATGAGGATTGCTTTTTGTTTCCTGAGCTATCAGCAGGATATGTAAAAGTATCCACTTTGACTGTTGCGGAAAGCTCATAATTATCATTTGCATTGACTTGCTGATAATAGTAAGCCAAACCTTCACTAGCGCTAGAGATTTTCCCCTTAACACTACTTGTATTATTATTAGGACCTTTAGCACTCGTTATCGTAACTGTTTTATCCACATTCTCCGTAATGCCAAAAATACTTGTCGACGGATTTCCGCCAATATCACCGAAGACGCTTCCTTTCCAAGCACTCGTGTTTGGAATGTTGATCATCCCTGCTGGTGGATCTGCAGCCAAAGCTGCAGTCGGCAGCATCGCTGCCACTAAGCATACAGCCATCATAAAAGCGATCAAACGATTCTTTTTCCTCAAGTCACATATCTCCTTTTAATTGGATTACGAGTAAATCTGATCTGTGTCGTTGGGGGTCTAGGGTATGTATCTAATAGTTGAACTTGCGAAGGGTATTTGTTTGTATGCGTTTTCATTCCAAGAAAAGAGTAATACCGCTCACCGCAGTATCTCGGATAGAAGGACGCCATCCGGCGTCCTTTCACTCCAAATCTCATACTTGTGAACGAACCATCTCTTTCACTTCTTCCAGATAGTCCGACTCCAACGACTGCCTTCCCGAGAAGAACACATCCTCCGAACGGGCAACACGCGCAACCGGCGTCGCGGCATGTTTCCCCTTCATGGTAAGCGAATGAACATCGACGCATCGCGCATCTTCTAATCGAAGAGCAGGACCCTGACGCGTTTCGATACGCACATGATGAAGCTCCAAATCCGCTACATGCTTGCACAGCATGCCGTCGCCAGCCATGATGATTTGCTCCCTGACCATATCAGGTTCATCCCCCATCTCCGAAGGATCCGTCGTCATCTCGATGTGAACATGAGATAACTGCACGTCACGAATCGGCATTTCTGGCAAGCCATAGAGGAAACCAGCAGCTGCACGAGTCCGCTTCGCGGTTACTTGATGAATCCGAATGTGTTCGATCACAGGTGTGCATTCGGTGATGGGAACGGCATCTGGACTGCTGATCAACGGGTCGCTTTCGTCAACCCCGTGCCGATAGAACGAGTTAATCGTTAACGGACAGAACACATCTTCCATATAAATATTGCTGACTAAAATATTCTTGATATACCCGCCGCGAGCGCGGTTCGTTTTCATCCGTATGCCACGATCTGTCCCTGTGAAAATACAATTGGAAATAACCACATTCCGAATACCGCCAGCCATCTCGCTGCCGAGCACGACACCGCCATGCCCTCTCAACATCGTACAGTTGGTAATTACGATATTCTCGGATGGCTTGCCCACCCGACGACCATCTTCGTCAATGCCGGATTTAATGCATAAGCAATCATCGCCAACATCGAAAAAACAATCGGAAATACGGACATTTTGGCACGAGTCGATATCCAGCCCATCGCCATTAGGCGTATCATTCGGGTTCTTAATCGAAACCCCGTGAAGCTGAACATCTGAGCAATAGACCAAATGTGTATTCCAGAAAGGAGAGTTCTGCAAGGTTATGCCTTCCAGTCTAACGCCTTCACAATCAATTAATTGCAACAGCGGCGGTCTTAGAAATTGGGAGGACCACTCCACAATATTGCTCTTCACCGTTTCCAGCAAAGTCTGATTCTTCACCTTGAGTTCTTGCGTTTGTGCCGAGTCCACCGTGCCGCCTTTGCGAATCTCACGGTACGCTTGCCACCAAGCGCTGCCTTGACCGTCGATGATGCCATCACCTTTGATAGACACCTTCTTCAAGCCTCTGCCATAAATGAGCGGGGAGTACCCGTAGCATTCATAGCCTGACCAGCGTGTCTGTACTAGCGGATACTTATCGAACTCGTTGGTAAACATCAGCTTTGAACCCGTTTCAAGCTCCAAAGTGATATAGCTTCGCAGCTCGATACGCCCCGTTACATACGTCCCAGCTGGGATATAAACCGTTCCGCCCCCCTGAAGGGAGCAGGCCTGAATCGCCTCTGCGATAGCCTGTGTGTTATCCGTTACGCCATCACCAACAGCGCCGAACGTCGTTATGTTAGTTATCGCCATAGGTCGCTCCTTTGGATCCTTACTTGTTCAATGCTTGAACTTCCACGCATGCCATGACGAAAGCTCCCACACCATGCAGATCATTCTCACTCGTTGGCCGCGTGACATAGTTCT
This sequence comes from Paenibacillus sp. LjRoot153, assembly GCF_964253085.1. NCBI lineage: Bacteria > Bacillati > Bacillota > Bacilli > Caryophanales > Paenibacillaceae > Paenibacillus > Paenibacillus sp. LjRoot153. The sequence continues at coordinate 7,594,862 of NZ_CAXUQH020000001.1, forward strand.
CATAGTCCCCTGCAGAAGTACCAATACAAATCAGCGGCAAAATAACTCTTCCTTGCTCATCAAATTTCAACGTGCGCAGCAAACCTTCATACCCTTTCATGGCTGCTGCCGCACATTCAGGACCGACAACGCCGAGGTTCACGGCTTTGGCGATCGTGTAGACGAACAGACTTGTACAGGAGCTTTCAAGCCAGTTATCCGGTTGATCGCCTTTGTCGATCACCTGATACCAGAGGCCGCTTTCCGCATCCTGATAGTGGATGATCGTATAAACGAAGTCGCACAGCGAACTGACCAGAGCTGCGCGCCCAGGCTCGTCAGCCGGCAATTCGTCCAAGAATTGCGAGACGGCTAGGCCGTACCAGCCAAGCGAACGTCCCCAGAATTCCGGCGAGCAGCCGGTTTCGGGGTTCGCCCACGGCATGCGACGGCTTTCATCCCACGCATGGTACAGCAGACCCGTGCGCTCGTCTTTCATGTACTTGCGCATGAGCTGCTCTTGATGCAGCACGGTTTGGCGCAAGCTTTTTTCGCCGAAGGCGTTCGCGTATTTGAGCGAGAATACGCCGGCCATGTATAGACCGTCCAACCACATTTGGTTGGCGTATTTGTCTTTGTGCCAGAACCCACCTTCGGAGGTGAGGTTCAAGGTTTTGAGCAGATTGCGCAGCTTATCTGCAGCTGCGCGATATTTGGGCTGGCCTGTGCGCTGTTCCAAGCGGAACAGCAGCAGCCCAGCTTGCATCGCGTCGAGCTCGTCGCGCGCGAAGTAGAGACTGCCATTGTCGTCGACTAGGCCGTCGACATAGCCTTGGATATACGCGTCATAGCGCGTGTTCGGCTTCGCTTGCGCGAGCATTTCCATGCCGCACAGGAATACGCCTTGATGGTAATGCCAACGCCCTGCGGGCGGAAGCTGCATCGGTGTATGCATGTCCATGATCGAGTCACAGGCAGCTTGTGCCCACTCCAGTGGTGTTTTGGTCTGAACAGGAGCCATGATCAGATTCCCCTTTCCTATTGGGAACTAGTAGATTGAAACATTTCAATTTCTTTCCATTGCAGTGAACATCGGCTCCTTGGTCAGGGGTGGTGCCTTTTTGCCTGCTAACTGGTAGCAGACCGAACGAATCAACAAGGCCTGTGTGCCCGCGTTCATATCGCCTTCCACTTCGCCTCCCCCGATTTGGACAGCCTTCGGCATGCCGGGGTAATATTCACCCTCCTTCACCTGAGCCACGTTAGGCGCTGTTGGCGAGTGGGCCAGCTCACGGGAGAAGCCCCCGTCTGCACGAAGCAGACGCTTCATATTGGCCAATGTAATTGCAATGATTTCTCGCAAATCTTCCGGCGGAATGAATAGCTTCATATAGGACAGTAAGTGAATCGGATTACGAATATAGCACATGTCAACTGCTTCCTCATGCCGTAAGGCATAGAGGATACTTTGGTAAATTCGTTCCTCTCTTGGCAACGGCACGTTGAAGTGGTCATAGAAAATGTGCAGCTTGAACGTTCCCGAGATCCGCACATAATAGGACCCTTCCCCCCATAAACCGGTAAAAGGATCCTGTTTATTAGCGAAGAAATCGAATGCTGTTTGGGCAAACTCAGCTCTGCGGCTCGCCGGCTCTACTTGCTTCACATACACGCTTGAGGTCGAAAGGCGATCACAGCCTCGCCAGCTGTTCGTTAGCTCAACCGACTTCAGCCACGCAAGATAGTCCTCCGGTGAGGACATATACGATGGCGCTTGCTGGGCTTCGTAAGGAAGTGCATGAAGCGGCTGCCCGCCTAGCTTGCGTAACGCATTCAAGCTATAGGAGATGGCGCGGGCAACCATTACTTCATCTTCACGCATCAGCGGATTCTTATCGTAGAAGTAACCTGACGATTCTTCCTGCTTACTTTGAAAAAAACGGATACACCCACGCTTCATGTCTGTCGACATGGCATCGAGCCAATCACAACGTTCCAGAATGTTCAGTGCTTGCGCCGTAGATTCAATATCTGGAGCGCCGCGTGGTATTCGTCTGGAGCTTGCGGCGTAATAAAACCCGCCGCTTTCCGCATCCTTTTGCCCGCCAAGCCACGCTCCAAAACCATCAAACAATTGATCCATTTCGGCAAGCAGTTTGCTGATCTCCACACTTTGATCTTGTATCTTATCTTGTCTCTGATTTTCCCCATCTGTCATGCGCATTTCCCCGCTTACTGTGATGTCTTGTCCTTTACAGACTAACCCTTAATGGATCCAATCATCGCGCCCTTAGCAAAATGCTTCTGCAAGAACGGATACACAATCAGAATCGGAATCGTCGCTACGACGATAACAGCCATTTTGATCGACTGCGCCGGTGGCGGTGTCGCGCTGTCCAAGTCCGAGCTCACGTCCAAACCGCTGGCAAGAACGACAATTTGGCGTAGCAAGACTTGAATCGGCCATTTGGCACTCTCATTGATGTAAAGAATCGCACTCAAGTACGTGTTCCAATAGGTTACCGCGTAGAACAATGAGATCGTTGCAATCGCAGGCATCGATAACGGCAGGACGATACGGAATAGGATACCGAAGTCGCTGCAGCCGTCGATTTTCGCCGACTCTTCGAGCCCCTCAGGAATGTTTTGAAAGAAATTTTTCAAAATAATTAAGTTAAATGCACTGACTGCTGTTGGAAGAATCAACGCCGCGTAGGTGTCGATCATACCAAGCTCCTTCACCACGAGAAACGTCGGGATCAAGCCGCCATGAAACAGCATTGTAAATACAACCAGGAACATGATCACTTTACGTCCATCCACATCTCTGCGTGCCAAGCCGTACGCCATCAACGCTGTGATGAACATACTGATCACTGTGCCGATAGCCGTCGTCCCTATCGATACGGCCATTGCTTTAAAAATGGTATTCGTCGAAAAAATAAATCGATATGCCTCGATACTCCAATCCGTCGGAATGAGGACGAATTTCTTAGTCGCCATTTCCGCACTCGTCGTGAAGGAACCTGCCACCACGTGCACGAACGGGATGATCGTAATCAATCCGATGATGGTTAATAACAAATAGTTGATGATACCGAACATTCTGCCGGCTAATGTTTTATCTTCTACCACGACTTCAACCTCCTAGCTGCTTAACGCTCTACCCGAGCCTAGTAAACGCCTTCTTCGCCCATTTTCTTCGCAATCCGGTTCACAATCATTACGAGCACAAGTCCAATGAATGATTTGAACAAACCAATCGCTGCGCTGTAGCTGAATTGCCCTTGTTTAAGACCCGCTGTATATACATAAGTATCAATGATCTCAGCAACTTCTCGGTTCATGGAGTTAAGAAGCAAGTACACATGTTCAAAACCGAGCTCGAGAACCGCACCAATTTTCAAAATTAATAAAACAATAATGACACTTCGGATCGCGGGCAGCGTAATGTGCCACACTTGTCTAAGACGTCCTGCACCATCCATACGAGCAGCCTCATATAAACCTGGATCGATAGAAGCAATCGCCGCTAAATAAATGATCGTTCCCCAACCTGCTTCACGCCAAATGACTTGCAAAATATAAATCGGTCTGAACCATTCTGGAGCTAGTAAAAAATTAATCTTTTCAAGGCCAAAATATGAAATAAGTTCATTAATAATCCCGCCATCCATAGTCAACATGACGAAGCTGATGGAGACGATAATTACCCAAGACATAAAGTGAGGCAGGTACACGATTGTTTGAAACACTTTCTTAAAGAGATCCCCTCTGACTTCATTCAACATGAGCGCCAAAATGATCGGAATCGGAAAATAAAACAAGAGATTCATAACGAACAAGATTAACGTATTGCTCAAAATATTTAGAAAATCCGGTTCTGTAAACAAGCGCTTGAAATGCTCCAAACCAACCCATTCACTTCCGGTAACACCTTTGAAAGGCTTGTAGTTCTGAAAGGAAATGATTAATCCATACATCGGGATGTATTTGAAAACGATAAAATACAAAATCCCCGGCAGCAACATGACATAGATCCATTTATTTTTCCAAAGACGTCTGCTCAGCTCACTGCTTGACTTTGACTTCCTAGCGACCATGTTTTGCGCAACTTTCACTTCTTGCATAGGACTTCTTCCTTTCCTTAAAAGGAGAAGGCCGCCGCGGTTTCAGCAGCCCTCTCACCTTGACTTGTCAGACACTTGTTGCAGAATTACTTTTTAAGCGCGTTATATTCTTCGATGATTTTGCTGCCGCCACGAGCTTTCCAATCTTCAATTGCTTTATCAAAGCCTGCTTTATCGATTGTTCCGTAAATGTATTTGTTCGTTGCATCCGTGATAACGGCTTGCGCTTGAACACCTTTTTCAAGGTTTGTTTTGGAATCAAGTGCAGCTACTGGATCTTGAACTGCAAACTTCAGATTAGCAATTTTCAACTCATCTGCTTTTCCTTGCGCTGGGATCGTTGGAATACCCAAGAATCTACCGGACGTATCCTCATCACCAATTGCTGCATCTGTGAATGGTTTCACTTCACGTGTCCATTTTTCTTCATCCAGCTTCTTCGCTTTGTTATCTGTTACGCTGTAGTTCACATCTTTAATGCCCCAGTTCGCCATGTTAGCTACTTCTGGTGTCATCATTTTGTCGAAGTAAGCGAGTACTTTGCGAAGATCAGCTTCCGTTTTATTCGCGGATTTCGGGAATAGAACAACGTTTGCATAGCCAGGCAGTGCCCATGCTGCGAATTTGCCGTCAGGTCCAGCAACCATACTGTGAACATCTACTACAGCAGTAGGTACATTTTTAACCAAGTCTTTGTTCAATGTGGAAACGTCCGTCATGGCGCCGATATACATACCTGCTGCACCACTCGTGAATAGTTTTTGTTGATCCGTTTTACTTGTTGCTGCGAAATCTTTATTGATGTAGCCAGCATCACGCATTTTTTTGAAATAATCCATGGTCGCTACATATTGCGGGAACATGAATTCAGGAGCTAGCTTGCCGTCTTTCACGCCCCAGTTATTCGGTGTGCCCTGCCAAGCAGCAATGGTTTTGAACGCTCCGTAGATGAGATCGTTCCGATCTGTTAATCCAATCGTATCTTTTTTACCATTGCCATCCGGATCGTTCTCCGTAAATGCTTTCGCCATTGCGAACAATTCATCTAAATTAGCAGGAGGTTTCAGCCCCAACTTGTCTGCCCAGTCCTTACGGTAGATGAGACCTTGACGAGCGATGTCTACGCCGCGGTACAAGGAGTACAATTTACCATCGACTTTCGTATTGTCATTCGTTGTGGATTTCAATTTGCTAAGGTTCGGGAAGTCCTTCAATAGAGGCCCGATCTCCCAGAACTGTCCGTCACGGATCGCGGATTTCATTTGAATGAACGTTGCTTGGTTTTTCAAATATGTTGCTTGTGGCAGTGCGCCAGTTGCGAAAGTCGTATTCAACTTCTCTTCATACGTGTCTGCCGGGAAGAATTGATACGTCAGCTTCGTGTTCGTCAGCTTTTCAAGTTCTTTAATAATGGTATCTGGTGGCGTTTGTGCCGTATTGAGTGGTGCCATGATCGTAATTGCTGTCGGTGTATTGTCTGTCGGCTTCGGTGCTGTTGTTGTCGTTGCTGCCGTTGTTGATGCTGCTACTGATGTCGATGCAGGCGTTTCTTTATCTCCGCATGCTGCTAAAGCAAAGCTGGAAACGAGTAGTACGCTTAGTGGAATCGTAACTAAATTTCTCTTCATATCGGTTTGACCTCCGTGAAAATGTTGTGTGCTACAACTCACACATTACACGGTTCGGGGTGGGTGCCGAAACAATCATTTACTCATATAACCCACGTCCGGCGCGGGATGTGAGATGATGATTATCGGGAGGGGAGATGATTATTGAGGAAGGCCTTTCAGGCCATGGGGTTGAGTCTTTAGGCCTAAAAGGGCAAAAGAAAAAGCCTACCGGTTGGTAGACTCGTTATGATATATTTATTGGGTACAATCTCAACTTGTGTGCGGCTCCCTCCGGAAAGGAGGTTGATGCCATGGAAACTTTCCAAACGATAATCGTTATGCTCGCGTTCGGTACGTTTATACTGGCGCTTCTAACATATATCGAAAAACGAAAGTAACCCACTCAGGCTGACTACCTAACTAGTGGGTTACACCTTGCAACTACCTCGGAGGTTGCCCACCAAATGATTGTGCAGGAGGCGTGTTGGTAGCACGTCTCTTTTCTATTTATAATCTTATCACGCCTGTTTTATACTCGCAACTTACTTCTTCCCATACGCCTCATTATACTCTTGTATCATCTGATTCCCGCCGCCGCGCTTCCAACGCTCGATCTCTTGCTGGAAAGCCACCTTATCCAACTTGCCTAAAATGTAGTTATATGTCGCATCGGAGATGATTTTGTACAGCTCGACACCTCGCTCGTCGTAGGTTTTCGACTCCATGCCTAATGTCGGGTCCTTGACGACGTATTTCTCATTATCCAAGCTAAGCGTATCGGCCAGCTGGGACAACGATTCACTTTCCACAACGGGAATGACGTTGGGATTGTTCAGATCTGCGATCATCAACGCATACAGCGCGTTGACTTCATTGACACGAATCTTCGACGTCTCTTCGGAGAGCTGGATTTGCCCATTTTTAGCCGTATAATGACGTCCCTCTAGACCGTACTTCATGAGATTGGCGACATCTTTATCCATCGTCCGATCAAAAAACTGCAGCATCTGCTTCAATTCTGCTTCGGTTCTTATCGCCTTTTTCGAAAAAAGATATAACGCACTATAGTTAGGGATGGACCAAATATGAAATCCTTGCGGCCCTTCAATATGATTCACCAACGTCAATCTTGCCTCCGGATTCACCAACTGAAGTTCATCCGAAAGACGCTGCACATCCTGCATACTGCCGATGTACACACCGGCCGTGCCGCGAATCAGCTTATCCCGCTGTACTTCCTTGCTCGTTACGGCAAAATCCGAATTAATCAGCTTCTCATCATATAACTTTTTCATGAAATTCATAGCTTCTATATAGGACTGCGTTTCAAATTCCGGTACAAGCTTGCCTCCCGAAACACCCCAATTATTCGGTGTCCCAAAATAGGAGGAGATCGTTTTAAATGAACCGAACACCAAATCATTACGGTCCGTTAATCCTATCGTATCGTCCTTCCCATCGCGATCAGGATCGCCATTCGTAAACGCTTTGAGCACTTCATACAGTTCATCTAGATTGGTTGGCTTTTTCAGCTTGAGATTATTCAGCCAATCCTCACGAATAATAATTCCTTGCCGAGAGGACGGGCGCTCGGTATATAAACCATAGATTTTGCCATCGACTGCCGCTTGCCCCAAGATCTCTTTATTCAACTTTTTCAAATTCGGGTACGCAGCTAAATACGGTCCAATATCCCAGAATGCGCCGGAACGGATCGAATTTTTCAACAGCATGTAGTCCGTATATTTCACGTAGGTCGCCTTTTTCAACGAGTTCGTCGTAAGGGCCGTATTCATTTTATCCGTGTAGATGCCGTCCGGAACCCAATTCAATTCCAGCTTCGTTTGCGTCCGATTCTCAATCGCTTGGACAAGCTCAGGTATCGGCGGATGCGGAAAATGAAGAGGTGCCATAATAGAAATAACAGGCCTTGCGCCTTTATCATCTTCTGCTTTTGGCGTGTTGTCGTTCTGACAGGCACTGATCAACATCATGACAATTAGAACTATACTCATTCGTCTTGTCCACTTGAACCGCTGGCCAAACAAACTACTTCTCATGCTAACTCCCCCTTGCAACAGCTGTGTTTTGGGCGGCAAATATGAGATAATGATTATCCCATTTGCAGATGATTATTGATCTGAACCGCACTCTTGACTACAATACATAGATACTATGACGAATGAATCTTTAAACAGATAAGGTGTTGGATACGATGCGCTCTTTAAGTTTTCTTAGCAAAATGACGATATTCAGCTTCCTGCTTAGTACGCTGCCTGTGATCTTTATCGGCGCTTTCGCTTTCGTGACATCATCTAGTGAAATCCAAAAAAATGTCAACGAAGGAAAAATGCAGTTAATCACCCAAATTAACTCCAATGTAGAGCAGAAATTAACCACTGTCAACCATACACTAAATCAGGTCATCAATTCCACCGTTCTCAAAAAGGCCATGGAAATGCCTCTGACTGTAACCGATTTCATGATGTACGATGATCTGCGAAGCGAAATTCGGTATATGCAATCTTTTGACACGAGACTGGAAGATGTGCTCTTGATTAATGCGAAACAGAATTGGATGATCAAAAATTCAGGGCTCTACAAATTTGACAACTATCCGTTTGCCGATAAATTGATTTCTCTGATGAACGCCCAAGATAATAGCACTTGGACCCTAACTCCTTCCGAATGGTTTTACACCGAAGAAAACGCGCGGAGTGTGACCTGTGACTACAGTATTTCGCTAGTTAAAAAGCTGCCAACCACTGGACTGGATAAGTTCGGCCTTGCTCTAGCTAATATCCCTGCCTGTTCCCTGCAGGATATGATTCAAAGTGATAGCGAACATCCCGACGACATTGTCATCATGGATGAACAGCAGCGAATTGTGATGAATCGAGATCCGAGTCTAATCGGAAAATCAATCACAGCCGCCGGTCTGACCGACCTGACACACCTTACTGAAGACGTGAGCGGACAGTTCCGCGCCAGCATTCACGATAAGCCTTATTCCGTTACTTATTTGCGTTCGAACCTGAACAACTGGACTTATCTTTCCTTGACTTCGATTGACAGCTTGACCAAGGAATCCAGCAAAATCGGAACCTATACGATCTACATTTGCGTCCTGATGCTACTGCTTGCTTTGGTGCTCGCATGGCTGGTTTCGCGTAAAATGTACTCACCGATCCAGCTGCTTCTGAATCAAATCGGAGGCTTGGTGAGCGGGAATCAGAAACGCAAGGCGAATGAGTTTCAAATGATCAGCGAGCATGTGCATACCTTATTCCAATCAAAGTCACAGCTCGAAAAAGAAGTCCATCAACATATCGGGCAGGTGCGGACCTTCTTCCTTATCAAGGCTTTTCAGGGTCATATTAAGCCGACTGAGCTGGTAGAGAAGCTTGCGCAATTCGGCTACACCGACCATATTGCTGCTTGGAAAACGATGTCCGTCATCACCATTCAAATCGACGCCATCGACCACACTCGCTATGAGAAAAAGGATATGGAGCTGCTGCTCTTCGCCGTGCACAACATGATGGAGGAGCTCATCCCTTCGGAGCAGCGCTTAGCGCCGATTCTGATTGATCAAACCATTGTGACCATGATCGGCAGTTCGGACAGCGTCGACAGTGACTTCCGTACGATGGTGTACGGCCTAACCGAGCAGGTCCAACAGCATATTTATAACTTCCTGAAGCTGCATATTTCCATCGGAATCTCCCTGCCGATTCATGCTTTCACCCAGATGTCGCTAGCCTATAAAGAAGGGTTAGAGGCCCTGAAGCATCGTATTAAGCTCGGAGAGGGCATCATTATTCAATATGAGAATATCAACTCAGGTAAGCATTACTTGAATTTGAACTATCCAAAGCCTCTTGAGAACGAACTGATCGACAGCATTAAGCTAGCCGAAAAGGATAAATCCCGCGAGCTGCTGAAGCAGCTGCTGCATGCCGTCTTCGCGGCACAGCTCTCGCCGCAGGAGTACCAGATCCCGCTGGCGAGACTGCTCAACAACCTGTTGATGATGATGCAGGAATCCGGCATCGCCTTAAATCAAATTCATCCGAACAAAGGCTCTTTGTTCGAAGAAGTGCTCGGCCTGCATACGACCGCCGAAATCGAGGACTGGTTCTGGACCGAGGTCATCCATCCGCTGATCCGTATTTACCGCGACCGTCAGGACGCGCAGTACCACAACATTTCCGAGAAAATCATCGATCTCGTACAGCATTATTACGACACGGATCTGACGCTCGAGGAGTGCGCTTCTCGCTTGCATTACAATGCCAATTACTTGAGCAGCATTTTCCGCAAAGAGACGAACTGCTCCTTCAGTGATTACTTATCGAACTACCGTTTCAATATGGCGAAAAAATGGCTCTCCGAGACCGATATGCCGATCAAGGATATCTCCTCGAAGCTGCGCTACAACAACTCGCAGAATTTCATCCGCTCTTTCCGTAAGCAGGAAGGGCTTACGCCCGGTCAGTACCGGGATAAGCAGAAGGAGGGCTTGCCGCCTAGTACTTAAGTCTGGAGCGAAATGCGGGGGCGCTGAGTGTATAAGGCGAAAAGCCTGCCAAAAGCAAATGCCTGCGAAGCCACCGCTGCAGAAAGCAAACAGCCTGCGAAGCCACCACATGATTGTTGGTGGTTTCGCAGGCTGTTGTTCGCCTTGCGGGATGTAAGGACAGCCTCTAGGAGGCTTGTCCACAATATCTTCGTTTCTACGCGCTTAAGCGGAAACGACTTGGCTGGATTCGACCGCTGATTTAAGCGCAGCACGGTTGTCCCACAGGAAGGAAAGCACCTGGTTACGCTCTTCGAAGAACAATTCTTCTGCGTCCTCGTAATCTTTCCCCACACCATGAACACTGAAGCGATCGCCTTCATAACTCATTAAGGTCCATTGACCTCCACGTTTTTTATCGGCAAAAACAAGGTAAAGCTTCTTCCCTGCTGCGTCCCACTCTGCGAAGTTTGAAAAGTTGTCCAAAATCAAGCTGATGTCCTGTTTATTCTTAATTTGCATGATCTTATCTCCTTTTCGCTTTTTTAAAATCGTACCCGAGTTTCCGTGAGAAGTTTGTCACACTTTAGGGACGAAATGTAGGAATTTTTGTCGAAGGGGATTAGTTAAATTGGGTGAATCGCCGCGGTGTGCGGCTTCTGGCGAGGCGGTGGAGCCATTTTAGCTGGAAAAACTACAGCTAATTTCGGCGGATTCACCGTGAATCAGTGATTAGATGGATTTTCTGCAGCTAATTTCCGGCTTTAAGGCCTGGAGGCTGAAAAGTGTTGAAAATAACTGGAGGAAATCCAGTTATACGTCTCATGACGTGGATTTCCCGCGAATTAGCGGGAGAAAATCCAGTTATTGCACAACTTGGTATCGACGCAGGCCTACCCATTAGACAAATACAGTGTATCCCAATCCAATAGGCTCAAATTTAGTGGATTTATCCACTCAAATTGATTATTAGCTAGTTTAAAGCCCCCATCCATTGGAATTGTCCAATGGGGTTGGGTTGGGTTGGGTCAGCAGAGCCCCATAGAAACAAAAAAAGCGAATCCCGAAGGATTCGCTCTATATACAACCTACAGCCCCGCCGCGGCAAACACCTTGTCGAAGCCAGCTTTGGACCGCTCCGCCAAGCTCTCAGGAGAATCTGTCGGCGCTTCGGCCGTCAGGATCTCCTGCGCCACGGCGCCGGTGTAGCCAATGCGCTGCAGGCCTTGCAGGAAGCCTGCCAAATCAATAACACCCTCGCCCGGGTACACACGTCCGTTGTCGAGCACTTCCTCAACCGGCACATTCGGCGCATCGTTGATGTGCACATGCACGATCTGATCGACGCGGAGCTTCTCGATATCCGCGACGGTCCCACCGTTCGTGTACCAGTGGTACGCGTCGAACAGCAAACCTACGTTGCGCTCACCGATCGCATCGATCCAATCCAACGTTTCATCGATGGTCCAGATGAACGGATGCTTCCATCGTGTCCGCAAATGATGCGGACCGACGAACTCCAGCCCTAGGCGGATGCCGTAGGCGCCTAGGATTTGGGCGCACGTGCGCAGTCTGCGCGTCGCGAGCGCCATGAAGTGCGCTGCCCCGAAGTCCGTGGAGGGCAGCACATAGGTGCAGCAGCTCGTGCAGCCGAGCGCTGCTGCCGCTTCCGCGGCTTGGGCTAGCTTCGGCAGCCCCTCGCGGAACACCTCTTCCGTGGAACGCCATTCCACGGGTAAACCGATGGACCCGATAACGAGTCCATTCTTCTCCAATAACTCACGAGCACCAGCAATGGTGTGAGCTTCTACAAGGCTTAAAGCGTCGATATCGACCGCTTGGAAGCCATATTTTGCCGCCAATTCGATGAATTGTTCGTTGCTCTCGATCTTGCCAAGCCCTGCTCTTGTTAACCCTCTAAGCATCGGATCATCCTCCAAATGGTTGTTTGTTTACTCGACTAATCCCAATTCAGCTTAACTTCGCTACCTGTACGCGAAGACTCATAAATGGCATCCAAAATCAAATTGTTCGTATAACCGGAAAGTGCCGATGTAATTGGCTGTTTGCCTTCACGAATGCAATCTAGGAAATGTTGGCTGAGACGTTGGCGCTCGCCTTCATCATTATCAGGCTTTTTCAACTCAGTCTCGATCGCACGGTTGAATTTCTCCGTCAACAATTTACCCGTAGGACCCTTGTAGCTAGCTCCGCCATCAGTTCCCATGAGGTGTACGAAAGGCGTGTTGTCCGTGTCCATATGCACCGCCCAGCTCACTTCAAGCGTCAGCGTGCTGCCATCCTCCATACGAATCAGCGCAGTCGCTAAATCCTCTACATCATACGTACCGTTCCAATTCGGTTTCCCCCATGTGCCAATCCCTTTGCGACGCGGTCCGAATTCGGCATATGTTGCTCCCACGACAGATACAGGCTTCGGATTCCCCATCAAATAGAGGGCAAGATCCAACATATGAACGCCGATATCAATCAATGGACCGCCACCGGACTCATCCATTTTCGTGAACCATGTTCCCCAACCTGGGATACCTTTGCGACGGAACCAACCGGTTTTGGCCGTATAAATTTTGCCTAGCTCGCCTGCTTCAACCTGCTCCTTGATCTGCATAGGGACAGACTCCCAACGCATTTGGTGACCGATCATCACAATCGTATTCGACGCTTTGCTTGCTTCATATATTTGTTTGGCCGCCGCGGCGTTAATGCCCATCGGCTTCTCGATTAGTACATGTTTGCCCGCTTCAATCGCTTGTACAGCAAGGGAAGCATGGTATTGATTCGGCACCCCAATAATGACGGCGTCGACGTTAGCGCTTTGGATAAGCTCCTCCGGTGTAGCTGCCACATGGGCAATACCATGTTCTTGTGCTTTCGCCACAGCTAAAGGCAAGTAAGCGTCCGTAATCGCTGTAATTTCACAGAGTTCCGCCAGCTTTGAAAACTCCCGAATATGAACCCCGCCAATATTGCCTGCACCAATAATCCCAATTCTAATTTTGTTAACGCTTTCCACGATTCGTTCCTCCTCATAAGTACACGCTGTTGACCCTGCTTTTATGATAAAATAAGATCACCAAGAAGTCGTACCGTATATTCGGAAAACGTCCCATTTTTTCGAAGGAGCCCTGACTGATCATGACGTATTTTCCAGATTATCTGAAAACATACCCAAATATGCACTCCCCCTTCCCATTTCACCTTAGTAGAAATACATTGGAGCACGGCTTTCGCGCGCACCGACATGATTTCCTAGAGTTCTCTTATGTAGTAGAAGGACGTGGCGCAGAAACGATAAATGATGTGAAACACGCGATGGTGCCGGGCACATTTACCTTTGTACTGCCCTATCAGGTGCATGAGATTTTTACTGATCCTGGTCAAAAGTTAGTTCTCTTCAACGGTATGTTCAGCATGGATCTGCTCATGGAGCCAGGGAACGATCAAGGACTCTCTGATCTGTTTAGTGATTCGAATGGTTTGCCTGCCTATGTACAGTTCGAAGGAGCCGAGCAGGCGATGATGTCTGCTATCATCGAAGAGATGGCGAAAGAGTATCACGGCGACGAGCGTTACAGACAGACCCTCTTGAAGGCCAAATTGAAGGAAATTCTGATCCGCTTTGATCGCCATCGTTTCCAGAACGCAGGCCAGGAGGAAGAAGCTGCGACGTTGGCTAAATCTTCCCCCGCAAGGTCCAGCCACGCCGTGTGGCCGATTATTCATTATATCCATCGGAATTATCAAGAGGATCTGGCGTTGTCCGATCTGGCGGCTCGCTTCACGATGAGCGTGTCACGCATCAGCGAAGTGATTAAGCAAACGACAGGCCAAACCTTCGTTCACTTTCTGCACGATCTGCGCTTGCGTCATGCCTGCAGCCTGTTGGTCTCCACCGACATGAGCGTTACGGAGATCGCATTGGAAGTTGGCTACGGCTCGTACAAAACCTTCTCGCGGATATTCCGAGAGAGTAAGGGGATTGTGCCGAAGGAGTACCGACGTGTTGAGCACGGGCGTGCGGTGACTTAAGGGTTAGGTGATTTTGCTTGGACAACTCATTTTAGAAACAGAAAAACCTTCAAGACCACAATAATCGTGGGTTTGAAGGTTTTTGCCTTAGGACGATTTCTTCTTGTTTTTCACGTTCTTATTAAGAAAATGGATAAGTGCCTGATAAAAATCGCGTTCATTTTCCACCTTATGAAAACCATGACCCTCATTCATCTTGAGCATGTATGCCACGTCTACATTTAACTTGTGTAGTGCTGCGACCATTTGATCCGATTCGGCTTTATTCACCCTAGGGTCATTCGCACCTTGAGCAATCATCAGCGGTGACTTGATTTGGTCGACATGCAGCAAGGGCGATGCCGCTTCGAGAAGCTTCCTATCCTTAACAGGGTCGCCTATCTGCCCAACCATCTGTGGACGATCAATTTCCCAATAAGGAGGCAGGGTGCTCATGAACGTAAGGAGGTTGGACGGGCCTACATAATCAACGCCCGCTGCATACAAATCAGGCGTAAACGTCATCCCAGCCAACGTCGCGTATCCACCGTAGGATGTACCGAAGATCGCCACGCGATCTGGGTCCGCAGTCCCCCGCCCAATCAGCCATTTCACGCCATCGGTAATATCATTTTGCATCGTTTGGCCCCATTGCTTATCTCCGGCGTGCAGGAATGCTTTCCCGTAGCCTGTTGAACCCCGGAAATTCAGCTGCAGCACCGCATAACCTTGGTTGGCTAACAACTGGACTTCCATATTATAACCCCACGAATCGCGAGCCCACGGCCCTCCATGTGGATTAACGACAACAGGCAGTTTGTTCGGTGCAACACCCTTGGGAAGCGTTAAGTAGCCGTGAATTGTCAATCCATCCCTGCTTTTAAAGGAGATCGGCTGCATATCTGCCATCTTCTTTTCATCGAATTTAGGCTGGATGTCTGCAATCTTGTCGATTTTATCCCCTCTGCGATCATATAAATAATAGCTGCCATACGATTTATCGCTCTCCGTATACAAGAGCAACACGTCCTTGTCCGGCGATCCAATTAGACCCCAATGACGAGTTTGCAGCTTATCTTCAATTTTGTGCGACATCTCTTCAAATTCATTGTCCAAATAATGCATTTGCCTATCATCTGTCTCATAAGATACAGCTAGAATCGATTTCTTTTTGTACGACACGATGAAATTATCGATATCGACTTCGTCATTCACATAGATGACTTCCGTCTCTTTCTTGGTGACGGGGTCATATTTCACTAAAGCTTGCTTGTCGCGTCCGACGTTAGAAGCAGCGTAGATTTGTTTGTTATCGAACGTGAATATAACTGGAATAAAGGAATCTTTGGCGTTAAACGTGGCTATTTTATCAAAAGCCTTATCCCCATCTTCCCGATAAATCAGACTGGTCGTTTCGCCATCTCTGGCGATCCCCGCCCGAACTTCCCCCCAATTGTCTGTAACCCAGTAATCGACGTTCCCGGGATTCTGCACCTGCACGAACGTTTCCCCAGTGGCCAATTTAACCCGGTATACATCCATAGCTTTCGGATCCCGTTTATTCATTGTAACTAACAGCTCTATATCACTCTCATTCTTCGCAGGCAGCACATCGAGAATATCTGCCTTCACATTCGTATACGGCGTCAGGTCACGATCACCGGAACCATCCATATTTACAACCCGAAGATGTGTATTTTCGGTACCACCGCTATCCAACGTGTAGAGGATCACCTTATCAGTAATCCAAAATATTCTACCGATATTCTCGTCCTTGGAGCTCGTAATCCGCGTACTTTGCGTTTCGCCAACCTTTTGGATGTAGAGGTTCATCCGGTTTTCCCAGGGCTGCAAAAAAGCCAACGTTTGGTTATTCGGCGATAGCCGCAGATAAGCCTTATCTGGCAGCTTCAAGAAGTCATCCAATGGAACAGCACCTTGCGTTGTTTCTTCCTTCTGGGAAATTGTCCGATATAGAAATAAGACAAGCTGCGCACGGGTCACCTGCTCCTGCGGCATAAACGCCACTTGCTCGGTAATGAAATTTTGCTTCAGCCTAATGACATCGTCGTGATGCGCCTTGCCAATGGTTGCTTCATCCTTGAGCCACGCTTGGATGCCGTTATCTTTGAGCTGAAAAGCACGGACCAGCAAGCTCGCCATCTGTTCACGAGTAAGAAGCGCATTCGGCTGGTAAAGCCCTTCATTGCCCTGCACGATGCTCTGTTCCTTCAAAGCATTGACAGCCTCTGCATAAGGACTCGTTTCGGATACATCTTTAAACGCGTTCAGCGATTTCGGTTTATTCAGCTTCAGCGCTTTACTAAGCCATACCGCAGCATCTCCACGGGTAACGGCATCATCCGGATGAAAGCCACCGTCTTCTTTCGCATCGACAATGCCCTGCTGCTTAAGAATGGCGATTTCTTGACTCGCATAATAATCTTCCGGAACGTCCGCATAGGCCGATACATCGCTGCTCGCTTGAACGCCGATTGGAACCACAACGGCCGCAATCCATACCGCCGCCAAAATTGAAACTACTGCTTTTCGAAAAGAAACCTTCATGTCCATCCCCCTGTAAAATACATACAACTAAAAGGCAATACATAGCATTATATACCAGTAAATAGTAGATTGATAGTCTCATAGATCGGTACTATGAAATGTTAGTACTTATCCTCTCGAACTTGATTTTATAAAATGTAAGTATTGAAAGGTAGGTGAGATGTATGGAAAGAGTAAGTGTGTATTTGAAAGTTATCGAGTTCATTGGTTTAATCCTGCTGGGTATTCTCGTAGGTTCTCTTTATTTGATCTTATCCGTCATCATTATGGTTCTATGTTCACCTTATTTGGAGGCGTATTACAAGATGTTTAGTCAAATCTACATGTACTATCTGCCACTATCGATCTTACTGGCCTCCATCGTTTTCAATCAAGGTAAAGCATTTATTTCTATACTCACCGCCATCCTGACAGGGGCCTATTTGATGTATTTATGGGCACATATAGATCTTGAATTCGGATTTTTCTAAGTCTTATGTTATCTACAACAAAAAAAATGACCCACAGCAACGGGCTGCAGGTCTAAAGTTTATATTTTAAAGGGGGTCGAGATTTAGTATAGGCTCGTTTCCTTAAATCTACCTGAAAATAAGATTTCAATCTTGTTACATTTACATGACGGCTTATTGCCGATCATTTATATGACTTCAGCACCCGATTCGAAACATCGCCGATTTGCTTTAATTCCTCTTCGGTTAGTGTGAATTGCATGGCTTTCACATTTTCCTCCGCGTGATGCGTCTTCGACGCGCCTGGAATGGCGAAAACCGTCTCCCCATGGGCATGAATCAGCCAGTTCAGTGCAATTTGCGTTGGCGATGCATCATACACCCGAGCGAGCTCATCTAACTTATCGATCAGCGGCTTCGATTTCTGCAGCCCTGTATTGCGGAAAGCAGACGTGAATTTACGCGGACCCTTGATCGCTTTCACGAGCGCGGGATTCTTGTGGAATTTTCCGCTCAAAATCCCCTGCTCCAGCGGTGAGTACGCAATTATAGCGATACCAAGCTCCTGCGCAGCTGCCATGATGCCATTGTGCTCGATGCGGCGGTCTAGCAAGCTGTATTTTACTTGGTTGGATATTAAGCGGAGTCCGTGCTCTCGCAGGACGCGGTCGGCTTCACGCATTTTATCAGCAGAAAAATTACTGACACCCACGTTTTTTATTTTGCCCATCTTCACCAGTTCAGCCATTGCGTTCATCTCCGCCCGTACCGATGAGAAGGAGAAAGGTTGATGCACCTGATGCAGCTCAATCGTCCGATTCTCGAGTAAACGCAGGCGCTCGTCGATGGTCCCCGTGATGCTGCTCGCAGTGCGCAGCATAGGCCACCACTTCGTTGCGATATGCGCTCCGTCCGCCAAAGGACCCGCTTCGCGCAGCGCTTCTGCCAGCATTTGCTCAGATTGACCTTTTCCGTAGACCTCCGCTGTATCAAACCAATTGATCCCGCCATTGAGACTGGTTTGAACAATATTACGCACATCCTCTTTCTTCAGAACAGGCCAGAACTTCCCTACCATCCCCTGACCGTTACTGAATTGCCAGCAGCCGAGCCCTAGTGGCGACAATGCCAACGTTGAGCTGCCCATTTGCCTAAGTACCGCTTTCCCCATCATACTATTCACCTATTCCTCGCGATGATGTGATTCTCTCCCTGATTATACACAAATCTAGGATGGATTACCCATTCACGAAAGGGGGTCACAGCATTAGGTCTCCTCAACGAGAAAAACTCAAGCTGTCGAGAACATCTCGCCGGCCTGAGTTTTTTATTAATCTCTTATGATAGCTGAATCCAAATCAGGTGAAATTCCATCTGCAAAGCCAGTTCGTGTAATCGTATTATTGGTAATCCTTTGCTTTCTTCACCAATTCTTCATACGCCGCTTCTGGTGTAATTTTGCCGAACATCACTTTTTCACCAATATCCTTAAAGTCCTTAGCTGTATAGTTACTCCAGCCTTTAGCGCCAGGATTGAATGGTTGCGCATCCGGAGCTACACTCTTGATCAGCTCGATTTGCTGTTTATCTGCTGAAGTTAGCTTCGGTGTCAAATACTCGAGAACCTTTTTGGATACAGGTACACCGCGCGTTGTCGTCAAAATATCCGCTGCTTCCGTATCGTTCACAAACCAATCGATAAATGCCTTAGACGCTTCAATGTTCTTGGAATCCGCACTGATCGACCAGAACATGGACGGCTTCAAAAAGCCGCTGGCCTGAGCACCTTTAGGCTGTGTAACAAATTTATAAGCGCCCGGCTTCACGCCTTCATAGCCAGGCAACAGGGCCGCAAAGCTGCGCTTGATCAAGAGAGTATCGTTATTCATCAGATCCATTTTTGCATCCGATTCTTTATCTGTCGTTGCAATATCCGGAGGGGGAACAACGCCTTCTTTTCGAAGGTCAGCATATTTCTTCGTGTAGGTGAGGTACGTATCCTTGTCCAAATTGAATTTGCCGTCTACGGTAACCGGGTAGCCTTTTCCTTGGCTGGTCTGGTAGGAAGCATAAACGGTGTAATCATTTGTCGCATCCATTAACGCATATTTATCTTTCTCCAGCTTCGCTTTCGCGTCTCTACCAAATTGGAAATATTGATCCCATGTCCAACCATTGGCCGGAGGTGTGATGCCGAGCTTATCCACTGCATTCTTGTTGAATAGCATCCCCGTAGCATTATTCCCTAGCGGAATCGCATACAACTTGTCTTTATACTTACCGGAATCAACCAAAGATTTATCGATATCCGCCGTATTGATGCCTTTGGATAGATCCACGAGCTGGTTTCTGCCGCTATATTCCGCTAACCAAGCTGGATCCATCTGGATGATGTCGGGCGCATTCTTCGCCGCAGCTTGAGTGGCCAACTTATCTGCATAGCCATCAAACCCGGAAAATTCCGGTTCAAACGTAACGTTCGGATGTTTCTTCGTGTAGGCATCAAGCGCCTTCAATGTGGCATCGTGTCTGGCTTGTGAGCCCCACCATACAATACGAAGCTTCACCGCCTTATCGCTCGCTGCTGCTGTTGCTGCTGCGCCGCTGCTCGGTTTTGCAGTTTCGGTCGTTTGGGTCGTGGTATTGCCACCGCAAGCGGTCAGGCTTACAGCTGTAAGTGCCGTAACTGTCAGTAAACCCCATCTTTTTATCTGCTTGTTCATCATTCTGTTAACCCCTTCCTGTATTCAGGTCCAAGTGTCAAAGCCTTTCCGATAAAGGAACGAAGGTACTGTGGCACCCCCATTCATCAGCAGCACTTATATCTTCATTATATAAACCGAAGGACACAATCAAAATAAGGGTAATGAACACATTTCCACCACAATCGAGCACAACCTATTTCTTTCCGAGCTCGCTGGGATTCATACCGTAATGTTTTTTGAAAATGGAACTGAAGTATGCCACATTTTTGTAGCCCACTTTTTCGGCTATCTCGTAAATCATGTGCTTGCCTTCCGCCAACAGTACTTTGGCTTTCTCCAGTCGTACACGGATCAAATAGTTCGTGAAGGTTTCCCCCGTTGCTTTCTTGAACATCCGGTTCAAATAATTGCGGGTTAGATATAGTTCTTTGGATAAATCCTCCAAGGCGATGTCCTCTGCATAATGCTCATGCGCATATTGAATCATGAAATCGATGGCTTCCTTATGCTTGGAATGTTCGCTCCATCCGCGTTGTGAGCAGATGCCAGAGATTTTGTTCTCGAGCCAATCGCGGAGTTCGTCGATCGTTGAGATTTTGGATATTTCCTGGCTTGCCGGTAAACCGGGGAACAGGTCGTCGAGCACGACACCGGTGCTGTATAACGAATAAGCGAGAATCGTCCATAGCTCCGAGCATAAGTATTGGAGATAAGCTGGCGAAACGGAAGGCATTTGGCGAAGCTGCTCCAAGTAAGCGTCAATAATCGCAAGCGTCTCCTCCTTCTTGGCGTATACGATAGCCTCGGCCAGTTCCTGATAAAACTTGATGGGGCGTATCGTGAAATCGGGCTCTGCCGCATCCAGGTTAGACAAGCGAGTACCCTGATCCTCGGTCAATGTTTGCTGCAGTAGATCCAGGAAGGCCTCTTCCGTTGAATTGGAGAGTTGCCTCCAGTCCTCTTGCACACTTCCAATTCCGATACGGGTACTCAGCTTCAAATAAGTCTCGGTGCATTCCGTGATATACTCTCCAATACCTCTTATACACGCTAGGGCCTCTGCATCCGATTGCTCCAAAGGGATGTGAAAAACGATGGCAGCATGATGGCTGTGCAGTTCGATGAACTCAGATAGCGGCCAATCCCGCTCCAGTACTTCACAGATGATGTTGGCCAGGGCGAACCGGAACAAGCTCCAGTCCGTTAAGGTTAGGTTCAAAACACGGTTTGTCCCAAGCAGCTCGATGCCCATGATCAGATGTTTCTGTCTAAGCCACGATTTCTCATCGATGGGCTCCATACTCTCCTCCGCCATAGCCCGCCCCAGCGTACCCGTGACGACTGACTTCAGCCATTCCTTCTGCACAAATGGCTCGTACATCATCAACCTGCGCCGCGTCTCCTCCTGTTCCAGCTTCGCCAGTTCCTTGGTCTCCAGCTCGCGGATAACCCGCTCCAGCACGCTACCCAGCTCATCCATCGTGACCGGCTTCGACAAATAATCACTTACCTGCAGTCGTAGTGCTTGGCGCGCGTACTGAAAATCGGAATAACCGCTGAGAATGATGATTTCCCCCGCAAATCCTACCTGCTTCAGCTGCTCGATCATCTCGAGACCATTCATCACGGGCATATAGATGTCGGTAATGATAATGTCCGGGCTCGTTTCCTTAACCTTTTGAAGCCCCTCTTGCCCATCCATCGCTTCCCCTACCCATTCCGCCTCCAGCCGCTCCCAAGGTATGGATTTTTTCATCCCTTCCAGCACTTGAAAATCATCATCAATAATAAGTACTCTCCACATGAAATGCCTCCTCCACTTCTGTTTTATTGTGCAGAACAGGGAGCCTCAGGACTACTTCGGTTCCGCCTTCCTCTCGACCTCGCATAGTGACCCCGTATGGCTCCCCGAAATAGGCAGCGATGCGATCCATCACGTTTCTGACGCCATAGCCTCCGGTTTTGCGCGGCTTCGGTATATCCCAATCAAGCTTCAGTCCTACGCCATTATCGCTAATGATAATTTCTAATTCGTTTTCCTTACGCTTAAGGGCGATGTGAACTTCGCCAGCCCTTCTGCCATGAAATCCATGAATGAACGCATTCTCCACAAAAGGCTGTATGGTTAACCGCGAAATATACAGATCTTTCAGTTCCTCTTCGGTATCAATACTGTATGTAAGACGATCTCCCCAACGAATTTTTTGAATTTGCAGGTAGCACTCCACATGCGTCAACTCATCCCGAATTGGAATGACTGTCTCTCCGTTGGAAAGACCAATACGGAACATTTTGCCCATAAGCGAGACGATCGTAGAGATCTTCTCTTGCCCGGAATCGATAGCAATCCAATTCAGCTGATCCAAGGTATTGTATAAAAAATGGGGATTAATCATCGCTTGCAGCGCCAATATCTCAGCTTCCCGCTTACGCTTATGCTGTGACTGCAGCGATTGCAGCAGCTCTTCAATCCGCTCCATCTGCCGGCGGTAGCCGTTGAATAAGCTCCCGAACTCGTTCTCGTAGTCGGTAGGCAGATCTATTGCAGCTCCTGTGGCCGGCACACGTCCCATTCGCGCAAGCAACAAACGAATTGGCTTCGTGAATTGCCTAGACAGAAACAGCGTGAAGAAGGCGGCGATGCAAATGGCTATCAGACCAATGGAGACTAAAATATAAGCCAGGCGGATACTGCCATGTACAATGTCATTCCATGGCGTGATTTCAATCAACATCCAGTCCGATCGCACCTTGCTCCATACGAGCAGAGCCCCTTCGCCGCGATTGACTGGAAGATGTATGTAATCCGATGCGATGTCCTTACTACTGATCAGCTGAAGGTCATCCTTACTTATTGTTGGCTTTCCAATCGTTGCGATCGTCCTGCCGCTGGCATCCAACAGCAGCCGGTTCTTCTCCTTACCGTCGGTCTCCCCGCGAACCATGCTCTCGATCGCGGACGCCTTCACATTTAGCATCAGCAGCCCATAGTATTTGTCCGAATTGTTATATAGCTTGCGGGCGAAGCTGATAAACTGTTGCGGCCCCTTGTAGGTTGGGAGCGTCCGTTCCCCGATCCAGGTGAAATCTGAATTCTGAATCTCCGGATACCACGGTTCTTCCCGAACATGTGCCATATCGAGAATTTGCACAGGAGCCTGGGGATCAGTCTGAGATGGATTATCTATGTATAAGTAGATGGACTGTACCATAGTCGTGCTATAAGTGATACTCGCTAGCATCCGCAGCATATCGTCCTTGCGATGAAATTTCTCGAACAAATCCATTTCAAAGGGATCATAGCCGATCGTATTCATATTTCGGGAGGCAGCCAGCGACATTTGCTCGATCGACTTAAGCTGGATATCAATCTGCTTATTCAACTCATTGAGCATATCTTGCTGGTAGTAAGATGACGTATTCGCCAGTTCTCTGGACGTCATACTGTAGCTGATCCATGTAAAGACGAGCAGCAAGATCGATAGGAAAGAAGCGAAGCTCCTGAAAAACAAGCGGTCAATCCGCACGCGTTTGAATAAGTTCATCAAGACTCCCCCTTCGAGCTGCAATCACAAAAGCCAAAAAAGCTGCACAATATCGCAGCTTTTCAAGTAACTCACCAAATTTTACCCCTTCACTGCACCGGATGCAATGCCGTCCACAAAATGGCGCTGAGCCATAAAGAAGATAATTAATGAAGGAACAACCGATACGAGTGACATCGCGAGCAATTGACCCCAAGGCAGAGCAGATTGACTGTCTACAAACAATTTGAGCGCAAGCCCTACCGTATATTTATCCACTGAATTGATATACAGCAAGTGACCGAAGAAATCATCCCAGTTCCATAGGAAGCAGTATATGGCTACCGTAACAAGTGCAGGCTTGGTAAGTGGCAAGATGATGCGCCAGTAAATGCCAAACCAGCTGCAGCCATCAATCTTGGCCGATTCGTCCAGATCTTTTGGAAGCCCCCGAATGAACTGAATGAGAAGGAAAATAAAGAATGGTCCACCGATACCGCCAGCTAGCGCATGCGGCACATAGAACGGCAGATACGTATTAATCCAGCCGAATGTATTGAACATAATATACTGCGGAACCAACGTCACCTGACTTGGCAGCATCAACGTGATCATCAGGATAGAGAACCAGAAATTTTTGAGAGGAAAGTCAAGACGGGCAAAACCGAAAGCGACGAGACTGCAGGAAAGCACCGATGTAATCAACACGCCCGCGGTAAGTTCAAAAGAGTTGATATAGAAGTGTGTGAACGTAAATTTCGGCAGAGCGACCCAGCCATCAGTGAAGTTGCTCCACAACCACACTTTCGGGAATAGATTAGGCGAACTCATCTCATCATTCGATTTAAATGCCGCTCCAACCCACCACAGGATAGGATAGACCATGAGGATGCTGAATATGGACAAGAAGATATGGGAGCCGAGAGTCCGGCGTTGCGTTAGAGTCATTTCTTACGGCCTCCTTCAGTCTCATAGAATACCCAGTAACGGGACGATGCGAAGATCAGAGCAGTCGCAATGCCGATAATAACAAGTAGAATCCAGGCCAATGCCGAAGCGTAACCCATATCATAGCGGGCGAACGCTCTTTCGTACAAATACAGTGCATACATATACGTGGAGTTGATTGGACCGCCTTTTGTAATGATGAATGCCTGCGTGAACATTTGGAACGAGCCAATCGTTTGCAGTACTAGATTGAACAGTAGAACCGGGGAGAGCATAGGCAGCGTAATGTTGAAAAATTGTCTGAGCTTCGACGCGCCATCGACCGATGAAGCCTCATACAGCTCCGATGGAATTTGCTTCAGTCCTGCAAGGAAAATAACCATCGAAGAGCCGAATTGCCATGCTACCAAAATAATTAAAGTGCCGAGGGCCGTACCAGGACTGCTGATCCAACTGACCCCTTCAACTCCGAAAATGTTTAAAAACTTATTGATAAAGCCGTCGATTCCGAAAATATTCTTCCATAGAACTGCGACAGCAATACTGCTTCCGATCAAAGATGGCAAATAAATAAATGTCCGGTAGATGGAAATACCTTTTATGTTCTTATTGAGCAGCATCGCAACCAACAGGGCGCTTATCAGCTTCAGCGGCACGGAGATGACAACGAACATCAGCGTAACAGAAAGGGACTGTCTGAACGTTTCATCATCGGTGAAGATCCGCTCATAGTTTCTCAAGCCCACCCATTCAGGAGCGTCCAGCAAAGTAAACTTGGTAAAGGAATAATAAACCGACCGGATCATCGGCCATAAGGTTAAGAGCAAAAAACCAAGCAGCCATGGGGAGATGAACAAATACCCTGCTAAAGGCGATTCCCAGCGGCCCTTCCAATTGAAGGCGGCGAACCACTTTTGAGCCTGCTTAGTGGAGTTTGTCGTAGGTTGTGTACGCATATCGGGGCTCACCCTTTTCTAAAAGTAATTTCTTATACCCTCAGTATAAAAGACCCCTCCCACCAAGAAAATGAGAGAATTGAACACAACTTCATCCCAATCGAACACAACCACACTTTGGCAAACCTATCTTAATGGAGACAAGCAAGAAAAACCGTCAGGGAAGTCCCGACGGTCACTTTAATGCATGTTGCTCGATGATTATTTCCCTAACATCGGTTCACCTACAATGCTTTTATTCCCTTGCACATAGATCCGAAGAGCCTTCGTATCTTTGACATCGAGCTCTAGCTCTGTGATTTTACCTGACTTTACTTGCATATCCTTCACAGTAACATTATTTTCATCCACGACCTTTACCTGCAAATCATCGCTAGTCAGGGTGTCTGCCGCCCATATTTTAGCTTTAAATTTATCGTATTGGAAATCCGTGGTGACCTCTATATTGACTGAACGACTTCCTCCAGTCACATACCCATAGTTCAGTTTAGTTCCGTCAGCGATTGTTAACTCCTCTGGTGTTCTGCTTGCCAAGCGATACGTTAGATTCCCATTGTAGACAAATTCCGGCGATGCTTTGATGTAGCTTATAGAATTCTGAGCCACCTTGCCACCTGCTTCACCCAAGTAGGCCGTTTCGGTTTGAGGGTCCCAGGTGACTTGTATACCTGCTGCTTCGGCTACTGCCCGCATCGGTAGATAAGTTGAACCTCTGTAAGTGATTGGCACAAGCTTCGTCCCATCGTCCTTGTCTGTCGGTTCAAAGGGTTTGCCGTTCAACATCACCTTGATACCCGTGTTCAAAAAAACATTAATTTCCGTTAATGTACCTGCTCCCAAACTCTGCTGCGTCAAAAAGAGCGTGAGCATAACGGCTAGTATGGAGATGACGATTCCTTTGTTTCGCAAACGTATTTTCATCTATGGTTCCTCCTTCGCTTAATTAAGGTATGACAATCAGTGTTGCAGACATCGCTGGCAGCTTCACGGAGAGGCCTTGGCTTGTTCCTTGAACGGTTCCTGCTGGGGCAAGACGCTTTTGTGCATCAAAGCGGTATACAGATGCTGCCGCATTCAGTGATAGATCCGATTGGATCTTGGCTTCACGTGGGGCTGTGTCCTTATTGAACAGCAAGACGTATTGCTTGCCTTGCGGCGATACAATTGTATAAGCGCCTAGCGCATTCAGGTTGGAGCTCGTTGCGCTGACAACTTCACCTTCAATGCGGCTGCCTTGACCGTCATAATCCAAGTACAACTTGAACGCGTCCTCTAGTGGCGTATTGCCAAGAAGCCCCCCCCAACGCATGGCATAATCGACGCCTTCACGGGCGAATAAGGCTAGCGCCTCAGCTTGCGCAAGTCCGCTTCCAATACCTGCTCCGTCACCAAAGTTATATTCGGAGATAGATAGCTTCATCCCCGGCGAGTTACGCGCAATGAGGTCATGCATCCGTGGTATCAGGTTCACAGGCTCTTGAATCCAAGAGGACGGATCGGTGAAGTTCGGATCGTATAGCGACTTCAAGGAATCAAAGCGGCGCTTCGTCATCAGCTTAGATTCATCGCTTGAGAACGCAACGTTATTTTCAGCAGGGTAATAGTGAATATCGAGCGTGTCAACCAAACGTTGACCGGTTTGCAAGCGATAGTCCTCTACTTTGCCCAAAAACCACTCTAAATAGGGCTTGTTGTTATGGTCCTCCATATCTTTGCCAGGTGAACAGCCATCCTTTGCCGAGTAGAAGTACTCACACCAGCCCCAAGGAACCGGACCGAAGATATTGGCCTCTGGATCTGCCTGTTTGATCGCCTGAGCATAGCCTTGTGTATAATTCCAAACCTCATCATAGGTTGTCATTTGCGGGTGAACATCCCAATGGGAATGCGGCCACAGCATAGGCTCATTATCGAGCGCATAGTTGTGCACGTAAGGACCAAAGCGCTGCTGGAGATGCTGGACCCATCTACTCACGAAATCATAGCTGACCTGCTTGGATGTATCTGTAGGATTGTTGCCGGTCATATAACTGCCGTCCGCATTTCTGCCATTTCCGGCATCCTTGCGACACCAGGACTCGTGCCAATCGCACTCGTTGCCTTGCTGCTGACCATACTTATCAATGGAAAAGCTCCAGCTCGTATTTCGGTCCTTTGGCGTCCAACCAATCGTCGGCACTTGCAGTAAGACCTCTGTGCCGGTATTTTTGGAATCCTGAATGAACCGGTCTGACAAGGAACCGTTCGGCAGCTTCGACGGGTCCGTGTTATCATTCGCAATGTTCAGGAAGTACCAGTCGCCGCCACGGTTGGTCATATCGATTTCCCAGTTGTAACGCGTCATCGCATTTCCGCCCCAGCGTTTGACTGGAACATTCATCGTGGAGTGCCCTTCCGAAGGGGCATCCTCGAAATTAACACCAAAGATGCCAGGACTTAAGGCGCGACGCCCTTTCATTGAGTCAATCGTTACTTGGACGGTTGGAAGCTCTGGATCAGGCAAGCTAACGACCGATGTGGTCTTCAGCATGCTAATGTCATCAAAGTAGACCGTTCCTTGATCGTGCTCGCCCCACGCCGATACGACAATGCCATCGAACGTCAGCTCACGGATACCAAGATCAGCAAATTTCAGCTTAACCTCTGTCCATTGATTCGCCGGTACGCCGTTTGGCAGCACACTGTCGAGATTAAGCTCCCCTACGAAACCTCGATCGTCCATCAAGTTCACATGCAGCTTCTGTCCGCCAGTGGAGCCGCCATGGACTTTCAACGATAAACCATAGTAATGATCAAGATCCATCTTCGTATTGCGATGCATCCAAATACCGTCATACCCTTGGGCTAGAAAGGATATGGACTTCGTTCCAGAAGCCGTTGGCTGCACGTTTTCAAAATTGTTCGTTCCCCAACTCCACGTATCATAGCCCTCAGCCAATCCGTCCCGATATATGTCCTCGGGTGTGACTGGAACGACCTGTACGTACATGAAAGCCGATGCTGTGCCATAAACAGCAGTCAGCTTCGCTAAACCACTTCCTGTCGCCTTCAAAACGCCTTTATCTACGGTGATAATACCAGGATCGCTCGTGGTCCATGTGGCTTGGTCGCTCATATCGGCACTTGTATCATTGGAATAACGAGCTTCATAGGTAAGCTTGGCGCTGTCGCCAGGTGCTAGCACCATACCGTATTGAGACAGGACGCCTTCCACCAATACGGGAGGCGCAACATACTTCTCTAGCAAGCGAATATCATCGAGATATACGGTACCTTGCTCACCTTCGCTTAAGCCGCTAAACAGAAGACCATCGAATAACTGATCCGTGATTTGCAGCTCCGGCAGCTGAAGCTGTACCTTCGTCCACCTATTGGCAGGAATTGCACCGCCTTCGATCAGACTTCCGATATTCACCCTTGCTCCAGCTTGACCGCCAGCGTTAAACACCAGTTCCAACTGCTGTGCGCCGGCTTCCCCTCCGTTGATCCAAAATTCGAGACGGTCGTAATCCTTCACCTGAACCGCTCCATTCCCCTTATACAGGTATAAGCCACCTTGACCGCTTGGATTGAAGGAGATCGCTTTGGATCCTGTGTGGACAACCGAAGAATCATTCAGATTATGCTGGGCCCAGCTGTAATCCTGAAAAACGTCGCTCAGTCCTTCTTCATAAATGTTCATTGCCGCTTGGCCGTCATGAACTGGGGGAGGAGCAATCTCCGAGATCCGCACTGTCGTCTCTGCGCGCGCTGTTCCATATACTGCCGACAGCACGGAGGAGCCAGCCTTCAGCGCTCTAACGGTGCCATTAGCCACCGATGCCACGGTAGGATCCGATGAGCTCCAGACCGCACCCTGTGTCAAAGGAGCCGAAGTACCGTCGGAAAAGCTAGCGTTAACCGCAATGTTTCCTGTTTGACCCGTTAGCAAATTCAGACGGGATGGCGTTACAGAAATACCGGTGAGCACGGCTGTATCCTCCGTCTCCGTAACACGACCTGACAAGGCAATATCATCCATGTACACCTCAGGTTGCTGACCCGCTGTCGTACCGCGAATGAGAATGCCATCGAATATACCATTCGGAATGTTCAGCTTATCTAGCTCGATGGTCGCCTTCTGCCAAGTACCTACCTGGAGATGAGATTCGTTCAACGGGATGGAAGCAACTTGTTCCCCTCCAGCATTGAGGACAACCTCTAGCTTCTGGGTGCTTGCTTGCCCGCCGTTCAACCACAGTTCCAACACAGGGTAATCAGACACTCGAATAATGCGGTCATTATACAAATACAACCCATCGTCTTGATTAGGCTTCATGCGAATGGATTGGCTGCCCGTATGAACAATCTTTTTCTCCGATAAGCTATGGTTAGCCCAGCTGTAATCAGCAAAGGAACTCCCAAGCTTATCGTCATATACCGTTAATTGAGCCGGCATACCTGCGGCTTTTGCCGACGGCAGCCTCCCTATGTCCGCAGCTGTATTTGAACCGGCCAAAACAAGCGCTATAGCCAAAGTCAGCCTCACAGCAGCAGCCTTTTTAAATCTACCTAGTTTCACCTTACTACCTCCTCGTCTTGGATAACATCGCTTATAATGGGCAGCGATTTATGCGCTTTCTCTCGCTAATCCAATTCATTATCGACAATATCGCAAGGTAGAGGATAGGGACTTAGCTCCTGTATTTCCCCTGACCACGTCATGATCATTTATGACTTGGTCAGGGGAAATACACCACAACCGCTTGTTTTCTTGCACGGCAGCTGCAGCATAGGAATAGAGACTGGATGCATATAAACCACCATGAACCGTCATGAATTACACAATGACTCGTCACAATTCCTGTTATGACTTGTCATAGTTTCCCTATGATATGCCGTGCAGTTTACCGAGCTATGATATACTGTCCACATACTTATTATCGAAGGAGACTCGCTCGTTGAACGTGCTATACAAGGAACAAACCGTCCACCATGACATCTCCATTTATGACACCACTACCTTTTCAGATGAAAAAGGGAGCTTTCGCATCCTGGAGTTTTCCAATCAGGCCATGCAAGGTGCGATGGATTTGGCGCATCCAGATCGTATTCTCTTCGAATATCCAAGAGCCATGATTCATCTCATGCAGGTTAACGCCCCCAGCTTTGAGCGTGTATTCCTCATCGGTCACGGGATCGGCACGATCGCTTCCCACCTGAGAGAGAAACGCTTCACTGTTGCGGAGTTGGATGAACATGTCGTGGCACTAAGCAGGCGCTACTTCGGCTACAACCAGGACAACGTGCACATCGGTGATGGCAGGCAGCTCCTTAGCAACGAGCCTCCGCGAACGTACGATTACATCCTAGTTGATGCTTTTACTGACAAGGGCACACCGCTGCCGTTAACGTCATTAACCTTTTTCCAAATCGCCCAAACAAAGCTCGACGAGGGTGGTGCTATTCTTCTGAACTTAATGGGTAAAGGTGAGCATGACCCGCTCCTCGCCGCCATTCACACAACACTTAGCGAAGTATTTAACTACGTTAAAGCATTCGCCCTGCCCTCCGAGGGACGCCGCGATCTGCAGAACATCATCCTAATGGGTCAAAATAAGCCGATTACCTGCCACATGCGCCACATGGCTGGCTTCGTCGAAATTGAGCCAGCCTATGGGCATATCCTGATGGATGAAGCTTAATTTCCTTTTTTTATTCACCTGGGGGAGTTGTTTGCTTCCTATCGTTTATAATAAAATGTAAGAAGCCAGGGATAAACGGCTGCGCCGTCTTTCACAAGACGGTATCCGTTTACCAAGGTTGATGCGAAGCTATATGTAACTATTACATATAAATTCATATCAACAAAAAAAGTTCAATAGAAAAGGTGTCATTCATGAGCATATTAAACGTAGAACGACTTAGTCACGGATTTGGAGATCGCGCGATCTTCAACGATGTATCTTTCCGCCTGTTGAAAGGCGAGCACATCGGACTTATTGGCGCAAATGGTGAAGGGAAATCTACCTTCATGAACATCATTACCGGGAAGCTGCAGCCGGACGACGGGAAAGTCGAATGGTCCAAGCGCATGCGCGTTGGCTACCTCGATCAACATGCGGTACTTAGCAAAGGCATGACGATGCGCGACGTGTTGAAAGGTGCTTTCCAGTATCTATTCGATATGGAACAAGAAATGAACGATATGTATGGCCGCATGGGCGACGTTTCGCCTGATGAACTTGAGCGCTTGCTCGAGGATGTAGGAACGATTCAAGATACGTTAACGAATCAAGATTTCTACATGATTGATGCCAAAATCGAAGAAACGGCCCGCGGTTTGGGTCTGACAGATATCGGCTTAGATAAAGACGTGAATGATTTGAGCGGTGGACAGCGTACGAAGGTGTTGCTGGCGAAGCTTCTTTTGGAAAAGCCAGACATCCTGCTCCTCGATGAGCCTACGAACTATTTGGATGAGCAGCATATTGAATGGTTGAAACGCTATTTGAACGAATATGAGAATGCCTTCATCCTCATCTCACATGATATTCCGTTCCTGAACAGCGTAATCAACCTGATCTACCACATGGAAAATCAAGCCTTGAATCGCTATGTCGGCGACTACGACCATTTCCTAGAAGTTCACGAAATGAGAAAATCCCAGCTGGAGTCCGCATACAAGCGCCAACAGCAGGAAATCTCTGAGTTGAAAGACTTCGTTCAACGTAACAAAGCGAGTGTGGCAACTCGTAATATGGCGATGTCCAGACAGAAGAAACTCGACAAGATGGAAGTCATTGAGCTTGCCAAAGAAAAACCGAAGCCACAGTTCAACTTCAAAGAAGGACGTACGGCAGGTAAGCTCATCTTTGAAGCGACGGATCTGGTTATCGGTTACGACTCGCCGTTATCCCGTCCGCTTAACCTTCGTATGGAACGTGGGCAGAAAATCGCCCTCGTCGGTGCCAACGGGATCGGTAAGACGACGTTGTTGCGCAGCATTTTAGGGGAAATTCCTGCATTGTCAGGTTCCGTGCATAAGGGTGAAAATCAACAAGTTGGCTATTTCCAACAGGAAATTAAGGAATCCAACAACAATACCTGTATTGATGAGGTTTGGAACGAGTTCCCTTCATTAAACCAGTTCGAGGTTCGCGCGGCGCTAGCCCGTTGTGGACTAACGACGAAACATATTGAAAGCAAAATCGTTGTGCTCAGCGGTGGTGAGAAAGCGAAGGTCCGCCTATGCAAGCTGATCAACCGCGAAACCAACCTGCTCGTGCTCGATGAGCCGACGAACCATTTGGATGTCGACGCGAAGGAAGAACTGAAGCGTGCACTGAAAGCGTACAAAGGCAGCATCATCCTGATCTCCCATGAACCTGATTTCTATCGCGATGTCGTGACAGAGACTTGGAATTGTGAGTCGTGGACGACGAAAGTATTCTAAACCACACGTATCTTGAAGAGCTTATCCCACTGTGGGGTAAGCTCTTTATTTCAAAACAGGTTCTGGGAAATAGATTGACCCTATCTTACGCAGCATGTTACAATTAGTAAATCTTAGGTCCGTAGCTCAATGGCAGAGCAACCGGCTCTTAACCGGTAGGTTGTGGGTTCGACCCCCACCGGGCCTATAACGAATCCCCCTCGATCTGCATTGGATCGCAGGGGGATTTTCTCTTACAAGGCTGTGAACTGGACAAACTGCCTTTATAATGATACATTATGTATCAACGGCGAGATTCGTCCTCAGCAACTCTTACTTGCCCGATGACCGGGAACGTATCCGAATGAAGCCACGGAAAGCGAGGAACCGTATGCTTGTTTTTCGATACTTGTTTAAGAGCAAACTACTGGTATTGCTGCTCATTCTCTGCTTTTTCGACGCGCTATTCACCGATATCGGCTTGCAGCTAGCCTTCATCCAAGAGGCCAATCCGTTCATCCGCCATATCTACGAATGGCACATCATCGCTTACTATCTCGTGAAACTTATATTCCCAATCGCATTAATGCTCATATATCCCTATATTCGCCAGAAATTGTGGGTCCAGCCCTGCTTAACCCTCACCGTTATCGTTTATGCAGCCGTCAATGTATATCATTTCGTCTGGCTCTCCTATGGACTAACGTACCTCGCTAGTCCTGCATAGCTACACTATCTTCATCAGACGTATCAAAGTGTTTATGGGGACATATAGCCGCCTTATCAAGTGAAACTCATACATGCTATTTTTTTCAAAACTCCTATCGAACGGAATCTCGGACGGTGTATGGCGTTTGTAGGTTCGGAGGGCTAACGGCGACTATGGTAAAACTATCTCATTTGTTCCGATTAGCTAAATTGTATAAAATTAACTGTAGGTTCTCCATCTATTGAGCGTTTGATCGAAAAATCCCGAAATATAACTGTATAAAATCCATCAATTTGCCTGGAGCACAGTAGATTTACGAAACAAAACATAAAGGCCTGATGTACGTCGACCGTCTCACTCGGTATCAACGTCAACATCAGGCCTCTTCGTCCGCTACGCTTTCAACATTTCGAACACGCTCAGTGAGTTTCGCCTAACGCCACAGTGGCACTGCGCTGTCCAAGAATCCCATCGATCTCATGCTGAATTCGTTTCAAAATGTATATGACTTCCTCAGTATGTATGCCCTTCTCCAGCTCTTTCTCCATAGCGAGCACCTCCGCCACCAGCGTATCCGCGTAGAAATTCACAGCGATCCCTTTCAGGGTGTGGATCTTCCTTTTAACAGCAACGAGCTCCCCGCCAACTATAAATGGTATCATCTGGTCATAGAAGTTATGGTAATCCTGCTTAAATTTCTCCATCATATACTGGAAAATATGCAGCTTCTGATCAATATTCCGCATTAATTGCTCCGCACCAACCCCTGGATATTGGTTCAACAAGCTCAATTGATTCCATTTCCCTAACATATCTATCAGCTGGCGCTCCGTAATCGGTTTAATAAGCAAATCATTCATTCCCAGCTTCAGCAGCTGCATGTGATCCTGCATAAGCATATTCGCGGTGAGTGCCACGATAGGCACGTGATTCAAATGCTTGCGCTGTCTCAGCTTCTGTGTAGCCTCATAACCATCCATCTCTGGCATATGTATATCCATGAGAATCAGCATCCATGGCTGGTTGTCAGCTAAAGCTAAAGCATCAAGGCCATTCTGTGCGATCACCGCGTGATAGCCCAATTGCTTCAATTGCTCAGAGATGACGAGCTGATTGATCTCATTGTCCTCTACCACGAGAATGTTCCCTTTGGACTTCGTTACCTGCTCCGCTTCTGTATGCGACATCAGAGTAGTTTCCGCTACAACAGTTCGGATCTCCCTGTGAGCTAATCCTTCGATAGCCAGCCTCAGATTAGCTCTGCTTACTGGCTTCACGAGCACAACATCAGCTTGCAAAGCCTCCGGCAGCTCTGACATCAGTTCCCTGCCATCAAGTGTCGTATAGGCGATTATCTTCGTACGTGAACGGTCGATTGGTGCGATCACTCTCTCTAACCTATCCTGACACTCGAGATCATCCATTTGCATATCGAGAAGCACATAGTCAACAGGCGAGTCATTCCACGCATCCTTTTCCAACGCAGCTACTAATTCCGACGCAGTCGCTACGCGTTCTGTCTCCAAGTGCATCGCTTTAAGTAATTCAGAGATATGCTTTGCAACGAGAGGATGGTCTTCGGCAATCCGAATTCGCTGATTCTGACAAGAACTAACCTTCGTCTGTTCGACATTAGGCTGCGCCTCCTCTTCGGCACGAGCTTTCCCTAGCATTAAGTTGAAATAGAATCGACTGCCTTGCCCAAGAGTGGACTCCACTTGCAAAACACTGCCCATGGACTGAACTAAATGCTGGCAGATGACAAGCCCTAAGCCTGTCCCCCCATATCGCCGACTCATTGACGTATCTGCTTGTGAGAACGGAACGAAGAGCTTCGAGAGCTGCTCCTTAGAGATTCCGATGCCTGTATCTTCCATGGCGAACGAGAGTAAGTAACCCTCATCAGACCTTTCCTCTAGGGCGACTTTCAATCTCAAATAGCCCCTCTTCGTAAACTTAATCGCATTATTCGTTAGATTAATGAGTACTTGCTCTAAGCGAAACGGATCACCACTTACGAAATCAGGCAGGTCCTCCGACGTTTCGAGTATAATCTCGATTCGGTTCTTGCCTAACGATACACTCGTAAGATCAGCTACCTTTTGGAGGGATGCCTCCAGTGAGAAATCTACCGTTTCTAAGGTCATTTTCCCCGCTTCAAGCTTCGAAAAATCAAGAATATCATTAATCGTAGCAAGCAGAACATTAGAGGATGAATCAATTTTGCTTAAATAATCCTGCTGAATCGTAGATAGCTCTGTCCTTTGTAAAAGCAGAGACAACCCGATGATCCCGTTGAGCGGCGTACGTATTTCATGACTCATCCTAGCTAAGAACTGGCTCTTGGCCCTGTTGGACTGATCCGCTTCTTCCCGCTTCTTCAGATCCGTGATATCGTGGACCGTTCCCGTTACACCATCAATTTCTTTCTCCCCTTCCGTGAATAGGGGCGATAACGTCACATTATAGGCATGCTCGGACCCATCCGGATGCAGGAGATGAATACCGAACTGTTGCGTTTTCCGCTCCAGAATGGTTTGCTCGAACCCTATTTCCCATGTCTCCGGCTCGTCCATTTGGACCAATTCGGTTAGCAGCTTTCCTTTCACTTGGTCGGCATCCATCTGGTATGTCAGATACATCTTACTATTGGACGAGGCAATGGTACCATCCAAGCGAAATCGAAATATGAAATCTTCCGAGTTTTCTACCAAGGTCCGATATTGTTCATCCCTAGCTCTTGCTTTAATTAAAGCAGCGCGTTGCTCCGTAACATCACAAGCAGAACCGATCAATTCAATCACATGACCATATTTATAGATGGGCTGTAGACTTACTAGAATTGTAAAGCCGTTGTAGTCATACTCGTAACTGACACGTTCACCCTGCCAAGCCTTCTCGTAATATTGCTGGACACGAACCAGAAAAGATTCGTTAAATACATTCACTTCACTTACTTTCTTGCCAATAAACTGACTAGGTTTCATGCCTAGCATTTGCAGAAGCTGGCCTTCAATCACTATGTAAACGTATTCATCACGATGTTTATGGAGCTTAAACGTGAATCCCGGTTGAAAACGTAACATATCAAGCAACTCTTCCTCAACCTGTCGAATCTGCTGCTTATATTCCCGATTTCGAACCAGATAGCGCAAGAAACAAGCGATTACAAAGACGCATATCAACTGGTAGCTGATATATTTCCAAAAGATGTCGAGTGACGCACCGGACACCATCCAAGCCATGACATAATAAAAAACAAAGAAGAACGTTGATCCATACAACCATTTCTTCCAATAGGAATTTATTTTGGCAAATAGGATACCCGTTCCTGTAATTGCTGCAACCCCAATCAGAAGCTGCGGCAAAGAAATCGTACTTTCCATGATGAATCTACCTACCCATAAACTGATAAAGGTAATAAATAAAGAAATCATGCCTCCCATATTAGCAGCCAGCAGCAAACCGACGCCTGGGAAATTCAGACTGACTTGTGGTTCCATTTGAATTCTGAAATTCATCAGAACGACCACAAGCACCCCATGTGCCAAACCTATATAGACTTTATTTAGCCAGGTTGGCCTCTGATCAAGCTTCATGAGGAGAAAGAAGTGTTCCACAAATCCGACAAAGACGGTTATTAACGCAAAATTGATAATCAAATCACGTAACAGTGTAATCACCAACCGTTTCTGACTCTAGTGAGGATACTCATTTAACTTATCCTTCATCATTCTATCATTTCATTTAGGCTAGTTGATACAACATTTCTTCAATATGTCTAACTTCGACTGGTTTGCTAAAATAATAGCCTTGAACGAAGCGGCAGCCATACTCGCGCAGCAACTGCAGCTCCTCTTCGGTTTCAACGCCTTCTGCCACCACAGAGAGGTTCAATTGCTTCGCCATTGATAGCATCGTGCTCACGATGATTGCGTTCACTTGGCCGTGTTGTAACCCTTTGATAAAGGATTGATCTATTTTCATTTTATCCACCGGAAGATCACGCAGGTAGCCAAGCGAGCTATAGCCTGTACCGAAATCATCCATAGCAATGCGGAGACCCAGCTCTTTGAGTTTCCCTAGTGTATCCGCGGCTAGTCTGGCATCAACACTCAAGCTCTCTGTAATTTCAAGTTCTAAGTACTTAGGCTCTAAGCCGGTCTCCTCTAAGATTGCTGCAATGGTTCCACTTAACCGACAATCATTGAACTGCTTGCGCGATAAATTGACAGCTACAAACATGGGTGGAAGGCCCGCGAGCTGCCATTTCCGGTTCTGTCTACAAGCTTCTCGCAGCACCCACTCCCCAATCTCGTGGATAAGCCCGCTTTCTTCTGCAATCGAAATGAATTCCGAAGGCGGGACGTAGCCGATATAAGCATTGTCCCAGCGAAGAAGACACTCCAAACCGACAACACAATTCGTACTGATGTCAACAACAGGCTGATAGACAAGATTAAATTCTTCCTTCGAGATTGCATGGCGAAGATATAATTCAATATCCATCCGTCTCTGCAGCAAAGCGCCATTGATTAACGGAGCGCCAGGCTGCAAGCTGTCCATGTATCCGTCTGATTGCGTGCTTGCGGGATATACGCCTTTAACCCCATTTTGAACAGCAAGCTTGCAACGTTCGAGGAAATAGGTGACTACCCCATCCCCCTCCAAACCCGAAACTAACATCTCTTTATGGAAATAATCGACTGCGCCAAAACGCATCGCTTGGATCGTTTGAGCCGAGCCTTCCGAGGTAAGTGTACTCAGTATGATCACAGGAATAGGACTATGGTCCATGATGAGTTGAAGTGCCGAAAGTCCCAACAAATCAGGCAAGTCCATATCAATGAGGATCAAATCCGGCCTGTCTCGAAACACACATGCCAATGCAGCACTGCCATCTGCTACAACTCCCGACAGTATAAGCTGTTCATCCTGCTTCAATATGGTCGTAATGACCCCCTGAGTTCGTTCCGACCTACTCACTACTAGTACTCCATGCCTGCCTATCAAACTCATTCCCCCGCCACCTCTTCAAGCCATTCTTACTTATACCACCAGTATACTTTCCACTTATTAGGACACTTACTTAAATCTTATGAATTTCACACCTACTTTTCGCTAATATTTTACTAACATTTTTTTAGATTTCCAAGATGAAAACGGTTTACTCTTAAAATTCGACAGCGTATAATAGAATTATTAGCTAAATATTAGCAACATCACTCACCTCATCACTTTATACACATTTCAAATTAGAAAACTATGCGTTAGGGGGAACTTCTAATGGACAGAGTTCTATTAATTGAGGACGATGATATTATCGGTGAGATGATCTGCATGTATCTGAAAGAGGAAGACTTCTTAGTTCTCAGGTGCCACAATGGACAGGAGGGTCTAACGGCTCTACACAGTTTCCAGCCAGATCTGATACTACTTGATCTTATTCTCCCAGACTTTGAAGGTACAGAGCTATGCAATTCCTTACGAGGACTAACACCTGTTCCGATTATTATCATCTCCTCTAATTCCAAAGTCAGTGAGAAAATTGAAGCCTTTACCGTTGGCGCCGATGATTATTTATGCAAACCATTCAGTATGCATGAAATGAAGGCCCGCATCCAAGTCCTATTACGTCGCTTCAAAAAGGAACTACCCGCTGAGCAACAGCCTGCTACTCCTACCCCGATTCGCCAACGGATTACCGTTCCCGCCATGGAGCTCCAAATTAATTTAGAGAAACGAACCTTGCACGTACGAGGTGAATCGATCGAAATGACCTTCTCTGAGTTTGAGCTCATTCGATTGCTAGTTGAACATCCTGAACGGGTATACCGTCGCGAAGACCTGATCAATGCTTTACGCGGATTCGACTCCTACATAAATGAGCGGGCGATTGATGTACATATTACGAATTTGCGCAGGAAAATCGAGATCAATCCCAAAGAGCCGAAATATATTAAGACCGTATGGGGCGTAGGCTACAAATTTGTAATCTAAGCCAATTACATATTGACCCGATCCAGGATTGGATTTGGTCTTATTTTTTGTTCGCTTTTTTATAAAAATAGTAAAAAATGGGTTGACCTTCCAGTGTTATTGCGTTATTATTTGAATTCTGAACACCGCTGCCGCGGTAATGATAACTATGTAACTTACAGGTGAGGTAATCGAATGCACAATGATAAGTACATGAGGAAGTTAGGTAAGCTAGGTCAAGGGAAGAACGTATTATCTGATTTATTAACTAACACCCCAGAGCACGCTGAGCATGAAACGGAAGATCATCTAGTCGCTCTGAAGAAAGCTGTCTGGGCTGCGGATATCCCTAACCATCTCGATATCATTCATGTGGGGGAGGACCATATTCATATTTTTAGCTCCACAGTGGAAACCCCCTATGTCATTCCGGGCGGCATCCTCGATCTGAATCATCAATTCAACTTACGAAAAGCGCCAAACCAAAGGCAGATCGCACTGTGTATCAAATGGCTGTCTTGTCTCCTGCCGCCTACCTTACAGACTTTCGCTTGTATCGGCAGAGGACTCCATGCCCTGCAACAATCACCTATTGAGCTTGAACAGAATCTCTATTGCTTGCGCGAGGATTTCCTTCTTTTTGCACAGCAAATGGCCCTTCAAGAGGTTCATACCTTTGCTGCTGATTCCCCCTCCAAGCCCGTTTGGGTGCAGGAGGTTGTTGCCTTGCACTGTGTTATTCTAGCTGGATTGTTCAAATCTGGTGCCTCCAAATTCATGCCGCACACAGCGTTTAGAGCCAAATGGTCGTAGGATCACAGAGGGGCAGTTTCCCTTTTTGCCCTCTGGCACGCCTGAGATAGTCGATTTTTCCGACTACCTCGGGGGTCGGGATTACTGCCACAGCACCTATTAGTCCTTTTTCACAAGAAATCCTCGTTTTAGTTCGGAGATATCGGACTAATTGGTTTTCAACAAATAAAACAGGCCGTCCACAAGTAGACTTATCTACTTTACAGGACGGCCCGCTTACACTCACTCATTCTTTCTTCTTCGACTTGATCGAAGCCAATGTTGCCCCCTCAGGCACAGCGTGTCCTCTCGATTTGGACAACCCGATTCGCTGTGAGGTGTAAATCCCTGAATGGCCGGAGAACAAATAGCTCACGATGCAAGCCATGAACATATAGAGGATCCCCTCGGAGCCGAACAACTCCACGCCCATGATAAAGCAAGCTAGCGGCGTGTTCGTCGCACCGCTGAATACCGCGATTAGCCCCAGCGCCGCTAAGAATGGCGCGGAAACACCCAATAGATCGGCAAGCGAGTTGCCCATCGTGGCGCCA
Source organism: Paenibacillus sp. LjRoot153 (assembly GCF_964253085.1). Taxonomy (NCBI): domain Bacteria; kingdom Bacillati; phylum Bacillota; class Bacilli; order Caryophanales; family Paenibacillaceae; genus Paenibacillus; species Paenibacillus sp. LjRoot153. The sequence goes on from NZ_CAXUQH020000001.1 coordinate 7,635,727, forward strand.
ATGACGAACAGCGGGGTTACTTCCCCGCCGAGATAACCAGCACCGAGAGTAAGCGCGGTGAACACCGTTTTCCATAAGAAGGCCAAGTGAGCAACTGGCCCTTCAAAAGATTGCTGCAGCAAGGGGATGCCCAGCCCAAGATAGTCCCTCGTTCTGAAAATCGCAACAAGCACAATAATCACAAGACCGCCGACAAAGGCTCGCAGCACGGGGTTCGCGAATAGCCGTGAGTACAGCTTTTTCATCCCATGGGTAAGCTCGCTAAACAGAATGCTGGCTAATCCGAATAGGACCGAGGCCAAAACGACCTTGAGTATAACTCCTGTGGATATCTCAGGGACGCTACCCATCGTATAGTGAATATGATGAATCCCCCATGCCGTGGTAACGAGATGAGCTACCAAGCTGGCAATAAAACAGGGGATCAGCGCTTGATACCTCATCATCCCAATGGCAGCCACCTCTAAGCCGAAGATAGTTCCCGCAAGCGGCGTCCCAAAAACAGAGCCAAACCCGCTGCTGATTCCGCACATGAGCAGGATTTTCCGATCAGCCTCGTCCACTCGGAAGATGCGCCCTATCCATTCGGCGAAGCTTCCCCCCATCTGAACAGCCGTCCCTTCGCGACCCGCTGATCCGCCAAATAGATGCGTGACAAGTGTCCCTATAAGCACCAGTGGCGCCATCCGGAAAGGAATCGCTTCCTTCCCTTCATCATGAAGCTGTTCGAGGATCAGGTTATTCCCCCTGCCCGAATTTTTGCCCATTTTCAGATAGACATACGCCATTAACGCCCCGCCTAACGGTAAAAGAAACAACAACCATGGATGGCTCAATCGCTTCTCGGTAACAAGGTCTAAACTGGCTAGAAACAGTGCCGAAGCGGAACCTGTGACAATCCCCACTAGGCTTCCATAGAAAACCCATTTGATGAATGAACCTATTAGTGCAACATGTATGAATGTAGCGGCATGCACAGCGAGTGCCCTTAAACGATGTTTCAACGTAATTCTCACCCCTCATTGGAAGGCCTAGTGTTGCAGTGGTCCGACTCGATCCATCAGGTGCTTGCTTTCCGCGTTCAAGCCAATAATCGTGACGGTTTTATTGATTTGCTCGTATCTTTGCATGGTTTTGGCAATCGCCGTCACGGCGGAATGATCCCATACATGAGAAGTGCTGAAATCGATAACGATCGCTTTTGGGTCATTTTTATAATCGAAAAGCTCTACAAAATGCGCCATCGTACCGAAGAACAGCTGTCCCGTTATCCGATACACTTTGGAACCATTCTTCTCTATACTCGCGTGAGCCTTGATTCTTGCAGAGCGCCAACCGTAGACCAATGCACTCAAAATCACACCAGCTACAACGCCTAACGCTAAGTCGGATGTGGCCAAAACGACGGCAACGGTCACGACCATGACAAGCGCATCACTCCGAGGTATTCTAGCGAGCGTTCGTAATGAGCTCCAATCGAAGGTCCCGATCGATACCATGAACATGACACCAACCAGCGCACCCATCGGAATTTGTCGAACGACATCGCCGAGAACGAGAATAAGGAATAGCAGAAACACGCCTGATACAAACGTCGATAACCGCGATCTCCCTCCGGATTTCACATTGATGACTGTTTGTCCGATCATCGCACAACCTGCCATTCCACCGAACAACCCTGAGACCACATTCGCGATCCCTTGGCCTTTGACCTCTTTATTTTTGTCGCTTTTCGTTTCCGTCATCTCATCTACAATCGTGGCCGTCATCAGGGATTCCGTCATACCGACAACCGCAAGTGCTAAAGAGAATGGCAGCATGCGCCAGACCAGATCCAGCGACAAATCAATTTGCGGAATATGGAAAAATGGCAGCTCTTGTGTGATTTTGCCCATATCCCCAACGGTCCGAAGATCGAGATTCAGACTCATGGAAATGATCGTCATCACAATAATGGCCACTAGCGGTGAGGGCACCGCCTGTGTGAATCGCGGCAACATATAAATAATAACCAGCGTACCTGCAATCATCAGCAGCATCTGCCAATTCGCCCCTTCAAAGCTGGGGAACTGCGCCATGAAAATAATGATCGCCAAGGCATTCACGAATCCCGTCATGACCGAATGGGGGATAAAGGTAATGAATCTGCCAAATTTCAAAAGCCCCATCACATACTGGAGAATACCCGTAAGTATCGTCGCAGCGAATAAATACTCGATCCCGTATTTCGCCACGACAGGTCCCATCAATGAAGCCATAGCGCCAGTTGCCGCCGAAATCATTCCTCTGCGCCCGCCTACTATCGAAATCGTCACTGCAATACAAAAAGAGGCGTACAGCCCCACCATCGGGTCTACCCCCGCTAAGATCGAAAAGGCGATAGCCTCGGGAATCAGCGCTAAGGCGACCGTTATCCCCGCGAGGACATCCTTCTGGACGTTCGAGAACCACGCCATTTTAAACTTGTGAACCAACAACCTATCTCCACTCCTTCTTCGTGTTTCTTGACCTTTCAGTCTCAGAAAAGTCGGGTCCGTTTGTCAACTTGTCTCATTATACACAAATGTTCGACATCCCTCTAGACCAAAAAGAAAAAGCACAGCACACTCCAAAGGAGCGTACTGCACTTGATTGAGAGACTTCTATTGTTCCTAAGTTGTACTTACCGATTTCCGACTAGTAACAACTTCTGTTTCTTCTTCCTCCGCCTGGCCTACACGTTTAATGAAGAAGGATAGCACCAAACCGACAACTGCGATTCCGATAATAACTAAATAAGAATCATTAATCCCCTGAATAGATGCCTCTTTAATCATTTCCTTCGTAGCCGTCGCTGTTTTACCTGCCGTCATTAACTCGATGACATGTGATTTGGTTCTTGTCGTCATAACGGTGATCAATAGTGCGGTACCCACGCCGCCGGCTACTTGCTTGATGGTATTGGATATCGCGGTACCATGCGCATTCAGCCTAGCAGGCAATTGATTGAGTCCCGCCGTCGTGATCGGCATTAAGAATAGTGCCATACCAAAGCGTCGTCCTGTGGACATGAGCACTAGGTACGTATAACTTGTAGAATCCGTCAAATTGATGAATCCAAGTGTGGTTATGATCGTAATGACCATTCCGATAATGGACAACCATTTAGCTCCGAATTTATCGAATAGCTTACCAGCTACTGGCATCATCAAGCCCATAAGCAATGCGCCAGGGAGCATAAGGATACCAGACTCTAACGCGGTATAGCCGCGGGCATTTTGCAAATACAACGGAAGCAGCATCATATCAGCGTACATGACCATTGTAACCGCGATGTTGATTAAAGTGGTCAAGGTAAACATGTTATGTTTGAACGCTCTAAGATCTAGAAGTGGGTCTTTGATAACCAGTTGACGCCATGTAAACAAAATTAATGCAACTACACCCACAACAATAGATAAGATGACCTCCATGCTTGACCAGCCTTTGCCGCCAGCACTACTAAAGCCGTAAAGAAGGAAACCGAATCCGATGGTTGAAAGAATGGCACCCCACGTATCGATTTTGGGATACTGACGTTCAGAAACATTTTTAAGATACATAAAAGCAACAGCAATTACGATAACAACAATAGGGATGATGCCGTAGAAAAGAGTACGCCACGAATAATGTTCCAAAATATAACCAGCAAGAGCAGGACCGACTGCCGGGGCAAAAATGATCGCTAACCCAACCATCCCCATAGCTCCTCCACGCTTATCTGCCGGGAAGATTGTCAAAATAACATTCATAAGTAGCGGCATGATAATACCTGCCCCAGCTGCTTGAATCAGACGACCAGTCAACAATATCTCAAAGCCTGGCGCCACGGCTGAAACGATGGTACCAATGAGGAAAATAATCATAGACGCTTGGAACAGCTCCCGCGTCGTAAAGCGTTGCATCAGGAACGCTGTTATCGGAATCAAAACACCGTTAACCAACATATAACCAGTGGTCAACCATTGTCCTGTTGAAGCGGCAATATTGAATTCGACCATGAGTGGCGGTAAGGCAACGCTCATAATCGTTTGATTCAGAACGGCAATGAAAGCTCCAAGAATCATAACAAATAGAAGTGGGCCTTTCTTAATAGAACTAGGATCAAATGCTGCAATTTTACTCATACCATTATTCCTTTCACATTCAATTTCGAACTAATTGACATTGTGTTGTATAATAAACTCGATGTAAATAGTATTATAGTCATCAATTCTAATGTTCACAAGCAACAGCTTTTTTATAAATGTTTATTAGTTAACAGTTTCCATGTATTTGTCGTCTATCTATCAGATTATCTACAATGTTTGAAGTAATTGTCGTATAGAAATTTAGAGAGAAGGAATGATCGCTCATGTCAACAAAACCACAACGAATAGACCCACGTGTACTCCGGACGCGTCTATTAATTCGAAATGCCTTTATCGAACTACTTCATGAGCTCGAACTTGAGAAGATAACTGTGAATCGCATCGCGGAGCGAGCGACGATTAATCGCGTTACCTTCTATCTTCATTATCAAGATATTCCCGATATGGTTGATAAGTTGGCTGAAGACATGATTAACGAAATCCATGCCATTTTGAAGGAAGCTCCGGATCCTCCTGGTTTCAATATACAGATCATACAGAACATGCTTGAGCATATCGCAGATAATTCAAATTTCTACAAGGTTCTGCTTGCTTCCAAACGTATTCCTGTATTTACAGAACGGCTCATGAAGCTGATCGCTGATTTTATCACCAGTCGAATGGACAAGTTAGAGGCATCCTCCGCTTTGAATGCTAGAGTTAAGAAAGATATCGCAATCTGGTATGGCTCCTCGGCCATTATTGGTACGATTGTCTTCTGGCTTCGTAATGACTTGCCCTACACGCCAGAATTCTTGACTGCACAGCTATCGGAACTCCTACATCTTCCCAGACCCGATTCTGCTCAAAATCCCAATCCCTAATGGCTCAAAAACAAATAAGCCCCTCATCCTTCCTATTGAAGGACGCAAGGGCTTATTCATACGCTTATTAATGGGCTTATTTCACATTAACAACGAAAGGCACTGTAAACACTTCTCCGTTATGCTGGAACTGTCCCCACAGCTTATAGATTCCCGCTTCTGGGAATGAGGTCGCGAACCTAGCAACAGGACCCGTTGCCTTCTCCTCAAGCGGGTGTACATGAATGTACTGCTCGGCATCGGCTGACAGAATCACAACATGACCTACAGCGCCTAAGTATGGCTGCAGATTCGTGATCTCCTTGTTCGTCTGAGCGTCTCGAATTGTAAAAGAGAGTGTTACATCTTCTTTGGCCTTCGTGCTGCTCAGGGAAAGTTCAACAGCCTTACCGCTAATCTCTTGCCGTAGTTTAGCATCCGCTTTAAGCACCGTATGCTCCGCCTCTTTACCGGCAACCTTCACCCATTGACTGAGCGTTGTGCTAGTTCCGCCACTAGGAATAAAATCAGCGATGAGCTTATAGTCTCCACCAGCCTCGAAGCTTGCGCTGACCGTAAACTTACCATTTCCTTGGTAGGCTGGATGGATGTGTTGAAAGGACGATAGATTATGATTCACTATAATCAAATGCAGTAGCTTCTCATGATTCACTTGAAAATCAGTGACTGGCTTGCCAGTATGATCCGTAATTTGGATCGTTAATTCCGACTTCTCGTTCGCTTTCAGACTTGTCGATCCGAAGGTGAACGAAGCTTTCAGGTTCGTGGATGCCTCAGGCATTCCACCCCCATGCCCGCTGTGCTCATCGGCACTTGCTGGGCTAGAGGCTGCTGCATGACTGCCATGCTGGCTCTTGCTGGCTGCCTCTTTTACACTGCCGCATGCGCTTAGTAGCAGCACTGCAAGCACAGCTGCGATAAGCCCTATTTTCTGAATATACACGCGCTTTTCTCACTCTCTTCTATATTTAGGTCAATTCGTTACGAACCTTCACTCGTTGAAGACGAAGTGCATTAAGAACAACAGAAACCGAGCTTAATGCCATCGCGAGACCCGCAACCCAAGGCGCTAATAAGCCAAGTGCAGCAATCGGTATCCCTAACGTATTGTATCCAAGTGCCCAGACCAAATTTTGTTTGATGTTGCTCATCGTTTGACGGCTCATGTAGATGGCATCCGGAATGCTGGCTAAGTCCCCGCGCATGAGTGTCACATCAGCAGCCTCCATGGCCACATCTGTGCCCGTTCCGATCGCCATCCCAATGTCAGCCGTCGCTAGCGCCGGTGCATCGTTAATACCATCTCCAACCATCGCCACTTTCTTTCCTAGAGCCTGAAGTTTCTTCACTTCTTCCGCTTTACCTTCGGGTAGAACCTCCGCACGTATATGCTCAATACCCACCTGAGCTGCGATCGCTTTGGCCGTCCGCTCGTTATCACCGGTGATCATGATGACCTGAATGCCCATAGCTTTCAAACGGCTAACCGCGGCGTGTGACGTTTCTTTGACGGTATCCGCTACACCTACTATACCCCCGTACCCTTTATTGATGGCAACAAGCATGGCTGTTTTACCGGACCCCTCCAGCTTCGACATCGTGTCATAGGCACCCTTCGCATCTATACCGAATTGTTCCATGAGACGTCGTGTTCCGATGAGCAGCTCTTTCCCTTCAACGACAGCTTTAATGCCATAACCGGGGATGGCTTCGAATGATTCTGTCGCTGGTAGTTCAATGCCCATGTCTCTAATCCCTGCCACGATCGCTTCTGCGAGGGGATGTTCCGAGTTTCTTTCCGCGGCGCCTACCAGTCGTAGGAATTCCGCTTCGTCACCTTCAGCGTACACATCGGTAAGTGCTGGCTTTCCTTTGGTGATCGTACCTGTTTTATCTAAAATGATTACATCAATCTGATGGGTCTTCTCCAGATGCTCGCCGCCTTTGAACAAAATACCCAGTTCGGCTGCGCGCCCTGATCCAGCCATAATCGAAGTCGGTGTCGCTAAGCCTAGCGCGCAAGGACAGGCTATAACCAAGATGGCTATGGCTTTTTCCAGAGCCCCTGCAAAATCACCCGGTGTCGCCACGAAATACCAGACTAGGAAAGCGAGAAGGGAGATACCCACTACGATAGGGACGAAAATCCCAGAAATAACGTCCGCCACCCGTTGGATCGGTGCTTTCGAGCCTTGTGCTTCTTCGACGACTTTAATAATTTGCGCCAGCGCTGTTTCTTTCCCGACCTTCGTTGCTTGGATGCGAAGCATGCCATTTTTGTTAAGGGTTGCCCCTATAACCGCATCACCGGGATTCTTTGCTACCGGCAGACTTTCGCCAGTGAGCATCGATTCATCAACGGAGGAAGAACCTTCGAGCACTTCTCCATCTACCGGTATTTTATCTCCAGGACGGACGAGCACGATATCCCCAGTAATAACTTCTTCTATTGGTATGTTGAGCTCTTGACCTTCACGGATGACCAAAGCTGTCTTCGCCTGCAATCCCATCAAAGACTTAATCGCTTCCGATGTCCGTCCCTTAGCTAGTGCTTCAAACAATTTCCCCATAATGACTAACGTAATCAGCACAGCGCTTGTTTCATAGTATAGAGACGGTCCGTGATGCATGCTGGCGCCCCCGATAACCCAATCAATCGTCAAATACAGACTATAGAAGTAAGCTGCTGACGTTCCCAGTGAAACCAGTACATCCATGTTGGCAGAGCCATTTCGAAGCGCTTTATATGCACCTTCGTAGAATTGTCTTCCGATGTAAAACTGAACCGGCGTTGCCATCATCAATTGAAACCACGGATTCATGAACAATTCCGGTATCCAAATCCATGTTGTAAACGAAAAGTGGCTGACCATCGACCACAGCAACGGCAATGATAAGATCGCAGATAACAAAAGCTTACGCTTTTGCTTTCCAATCTCTTGCCGCCTATGTTCAGCAGGATCACCTTGCTCTTGTTCAGGGACTGCTTTGTAGCCGAGCTTCTCCACCCGATTCTGCATATCCAATACCGTAAGTTCGGCTGGATTGTACACGACATGGGCCGTTTCCATTGCAAAATTCACCGTGGCCGCTCTCACACCAGGCAACTTGTTTAAGGTCTTCTCAATCCGCTGGGCACAGGCCGCACAGGTCATGCCTTCAAGCTGTAAATCAACGGCTTCCTTCGCCGTATCATAGCCTAGCTTCTGAATGCTTTGTTCCATCTTGGCAGCATCGATGCGACTAGGGTCATAAGTTACCGTTGCTCGTTCCATCGCGAAGTTGACATTAGCCTCCGTGATCCCTTCCAGCTTGTTCAAACCCTTTTCAATTCGATTAGCACAAGCGGCGCATGTCATTCCCGTGATCTGCAGTGATGTTTGCTTCGTTGCTGTTGCTTCATTAGCAGTATCCATCATCTACACCTCATTTGTTAGACGTCGTACCCTTGCTCTTCAATAGCATCTTTAATAGCTTCTATCGTTAACTTACTTTCGTCGAACTCCACAATCACCGTTCCGTTTGCTAGGTCGACTTTCCCAGTTGCTCCTATCGTTTTCAAAGCCCCTTCGACGGAATTCACACAGTGATTACAGGACATACCTGCTACTTTTAACGTTACATTTTTCATGGTTCATTCTCCTTTATCGTGTTTGATATCCAATGAGTTTAGTATACCCCCCTACCCTATATTTGTCAAGTCAGAGACTTATCTTGTCTTTGGGTTCCCCATAGGCATCCACATACGTTCCCACAGCGTTGCAGTCGTATATGAATCTCGATTATATCTGACTTTAAAAGGATGAATTCGTACCCTTGAGCATATCCTATCCATAAAGCACCTTCGGAACATCCTGCCTAATTCGTTTAAAAAGCAATAGATCCGTGTAATTAAACACAGGAGGTGTTTTATTATGAAGATCATGATCACAGCTGCAGAGGCTATAGAAAAAGGGGTGTGGCTAGAGCTCCTTCGTCTCTTCGGCAGAGATGCAGATGAGGATATTTGGCCTCAACAGGAGTTTATTTTAACGGAACAGCAGGCGCTTAATTTGAACCTTATTAAGAAATAAACACATGGCGATTAACTCACATTGGGACCTCATCTATATGGTGAAGTCCTTTTACGTACGTTTGTGGGATATCTCGGGCCCTTATTTCATCAGTTTATTAATCGTTGTTAATAATTCGGTTATCACTTCTTCATCGCCTTCTTGAATGCGATCAATGACACAACTTTTCATATGATGCTCAAGTAATTGCTTGCTTACCCCATTTAACGCGGATTGGATAGATGAAATCTGATTCAGCACATCATCACAGTACGTATCCTTTTCAATAAGCCCCTTAACTCCACGAATTTGCCCCTCGATACGGTTCAATCGGGTGATCAGATTACTCTTGGCTTTGTCGGAATGGTGACTCTTTCGTTCGCTTGAAGTTGCACACATGTCGTGTGAGTGGCTCTCTTCCGTCATCATAATCACTCCCTATTGAATGCATTTTATCATAGCCCCCCACCCTATGCAAACGGGATAAGACACAACCCACATTAACATCTTCGTTTATCCAACTGACTTTGGCGCAACAGCTGCTGACACCATTGCCAGGTGATTTTTCATTGAACATGCTAAACGTCAGGATATTTTATTGATTTTTGCTCATTTGTAAATCCCAAGATGTAATTTACATTATCAAGACTTTTTTCTAATCAGAACAAGGGCGAAGCCTAAGCCTTGTACAAAAGTCAATGATCCTATGCTAATAAGCAAAGAACCCTCCTAAGAGGGCTCTTTGTGATTTTCTATTCCTGTTTGATCAGGAATCTTTTCAGTACGACCGCGGCTTGCGCGCGGGTTGTGATGCCATCCGGCACGAAAGTTTCATCCGTCATACCCTGCATGATGCCATCCTTCAGAACCAGAGCTACCGCTTGTTTTGCCCAGCTCTGTATCTGGTCGCTATCCTTAAATTTCTCGCCCGAGTTTACAGCGGAAGAGGCGTTACCAGCTGAATTGGCAAGCTTGTATGCCCGGCTGATCATAACCGCCATTTGTTCACGGGTGATCTTCTCATCTGGCCCGAATTGCCCAGATTCGAATCCGTCTACAAGACCATGGGTTACGGCTGCTAGAACCTCATTGTAATACCAAGCGTTCTGGTTTACGTCTGAGAAAGACGTACTCGCCTGCGATCCGTTTGATTGGATTCCCAATGCCCGAACGAGCATAGCGGCGAACTCCGCTCGGGTAACGGATCCTTCTGGACGGAACTCTGCCTGGGAAACGCCATTGATCAAGAGACGTCGAGCCATCCAATCGATATCTTGCATTGCCCAGTGGTTAACTGTATCTCTGAAACGGTTTGTGTAGCTCATCACTGCAAAGATGTTCGTGCTGCTCATATCAAACTGCAGCCCTTGGCCATTCCCGTTCGGTACGCTGCGTACATAGCTCCAAATTCGGGTTATCGGATCGTACCGATAAATCTCCAGCGTTGTGCCTTGGAGTCCCGAGTAATTTCCCACAATTGCATTCTTCTTGGCCAAAGACACAGGTTGGATTTGAGTTCCGTTGACCATGTCAACCCTCACACTTGCCATTGCCGTCAGCAGCTGCCAATTCATATTTAGTTTGCTCGCTGCTTCCTCCGCGTCCTTGCCCATTTGTCCTTTCGCTAAGTTAATAGTTACTCGAACTTTCGCTCCAACCTCCGTTTTGCCGATTGTGAAGACTGCGGGGTCCAACTTGAAGCTCATTCCATCGGAGATCAAGCGTATGGTAGCTTTGGCATCTGCTATCTGACCAACCGACTCCGCAGGGAACTGCAGAATGATTTCGTCTGCAGGCTCTTTCACCTTGATATACAGCTCTTGAGACGGTTTGATTTCCTTAAGGGCTCCAGCTATCGCTTCCTTCTCGATAGTCAGATAGAAAGCATTTCCGCCGGAGGAAGTTGATTTCTTCTCGATAACTGCCTTCTCCCCTAGATCTAGCGGGTCTTTAGGGGGAGGAGCCGACGCCCCACCACCACCTTCGGATGTAGGGGGTGGTGGAGCTGATCCCATGGAAGCGACCTTAAACGCAGAGGCATTTCCTTGAAGATCCTTTACAGCCCCTTCCATGAGCGTAAGTACCGATGCTGCCGTTACGGCCCCGTCCACGGTTAACAGCAGGTCCCTGGTTTCCGTTTGACCCCGCTTCAAATCTGCGACAGCAGAAGTTATTAGTCCCGTAACCCCGTTCAACTGGATCTTATTCACATCTGCCGTTGTTGAAATCGGTTCATTATAGATGATTCGGACGATTCGTCCTCCACTTTCCACCGCAACATCGCTCACCGTAGGTCCAGTCGTATCAAGGACTTTTGCGGTAAATCCAGCATCTCCATGCTCGATTTTCCTGCCAGCATAACTCGTTATATATGCAGGGTTCAGCTTCAGCTTATATCCGATGCCTGCCTTCAATACCTTTGGAGTAAACCGGATCGTCTTGGAAAGCATAACATTTTTGTCCGAAGCACTTTCTTCTTTTTGTATAAATGCTGCCGTGCCCTCCACACCAACACCTTGCTCCGTTTGAATGACGACGGCTTCTTCCTTCAAGTCCACAACCTTCAGATATTTAGAGAATGTGATATCCACATAACTACCACCACTATAGGTAACGCCTGTTACTGTGGAAATTTGTGGTGCGTCCCATGAAATCATCCCTGCGTTGACCTCAGTTTGTGGAGGCGGCACATCCAGTTCCTCACTGGAGACAGGCTGGTAACCTGCCTTTCTCCACTCGACCTTCCACTTGCCAGGAGGAACATCCCAGCCATATTTCCCGGCCCCATCGGTCAGCTGCGGATTGATTTGGTCATATTCCTTCGCATTCCAAACCTTCCAAACACCCGAGTTCTTATCTTGATACATGACAGTTGCCGTAACGTCCGAAAGCGGATTGCTCTTTACCGCTTCATACACATAACCGCTAGGATCATAGATCCATTTTGGCCGTGCGACGTTATATCCCTTATTCTTTTTCCTGTCAGGATTGTCGCTGCACCTGTTGTACCCTGACCCGATGGCATCAATCTGCTCGTCAACATAATTGTCGATCTTATCTTCCAGCACGCCAGAGGCAAAACCTGCCACAACAGCACCGCCTCCAGTCAGCGCCATTGCCCCCGTCCAGGCACCCAGAGCGGTTTTGGCCACCTCACCGACAACCAATGAGGCCAATGCCTTACCGCCTTGTTTCACAGTAGCCGGCAGCTCTTCAAGACAATCAAGACCGCTGGTCTCCACGTTGTACATGATCTTATTCACTTTGCCAGCAAAGCCCATATAGTCCTCGTACTGGCCCTTGAATTCATCGATGGGTCCCTTCACTTCATCCACGTCGGATTTAATTTCCATGAAATATTCTGCCGTATGACCCCAATCCCCCGCCTTGGCCGGACGGCCAAGAGCACGCAAGCCTGTGAGGCCCGTGAACTCCTCGGACAAAAGATTACTCGGCATATAGCCGTGCGTCTTAATGCTGAGGAAGGTGTCCGTCTCGTTTACCTCAAAGCTCGACTGGATGGCTGGAACGCCCGAACGCGCAGCTAATACCTTTTCCTCTTCCGTAGGCTCATAATTAGAATCCGGATCGATCGTAAGGGTAATCGACATTTGTTTGTTACTTAGCTGCGGGAACTTTATGACGACTGTGCCTGTGTAAACTCCGCTTACCAGCTCGAACGGTGTCTTCGAAACAACCTCGAAATCCTTCATTCCAGGGGGTAGCGAAGCACGAACCTGATCTAAATCAGGCATCGTTCCGTCATAGGTGCGCTCCGGTTTTTTCACATCGTAATCGATGTAAATTCCCCCCAGCGCATCATGCTTTGTCGGTACTGTCGCCCGATATAAAATACCATCTCTTATGGCCGCAATCGGTTCACCCTCCTGACCGTCCATATAGACACGGACATTTTCGACCTGATCTGGATTCGAAAATTCAAAGTCCAATAAGAAAGGATTTCCAGGCACAACCGTATAAGCGAAGTCTGGTGCCCCGGTTTCCATCGTCACCCAACGTCCTGCTGGCGCTTGGGCCATAGCCATTCGCAACAGCTGAGGTCCATGCGTGTCATACATCACGAATGTCTTTTCGGATTTGAGATTTACGGCGTTTACCGTCGTCTCCGCCCACAAGGCATGGAAGCCGGGATCTCCTAAATCCACAAGCGTAACCGATGTTTTCCATACACCGGATGCGTTGGCAACGACGCCACCTATCCGAACATTCGAGTCATATAGCACCAATGTACTGCCTGCCGGAGCAAAACCGCTTAATACGGTACCACGGTCGGCATCGGTTATCCGCTCCGGCGCATCCAGCGTCACCTTCGGCATATCCAGATAAACTTTCCCCAGTGTTTCCACAACATGTACAGAACCCAGAGTAGCATCGATGCGCGCCACTGAAACCATGGTATCTTTATTAAAGCTAGGAGAAACCGCAAGTTTATAAACGACTGTGCCTTCATCATTTTTGGCTAAAGTGCCTACAGGCACGCGAAGTGTATTGCCCTCTACCGTAACTGGACCTTTGGCTCCGGTTACCGCCTTGTTTCCTAACTCGTCGGAAACGAGCGTCGTCCCATCTGGAATGTCCAGGAGCAGATCAGCATTTGTTGCAGGGTTATCGTTATTGTTCCGGTAAGAAGCTCGGAGTGACACCGTGCTTCCAGGTGTGGCCCGGACCGTTTGCGCCATGAAATAGTTACCTGTTTTGTTGGTGAAATATTGGGATGGGCTAAAGGTGATCTCGCCCAAATTCTTAATTTGATTCTCGGCGACGGAGAAATCGACCGACGCATAGTCATAACGGTAACGGGAATTCGCGTCTTTCACACTCCGGTTGATTTCCATCCGGTAGTTACCCGCGCGAGGAACGTTGATGTTGAAAGGCTCCGTCTGGAAGTTATTATCCCAAGCATTGGCCACCCATACCTTGCTGCCGTTTGGTTTAATTTCATAGACTGAAGCACCATAGTAAATATTACTTCGGAGCTCCACCTTCCCTTGAACACGGGCACCCGTTTCCTCCAACCTCATCTCGGCTGTGGCATTGGAGTTTTCGTCCAATATAAAATCCTTACATTGACTCACATAGGCGTAAATCGCCCCGGATACGCAGACATTTACAGGTGTCCCCCGACTTCCGCCTATCGAAACCGCATTGGAAAAATAAGTGCTTATCCAGCCGAATTTCGACTCCACATGGGACAGGAACATTTCATTCTCCATGTTAAGCGGTCCCTGCCACTCCGTATCCAGCGCTTTCTTAAACACCTTGAGATTCACAATCCCCTGTCCCGGTTGTCTAACCGGAATGTCTTTGACGGTGGTTGAATTGGCCGTTACCTGTGCCGGGACCTGACCGGAACTATAGAGATAGGAGGACTCTGAAGCTTCCAATACCACATCCCCTACAAAAAGTCCTTCCATCCTTACCTTTCCGTCCAAGCTGGTGCGGGCCTTCATAACGATCGGTTTGCCTCTATACATCTGAGTGGCGGTCACATAAGCATTAAAGACAGGCTTGTTGGCTGGATCCTTCACCGTTAACTCTAACATCCCCCGATCGGGAGAAATCAGGTTGACGGTCAGAACATTATCCCCGCTAACCAGCTTCATGCTCAAATTGGTACCCGGCGCATATTCGTAGAAGAGATCACTAAGATCAAGCTCTGCCGTCACGATTTGGTCCCGCAGCAGGTCATCGTAAGAATAAGACATTCCATCCACGGCTGTCGTGGTGGACATAAGAAGCTCGTGGTCCGCATCCCAAAGTGTAACTGGGACGTTTGCCACCGGTTTGCCTTGGTTATTCACCACTTTGACCCGGGCTTGAGCGGGAAGAGTGACAGGCAAGATAACCGTGTTGGTTTGGCCCGCTCGAACGGTGATACTGTCCAGCCTGCCCATCTCGTACCTGTGATCTGGCGTATGCAAGTAGACTACATACTCAGTTCCCGGCATCAGTCCGGTGAGGACCTTCACGCCGTTTTCCTCCACTTTTAAGGTGTGCTCTCCCGATTCTCCCCATACGGTCAGGATCGCACCGCGAAGCTCTTGCAGAGTGGCATTCGAGAACTGGACTTGGAGCCCTCCTCCGACAGCAATAGGCAGATTCTCCGCATGTTCTGATACTTCCGTGCCATCAGCCTTTTTCTGCATAAGCACAATGGAACTCAGTTCCGTGGCGTTCGGGGACATTTTGAAGGTACCCGTGTAAAAACCAGAGCCAGTCTGACTTTCCGTCAATAACATTGAATTAGATTTGGACGTTACTACCCCACTTGTTTCTTCTTTATATGTCCATTGAAGCTTCGTTGCAAGACCTGATGCCCCTCTGGCCGTAATCTTAATCGTACTCTCTTGCTTCAGAGGACCGTTCGCGTCGCTGCGTTCCCCGTTCCAGAAAAGGAACAGATCTTGGGGGGGAGGATTTCCATCCCCATCGGATTCCCAATTATAGGTTGGACCGTTCAAGCTCCAATGGTACTTACTGTCAATGGCTTCTACTTGGAAAAGGTAGTCCATCCCCTCATCCCGAACCTGATTAGTCAAAGCTACCGAATAGCTTGCTTGCCCGGTTGCCGCAATATACGTAATGGGATTACCGTTCTTATAAATAGCGTAACCTGTAACTCCGTTCGGATCGGAGACTCCGGGCCAGCTTAACGTGATGTGGTCCGCTCCCAGATTAGACGCCTGCAAGGTGCTGCCTGACGGCCAGACCGGCGCTGATCCATTCGCAGCGATAAAGTAATCGGGGAATGGGAATTCCGTTCCTCCGAAATTTTCTACGTAAAAGGAATAGAAATTAACAGTCCCTGTATCGGAAACGACAGGTCGTTTAGCCGAAGGAATCAAGGAAAGGGGGGCTCCAGGAACAGCGACCTTCGCAGAGGTCAAGCCATGGCTGTCTGCCACGTAAGCTTCCGTTTCCACATCCTCATCACCGTCGTGTATGACCAATACTTCTGTCTCGAAAGCAACATAAGTACCGTTTCGGCTAATCGAAGGATTTATACTGTCAAGGTCAAATTCCGTACCATCCGGCTTCAAAGACACGCGTTGAAAGTTTCCATTGGTAGCATCATATACATAAATATCTTGGGTGCCATTGGTATCAACAGAACCTAGGTCATCTCGGTATGTCGTAAAAGTCATCCATCGGCCGTCGCCGCTGATCGAAGGCGTGTATCCTTGTGTCACACGCTTCAATGCCTGCCCGCCAGTTGCTGCGCTGTCATACAGGTAGAGGCTTTCCGTCCCAATATAATCATCCAAAGCCGTCAACTTCGATTTGGAGACGAAAGCGATTTTGCTGCCGTCCGCACTGATGGAAGGATCACGGCTTTCATCGTTAAAGTTCGCTTCAAGCGGAACACTGAGCCGTTGCAGCTTAATGCCGGAGCCTTGCCGGTCATAGCGGTACACGTCCCGCTTCCCGTCTTCATCCCCGAGATCCACGATGTTCGCTTCCGTATCGAACGCCACAAAGCGGCCATCATCACTAATCGATACCTTGTTGCTATCGAAGTCCGGAAACCCTGCGGTTGAACCGACTCCGTTCACTGTTTCTAATATATCCGTGCTTCTGTCATACAAATACACTTTCACATTAGGACTGATAAGTTCCTCGCTGTAGCTAAAGGCGACATAGCGGGCATCCGACGACATATCGAAATGATGCACCCACCCGGTCGCAGAAGGTGTCTTGACTTGGTGCAATTCCCCCGTAGCGCGGTCCTGAATTTGCACAACCTTCCTCCCTATTCCGACCTCATCAGACATATCGTACGTCAGAAATGCCAAATACTTTTCGTCCGAGCTGAGCTCTGAGATCGGGCGGTCTGATGCCGCGTACATCAAACTCGTAAAGCCATGGTTCAGCTTGGAAAGTACATTCCACGAAAGCGGTGGTCCCGGTATGGCCGTTGCTGCCGTTCTACCAACCTTGCCGTATACAGTCTCTGTTACGGAGGAGGTTGGACTGGATGCGCTTATCTCCGATACGTTGGCCGCTGCCGGCAGCGCCGACGTGATCATAAGGATAAGGGCCAGCAAAGGAGCCAGCATGTTGCGAATGGTTTTCAAAAGTCCGAATTTCATTTGTCTTATACCCTCCATAATTCTGATACAATATGTATCAATTTTAACGAATTTTGAATCAAACTTCCAGTACTATGAAACAAACATTTGAAAGATTAGTCTATTTTTCGCACTTTTATCACAGTCTCGTTAACTTCCACAGGTACTGTTGTTACTGCTATAATGAATATATTGTGACGTTCACACAATCCTGCCCTGAAGGCTTGCCGATCCCGCTATATCTTCAGTATAAGGGGAGTTGGAGTCTTTGTAGAAGGTTGAACTTTTATCACCCCATCTGGTTTGGAGGCTTAAGATGGTCATTTTATATTGCTCCATATTCATTTCATTGTGGACGTTAGGCACACTCATGCTGGTAAACAACCCGAAGCAAGGGCATGTCCGCTGGTTCAGCGCATTGTTGTATGTAACGGGTTTTGCCAGTTTTTCTGTGGTATTGAACATTTCGCTTTTACCTTGGATGCGCACTTCTTCTTCATTTGCGCCAGAAACAGCTGAAACTGTCAGACTGTTTTCAATGCTCATTTGGGGTCTGGAATATCATTTTTTACCTTATCTATTGCTGATGTGCTCGCTCGTGTTCACCAGAATTTTTCGCAGCAAGAGCATCCTGTTATTCAGCCTGCTCTTGCCGCTGCCGATTCTCATCTACCTTGCTACCTTACCACCCTTATATCCGGTATTACAGCTGGGACATCCGTCCTTTAGGATCATGTCCGGGATCTATTTTGCGGCGGGATTGTCTGTTTATTGGCTGCGGTATGCAGCCGAGAGGAACCCTCATCACAAGAAGAATAGCTTCCGCACTGCGGCTGCTCTTATGGTATGCATCAGCTTTTTGTATGCGACGGATTACTACGGATTGGACCATTTTCTGATCGGTCGGGATGGTTTGAAGATTGTGAGCAATAATATGTGGCAGTTTAACTTCCTGATCGCACTGGTATTTGTATCCATGTTTGTGTTTTACTCCATGAAATACGGCTTTATGGGGATCAAGATGCGGATTGAGAAGCAGAAAATCGATTACTCCATGAGAAATCTGACCAAAGGCGCCCTCATTCTGAACCATACAATCAAGAACGAAGTGCAGAAGATCAACTATTTAAGCAGCCGGATGCGCGGAGCGGTGGTCAATGACGACAAGGAAGAGACCTTGCGCAATCTCGAAAATCTGGATCATGTAGCCGAGCATATACTCAAAATGGTCAACCAGTTCAAAGAAAGGACCGATGGGATTGTCCTTCATGAGCAGGAGCATCGGCTAGCAGATCTGCTGGAGATCAGTGTTCAGACATTGGAGCCAGTGCTTCAGGAGAAACGGGTCCAAATCGTCAGGGACATCCAAATCGATCCGATCCTCATCTGTGATGGCACCCATATCCGAGAAGTAATCGGCAACTTGCTCGCCAACGCGGTCGATGCTCTTGAACAGGACAATGGCCAAATCTCGATAACCGTGCAGAAGATCAAGAAAAATATTCTCGTCTGGGTGAAAGACAACGGGACGGGTATTCCGAAAGAAAGCGCTGCGAAGATGTTCGATCCTTTTTTTACGACAAAAAAAGGAACCTCGAATTACGGTCTCGGGCTCAACTATTGTTACGCAGTGATGCAGAAGCATGGCGGAGGCATTCGCCTCGTAGATTCGAATCCGGGACTGGGGACTTGGATGGAGCTTCGTTTTCCGTCCAGGAGGATGCGTCAAATAACTGCAGTTAAGTCCTCTTCCCCATTGCAAGCCGGTGTTTAATGAGAGGAAGGGAACGAATGGTTCAACTTATACGCGTCATGTTGGTGGAGGACGATCCGTTCTGGAGAGAACGGCTAACGGAAGATTTGGGCATGGAAGCGGACATCGAGATTGTCAAAGCGGCGGCAACGAGGCAGGAGGCTCTGGAAGCAGCGGCTTCCGTTGAAATGGATGTCGTGTTGATGGACATTAACCTGACCCACAATCAATTGGACGGTTTGGATACGACCAGAGAACTGATGCTGGCGAAACAATTCGATGTTAAAATTATTATGTTAACTTCATTGACGGAAAAAGAGATTATCGTGAAGGCATTCCAGAACGGGGCTGTCAATTACATCAGCAAATCAAACTTCCATGATATCGTGAAAGCGATCCGGGAGGCCTACAAGGGCGAATCCTCCATCCATCCGGATGCCGCTGGCACGATGCGGGAGGAAATCCGGTTAATGCAGCTCACTTCCTCAGAGCGGGAAATTCATGAGCTCAAACAACGAGGCTACAACCGGACCGAAATTTCTAATATGTTGAACAAGTCTGTGAACACGATCAAAACGCAAATTCGGAGCATACGAAACAAGCTGCTGAAATGATAGGCGAATTTTAAAGAAGAAAACCGGAGCCCGCAAACCTGCGTGGCTCCTTTTCTGTTGTTGCGGATAACCGTATCATTCATTTTTATTCGTTATGTGTATTCTACCTTCGTCGAATTGAACGTCCTTGTTCAAGCTCTCGCCGACAAATCGCAGCGGCACCATGGTTACGCCATCTTTAATATGAGGCCATGTATCCAACCATGTTGGCACGCCGTTCACATAGGCCATATAATTGTGTATCTGCAGCTTTATTTTAGTATCCCCCCTGGTCAGGGTGACGGTTTGATCTTCATCGTTCCAGCCTACCTCCACACCCATAACTTCACTGATGAACCGGATCGGCACCATCGTTCGTCCATTCAAATAATACGGCGCAACCTCCAGCTGTTGATCTTTGCCGTTCACTATGGCCGAAGTGGATCCGATTTGCATGTAAATGTTCTCCATCGGACGCAGCGTTCCTAAACCTTCCATAGGTATAACGTACTCGTATTGGCCTTGGCTGTTCTTTACATAGAAGCCTAGTTCAATCCTGTCTTTTTGGGTCGTTATTTTATATTCAAAATCATCCATAGACTGTTTAAGAGCAACCTCCTCTATGGACAGCGGCGCCACTTTGCCGATTAGCCGCTCATCCTGCAAGTAAGTCACTTGCCCTCCATCATTTTTCCAGTAAACCTCCAAGCCTTCCTTGCTTTTTCCCGGTGCATATTTCCCTCTAATCAGCCATGTTCCGTTCTGATCCAGCTTAGTAGCCTCAACCGTTAAATTATCAACGAGATCGCGCTGCGTATCCATATAGATAATGGATTTCGTTCCATCCGCTGTTGCCGCCGATATCACTACTCTTGTTGAATACCTGTACGGATCGGCACTGTAGGTTACGTTGAACTTGTTGTCTACGATTGGAATGGTTTCGTTGTATCCCGATACCGATACCTTCACTACGGAATTTAGAACTTCGCCGCTGACTTTAACATCGTACATACCTGATGCCGGATTGAAAGTCGCGGTAGCCGTCGTGTTCGACAGGTTAAACAATTTGCTGTTTTCTCCTGCCGTTACCGCAACCGGACCGAACCGCTTCCCTGCCGCATTGAAAACATAGTAATCCGTTCCGGGCGGGGCATAGAAGTCTGTTCTTCCATTAGACCTGATGACAGAAAATCCTATCGTTATGGTCTGATCTGCCTGTATGCGCATAAGATTCACCGTCGATTCAGGAGTACCGCTCTCTACGGTAACGGAATTGACGCCTCCTGTAACCTTAAGCGGATTAATCGGAACAGGAGCGGCTGTCGGTGTCGGTGTTGATGCCGGTGTTGGTGTTGGTGCCGTCGATGGTGTTGGTGTTGGCGCCGTCGATGGTGTTGGTGTTGGTGCAGGAGTCGAAGTCGATTCCCTCTGCGGCTTCTTGTACTTGATAGGCTTGGAAACTACCGTTCCTTCCGGCGTCTCGATCTCCAAAACATAGTACTGCGTTTCCTTGATCGTGCCATTATTACTGGCATACAAGTCCCAGTTCATCGTACCTTCAAAGGTACCGACAGGCTCCTTTACATCTTTACGAAAACCGGGGTTGATGATATCGCTGCCATGCATAATGCCAAGCAGCCATCCAGTTGTGGCACGATTGGTCCGCCATACGCCCTGGTAATTATCCTTGCCGTAAGCATCGGTCGAACGAAGCACGACCGCGTTAATCGTTGTTTTCTCTTCTAACACCAGTGAAAGCTTGAAGTGGCCGTCTTTGTTGCCCTCCGGCGTAAAATCCGCCGCACCGACAATGTCTGAAGCCGTATCTTCAAGACTGAATCCTTTAATCTCCATCCCCTCCGGCACTGTCTCACCGAAAGCGGACGCAAAGTTGGAGGCAGTCAAGCAGGCAGCCACCACACATCCCAGCATTGTTACTAACATCTTCTTGTTCATCATAAATCTATATCCTCCTCAACAAACCTCTCATGGCATTTATTATGATTGATAAATCGGGTGTTGAGGAGGATGAACTTTTATCACCCGCTGAGTGACCCATGAAATCAGGGAGGATACAAACTCTTACAGAACGGTACAGCTTAGAAATTGGTGTATATTCCCGACGAGATCCAATCCAGGATACGTCCAATTGTTATACGTAGATTTCGTAAATACCACTTCGGTCTGCCTGCCATTGAGTTCAGTAGTAAAATACCCATTACTTTCATCCGTTTCTTGTAACTTGCCTGCAATTATATGCGAGAATTCGTTGTCTCTCCAAACTTCATCCAATTGGCTGAATACAGTCTGGTTGGAATTATCCAGAATGACAAGTGAACCCAATTGATGACTTTCCCCCACAATTCTGCTGAGGTCACTTAGTGAAATGGCCATGATAAATACAGCTTCAGGATCACTAGAATAGAACGGTATTCGCCGGGCGTAATAAAAACTAGACGCATCTCCTGTCCAAATGGTGTTCAGATTTGAGTTAACCATTTTGCCCAGCATAAGTTTCTTCAAGCCCTCATCTTGTGCTGTAGGCTCAAAGAACCCGGCACTGTCCATCGCCCACCCCGAAACCAGGCTATATAGTTTCATCTGACTTCGTATATCCGCAGATTTAATCCGGGTCAATGTCAACTGCAAATCGTGAAAATCAACATAATTCTCGTAACGACTCGTCCATTTCCTCTGCAGAATAGGTTGTAGCTTGGCAGGTACAAGGGAGTCTGTTGCAGAACTATCCGTCAATTGCATAATACCTTCAATCCGAGACTCGGTTTGATTTATGATCAGTTGATTTGTTTCATTAACCTTTTTACAGCATTCCATGAGTTTCAGCTATATTCATTAGACTAGAAGTGTAGCGACATCGCTTTATACGGCTGCCCTGGCAAGTTTAATCCATGAAAAAGAAAAGCCAAACAAATGTCAGGGAATGATCCTGACTCTGCTCAGCTCTTATCTAAACTCTAAAAAGTCATTGAGTGCTGCTTCTCTCTCCATCTGATAGGATAAATTAAACTATTAATCTTCTACTTCCAATTCCATTCATCCAATTTCGCCTCTTCTAAAAAAAAACGATCCTGAGAAATAATATCTCAGGATCGTTTTTTTTATTCTCCTACTCCACTGTTACACTCTTCGCCAAATTCCTAGGCTTATCAACGTCATTCCCACGCGCCAACGACGCGTAGTAAGACAACAACTGCAAAGGAATTACGGACAACGCAGGTGTCAACACATCCAACGTTTTTGGAATAATGAACGTGCTGTCGACCGACTTCTGCAGCTCCGTTTCACCTTCCACGGCAATACCCAGCACATTCGCGCCGCGCGCCTTCACTTCTTTAATGTTGCTCACGGTTTTCTCGAGCAATTCGTGCTGTGTCGCTAACGCGATCACCGGAATATCATCCTCGATTAGCGCAAGCGTACCGTGCTTCAACTCACCCGCTGCATACGCTTCGGAGTGAATGTAAGAAATCTCTTTCAGCTTCAAGGAGCCTTCAAGTGCTACTGCATAATCCAAACCTCTACCGATAAAGAACAGATTATCATGCTTCGCCATCTCTTCAGCAACAACTTTCAATGCTTCTGCTTGCTCTAAAATCTCGCTAACCTGAGCAGGCAATTCCTTCATCGCTGTAATGACTTCAGCAATTTCCTCAGGCGTTTGCGTACCCAGTGTTTGCGCTAGGTGCAAGCCCAAGAGGTAGAACGCGATCAATTGCGACGTGTACGCTTTCGTCGAAGCTACCGCAATTTCCGGACCTGCCCATGTTGTAATGATATCGTTCGCCTCACGCGCAACGGAACTGCCTACAACATTCGTAATCGCCAACACATGTGCTCCACAACGTTTAGCTTCACGTAGTGCTGCCAACGTATCCGCCGTTTCACCGGATTGGCTCACAACAATCACGAGCGTATCCTTTGTGATAATCGGGGAACGATAACGATATTCAGACGCTACATCCGTTTCAACCGGAATACGCGCCATTTTCTCAATGACATACTTCCCAACCATACCGGCATGGAACGCTGTTCCACAAGCGACGATATGCACACGGCTGATGTTACGAATTGCCTCCGGCGTAATCGTAAGCTCATTCAACGTCACACTCTTACCGTCAGGGGAAATCCGACTTCCCATCGTATCGCGGTATGCCTTCGGTTGATCATAGATTTCTTTCAACATGAAATGATCAAATCCGGCTTTTTCCGCCGTAACAATGTCCCAATCGACATGGAACATTTCCCTGGAAATAAAATCCCCCTCTAATGTCATTAATTCGACAGCATCCCGCGTTAATAGCGCCATTTCGCCATCATTTAGAATGAACACGTTACGTGTATACTCTAGAATCGCTGGAATATCCGAACCAATGAAGTTCTCACCTTCGCCAATCCCGATAATCAGTGGGCTAGCTTGACGCACAGCAACAAGGCGGTCCGGTTCAAACTCCGTCAAAACACCAAGCGCAAACGCACCTGTCATGTGCTTCACGGCTTTCTGAACAGCTTTGAGGATATCTCCCTCGTACAAACTCGCAATCAAATGCGAAATAACCTCTGTATCCGTCTCCGAAACGAAAACATGGCCTTTCGCGATTAACTCTTCTTTCAGCGTAATATAGTTCTCAATAATGCCGTTATGCACAACGGAGAACTTCAGGGAATTATCTGTATGAGGATGTGAATTCACGTCCGACGGCTTACCATGTGTCGCCCAACGTGTATGCCCGATGCCAACGCTTCCGTTCAATGGTGTTTCACCAAGCTTCGACTCAAGGTTCGCAATACGGCCTTTGGCCTTTTTAATTTGCAACCCATCCGCCGTATACACCGCTACCCCGGCAGAATCATAGCCTCGATACTCTAGCTTTTTAAGGCCATCCAATAAAATCTCCTGAGAATTACGCTTTCCAATATAACCAACAATACCGCACATAGTTACAACCTCCAAATTTTTATAAGCCTCTTCTGCAAGGGCTGTTTGTCAAGGATCTCAAATTCACTATCAACATATCTAAATAAACTATCTATAAGGGCGTTCATTACGTGTACATGTCAAAAAAAGCTAATAGATGTTGGATACTTGTCTGCCCGGTCGCCCGAACGATTTTGCTCTCCAACTTAACGGCACTCCTCATGCCGGAAGGTCCCCGCCGAATGTTTCGAACACCTTCACCTCGTCAACTCACCGCGTAGTAGCAGCCGTTCGGCTACATTTCCGTCCCGCTTGCGAGTTCTGGCGCTATTTGTTACGAATAACCTCTGCCCTGCCTTTCCTTCTTGAGTAACTTCATCATATGCATTTTAACTCTGCAATGCAACTTGTTTTTGGCATGCCTGATCCCCCATATCGCCATTTACCAGCAAAATGAGGGACTAGCAGCCTATAATTATACTAATTGCTCTTGAATAACCTTCGCAATATCGTGAACATATGCTTCTACTTGCTCTTTATCTGGGCCTTCCGCCATAACACGAATCAAGGACTCCGTACCTGAAGGACGAACCAACACGCGGCCGTTATCGCCAAGCTCATCTTCCACCTTACGAATCGCTTCTTCGATTACTGCGTTGTCCTTCAGCTTGCTTTTATCAGCTACACGGATGTTTACTAGCAGCTGCGGGAATTTACGCATAATCCCTTTCAATTCACTCAGCTTACGCCCGGATTCTACTAGGGTATTCACCAATTGTAGCGCAGTTAGAATACCATCACCAGTGGAGATGTAATCCAGGAAAATCACATGACCAGACTGCTCTCCACCTAGGTTGTAGCCGCCTTTACGCATCTCTTCCATCACGTAGCGATCACCTACTGCCGTTTGCAGAGCCTTCAAGCCCGCTTTTTCAATGCCTTTGAAAAAGCCAATGTTCGCCATCACCGTCGTTACAATGGTGCCGTGGTTCAGCTTACCTTGACGATTCAGCGCATCGCCAAGAATGCTCAAGATGAAGTCGCCGTCGACTTCATCGCCTTTCTCATCGATCGCGATCAGACGATCCGCGTCGCCGTCAAAAGCCAGCCCGATGGCTGCGCCATGCTTAACCACCTCGTCGCGTAGCGTCTCTGGGTGGGTGGAGCCGCAATCATCGTTGATGTTGCGCCCATTCGGCTCCGCGCCGATGGTGATCACTTCCGCTCCGAGCTCGCGGAAAATCAAAGGCGCCAGCTCATAGGCCGAGCCATTCGCACAATCAAGAACAACCTTCACGCCGTCGAACGACTTCGACACCGTCTCCTTCAAAAACGCCAGATAAAGGTGCTTCGCATCTGGTTGATCCGAAACCGTACCAATCTCGCCGCCAACCGGGCGAGGCAG
Organism: Paenibacillus sp. LjRoot153; assembly: GCF_964253085.1. NCBI lineage: Bacteria > Bacillati > Bacillota > Bacilli > Caryophanales > Paenibacillaceae > Paenibacillus > Paenibacillus sp. LjRoot153. The sequence goes on from NZ_CAXUQH020000001.1 coordinate 7,661,528, forward strand.
CTCATCCACAGCTGCATCCAGCAGCTGTTCAATCTCAAGCTCCGTCTCATCCAATAGCTTGAAGCCGTCGCCTCCAAAGAACTTAATCCCGTTGTCCTCAACCGGATTATGTGAAGCGGAGATCATAACTCCCGCGTCTGCGCCTAGCTTTTTCGTCAAATAAGCAACCGCTGGCGTGCTCACCACACCAATGCGAATCACCTCAACACCAATCGATAACAATCCTGCTACAAGGGATGCCTCAAGCATCGGCCCCGAAATACGTGTATCTCTCCCGATCACGACTTTCGGATGCTTCGCCTGTCTTGTTAATACATACCCGCCGCAGCGTCCTACCTTATAAGCCAATTCTGGTGTGAGTTCGCCATTCGCGACACCGCGCACACCATCTGTTCCAAAATATTTCCCCATTTTTGTATTCTCCTCTTTCTCTATTCCCCATTATGGATTTGCTGCTTTTACATTCTTCTCGCTGATTTCAACAATCGCCTTCACTTCTTGTGGAAGCCCAAGCTTCACGAAGGTAGGCATATTCAAAGTTACTTTCAATTCATGCTTACCAGGCGGCAAATTACTTACATCTAGTATCGCTTGAATATCTTGAACTTTCAATTGATCAATAATGGCAGGAGCACCTTCTACCGTAATATTCAGGGTAGCCGCCGCTGGCTGCGTCACTTTGGTTACGTAATTCTCATTTTGACCAATAATCGTAATCGGTACGTTTTCTACTGCCTTCGTAATTGAAGGAACAACCTCAACATGGACCGTCACTTTCGCAGGATCTAATTGTGTTACTTTATTCCTGAGAGGTATGTCCAGTGCGAAATCTTTCGTTTCCTTCAAATCCTGCAGACTAAGCTGCGGCCCTTGATAGAATTCTAGGCGATCTACGACATCTTGAGCTCCGTATACCGTTACTTTATCAGGAGTTTGCGTGATCATCGCAATAGCAAAGCCTGGTGGCGGTTCACCGCTTACTTTGAGCTGCAACGGGATGGTTTGGAACGGGCTTGTGATTGGCACCTCAACATCTACAACCGAAGGATTAATGTTAAGGGTTACTTCTTTGCCTTCCTTATCAAACGCCTGCAGTCTAACCTGCTTCGTCACCGCTGATTGTGCTTTATCCACAGATACCTCGCCGCGGACATTCTCAATCTGATCAAGTTTACTCGTTTGTGCCGTAATGTACACCTTGCCTGGCTTCACAATAGGTTGTCCCGCTTTGAGGCCTGCTGCAGGCGTTCCTTTGACATTAATGACAACAGGTACTTCTTTCATCTGAAGCTCTTCAATTATGACGTGGACCGTTCTAGGGACGATCTCCACATCAACATCCGACGGTATCCCTACCGCTGAAAGTGTAACCTGATGGTCGCCTTTGCCGACCTGCGTCAAGTCCAGTTGAATTTGATACGCATTGCTAGCCGTCACTTTCTTAACGGACGATTCCTTCCCTTTCAGAATCACCTGCACATTCGCAGGAGACATCGACGAGATGAAGTAATGGGTTTCATCATATTTGGTTGTAATGGAGACGTTATTAATCGTTTCCACTCGCTCACGCAGTGCTGTGTTCCCTGATATATTCGTTTCTTCCATATGGACAACTACCCATAACATAATCCCGATGACAAGAGCAACGATCCGTACCACATTTGTATTACGCAGCCATTTATCCATTCGAACGCCCTCCCCACCATTTCATGAAAGGGTTCTTCTCATTTGTTTTCGCTTTGGGCTTCAACTCTTCAAATAGCTTAGATATCAACGATTCCTCTTTAATATCCCGCACGATGTGTCCATTCATGGTTAGTGAAATTTGACCTGTTTCTTCCGAAACAATTACACACATCGCATCCGAAACTTCACTCATACCGATCGCTGCACGATGCCGAGTCCCCAGTTCCTTCGAAATGAAAGGATTTTCAGACAGAGGCAAATAACAACCCGCGGCCATCAACTGCCCTTGCCGAATAATAACTGCGCCATCATGAAGAGGGGTATTAGGGATGAAAATATTAATTAACAGCTCTCCGCTGATTTTGCTCTCTATCGCAATACCGGATTCGACATAGTCGGTAAGTCCCGTATCTTTCTCAAAAACAATCAAAGCCCCAATCTTCCGTTTGGCCAAATAATTAGCAGCCCGAATCACTTCGCTGATTCTTTTGTTCACATCTTGATCTTCTTCTGAAGAGGATCTACTCCCGAATAGCTTGCCTCGACCTAATTGCTCCAAGGCTCGTCTTAGCTCAGGTTGGAAAATAATAATAACCCCAAGCACCCCGAACGTAAAAGCTTGATTCACCATCCATTGCAGTGTACTTAACTGAAACCAAATACTGATGACCCAGGTAATGACGACCACGAGGATACCTTTCATCAGTTGAATAGCCCTTGTCCCACGCACCACTAGGATCAATTTATAAATCACATAGCTAACGATGAGTATATCGACAATATCCTTAGCCGAGATGCTCGTGAGCAAATCCATTGTATTCTCCCCCAGGCGACTAAACAAAGTTCTCTCTATATAGGAATCATAACATAAAGCTAAGTATACTTCTATTTATCTAGACTCATCGCGCGAGAATTGGTTCATTTTTCCTATGTAAAAAAAGAAGAAAGCCCCCTATAGTCTCAGCTATAAGGGGACATTCCGTTTATGGCGTGATTTTACCTACGAATTCACCTAATTTGTACCAGACCCAGCTCAATGCTTCATCGACTTGTTTGACTTCTCCAGATATGTGCGCCGTTGAGGCTAGGTTGACTGAACCATCAATCACGACGACATTCCCCGTTACATCGCCTTCAACCTTCAGTTCCCCGCGTTTGACCACAAGATCACCATTTACAGTATGCCCTTGCGGCACAATCACTGTATCCCCTTGAATAACGACATCCTGAAGGTTACTTCCCTGCACCATGAGATTCTGATCGTCATCCCACATGGATATGAAGCTTCCGAACATGACCGTACCGAAAACAACAGCAACCGATACAGCAGGGTGTCTGCGAATCCAATCCGTCCAGGTATTCTTCTTTTTCATCGGTGGTAAGCCGCTCATAATCTGTGCAGTTAACGTATCAGGTACTTTGATGGAGGGCAGCATTCTAACCAAAGCGTCCGTTTTCTCTAGCTGTTTGAAAGTGTTATGACACGCCTGACAAGCTATCAAATGTTCTTTCAATTGCAGAGCTTCCGACTTTGGTAAATCACCGTCGAGATATTCATGTATGAGCGGGAGGGCTTCTTTACAATTCACGATACAGCCACCCCTTTCTTAGACTTTTGCATATTGTGATATACCATACGTTTCGATTTCAAATATGTTTCAGATTCGAACAGGATTTGTATTAACAACTTGTTCCTCCTGCTCCAGTCTTTTTCGTAAGTACTCCCGCCCCCTGTGGACACGCGTTTTGATCGTGGTGACGGGCATGTCGAGCACATCGCTAATTTCTTGTAGTGACATATCGTGCAGATACCTAAGAATGACAACCGATTTATATTTCTCTGGCAGCGTCTCAATCGCTCGGTGAATCTGGGCCTGCGTTTCTGATACAAGCAGCTGTTTCTCTGGTGTATCCTCATCGCTAGGAAGCATCGCATAATAATCATTGCCTTCGCCATCTGTCATTTCCGCATCCAGTGAGTACGTCATCTTTCTTCGTCGCAGTTTATCAATACATAAGTTTGTCCCGATTCGAAAAATCCACGTCGAAAACTTCTGATTCTCATCATATCGATGTAAATTCGTGTACACGCGCAAGAACGTTTCCTGCACGGCATCTTCGGCTTCTTGCTTGTTATTCAGCATGCGGTAAGCCAAATGAAAGATCTTGTCTTTATAGAGCTCGACGAGCTCTGCAAAAGCATTGCGATCCCCATTACTGGCCAGCTTAGCCAGTCGTGCTTCAACAAAGTTCAATTGGTTTTCCTCCGGCTTCTCGACAATTCAACACCCATTTATTGAAAATAAAAATCCCTCTACTACTATATACGCAGAAATTACGATTTGTTTTCAGAAATTATAATTCCACCCAGAATCAGGGCCATGCCTCCCCATTGTAACCCGCTAATCGGTTCTCCTAAGAGAAGATAAGCTGCAAGAATAGCTACTGGAAGCTCTACAGATCCAAGCATTGCTGCAAGCGCACTTCCGATCTTGGGAATTCCAATATTAAATGAAACGGTTGGTACAACTTGTCCTAAGAACCCGAGCAGCAATCCCCATAACAACAGCATGCCACCATTTTCATGAACAAAAACCGTCGGTGGATACAGTATAAACATAATCGGCAGCGCCGCCGTCAGCATGATCGCTGAATTCATGAGCGGAGGCAGTGAACTTTCTACCTGTCCCGTAAAAAATAGAAATATACTATACGCTAACGCAGATATAAGTCCATATAGTATACCCAGAATACTGAGCTCTCCCCAGTTGGTATCAAACACATTCACCGCAAGGATCGTCCCTGCCAAAATTAGCGCAATCGCAATCCCTTCCATTCGTTTAGGCAATCTCCGTTTCACGATACAATCCATGGCAATCGTCATCCACGTAAATTGAAAGAGAAGTATTATGCATAAGGAAGCATCTAACTCTTGCAGAGCAATATTATAAACGACCGTCGTTAACGACAGTCCAAAAATCCCAATCAGCCCAAGCTTAATCCAAGGACCCTTAAAGGGATTCACCCACGATTTTTTGTGAAAAAGAATCAATACCCATACGAATAATGTTCCCATCGTCATCTGAGCAGGTGTAATTTGTCCATCTGTGAATCCTTGATCATAGGCCATTTTAATAAATGAAGAAAGCAAGCCGTAGCTTGAAGCCCCAATAAGGACAAGCACTATTGCCAACCATCGCCCCATGCTGCCGCGCACCTCCTGACTTGGGCAATTCCCGTAATTACAGGAAAAGCCGAGCTGCCTGCATTGCTGCAAGCCCCCGACTTTACCATCCTGTTGCTTTTCTTATGTTGTCGTAAGGATCAGCCCGTATTCCGAAGTCCCGCGGCAATCCCGTTGATTGTAAGTAATACTTCCCGAAGTAGAATCGCATCATCTTCATTGTTTTCTCTTAGTGCACGCAGCTCCGTAAGAAGTTCAACCTGCATGTAGCTAAGCGGATCCACGTATGGATTACGCAATTTGATGGATTCTTGAATGACAGGTACATTATCCAGAATCTCTTGCTGACCTGTAATTTGCAAAATAATCGAGGACGTCAGCTCATACTCGTCTTTGATCAGATTGAAAATACGCTCTGCAATCGCGGATTCCTTCACCAAGCTGCCATATTCCTTCGCGATGAGAAGATCTGCCTTCGCCAGAGCCATTTGCAGATTATCAATCATCGTGCGGAAGAATGACCAATCCTCATACATCTCTTTGAGAACCGCTAGGTTGCTTTCATTGCCTTGAGCAAAGCTTTGCAAGCCTGTACCTGCTGCATACCATGCTGGTAGCAGGTATCTCGTTTGCGTCCATGAGAATACCCATGGAATTGCACGCAAATCTTCGAATTTATCGCTATTTTTACGCTTAGATGGACGGGAACCGATATTCAGCTCACCAATCTCAGGAAGCGGTGTGGATTCTTTGAAAAACGTTAAGAAGTCTTCGTCTCTGAAAATAAGATCTTGATACTTCGTCTGTGCTTGCTCTGAAATACCACGCATAATGTTCTCCCACTTATCTTCAAGCGGGTGTCTTTGCGGGGAACGGGACAGCTTCGATGCTGTGATCAAAGCAAACGTCGCCTGCTCCAAACTACGGTAAGCAATCCCTTGCAGGGAATAACGGGAAGATAGTACTTCACCTTGCTCTGTAATCTTGATGCCGCCACCAAGCGTTTCAACCGGTTGAGCTAGGATGCTTCGGTTTAGTGGCATACCGCCACGCCCCAATGCACCGCCACGACCATGGAAGAACTTCAACTTCACGCCGAATTTTTTCGCCGCTTCTGTGATATCTTGAAGCGCCATACGCAGCTCCCAGTTCGCTGTAATCACACCGCCGTCTTTATTACTGTCAGAGTAGCCCAGCATAATTTCGTGCATCTGTGTTTCTGGATCAAGACTTAAACGGTAAGCAGGGATTGCTAATAAAGTGCTCATAATACCAGGCGCCGCGTGCAGGTCGTCAATCGTTTCAAAAAGCGGAACTGACTGAACGGTACTCGTAACGGTTCCGTCGCTCTCTCTGCGGTACAGGCCTGCTTCTTTCGCAAACACAACAACCTCAAGCATGTCACTTGCGCCTTGTGTCATCGAGATCAGGTAACTGTTAATACAGTTACGTCCGAATTCTTTCTGCGCTTTACCTACTGTACGATAAACGTCTAAGCATTCCTTCGTACCCTCGGTGTAGTCCAAGTACGTAGATGTTATAGGGCGAGGATCATTCAGAACATTCGTGAGCAAGGAAATTTTCTCATCTTCCGAAAGCTTGCTATAATCCGGCGTAATGCCCATTTTCGCCAAAATTTCCGTCATCGCATTCTCATGCTCTTTACTATGCTGTCTGATATCCAGAGCAGCTAAGTGGAAGCCAAATAGCTCAACTTGACGAATTAGCTTCTTAATATATTTATCCGCGACATAATCTGCAAAGTGCGCACGCAAACTAGCTTCCATAACTTGCAAATCTTGAATAAACTCTTCAGGGCTATTGTACTTCTGTGCAGCAGATACATTTGCGTTGCCCGTATTATGAATCTTCTCGATCATATATGTCGTCTTAATACGGTATGGTTCTTTCTCATTGCGCCAAACATCCTGAATATTCCCCATCGCCTCACGATCACTTTGGATCGAGTCGATCAGTGCTTCGCTCACATTCACAATGTTCTTGCTAAAGCTCATGTGTGCTAAGGATTCTCTCAGTACTTCTTCATACTTTTGCAAAGCCAATTGACGATGCAGACCAAGTGTCTCCCATGTCACATTCGCTTTAACCGATGGATTTCCGTCACGGTCTCCACCGATCCATGATCCAAATTTCAAGAAGGACGGCACATGCCATTTATCTTCTGGGTAGTATTTATTTAAACAACGCTCAAGCTCATGATATACCTCTGGCAATACATCGAATAACGTCTCGTCAAAATAGTACAGCCCGTTACGCACTTCGTCGATTACCGTCGGTTTACGATCACGCAGCTCGTCAGTTTGCCACAAATTAAGCACTTCACCTAATAACTTCTCGCGCAATTGCTCACGTTCACGGTAAGTTAAGTTAGGGTTGTCCAGCTTCATCATATCTTCAGAGATACGTAAATTAATATCAAGCACTGCACGACGCATAGCTTCAGTAGGATGAGCCGTCATAACGAGCTCTAGCGAGATCGATTTAAGTATTTCTTGTACTTCGGCATAAGGAATATTCGTATTCTTCAGCTCTTGCACGATGCTCTCAATCGAACCTGGTTGTACAGATTCCCCTGATGAGCGCTCGTAGTCACGCTTACGGCGAATACGATGGTTTTGTTCAGCAATATTAACTAGTTGGAAGTATATAGCGAAAGCGCGGATCACTTGATGACGAATTTCCGGATCTAGTGAAGATATCGTTTTCTTAAATTCATCATAGATCTCAACAACATAGTGTGCTCTTAACGACTTGCTCATTTCGCGGATTCTTTCAACCACATCCAGTAGATCATTTCCGCCCTGATGGACAAGAACTTCACCTAGTATGTGTCCAAGAAACCGAATATCTCTACGCAGCAGGTTATTCGTACTTTGTTTTTGTTGGACGATCTCACTCTCTATCATGACTCTCCACCTCATCTATTCACTATGATGCATTAATGCTTCTCTCTGCAAAAGCTAGTCGCTATAAAAACTCATTTCAGAATATTTTACCACAATCTGACCGCCACACATAGTATTAAAATAAAAAAACCGTACGTTTTTCGGTGGTAATTAATGTATTGATAAGATTCTACGATGCTTTGATTCGTATTGTTTCCAAATTGAAGCAGTTAGACGGGTATATTGATCACTCATCCTATGTGGGAAAAAATTGATGTTCGCAAGAAGCGTCGAACCCATTGTTCAAGTCCTTAGGTAAAAGAAAAAGCCAACCGAAGGTGGCTCTATTTTAGTAAGTGGGCGGCGGGAATACTCCAAATACGGATTTAAAAAGCTTCCTACAGAAGAAACTAGTGGTATATTTAGACGCTCGTCCTATCCAGCTTATTCAACGAAGTGTTCATGGACGGTCGAACCCATTTGAAAGCTCTCTTCCCTACGTATAAAATGCAAAAAGACCACTCGAAAGTGGTCCTTTACATGTAAGCGGGCGGCGGGAATCGAACCCGCGCGATCAGCTTGGAAGGCTGAAGTTCTACCATTAAACTACGCCCGCGTAGTTTAGAAAAATGATCGGGACGACACGATTTGAACATGCGACCCCCTGCTCCCAAAGCAGGTGCTCTACCAAGCTGAGCTACGTCCCGATACGTTTATAACTTATAATGAAGAATGGCGCGCCCTGAGAGATTCGAACTCCCGACCTTTTGATTCGTAGTCAAATACTCTATCCAGCTGAGCTAAGGGCGCATAAAACATTGGAGCGGAAGACGGGGATCGAACCCGCGACCCTCGCCTTGGCAAGGCGATGCTCTACCGCTGAGCCACTTCCGCAGGGTACCTCAGACATATGAATATGTTTGAGGATTTAATGCGCGTAGAGGGACTTGAACCCCCACGGTCACCCGCTAGATCCTAAGTCTAGTGCGTCTGCCAATTCCGCCATACGCGCATACTGTAAATAAGGCAAATGGTGAGTCATGTAGGATTCGAACCTACGACACCCTGATTAAAAGTCAGGTGCTCTACCAACTGAGCTAATGACTCAAATGGCTGGGGATCAAGGATTTGAACCTTGGCATGACGGAGTCAAAGTCCGTTGCCTTACCGCTTGGCTAATCCCCAATAAATAACATGCCGTCGAGAGGACTTGAACCCCCAACCTACTGATTACAAGTCAGTTGCTCTACCAGTTGAGCTACAACGGCATATAAAGTTAATGGTGGAGGCTGACGGGATCGAACCGCCGACCCTCTGCTTGTAAGGCAGATGCTCTCCCAGCTGAGCTAAGCCTCCATGGGATTTAAAAATGGTGACCCGTAGGGGACTCGAACCCCTGTTACCTCCGTGAAAGGGAGGTGTCTTAACCACTTGACCAACGGGCCTTGCTTTAAAAAATTACTGGAGCTTCCAACCGGAATCGAACCGGTGACCTCATCCTTACCATGGATGCACTCTACCGACTGAGCTATGGAAGCAATGGCTCCCCGAACAGGACTCGAACCTGTGACAACTCGATTAACAGTCGAGTGCTCTACCAACTGAGCTATCAGGGAACAATGCTTGGCAACGTTCTACTCTCCCAGAACCCTGCGGTTCAAGTACCATCGACGCTGGAGGGCTTAACGGTCGTGTTCGAGATGGGAACGCGTGGGTCCCCTCCGCCATCATCACCAAACAGTCAAAGCGTTTGTTTGCGCCTTGAAAACTAGATACGAAACTTCAACGTAAAGTACTATACTCAGGAATTTTGGTTAAGCCCTCGACCGATTAGTATTCGTCAGCTGCATACGTTGCCGCACTTCCACCTCGAACCTATCAACCTCGTCGTCTACAAGGGGTCTTACATACTGGGAAATCTCATCTTGAGGGGGGCTTCGCGCTTAGATGCTTTCAGCGCTTATCCCCTCCGTACATAGCTACCCAGCGATGCCTCTGGCGAGACAACTGGTACACCAGCGGTACGTCCATCCCGGTCCTCTCGTACTAAGGACAGCTCCTCTCAAATTTCCTACGCCCGCGACAGATAGGGACCGAACTGTCTCACGACGTTCTGAACCCAGCTCGCGTACCGCTTTAATGGGCGAACAGCCCAACCCTTGGGACCTACTTCAGCCCCAGGATGCGATGAGCCGACATCGAGGTGCCAAACCTCCCCGTCGATGTGGACTCTTGGGGGAGATAAGCCTGTTATCCCCAGGGTAGCTTTTATCCGTTGAGCGATGGCCCTTCCATTCGGTACCACCGGATCACTAAGTCCGACTTTCGTCCCTGCTCGACTTGTAGGTCTCGCAGTCAAGCTCCCTTATGCCTTTGCACTCTGCGAATGATTTCCAACCATTCTGAGGGAACCTTTAAACGCCTCCGTTACATTTTAGGAGGCGACCGCCCCAGTCAAACTGCCCACCTGACACTGTCCCCATACCGGATCACGGTACTAGGTTAGAACTCCGATACGATCAGGGTGGTATCCCAACGGCGCCTCCACCCAAGCTGGCGCTCAGGCTTCAAAGGCTCCCACCTATCCTGTACAGATCGTACCAAAGTCCAATATCAAGCTGCAGTAAAGCTCCATGGGGTCTTTCCGTCTTGTCGCGGGTAACCTGCATCTTCACAGGTATTAAAATTTCACCGGATCTCTCGTTGAGACAGCGCCCAAGTCGTTACGCCATTCGTGCGGGTCAGAATTTACCTGACAAGGAATTTCGCTACCTTAGGACCGTTATAGTTACGGCCGCCGTTTACTGGGGCTTCAATTCATAGCTTCGGGTTGCCCCTAACCACTCCTCTTAACCTTCCAGCACCGGGCAGGCGTCAGCCCGTATACTTCGCCTTGCGGCTTCGCACAGACCTGTGTTTTTGCTAAACAGTCGCTTGGGCCTTTTCACTGCGGCCCCCTCGGGCTATTCACCCTACCGAGGCACCCCTTCTCCCGAAGTTACGGGGTCATTTTGCCGAGTTCCTTAACGAGAGTTCTTCCGCGCGCCTTAGAATTCTCTTCTCACCCACCTGTGTCGGTTTGCGGTACGGGCACCTTCGCCTGGCTAGAAGCTTTTCTTGGCAGTGTGAACTCATGACCTTCGGTACTTAAATTTCCCTCCCCATCACAGCCCAGCCTTACGGTTAGCGGATTTGCC
>NZ_CAXUQH020000001.1:7677500-7737500 GCF_964253085.1 Paenibacillus sp. LjRoot153
TTTGCCCACCCCATATAAAAGCTAAATCCAAATACGAGAACAACTACAATAAAGTAATGCTTCATTTCTTTAAAATGTCTAAGCAATGCTGGAAAATTCATTTTGTAATTCCTCCAATTTCGGAAGCATAAGTACCTTGTGTACGAGCATACATTATTTACTAAAGGTTATACAAGCTTATCTATAGCTTGACATAAAGGAGGTACAAGCTGTTTATGAACTATTTTTTTGTAATCAACGCACGCAAATTTAAGCAATATTTATTCATTGCTCTTGCCATCATCTTCTCCGCGGCCATTGTATATTCCGAACAAAGTAACGTATCTGTCTTCATGAACTCCGAACCTTCGGCTATTTACAGCGTACAGACTGAAAAGAAGGTTATCGCTCTTACCTTTGACATCTCCTGGGGGGATAACCGGGCTGAACCGATCTTGAAAATCTTAAAGGACAATGGCGTTAAGGATGCTACTTTCTTCTTATCTTCACCTTGGAGTAAGAGTCATCCCGACATTGTCTCACATATCAAAAGCTACGGCTTCGAAATTGGCAGTCACGGGAATAAATTTGACAATTACAGTAGCCTGAGCGAAGAGGAAATAAGAAACGAAATTTCTACTGCACATAGTATTTTAACAGAATTAATTGGTAAGGAGCCCAACCTCATCCGTCTTCCTAATGGCGACTTTGACAAACGCGTGTTACGCATTGCCGATGATCTTGGCTATTCTGTCATCCAATGGGATACCGACTCTCAGGATTGGCTTAATAAAGGCGTCGACACCCTTGTAAACCGTGTAGTAAGCAAGGCGCACCCCGGCGATATCGTCCTTCTCCATGCGAGCGACTCCTCCCAACAAACACATGAGGCTTTGCCAGCCATCATCCAACAACTACGAGAAAAGGGTTACCAGTTCGTTAACGTAAGTGAGCTCATTAAGCAAACCCAGGTGGAGACAACCCCTGTCGAGGATCAAGCTATGAAACAAATTCATTAATATGTATGAATAGATTTGAAAAAAAGAGCTAATTTAAATTAGCTCTTTTTGTTATCCAATATTTTATGTAGGGTAAGAATTTGCCATGCATTACAGACGAATAAAGGTGCCAACATAAATAGACTTGATGCCGCATTATCCAATTTCAATGCTGGTACAGCCTCAAGCACAGTAACTGCTGTCATGAAGAATAATGTAGGAATGAATGCATTCCGATTCGTCATTTTCACCTTCCAATAACTTACTGCTAAAGAAATCACTAATAAGCAAACAGGCAAGATGAAATATCCAAGCAGCGATTCTGAGCTGTTAAAATTCGTTTTCCTCAAGTAGACAAGGTCGAATAAAACAACAATAACAACGGCAAGCTGTAATAAGTCCCACACTGTTTTGGATCGTATAATACCAACTGCAATGAACCTAACAATTAAATATGCGAAGAAGCCCATTTGACTCAATACACTTATAGTAGCTCCACCGAGAATCATATTGATCAAATTAAATCCAACCGCCGATAAGCCCATTACAGAAAATTCTTTGTCTGAAAATTGAAGGATAAGTCCAACCCCAGTAGAAACTACAATCCCTAATAGTAATGTTGTCCAAAATAAGTGAAACCATTTACGCAATGTCACGTTTAATTACCTCCACACATCAACTCTAATTGTTAATTGTACCAACCTTTGCGATAAAAAGCCAATAATGTCCCCTAATATTCTGACCCTAACCACACATACTAAGACCATTAAAGTTAAGGGAAGGGAGCATGTAGTTATGTTAAAAACAAGACTTAGAAAGCTTCAGGTCCTACCGGCTATTTCATTGGCTTTTCTTCTCGCTTCTTGTGGTACAGATAACTCTTCTCAAGGCCAATCACAAGCCAACACGTATAAAGAACAAAAGACGATGATCCTCGATATTCTGAAATCAGATGATGGTAAGAAAGCAATAAGTGCTGCAAATCGAAGTATCATGAATGGAGATGTTGGCGCCAATAGCGTTGCAGGTCAATCACAAATTAAGCTTTTATCCGCCAATGAGTCCCTTCAGCTTCAAATGGCTGTCAAGGATGTACTGACTGCTAAGGAAAATAATATGTTTTTGACTGATATGATGAAGGATCCTAAGTTCGCAGGTGATTTTGCCACGGCGATCCAAAAAGAAACCAAACAGATGTTCAAAGAATTGCTCAAGGACCCTACCTACCAAAAATCACTAATTGATGTTATGAAAAATCCAGATTATGAGAAGATGGTTCTAGATGTTATGAAAACAGCACCATATCGCCAACAAATGATGACAGTCATGGAAGAATCCATCCAAAGCCCGCTTTTCAGAGCACAAATGGTTGAATTACTTAAGTCTGCGATCGCGCAACAAAGCAAACCTGATCAAATGCCTTCCGCTAAGAGCACAGAGAAAAGTCAAGATAAAGCGAAAGAAGGAGATAAAAAAGAAGAAGGCGGGGATGAAAAGCAGAAGGATGAATCTTCAGGAGACTCCGATAAACAAGGTGATGAGAAGAAAGATGGAGGTTCTGATTCTTAAACGAAAAGGAAGAGTTGGCAGATCACATCTGCTTCCTCTTCCTTTTTAAATTATTTATCTAGCTTCGCAATCAACCGATCCGCTATTTCCAAATAAATTTGCCCTGCTTTGGATTCTGCTTTATACACAGATGGCGAGTAATCCTTTTCAGATATATGGTTATCAGGAGCTCCTAATGGGATTTGCGCTAATAACTCACTGTGAAGATCTTCAGCAAGCTTTGCACCTCCACCTTTACCAAAAATGTGATCAATGCTGCCATCCTTACTTTCATAGTAGGACATATTCTCAACGATACCCAAGATTTCATGATTCGTTTGAATGGCCATCGCACCAGCTCTAGCCGCTACAAATGCCGCTGTAGCATGCGGTGTCGTAACAATGATCTCTTTACTTTGCGGAATGAGCTGATGCACATCTAGTGCGACATCGCCTGTACCTGGCGGAAGGTCTAGGAGAATGTATTCCACATCTCCCCAATTTACTTCATTGAAGAAGTTGCGTAACATTTTCCCTAGCATTGGTCCACGCCATACAACAGGTGCATTGTCTTGGACAAAGAACCCCATCGATATCACTTTTACCCCAAATTTCTCAACAGGAATAATCACGTTTTCTACGAGCTGCGGCTGTTCTTCAATCCCCATCATATCCGGAATACTAAATCCATAAATATCCGCATCAATGATCCCTACCTTTTTCCCATTACGAGCCAATGCGACTGCTAGATTAACAGTGACAGTTGATTTACCAACGCCACCTTTGCCACTAGCAACGGCGATAAACTCAACCGTAGAGGATTGTCCAAGAATGGGCTGCTGGATCGGAGGTTGAACTGGCTTCTGCGTATCTGTATCCGGCTGCTGTGAGGATCCTTCCAAACGACTCCGCTCATGGTCCGTCATCAATCTAAACCGGATATGAACTTGAGGAACCCCTATATTTGCTAAAGATTGTTGAATGAATGCTTTAGCTTGCACCTTGTATCCTTCATCCTCGGTTACTACGATCAAGCTTAAGGATACCGTATCTTCCTTCACCATTACATCACGAATCAAATTTAATTCCACTACACTTTTATTGAACTGAGGTTCTATTAGCGTATTCAACGCTTCAAGAATTTGATCTTTATGTACCATAGCCACATCACACCTTTATTGGGACATTGTCTTCGCGGCTTTTATTATAACACATTATGAAGAAGAACCCACTTTTTCACCTGCATAATATCTCAAAATCCCTTGATACACAGAAGCTGCCAACATCTTCTGATAGTTCTCATCCGCTAACAACTTAGCCTCTTCTGGATTTGATAGAAAGCCTACCTCAACGAGTGCGCTTGGGATTTTCAACGTTTTTAAAAGATACACGGTCTTATCAGCCAACTTAGCGACACGATCGGTATTTTCTAAATTACGCCTAAGTTCGGCCTGAATGAGTGCCGCTAGGTTAGGATTATCGGGATTATTTAAATAATAGAACGTTTGTGCGCCTCTCCATTTATCAGAAGGAATACTGTTCAAATGGATACTCAAAAACATATCCGCATTATTGTTCTGAATCAAGTCTGCGCGGTTGTGGAGATCCTGCGTCTTACGTTTGCTATAACCTTTTGTGCCAGACTCCGCTAGATCCGTATCCGTTTCTCTCGTTAAAACAACGACCGCACCGGCTTGTTGCAAATAATCGCGTAGCCTTAAGGTAATGGCTAAATTGATATCTTTCTCGATGATGCCATCCTTGCTTTCCGCCCCACCATCTGGTCCCCCGTGACCCGCGTCTAGCGCAATTGTCTTACCCGATAAAGGGAGCGTCCAATCTGACCAGGTCTTCGTTGTAGGAAGCTCGTACGCATAAATAAAAACAACCAATGCAACCAGCATGGCTGAAAGCATTAGCTTCAGACTACTGTGAAAGGTCAGCCATACCACCAACCTCTTCTTCCTTTTACGCATAAAAAATCCACCTCTGTTCCCCTATAGACTCTGTAACATCTATATGGGACAGGGTGGACAAATATACCAAACAAACACTTGATATTCAGGTTCTCTTAAACTTCATAACCCATAGTAGTCACTTACGCCCCCGTGATCGCGTCCTACGAAGAAATACGTGCAACCATAGTTTCTACATACAATCGAATGTAGAATCGCTTCACGAGGCCCTGCATAATGCATTCCAGCTGGGTGATACACCTAAGAAAACCGAATTACGTGTTTGGAAACCAACGACAGTCTTCCAACCTTTTTCAAGTATCTCCATAATTCTATTCTAGAACTGAAGAGTCACCATTTACTTGTGTAAACCACATTCCGTTTTCTCAATACTTGCCCAACGTCCTGCGCGTGGATCTTCACCTTCTGCAACTTGACGTGTGCAATGCGTGCAACCAATACTTGGGTAATTACGATCATGAAGTGGATTATAAATAACGTCATTATCACGAATATATTGCCAAACATCTTCCGATGTCCAATTAGCTAAAGGATTGAATTTGATCAAGCCAAATTTAACATCATACTCCACTTTTTTTGCGTTAGCACGAGTAGGTGCTTGATCGCGGCGAATACCAGTAATCCACGCATCGTAATTTTTAAGAATATCTGTAAGTGGATCAACTTTACGAATGTTGCAGCATTGGTTCGCATCGCTTTTCCAAAGCTCATCGCCAAATTTCTCCGCTTGCTCTTCGAGCGTAAGTTTAGGTAAAACTTGAATGAATTTCGTACCATAGTGCTTCTCAAGACGATCTTTCGTTTCATACGTTTCGTCGAAATGGACATTTGTATCCAAGTAAAAAATATCAACGTTAGGATTAATCTTTTGAAGCATGTCAACAAGCACAACATCTTCAGCTCCAAAACTACAAGCTAGGGTCAAACTTCCGAACGTCTCAACTGCAAGTTTCAATATGGCTTCAGGCGATTGATTTTCGAATTCTTCCGCAGCTTTCGTTACAAATGCTTCTTTTTCAAATAGATTCATCGTACGATTCCTCCAATAGTCGATAATCCCGACTGTTATTGTATGATTTATATTTTATTATATCTGACTTCCACAGGGTGTCAATGACTTTTTATCATTTTGGTATTAACTTCTTCTTCAGGACTAAAATTAGAACATTGAAAGCATAAAAAAAAAGAAAAACCTATCCAGCCATGAGCCGAAAAGGTTTTTCTTGCGTGCCAAAGGCACAATATCTTAACGTTTGGAGAATTGAGGAGCACGACGTGCTGCTTTCAATCCGTACTTTTTACGCTCTTTCATACGGGAATCACGTGTTAGGAATCCAGCTTTTTTCAAGGATCCACGGTATTCCGGATCAGCTTTCAACAATGCACGGGAGATACCGTGACGAATTGCGCCAGCTTGTCCGCTGATTCCGCCGCCATTTGCAAGAACTAGAACATCGTATTGACCGATAGTTTCAGTTAGAGCAAGTGGTTGTTTAACGATTAGCTTCAATGTTTCTAGACCGAAATACTCATCTAGATCACGTTTATTGATGATGATGCGTCCTTCACCCGGTATTAAGCGAACACGCGCTACCGAATGTTTACGACGACCCGTTCCATAATATTGAACTTGTGCCACGAAACGTTCCTCCTTATATTAACCGCGAAGATTCCAGACTTCTGGTAGTTGTGCTTGGTGCGGATGCTCTGCTCCACCGTAGACTTTAAGCTTAGTTTTCAAGCTGTCGCCTAGACGGTTCTTAGGAAGCATACCATGAACTGCGAATTCGATCATACGATCAGGCTTACTGTTAAGTAGATCCTGAGCGGAAGTCACTTTCAAACCACCTTGGTACAAAGAGTGACGGTAGTACATTTTGTTTTGCATTTTCTTACCAGTAAGCTTAATTTGGGAAGCATTGATAACAACAACGAAATCACCAGTATCTACGTGTGGAGTGAACTCCGGTTTGTGCTTACCGCGGATAATGCTAGCAACTTCACTTGCAAGACGGCCAAGTGTTTGGCCTGCAGCGTCAACAATGTACCATTTACGCTCTACTTCATTTGGCTTAGCCATATATGTGGTGCGCATGCTTAATCCTCCTAAAAATATATCTGAAATACATAAGTTATAGTTGTCATTTATTCATAAGCGATGGATAGTTATGGCCATTTGTGATCAGGGGCTGTGGGGTAGCCGATCACGAAACGCCAAGTTATATTTTACACGATAACGTCTTAATAATCAAGTAGTGATGACAACTTTTTAATAGTCGACTTTCCATAAGGTTAATCCCATGGCTTCAGCTGTAGGACCCGCTTGAGAGCGATCTCTGGCCTCGAGAACACGTTGCATATCGCTAGGTGGTCTCTTACCCTCACCGATCTGTATTAACGTCCCTACGATGATCCTGACCATGTTATAAAGAAAACCATTCCCCGTTATGATTAACCGGATACGTTCTACTTTACCTGTCGCCAACAACTGATCCGATTCCGTCTCCATACGTACCTCATATAAGGTTCTCACTTTGATTTCCTTATCCGTTCTCACTGTGCAAAACGAAGTAAAATCATGCTCACCTAGCAAACAAGGGAGCGCCTCTCTCATGGCTTCCACATTTAAATGCGTGGGGTGATGATACTCGAAGTTGCGGTGAAAGACATCAGGGAAGCGCGCCGAACGAATTGTATAACAATAGGTTTTACGTTTCGCGGCTTTGCGAGAGTGAAAAGTAGGGAGAACTTCTTCTGCAGTATGTGCAACGATGTCCCTGGGTAGTCTAGCATTTAGAGCTAAACACCAACGTTCTACTGGAATCTTAGAACTCGTTGTAAAATTAATAACTTGCGCTTTCGCATGAACACCGGCATCTGTACGCCCTGATGATATGACTTTCACCGTCTCACCTGTCAACAAGAACACTGCCTGTTCTAAACGGTATTGCACCGTGTCGGATCTAGGCTGTATCTGGAAGCCAGAATAAGATGAACCATCATAGCTTATGGTAAAACGTAGATTTCTCAAGGCTTGTTCCTCCATGAGTCATCCTTTCTACCTAGCATGAGTTGCTTACGCAACTCATAGCACTAGAATGCGATCCAAGACTGCAAAAAAAGGGCTTCACCAGAATCTAGTGATTCCGTCCACCCTTTCCCATCCGTCTTCTATGCGCGATCTACTAGCTCTAGGTAAACCATTGGTGCTGCGTCACCGCGGCGTGGTCCCAGTTTAAGGATACGCGTGTATCCGCCTGGACGCTCGGAGTAACGAGTAGCCAAATCAGAGAATAGTTTTTGAATCGCATCTTGATTTTCGTTAGCAGCTTCTCTACGAACAAAAGCAGCAACCTGACGGCGTGCGTGAAGATCTCCGCGTTTCGCAAGAGTAATTAACTTCTCAGCGATTGAACGAATTTCTTTAGCTTTTGCTTCTGTTGTTTGAATGCGCTCATGTATGAACAGATCCGTTACCAGATCACGAAATAATGCTTTACGATTACTGGAATCGCGGTTCAATTTTCTGTAGTTCATTGAGTTAACCTCCTTCTGACAAGATTATTCCTCGGTACGTAGACCCAGACCCAGCTCTTCGAGCTTCTCTTGAACTTCTTCAAGGGATTTGCGACCTAAGTTCCGAACTTTCATCATGTCTTCTTCTGTTTTGGTAATCAGCTCTTGTACGGTATTAATCCCTGCACGTTTGAGACAGTTGTAAGAGCGAACGGAAAGGTCTAGTTCTTCGATCGTCATCTCAAGAACTTTTTCTTTCTTATCTTCTTCTTTTTCAACCATGATCTCAGCGTCTTTTGCTTCATCCGTCAAACCGACGAACAAGAGCAAATGTTCAGTTAAGATTTTAGCGCCCAAGCTTACTGCTTCTTCTGGACGAATACTTCCATCGGTCCACACTTCGAGGGTCAACTTATCATAGTTAGTCACTTGGCCGACGCGAGTATTCTCAATAGCGTAGTTTACCCGAGTAATAGGCGTGTAGATCGAATCAATTGGTATTACACCAATTGGTTGCTCTTCATGCTTATTTTTGTCTGATTGGACGTAACCGCGCCCTCTGCCCGCATGAATCCTCATGTGAAGACGTGCATCTGGAGACAAGGTAGCGATGTGTAGATCCGGGTTAAGGATTTCAACATCACTATCACCGCGGATATCAGCCGCTGTAATATTACCTTCTCCTTCTGCATCAATTTCTAGCACTTTCTCCTCATCGGAGTGAATCTTCAACGATAATCCTTTAAGATTGAGGATAATTTCCGTAACATCCTCAAGCACGCCAGGAATCGTTGAAAATTCGTGCAAAACGCCATCGATTTGGACAGAGGTTACTGCTGCCCCCGGTAAAGAGGACAGTAAGATACGACGTAGTGAGTTTCCTAAGGTTGTACCGTAGCCACGCTCCAACGGCTCAATGATAAATCTACCATAAGCGCCATCTTCACTTAATGCTACAGTTTCTATTTTTGGCTTTTCGATTTCGATCATGAAATGTACCCTCCATTCAATACGTCGGTTCCCTCTGGATACTTCGTTGAAAATTTCATAGTATGCCTATCCTTCAAACCATTATTCACGATTTTGGAATAATTATACTACAAAGTGATCCTGAATTATACGCGACGACGTTTTGGAGGACGGCAGCCATTATGAGGAACCGGCGTCACGTCTTTAATCAGGTTTACTTCAAGACCTGCTGCTTGCAAAGAGCGGATTGCTGCTTCGCGGCCAGCGCCTGGACCTTTAACCATAACTTCAACAGTTTTCAAGCCGTGCTCCATTGCTGCTTTAGCTGCTTTTTCAGCTGCCATTTGTGCTGCGAAAGGAGTGCTTTTACGGGAACCTTTGAATCCAAGGTTTCCTGAACTTGCCCAAGAAATTGCGTTACCATGCGGATCCGTGATCGTTACGATCGTGTTGTTAAATGTTGAACGGATGTGTGCTACACCGCTCTCAATATTTTTCCGGTCACGACGTTTCGTACGGACGACTTTTTTAGGTTTTGCCATTAGCTCTAACCCCCTTTATTATTTCTTCTTATTAGCTACTGTACGACGAGGACCTTTACGTGTACGAGCATTAGTTTTAGTACGTTGACCACGAACAGGAAGACCACGGCGGTGACGAAGACCACGGTAGGATCCGATTTCGATTAGACGTTTGATGTTTAGGGAAATTTCACGGCGAAGATCGCCTTCTACTTTAAGGGTTTTGTCAATTACATCACGGATTTTGCTCACTTCATCTTCAGTCAAGTCACGAACGCGAGTACTCGCATCGATACCTGTGGAAGCAATGATTTTCTGAGCAGTTGTAGTGCCGATACCGAAAATGTAAGTCAACGCGATTACAACTCGTTTGTCACGAGGTAAGTCAACTCCAGCTAAACGTGCCATCTACAGAATGCACCTCCTTTTAACCTTGTTTTTGTTTGTGCTTAGGGTTTTCACAAATTACCATTACATTACCTTTACGGCGAATAACTTTACATTTTTCACAAATCGGTTTTACTGACGGTCTTACTTTCATTTTAAGCCCTCCTTTTTATCGTAAGCAACCATGTTGCGTTTTCGTTAGAAAACTTGCTTCGTAAGCATACGCCTTGAGAGAGTATTACTTCTAAGCCGAACATTTATTTGAAACGGTAGGTTATACGGCCTCTCGTCAAATCATAAGGCGATAATTCTACGGTAACCTTATCTCCAGGCAAAATGCGAATAAAATGCATTCTGATCTTTCCTGAAACATGGGCTAGGATTTTATGACCATTTTCCAATTCAACTTTAAACATTGCATTCGGAAGAGGTTCAATCACTGTACCTTCTACTTCAATTACATCTTCTTTGGCCACAGTCATTCTCCTTTCTCTTGTGCTTCAACTTGCATAAGTTCAACGAATTTGGCGATTGCAAAGCGCAATTTCCCATTAGTCACACGACCAGTTTCCCTAATGCTTGACGCTACTTCACTGCTAATCGTTTCTTGTAAATGAAGATGATTCAGGTTCTTCTTCTTCGGTTGATCGAATTTACGATGATCGCCGTCGGCAAGCCAGACAAAACGATGATCTTCAATACCAATCACGACCGCATATTCTCCGGGATCTCTACCGCGAAGCACCTTTACGATTTGACCCACTTGCGGAATCTTACTATCCACTCAGTTCACCTACGATCTAGGCAAAGTTAGTATTTCATAACCAGCTGCCGTTATGGCAACCGTATGTTCGAAATGAGCACATAGCGTACGATCTGAAGTGACTACAGTCCAATCGTCTTCGAGTGTTTGGACAAATCTTTCGCCAACAACCACCATGGGTTCAATGGCTAGGACCATGCCTGGTTTGAGTCGAGGACCTTTGTCAGGTATACCATAGTTCGGAATTTGTGGTTCTTCGTGAAGATCCGTTCCAATACCATGACCGACATACTCTATAACCACGGAGAAGCCTGCGTCTTCAATACAAGTTTGGATTGCATGCGACAACGTGTAGAGTCTAGCATCCGGTTTAGCTTCTGCAATGCCTCGATAGAGTGACTCTTCTGTCACAGTCAACAAGCGCTGAGCTGTTTCAGAAATTTCACCGACAGGATATGTCCAAGCAGAATCTCCATGATAACCTTTATATTGAGCACCAATATCAATACTGATAATGTCGCCCTCAACTAGCTTTCTTGGACCAGGAATACCATGAACTAATTCTTCGTTGACTGAAGCACAAATGCTCCCAGGAAAACCATTGTAACCTTTGAAAGATGGAATTGCTCCCTGACTGCGAATGAATTCCTCTGCGATCTGATCAAGTTCTTTCGTTGTAATGTTCGGACGAATCGCCCTTGCCAATAAGCGGTGCGTTTCGGCTACGATACGACCAGCTTCTCGCATTAGGTCTAGTTCAACCTCGGACTTACAAATGATCATTACGCTAGACCTCGTAGCAGTGAGCTAATTTGTTCGGTTACCGCATGAATGTCTTGTTCCCCGTTAACCTCACGCAATAATTCCCTCTTTTGGTAGTAATCCAGAAGCGGAGCCGTTTTGTTGATGTATTCATCCAAACGTGTTCCGACTTTCTCTTCCGTATCATCAGATCGTTGGTACAACTCACCGGAACATTTATCGCATACGCCTTCTTGCAGAGGTGGGTTGAAGATGACATGATACGTAGAACCACAGGATTTACAAATTCTTCGGCCAGTTAGTCGTGCTAACAGATAACTGCGATCAACAGCTAGATTGATTACGACCTCAATCTTCTTACCAAGTGAATCAACGATTTCAGACAATGCATCAGCTTGAGCTACCGTTCTAGGAAACCCATCCAGCAAAAATCCTTTATCGCAATCCGGTTGGGCAAGACGCTCTCTCACAATACCGTTCGTAATTTCATCAGGAACAAGAAGCCCCTTATCTACATATCCTTTAGCTTCGATACCCATTGGTGTACCTTGGCTCATTGCTGCGCGAAATGCATCGCCAGTTGAAATATGAGGAATCTGAAACTCAGAAACGATTTTCTCTGCTTGCGTACCTTTGCCTGCACCAGGAGGCCCCATAAATATTACGTTCACAATTAAAACCTCCCCATCGCACTCGGCATTACGAACAGCACAATAGGTGCCGATGTCGCAGAACTTGCCCCATCAGTACCTATTAGCTATTTATTGATGAACCCTTTGTAATGACGCTTAATCAATTGGCTCTCGATTTGCTTCATTGTCTCAAGACCAACGCCTACTACGATAAGCAAAGATGTACCACCTATTTGAACCGAACTAGGCAATCCAGCAAGTCCTCCAAATAACATTGGAAGAATAGATATTGCTGAAAGGAACAAAGCTCCAGAAAGAGTAATTCTAGTCATTACGCGTGTCAGATAAGTCGACGTCGTTTTACCTGGTCTGATACCTGGTATGTATCCGCCATTCTTTTTCATCTGATCAGCCATTTGAACTGGATTAATTTGTACGAAGGTGTAGAAGTAGGTGAAACCGATAATCAACAGTACATACAGTACAATCGCTAATGGTGCAGTTTGGTTAATACTCAAGTTGTTAATAATCCATTCTGCGACTACATTCCCTCTCCAGTAACTTGCAATGGTTGGAGGAAACATCAAAAGTGATAATGCGAAGATTACAGGGATAACACCAGCAGCATTCACTTTAAGTGGAATGTGTGTTGTTTGCCCACCATACATTTTACGACCAACTACTCGCTTCGCATATTGTACAGGTATCTTACGAACACCTTGTTGTACGAATATAACGCCAGCAATAATCAGGATAACAACTAAAGCAATAATGATCAGTTTCACAATGTTCAGGAACAGGGCTCCATCGGTTGCAAAGAGTGATTTGTAAATTTGTTGTATGCTTGTTGGAATCGCAGAAACGATACCAGCAAAGATGATAATGGAAATACCGTTACCAATCCCGTATTCCGTGATTTGCTCACCTAGCCACATCAAGAAAGCTGTACCAGCTGTCAACACGATAGCGATTAATGCGAAAGTTGTAAACCCAGCATCAATGACCAAACCACTGTATAGGCGGTTAAAGCCAATTGATAGTCCGAAAGCTTGAATCAACCCTAGAACAATCGTACCGTAACGAGTCACCTGCGTCATTTTCTTTCTTCCGACATCTCCTTCTTTTGCCCACTGCGCGAAGCGCGGGATTACATCCATGGACAAAAGCTGAACAATGATCGAAGCCGTGATATAAGGCATAATTCCCATCGCGAAGATGGAGAATTGGAAGAGCGCACCGCCGGAGAACGTGTTAAGCAAACCAAAGACATCGCTCTGATTCGCTTGATCTTGAAGTTTCAGAACATCTGTATTAATGTTTGGAACCGGAATAAAGGCACCCAAACGGTAGACGATTAGCAAGATAAGCGTGAAGAGAATCCTTCTGCGTAAATCTTCTACTTTGAAGATGTTGGCTATGGTATTGAACATTAAATCACCTCGGTTTGACCGCCGGCAGCTTGGATTTTCTCAATCGCTGATTGAGAGAACTTATTCGCTTTAACGGTTAATTTTACTGTGATTTCACCGTTTCCTAAAATCTTAATACCGTCTTTAGGAGCTTTAACAATACCAGTCTCCATTAATACTTCTGGAGTAACTTCAGTACCAGCTGCGAAATTGTTCAAGTCTTCAAGATTAACGATCGCGTACTCCGTACGGAAACGGTTCGTGAATCCACGTTTAGGTAAACGACGGTACAATGGGTTTTGTCCACCCTCAAATCCTGGACGAACGCCTCCACCGGAACGTGCGTTTTGACCTTTGTGTCCGCGAGTTGATGTTTTACCCATACCACTACTTGTTCCACGTCCAACACGCTTAGGTGATTTACGAGCGCCAGTAGCAGAACTTAGCTCATGTAACTTCATCGTTGCACACCTCCTCTAGATCTTAAATTCGTATTTCTATGCTTCGATTTCTTTAACTTCTACCAAATGGCTTACTTGGTTAACCATACCTCTGATTGCAGCATTATCTTGGTGAAGAACAGTTTGGTTAATCTTGCGAAGACCAAGTGTTTTCACAGTAATGCGTTGCGTTTCAGGGCGGCCGATCAAGCTGCGTTTTAGGGTAACTTGTAATTGTTTAGCCATGTATACCCCTCCTAACCTAATAGCTCTTGAACAGTTTTACCACGAAGCTTTGCAACTTCTTCCGCTTTTTTCAAGCGGCTTAAGCCTTCAAGCGTAGCGTTAACCATGTTCATGGAGTTCGATGAACCTAGGGATTTTGTCAAGATATCGCCTACACCAGCAAGTTCAAGTACTGCACGAACTGGTCCGCCTGCGATAACTCCTGTACCTTGGGATGCTGGTTTCAATAGAACGCGTCCCGCGCCAAATTTACCAGTAACAAGGTGAGGAATCGAAGTGCCTACGATAGGAACATGAATCAAGTTCTTTTTCGCATCTTCAATGCCTTTACGGATTGCATCTGGAACTTCGGAAGCTTTACCGATTCCTGCACCAACCCAGCCATTGCCATCGCCAACGACAACAAGTGCGCTGAAGCTGAAACGACGTCCGCCTTTTACTACTTTAGCTACGCGATTAATATTTACGACTTTTTCTGTTAGCTCTAAAGTATTAGGATCTACACGCAAGTCTTTTACCTCCTTATTAATGTATTTCTAGAATTCAAGACCAGCTTCACGAGCTGCGTCAGCTAATGCTTGAACACGTCCATGATAAAGGTATCCACCGCGGTCAAAAACCACTTTGTCTAAACCTTTTTCTTTCGCACGTGCTGCGATTAATGCGCCAACTTTACGAGCAGCTTCAACGTTACCACCGTTACCAATTTCACTTTTAAGCTCTTTATCTTGAGTCGAAGCTGCAACGATTGTTACACCAGTTGTATCATCGATTAATTGAGCATACATATGTTTGGAAGAACGGAAGATGTTCAAACGTGGGCGAAGAGTTGTTCCTTCAATTTTCTTACGAACACGAAGGTGTCTTTTCAGACGAGCTTTATTTTTATCGCTTTTAGTAATCATCTATACTTACACTCCTTTCATCATCTTATGATGCGAGGCTTATGCTTACGTAGCAAGTTTTCATCAGAAAACTCTTAGCTATTACCCGCGATCTTTCGATCTTATTTCTTCTTACCAGCTTTACCTTCTTTACGAAGAATGCGTTCGCCTTCATACTTGATACCTTTACCTTTATACGGCTCTGGTTCACGTACGGAACGAACTTTCGCTGCCATTGCGCCAACTAGCTCTTTATCAATACCTTTAACGATGATTTTCGTGTTCGTTGGAACATCGAACTCAATGCCGTTTTCAGGATTGATTTCAACTGGATGGGAGTACCCAACGTTAAGAACCAATTTGTCACCGCTTTTGTTTGCACGGTAACCTACGCCTACTAGATCCAAAGATTTCGTGAACCCTTCCGTAACACCACTTACCATGTTGGCAACAACACTACGTGTTGTACCATGCAGGGAACGGTGGAGCTTGTTATCGGAAGGACGCTCAACAGAAATCTCGTTTTCTAGAACACTGATTTTCATATCTTTATGAAGTTCACGGGACAAGGATCCTTTAGGACCGTTAACCGTGATTTGAGTATTGTCTAGTGTTACATTTACACCACTTGGAATGGTGATTGGCTTACGACCAATACGAGACATGTTTGCACCTCCATTCAATTACAATTGTATTACCAAACGTAGCAGATAACCTCTCCGCCAGCTTTGGATTGACGAGCATCTTTATCCGTCATAACTCCTTGAGACGTGGAGATGATGGCAATCCCTAAACCGCCCAGAACACGAGGGACTTCTTGTGATTTTGTATAAACGCGTAGACCTGGTTTCGAAATTCTTTTCAAACCAGAGATAACACGCTCATTGTTTGAACCATATTTCAGGAACAAACGAATGATACCTTGTTTGCTATCTTGAACGTACTCAGCATCACGGATAAATCCTTCTTTTTTAAGGATTTCAGCAATTTCCCTCTTCACTTTAGAAGCTGGGATTTCAACTGTCTCATGACGTACGATGTTCGCATTACGAATGCGTGTTAGCATATCTGCAATTGGATCTGACATGACCATTTTGTGTAAACCTCCTTCCCGAAAATAGGGTGATTACCAGCTTGCTTTTTTCACGCCTGGAATCTGACCTTTGTGTGCTAATTCGCGGAAACAAATCCGACAAATTTTGAACTTGCGAAGCACTGAATGCGGACGTCCGCAGCGCTCACAACGTGTGTATGCTTGCACTTTAAACTTCGGGGTACGTTGTTGTTTGACTTTCATCGAAGTTTTTGCCACTTAATATAACACCTCCTGATAGGTACGACTGGTAACCTATTTTACGAAAGGCGCTCCGAGTTGTGTTAAAAGCTCGCGAGCTTCCTCGTCGGACTTAGCCGTCGTTACGATAACAATATCCATACCACGAACTTTATCGATTTTATCATACTCAATTTCAGGGAAAATGAGTTGTTCTTTCAAACCAAGCGTGTAGTTACCGCGACCATCAAATGCTTTGTTGGAAATACCGCGGAAGTCACGTACACGTGGAAGTGATACGTTAAATAATTTGTCCAAGAAGTGGTACATACGCTCGCCGCGAAGAGTTACTTTCGCACCAATCGGCATGTTTTCGCGAAGTTTGAAACCTGCGATCGCTTTTTTGGATTTAGTTACAACTGGTTTTTGACCAGAGATCTTTTGAAGATCTTCTACTGCAGTATCAAGTACTTTGGAGTTTGAAACAGCCTCACCAACACCCATGTTGATTACAACTTTCTCAATTTTCGGTACTTGCATAACTGTCGTGTAGTTGAACTTTTGAATTAAAGCTGGTGTAATCTCGTTCAAGTAACGATCTTTCAATCTTACTGTCATGACTTAGTTTCCTCCTTTCCATACATGTGTGTATTAGTCGATAACTTCGCCGGATTTTTTCGCGATACGAACTTTCGTTCCGTTATCCAATACTTTGTATCCTACGCGAGTAGGTTTGCCGCTCTTAGGATCAATCAGCATCACGTTAGAAACGTGGATCGCAGCTTCTTGATTCAAGATACCGCCTTGTGGGTTAAGTTGGGATGGTTTCGCATGTTTCTTAACCATGTTTACACCTTCAACAAGAACACGATTTTGACGAGGGTAAGCAGCGATAACGCGGCCTTTCTTACCTTTGTCTTTGCCAGTGATAACGAAAACAGTATCGTCTTTTTTCACGTGCAATTTATTGTTATGAGATTCTAGTCTCTTTTTAAGTCTTGGCATTAGCTTCTACACCTCCTGGGGTTCTCCACAATGGAAAACAACATCGTAACACGTCTTAGATAACTTCTGGAGCCAAGGATACGATCTTCATGAAGTCTCTATCGCGAAGTTCGCGAGCAACTGGTCCGAAGATACGAGTACCACGTGGGCTTTTATCTTCTTTCACGATAACAGCTGCATTCTCATCAAATGAGATATATGAACCGTCTTTACGGCGAGCACCGCTCTTCGTACGAACGATAACTGCTTTAACAACGTCACCTTTTTTGACAACGCCACCTGGTGTTGCTTCTTTTACTGAACATACGATCAAATCACCAATGTGACCAACGCGACGACCAGTACCACCCAAAACGCGGATACACATTAATTGTTTCGCACCTGAGTTGTCAGCGACAGCCAAACGAGTAAATGGTTGAATCATCGTATTCCCTCCTTTCGGGGTTCATATCTAGAATATTAGATAACAACTGCCACTTCAAGAATTTCAACCAATCTCCAACTTTTATCTTTGGACAACGGTCTAGTTTCACTGATTTTCACAGTGTCACCAATCTTAGCTTGGTTGTTTTCATCATGTGCTTTGAATTTTTTTGTAGATTTAATTCTTTTATGGTAGAGTTCATGTTTTTTGTAAGTTTCAACAGCAACAACAATGGTTTTATCCATTTTATCGCTGACAACTTTACCGATCAGAACTTTACGATCGTTACGTTCAGCCATCTAAGGAACACTCCCTTCTAGATTTGGTTACCCAATACCCAGTTCTCTTTCACGCAAAATAGTCTTGGCACGAGCGATCTCTTTACGCAAATCACGAATCTGAGTCGGGTTGTCCAATTGACCAGTAGCTAGTTGAAAACGGAGGTTAAAGAGTTCTTCTTTAAAACCATTAACTTTTTGCTCGATTTCAGCAGTGGTTAAGTTCCGGAATTCACTACCCTTCATTTGCTTCACCGCCTACTTCTTCTCTTTTCACGAACTTCGTTTTGATTGGAAGCTTGTGAGCCGCAAGACGCATTGCTTCACGAGCAACCTCTTCGCTTACACCCGCAAGTTCAAACAAAATTTTGCCCGGTTTTACTACGGCAACCCATTTTTCCACGCTACCTTTACCACTACCCATACGAACTTCAAGCGGCTTTTGTGTAACTGGTTTTGCTGGGAAAATTTTAATCCATACTTTACCACCACGTTTGATGTAACGTGTCATGGCAATACGTGCTGCTTCGATTTGACGGTTGGAAACCCAAGCCGGTTCTACCGCTTGCAGACCATATTCGCCAAAAGCAACTTCCGTTCCGCCTTTAGCGCGACCTTTCATGTTACCGCGGTGTTCTTTACGGTGTTTTACACGTTTAGGTACTAACATGATTTAATTTCCTCCTTCCGGCTGAGCCTTTTTCTTAGCTGTCGGAAGCACTTCTCCACGATAAATCCATACTTTTACACCAATACGTCCATAAGTAGTGGCTGCCTCAGCCGTACCATAGTCGATATCCGCACGAAGTGTATGAAGTGGAACAGTTCCTTCGCTATATCCTTCCGTACGAGCAATCTCAGCACCGCCAAGACGTCCGCTAGTTGCAACTTTGATACCTTTTGCTCCGGATCTCATAGTTCTTTGCATTGCTTGCTTCATAGCACGACGGAAAGAAACGCGACGCTCTAATTGAAGTGCAACTGCTTCAGCTACTAGGATAGCATCAAGATCAGGGTGTTTGATTTCAGAAATGTTGATATGAACTTTTTTGTTCGACATAGCTGCGATGTAGTTACGAATAACTTCAACTTCAGCTCCGCCTTTACCAATTACCATTCCTGGTTTAGCAGTATGAATCGTTACGTTAACACGGTTAGCCGCGCGCTCGATATCGATATGGGAAACTGCAGAATCTTTAAGTTTATTCTTTAAGTATTCGCGGATTTTGACGTCTTCAAGCAGCAGAGTTCCGAAATCTTTTTCTGCGAACCATTTGGACTCCCAATCACGAATGACACCAATTCTAAAACCTATCGGGTGTACTTTCTGACCCACACGTTACCCCTCCTTATTTTTCAGATACCACGATTGTGATGTGGCTGGTACGTTTTTTGATCGCGCTAGCGCGGCCCATTGCACGTTGTTGGAATCTTTTCATTGTTGGCCCTTGATTTACGAAAGTCTCGGAAACAACAAGTTTGTTTGGATCTAATGAATAGTTATGCTCTGCATTGGCAATTGCGGAATTCAATAGTTTCTCCAGAATTGGAGAAGCTGCTTTTGGTGTATGACGCAAAATTGCGATCGCTTCACCTACCGCTTTTCCCCGAATCAAGTCAACAACTAGCTTTGCTTTACGAGGAGCAATCCGAGCGTGGTTCAATATTGCTTTAGCTTGCATGGTAGTACCTCCTCTCGGTTAAAAATGAATTAACGTTTTCCGGTTTTCTTATCGTCATCGTGACCTTTATACGTACGTGTTGGAGCAAATTCACCAAGCTTATGCCCAACCATATCTTCCGTTACATATACTGGCACGTGTTTTCTTCCGTCATATACTCCGAAAGTGTGACCAACGAATTGCGGGTAAATTGTAGAACGACGGGACCACGTTTTGACAACTAATTTCTTGCCAGAAGTGTTTAAGTCTTCTACTTTTTTCAGTAAGTGACCATCGATAAATGGACCCTTCTTTAAGCTGCGACCCATGGGTGTTCCTCCCTTCCTTGAACCTCAAGAGAATGTCTATATCCTAGATTACTTCGTACGACGACGTACAATGTATTTATCGGATGCTTTACCTTTTTTACGAGTTTTGAAACCAAGCGTCGGTTTACCCCATGGAGACATAGGTGATTTACGTCCGATTGGTGCGCGTCCTTCACCACCACCGTGTGGGTGATCATTCGGGTTCATAACAACCCCACGAACTTGAGGACGATTGCCTTTCCAACGATTACGTCCTGCTTTACCGATTTTCACTAGCTCGTGATCTTCGTTACCAACAGAACCGATTGTTGCGCGGCAAACTTTTAGTACTTTACGAACTTCACCGGATGAAAGGCGAATTGTAACGTATGATTCTTCTTTACCAAGCAATTGAGCTTCAGTACCAGCTGCGCGCACTAATTGTGCACCTTTACCAGGTTTCAACTCAATGTTGTGGATAACTGTACCAACTGGAATGTTTTCCAATGGAAGAGCATTACCTACTTTGATATCTGCTTGTGGTCCAGATACGATACGATCGTCCACTTTAAGACCTTTAGGAGCGATGATGTATTTTTTCTCGCCATCAGCATAATGAATCAATGCGATGTTCGCGGAACGGTTAGGATCGTACTCAACTGTAGCAACGCGTCCTGGTATTCCATCTTTAGTACGTTTGAAATCGATAATACGGTATTTACGTTTGTGTCCACCACCGTGGTGACGAACCGTAATTTTACCTTGGTTGTTACGACCAGCATGCTTGAACAAAGGAGCAAGCAATGATTTCTCGGGTGTTGATGTTGTGATTTCTTCAAAAGTAGAAACCGACATCGCACGACGAGCTGGTGAGGTTGGTTTGTATTTTTTAATTGGCACTCTGTTTCCTCCTTACTTCAAGAAATGGGTTATACCGTTTCGAAGAATTCCAATTCTTTGCTTTCAGCGCTTAGGGACACGATAGCTTTCTTCCAGATGGAAGTGTAACCAGAGTGTTTGCCATAACGTTTAGGCTTAGCTGGCATTCTGAGTGTGTTTACATTTGTAACTTTCACTTTGAAGATTGCTTCGATAGCTTGTTTAATTTCTGTTTTGTTAGCGCGAAGATCCACTTCGAAAACATACTTTTTGTTAGCCATTAGGTCGCTTGTACGCTCAGTGATGATCGGGCGCTTGATAATGTCGCGTGGATTTTTCATTGTGCAAGCACCTCCTCAACTTTCTGTACAGCCTCTTGTGTTAAGATCAATTTGTCATAAAGCATGACATCAAGAACGTTAACTCCATCAGCAGCAACAAATTTCACACCTGGGATATTACGAGCAGATAACGCTACATTGGAGTCGTTAGGTACGCCTACAACTAGTACTTTTGTATCTACTTTCAGGTTGTTCAAAATAGCAACGAATTCTTTCGTTTTCGGAGCATTCAATTGAAGTTGATCCAGAACGATCAAGTTGTTATCGATAAGTTTCGAGGACAAAGCGGATTTGATCGCTAAGCGACGAACTTTTCTTGGCAATTTGAAACCATAGCTACGAGGAGTTGGTCCGAATACGGTACCGCCGCCTTTCCACTGTGGAGCACGAATACTACCTTGACGCGCACGACCTGTACCTTTTTGTTTCCAAGGTTTACGACCACCGCCGCGAACTTCTGAACGACCTTTTGTTTTGTGAGTTCCTTGACGCACAGCTGCTTGTTGTAAAAGAACAGCTTCGTGAATCGCATGAACGTGAGGCTCAATTCCGAAAACAACGTCAGACAGTTCAATTTCTCCTACCTGAGCACCTGTTACATTATATAAAGCTACTTTTGGCATCTGTCTTCCTCCTTTCTTACTTTTTCACAGCAGACTTCACGCTAACGTAGCTGTTTTTAGGACCCGGAATGGAACCTTTAACTAGCAATACATTACGCTCAGCATCTACTTTAATAATTTGAAGATTTTGCAATGTTACCGTTTCGTTACCCATATGTCCTGGCAATTTTTTACCTTTAGGAACGCGGTTTGCTTGAATGGAACCCATCGAACCTGGTCCGCGGTGATAACGTGATCCGTGTGCCATTGGCCCAGTGGATTGGTTATGTCTTTTGATGTTACCTTGGAAACCTTTACCTTTGGAAGTACCCGTTACATCAACGAATTCGCCCTCTGCGAACAGATCTGCCTTCAGTTCTTGACCTACTTCATAGTCACCCAACTGAATGCCACGAATTTCTTTAACGTAGCGCTTAGGCGTTGCCCCTGCTTTTTTCGCATGGCCAAGCTCTGGTTTAATGATACGGCTAGCTTTTACATCATCAAAACCGATTTGGATCGACTCATAACCATCGTTATCCACATCTTTCTTTTGCAGTACCACACATGGTCCTGCTTGAATGACAGTTACCGGAACAACATTACCCTCCGGAGTAAACAACTGTGTCATCCCAAGTTTTTTCCCTAAGATACCTTTCATCGTTGACACCTCATTTCCTTCCATTGTTAACTCTATAGTTGTTTTACAGTTTGATCTCGATGTCAACGCCAGACGGTAAGTCTAGACGCATTAGAGCATCAACTGTTTGTGGTGTTGGATTCACAATATCGATTAGACGCTTATGCGTACGCATTTCGAATTGCTCACGCGAATCCTTGTACTTGTGCACCGCACGAAGAATCGTGATGATTTGCTTCTCTGTCGGAAGCGGAATCGGACCGGATACACCTGCACCGGAACGCTTGGCAGTTTCCACGATTTTCTCAGCTGATTGATCAATAATTCTGTGATCATAAGCCTTCAAACGGATACGAATTTTTTGCTTTGCCATTTAAAAGTCCCTCCTTCTATCGCCCAATTTATTATCGGACATACTCCGCGAAAATTCTCCAACAGCCATCCCCATGGCAAAGGGGCCTGGTGTGTCGGCAACCTTTCGCATCATCGCAACGTCACAGACCAACGTTTAATATTATATAAAATTATAAAACGAAAAGCAAGTGAAATTTTAGGCAAACACACATATTTATTTACACGTGATTTTCTCTTCTATATAAGTAACAATCCGCTGTCGTTTTCTGAATCCGTTTCTACATTATAATAAAAGATTATTATTAAAACCACTGCATTCTGTTTCCATTCGATCTTAGCAGTAGAGCTTCATTATCTTAGCCGCGGTTATCCTATAAACGAAAAAACATCCACCGATAAATCGATGGATGTTTCTATCTCTCAAAGAGAGATTATTTTTGAATTGTAGCAACCGCGCCCGCACCAACTGTACGTCCGCCTTCACGAATCGCGAAGCGTGTTCCTTCTTCGATTGCGATTGGGTTGATTAGTTCTACAGTAACTGTGATGTTATCACCTGGCATAACCATCTCAGTACCTTCTGGAAGGGAGATGATACCCGTTACGTCAGTTGTACGGAAGTAGAACTGTGGACGGTAACCAGTGAAGAAAGGCTTATGACGGCCACCCTCTTCTTTAGTTAGAACGTAGATTTGTGCTGTGAAGTTTGTGTGTGGTTTAACTGAACCTGGTTTCGCAAGAACTTGTCCACGCTCGATATCTTTACGATCAACACCACGAAGCAATGCTCCAATGTTGTCACCAGCTTGAGCGGAATCAAGCAATTTACGGAACATCTCTACACCAGTTACGATGCATTTACGAGTTTCTTCAGCGATACCAACGATTTCAACTTCTTCTTGTACTTTAACTGTACCACGCTCAACACGACCAGTTGCAACTGTTCCACGACCAGTGATTGAGAATACATCCTCAACTGGCATAAGGAAAGGTTTGTCTGTTTGACGCTCAGGAGTTGGGATGTAAGTATCAACTTGCTCGAACAACTCGATGATTTTGTCAGCCCAAGGACCATCTGGGTTTTGAAGAGCTTCACGAGCTGCTCCACGGATGATTGGAGTATCATCGCCTGGGAACTCATATTCGTTAAGAAGGTCGCGAACTTCCATCTCAACCAATTCAAGCAACTCTTCGTCTTCAACCATGTCACATTTGTTAAGGAATACCACGATGTATGGTACGCCTACTTGACGGGAAAGAAGAATGTGCTCACGCGTTTGTGGCATAGGGCCATCAGCTGCGGAAACAACTAGGATAGCGCCGTCCATTTGAGCAGCACCAGTGATCATGTTTTTAACATAGTCAGCATGTCCTGGGCAGTCTACGTGTGCGTAGTGACGGTTAGGTGTTTCGTACTCAACGTGAGCTGTGGAGATTGTGATACCGCGCTCGCGCTCTTCTGGTGCTTTATCGATTTGGTCGAATGCTACTGCAGCTCCACCGTATCTTTTGGACAATACTGTAGTGATAGCAGCTGTCAAAGTTGTTTTACCATGGTCAACGTGACCGATAGTACCGATGTTAACATGCGGTTTATTACGTTCAAATTTAGCCTTTGCCATTTTAAACGATTCCTCCTTAGAGTGACTATTAGTTTTATATTAAGCGCCTTTGCCTTTTGCAATAATTTCTTCTGCAATTGACTTAGGTACTTCTTCATAATGTGAAAGTTCCATGGAGTAAACACCACGGCCTTGTGTTCTTGAACGAAGTGTTGTGGAATATCCAAACATTTCGGACAAAGGCACCTTAGCACGGATGATTTGCGCGCCATGACGGTTATCCATACCTTCGATACGTCCACGACGGGAGTTAAGGTCACCCATAACATCGCCCATGTACTCTTCTGGTACAGTAACTTCAACCTTCATGATTGGCTCAAGAAGAACCGGTTTACATTTTTCTTTTGCAGCTTTAAGCGCCATGGAACCCGCGATTTTGAACGCCATTTCATTGGAGTCAACATCATGATAAGATCCATCAACAACAGTAGCTTTGATATCCACAAGCGGGAATCCTGCGATTACACCGTTTTTCATGGACTCTTCGATACCAGCTTGAATAGGTGCGATGTACTCTCTTGGAATAGATCCGCCCACTACTTTGCTTTCGAAAATGAAACCTGTGCCAGCTTCTTGAGGTTCAAACTCAACCCAACAATGTCCGTATTGACCACGACCACCGGATTGACGAACGAATTTACCTTCAACTTTAGCTGCCGCGCGGAATGTTTCACGATAAGCAACTTGCGGTTTACCTACATTGGTTTCTACTTTGAACTCACGAAGCATACGGTCAACTAAGATCTCAAGGTGAAGCTCACCCATACCTGCGATGATCGTTTGTCCTGTTTCTTCGTCTGTGGAAGCACGGAAAGTCGGATCTTCTTCAGCAAGTTTTTGCAATGCGATACCCATTTTATCTTGATCGGCTTTCGTCTTCGGTTCAACAGCAAGCTGGATTACCGGTTCAGGGAAGACCATTTTCTCAAGAATTACTGGATTTTTCTCATCACAAAGTGTATCACCAGTCGTTGTATCTTTCAACCCAACGGCAGCGGCGATGTCACCAGCGTAAACAATGCTGATCTCTTGACGGCTGTTCGCATGCATTTGCAGGATACGACCAACGCGCTCACGTTTGCCTTTTGTCGCGTTAGAGACATAGGAACCGGAGTTCAAGGTACCAGAGTAAACACGGAAGAACGTAAGACGACCAACGAAAGGATCTGTCATGATTTTGAATGCAAGCGCTGAGAAAGGTTGATCATCAGCAGACTTACGAACCACTTCAGTACCATCGTCAAGTACACCTTTAATATCAGGTACATCAAGTGGTGATGGCAGGTAATTAATTACCGCATCCAACATCAATTGAACACCTTTGTTTCTGTAAGAAGACCCTACGATAACTGGGAAGATTTTCACTTCGCAGACACCTTTACGTAGAGCTGCTTTGATCTCGTCAACAGTGATTTCTTCGCCTTCGAGATATTTCATTGTAAGCTCTTCATCAAGCTCAGCAACTTTCTCGATTAGTTCCAAACGAAGTTCTGCAACTTGATCTTTGAACTCAGCAGGAATTTCGATTTTCTCGATGTCCTTACCAAGATCGTCTTTGTACATATACGCAACTTCATCAACCAAATCGATGATTCCTTTGAAATCACTTTCAGCACCGATTGGAAGTTGAATAGCTACAGCATTTGCACCAAGTTTTTGACGCATGGACTCAACAACTTGCAGGAAGTCTGCACCGATGATGTCCATTTTGTTTACGTAAGCAATACGTGGAACGTTGTATTTATCAGCTTGTCTCCAAACTGTTTCGGATTGAGGTTCAACGCCCTCTTTCGCGCTAAATACACCAACTGCTCCATCTAACACACGAAGGGAACGCTCTACCTCAACGGTAAAGTCAACGTGCCCTGGGGTATCAATAATATTGATGCGGTGACCTTCCCATTGCGCAGTTGTAGCGGCGGACGTAATCGTGATTCCGCGCTCTTGCTCCTGCTCCATCCAGTCCATCGTTGCTGCACCTTCGTGCACTTCTCCGATTTTGTGAACTTTACCAGTGTAGTACAAGATACGCTCTGTTGTAGTCGTTTTACCAGCATCGATATGAGCCATGATCCCGATATTACGTGTGTTTTTTAAGGAGAACTCTCTAGCCATAGGTCGTTATGTCTCCTTTCTGTTAATTGTATTTGAATTCTACCAACGGTAGTGAGCGAAAGCTTTGTTAGCTTCAGCCATTTTGTGTGTATCTTCACGTTTCTTAACGGAAGAACCAGTGCTATTGCTAGCATCGATAATTTCATAAGCCAATCTTTCTTCCATCGTCTTCTCACCGCGAAGACGGGAATAGTTAACCAACCAACGCAAACCTAATGTCGAACGACGGTCAGGTCTAACTTCGATAGGCACTTGATAGTTTGCTCCACCAACACGGCGAGCTTTAACTTCTAGTACTGGCATAATGTTTTTGATAGCAGCTTCAAACACTTCCATCGGCTCTTTACCTGTACGATCTTTCACGAGGTTAAAAGCGTTGTATAGAATCGTTTGTGCTACCCCTCTTTTTCCATCAACCATAATACGATTGATAAGACGAGTAACTAGTTTGCTATTATAAATAGGATCTGGCAATACGTCTCTGCGAGTAACTGGACCTTTACGAGGCATAGTTATCCCCCTTTCTTATAAGAATCATCCCTGATTATTATCTCTTATTTTTTAACTTTCGGACGTTTCGTACCGTATTTGGAACGGGATTGCTTACGGTTGTTAACACCGGAAGTATCTAGAGCTCCACGCACGATGTGATAACGTACCCCTGGAAGATCTTTAATTCTACCACCACGGATCAATACAACACTGTGTTCTTGCAGGTTGTGACCGATACCTGGGATATAAGCTGTCACCTCTACGCGGTTCGTTAAACGAACACGTGCGTATTTACGAAGTGCGGAGTTAGGCTTCTTAGGAGTCATAGTACCTACACGCGTGCAGACACCACGTTTTTGAGGAGCGCTCAAATCCGTTGCTTCTCTTTTCAAAGCGTTAAAACCTTTTTGCAAAGCTGGTGATTTGGACTTATCCACCTTCGCTTGACGACCTTTACGTACTAGTTGGTTAATTGTTGGCATATCGCCACCTCCTCCCTACATTCATAACATGATGTGCTTCTTGCAAGCCCACAGATCCAGGCGAGTCATAAATGAGCAAAGAGAAAGTCTTTGTTATGGAGAGCTGTCAAAGTCACGAGAACTTACACAATCTTCTTCCACTAACAAAAACACCTTTAGCACTTATTCATTTACAACAGCTGCTACCGCAGCTCCAACTTCAATTCCACATGCTTTACCTAGCATCTTCATAGAATCTACGTAGGTTACAGGCACACCCATCTGCGTACAGAGAGCTACCAGATTTATCGTCAATCGCGGATCTGCATCTTTAGAAACAAAAACTTCTATCGCTTTACCTTGCTCGACTGTTTTTGTAACTTTCTTTGTGCCTACACATCTATTCTTCGCCTGTTTGACTATTTCATAAGACATTAGGCACCCCCTTCAAAGAAAGGAAAGAATATCGACTTAGGCACACTACGATATATTAGCATTTTGATTAGAGAGTGTCAAGGGCTAGTTTAAGTAATTCTACAATAACCGTGAACCGTTTGTGTAAATAAAAAGAGATAGCGCACCCCTAATCAAGTGGCTACCTCTTTCTCTATATTCAATTACTCAACAGCAACTGTTTCTTTTTCCAAATCTTCATCCAAAACGACAACCTCGTTCGGGTTCGTGATTCGAATGTTACGGTATCTTGGCATACCAGTTCCCGCAGGGATCAGTTTACCGATGATAACATTCTCTTTCAAACCTAACAATTGGTCGACTTTCCCCTTAATCGCTGCATCAGTCAAGACACGTGTAGTCTCTTGGAAAGACGCTGCTGATAAGAAGGAATCCGTTTCAAGGGAAGCTTTTGTGATACCAAGCAAGATTGGACGAGCAACCGCAGGCTCATTGCCAGCGAACAAAGCAACCTTATTAGCTGCTTCATACTCATGAATATCAACAAATGAACCAGGTAGAAGCGTTGTATCACCAGCATCTACGATGCGGATTTTACGTAGCATTTGACGAACCATAACTTCAATATGTTTATCGTTAATTTCTACCCCTTGGTTACGATATACACGTTGTACTTCTTGAAGAATATAGTTCTGAACGCCGCGAATACCTTTGATACGGAGCATTTCTTTCGGATCGATAGATCCGTCCGTCAACTCGTCACCAGCTTCAACTTGTTGATTCAACGAAACACGTACACGAGATCCGTAAGGAACTGCATACACTTTGGATTCCGCTTCACCTTGAACTTCAATTTCACGACGATCCTTAGCTTCACGAATTTCCTTAACGACACCGTCGATTTCGGAAATGATCGCTTGACCTTTCGGATTACGTGCTTCAAAGAGCTCTTGAATACGCGGCAAACCTTGTGTGATATCGTCTCCGGCAACACCACCGGTATGGAACGTACGCATCGTCAACTGTGTTCCTGGCTCACCAATGGATTGAGCGGCAATAATACCAACTGCCTCACCAACCTCAACGAATTGACCAGTAGCCAAGTTACGACCATAACATTTCTTACAAACACCATGATTGGTGCGGCAGCTAAGTACAGAACGAATTTGAAGTTTCTCGATACCTGCTTCAATAATACGATCTGCAATACCAGATTCAATAAGCTCATTACGTTGTACAATCACTTCACCTGTTTGTGGATGACGAAGCGTTTCATAGGCGTAGCGCCCTTCAATACGATCGTAGAGATCCTCAATAACCTCTTTACCGTCTTGAATTTTGCTAACCATAAAGCCTTTATCTGTTCCACAATCGTCTTCACGAACGATAACATCTTGTGCTACGTCAACGAGACGACGAGTCAAGTAACCGGAATCCGCTGTACGAAGTGCTGTATCGGCAAGACCTTTACGCGCTCCGTGCGTGGAAATAAAGTATTCTAAGATTGTCAAACCTTCACGGAAGTTCGATTTAATCGGCAACTCCATAATTTTACCGGATGGATTCGCCATCAAACCACGCATACCGCCAAGCTGTGTAATCTGTGATTTGTTACCCCGTGCTTTGGATTCAACCATCATGGAGATAGAGTTGTATTTATCTAGGGATTTCATCAAAATCTCAGTGATTTCATCCTTCGCTTTACTCCAGATCGCAATGACGCGGTCATAACGCTCTTCATCTGTAATCAAACCACGACGGTACTGGTTCGTAACTACGCGTACTTTCTCTTCACATTCCTTCAGGATTGCTACTTTTTCAGTTGGAACTACAACGTCAGAGACAGCTACGGTAATACCTGCTTTCGTTGAATACGTGAATCCAAGCTCTTTAATTTTATCAAGAATCATCGAAGTTTGCGTTGTGTGGTACTTACGGAAACACTCAGCAATAATCGATCCTAAATACTCTTTACCTACCGCTTTGTTCTCATCACGTTCCAACATGATTGCTTTCAGATCTGCACCTTTTTCAAATACGAAGTGGGCATCTGGAATACCATTCAAGAGGTTGGTTTTGGTCGGCTCATTGATGAATGGGAAATCAGCAGGATAGATTTCATTCATAATGATTTTACCAATCGTAGTAATCAACATAGCGTTTTGTTGTTTCTCTGTGAAACTTGTTTTGTTCAATGCTTTAGCAGGGATAGCTACACGTGCGTGCAGTGCCATTTTACCCGATTGGTAGGAAGAAACTGCTTCATGAACGGTTCTAATGATAGAACCAGCACCTTTAGCGAATTTGTTATCCGTTGTTAAGTAGAAACTTCCCAGAACCATATCCTGTGAAGGTGTAACAACCGGCTTACCGTCTTTCGGATTCAAAATGTTCCCCGATGCCAACATGAGCAAACGAGCTTCAGCTTGCGCTTCTGAGGACAATGGAACGTGAACGGCCATTTGGTCACCGTCGAAGTCAGCGTTGTAAGCTGTACATACAAGCGGGTGAAGTTTAATAGCGCGGCCTTCAACCAGAATCGGTTCAAAAGCTTGAATACCCAATCTATGCAACGTCGGTGCACGGTTCAGAAGAACCGGGTGCTCCTTAATGACTTCTTCAAGAACATCCCAAACATCTGGACTTACGCGCTCAACTTTACGTTTCGCACTCTTGATGTTATGAGCCAAACCTTTATTCACAAGCTCTTTCATAACGAAAGGCTTGAACAATTCAAGTGCCATTTCCTTCGGAAGACCACATTGGTACATCTTCAGGTTAGGTCCTACTACGATAACGGAACGACCAGAGTAGTCAACACGTTTACCGAGCAAGTTCTGACGGAAACGACCTTGTTTACCTTTCAGCATATGGCTGAGGGATTTCAAAGGACGGTTACCCGGACCTGTTACTGGACGGCCGCGACGACCGTTATCGATCAATGCATCAACCGCTTCTTGAAGCATCCGTTTCTCATTTTGAACAATGATATCCGGTGCGCCTAGGTCGAGCAATCTCTTCAGACGGTTGTTACGGTTAATAACACGGCGATAGAGATCATTCAAATCGGATGTCGCAAAACGACCACCATCAAGTTGTACCATCGGGCGAAGCTCAGGCGGGATAACTGGCAGTACATCCAGTACCATCCAACCAGGCAAGTTCTTCGAGTTACGGAATGCTTCCATAACTTCCAAACGCTTAATCGCACGATTACGACGTTGACCTTGTGCAGTTTTGAGTTCTTCTTTGAGTGTGTCTACTTCGCGTTCGATATCAATATCGATAAGCAGCTTTTTGACAGCTTCCGCACCCATGCCTGCTTGGAAAGCATAGCCGTATTTCTCACGATAGCTACGGTATTCTTTCTCAGACAATAGTTGCTTCTTCTCAAGTGGTGTATCACCTGGATCCGTTACTACGTACGATGCGAAGTAGATAATTTCTTCCAAGGATCTTGGAGACATATCTAGTGCAAGACCCATACGGCTAGGAATCCCTTTGAAGTACCAAATGTGTGAAACAGGAGCAGCAAGTTCAATGTGCCCCATGCGTTCACGACGTACTTTTTGACGGGTTACTTCAACGCCACAACGGTCACAAACCACGCCTTTATAACGAACGCGTTTGTACTTACCGCAATGACATTCCCAATCTTTCGTAGGTCCGAAGATCTTTTCACAGAAAAGACCTTCTTTCTCAGGTTTTAAGGTTCTGTAGTTAATCGTTTCCGGCTTCTTTACTTCCCCACGGGACCAAGAGCGAATTTTATCGGGTGATGCCAAGCCGATTTTCATAAACTCGAAGTTGTTAACGTCCATCAAGGAGCAACCCTCCTTTAAGAAATTTAAACCCACTTTACAGTGAATCGTTCTCGTTCTAAAGCTATGTTACTATTCGTTGACCCCAAGCTCGGAGCCCTCGATGTTTAGGTTTAATTTATCGCTTGTCACTTCGTCGTCGTCATCAGCTTCACGCATTTCGATCTCTTCTTCGTCGCCAGACAGGATCTTAACATCCATACCTAAACTTTGAAGCTCTTTGATCAAAACTTTGAAGGATTCCGGAACGCCTGGTTCTGGAACGTTCTCGCCTTTGACAATGGATTCGTACGTTTTCACACGGCCCACAACGTCATCTGACTTAACGGTAAGAATTTCTTGCAATGTATAAGCAGCTCCATAAGCCTCGAGTGCCCATACTTCCATCTCCCCGAAACGTTGTCCACCGAACTGCGCTTTACCACCCAGCGGCTGTTGAGTAACAAGGGAGTAAGGTCCTGTGGAACGGGCATGGATTTTATCGTCAACCATGTGTGCCAATTTGATCATGTACATAACGCCAACGGTTACTTCACGTTCGAAGGACTCACCTGTACGACCATCATACAGAATCGTTTTACCGCTACGTTGCATACCTGCTTCTTCCATGGCATCAAATACGTCATACTCACGCGCTCCATCGAATACTGGTGTTGCAGCGTGAATACCTAAATACTTGGAAGCCATACCTAAGTGAACTTCAAGTACTTGACCGATGTTCATCCGGGAAGGAACCCCTAGTGGATTCAGAACGACTTCAACCGGTGTACCATCCGGAAGGAAAGGCATATCTTCTTCAGGGAGAATACGTGCAACTACCCCTTTGTTACCATGACGTCCCGCCATTTTGTCGCCTTCGGAAATTTTCCGTTTTTGAGCAATATAGACACGAACGAGTTGGTTTACACCTGGAGGCAGCTCATCGCCGTTCTCACGCGTAAATACTTTCACATCAACAACGATACCATCTGTACCATGCGGTACGCGTAGGGACGTGTCACGAACCTCACGAGCCTTCTCACCGAAGATCGCGTGTAGCAATCTTTCTTCCGCCGTCAGCTCTGTCACACCCTTCGGTGTTACTTTACCAACGAGGATATCGCCAGCGCCAATTTCTGCACCGACACGGATGATTCCGCGCTCATCAAGATTCTTAAGTGCGTCTTCCCCTACGTTCGGGATATCGCGAGTAATTTCTTCAGGTCCAAGCTTCGTATCACGAGCTTCAG
This sequence comes from Paenibacillus sp. LjRoot153, assembly GCF_964253085.1. Taxonomy (NCBI): domain Bacteria; kingdom Bacillati; phylum Bacillota; class Bacilli; order Caryophanales; family Paenibacillaceae; genus Paenibacillus; species Paenibacillus sp. LjRoot153. The sequence goes on from NZ_CAXUQH020000001.1 coordinate 7,710,450, forward strand.
ACTCGTATTCCTCGATATGAATGGAGGTGTACACATCTTCTTTAACAAGCTTTTGGCTTAGCAAGATCGCATCCTCATAGTTGTAACCTTCCCAAGTCATGAAAGCTACGACTACGTTACGCCCAAGCGCCAATTCGCCTTGTTCTGTAGATGGTCCATCAGCAAGAATATCGCCAGCTTTAATCAATTGACCTTTTTTAACAATCGGACGTTGATTAATGCACGTACCTTGGTTAGAACGCATAAATTTGTGAAGCTTATATTTCACGATGTTGCCGCTGACTAGCTTGCCATCAACCATTTCTTGGCGACGTAACCAAATTTCATTCGCAGCAGCCTTCTCAATAATTCCATCAAATTTGGAGACAATACATACTCCTGAGTCCTTTGCAACCTTGTGCTCCATTCCTGTACCTACTAGCGGAGCTTTAGGGATAAGAAGTGGAACTGCTTGACGCTGCATGTTGGAACCCATTAACGCACGGTTGGAGTCATCGTTTTCAAGGAACGGAATTAACGCTGTTGCGACAGAAACAACCTGTTTCGGAGAAACGTCCATGTAGTCGACACGTTCAACCGGAAGTGTTAAGTTGTCATCTTTGTAACGAACGATAATCGCATCTTCGACGAATTTGTTTTCTTCCGTCAATTTCGCATTCGCTTGCGCGATAACATAGTTATCCTCTTCATCTGCAGTCAGGTAAGCAATTTGGTCAGTAACCAAACCTGTCTTCGGATCTACCCAACGGTATGGAGCTTCAATGAAGCCATACTCGTTAATACGAGCGAATGTAGACAAGGAGTTGATCAGACCAATATTCGGTCCCTCAGGCGTCTCAATTGGACACATACGGCCATAGTGAGAGTGATGCACGTCACGAACTTCCATCCCTGCGCGCTCTCTCGTCAAACCGCCGGGTCCGAGTGCAGACAGACGTCTCTTATGCGTCAATTCAGCAAGCGGATTCGTTTGGTCCATAAACTGAGAAAGTTGGGAGCTACCAAAGAACTCTTTGATTGATGCGATAACAGGACGAATGTTGATCAACGCTTGCGGCGTAATCACGTTAGCGTCTTGAATCGACATACGCTCACGAACAACACGTTCCATACGGGAAAGACCGATACGGAATTGATTTTGAAGCAATTCACCTACAGAACGAAGTCGACGGTTACCAAGATGGTCAATATCATCCGTATTTCCAATACCATGCAGTAAGTTAATAAAGTAGTTAATGGAAGAGATGATATCGGCAGGCGTGATGTTTTTGACGGCTTTATCAATAACACCGTTAGAAATAACCTTAACTACCTTGCCTTCTTCTGTTGGCGAGTAAACATTAATGCACTGAACCGGGATTGTATCCGCGCCAGTTACACCTTTAGGAATCGTAAACTCTTTATATCCTGCACCTTTTTCAATAAAAGGTAGGATTTCATCTAGCACACGACGATCCAATAACTGTCCAGCTTCAGCAATGATTTCTCCCGTTTCGGAATCTATCAAAGTTTCAGCCAAACGTTGATTGAACAAGCGGTTTTTGATGTGTAATTTTTTATTGATTTTGTAGCGACCTACGTTTGCCAAATCATAACGCTTCGGATCAAAGAAACGAGCAACGATCAAGCTTCTTGCATTATCAAGCGTAGGCGGCTCACCTGGACGAAGACGCTCGTAGATTTCGATTAACGCTTTTTCCGTAGAATCCGTGTTATCTTTATCTAGCGTGTTACGAATATATTCGTTATCGCCAAGCAAATCTAGAATCTCAGCATCCGTACCAAATCCTAATGAACGAAGCAATACGGTAACAGGAATTTTACGCGTGCGATCAATACGAACATAGATGATATCTTTCGCATCTGTCTCAAGTTCCAGCCATGCTCCACGGTTAGGAATCACTGTAGCTGTGTAAGTTTTTTTGCCGTTTTTATCCACTTTCGTGCTATAATAAACACTGGGAGAACGAACGAGCTGGGAGACGATTACACGCTCCGCACCGTTAATAATGAACGTTCCCGTATCAGTCATAATAGGGAAATCCCCCATGAACACTTCTTGTTCCTTGACCTCACCGGTTTCCTTATTAATCAAACGGACTTTGACTCTTAACGGCGCCGCATACGTTACGTCGCGTTCTTTGGACTCATCAACGGAATACTTAGGATCGCCTAAGCTATAGTCAATGAACTCCAGTACTAGGTTCCCTGTAAAATCCTGAATCGGGGAGATATCCTGAAACATCTCACGAAGTCCCTCTTCCAAAAACCACTCATACGATTTTTGCTGGATTTCAATCAGGTTTGGAATGCCCAGAACCTCATTAATTCGTGCATAAGTCCTGCGTTTACGTCGTCCAAATTGAACAAGATGTCCCGCCAACTTTCATTCACCCCTCAACTCTACTCAATAAATAAAAAGAAAGAAGAAAAACTTCGACCGACGTACACTCAGGACGCCTCCGTTAGTGGAGCCCGTCCGAATTAAGCGACTGTATGGATGAAGGTTTTTTTCTGTATTCAATAACTTTATCAAGATTTTCTTCCCATCCTGTTAGAATTTCCCAAAATTCAAACATTATACGTTACAGGTTCGAATTTTATGCATAACGGCTGAAAAAAAGACTTGACATTTTTACTAACTAAAGACATGTGTCCCATCTTAATACTGACATTTTTTAATAATATCACATTTGAAATGTCAAGTCAAACAAATTCCCACGTATATTCGCAAGAGACTTACTTCGTTGCTTTAAGAATACGGTAACCTTTGTCCTTCGAAACCTCCACCACTTCGCTATACATGGTTTCCAGCTTCTTCACTGCCGATGGCGCTCCTTGCTTCTTCTGGATAACAACCCACAGGGAACCTCCATCTTTCAAACAATCGTAAGCATCCACAAAAATTTTATGAACCGTTTCTTTCCCCGCACGAATTGGCGGATTGGTCAGAACAGCGTCAAACTGCTTATCTTTCACCTGTTCTAACAGATCACTCTGTAGAATGGTGACATTGGTAATACCATTTCGCCGCGCATTCTCCACCGAAAGTTCGACTGCTCTTTCATTGATGTCGACCATTGTCACATGCCCTTTCGGACACATCACCGCTGCACTTAGTCCCATCGGCCCATAGCCACAGCCCACATCGAGAACACTATCATCTTCCGATAGTTCCATCGTTTCTATTAAATGCTTACTTCCATAATCGACACCTTTTTTCGAAAACACACCCGCATCCGTTAGAAAAGTAAATGTCTTACCACGAAGTATTTCCTGCGTTGTATGGACATCACTCTTTACGGTCGGCCTTTGTGTGTAGTAATGCTCTGACACGTTTGAATTCCCTCCTTTTCTACCTATAGGAAAAACAAATAACCACGTGCGTTTCTAAGGCTTTCCTAAGGGTACAAACTTAGGCACAACAAACGGCAACGCGCCGTTCATATCCTGTGAAACTATACATACTTATATGTTGAAAAAAACCCCTTGAAGTCAAGCTTCAAGAGGTTTCCTAAGAAAAAGAAATTACTTAACTTCTACGGAAGCGCCAGCTTCAGTAAGCTTAGCTTTAACAGCGTCTGCTTCTTCTTGGCTAACTTTTTCTTTAACTGCTTTTGGAGCTCCGTCAACAAGGTCTTTCGCTTCTTTCAGGCCAAGACCTGTGATTTCGCGAACTACTTTGATTACGTTGATTTTGGATGCGCCAGCGCTTGTCAAGATAACATCAAACTCAGTTTGAGCTTCTTCAACTGCTACTGCTGCGCCGCCGCCTGCTGCTACTGGAGCTGCTGCTGTTACGCCAAACTCTTCTTCAATTGCTTTAACCAGGTCGTTCAATTCCAAGATTGTCATGCCTTTGATTGCTTCTAGGATCGTTGCATTTGTGCTCATGGTTAAACCTCCATTATCATTAATAAATTAGTTTTTTTGTTTGTAAAACATTTAGTACATTGAAATTAAGCTTGACCTTCAGCTTCTTTTTTCTCTGCAACTGCTTTAACAGCAAGAGCAAAGTTACGAACTGGAGCTTGAAGAACGCTAAGCAACATGGAGAGAAGACCATCTCTGGATGGAAGTTCTGCAAGTGCTTTGATTTCAGCGGATCCAACTACGCGGCCTTCGACCACGCCAGCTTTCACGCTAAGTTTATCGTTCTTTTTCGCAAATTCAGTCAAGATTTTAGCTGGAGAGATTACATCGTCTTTGCTGAAAGCAATAGCTGTTGGTCCCGTTAGGAACTCATCCAACCCAGTCAGTTCAGCGTTAGCCGTTGCGCGTCTCGCTAGGGAGTTCTTGAGAACTGTAAATTCGATACCAGCTTCACGTAAGCTTTTGCGCAGCTGAGTTACTTGAGCTACGTTCAAACCACGGTAATCTGCTACGATTGTACAAGTGCTAGCTTTAAACTTCTCAGTTACTTCAGCCACAGCTTGTTCTTTCTCTGCAAGAATTTTCGCGTTTGCCATAGTACACCTCACTTCTTATGCATTTATCTTTCAAGATCGCAAACAGTAGGAGCATTAGCATTTCTTATCTATGAATAAGAAATGCCTTCGTAGACGCTACGAAGGCATGATGTGTTCACTTTTTCCCTGATGTACAAAGAAATCGTTATATATATCATAACACCTCGGTAGGAAATTAAGCTATTCAGCACCTACTGTCTACGGTTTGCATATTCATTTTTAGGACCTTTGATAGAGTATCATGCCCAGTAACCGAAGTCAACTGGAAGCTTTTACTTATCTAAAGGATGACAGGTTCACACGTACGCTTGGACCCATTGTGGACGATACAGCAATGTTCTTAAGGTAAACACCTTTAGCCGCTGCTGGTTTCGCACGAACAAGTGCATCAACCAATGCTTTGAAGTTTTCGTTCAACTTGTCTGCATCGAAAGATACTTTACCAAGTGGAGCATGGATTTGACCTGCTTTATCAAGACGGTATTCGATTTTACCAGCTTTGATCTCTTGAACAGCTTTGGTAACGTCGAAAGTAACTGTTCCTGCTTTTGGGTTCGGCATAAGACCTTTACCCCCGAGGATACGACCCAGTTTACCAACTTCGCTCATCATGTCCGGAGTAGCTACGCAAACATCGAACTCGAACCAACCTTGTTGAATTTTGTTGATCATGTCTGCATCACCAACAAAATCTGCACCAGCTGCTTCAGCCTCTTTTGCTTTCTCGCCTTTTGCAAATACGAGAACGCGTTTTGTTTTACCAGTACCGTGTGGAAGTACAACGACACCACGAACAGCCTGATCTTGTTTTCTTGGGTCTACACCCAGACGAACTGCAACATCTACAGTTTCATCGAATTTAGCAGGAGCTGTTTTCTTAACAAGCTCAATTGCTTCTGACGGATCGTACAAAGTTTCAGCATTTACAAGCTGAGCTACTTCGCGGTATTTTTTACCGTGTTTAGGCATAATATTTATCCTCCTTAGTGGTATTAGCGGATAATCCTCCCACCGAGCGACCTCCATGTCTTCGTAGAAAACACTTCTGTAGGCTTCGAGCTTACACAGTCGCATTCCTTGCGGAATTAATCTTCGATGACGATTCCCATGCTGCGAGCAGTACCTTCAACCATACGCATTGCAGCCTCAACGGATGCAGCATTTAGGTCAGGCATTTTTTGTTCAGCGATTTCGCGAACTTTAGCGCGTTTCACAGTTGCAACTTTCTTCTTGTTCGGTTCACCTGATCCTTTTTCGATACCAGCAACGACGCGAAGAAGTACTGCAGCCGGAGGCGTTTTAGTGATGAATGTAAAGGAACGGTCTTCGAAAACTGTGATTTCAACTGGAATGATTAGACCAACTTGATCAGCAGTACGAGCGTTAAACTCTTTACAGAAAGCCATGATGTTCACACCTGCTTGACCCAATGCTGGACCGATCGGTGGTGCTGGATTTGCTTTCGCAGCTTGAACTTGTAGCTTCACGATTTTAATAACCTTTTTTGCCATGATAGACACCTCCTTGCAGTAATATAGGAGTCTTCGACGAATCAAAGCCTCGCTATTCAGGAAACTAATGCGATCCCACTAACGTAGGTCTATCCCAAGGAATAGACCTGGTAGAGCCTTTTGGTTGTCATGTTCCTAGAGTTTCTCCACTTGGTCGAAATCGAGCTCAAGCGGCGTTTCTCTTCCAAACATGTTGACATGTACCTTCAGTTTACCCTTATCGGCAATAATCTCTTCGACAGAGCCAACAAAGTTTGCAAATGGACCCACCTTGACGCGTACGGTTTCTTTCAGTTCGAAGTCAATTACTTCCTTCGGTTCTTCCATTCCCATATGCTTCAGAATCGATTCAACTTCCTCAGGTAATAATGCAGTTGGTTTAGAGCCAGATCCTGTAGAACCTACGAATCCAGTTACTCCTGGCGTATTACGTACTACGTACCAAGAGTCGTCTGTTTGAATCATTTCCACGAGGACATACCCTGGATAAACTTTACGCATAACGACTTTTTTCTTGCCGTCTTTGTTTACCAGTTCTTCTTCCATAGGCACAAGCACACGGAAGATCTTGTCCGTCATTTCCATAGACTCAACGCGCTTCTCTAAGTTGGCTTTCACTTTGTTCTCATACCCTGAATAGGTATGTACGACGTACCATCTTTTTTCCATGAATAAATTCACCTATAGTCCTGTTTATTTAAAAACAAGGCGCAGCAACTCAGAAATTCCTAGATCCAGCACAAAAAAATAAATAGCAACAAAAGTTACTGTACCTATAACGACAAGCGTATAAGTAGTCATCTCTTTGCGACTTGGCCACTTGACCTTTTTGAGTTCTGACCAACTGTCGGTGAAGAAGGAAAAAGTGGATCCGAAGCTTTGTCTCATTCTAGCCAAGAACGCCACAAACTACACCTCCAAAGAACTACCTAGTCTCGCGATGAGCAGTATGTTCATTGCAAAATTTGCAATATTTCTTCAACTCAATACGGTCGGGATTGTTGCGCTTATTTTTAGTGGATGCATAGTTTCTTTGTTTGCAATTTGTGCACGCTAATGTGATGATGACCCGCATGATGTACACCTCCTACAGACACTTTCTAATTAAAGCCCTTCTAAGCGCATCAAAAAGAAAGCGACTTTTAGGGCTACCTGAAACACTTTATCACAACTGTCCCCCGAGTGTCAAGGTAGAAGTCTCACAAATGCAAGAGTATCACCAGTATAGGCTCTCCCGAGGGTTACTAAACATACTAACAAAGAAAAACACCCGTACAGCTCATGCGGCACGGGCATTTCTACAAATCTCTGACTTCTAAATACCGCTCAAGCTTGCGCTTAACACGTTGGAGAGCATTGTCAATTGACTTCACATGGCGATCGAGATCCACAGCAATTTCTTGATAGGATCTGCCATCGAGATAGAGCATAAGCACTCTACGCTCTAAGTCACTTAAAATCTCTCCCATTTTATCTTCAAGTCCCGTAAACTCTTCTTGATTAATTACAAGCTCTTCAGGGTCCGTGACCCTGGAACCGCTAATGACATCAAGCAGCGTACGATCAGAATCTTCATCATAGATGGGCTTATCCAGTGACACGTAGGAATTAAGAGGAATATGCTTTTGACGAGTTGCTGTTTTAATCGCCGTGATGATCTGCCGCGTGATACACAGTTCAGCAAAGGCTTTGAATGAAGCAAGCTTGTCTCCTCGGAAGTCGCGGATAGATTTATATAAACCTATCATGCCTTCCTGCACAATATCTTCTCGGTCTGCACCTATCAAAAAATAAGAACGTGCTTTGGCACGTACGAAATTCTTATATTTGTTGATAAGATATTCCAAAGCTTCGCTACTGCCTTCACGGACTGCTTCGACAATGTCTTCATCTGGCTTGAGGTCATAATCATACATTCTCAGTTCTTTGAGGTCGACACTCACCAACAATCCCTCCGGCCTGCAAGACTACCCAGATTTCACTATAAAAGTTAGGTTAAGTATACATGATGAAATCTCACACCGTCAACGGGGAACCCCACCATTTCTAGCATTTGGAGGATTTACTCCCCTCTTCGCCATCGTTCTAACTTCGCTTTCATCTCGTCACTCAGCTTGCCTCCGAACGGATTTCGTTTGGTTGTCGTCTCTGGTACAATGCGTTCACGAACATCTTTACGATTCTGTTTAATTTTCACTAGCAATTCTTTCGCGGGCATGCGGAGCGCTCCCTTGCCAAATATGACATGCTGCTCAATCATATCCGATGTCGCTACGAATATTTCCTTACGCCTTCCCATCAGATTCGTAACCAATCGTTCGATTCGCTCATCTGCGGTTTCCTTTTCTTTGGTATAGAGCACAGCCAGTTTATTCTGCACATATTTCTTGCCCAGTCCAGGTACCATGTAGGCATCGAAGACAAGATAGACTTTCATACCCGAAAAAGATTGAAATTCCGCAAGCATATGAATCAGACCGTCACGCGCACCTTCAAGATCGGTATCCTTTAATTTACTTAACTCGGGCCAGGCGCCGATAATGTTGTAGCCATCTACAATTAGGATCTGTTCCATCCCATTTAGCTCTTATTGCGCTGTCTGACCACTTCATACATCAATACACCCGCGGCAACGGAGGCATTCAACGAATTAACATGCCCGGCCATCGGCAGCTTGACTAAGAAGTCGCATCTTTCTTTAATGAGTCGCCCCACACCTTTACCTTCGTTTCCAATAACTAGAGCAATCGGAATCGTAAAGTTGGCTTTATAGACATCTTGAGCAGCAGTAACATCCGTACCTGCAACCCATACACCTTGTTCCTTTAGTTGCTCAATCGTTTGCGAAATATTCGTCACACGTGCAACCGGCACATACTCTACTGCGCCCGCCGAGGTTTTGGAAACTGTTGCTGTTAGCCCTACGGAGCGGCGTTTCGGTATAATCACACCATGAACCCCCGTACAATCGGCTGTACGCAGAATGGACCCAAGGTTATGCGGATCTTCAATTTCGTCTAGTATCAAAATGAACGGTTCTTGCCCCAGCGCCTTCGCCTTGGCTAAGATATCCTCAACTTCCACGTAGGCATACGCTGCAACTTGTGCAACGACGCCTTGATGTTGGAGCCCCTCTGCCATTTGATCCAGCTTACGCTTGTCCGTAAATTGGACAATGATACCTAGATTCTTGGCTTCTGCCACAATCGGTCCTGCGAATTGCTTCTGAGCACCTTCGGCAATCCATATTTTATTAATCGTCCGTCCTGCACGAAGCGCCTCCAATACGGAGTGCTTCCCGCCGATAATGTCTTCATCCATCCTAATTCCTCCTAAAAGTACTTGCAAATGCTTGTCTATTTCTGTTTATCATTAAACGTGATTGCGAAGTCTAATATCTCTTTCAATCGCTCAAAGGATTGTTTGTAATATAAATATCCGATTAAGCACTCAAACGCGGTACTGTGCCGGTATTCCAGCACATCCGCGTTTTTGGCTGTCGTTCCTGACTTGGCATTACGCCCCCGCTTTACGATGTCTACTTCTTCTTCCGTTAATGTAGGCATCAAGGCCGTCAATAATTTGGACTGCGCTTTGGCAGACACAAAACCTGTTGAAGCCTTGTGCAAGTGGTTCGGGCGATGATTAGCCCCTGAGATGACATATTGCCGGATGTAAACTTCATACACCGCATCCCCAATATACGCCAGCACTAGCGGATTTAATAAATGCGGGCTTTTCGATGGCGGGAACGAAAACAAGTTAGCAGCATCAATGTTCATTTCAGTCATTTACGGCGCCAGCGTATCCCTTGCGGTGTATCCTCAAGGAATATCCCTTTCTCCGTCAGCAAATCACGGATTTCATCCGCGCGTGCCCAATTCTTCGATTTCCGCGACTCCGTACGCTCAATGATCAGCTGCTCGATCTCTTCATCCAGCAATTCATCTGCTTGTTGCGAAAGAATGCCAAGCGTTTTATCGAATGCTTCTAACTGCTCCATGTATAGCTTCACTGCGTCCGCATGCACCCGCTCCTGTTGCAAGTACAAATTAGCTTCCGCAACAAGATCGAACACCGCGGTAATCGCATCCGGCGTATTGAAATCATCATTCATTTTATCCACAAATTGTTTCGAAATCTCCTGCAGTTTATCTGCAATTCCCGCTTCAACATCGCCAGTAGCAGATGCTGTAGCAAGTCGATGCTTCATATTATCGTAAGCATTCTGAATCCGTTCCAACGCATTCGCCGCTTGCTTCAAACTCTCATCACTGAAATTAAGCGGATTCCGATAATGCGCGGATAGCATAAAGAAACGGAATACTTGCGGTTTAATTTGTTTAACTAGATCTCGAATTAAAATACCATTTCCGAGTGATTTCGACATTTTTTCATTATCAATATTTAGAAAAGCATTATGCAACCAATAATTGGCCATTGGATGACCGGTTACCGCCTCGGTTTGAGCAATCTCACATTCATGGTGAGGGAACGTTAAATCTTGCCCGCCTCCGTGAATATCAATCGTTTCACCCAAATATTTGCGCACCATCGCGGAGCACTCAATATGCCAGCCTGGGCGGCCTTGACCCCAAGGGCTATCCCAATAAATCTCACCTGGTTTCGCCGCTTTCCATAGGACAAAGTCCTGAGGATTCTCTTTACGCTCATCCACCTCAACACGAATTCCGTGCTGCAGCTCTTCCAAATTTTGTTTAGAAAGTTTGCCGTAATCCGTGAATTTCGACGTTCTATAATACACATCGCCACGAGCTTCGTATGCGAAATCCTTCTCTACAAGCGCAGCAATGAATTCGATGATTTCTTGAATATTCTCTGTTACACGCGGATTCAGCGTGGCTTCATGAACACCTAGAGATTGGATATCTTCTAAGAAAGCCGCGATGAACGTTTCGGCAAGTTCTGGCACGGAAACCGCCATCTCCTCGGCTTTGCGAATCATTTTATCATCCACATCGGTAAAGTTCGTAATGTAGGTTACTTCATACTGCTGCGTTTCCAAATAACGGCGAACCACGTCGAAAAATATAACAGGACGTCCGTTGCCAATATGAATATAGTTATATACGGTTGGACCACATACGTACATCTTTACTTTGCCTGGCTCAATCGGAATAAACTCTTCCTTCTTGCGCGTTAAGGTATTGTATACTTTGAGTGTCATGTTCTCCTCAATTCTCCATTCTGCTTCCGTTCTTCTTCCAGTTGGAATTTCAACTCATTAATTTGATTCTGTAATTCTTGGAAAATATCGACGATCGGATCGGGCAAATTGCCATGATCTAATCTATTTACACGGACACCATCTCGCTTCACCAGTTTGGCGGGAATCGTGACGACTGTGCTGTTGGAAGGAACCTCCTGAATCACAACCGCATTAGAGCCAATACGTGAGTTTTCACCTACGAGGAAGGATCCGAGGATTTTGGCACCGGAACCAATAACTACATTATTGCCAATTGTTGGATGTCTCTTACCTTTCTCTTTCCCCGTTCCACCTAAAGTTACTCCTTGATACAAGATGACATCGTCACCGATCTCGCAGGTTTCCCCGATGACAACTCCCATCCCGTGATCAATAAACAACCTTCTGCCGATCGTTGCTCCTGGATGGATTTCGATGCCTGTCATAAACCGGCTTATTTGAGAAACGATACGTGCCAGAGTATACATCCTTCTTGTATAAAACCAATGTCCAATCCGATGCGACCAAATCGCATGAAGTCCCGAATACGTAAAAACAACCTCAAACCAACTGCGCGCTGCAGGGTCGTTATCGAATACGGCGGATATATCAGATTTGATCGTTGACCACATATGCTCACCTTCTTGCCTAGAATGATGTTGGTAAAAAATAAAAAAAGCCCCTGCAGCCCTAAGGCTGCAGAGGCGGGGTTATCGCGGTTCCACTCTGCTTGGTGACTCGGAAGTCTCCCAACTCAAACCCGTAACGTGGGTGTTTCGGCTGCGCCTACCCTACTCACGGTGAGTATTCGGCGCGGCTGCTCCCAGGTGCATTTCTGATTACAAGGATTGGATAACTCACAGCCAAAGCCTCACGGCCTTGATTATCCTCTCTGACAAATCCTCACTTAACCATACTCTCCTGATCATGGCATTTCATATTTCATTGAGTTAAGTATAGCGAAAAGGAACTCGCTTTACAATAAGCTCTTAAGACGTGAAACAACTTTTTCTTTCCCAAGCAGGAATAGAGATACATTCAGATCCGGTCCATGGACTTGACCTGTCAACGCGGAGCGAACAGACATGAACAGCTGCTTCCCTTTGAAGCCTGTTTCCTTCTGTACCGCCTTTAGCAGCGCCGGCATCGCTTCAACCGTGAAAGCTTCTGCTTGCTGGACTTGAGCTAAGAAGCTCGTCAACACGACAGGGACATGTTCTTCTTTCAATACGGCCGATGCTTCTTCGTCGATGACCAGTTCTTCTTTGAAGAAAATGCTAGATAATTCCACGATCTCAGCCGCGAAGCGCATTCTCTCTTGATTGAGGCCAACTAGTGCCTCTACCCACGCTTGTGCAGCTGTATCCAAGTCACCTTGGATATACCCAGCTTTACGCAAATGTGGCAAGCACAACTCCACAACGCGGGAAAGCGGAGCCTTTTTCAAATAAGCGTTGTTCATCCAGTTCAATTTATCCATATCAAACACAGCCGGGCTCTTGGATACACGATCCAGATCAAACTGCGCGATCAATTCTTCCTTCGTGAACATCTCTTCTTCTCCGCCAGGTGACCAACCTAGCAGCGCGATAAAGTTCAGCACCGCTTCTGGTAAGTAACCAAGCTCTTTGTACTGCTCGATAAACTGGATGATCGACTCATCACGTTTACTCATCTTCTTACGATCAGGATTCAAAATCAATGCCAAATGGGCAAATTCCGGAATCGGCATATCCAGCGCTTCGTACATTAGGATTTGTCTTGGCGTATTGGATAGATGTTCTTCCCCACGAATAACCAAGTTGATTTTCATCAAATGATCATCCACAATAACGGCAAAGTTATATGTTGGGATCCCATCTGGGCGCGCAATAATGAAATCACCAATCCCATTGGAATCGAATTCCACATGCTCGCGAACCTTGTCTTCGATGGCAATGATGCGATCCGCTGGCACACGGAAACGCGTTGAAGGCACACGGCCTTCCGCTTGGTATGCAGTGATTTGTTCAGGCGTCAAGTTACGGCATTTGCCGGAGTAGCCGCCCATTTCCCCGCTAGCCTCTTGCTCAGCGCGTTCTTGCTCTAGATCCGCTTCAGAACAATAACAGCCATAGGCGTGACCGCTCTGTAACAGCTTATCGAGGTAAGTCTTGTAGATATCAAGTCTCTCCATCTGACGGTAAGGACCGTAAGGGCCTCCGATATCCACACTTTCATCCCATTCTAGGCCAAGCCATCTCAGACCATTCAACTGGTCTTCGATACCAGACTCCTTATGGCGCGTTTGATCCGTATCTTCAAAGCGCACAACAAATGCGCCGCCGTTCTTACGTGCTAATAGATAATCAAATAGTGCCGTACGGGCACCGCCAATATGTAAATGTCCAGTCGGACTAGGTGCATAACGCACGCGTAAAGGCTTACTCATCGTTGTATCCCCTTTTCTTCCATGCATGAATATCTGCTATTTTATCACATCGCGAATTAAACAAACAACCGATTGTGCCGCGATTCCCTCGCCTCGCCCCGTGAATCCAAGCTGTTCCGTTGTCGTGGCTTTCACGTTGACTTGATCGGGCTCCGCTTCTAGTGCCGCTGCGATGATTTCAACCATCTGTGAGATGTAAGGCAGCATCTTCGGCTTCTGAGCGATAATCGTGGAATCTGCATTCCCCAATTTGTAGCCCTTCTCCTTCGCTAATTGCCATACCCGCTTCAATAAGACTAAGCTATCCGCATCTTTGTACTCGGCAGCCGTATCTGGGAAATGCTTTCCGATATCGCCAAGACCAAGTGCGCCTAAGATCGCGTCACTAATCGCGTGCAACAGGACGTCCGCATCGGAGTGCCCTAGCAACCCTTTTTCATAAGGAATCGTTACGCCTCCAATGATGCACTTACGACCCTCTACCAATTGATGAACATCGAATCCATTTCCTACACGTATCATTCCCATGCCTCTCCCCTTATGTTATGTAAAATCCATTCTGCCCAAGGTAAATCTTCTGGGGTCGTTATTTTGATATTATAATAGTCCCCTTCTACCACGTGTACCGCTGCGCCTAAACGCTCAACTAGACTCGCGTCATCTGTCCCCATGAACTTATCCTGCTGGGCCTTTTCGTGCGCCTCCTGTAAGAGAGAAAGACGAAAAGCCTGCGGCGTTTGGATGGCCCACAAGCTTCGTCTATCCGGTGTCGATTGAATGCGTTTATCTGCTGCATCCACAACTTTAATTGTATCTTTGACGGGAACGGCTAAGACCGCTGCTCCTATTTCTTGCGCCTTTGACAGACACTCGAACATATGTTCTTTTCTTACGAAAGGGCGAACACCGTCATGCACAAGCACCCATTGCGTGCCCTCTTGCAAGGCATGGAGACCTCGTCTAACGGAATCCTGCCGCTCCACGCCACCTGCCAGCACACAAGTTACCTTCGTAAGTGCATAGCTCGTGACATAGCCGTTACAGCGATTCACATCATCTGCACCAACAACGAGAATAATTTCATCCACTTCATGTATGTTTTGAAATAATTGCAAGGTATGTACCAGAATTGGCTTCTGTCCCAGTTGCAGGTATTGTTTGCTTTCTGCTGTACCCATGCGTGAACCTTTGCCCGCTGCTACGATGATAACTCCTAGCTTCCCCATAAGTCCTCCAACTTGGCGCTTCCAAACGAAAGCTTTCTTCGTAATCATAAGCCCAAGTCAACTTGAAAGAGCTATGTTACATCTCCTTATCATACTGGTTTTACTGTGCTTTTTCCAATAGTTTTGGTTTGGCAAAAATCATTCGCCCCGCCGACGTCTGAAGCACACTCGTTACCATCACTTCCAGCGTCATACCGATGAAATCACGTCCGCCTTCGACAACGATCATCGTACCATCATCGAGATAAGCTACACCTTGTCCATGTTCCTTGCCGTCTTTAATGACTTGAACAATAATTTCTTCTCCCGGTAGGACAACTGGCTTCACCGCATTCGCAAGATCGTTGATATTAAGCACAGACACACCTTGTAGTTCACATACTTTATTTAGGTTAAAATCGTTCGTAATTACTTTCCCTTGAAGCACTTTGGCTAAGCGCACCAGCTTGCTGTCCACTTCGGCAATTTCTTCGAAGTCGCCTTCATAAATGAGGACCTTCACTTCAAGTTCTTTTTGGATTTTGTTCAAAATGTCCAGTCCGCGACGTCCACGGTTTCGCTTCAGTAGATCTGATGAGTCTGCAATATGCTGCAATTCCTCTAGTACGAACTCCGGAATAACCAGGGTCCCCTCGATAAATCCCGTCTTGCAAATATCTGCGATCCGACCATCGATGATGACACTCGTGTCCAAAATCTTATGTTCCTCGTACGGACGATGTGTCTGCTTCTCAGGACCGCCAGATCGGCTCTTCGCAATGACCTGCACAAGTTCTTCCCGCTTGCTGTAACCGATACGGAAGCCCATAACGCCCAATACAGCCGAAACGAGGAAAGGTAAGAATGGCCCTGCCCATTTGGCTTGCTCAAGCACGGGAAATAACATGACTGAAACCAATAGCCCAATCACGAGTCCTAGTGTACCTGAAAGCAAGTCCGACACGGGAATATCCGTGACATTGCGCTCACCTCTCATCAGCAAGTTCATGCCAATGTTAGCTACCCACGCTGAAATCAAAAACATCCCTACTGCACATAAGCTATTAATCCAAAATACTTGTCCTGCATGACTTGTCACATCCGTCGCTTGTAGGAACGAATCGCTCCACCTATAACCTAAACTGCCACCCATGATGGCTAAAATGATTTGTACCCATTTCTTCATCACAGATTCACCTCCTGCATCAACTTTTTTTGAGCCTTATTACAATTATGTTCCAATTTATGCAACGTTAATCACTTCTTTAGTCGGAAAATTGAAATATTAGAGGGCATCCATTATAATGAAATGGAAGTTACCAACCTACCAGAGGTGGATGGAATGAGCTCCTTGACTTTAAAGCAGTTTCAAGATCAAGTGTCTGAATTGTTACTCCGTCACCGCAGTCTGCTTGATGTCTTATCCAAATTTCAACAGTCAGGCGCAGCTGCCAACCGCTCCGTGGTGAAATCCATTACTGAATGTGGATGTATCCAGGTCCATGCAGCCAAGCAAGAGTATCATCCAGAGATGACCTTGGATGAGGCTAAGGATGTTCTTCGCACCCATGTATCTGGCCACTTATGTGAACAATGCATTGAGGTCGTTAGTAGCGAACTAGGAAGGAATCTCTTCTACATGTCTGCGCTAAGCAACATTCTTGATATTAATTTGGAGCAAGTCGTTGAGAATGAATCAAAGAAATGTACAACACTGGGCCTATTCAACATGTCATGATGATGAAAACAAAAAAAGCATTTATTTTCTTCCTGAAGATCAGGAGAAAATAAATGCTTTTTATTTTCGAACAATGTGCTTACACGTCAGAGTTCACTGAATTTGTGTCGTCCACGCCACGTCTTTTGTTCTTTCTGCGAAGATTACGGAGACGGATGAAGTATCCATCAACGTTTTTTTTTAAGCCATAAAGAGCATACATCAGAAGTGGTACGAAAATCATTTTGGAAATGGATTCTGGCCATTTGATTGCAATCAAGATAGCTGCTGCAACGATAATTGGTGTAATCCAAATCGCAGCTTTTGGAATACCCGCCTTTTTGAAATTCGGATATTTCACTGTGCTGACCATTAAGTATGACAATAGAACTGTACTTACAAGAAGTACATAGACGTTAATATCGTTCACGAAAAGAGCTAACGTACAAAGAACACCGCCTGCTGCTGGAATCGGTAAACCGATGAAATAGCCAGGCGTACCGGCAACAACATTGAATCTAGCTAACCGCAGCGCTCCACAGATCGGGAAGATCGCCGTTACAATCCAAGCAAAAGCTGGGCTAATGACGGTAGGATCGTTAAATGCAACTACATACATGATGAAAGCAGGAGCGACACCGAAAGAGATCACATCGGATAAGGAGTCTAATTCTTTACCGAACTCACTTTGAGCGTTCAACGCTCTCGCAACACGTCCATCGAGTCCATCCAATAGCATAGCGACAATGACAAGCACGGCAGCGATGCCATGTTCTCCACTAAAGGCTAGGATAATCGATAGTACGCCTAGGAATAAGTTCCCTACTGTAAAGAGACTGGGAATTGATTTTGTTAACATATGTTTTTGTCCACCTCTGGATTTACTATACCCTAAACTTGACTACATGAAACCTTAACAATGATACTTTATGATTGTATCCACTTTAAATATGTCTGTCAATGAACACTTGTTCCTGAATTCTTTTGAGACCTTCCTTAATGGCGCGGGCTCTCACTTCTCCGATTCCGTCAACTTCATCCAATTCCTCGATCGTCGCCATCATCATGTGCGGCAAGTAGCCAAACTTCTCAACTAGATTACCAATAATGATGGATGGTAACCGCGGAATTTTGCCTAAAATACGGAAGCCACGTGGGGAAACCGGCTCTTCAGCAATCGAATTGGTATGAGAATACCCTAGCAAGCGAATAATTTGCTGGGGCTCTAGCAGCTCATCCGATGACAGACGCTTCAAACCAGCCTGCATCTCTTTGACTCTTTCCTCAGATAATTCTCTTACATAATCTTTTACGAGCAAACGCGCCTCAAGTTCCGCATTCCCTACAAGTTCTTCTAATTGCATGCTAATTAAGCGTCCCTCATTGCCAAGTTCGTTAATATAACGATTAATTTCTGCTTTGATGCGTAAGACCATTTCAAATCTTGCAATGACATTGGTAATATCATGCAGAGTGACTAGTTCCTCAAACTCCGATGCACTCAGATTCGTTAATGACTGATCCAAAACAACCTTGTATCGCTCCAACGTTTGGATCGCTTGATTCGCTTTGGTCAGGATGACGCCGATATCCTTCAGCGCATACCTTAAATTACCTTGATAAAGCGTAATGACATTCCGCCGCTGTGAAATGGAAACAACTAATTTATTTGTTTGCTTCGCCACACGCTCCGCTGTTCGGTGTCTAATCCCCGTTTCAGACGAGGAAATGGAGGAATCCGGAATCAATTGCGTGTTCGCATAAAGGATACGCTTGATGTCTTCGCTGAGGATAATAGCACCATCCATTTTGGCAAGCTCATATAAATAGTTAGGCGAAAAGTCGCAATTTATGGAGAATCCGCCATCCACGATTTCAGTTACCTCGGAACTGAAACCTACAACGATCAGTCCACCTGTTTTGGCGCGTAAGACATTCTCCAAACCATCACGAAATGGCGTACCAGGTGCTACCAGTTGGAGCAATTGGCTCATCACATCTCGTTTCATCTCTTCTTTACTCATCATTTTCCTCCTGAAGGCTTATAGCTTGCAGAACTCACGCTAACCAAGCGCGGCTTTCAATGCCTCTGCCACCGTGTTTACCCCAATAATCTCCATCCCTTTCGGATGTGTCCACCCCTTTAAACTTTTCTCAGGCATAATAATTCTACGGAAACCAAGCTTCTCTGCTTCCTTCACACGTTGATCAATCCGAGATACGCCGCGGACTTCACCTGTTAAACCGATTTCACCGAACACAGCATCAAATGGTTGCGTCGGTTGATCCCGGAAACTGGATGCAATACTAATCGCAATTGCCAGATCCACGGCAGGCTCATCAAGCTTGATCCCACCAGCTACGTTGAGATAAGCATCTTGATTTTGTAAAAACATACCCATCCGTTTCTCTAATACCGCAATAATTAAAGAAAGGCGATTATGATCAACACCCGTTGCCATCCTTCTCGGCGAAGGGAAATTCGTCGAGGAGAC
Organism: Paenibacillus sp. LjRoot153; assembly: GCF_964253085.1. Taxonomy (NCBI): domain Bacteria; kingdom Bacillati; phylum Bacillota; class Bacilli; order Caryophanales; family Paenibacillaceae; genus Paenibacillus; species Paenibacillus sp. LjRoot153. The sequence goes on from NZ_CAXUQH020000001.1 coordinate 7,729,487, forward strand.
GAGTGCTTGAATCTCCACCAAGACAGGACGCGTCCCCTCCATACTAGCAACAACGGCTGATCCAGCCACGCCTAGCGGCCTTTCCGATAGAAACAACTCTGATGGATTGTTAACTTCTACGAGACCAACCTCTTGCATTTCAAAAATACCGATTTCATTTGTTGAACCAAAACGATTCTTCACCGCTCTTAACACACGATAGGAATGATGTCGCTCCCCTTCAAAGTAGAGCACACAATCGACCATATGCTCCAGCATTCTAGGCCCCGCTATTGCCCCTTCCTTCGTCACATGCCCGACTAGGACCGTTGCAATTCCCTTACCCTTAGCTATTCTCATAAAATGGCCTGTGCATTCTCGAACCTGCGATACGGTTCCGGGTGCCGAAGTAATCGCCGGGTGAAATACCGTTTGGATCGAGTCAATGACGAGAAAGTCAGGATTCGTCTCTTGTATAGCTTCCTCGATAAGTTCGAGGTTCGTCTCACATAAAACGTATAGCAGCGGAGATGACGCGTTTAAGCGATCGGCACGAAGCTTGGTCTGCTTAATGGACTCTTCTCCAGATATATAAAGGACTTTTTGCTGGGCTTGTGTGAGCTCGAAGGACGTTTGCAAAAGCAAGGTTGATTTCCCGATACCCGGATCTCCACCAACGAGGATGAGTGACCCAGGGACAATACCTCCACCTAGGACCCTATTTAATTCTTTGTTGCTCGTGACAACTCTGGGTTCAGAGCTGCTTTCTATATGTATGATGGGGATCGCTTTTTCTTTCGTTTTGGGGATAGAAGATGTCATACCCTGCGTACGAACGACTGTTTCAATTTCTTCCACCATCGTATTCCATGACTGACAACCTGGGCATTTGCCCATCCATTTCGGTGAATCATAGCCGCATTCTTGACAGCTAAATTTGGTTTTTTGTTTACTCATAGAAGAAATTACTCCTTAACATGGGGATACCCTTTTTGGTTATCCTTACCAATAAAGTTTACCATTTTTATGTTTCTCATGAAAGTGCTGAAACAAAATAAACGACTACACCGTCCTCATAGGACAGGAAGCGATTATTCAGAAATATTGCCGTTGTATAATGTGAAACATATTATTTGAAATTAAAAAGCATTTCACTCCACCCTCATCGGATGAAGTGAAATGCTTCTTCACTTTCTCTTATTTCGCTAATGTGACGCCTTCGCCCTTAAGGACAACCAGTTCGCCTTCATTCTCATCAATCGTGAGTGAATCACCTTTGGAAATATTGCCTCTCAGCAATTCTTCCGATAAGCGATCTTCGATATGCTTCTGGATCGCTCTGCGTAATGGACGCGCACCATAGGTTGGATCAAATCCTTCCTTGGCCAGGAACATCTTCGCTTTATCCGTTAACAAGAAATCAACCTCTTGCTCTTTCAGACGCTTGCGCAGATCATCAGCCATTAAGCTAACGATTTGTGCAATGTGTGCTTCATCCAAAGAGTGGAATACGATGATTTCATCGATCCGGTTAAGGAACTCAGGACGGAAGCTTTTCTTCAACTCGCCCATGACTTTATCTTTCATATTCGTATAGTCTCTTCCAGCATCAAGTGCAGCTGTGAAGCCAAGCGAGGAGTTTTTCTTAATCATGTCCGCGCCGACGTTGGAAGTCATAATGATTAGTGTATTACGGAAATCAACGGTACGACCTTTGGAATCCGTTAAACGACCATCCTCTAAAACTTGCAACAGAATGTTGAATACTTCTGGATGTGCCTTCTCAATTTCATCGAGGAGGACGACAGAATAAGGTTTACGGCGAACTTTCTCCGTCAGCTGACCACCTTCTTCATAACCCACATACCCTGGAGGCGCCCCTACCAAACGGGAAGTCGAATGCTTCTCCATGTACTCGGACATATCGATACGAACAACCGCATTATCATCACCGAAGAGGGATTCTGCTAGTGCGCGTGCAAGCTCGGTTTTACCAACACCTGTTGGTCCTAAGAAAATGAAGGAGCCCATCGGACGCTTCGGATCTTTCAGACCTGCTCTTGCGCGGCGGATCGCACGACTCACAGCTTTCACTGCTTCTTCTTGTCCAATGACGCGCTCATGAAGGATATCTTCCATCTTGAGCAAGCGATCTGTTTCTTCTTCAGCAAGCTTGCTAACCGGGATTCCCGTCCAGCTCGCTACGATTTGTGCAATATCATCTGGTGTAACTTCCGTATCCAAACGACCTTGCTTTTCCTTCCACTCATTCTTCGTGGAGTCTAGTTCTTCGCGAAGCTTTTGCTCCGTATCACGAAGTCCTGCTGCTTTCTCAAACTCTTGGCTTTGAACCGCAGCATCTTTCTCTTTACGGATGTTCTCGAGCTTACTTTCAAGCTGCTTCAAGGAAGGCGGTGTTGTGTACGAACGCAATCTAACCTTGGAGCTCGCTTCATCGATCAAGTCGATCGCTTTATCCGGTAAGAAACGATCTGTGATGTAACGATCCGACAGCTTTACAGCCTCTTGAATCGCGGCATCTGTGATTTTCACACGGTGATGCGCTTCATAGCGATCACGCAAACCATAAAGGATTTGCACGGCTTCTTCAGGTGATGGTTGGTCTACCGTAATCGGCTGGAAACGACGCTCAAGTGCAGCATCTTTCTCGATGTATTTGCGGTACTCATCTAGCGTTGTAGCACCAATACATTGAAGCTCTCCCCTAGCAAGTGCCGGCTTCAGGATGTTAGAAGCATCAATAGCACCTTCTGCTCCGCCAGCACCAATCAAGGTGTGAAGCTCATCAATGAACAATACGATATTGCCAGCTTGACGAATTTCATCCATGATTTTTTTGAGACGATCTTCGAATTCACCGCGATACTTCGTTCCTGCAACAACAGAACCCATATCAAGCGTCATAACGCGTTTATCTTTCAACGTTTCCGGAATTTCATTGTTAATGATTTTCTGTGCAAGGCCTTCTGCAATGGCTGTTTTACCAACCCCTGGTTCGCCGATTAGTACAGGATTGTTTTTGGTTCTGCGACTCAATACTTGAATCACACGCTCAATCTCTTTGCTACGGCCGATAACTGGGTCCAAATGCCCTTCTTTGGCATACGCAGTCAGATCTCTTGCCAGACCATCCAATGTAGGCGTGTTCACATTTGGATTGGTACCATGACTAGGTGACACCGTTTCGCTGCTGCCTAGCAGTTGAAGAACTTGCTGGCGTGCCTTATTCAAGGAAACCCCAAGATTATTAAGAACTCTTGCAGCTACACCCTCACCCTCACGGATAAGTCCGAGCAAAATATGTTCAGTCCCCACATACGTGTGACCTAATTTTCTTGCTTCATCCATTGAAAGTTCGATCACTTTCTTAGCTCTAGGTGTATACGCGATGTTGGTCGGCTGTTCTTGCCCTCTGCCAATTAGAGATTCAACTTCATCTTGAATTTTCTCAAGACCTAAGCCGAGCGCAACGAGTGCTTTAGCAGCAATGCCTTCACCTTCACGAATAAGTCCTAGTAAAATGTGCTCTGTTCCAATATTGTTATGTCCTAATCGAACAGCCTCCTCTTGAGCAAGAGAAAGCACCTTCTGCGCACGTTCCGTAAATCTGCCAAACATCATAGCGAACACCTCCAAAAGTAGTATATCTATGGAATTCCTAAAGGATGAATCTTATCTTACCACATTAGAGAGTATAAGTTTTCGGTTCCCGAAAACATCTTTCTAATTGATGATAAAACCTACCTCTAAACGCGGTCGCTCATCTCTGAATGGCCTCGATAGAGGTGTTCTCACTTCTTCTTTCTTATACCCTGCCAAACTTCTCACGAATCAGTTCCGCCCGTCGCATATCTCGCTCTTCCGCATTCAGCTTCTCACCCGCATATTGCTGAAGAAAACCAGGTTGCGTCATGACCAATAATTCATTGAGAACATGAGGGGATACATTGTTGATGATACCTAGATCGATACCCAGGCGTACATCTGACAGTCGCTGTGCCGCTTCCTTAGAGTCCATAATCCCCGCATAGGATAGAATACCAAGGGATCGATTCACACGATCAATGATACGCATTCTAGACTCTTGCAATAGCTTATGTCTCGCGGCGCGTTCATGCTCTATAATTTGCCTCGCCACACTATATAAATTATCAATAATCTCTTCTTCCGATTGACCTAACGTAATTTGATTAGAGATTTGGAATAGATTACCTAAAGCTTCGCTACCTTCCCCATATAATCCTCTAACCGTCAACCCAACTTGTGTAACAGCGGATAAAATACGATTAATTTGCTGACTAAGTACTAGTGCAGGCAAATGCATCATTACAGAAGCGCGAATCCCTGTGCCGACATTAGTCGGGCAGCTCGTTAGGTAGCCTCTTTTTTCATCGTATCCGTAATCCATCTGTGTTTCAAAAATATCATCAATCTGGTTCGCCAGATCCCAAACCTCTTTAATCTGGAAACCAGGACATAAACATTGTATGCGAAGATGATCCTCTTCATTGATCATGATACTGATCGACTCATTATCGCTTAAAATAACGGCCCCATTTCTGGATTCGTTAGCTAAATTTGGACTAATTAAATGTTTCTCCACTAGCACCATTCGCTCGAGCTCATTTAGCTCCGCGAGTGGAATGAGCGAGAAGTTGCTTATCGTTTCCAACTCTTCATTCTCAAGAACACCAGATAACTGTTCCAGCACTTCCTGTGATTGTTGATTGGTCGCGAGCATGGGATATGGATAATCTCTCAGGTTACGAGCAATACGGATCCGACTGCTTATGACAATATCCGACTCTGGCCCCTCACCCTTCATCCATTCACTCAAAGCATCTCCTGTAAACCGCTGTAATGTCACTGGATTCACACTCCCTTACAAACTCACATACCCGCAATTTTCTTCTCAATTTCACGAATTTGGTCACGTATCTGAGCAGCCTGCTCGAACTCTTCGCTCTCGATACAGGTCATCATATCTTTCTTCAAAAGATCGATTTCACGCTTGCTTTGAATGATACCGCCACTTCGCTTGGGAACTTTCCCAACATGCACGATATTCCCATGCACTCGTTTGAAAAGAGGGTCTAGTTTGACTGAAAAACTTTGATAACAGGACCCACAACCAAACCGACCTAATTTGCTGAATTGCGAGTACGTAAGACCGCAGTTATCACAGCGAATTGCCTGAGACTTCGCCGCGGACAATGGTTCAAAATCAAGTAAGCCTGATAGTAAATTGTGAATCGAAAAGCCGTTCGATGTTCCTGGAATCATCTCGCCCTTCTCGCGGGCACAATTCTCACAAATGTGGAACTCGTTCTTGTCTCCATTCACAATCTTCGTGAAGTGAAGAGTCGCCGGTCGTTTCCCGCATTCCTGACAAACCATTCCATCTGCCTCCTTATCTGCTAAGCAAGGATATCAGCATTGCTTTAAGAATCTTGGCCCGAATTTCATCGCGCAGCGGGAGTTTAAAGGTCAATACATCTCTGGATATCGCTGCACGAATCAGGTTAGCTTCTCTGGTGGAAATATAATGCCCCTCTTGCAATTGATAAATGAGCCCCTCTGAGGTGACTTGATCAATGTGGGTATGAATCGTACGGAAAATGTGATCTAGAATAGATCCATGACTCTTGAGCTCGATCTTCTGAATCCGAATATAACCGCCGCCGCCGCGTTTGCTCTCCACCACATAGCCTTTTTCCAAGGTGAACCTTGTACTAATGACATAATTGATTTGAGATGGTACGCATTGAAACTGGTCCGCCAAATCGTTCCGTTGAATCTCGATAGCCCCTTCCGTACTTTGTTGCAAGACATGCTTCAAATACTGTTCAATAATTTCTGATACATTGCGCATCAATTCGGCCTCCCAGATTTCTAGAAGTAAATTGACTTTGACTTTCTTTGACCTTAACTAAATTATAATCATTTCCTTTCTTTTTGACAAGTACTGCTCTAAAATGTCTCTCCCTACAAATCCGATAGCCTTATGTGAACCTTACTATTGTTGACCTTACCTAGGGATTTATTCGAGAGTATTTCAAATAAAAGCTGTTACTACTGCTCGATTTACCAACATTCTACTACGTGTCGCCAGTCTGCCTTTGCTGCATTTTTCTCATTGAGCGATTTAGATGGGGGCTGCGGTCACCAATTCAATGCAAAAAAAGAGCCTTACCTGGATTTCTCCATGTAAGGCTCTTTCAATTGCTTGGCAACGTTCTACTCTCCCAGAACCCTGCGGTTCAAGTACCATCGACGCTGGAAGGCTTAACGGTCGTGTTCGAGATGGGAACGCGTGGATCCCTTCCGCCATCATCACCAAACAGTCAAAGCGTTTGTTTGCGCCTTGAAAACTAGATACGAAACTTCACGTAAAGTACTATACTCAGGAATTTTGGTTAAGCCCTCGACCGATTAGTATTCGTCAGCTGCATACGTTGCCGCACTTCCACCTCGAACCTATCAACCTCGTCGTCTACAAGGGGTCTTACATACTGGGAAATCTCATCTTGAGGGGGGCTTCGCGCTTAGATGCTTTCAGCGCTTATCCCCTCCGTACATAGCTACCCAGCGATGCCTCTGGCGAGACAACTGGTACACCAGCGGTACGTCCATCCCGGTCCTCTCGTACTAAGGACAGCTCCTCTCAAATTTCCTACGCCCGCGACAGATAGGGACCGAACTGTCTCACGACGTTCTGAACCCAGCTCGCGTACCGCTTTAATGGGCGAACAGCCCAACCCTTGGGACCTACTTCAGCCCCAGGATGCGATGAGCCGACATCGAGGTGCCAAACCTCCCCGTCGATGTGGACTCTTGGGGGAGATAAGCCTGTTATCCCCAGGGTAGCTTTTATCCGTTGAGCGATGGCCCTTCCATTCGGTACCACCGGATCACTAAGTCCGACTTTCGTCCCTGCTCGACTTGTAGGTCTCGCAGTCAAGCTCCCTTATGCCTTTGCACTCTGCGAATGATTTCCAACCATTCTGAGGGAACCTTTAAACGCCTCCGTTACATTTTAGGAGGCGACCGCCCCAGTCAAACTGCCCACCTGACACTGTCCCCATACCGGATCACGGTACTAGGTTAGAACTCCGATACGATCAGGGTGGTATCCCAACGGCGCCTCCACCCAAGCTGGCGCTCAGGCTTCAAAGGCTCCCACCTATCCTGTACAGATCGTACCAAAGTCCAATATCAAGCTGCAGTAAAGCTCCATGGGGTCTTTCCGTCTTGTCGCGGGTAACCTGCATCTTCACAGGTATTAAAATTTCACCGGATCTCTCGTTGAGACAGCGCCCAAGTCGTTACGCCATTCGTGCGGGTCAGAATTTACCTGACAAGGAATTTCGCTACCTTAGGACCGTTATAGTTACGGCCGCCGTTTACTGGGGCTTCAATTCATAGCTTCGGGTTGCCCCTAACCACTCCTCTTAACCTTCCAGCACCGGGCAGGCGTCAGCCCGTATACTTCGCCTTGCGGCTTCGCACAGACCTGTGTTTTTGCTAAACAGTCGCTTGGGCCTTTTCACTGCGGCCCCCTCGGGCTATTCACCCTACCGAGGCACCCCTTCTCCCGAAGTTACGGGGTCATTTTGCCGAGTTCCTTAACGAGAGTTCTTCCGCGCGCCTTAGAATTCTCTTCTCACCCACCTGTGTCGGTTTGCGGTACGGGCACCTTCGCCTGGCTAGAAGCTTTTCTTGGCAGTGTGAACTCATGACCTTCGGTACTTAAATTTCCCTCCCCATCACAGCCCAGCCTTACGGTTAGCGGATTTGCCTACTAACCAGCCTCACTGCTTGGACGAGCATCCATCAGCTCGCGTCACTATCCTTCTGCGTCACTCCATTGCTCATAACGGCTACGGTGGTACAGGAATTTCCACCTGTTGTCCATCGACTACGCCTTTCGGCCTCGCCTTAGGTCCCGACTTACCCTGAGCGGACGAGCCTTCCTCAGGAACCCTTAGGTTTTCGGCGGATCAGATTCTCACTG
>NZ_CAXUQH020000001.1:7742500-8127884 GCF_964253085.1 Paenibacillus sp. LjRoot153
TTACATTAACAAGCGATTTAGCGAAATCAATCACGTCTTCTTCTTTCATTCGAAGAACGTGAAAGGCTAAGCGCCCCGCTGTCTTGGGACCTACTCCCGGCAAGCGGGAGAAGGCATCGATTAACTTGGCTATCGGTTCGGGGTAGTACAAAGGAAGTACTCCTTCATGATACAGAGTCGTTGATTCTTGGTTGTCTTAGAACAATCCAGGGATATTCATACCGCCTGTGAATTTGCCCATATCTTTGTTAGCGATCTCTTCGGCTTTGGACATTGCGTCGTTAACTGCAGTCAACACAAGATCTTGCAGCATTTCAACATCGTCTGGATCCACCGCTTCTGGTTTGATTGTGATGCTTTGTACTTTCTTGTGTCCGTTGATGATACACGTTACCACACCGCCGCCAGCTGTTCCTTCAATCATTTTCGTGCCTAGTTCTTCTTGTGCCTTCATCATTTGCTCTTGCATTTTCTTCACTTGCTTCATCATTTGGTTCATGTTATTCATTATAGATCGCTCCCTTATCGTTAGTCTTCTTTAATCGTTACTAGATCTTCACCGAACAATTGGATGGCTTCAGATATCCATTCTTCTTTGACCGCGTTTCCGCGACCATCCTCAGCCACTAATTCCATCTCTTCAACCGGGGCGTGCGTTGCATCACTCTTCGCATCATCCCATTCCTTACGCATTAAGGTCAACAAACGCATTGGTTTACTAAACACAGAAGAAAGCACTTGTTCAATAATGACTTTATTCTCAGGCTTCTCCGTTGTATTACGGTGCATATCGTTCTTGAATGCGACAAGAACAACATCATCTAGCATAGCCACCAAATCACCATTAACAAACCAGGCATGAACGGTTATTTTCTTCTCTTTGACATCACCTAACACTTGACTCCACTTCATCAGCGCAGTCTTCGTCTCTGGACTCTCAGAAGCCTTCAAGTAAGGGTCAAGCTTAAGACCTGACTTCTTAGAAGGTGCCGAGGCCACGGCTACTTTCGCCGCAGGCGCTTGCTTAGCACTTTCACCCGAAGCAACACTCACTCCCGATTTTACCAGTAGAGCTAGCTGATCTTCAAGTTGTTTCATTCTTTGGGTCATTTGAGCAAAAAGATCACCCTGTGGCTGGCGCGCCCCCACTTCCACCGAGCTGTCTGTTCCTCGATGGCCACCGCTTATTTTCATAATAGCGATTTCTAATAAGGTTTGTGGTTGTACCGAATATTTCATCTCACTCTGATAATGGTTCAGCGTTTCAATCATACTCATCATCTCACTTGGCGTGAAGTGACTCGCAATCTCCTTAAGCTCTGCCATATCAAATACGCGTTCAGCGATCACAGGCGAATTCGGCACCATGCGCACCATCAACAAATCGCGGAAATAGTGAATCAAATTCTCGATACATTTGTCAGCGCTCTTCCCCTCTTGCATGAAGGTATCAATTAACTCTAGGGCAGCCCCCAAATTCTGTTCCTTGATATACGTGACAAGTCTCTTAAATTGATCGGAAGCAATACCGCCTGTGATCGACAAAATATCAGCGAGCTGTATTTCTCCAGTTGCAAACGACGCAGCCTGATCCAACAGACTTAACGCATCCCGCATACCGCCGTCGGATAATCTTGCTATATAGTGAAGAGCTTCTTTATCAATTAAAATGTGCTCTTGATCACAAACATACTGTAGACGCCCTACCTCATCCTCCATGGAAACACGACGGAAATCGAAGCGCTGACACCGAGAAATAATGGTTGCGGGAATCTTATGAGGCTCTGTTGTTGCTAAAATAAACATAACATGCGCCGGCGGCTCTTCCAGTGTCTTCAATAAGGCATTAAACGCTTCCGTCGTCAGCATATGCACTTCGTCAATAATGTACACTTTCTGCCTAACTTCGGTCGGTGCGTATTTGACTTTATCTCGGATATCACGAATCTCTTCCACACCGCGGTTGGATGCCGCATCGATCTCTACAACGTCCATGACTGCGCCTTCCGTGATACGCTCACAGGCAGAGCACTGGTTGCATGGCTCTTCCGAGGGGCCGTTTAAACAGTTGATGGCTTTGGCTAAAATTTTGGCCGTACTTGTTTTACCCGTCCCGCGGGGTCCGTTAAACAAATAAGCATGGGTTAGGCGATTTTCCCGCAAAGAATTCTGCAGTGTTTGTGTGATATGCCGCTGTCCGACAACATCACGAAACGTCTGCGACCTCCATGTACGATACAAAGCAATGTGTGCCATAGTGTTCCTCTCCAATAATCCCTGCGTGGATTGACTGTATCCATTATACTATAACGCTCCAAGGGATGAAATAGAGGATCACATATAGGGAATCGTGATGGTAAATGTCGTCCCAAAGCCTTTGGAAGCTACACGAATCGTCCCTCCCATATCATGAATGATACGCTGGCATACGGACAGCCCTAGTCCCGTGCCCGTATCCTTTGTCGTGAAGAAGGGATCGAAGATTTTATCAATGACGAACATCGGAATCCCAGTACCCGTGTCATGAATATCCACACACACATTTCGCTCTATCGTGTCTACGCGCTCCGAAATCGTCAACACCCCGCCATCGGACATAGCTTCAATCCCATTTTTGCATATATTCAAGAAAACTTGCTTCAATAGCTCATTATCTGCCGTCACCTCAGGGAGGTGGGTGGAAGCCTCATAGTGAAGTTGAACGTTATAGAGGATCGCCTCATTCTGAATAATCGGTACGATGCCACGCAGGACTTCCGTCACATAAATACGCTCATAGGTCACATGCTTGGGCTTGCTCAACATCAGAAACTCATTCACTAGTGCATTAATCCGATCAATCTCACCCAGCATGACATCTGTAAAGTTCTGTTCCTTGTCCATGCCACGGTCACCGAATGTACGACGGAGCATCTGTAAGAAGCCTTTGATTGATGTTAATGGATTACGGATTTCATGCGCTGTTCCTGCAGCAATTTGCCCGATCATCGCAAGACGATCGCTTCGCTGTACCATTTGTTCCAGTGATCGCATATTGGTGACATCTTTGAAAATAATGTAAGCACCCACAATATTCCCTTGACTATCCTTCAAAACGTTAGAATCAAGCAGCAAATCAAACCTTTCTTGATTGTTCGTCCAGGAAACGGCATGATTGCGGACAATCGCTCCATTCAGAATCGTTCGCTGCACGAGCTGGTGCTGGCTGGGAACTGTGGCAAAAATCTCATCCAACGACTTGTTGCGGATATACTCTTTCTCCATGGCCAGCATTTGGCAAGCGCGATCACTAATGTCAGCAAGTCGATAATCCATATTAATTAATAAAACGCCTAAATTGATATCTTTCAAAAAGGCATCAGAAAAGCGCTGCAGCAAGTTTAACGTTGTTCCTTCTTCTTTATTTTTTAACGATAATAAATATATACTTTTACCCTCACATTGAAGCTTGAGCATCGAAAATTGAAAGTAAATCATTTCGCCATTTTTCCCTATTAGAAAACCATGGGGCCACTCCCCCACATCCGCTTCATCTCTAAAATGAAATTCGTATAACTCACGCAAAGTGGCCCTCATTTTTAAAAATTGAGGGCAGGGAACACCAGTAATTTCATCTGCTGAGTAACCTGAAACTTTCAAGAGCTGATCAGAGACAAGTAACAACTTCTCATCGTCATCAACCATTACCATACCGGATTGTATGCTGTGATTGAACAATTTTCGCAGTTCGTTCATCGATACCGAGTACATCTGAGGCGAATGAATGGGCATGTCAACAGCTCCTTCACTTTCTCTTACCACAATAGAAAGTATAAGTTTTCGTATCCCGAAAACATCTTTCTATTTGGCGATAAACCTTCATCTCTCGGGGTCCCCACAAAGTAATCGGATTTAGCTTCGAAGATTATCGTCACTTTGTGGGGTAGAATAGCGGTCGCACATCTTTGAATAGCCTCGATAGAGGTTTTCTCATCGAACATTTTCGAGCGGCATTCAGTCCATGTATGTATTGTGTAAAGATTCTCTATAAAGTAATATTTTTCCTGCTAAACGCAAAATAAAAAACGCCCTACTTGCTGGCGTTTCGGTTATGTGTTATTACTTATTCGGTTTCGGTATAATTACACCGTGCACCTGTTATTGATAAAGTGATACAAGCGAACTCTTATCGTTGGCTCAAATCAGGCAGCCCCTCGGCACATGAAACATCTCACTTACGGCTGCTTCCTTCCAGACCTGACCGGGTTCATGAGCATCCATTGCGAAGGACCCAACTCTCAACACCACGTGTAAGAGCCAGACCTCACATCACAGTACCGCTAACAGGAATTCAACCTCGCTACAGCGGATTGCGAGTTACAGGGCACCGCTACCTCCCCGTCTAGCACAGTAAAAATAGTATAGCTGATTCACTGCCAAATAGCAACCTGAGGGAAAAAACTACCTGCCGCCGGGGCGGTATTAATAATAAACTAGCGATCCATTCTTACCTGTATTTTATACCGCGGCATATTCGTCTCTAATGCCATTTGCGCCTGCGACCGCAGTTCTTCAACTTGGGCCGCTGTCAAAGAGGCTTGAGGTTTAATTTTCACATTAGCCGAAGGCCCGTTAATCGCGATATTGGTCTTCTCTATGCCTGGCAGTTGAGCAAGCACTGCCTTCATGAGATTTGCATCATCATCATAATGATGATAGGTCGGATTCATCGGATTATTCGGGTTAACACTTGTGATACCCAACATACCGTCTTGCTTATAATTCTGAACTTTATACGTAGAGTCATCTTTCGTTTCCTTGTTGTTCCCCGTCCACATGCCACAACCTACTAAACTCGCTATAAGGATAGCAGCTCCTGTAAGCTTAACTAGACCCTTGAACATAAAAACACCTCCCATTGGACTCTAAGCCTAAACTTAGGATGACCAAGGGAGGTTGTCTTATGCTGATTGGCAATCAAGCAAATGATGCCAATTAGATTCCGTATTTCTTTTTGAACTTGTCGACACGGCCGCCTACATCGATAAACTTTTGTTTACCTGTGTAGAAAGGATGGCAATTGGAGCAAATCTCAACACGAAGATTTGGCTTGATTGAACCCGTTTCGAACACGTTACCACAAGCGCAAGTCACTGTGGTTGCATGATAAGTAGGATGAATTCCTGCTTTCATTTGGTTCACCTCTTTCCGCCCTGAATCATTTGCTGAAACAGAGTTAATGGACGTACTATTGCATTGTAGCATATTCGCAAGTCTAGATGCAACGGGAAATCGATCGGGTAATACTTCCACCAATCTGCCTTAAAGTACGGTCGTGAGCGTACGATCACTTGTGTAGAATTTCGGCGTGTGGGAGTACGAACCGATAACAACATCCGGCAATTCCTGCTCAAAAATCTCGATCATTTGCTTCATGCCTAGCAACTCTCCCTGAGCCTTAGGGATAATACTTAGATAGCTCTCAGGGTCAATATTCAGGTTGCGCAATTGAATCAATTTCAATCCCGTTCTACGTACAAATTCGATCATCGCTTCGATCTCTTCTTCCCGATCGGTAACACCAGGGAATACGAGATAGTTAATCGATGTGATAACCCCTTTGTCGGTTGCATAACGAAGGGATTTTTCTACATTCTTGAGCGTGTAGGCTCTAGGCTTGTAGTAGGCGTTGTAGTGGTCATCCAAGGCGCTAATCGTACTTACTCGCATAAGATCAAGTCCCGCATCCACAATACCGCGAATATGGTCCGTAAGGCCCGCATTCGTATTGATATTGATGTAGCCCATCTTCGTTTGCTCGCGCACTCGTTTGATGGCATCAATAATGATGACAGCCTGCGTGCTCGGTTCCCCTTCACAGCCTTGCCCGAAGGAGATAATGCTCTCCGGTGTACGCAGATGTTCCAACATGATCTCCGTAATTTCTTCGACCTTCGGCTTGAAGTTCATCCGCGTTTGCGGAGCTACAAAGCCGCTCTCATCTGGTTGTTCGGAGATGCAGCCGAAGCAACCGGCGTTACAGGAATAGGAAACAGGGACTGCCCCTTCCCAGCGTTGCAAGAACGTGTTCGAAGCTGTCAAGCATTCGTAGCCTAGTGCACAGTTCGACAAATGCGCATACAAGCGATTCTCCGGGTACTTGGCGACTAACCGTTTGACTTCAACCTCGAGCTCGTCTGGATCACAATGAATCGGGTTCCAGAAGTACGGGTTATCTGTCAGGCGCGCGGCTACGTAGAAGCCGTCTTCTTTCCACACGACAGCGGTATAACCGAACAAAGGCAATGCCTTCGTCTTATCGGATTTCACATACCCTGGGAGAAGCAGTCGTGTGAAGCCTTGTGGAAGCAACGCTCCAACCGCGTGATAATCACCCTCTACCAGCTTCATATCACCTGTTGCAGCATCAATCCCAACTGGCCGCGTGAAAGGCAGACTAACGAGTGTCGAGCCTTCAGGCAGAGGGATCAGTTCTTCATCTAATATTTCGGTGATCATTTCTGCATTTCGACCAAGCGCGAAATAATCAGGATGATCAAATACATTTCCTTGTGAATCTGAATAAACCAAGTTCATAACGGTACTCCTCTTTGTACGTTAAAGTAAACGACCACACCAACTTTCTTACTAGGTGTCGTTTAACTAAAGCTTAAGATGCTGAGTTTTTGACTTTGCCTTTATGCTGTCCTGATGATGACGCTCCCGCCCCTGGGGATGCCAACGAGTCCAAAAACTCTTGATTCGTCTTCGTATCCGCAAGCTTCTTAATAAAGGCTTCGGTATATTCATGTGAATCATTCATGCTTTTACGAAGTGCCCATACTTTCTCAAGCTCATCTTTGCCGAGCAATGCTTCTTCGCGGCGAGTCCCTGAACGACGAATATCAATAGCAGGGAAGATACGGCGCTCCGCCATTTTGCGATCGAGATGAAGCTCAAGATTACCTGTCCCTTTAAATTCTTCATAAATGACGTCATCCATACGCGAGCCTGTTTCAACGAGTGCTGTAGCAAGAATGGTTAAACTGCCGCCTTCTTCAATGTTACGAGCAGCTCCGAAAAAACGCTTAGGACGATGGAATGCAGCGGGGTCAACACCACCGGACAACGTCCGGCCTGAAGGCGGAACTACGAGGTTGTACGCTCTTGCTAAGCGCGTAATACTATCGAGCAGAATAACGACATCTTTTTTATGTTCAACTAGACGCATAGCGCGTTCTAAGACAAGTTCTGCCACTTTAATATGATTCTCTGGAAGCTCATCAAATGTTGAAGCCACGACTTCACCTTTGACAGAACGCTGCATATCCGTAACTTCCTCAGGACGCTCGTCAATCAACAGTACAAACAGTTCAATCTCCGGGTAATTCGTTGAAATACTATTCGCAATTTCTTTGAGTAACAAGGTTTTACCTGCTTTGGGAGGTGCAACGACGAGTCCACGCTGTCCGAGACCTACAGGTGCAAGCAAGTCCATGATCCGCATGGAAATCTTGTTCGGCTCCGTCTCTAACGTAATCCGCGTATCTGGATAAAGAGGCGTCAACGCTGGGAAGTGCAAACGCTCCGCAGCTGTTTCAGGCTTCTCGCCATTTACAGCTTCGACCTGGAGAAGTCCATAATAGCGCTCATTCTCTTTGGGAGGACGGCATTTACCAGAGACGATATCCCCTGAACGCAGATCAAACTTGCGAATTTGAGAAGCTGAAATATAGATATCCTCTGAACTGGGCAAGTAGTTGATTGGACGTAAGAATCCGAATCCCTCTTGCAAAATTTCCAGGACACCTTGCATGAACAGGAATCCACTCTCTGCTGCTTGTGCACGTAAAATGGCAAAAATGAGTTCTCTTTTCTTCAGCGTACCGTAATAGGGAATCTGATGTTTCTTAGCTAGTTTATATAATTCAGTAAGCTTGAGTACTTCAAGCTCAGCAAGCTGCATGCTCATGTTTCAACCACCAAACTATTAAATTTTCAATTGGATTCTAGCATTGCCTGTTGTCTGGTACTTTATTCCTCGTTCTCACGCCAAACTTCGGCTCCTAGGGAAGATAGATTGAATACTAAATTCTCGTATCCGCGATCAATGAACTCTACACCCGACACTTCAGTAATTCCGCCTGTCATAACGCTCAAACCTGCAATAACTAGAGAAGCCCCCGCACGAAGATCTGTCGCTCTTACTTTGGCCGAACTCAACTGTGAGCCTTCAATGATGGCAGAACGGCCTTCAACCTTCATTTTCGCACCCATGCGTACTAGCTCTGGAATATGCTTAAAGCGATTGCTGTATACATGGTCCGTTAGAATACTAACACCTTTGGCTTGGCACAACAGACTAGCCATTGGAGACTGCAGATCCGTTGCAAACCCGGGGTAAATTAATGCTTTCACATCTACGCTTTCATAGATAGGTTGACCGACAATGCGAATGGATTCATCCATTTCGTAGACATGAACGCCCATCTCTTGCAACTTCGCTGTCAATGCTTCCAGATGCTTCGGAATCACATTATCTACCGTAACATCACCGCGCGTCGCCGCTGCAGCAATCATGTACGTCCCCGCTTGAATACGGTCAGGGATAATGGAGTGGCGGCAGCCATGAAGTTCAGAAACCCCTTCAATACGGATCGTATCCGTACCAGCTCCCTTGATTTTCGCACCCATCGAATTCAAAAGTGTTGCTACATCTATAATTTCAGGCTCTTTCGCCGCATTTTCAATTGTAGTCAATCCCTTAGCACGTGAAGCAGCTAACATAATATTAATCGTAGCGCCAACACTCGCCATGTCTAAATAAATCTTAGCGCCGCGCAGTTCTTTGGCACGAATATGAAGGGCTCCGTTTTCGTTACTCACCACAGCGCCTAGCGCTTCAAATCCTTTAATATGAAGATCAATCGGACGCGGCTCGAAATTACACCCACCTGGAAGACCAATCGTCGCCTCGCCAAATCTACCTAGAAGTGCACCCATCAAATAATACGAAGCGCGCAGCTTCTTCACTTTGCCGTTCGGCATTGCCAAAGACTTCATCTGGCTCGGATCAATGGTCATCCGATCCTCGTTCCAATCGATCGTTGCTCCTAGGTCAGTCAAAATTTCTGTATATATAGCCACATCGCTTAAATGTGGAAGATTATCCAACGTTACTGGTGTTTCTGCAAGTACTGCGGCCGGAATAAGTGCTATCGCACTATTCTTTGCTCCACTAATCTGAACTGTTCCCCGTAGTGGGCGTCCACCAACCACCATCAATTTCTCCAACATACTTCTCCCCCTAAACCAGGTGCCTTCTCACTAACGTTCAATCAACAACGTGCAATCAACAAATCCTACTAAATCTCACAATGATTCGACGAAAATCCACAAAATAAGGAAGTATATGATAAGCGCGAGGTAAAATACAACAAATAGAAGAAGGAAACGCCCGCAATGACACAGACAGACGGCAACGATTGTCGACCATCCATCTGTGTATTACTGCATTTCCTATCCTGTCTATACAATTTGGAATTAAGCTTGGTTGCTGCTTCCGAACAATTGAATTTTGGATTTTACTACTTCGATCATAGCGCTACGAGCTGGGGTTAGATATTTACGAGGATCATAAATTTTAGCATCTTTGTTCAGAGCTGCGCGGATGCTTTCTGTGCATGCCACTTGGTTCTCTGTATTCACGTTGATCTTGCCAACGCCTGCTGCAATTGATTTACGGATCATTTCGTCTGGAACGCCGGATCCACCGTGCAATACAACTGGAACTGGGATCGCTTTGGATACTGCTTCAATAATATCAAAGTGAATGTTCGGCTCGCCTGCGTACATACCATGTGCAGTACCTACTGCGATTGCCAAACAATCCACGCCTGTTTCTTCGTAGAAACGGATCGCTTCTTCTGGTTTTGCAAGGTTAGCATGCTCTTCATCAACGGAAATGTCATCCTCAACGCCACCGATTGTTCCAAGCTCACCCTCAACGGATACGCCCATTGCACGAGCAGCTTTAACAACTTCTTTCGTCAAACGAATGTTTTCTTCGAAAGAATAGTGGGAACCATCAAACATAACGGAGCTGAATCCTGCACGGATACATTTCATTGCTACTTCAAACGAACTACCGTGGTCTAAGTGCAACGCGATCGGAAGTCCGGATTTCTTAGCTGCTGCTTCTGCAATAGCTACTGTAAACTCGATGCCCATATATTTCAGTGCGCCTTCGCTAACACCGTAAATGAACGGGGAGTTCAGTTCGATTGCTGCTTCCACAATCGCTTGAGCAAACTCAAGATTGTTCATGTTAAATTGACCAACCGCGTATTTCCCTGCTTTTGCCTTAGGTAAAAATTCATTCATTGAAACCAATGCCATGTTTCTCTTCCTCCTAGAACCTCTGTAGTAGATGCGCATACCGCTCTCTGTTCATACCTGAGTTATTATAGCACATAACTTTTCAAATGATAACCAAGCCTTCACTTTTCTACAAACAAAAAAAGACCCTATAACTAGGATCCTACTGCGAAACCACTGCTGGATTCATTATTCAATTGCATATTAACAGCCAGACGCAGCTCATCAATATCAAATGGCTTCGTAAAATGCATGATCGCACCTAAATCCGTCGCTTCTTTGATCATATCCAGCTCACCATATGCCGTCATCATGATGACTTTGATAGAAACATCGATTTCTTTCACATGCTTCAAAATATCAAGTCCGTCCATACCAGGAATCTTCATATCTAGCAGTATGAGATCAGGCGAAACATTTCTTACGATTTCCAAGGCCAACTTGCCATTGGAGGCTTGATAGGTATCGTACCCTTCGTTACTGAACACTTCCATGAGGAGTACGCGAATTCCATTTTGATCATCCACTACCAATACTTTTTTCTTCATCAGACAAGTCCCCTCCCGAAAACGAATAACAAGTTCCAATCCTATGAGTCAAGGTATTCGCTATTCATTTTCGTTTTCCTTCCGAGGAGAGCATTTTTTTTGAAAAGTTTTACATAAAAGTTGATTAACAGGAGAGAGTTACCTGCATCAGCAACGTAAAATTTTAACGAGCAATCAATTGTGCAGCTTTCACGAATTCACGGAAAAGTGGCTGTGGACGGTTCGGACGGGACGTAAATTCCGGATGGAATTGTACAGCCAAGAACCAAGGGTGACCAGGGAGCTCAACCATCTCAACCAGACGACCATCTGGTGATGTACCAGAAATGCGCAGACCAGCAGATTCAACCAATTCGCGGTATTCATTATTAAATTCATACCGGTGACGATGTCTTTCGTAAACTAGCTCATCATTATACGTAGTCGCAGCAAGTGAACCCGGTGTCAACTTACAAGGGTATAGACCTAAACGCATAGTTCCGCCTAGATTCTCAATATCCTTCTGCTCTGGCAGTAGATCAATAACAGGATACGCTGTTGTTGGATTAATCTCGGAGCTATTCGCGCCATCCAATCCACAAACAGAACGTGCATATTCGATAACAGCGACCTGCATCCCTAAACAAATACCGAAGAACGGAATTTCTTTCTCACGCGCATAACGGATTGCTGCTACTTTTCCTTCAATCCCGCGATCACCAAATCCACCTGGTACAAGGATACCTTGCACACCAGAAAGCAGTGAATGCACATTGTGATCGTAGATATCTTCTGCATTGACCCAACGGATATCGATCTCGGAGTCATTGTCGATACCAGCATGTCCAAGTGCTTCAACAATACTAAGGTAAGCATCGTGAAGGGCTACGTACTTCCCTACGATGGCGATCTCGGTCTTCTTCGTTAAGGATTTCACCTTGCGAACAAGACTTTCCCATTCTGTCATATCGGGTTGATTCGTTGAAAGCTTCAAGTGATTCACGACATAATCATCAAGACCTTGCTCACGAAGCATCATCGGCACTTCATACAACGTCTCCGCATCTTTACATTCAATAACAGCAGCTGGATCGATATCACAGAACAAAGCGAGCTTACGCTTCATATCTTCTGTCAAAGAATGTTCCGTACGACAAACAATCACATGCGGTTGAATACCAAGGCCGCGTAGTTCTTTAACGCTATGCTGCGTTGGTTTTGTTTTGACTTCACCCGCAGCTTTGATATAAGGAATCAACGTAACGTGAATGTACATAACATTCTCGCGGCCGATATCATTTTTCATTTGACGAATCGCTTCCAGGAATGGCAAGCTCTCGATATCCCCGACAGTACCACCGATTTCAGTGATAACCACATCGGACCCAGCTTCACGACCTGCGCGAATAACACGTTCTTTAATTTCATTCGTAATGTGAGGGATAACCTGTACAGTTCCGCCTAGGTATTCGCCTCTGCGCTCTTTGGTAATAACAGAGGAATACACTTTCCCTGATGTCACGTTCGAGCTTTTGGACAAGTTAATGTCGATAAAACGCTCATAATGACCCAAATCCAAATCCGTTTCTGCACCATCATCGGTTACGAAAACTTCCCCATGCTGGTAAGGACTCATGGTTCCTGGGTCCACGTTAATGTAAGGATCGAACTTCTGGATCGTAACTTTCAAACCTCTGTTCTTGAGCAGTCTTCCTAAGGAAGCTGCGGTAATTCCTTTGCCAAGGGATGAAACTACGCCTCCCGTAACGAAAATGTATTTTGTCACTATGTACGCCTCCTTATAGTTGTAAGCATCCGCTTTAGATTTTCGCCAGGCTACTGGCATCGTTATAACATGAAGATAAGTGTAAAAAGGTGCTAGAAAACTGGCTTCATCAGCATAAGCTCTTGGGTGTCGCCAGAACAAAGGTGTAATAGCATTAGCTTCTGCTAAATAAGTGTTTTCATGAACAAATCACAAAAAAAAAAGCGCAAAAAAACAAAAAAAGTGACACCCGTAGTGACGGGGCACTTTTTGAACGCATGCGCGAATTGTTAAGATTCTTTTAAAGCCCATGCAATAGTTTACTCTGAACGTATAGGGACTGTCAAGACAAGTTATTTGTCGTCGTCTTCGTCGTCTTCATCCAAATCTTCTTCATCCTCATCGGAATCCAAATCATCTACGTCATCCTCAGTATCATCGCTCTCTTCAATACCCGCTTCGCCAAGATCCTCTTCGATTTCTTCATCTTCGAAGAATTCAGTATCCTCTTCCGCTTCTTCTTCCTCTTCGGTTTCGGTACCAAATGCATCGTACTCGTCTTCTTCTGCGTATGTATCTTCTTCTTCCGCATAGACGTCTTCATCCAGATCATCATCTTCGTCGTTGATGATTCTAGGACGCTTTGCATTACCAACTGCATCGTCGGACTTCTCAACTGGATACCAACGCTTCAAGCCCCATAGGTTCGTACCTACACAAGCAAAACGACCATCGATGTTGATTTCCGTATATAGTTGGGCAATCACATTCATGACATTATCTTCAGAAAGCCCTTTTATTTTAGCAATTTCAGCCATAAGTTCTCGATAGTAAAACGGCGTATTCGCCGACTTCAGCAATTCGAACGCCAAATCCACCATGGGCATTTCGCGTGCTTGCTCTGTGGTGATTTTGAGTGTGTATTCGCTGCTCATCTAAGGCACATCCTTTTCGATCATTTCTTGACTACGTTATCTACCATAACCAATATCTTCATTAAGTAAAACCTATTTTTTCTAAAATTGCAACTACCCTGAAATAAACGTCTAATCCGGCCGGCTTGGACGGATGCGTTTATCATGTCAACATCCCATAAAAAGGAATACAAGCGAAGGTCCCCCTTCGCCTGCGACTGTACCCAAAGGAACCGCTTGCTGATGAACAGCAGTCGTTTCCACTACCTGAGAAAGAGACACTCCTGCCCGCGCCTCTCTATGTATCCTATGTTGAACCTACGCATCTGACACGGCCCTGCACCCATTTATTTCTATAAGTGCGTGTTAAAAGTCTGGTTTTCAGCACCGAGAAGATTGAAAGAAGCTAGGAAATGAGGAGCGGAGCGTAGTGGAAGCTACGTGAGCACCGGAATTTCCGGCTGAATTCAATATTCGATGTCGAATACGCATCTTGGACTACTTCGTGATCAAAATTGGACTTTTTGACAACCTCTATAAAGGCGATGACACGGTCAAGTACGATGACCTGTACATAGGATAGGGGAGATATGATTATATGTTGTAACGGGGGGATGGCACGATGGATACAGCCACCTTTCTTCATCTGCTTCATGAAGATCTAGGTCTTACTAAACAACCAGCTAGAAAGCACCTTATCCATTTCACCTCAAAGACGGATTACTTTGCCTGCAAATCAGAGCTACTACGCCTGACGTCTGAACTCCCCAGACTATCCCTGGTTCTGCCTCTAGACATTATCCACGCCTTTTCCTGTACATTGTGTCCAGATACAAAACTCAGAAGCTTTTCCAGCACGACACGTATCGAAGCGGATACGAAATTAATTATAAATAAAGTTAAAGGTAGAAAGGCCGTACCGAAACGAGCTAAAATTTTATCCAACTCACGTACACGCACCATACCTTGGGGGGTTGATCAAATAGGTGCTCCAGAGATCTGGAGCAAATCTGTCGGAAAAAACATTCACATCGGCGTCATCGATACCGGCATCGATTATAAGCATCCTGATTTGCAAAACTCGATCTCGCATGGCATCAACTTATTAAATCGCAGACTAATGCCCCACGATGATAACGGACATGGCACACACATTGCGGGAACCATAGCGGCAACAGGCCGTAATTCCGGTATTATTGGTGTAGCGCCCCGGGCCATCATTCATCCTGTTAAAGCTTTTGACCAAAATGGAAGCGCCTATGTATCCGATATCATCGCCGGTATCGATTGGTGCGTCCAGAACGACCTCGATATTATTAATATGAGCTTCGGTATGAAGACGTACAATCCTGCGCTGGAGCAAGCGGTTTTAAACGCTTACTACAGAGGGAAGGTTATTGTGGCCTCCTCAGGTAATGATGGCCGGAAGAAAACCATTGATTACCCTGCTCGGTTTCCCCATGTTGTCTCCGTAGGAGCCACAACACGGACAGGGCGGATTGCTCCCTTCAGCAATCGGGGAATACAAATCGACATCTATGCGCCTGGTGAGCGCGTGTATTCGGCTTGGATAGGCGGCAAATATAACGAGCTCAGCGGCACGTCGATGGCAACGGCTCATGTAAGCGGCGTTATCGCCTTAATGCTTTCCATGCGCCCCATGTCGCCGCAGCAAATCAAAAACGCGCTGCGCCGCTGCGCGTTTCCGCTGAGTAAGCGCCCGAACGCCCGGTGGCAGCCCGGGCAATTGAACGCCCAGCGGGCGATCCGCGCGGCGGGGCAAGAGTAGCTGGCGCTGCCGCGGCGCCTAGCCAGTTCAAGCGCAGAGGGTCTCCCTTCTTCGCTAAAAAAAAAGAAGAAGCCCCCCTTTTGACCAGTGGTCAAGGGGAGCTTCTTCTGGCTGAGCGGGTGTTACATCCGCTCAGGGGCAGATACGCCAACCATGCGAAGCGTGTTGGCTAGGGTCGTGCGCAGCGCGCCGAGCAGCGCGAGGCGCGCTTGGGTTAAGGCTGCGTCATCGGTGATGACGTAGTGGCCTCTATAGTAGCTATGGAACTGGCTTGCCAGTTCGTAGACATAGCGTATCAAGCGGTGCGGCGCGTACTGCTCAGCCGCAATGGCGATCTCTTCCGGAAGCTCGCCGATCTTGCGCAGCAAGTCGAACTCGGCTTCCGATGCAAGTTGGGATAGGTCCACCTGTTCCAGCGGGAGCACCGCGACATTCTGCTCTTCCGCCTGGCGGAAGATGCTGCAAATCCGTGCATGGGCATATTGCACATAGAACACAGGGTTCTCATTGGACTGTGAAACCGCCAAGTCCATGTCAAAATCCAAATGCGAGTCCATGCTCCGCATAGCGAAGAAATAACGAATCGGGTCCACGCCGACTTCGTCCATCAAGTCTTCCATCGTAACGGCTTTGCCGGTACGTTTGGACATTTTGACCTTTTCACCATTCTGGAATAGGCTCACCATTTGGGCGATCAGCACGACAAGACGGTCTGCTTCAAAGCCAAGAGCTGTCATAGCCGCCTTCATCCGCGGAATATAGCCATGGTGATCAGCGCCCCAAATATTAATTAAGCGGTCGTAGCCGCGTCCGAATTTATTACGGTGATAAGCGATATCTGGCGTAAGGTAGGTGAAGGATCCGTCGTTCTTAATCAGAACACGGTTCTTGTCATCCCCAAGCGGCGTCGTATTCAACCACGTTGCGCCCTCTTCTTCATAGATATGTCCATTATCCCGTAATTCTTGAAGCACTGGCGGGATAAGGTTGTCTTCATAGATGGACGTCTCGGAGAACCAATGGTCAAAATGAACACCAAAGCGGCCTAAGTCGCGTTTGATTTTATCGAGCTCTTTCTCAAGTCCATACGTACGGAAATAAGCACGACGCTCTTCATCCGACAAGCTCAGTAGACGGTCGCCTTCTGTAGCTGCAAGTTCCGTTGCAAAACCTTTAATATCTTCACCAAAATAGCCATCCTCTGGCATTTCCGCTTCTTGACCAAGCGCTTGTAGATAACGTGCTTCAATGGATTTTGCCAAATTGACGACTTGATTACCCGCATCATTGATGTAGTATTCACGAGATACGTTGTAGCCAGCAAGATCCAGTACGTTACATAGCACGTCGCCTACGGCTGCGCCACGGGCATGTCCAAGATGTAAGGAGCCCGTTGGGTTCGCACTAACGAACTCCACTTGCACTTTAAGCCCTTGACCCACGTTCGATTCTCCATAGCGGTTACCAAGCTTCGCCACATCAGCAATCACCGGGTAGAGGTAGACTTGATTCATTTTAAAATTGATAAAGCCCGGGCCCGCAATTTCCGCTTGCGCAATACTCGCTGCATCCTTGTTCAGGTTGGCGATGATTTGCTCGGCAATTTGTCTCGGATTCTGCTTCGCAATACGCGTCAGCTGCATCGCTACATTCGTCGCGAAATCACCATGCGTCTTCTCTTTCGGCACTTCTAGAATGATTTCTGGCAGCTGCTCCTCGGAGACGATACCTGCCGCTAGAACAGCCTCTTTAATTGCTTGCTTCACTTTCGCTTTCACTTCGTTAAGAACGTCCATTTGTCTTACTCCTCCTGAATTAACAACTTGATTCGATAGGCTCCTGCATGTGTGCCTGATGCATATAGATCATAGCTCCACCTCGTAATTCCGATCCCATGGATGGCCTCCGAGGTCAGCTTGTGCGTCTCAATTTCCAGTTCCATTCGGAGCTGTGGTGTGTGATAAAAGCCCGTCCGCTTCTCTCCAGGAACGAAGGTTTGCTCCGCTTGTACATCCCCTTGGCGAATAATACGGATCTGATTATCTTCGAGCTTAATGATCGTCACGGTCCGTCCAAGCTCATTCGGCTCTTCTTCATAGCGGATATAGGTATGATCGCCTTTGCGATAAAGATCCCCGCGCGCCTTCTGCACCGTGGTCTCACTCCCGCTTCGACTCTCGATTCGAATCCGCACCCGCTGCTTGTCCGTCATGATTCGATAATCCCCTCTTCTTCTGTTGCTACGAATGACAACTCGTGTCACAACGCAGGCATGTTAGCTAATAGTTTATATGAAAGGATAAGTAAATTCAATGCATGGAAGGTGATTGGGACGCTTGGGGACGAGTTTGTGATTGGCAAAAGATAAAAAAAAGCCTCCTGATCCGTAAGAAAACGGACTAGGGGCTCATGTGTTTATTCTTATAACGTTGGAACTGGCCTTCCGATAGCTGCCCATTGCTCTTTGGCTGGTCCATAGGCGCCGATAACTGGTAATCCCGCCTGACGCATCAGAATCGTCAACTGACCACGATGGTGAATCTCATGCTTCAAGAAGCTGTATAGTGTTGTGCCGATCGTCCATGGCATGCCGAACATCGTAACCACATCCTGCAGATTCTCGTCCGTCCATTGCGTACGGATCGCGTTAAGTATGTTCTGCGTTGTTGTCCGATACGCTTCTGCAATGACTGCTGCCTCTGTTGGTGGCGCACTTACAGCAGACGGCGATTCGAATTTCAGCCCCGTTCCGTACAGCATACCGCGTTCCGCGTGAACCAGATGCCACGCAATATAACCAAGTGGACGGTAACCGTCAGTTTGAATTTGGTTTAGGGAATCATCAGTTAATGTATCCAGCAGTTGCTGCGTTGTGGCAGATTCCATTTGGTATTCTTGGATAAAGCTCTCAATCGTTGTAAACATATATAAAACCTCCTAGGGTGTGGTGGTACAGGCTCGCTCGCGCTTGCACTTGCGCTTGGTGCTGGTGCGATTCATTTCCTGTCCTTATGTTTACAGTATAGCTAGGTGCTACTGACAACAGTATGGCAGTGATTGAAATTTGTTTTTATTAAAAAGGGGACCATCGATTCAGTACAGATGAGCAACCATGGAGCGGTTCCCTCTTTACAGAACGACAATCCCTTATTCAATCGGATTTGGTGGTTCAAACGAAATTACGGAACGTCATTCCCTTATTCGTTCGAAATCCGCTGTCATTACCGGAAATCAGAGAAATAGAGGAGCTACGTTCCGTAACTATTGAAATATGGCTATTTTCGGAAAGAAGTTTATTTAATCAAATCTTCAACGAATCTAGGCAACACGAACGCAGCTTTGTGCAAACGTGGTGTGTAGTATTTCGTCGGGAATTCAGGGATTGCTGATTCTTCTACTTGAAGAGGATCGTGCTTTTTGCTGCCCATTGTGAATGTCCACAGACCACTTGGGTACGTAGGGATATTCGCACTGTATACACGAACGATAGGGAAAATTTCCTTCACGTCGCGATTTACCGTTTGAATCAAATCAGCTTTGAACCATGGATTATCGGTTTGAGCAACGAAGATTCCGTCTTCTTTTAACGCATCAAAGATGCCTTGATAGAAGCCTTTGGAGAACAGCTCAACAGCTGGGCCTACAGGTTCTGTAGAATCAACCATGATGACATCGTAAGTGTTTTTGTGATCGTGGATGTGCATGTAACCATCGTTAACGATAACTTCTACACGCGGGTTGTCCAATTCGCCAGCGATCGTTGGCAGGTACTTCTTGGAGTACTCGATAACTTTGCCATCGATATCAACAAGAACGGCCTTCTTCACTTTCGGGTGTTTCATAATTTCACGAATCACACCGCCATCGCCGCCGCCTACAACAAGTACGTACTCTGGGTTCGGGTGAGTAACGAGCGCTGGGTGAGCAACCATTTCGTGATAAACGAACTCGTCTCTCACTGTTGTCATAACCATGCCGTCTAGTGTAAGCATTGTGCCCCACTCTTCGGTTTCAATCATGGAAAGATCTTGGAAATCCGTTTGCTCTCTGACGTAAGTCTCCGTGACTTTCGCTGTAATACCGAAGCTATCGGTTTGTTTCTCTGTGTACCATAATTCCATATGTAACCCTTCTTTCGCTTCTCTATTTGGATGAATAATTCCAGACATTCGTTATCACTAACAGTGTTCCACCAGTTGGAAAAGTCATACGAGTTTGAGCTGTATTTCCCAGTCCTCTCACACGCACAAATTGTATTATAGTTCATTACCCCCAAAATGCAATATTTTCCTCAATCTTTTGGCCAATTAACAAAAAATATTTACAATTCGTTGAATACGGACTGCCATGCTTTTCCATACTGGTTAATAGCGCCTTTGGGCAAGGAGAAAGGAGGCAAGCGAAGCATGTCCGACAATGAGAATACGAATGAGAAGCCGCGCCAACAAACACCAGAAACACAATCGGCCAGACGGAAAGATGAGATTCCTGCTTCCATGCGGTGGATGAGACGAATCAAGAAGACCTTTTCGTTCTTCTTTACCTGCAGCCTATTGATGCTCATCGGGGCCGCTGCCTTTCTAGTTTATTTGCGCTCCCAAACACTTCCCGTCACCAAAACGATGCAAACCTCCCAGATGTATGATGTACATGGCGAGGTGATTGATACCTTTTATTCAGGGCAAAATCGGCAGGTGGTTTCATTAAATGACATCTCACCTTACTTAATACATGCAACGCTCGCCGTGGAGGATCAGCATTTCTACGATCATTTCGGCGTGGACGTTAAAGCGGTAGCACGCGCAGCCATTGTGAATGTTCAAGCGATGGCGAAGGTGCAAGGAGCCGGTACGATCACGCAACAGCTAGCTCGGAATCTTTACTTAACTCATGATCGTACGTGGACGCGCAAAATCAAGGAAACCGTGTATGCCATTCAAATGGAAATGCAGCTCAGCAAAGATGATATCCTCACTGATTATTTGAATCAAATTTATTATGGGCATTCGACCTACGGGATTGAGACGGCGTCTGAGCTTTTCTTCGGCAAGCATGCTAGCGAGTTAACCTTAGCAGAGAGCGCTATGATCGCTGGGGTGCCGAAAGGACCGCGTTACTATTCCCCCTATTATGATTTGCAAAATGCGATGGATCGGCAAAAGGTCGTTCTCCAAACGATGGTGAACAGCGGCTTTATTACCCAAAGCGCTGCTGACGCCGCAGGCAGGGAAAAGCTGACGATTCTGCCGTTAACGAAAAAGAAGCCTTCCGCTGCCCCTTATTTCAGGGATTATGTACGTAACCTAGCGACGGAAAAGCTCGGCCTCACGGAAGAACAGTTCGATGAAGGCGGCATTCGCATCTATACCACGCTGGATAAGAATGCCCAGCAAATTGCTGAGAATGTCATCACGAAGCAGCTTGAAGGCAAGCCCGAGCTGCAGGCTGCTTTGGTCGCGGTAGACCCTCGTACGGGTGAGATCAAAGCCATGGTTGGCGGACGCGACTATACGGAAAATCAGTTCAACCGCGTGCTGTCGAATACGCGACAGCCAGGGTCTTCTTTTAAACCATTCGTGTATATGGTCGCGCTAATGAATGGCTTCACCCCTGTCACCATGGTCAAGAGTGAACCGACCGTATTTACCTACGATGAAGGGCGCCAGCAATATACACCAAGGAATTTTAATGACCAGTATACAAATGGGAATATTGATATGCGTCAAGCGATTTCGAAATCGGATAACATCTATGCGGTGCATACGATTCTTGAGGTGGGTCCACAGAAGGTCATCGACTTCGCGCGTAAGCTCGGGGTTGCTTCACCCATGAAGCCGCTGCCTTCCTTAGCGCTAGGTTCCTTCCCAGTGAGTCCGCTGGAGATGGCTTCGGCCTTTGCCTCTATTGCGAATCAAGGCGTGCACCATGAAACAACCGCCATTTTGCGAATCGAGGATGCCAATGGGCGCATCTTATATGAAGCGGCTCCTGCGGAGGAGCAAGTGATACCACCTGCAGTTGCGTATGTGATGACCAATTTAATGGAGAGCGTGTTCGAAGAGGGTGGAACTGGTAATCGTGTAGCCAGTACGATTAAGCGGCCGATTGCCGGCAAAACAGGCACAACCGATACGGACGCTTGGCTCGTCGGATTCACACCGGAGCTTTCCACCGCAGTCTGGGTCGGTTATGACAAGAGCCGTAACATCACAACGGTGGAATCACATCTCGCCTCACCGATCTTCGCGGATTTCACCGAACAGACCTTGGATGCGATTCCGCCGAAGCTGTTCCCGATCCCTGAAGGTGTATCAACTGTATACATTGATCCTGTGAGCGGCAAATTGTCTAATGAGGACTGTCCCAATTCCAAAATGGAGGCTTTCCTTGCTGGTACTGAGCCTACGACGTACTGTACTGGCAAGCCTGCAAATCCAGATGCAGCAGGCGGTCAAAAGGCCGGTTCCAAAGGCGATAACGGCTCTTGGTGGAACGATCTTAAACGTTGGTGGAACGACTAATATCCCTCTAAATGAAAACACAAAAAGGCAGTACTAAGCGCGTCTTAGTCCTGCCTTTTTGCTGTCCTAGTATATGAGGTAACATACACTAGGGTCTAGTATACCCGCTTCGACATAACGGAACAATGGATGACACATAATGTTCATATTCTCCATATTCGCCGCCTAAAGCTTAGGAGAGTGCGTCCTTAAGGCTTTGATCCGAGCGATTCCACCAGTCTTCGTTGTGCGCAATCAGGCAGTTTCGAAGGGCTGTTCGCTCACTGTCAGACAAGCCCTCTAGGATGAATTTACGTTTCATCGCACCGTCCATTTTGTTTACGTGCTCCGCAAGAATCTTCCATCCGCGGCGTGCTTCGGTATCGACTAGCATTTCGCAAGCGGACATCCCCGCATAGTAGGCGCCCTCTTCTGTCCGATCAACCGCTACCCACACGATCCATGCTTTACGGCCATTCGGGACATCCTCCTTGTTCGTGGAGAACTTAATCCCTTTCTCGATCTTACTCTTGGCATGCAGTGTTCCTTCATCCAGATACGCTTCATCCCCATCAATAATGATACCGGAGACGTTACTAAGATCAATGGCTCCTGCACCGAAGCCTTTGTGATTCACTTTCGAGCTTACTATATTTAAGGCTAGCTTCTTCTTATCCGCTTCCATAAGGGCACCTTCCACTCTACATTAAGTTAAAATGACGACATGCTTTCATTGTAGCGAAAGTCTCCCAGTAGAACAAGTGGCGGCAAGCCCCCATGGATATTTCTCTCCACATTAGAAAGTATAAGTTTTCGGTTGCCGAAAACGTCTTTCTAATTGGCGATAAAACCTTCCTCTTGAACGCGGTCGCTCATCCTTGAGTTGCCTCGATCGTGGTTTTCTCACATTTCTTTCACCTCGCAGAAATATTCCCTAGGTTGTCTACATATACATGCTGTAGATGCTTGTTTAGGCGGGGTGAATCTCATGGATATGAATGCTCTATTCAATAGCCGCAAGGTACAGTGGTTTGCTGTCATGCTCCTTGCTGCCGGCGCAGTGTTAATAACGAACACCTTGCTCCCCTCCACACCAAGAGGGACTGTTCCTGTCGTCTCTAAAGATGTTCCCATTGTTCAGACACCGGACATGCAGCCTGCAGATAATGGCAAACCATTAGAAACCTCAACACCACTTAGTTATCGTATTGCCGAATATCACATGAATGTTGCCTACACACCAGAAACCCAACAGCTCCAAGGACAACAAACACTCACATGGGAAAATCCTGGCTCAGTTCCTGTACAAGACATGTATCTCCACCTCTATCCCAATGCGTTCGCTTCGAAGAAAACGACATTTATGCGCGAATCTGGTGGAAAGCTGCGGGAAGATGAAGCGAAAGATGAGAGTAGCGGCAGTATGGAACTACTCTCCGTGAAATCGGATTCGGGTGATGACCTCACCAAGCGGATGTCATTCGTTCAGCCGGATGACGGTAATAAGGATGACCACACGCTACTCAAAATACCGTTATCCAAGCCTGTCGGGCCTGGCGAACGTGTAACCATCAGAACCGAGTTCCTTGTTAAGCTGCCTGCAGCTTTTGCCAGAATGGGGTATGTCGATGACTTCGTTATGGCTGGACAGTGGTTCCCGAAGGTTGCCGCCTATGAGCGCAAGGGAACTAGGGGACGGGCTGAGCCTGGCTGGGATCTCCACCAATACCACGGAAATTCCGAGTTTTATGCAGATTTCGGCATGTACGATGTGAAAATCCAGGTGCCCGCGAATTACATTGTGGCAGCTACTGGATTTCCTGTTAAGCCTGCTGTGACGGACAAGGGCACGAAGACATACCAATTCTATGCCGAGGATGTACATGACTTCGCTTGGTCGGCCTCTCCTCATTTCGTCTATGTGGAAGAGCCCTTCTCAACACCACAAATTCCAGGCGTCAAAATCAAGCTGTATCTGGATCCTAATCATCAAGATTTAAAGGATCGTTACATGTATGCTGCCAAAAAAGCACTCTCCCGTTACAGTCAGTGGTACGGAACGTATCCATATTCTACCCTTTCTATTGTAGTACCCCCTCCTGGCGGGAATGGCGCTGGCGGCATGGAATATCCAACCTTAGTCACCGCTTGGGGAGCTAGCGACAAAGATCCAGACTTAGAACTGGAACGCGTCGTCGTCCATGAGATCGGTCACCAATTCTTCTATGGCCTCGTTGCCAGCAATGAATTCGAAGAAGCATGGCTCGATGAAGGCTTCACCTCTTATGCAGAGGATAAAGTTATGGAAGCCGAGTACGGCGAAGCACCTAATTTGCCTGTCGAATCCAGTTATATCACCTCACCAAATGGACTGCAGAAGAATGCATGGGCTTACACAGGACATGATGAATATGCTGAAAATGTGTACACGCGTGGCAAGCTCGTGCTGAAAGCGATTGAGCAGCAAGTCGGCACCAAGACGATGGATCGTATCATGAAATCCTATTTCCAAAAGTGGCAGTTCAAGCATCCGTCTACGAAGGATTTCCAACAGGTCGTGGAGGATGTCAGCAAAACAAATTGGAATGACTTCTTTAATCAGTATGTCTATGGCGATATGATGATGGATTACTCCGTCGAAAGTGTTCATATAAAGCCTCAGGGCATCAAGGGATCCGAGACTTACGAAAGCACAGTTCGCCTCATGAAGCATGGGGGTAACTCACCGGAAGTACCGATTCAGTTCCATTTCACAGATGGTACAACGTTAGATAAAACATGGGATGGCAAGGAAGGCAGCATTGAATTCAAATTAACGCATGCCTCCCCTGTCGACTGGGTGCGCATAGATCCCAAGTACACGCTCATTCTCGAAAATAAGCACATCAACAACTTTTATCAAACGCAATTAAATACGAAGTGGCAAATTCGGTGGAATCTCGGCATTATTCAGTTCCTGCAAGCCATATTCGGCTCAGTCGCCTGGTAGGACTTGGCTTACGTCTCATGACAAACTCTGAGGAGGGACCCTCGTTGGCCACCTATATCAAATCAGGCTTCAGGGCAGCTATGGCTCAGCCCTTTGCCACGATCATCTTATTCCTATATCAAATGGGCTGGGGTATTCTCCTGTATAAGCTTGTACAAGGTATTCTTGTCCCTCTCATGCATCGGTTCCCCGGCGCTGAGCAACCCAAGCAGGCATTGCAGATTTTCCTAGCAGAGAGCCAGTTTCAATTAATTAAAACAGATCTCAGCTATCCTTATCTAATGTGGCTTGCTGTACTTTTATGTGCTCGCATGCTGCTGACGCCTCTCTTAAATGGCGGTGTCTACTACTCACTCACACACGCTCATCAGAATGCCGGTTATCGTTTCTTTCGCGGGATGAAGGAACTCATGCTCCCTTTCCTGCTCGTCTACCTGATCCGTATCGCGCTAACGCTTTTCCCACTCATCTGGCTTATTCCGAAAGCCGCTTATATTCTAGGGCATAACGGCTCCTACGAGCAGATTGTTCTCAAGCTTCTACCTTGGATACTTAGTTTAATGGTCTATGGTTTTCTCCTGCAGCTGCTGTTTATGTATGTGCAATTCGCCATCGCGGCTAAGCTGGGTATCCTATCTACCATCTTCTCTTTCTTTCGATATTCGCTGCCGATTATCGGACTTGCCATCATCCTATTACTGTTCACAGGACTTTTGGCAGGGGTCACAGTCACGGCCACTTACCTATGGGCAGGACTAGTAGCCCTGATTATTTATCAGTTGTATCCTCTCTTCCACATTTTCATCCAAATTTGGGGCATTTCGTCCCAATATCAGCTTCTTTCGGCCAAAATATCCAATTAATATCCAGCAAAACAGCGAATAGACAAGCGTTCTCCCCTTCTCTTTGAGAAAGGGGCTTTTTTTTGTCTATTTTCCGAACGATTCGCCTATTTTTCAGCCTTATTTCTTATAAAAAAAGAGGAATTTCATTTTTTATGACGAATTAAAAGGACTAGCATCAAAAAACCAAATTTTTCATGCCGAATTCCTCAGTTTATGGGGAAACGGGGGAACCACTCCGGGTGAATTGATCTTGCAAGACAGGGATCATAGGGAACCTTCAACCGAACCCTCCAGCTAACCTCGTAGGCACCGGAAGGAGACAAGCAGTTGAAGAAAGTTGTTGGTCTTATTTTTAGTCTTGTTTTGTTTTTGAGCGTAAGTGTAGGAAGCGTTTTCGCAGCATCCGATATGGATAAAGCGGTAGACGAGCTTGTTGGAACTCCTTACAGATGGGCAGGAACGACAACCAAAGGATTCGATTGCTCTGGTTTCACGTCCTACTTGTTCGACGAGTTCGGCATCGACCTTCCACACAGCTCCAAATCACAAAACGGTGAAGGCTACTGGGTTGACAAAAGTGATCTTCGTAAGGGCGATCTTGTATTTTTCAACACAGATGGCAGCGGCATCTCTCACGTAGGGATGTACCTCGGTAATGGTGAATTCGTTCACTCCGCTACTAATCAAGGTGTTGTTAAGAATAAGTTGAGCGAATCCTATTATGCGAAGCGGTACGTATCAGCCAGACGTGTTCTATGGGATGATATCTACAATCAACTAACTGCTGAATCCAAGTAATATTCTCGGCACAGAATGAAGCCCTGCAAGCTTTGCTCGTAAGAGCGGTTTGTAGGGCTTCATTCATTTGAACAAGGCTATCTGCGTATACTACTACATATAACCAAGGGCGCATCAGCCCCGAGGAAGGAAAAAACGCATGGATAATATACAAGACAGTACGTCACCCCCATTTCCCGGCATCATTCGATCCATTGATGAAATTAGAGATCATATTGGAGAGCCTCATCCTGCAGTTCAAAATAAAGTTATCAACCAAATCGACGAGCACGCCCAAGCGTTTATCGCCAAATCACCTTTATTCTTCTTATCTACATCGGGTGCGAATGGACTGTGTGATGTATCCCCCCGCGGCGATAGCCCAGGCTTCGTTCGCGTTCTCGATAAGCACCGCTTCATTTATCCAGAAAGACTCGGAAACCGCCGAATAGATTCCATACATAATCTACTGACCAACCCGCAAGTGGGCCTCCTCTTCATCATCCCTGGGGTCGAGACAGTGCTCCGCGTCAATGGACGCGCTTGGCTGACGAGAGATGAAGAGCTCCTTGCGACTATGCAGCTTAATGGGAAATCACCTATTGCCGCTGTCGGCGTTGAGGTGCAGGAATGCTTCGTGCACTGCAGTCGTGCCCTTAAGCTATCAAAGATATGGGATTCCGCAACGTGGGTACCCGAACAAGAACAGCCCGATGCCATGGATATGTTCCGTGCACATCTGGCATTGAACAACATAGCGCTAGAGGAATAAGGATATAAACTAACTAGTTAGCTAAAACATATAACTTGACATGGCATGTTAGCGAGCCTATAATAACGTCATGTCGTTTTCTAGGGTTCCGCGGCGCATCACCGCTGGCTGGTCCAAGGGAAAACACACAGCAGATATGCTGTGGTCACGGAGGGAGAAAAGCCCGGGAGTCTATCGCAACAGTGCGATATTCCCGGGCTTTTCTCTGTTTATTTTGTGCCACTGACATCGTAAATTCCCCACATGAAGGAGTGTTTTCATTATGGCATGGTTATTTCTAGTCATTGCAGGTGTATTTGAGGTAGTATGGGCCATCTCATTGAAATTTTCCAATGGCTTCACGCGACTTGTCCCGTCCATTGTTACAATTCTAGGTATGATCGTTAGCTTCTATTTCTTAGCTGCAGCAACGAAAACTCTTCCGATTGGAACAGCCTATGCAGCCTGGACCGGCATCGGTGCTGTCGGTGCGATTATCATAGGTACGCTTTTCCTCGATGAACCGGTCAGTTTGACCCGAATCTTGTTTATGGTCTTAATTTTGGTCGGTGTGCTCGGACTAAAGTTTACGTCAGGGCACTAAGATCCGTCGAGGACGAATTCTTTGCGATTGGGTCACGCACACGCTGGGCTATTTGATTGTATAGCTCACATACCAGAAGCTGCCTCCCACAAAGATGCGCAAATGCTGTGACAAGGGTCGAAAAATGTCATTCAACTCTTCGTAGGTAAAATAGTTCTTAAGTATTTCATGCTTCGAGCCGTCGGCTAATTCGCGTCTTTTGTAGGTGTCTTCGCTATCCTCGTGGGTAATGAGCTCGCCGCCTCTGCCAGGCACATACACATTATCTGCGATAAAAACCTGCGCTCCGCTGCCTAATCGTTCATGGAAGCCTTGTAAAAAGCTGTCGATCCGATTCCGCGGAATATGCGAGAACCAGAAGTTCGCCAGCCCGTAATCGAACTCCCCTCTTATCTCGGAGAGCTCATACGCATCTCCTTCCTTGAAGGCCGCATTCCCCTTCGGCCATGACTTCGACTCCGCGATGCGCAGCACCTCTGGGCGGATGTCTACGCCAACAAGCTGCGTCGCCGTTTCTGCGGCAATGTGTGTCCAATATCCTGTGCCGCAAGCGATTTCCAACACACGGCGTCCCTCCACTTGCTTCTTCAGGATATCAGACAGAAGCGCCAATTCTTGTTGATACTCCGCATCCTCGCGGTGATAAATCCGTTCATACTCCTCTGCCCGTGCGCCGTAGTAGGCTTGCATGCTCAGCTTTTCCTGGTCCAAAAGCGTCTGCTTCTCCTTCACTTCGTGCAGGATGCGATGCCTCGCTGACAGCAGATCCGCAAAAATCGCGCCACCTTGTGAGGCATAATTCGCAAGCAGCCCCTGCGTCGCCATAACAATCAGCTGTGTCATCGATAGGCCCGTGGCATCCGCCATCTGCTCTAACTCTGCTTTCACTTTCTCAGGCAAATATACCGAGAGTCGCTTCGTTTTGTCTTGTTTGTCATCCATGGTTAGCTCGCCTCCTTATAGTTGAATTTTAACACATAATATGTACCATGTTAACATTTATTATGTTGTATGAGTAGATTTTAAATTCTTGTCTCGTTTATAACCACTTTTCTGATCTAAATGGAAAAACTCCATCTATTTCCTCAATATCCCACACGTTCGGCGTAAATGTGTGAATTTAGCTGTACTTTTGGCGCAGCCCTCCTCCTCCTCCTGCACAACCAACAAAAAAGCCGAGCCCCACCCATCGGATGGACGCTCGACTCTATTACATCAGCTGACGTTCCTCGCCATAGCGGCGTTTGAGCTGATTCAAGAAAAATTGCAGCGATAGGAACAACGCTGCGAAGCTTGTGCCTGCGCTGAGTATGATCCACGGGTGCAGCCGGATATAACGTGCGCCGTAGGCGATCAACGATAACCATTCCCCAGATGTGCTGATGGTAATCTGAAAGCCGGCTTCCTCGTCGCCGATCGTCTCTGTACCGCCGAGCACAATATTGAATACGGCTAGCTGCCCCAGCAAGAACAGTACCTGCATAAACTCGCTTAAGAAGATGAACATCATTTCATTCCGCATCGACGGGAAAATATGCCGAAGCGTCCGATGCCAGAACGAACCACCCATGAGGCGGGATGCTTCAATAAACATTTTGCCACTATAATAGCGTGTCCGATCTGCGATCTGATGTGCCAGCGGGAAGATGCCAATCAGTGTAATTAAGATAATGAAAGTAATGCTGAACAACAGCTTGTTGTGCGGATCCGCTTCGGCCCCAAGATCGAGCCTTAACCCGTAATACATCCCCGCTAGCGGCGGATAGAGGAAAATAAATGCCGGCACTGCGGCAACCGCCCATTGTAAGGATCGGAGAAAACCTCGCCCTCTCCCCGTCGTCCCGCTCCACAATCCCCAGGGTAACGCTACGGCAAAACGAAGTAAGGTCAGACCAAGCGCAGTGCCTAATGTGTATTTTAACCCATTCAATAGTAAGCTGAGCATGTCGAATCCACGGTGATCGGTTCCAAGCAGGAAAGTGCTATTGGGTGCGTACGGCGGGATTGCATATCTGGTTTTTCCGTCTTCTTGGTATTGGATCATGTTGATTTTGTCCTCTGGCGAAATGCCATGCGGCTTCAACCAGGACCCGAACACCATCACCAGCAGGAATAGCGCCAAAATTGCGATGGATAGATAAAAGGCGGTAGAAGGACGTTTTCTCATGGTCTAGCCACTTCCTCCGCACGTACCACGAACCTCTTCCGCAGCAGTGCATACAGGATATGAAAAGCCATGGCAACCACACCAAGCACCACACAGATCGCAGACATCGAAGTGGTCCCCTGGTAGATTGGCAGAATGATGAAGCCCCCCAAGCCGCCAATGCCACAAATCGCCTCCGCAACTGCCATACTTGCAAGGGCTAATGTCGTAGCTCTTGGCAAAATAGCCAACACATCCTCCATTACATTCCGGAGCACATGCGAGAAGAGTACCTCGCGCCGAGTCAATCCTTTAGCCAGTGCAGTTACAACGTAATCCTGCCCCAGTTCCCGTGCAATTGCGACGCGAAGTGTCCCATAAATCGTCACCGACGGTATCAACGCAATCGTCAGAAAGGGAATGAGGAATGGCGTTCTGTCTCCCACTTGAACAATCAGCAACACATAGTGACCGAGGAGCTTAGTCGCGTAAATCGCCGCCAATTGAATCAGCACGATCAGGAAAAAGTCCGGTAATCCAACAAGCAGCGCATGAATACCATCCAGCACGACGCCGATTCGCCTTGATATGGAAGCCCATAGAGCTAATAGCATACTGAGTAAGATTGCGAGCAGCAAGCCTGGGATGAAATAGGTGCAGGTTTTGAGCAGCATTTTAGGAATCGCTGTCGTCATCGGCACTTCCTTACGCGTATAGGGATCTCGGTATTTCCCAAAATCACCATGCAAAAAGCCTTTAAGCTGATCCT
The DNA here is from genome assembly GCF_964253085.1 of Paenibacillus sp. LjRoot153. Taxonomy (NCBI): domain Bacteria; kingdom Bacillati; phylum Bacillota; class Bacilli; order Caryophanales; family Paenibacillaceae; genus Paenibacillus; species Paenibacillus sp. LjRoot153. The sequence goes on from NZ_CAXUQH020000001.1 coordinate 7,773,233, forward strand.
TGACGGTGTAGCCATAATAGCGCCACGAAATGATAGGCTTCTCTAGCAGAACGACCGAGGATCGCAGGACACCTTTGATCGTCATGGCCGTGCCTTGGTACTCCCAAAACTTGCCGTAAGGGACTTCCAGTAGACCACTTTTCTCATTCAAAATCTTACTGCCGGGCAGCATCTCACTTACCTTCTGCATACTAATGCTGGAATTGACCGTCACTTTGATCTGATCGGGCTGGACGGACAAGAACATTTGCCTAATATTACTCAGCAGGAAAATACCGATCAGCGTAATCGCACCCAGCAATAGCCATCGTCCTATTGACTTCAATCCGTGCCACCTCTTTTATAATTTACCTTAGGTAAAATAATTGTATGGTCATAGTTTATCACGAAGGTTTTGGACAGGACTAGTCTATTCCATTGAAAAAAAAGAAAAAGCCCCACCTCCCCGTGCGAACAGGAAGGTGAAAGCTTCTTAAGAACTGAACTGCGCCTGATGCAGGCGGCTGTAGACACCCCCGACGGCGATGAGTTCCTCGTGCGCGCCTTGCTCGGTGATGCCGTCTTCCGTCACAACGACGATCCGGTCCGCGTTCTTGATCGTCGCGAGTCGATGCGCAATGACGAGTGTCGTGCGTCCCTTCGACAGCTCCGCCAAGGATTGCTGGATCGCCGCTTCGGTCTCGGTATCCAGCGCCGATGTCGCCTCATCTAAGATGAGAATCGGCGGATTCTTCAAGAACATGCGCGCGATCGCGAGGCGCTGCTTCTGCCCGCCGGAGAGCTTGACGCCGCGCTCTCCGATCACCGTATCCAGTCCCTTCGGTTGGGACTGGATATAGCCTTGCAGCTGCGCGCGCCGCGCAGCGTCCCAGATCTCCTCATCCGTCGCGCCTAGCTTGCCGTACGCAATGTTCTCCCGCATCGTGCCGGAGAACAGGAACACATCTTGCTGCACAATGCCGATTTGGCGGCGCAGCGATTCCAGCTCGATATTACGGATATCGAGCCCGTCAATGGCGATGCTGCCCTCGCTGACATCGTAGAAGCGCGGCAGCAAGGAACAGATCGTCGTTTTGCCTGCGCCTGATGGACCGACGAAAGCAACGGTCTCCCCTGCGCGAATGGACAGGGAGATGTTATTCAAAACACGAGCCTCATCCCCGTAACCGAAGGACACATTGTTGAATTTGATTTGGCCATCGAGGTGGTCTACCTGGATCGCATTCGGGTGATTGGCAACCTCCGGCTCGGTGTCGATGACCTCTACGTAGCGTTTGAAGCCAGCAATCCCCTTCGGATAGCTTTCAATGACGTTATTGATTTTCTGAATCGGGCCTAAGAATACATTCGTTAATAGAACAAAGGCAATGAACTCGCCATAGGTAATTTGCTTATCGATCACAAACCATGTGCCACAGATCAGCACGAATACCGTAACGGAACGCATTAAGATGTAGCTTAAGGAAATGTTCCACGCCATGATTTTATAAGAAGCCAACTTCGTCAATCGGAATCGGCCATTGTTCACTTCGAACAATTTCTTCTCATGAGATTCGTTCGCGAACGCTTGTACCACACGAATACCGCCGATGTTATCTTCCACTCTTGCATTAATATCCGCGAGATCGCCCATCATGCGGCGGAAGGTCTTGGTCATTTTCTGATTAAAGTACACCGCAATCCACAGCAAGAACGGCACAATAACGAACGTTAGCAGCGCAAGCTTCACATTAATTTGCAGCATAAGCAGAAGCGCGCCAATGAGTGTCATCACGGCAATAAACAGATCCTCCGGACCATGATGCGCAACCTCGCCGATTTCAAGCAAATCATTCGCCATGCGCGACATTATCTGTCCCGTTTTGTTATTGTCATAGAACCGGAAGCTCAGCTTCTGCAGATGATTGAACATTTTCTTCCGCATATCCGTTTCAATGTTAATCCCCAGCATATGACCCCAATAGGTGACAACAAAGTTCAGCAGTGTATTCAGCGCATAGACGGCCAACAATCCTACACACGCCCATATAATCCAAGCCCAATTCCCTGCAGGCAGCAATTTATCAATAACCTGATTGACAGCTAGCGGGAAACCTAGCTCCAACAACCCAGCCACCACCGCACAAGTAAAATCCAAAATAAATAAGTGCTTATAGGGCCGATAGTATGAAAAAAACCTTCTTAACATGTGTCTATTCCACCTTTCGTATCGTTGACAACCAACATGGCTTCACGCACTTAATGGTTGCAACACTTGCCTATTATACCTGAAATCCTCCACAAATAGGCAGTTGTCGGAGGACATGTATCCAATATTTTCATATGAATAGGTATATCTTATCCTGGCTGTGGAGGCATGGCATCATGTTCAACAACTCTATGGATACGCGAACTGCCCTTCGCCTCGCAGCGATGTGCGGTCAAAGCTATACCCAACTAGAACAAGGAACGGAAAGCGTTATTTTACCCGCTGCCTATCGGATTGTGACTTCGTTCACAGCGAATTCCGCCTTTGGCGGGCGTGAGCTATTTGGCTTTATTGCAGAATCCGATAGTCAAATTGTGATTGTATTTCGGGGCACGTCCACCACATCGGACTGGATCTCAGATGCCATTGCCAGACAAACTGATTTCCCCTATGCCAAAGATGGCGGCCTCGTACACCAGGGGTTCCTGGACATTTACCAATCCGCCCGCAAGCAAATTGTAACGGCTATGAGTAAACTATCCCCTCACAAACAACTCTACCTCACAGGTCATAGTTTGGGAGGCTCGCTCGCCACTTTATGTGCGGCAGATTTGGCAACAAACACCAAGTTTAGAGACCCTTCCGTCTACACTTTCGGTTCACCCAGAGTCGGTAATACAACATTCGCGGGTCAATTTAATCGCAAAACTGGCCCCCATTATCGCGTGTATAATCGCAACGATATGGTTCCTTCGCTGCCGCCTCTCGTTTATAAATCGCCTCGTACGGGTGACCTCTACCACTATATTCATGTGAAAAAAGCCGTTGAGCTCGACTTTCCAACCGGATCATTCGCCGGAAATCATGCCGTAAGCAGTTATTTCACGGAACTGGCTAAGCTCGATCCGAAATATGCAAAGCTCCTCTGCGCCAAGACGCCGGGCTTCTGCCCGAACTGAAAGAGACTATGGGAATGGCCCCATAGTCTCTTTTTACACATATTTGTCGTATTTCGCGGAATCAATTTCGCTAGATTTCGACATGCAAAAAAACCGTGAATGGTGCGATTCGCTACCATTCACGGTTTAATAGATTATCTTATTTTCCTTATTCGAGCTCTGCAAAAAGCGCCGATGACAAATATCGCTCCCCGGTGTCCGGTAGGATGACAACGATCGTCTTCCCTTTATTCTCAGGTCGCTTCGCCAGTTGAACGGCTGCAAAGGCTGCAGCTCCAGACGAAATGCCGACAAGAAGCCCTTCACTTTTGGCCAATTGGCGGGCCGTCTCCATCGCCTCTTCATTGCTAACGGTGAGAATTTCGTCCACGATGGCCCGGTTGAAGTTATCCGGCACAAAACCAGCGCCGATCCCTTGAATCTGGTGCACACCACGTGTACCTCCTGATAGCACAGGGGAATCCGCAGGTTCAACGGCAACAATTTGAACATCGGAATGTCGCTGTTTTAGAATCTCCCCTACACCAGTAATGGTGCCTCCTGAACCTACGCCAGCCACGAAAATATCAACCTTCCCGCCCGTATCTCGCCAAATTTCTTCTGCAGTGGTCGTACGATGAATCTCAGGGTTGGCTGGATTGCTGAACTGCTGCGGGATATAGGAATTGGGCAGCCCAGCAGCTAATTCCTTGGCTTTGCGAATGGCACCTTGCATGCCTTCCGCAGCTGGTGTGAGCACAAGCTCTGCGCCTAGGGCTCTTACAATTTTGCGGCGCTCCTCGCTGAACGAATCCGGTAAAATAATGATCAACCGATAGCCCAAAGCAGCTGCTGCAAAAGCGAGACCGATGCCCGTATTCCCACTCGTCGGCTCGATAATGACGGTATCCTGATTGATTTTCCCCTTGCGTTCTGCGTCCTTCAGCATGGCATAGCCAATGCGATCCTTCACGCTGCCCGCCGGGTTAAAATACTCCAGCTTCGCGACAATGCGAGCTTCAAGTTCTTGCCTTTTATTAAAATTCCAGAGCTCCAGCAACGGTGTATTTCCGATGAGTTCTGTTAAGTTATTATATATTTTGGTCATGGGGGGATCCTCGCTTTCAGTGACATTGAATTAAACCTATACGTTTAGTTGGATATATAAAGTATAGCACCTGCCGAGAGGGATATTAAATCAATAATCCTGATAAAAGGGTGTGGTATTTTCTTATATTGGGGGATTATTGGATTAAGACGACCCTGACGCGAACATATGGTACACTGATTTTTAGATCATAAAAATCATAAGCAGAGAGCAAGGAGAACCGATAATGAAACTGGTATCTTGGAATGTGAATGGCTTAAGGGCCTGCGTGAATAAAGGGTTTACGGATTATTTTAAAGAGATGGATGCGGATCTATTCTGCTTGCAGGAAACGAAGCTGCAGGAGGGGCAAATCGACCTCGACCTCGGCGAGGGTTATAAGCAATATTGGAACTATGCCGAGAAAAAGGGGTATTCCGGTACGGCCGTTTTCTCGAAAGTGGAGCCAATTTCTGTCCGTTACGGTATAGAGGAAGATTCCGAGCCTGAAGGTCGCATCTTGACCTTAGAGTTCGAGAATTTCTATCTCGTGACCGTTTATACACCGAATGCGAAGCGTGATCTATCCAGATTGCCCTATCGGTTAGAGTGGGAGGATCGGTTTCGCGATTATTTAGTCGGTTTGGATGCGGTTAAACCTGTGTTGGTTTGCGGTGATTTGAATGTCGCCCATCACGAGATCGACTTGAAAAATGCTAAAGGCAACCACAACAACTCCGGCTTTACCCTCGAAGAGCGTGGCAAAATGACGGATTTGCTGACTGCTGGCTTCATCGATACGTTCCGACACCTATATCCGGAAAGAACAGATGTGTACTCGTGGTGGTCCAATATGCCTGGCGTTCGTGCTCGGAATGTGGGCTGGCGGATTGACTATTTCCTCGCATCAGCGCGATTAGCACCTAAGATTATCGAAGCATCTATTGCGTGTGATATCTTGGGAAGCGATCATTGTCCGGTGGTTTTGGAGTTGGAGTTAGCCTAGAAGCTTGGCTGATCCCAATCCCCGACTTAAGGAGGAGCACCCGCTCCGACCTTGGTCGCTTCTGGAAATAACTTCCTGAGTGGTAAGATCGAATCAACAAGAATTCGATGAGCTGTGAGGGATGCAAAGTGAAGAGAAACCGAAGAAGACGACGAAATTGGGTTTTTGGTATCCTAGCTTTCCTAGCCGTTGGGATCGCGGCTTATGCCTTGTTACTGTATGGCAACCCAGATGATATCAAAGATCAAGGTTTTGTTACCGAGAAAGGTGCCATGCCTGATCTCTGGTATACTGTGCTATGGTTCCACGCGGTTTCTGGCGGCATTGCGCTCGGCATTGGTTGGTTGCAATTTATCAAGAGGATTCGCCTCCGAACACCGAATGTCCATCGCGCGATTGGCTATGCCTATGCAACGATGATTACGGCAGCAGGTGTGACCGGCCTCTACATGGCTTATTATACTAGCGGTGGCTGGAGTGCTCAGCTCGGCTTTGGGGCACTATCTCTCATGTGGTTGTACACGCTTTACCAAAGCCTCAAAAGCATAATTGCTGATCGCAACCCACGCACACACGGTCAATGGATGTTGCGAAATTACGCGCTGTCCTGCGCAGCAATTTCCCTTCGTATCATGACGCCGTTAGCAGGCGTGTTCTGGGGACTTACGGATACGAATGATACGTTCGGCGTCATTGCTTGGATCTGTTGGTTGCCGAATTTGCTCTTCGCGGAAATGATCATTCGTGCTGGGATTGGCAGAATTTCAAAACCTTTAAACGCTTAAATTAGCATGTTGCACATGAACCCCCTTCGATTTAGAGAGGGGTTATTTCCTCATAATCCTCCTGTATACTAAAAGAGAAGGAGTGATACGTCTATGCTAGTGAAAATGAGGCAAGACATGTTCCATACTTTAGGCGACGAAGCACTTATAGCGGCCTGCTTCCAGCCAATCATCCAAGCTTATAAAGAGATTCAAACGCGAGGTGAAGATTTCACCTCTGGGCTATTTCAAGAGCTTTCACCAGGCCAACAAGCCTTGTTCGCCTTCCGCGTCTACCATACCCATGCCATCAAATCGCAGACTGATTTCTATTGGTGGAGTGCCTATTTCCTAGCTCAGCCAGCAAAATGGGCCGGTATTCAAAGCTCGCTGCGCTTTTTCGAAGACAACTCCACTTTACCTCTTGTCGAGCGTATGGAGTCGCTCCTCCGGCAACGAAATCACCCGAGAAATATCACCAACAACTTTGATATTTCTACAACGGATCTCGAGCAAGATCCCGAACTGATGTCGGAGGTCAGACCGCTCTATGCGGCCTTACTAGAAGCTGCAGAGATCACTAATAAAGGCATTGCGGCCTACATTCGAAACCATCCTGATGCTTTTGTAGCATTACGTTGATTCCGGATTAACAGCAAAAAGTGAATGAATATTCCCATCCGGATCAGCGAAGAAGGCCGTTACGTGTCCCCATGACTTCACCTTTGGCTCCATAATCGCCGTAGCCCCTTTGGAGACGTACTCCTCATAAAGAGCGCTCACTTCTTCCGGTGAGTCACATTGAAAATTAAACTCAAAGGCTTGCCCTTTGCGCTCTTCCAAAAATGAAGGATGACCATTCGTATTATCCGCCATGAGAGGAGTCGTGAAAATGGCTAGACGAACGCCACTATTGTCGAATTCAACATAATCCGCTTCTTCCACCACAATTCGAAAACCTAGCACTTCCCGATAAAAACGTGCTAGTCGTGCAACATCCTTTGATAACATCGTGATGCCTTCTAAGTGAATTCTCATCGTGCAATCCCACCGTTTCTTGTCTATTTCCTAAAATTGTAACACGCACAACAAGGTGGGATCAAGTGTTCTTATTTCGCGAATTTCCTACTCGACCAGCAGTCCCTTAATAACGGTCCTCATCTGCTCTTCCGTTAACGTGCCTACTCGGTTGTAGGCAACCCTTCCCTGCTTATCTACAAAAATGGAAACCGGAATGGACCGGAGTTTGTACGCTTGCGTGACCTTTTTATCAGGATCAAGCACCACACGGAAGGAATACGGATGTTCTTTCAAATAGGCATTGACCTTATCCAGACTTTCGCCAACATCAATAGCTAGCATGACGATATTGTCATCCTTAAACTCGTGATAAACCTTTTCCATATCCGGCATTTCTTTAATACACCACTTGCACCAAGTCGCCCAAAAGTTAATATACACGTTCTTGCCTTTCAGATCGCTCAAGGTTACCCGCTGACCATGTAAGTCCGTTACTGTGAAATCGATCGCATTCTCCCGCTCCTGAGCGCTAAGTAATAGCGTATTGGGTGTTGTCCCCCCCTCTGCACTCTCCGTATTTGAAGCCGCTGGCTGCAAGCTGGAGGATTCCACTGTTGCTTTTTCACTAATGCTATATGAGCTCGTTAAAAAGGAAAGGGACTGATTAATCATCTCCATCCGATTCGTGAAAACGAGAAGGCCCATAAAGATCATAATGACGCCGCTGACAACGGAAAAAATGGGCAAGTATTTGGAAACCTTTTTCAACAATCGGGATAAATGTTCGACTACAAAGGCCGAAAGCACAAAAGGCACCGCCATCCCTAGCGAGTAGGCCGTGAGCAGAAGGACTCCCTTTTGGATGGTTTCCATACTGCCAGCGTAAATAAGAATCGTAGATAACATCGGACCGATACACGGTGTCCATCCGACTGCGAAGGCCATACCTACCAGGAACGGACCCGTTTTTTTCACAGTTGGACGGCTAGTTAGGAGTCTTTTTTCAGAATACAAAAATTTAATCTTAAATATCCCTGTCATATGAAGCCCAAATAGGATGATGACTACGCCGCCAATCTGTCTGAAAATCGATAAATTGGATGTAAATAATTTGCTGATCGAGCTTACGGAAATACCTAAGCCTATAAACACAAGGGAGAACCCTAATATAAAGAATAAGGATTTATAGACGACATGACTCTTCCCTTTATTTGTAACCAGATCGGTTAAGGACGAGCCTACAATATAGCTGAAATACACTGGAATGAGCGGAAGAACGCAAGGGGATATGAATGAAAGCAGCCCCGCTGAAAAAGCCAAGATGAAGTCCAAATCGGTTCTCCTCCCATGATCGTTTTAACCAAAATGGGCAAAATGGGCAGCCTTGCGGCTACCCATTTCACCTCTTATTTAAGTAAGTTGTATAACACTTGAGCGGCTTCAGCTCTTGTGGATAGGTTTTGCGGGTTAAGCTTAGCGTTATCCCCTGTTAGGATCCCACTCTCAACAAGTGACTTAAATGCTTCTTGCGCGAATCCTGCGATTTGGCCCGCATCCGTGAAACTAGACAATGTAGCTGCTGTATTCCCTTTTGGAAGCTTATTCAGTACACCTAACGAGCGATGTAATAGTGTGAACAGCTCTTCACGAGAGATGCTTTGATTCGGTGCGAATTGATTATCACCAACACCACCGGCAATGTTTAGACGTTTAGCAGCCGCCAAATAAGGCGTGTAGTACGTATTACCTGCATCCGCGAAATTATCTTTCGCGTTCTCTTCCGGCGCTATGCCGTATGCTTTTAATAGGAGCGTAATGAATTGTCCTCTTGTCAGCTTGTCATTCGGACTGAAATGAGTCTCGTCCGTGCCGCCAGCAATCTTATTGGCTGCTAAGAAGTTAATCGCTTGATGGTGCCACGCTGACTCTGGCACATCTACAAACGCAGATTTGGTGTACGTGATCACAACATCTGTTGCTGGACTTGGGTTATAGCCATATTTGGCTGCATATCTAACTTGATATGTACCTGTCGATAATCCTGTCGTTTCTGTAGCTTTGGCTGCCGTGTATTTGGTGGTTCCGGAAAGTTTATATTCCAACTGCGCAGTTGTGCCTGTGATTTTTCCATCAAGACTCAACGAAGTTGTTGCTGCTGCAATGCCTAGCCCAGATGGTGCTGCCGGTTGCTCCAAATTCAAGTCAATGATCGTAGCTGGACTTGGCTTGAAGCCAGCTTTAGCTGCAGTCCTCACGTAATATGTACCTTGCGTAAGTCCTGTAAGGGAAGTGCCTGTTACTGGTGCATAAGCTTTGTCTTCTGCCCGTTTGTACTCAAGAGATGTAGACGTACCGCTGATTTGACCATCTTTGCTCGTGTCTGACTTTGGAGCTTTCCCTGTCAGTCCTGTTGGAGCCGCTTGCTCAGCCGCACCTTGCAGTTCTGAGAAGGCACGATCTAGCGCCTGAATGTAGTTGTTGTAATTGACACCTTTTTTACCATTCAGTTCATAGTCAGGTTGAATATCCTTCCACGTGTACATTAACTCAACATGATCAAGAATTGGGGCTGGTTTTCCTTGCGCATCTTTATGATCCTTGTTGTAAATAAAGAAGTAAGGGACTTGCAGCTTGTTAGCAACATGCTCCACGCCATTTGCATCTTTGTAGCTGACATTATTGCTTGCTTTTGCATAAAGAGTTTCGATATTCGTTAAGTAGGTATTAACTAGATCTACGTAACGGTCAGCAAATGGAGCTCCGGTCGCTCTGATTTGAAGGAAATTGCTGCTATCCGTTCCTACAGGCACATCTGGCGTCCCGCCAATGCCCCCGTCCAACTTCGTATCCCAGTTGTACACTTTGGTTACATTGTATTTCTTCGCATACTCGTTGACATATTTCGCAACTGCTCGTGTATTAGGGCACCATGAGCATCCGAATAGGAAAACATAGTTCCCTTCGCTTTGCAATACACTGTTTAGCTCGTCATAAGTAACGGGGTCAAGCACGATGTCTTTATCCGCTTCGCCAAAGATCGTTTCTCCCGCGAATTCATTATAGGAGGAGGCAATATAGTTGTTATTATTTTGGTCGGCTTGCAAGCCTGCTTTCAGGTCAGCTGGAACCGCATCAAATGCCGCACTGACCTTCGCTTTATACGCATCCACTTTGGCTTGATCCACAACACCATTAGTTAAAAGTGCGTCGATTCCCTCTACCGAAGAGATAATCGGTGCATTGGCAGAGCCATTTTTGTTGTTTTTGTTGTACACGAACAGGAACGGAGTTTGAATCTTTTGAGCTGTCCCTGTCAGGGTTTTGGTAACAAGATTAGGCGCTTTGCCTGACGTTACGTCATTGCTGTATGTAACACTCTCCGAACCTTCGATTTGTGTGCTAAGATTGGTTAAATACTTATTAACCAAATCGACATAACGTCTCGAGATTGGATTGTTGGCGGAATCTGCGATATCTGTAGCCGGGTCGTGACCATCTAACCGAGTATCAAAGTTATAGACGGATTTGATTCCCTTCGCTTGGGCTACCTCATTTATGTATCCGACAACGGATTGTGTTTCTTTACTCCAAGCACCGCCGAATAGAAAGACATATGTACCTTCAGAGTCTAGTAAATAATCAAGTTCATGATAGGTTGTTGTTTTAAAAACGTTCTTATCGTCAACGAGATTATCATATTTTTGGTTGAAATAACTGGTATAAGTGCTGTTGATTGGGGCTGATGAAGCTGCGGCGCTTGCTTGGTTCGTATGTAAAAAAGGTAAAACGAGCGTAGCAGCCAGGAGCATCGTTAATGCTTTATTAGTTGTCGATGATTTAGTCATGGTATTCTCCTCTGTGTTAGTTTCGTTAGCTTATTGCTCTAATTAGCAACCCTCTTCTTCGATGTCGCAGTTCTCTTCATCTTGAGCAGCAGGCGCAGGAGTTGCAGCTGCTTTGGCAGGCGCCGGTGTAGCTGCTGGCTTCACTTGAGCAGGCTGTGGATTCTCAGCCACGGCAGCTTTGGGCTCTTCTTTTTTCACCGGTTCAACCGTCGGTTTAGGCTCTTCCACTTTCGCCACGACTTCCGCTTTTTTCGGCTCAGCCGCTGTGGTGACTGCTGCCGTCTTTACTTCAGGTGCTTTCGTATTCACGGCAGTGGTTGCTGTAGTATTCGTTGTAGGCGCAGTTGGGACTGCTGGTGTTGCAGCAGCAGTTTGCGTCTGTGTAACTTCCACAGCTGGTGTTGCAGCTGCTTGCGGCTTAGTTTCAGCAACTGCGGCTACCGCAGCTTGAGGTGGAGTCTCCACTTTCGGTGTTGCTGATGGAGCTTGCGTTGTTGTCACAACAGCAGTCGTTCCATTATTATCTGTGCTCTTCGAAGCGGATACGGTGACCGCATAGATGACAATAAGTACAGCAATCGCTGCGAGTATTGCCAATAATTTAAATTTTGATAGTCCAATGTTAGCCATGTTTGAACATCCCTTTCCATTTGAGGTTTAATTCCTTGCAATTGCCATCATGCCGACTTGCTTCTTCGCTGTCACCCTCCTTGTGGTTGTTTAGAAGATAAAAAAAAGAGACACAACGAAGAGCAATTACATCTGCTCCTGTTGAATCTCTGGCTGTCCAGTAGATCATGTTCGATATCTGTTGAGATGCATACGACATGTGTGAATCTCAATGTAAACCTATCTTAAATGGCATGGCGATATCTGTCAATGATTTTTTAAATAATTCCTATAGGTTTTATCGGAATTGACAAATTGACCTGTAAATGCGGCTGCGGCCACCTAATTCTGCCACCTCATTAACTGGAAAAGCTCCATCTATTTTGACGTCAAACTGCTAATTATCCGCAATAGATGGAAAACGTACAGTTAATTTTCCCCATTCTTCCGTTTTCGACGGAAAACCCTGAAATTAACTGCGCTTTTTCCAGTTAATTAAACAAAAGCGCTTATTCGAGCTCAAGATGCTGAGGCTCACGCTTTCTAATAAGGCAGCGCGCGCCCCTCCAAGTATGCCTTCAAATTCTCCAACGACATCACATACCCCTCTTCGGTCGGCTTTGCCTGCTCTTGGGTCTCATAGCCCGTCTCCGTGATCGTCACACGTGTGCCGTCACCTTCCTCCACAGTGAGAAATGTCGTGATCATCTCCGAATCTGGTACACTAAACTCCCAACGCAACGCGAAGCGTTGCTGAGGTTCAACTTCCTCGATGATGGCTCGCAAGGTAACAACCTCCGTCCCCGCGTGGGACTCATTCGGTAAATGGTGAAAGTAAACCTCAGCCCCCGGCGAAAGCTCCAGGACGTCCCATGGTGAGCCTGGCGAGTACCACTCCGTAAGCTGCTCGCCTTCCGTCACCGCTTTCCATGCGCGTTGCAACGAAGCCTGAATCCAAATACTTTGGACAACTGTAAACTGTTCCATACCAACCTCTCCTCCCTATAAATTCTGCTCAGTGACCCCCGTCGCAGGGTCAAACGTCAGCATTTTCGTGCCGATTTTATCAATAAAGAACCGATCGTGACTTACCGTAATGACCGCACCAGGGAAATGAATCAACGCCTGCTCCATGACTTGAATACTCATGAGATCTAGGTGATTCGTCGGCTCATCCAAGATGATGACTGCGGCACCGGAGAGAAGACATTTCGCTAGTGCTACCCGAGCCTTCTGACCACCGGATAGGTTGCCAATAAACTTGCTAAGGTCCATCTCTGAAAACTGCAGCATGGCGAGGAACTTGTTCACCTTTTTCCGCGGCGCATCCAATCCGAGGCCGTACGTATTCACCGCATGGCTAACGGTATCCTTCGGATTAAGCTCCTCCCACATCCGGTTAAAATATGCGTAGCTGACGCCTTTCTCCCAGATCACCTCGCCGGACTCCGGCTTCTCCTGTCCCGTAAGCGCCTTAATGAGCGTGGATTTCCCGCTTCCGTTCGGGCCTACAATGACTAGGCGGTCTTCTTTTTGAATATCGAAACTGACGTTCTGAAAGATGGTCCGATCCTCGTATGTCTGACCGATACCTTTCACCTCGCACAGCTTGTCCGGAAACCGCAGCAGCTCATAAATATCCGTGATCAGTACGTTGACAGGGTGCGGTTCGATCCGTTTTTTGTTATCTGCTAACTGACGCGAGAGACGGTCCTTGGACATTTTCTTGCTGGCGCGGCTATCAATAGCCTCCGACTCCATGAGGAGCAGCTCTTCTTCCCACTCAAATTGGCGGTCGAGCTCCTTTTTGCGCATTTTCTTTTTGCGGATATAGTCGGTGTAATTCCCCTCGTATTCCTGAAAGCGATAGTTCTCGATCTCAATCACTTGGGTGACCACTTTGTCGATAAATTCCCGATCATGGGAAATCAGAATCATCGCGCCTTTGAACCGATACAGCCACTGCTCCAACCAAGCTATCCCTTCGATATCCAAGTAATTGGTCGGCTCGTCCAGCAGGACAACATCTGGTTGCTCTATGAGCATTTTGGCAAGCGCCGCACGGTTTCTCCAGCCGCCGGACAATTCATAGACAGGCTGATGACGCGACCGCTCATTAAATCCAAGCTTCGTTAGAACCGTGTTAATCTCAACGGACACGTTCCACCCGTCCAAATGCTCCATTTGCTCAAATAGCTCAGCTTGCCTTGTCAACAGCTTATCCATCTCGCCGTCATCCGTGACGGTACCGAGCTTCTCTCCAACTTCTTGCAACTCCCGTTCAATCAGCGCAACCTGCTCAAAACACATTTCCAATTCTTGCTGAACGGACAAGCTTCCGGTCATTTCCGAAAATTGCGAGAAGTACCCTATTTTAACCTGAGGATCCACTTCTACTTTGCCTGACGTGGGCTCTTCTTTTCCCATGATCAGTCTAAAAACCGTCGATTTCCCAGCACCATTCCGTCCAATTAAACCAATTCGCTCACCTTGACTTACCTTAAAATAAATATCGCGAAAAATCATCGCGTCCTCATATTTCTTCGTAACGTTCTCCAAACGAATTACACTCATGGCTATCCCCTTTGACCTGTTTCATTCTAGGCTGATTATATCATGTTTGTGTTCACGACATTTTTAATTAATTGGTGTATTGTACAGTTGACTTCATGTATAGTATAAGTTACGTTATGTATAGAATATTTTACTAAAGGTAAAAATTAACATACAGGAGGCATGAAAGAGATGTCCTATCAAGAGAAAAAGCATATCGTCTCATTTATTAGCACGGTGTTCATTTTTGGTTTCTATTGTTGGTATGTTTTTCAAAAGGTTCAGGATACGAGTATGGACACGACAGAAACTCTCCGCTTTTGGGCGGCTGCCATTCTCATCTTAATTCCCGTGTCCATTGTAGCCAAAATCATTATTGCTATTGTCTTCAATATCATCTATCGCATAATGACCAAGGAAGTAGAACCCTCCTTCTCCGATGAACTCGACAAATTAATTGATTTGAAAGCTACAAGAAATTCGCACTATGTCTTTACGTTTGGCTTTCTGCTAGCCATGGGAGCGCTGGTGCTGGATATGACGCCTACCACGATGTTCATCGTTCTTATCTTCTCAGGATTCTTGTCAGAAATGGCTGGTGTATTCACACAGCTCTACCATTATCGGAAAGGAGTTTAAGATGGGCAAAAGTCTGATCAGCAATCACATACGGAAGTTACGTTTTAATCAGGATGAAATGACACAACAGCAGTTGGCAGATAAAGTCGGGGTAACCAGACAAACCATCGTCGCCCTGGAACAGGGCAAATACTCCCCTTCATTGGAATTGGCATTTCGAATTGCACGTGTTTTCAAATTATCGTTGGAAGATGTTTTCTTTATCGAGGATGAGCAGGTGTGAGATCGACTAACAACAATCCAACCAGGAGGGATACCAATGAGAGCGATTGTATGTACCACCTACGGGTCACCTGAGGTGCTTCAACTCAAAAAGGTCGAAAAACCAGAACCTAAGGACAATGAAGTACGGATTAAACTGCACGCCGCTATTGTCACACCTTCGGATTGTGCTTTTCGCAAGGCTGACCCTTTTATCATCCGATTCATGTATGGTCTGCGTAGGCCAAAACACACGATATTAGGCGTGGAGTTCGCTGGTGAAATTGACGCAGTGGGTAAAAGTGTCACGTCCTTCAGGGCTGGCGACCGTGTTTCTGGAATAAGTCCGACTACTTTCGGGGCCTATGCGGAGTACGTCTGTCTGCCAGAAGCTGGCACACTAGCGATCCTTCCAGCCCATGCGAGCTATGAAGAGGCTGCTGGCCTCTGTGACGGCGGCTTAACGGCATTGATATTCCTCCGTGATACAGCACGACTTCAACGGGGACACAAGATATTGATCAACGGCGCTTCCGGATCCGTGGGGGCTTATGCGGTACAACTGGCGAAGTACTTCGGAGCAGAGGTGACGGGGGTGTGCAGTTCCACGAATGCCGCATTAGTTAAATCTCTGGGGGCTGATCAGGTCATTGATTATACCCGAGAGGATTTCACCAAAAGCGGCAGGACTTACGATGTTATTTTCGATGCGATCGGCAAGCGTTCATTTTCACAATGTAAAGGTTCACTATCTGCAAATGGGGTCTATCTCTCCACCGTTCCATCGCTAAGCATTATGCTTCAAATGCTATGGACATCCAAGGTCGGCAGCAAAAAAGCCAAGTTCACAGCTTCAGGCTTACAGCAAAAGAAAGAGAATCTCGCGTTTCTCGCAGAGCTTTTTGATACGGGGCAGATGAAAGCCGTGATTGATAGACGCTATCCATTGGAACAGATGGCTGAGGCACATAAGTATGTGGAAACAGGGCGTAAGAAAGGAAATGTGGTTATTACTTTTGGGGGCTAACCACTCACTCCAAATTCGCATACAAATGCTGCGTATACTCCTTAATGATCGCAGACACTTCAACATCCTTCTTCGTAATTCGCCAGAGATAGTTCGGGTATTTTTTATATTTTCCAATCGGTATCGAAACGACCTCATTCTTGAATTTTTCTGGCATCGTAGTCACGATGTAATCCGTCGCGATGGTGATGGCATTACCGCGGGTAACCATTTGCATGATGGCTTGGGTGTTATTGGTCGTTAGCGCAATCCGGTTGCCCGAATCCCCGGAAATCAACTCCGCCGCAATCCGCTCAATATAAGCATCTTTATAAATAACTAACACTTCATTATGTAAGTCGGAGCCCGTTATAGCAGTTAAAAACCGCAAAGGTGATTGCTTATTCACCACAATGACCGCTTCCCCGCGAATCACAGGCTCCCATGTGAAGGAATCATCCTGACTCTCGCGCGACAAGGAGACGAACCCCATATCCGCTTCCCCTTTCATAATCTGATTCATAACCGCTGTATTATCGCCCTCCAAAAGTTGAACATTAATATGAGGATAGATCCCCATAAAGGTAATCGTGGTATCCGTTACCAATGAAACCATGCCAGGTATGGTGGCGATTACGATATTGCCCGTGTTGATAGGATTGGACTTGGAGAGCTCATTTCTCATATTTCGGACGTTGGTCAGTATGGTACGGGCATATTGCATAG
Organism: Paenibacillus sp. LjRoot153; assembly: GCF_964253085.1. Taxonomy (NCBI): domain Bacteria; kingdom Bacillati; phylum Bacillota; class Bacilli; order Caryophanales; family Paenibacillaceae; genus Paenibacillus; species Paenibacillus sp. LjRoot153. The sequence continues at coordinate 7,789,815 of NZ_CAXUQH020000001.1, forward strand.
CTTTAAACCCATCCTGTGTAAGAGCAATTCCTTTTTTGGAACGGGTAAACAGGGTAGCTTCTAATTCATTCTCTAGCTGACTGATGGATTGACTGACGGCAGGGACGGTAATCCCGTGCTTTTTGGCCGTTTCTGTAAACGAGCCCGACTCCGCCGAATCAACGAAATACTGGAGCTGTATAATATTCAATGTCACTCATCCTTAATTATTTGTTAATAATAATAAATTAAACTTAAATATATTTTATCATTTGTCAGTGGTATTATACAGTAATCCTATTCACCTTGCCGAGTCACCCTAGATGGAATCTTACATCTTTCGAATAATTGATTGGAAAAAGGGAACATCATTAACGACGATTGTCACAAGTAAAGGAGCATTGCAATTGAAAAAAAACATTTTTAACGTATTTGCAGCTGAATTTCGCCGCTTTATTAGGAACCCTATGATGATCATTACTTTCGTAGCTGTCGCCTTAGTTCCTATTTTATATAGTGGATTCTTGCTTAAAGGAACTTGGGACCCCTACGGCCAACTGGAGAAACTGCCTATTGCCGTCGTCAATTTGGATCAGGGCGCTGATTTTGAAGGCGAATCACGAAATGTAGGCAATGAGTTTATCGATGAGCTGAAGGAAAACAACAGCTTTTCGTGGGGGTTTATGAGTGCAGAAGAAGCTGCACAGGGGATGAGAAATAACCATTATTATGCCACTATCACGGTTCCCCCTACCTTTTCAAAAGATGCCGCATCGATTACAAGCACGACACCGAAGCAGGCAGAAATTATTTTCGAATCCAACAGTTATTACAACTTTGTAGCAGGTCAAATCGGAGAAAGTGCAACGAAGGAGTTAAAAAATAAATTATCCAAAACGCTGACAGAAGCTTATTCAACGAGTATTCTCTCCGAATTCGAAACCATTTCGAATGGGCTCAGCGAAGCAGGAAAAGGTGCCTCCGATCTTCAGGCTGGCGCACAAACCTTAAGTGACGGGATTCATGAGGTAAAAACGAATTTGGTTATTCTTGCGGATGGCACCAAGCAATTGGATGACAATGCTGGCTTGTTGCAAAAAGGGGCCGGAAGCCTAAGCGCAGGCGCATTGGAAGTTAGCAAAGGCGCCGCGGCACTATCGAGCGGAGTAAACCAATTGCAAAACGCAGGCGCACAGCTGGAACAAGGTGCTCAAAAATCAGCAGCAGGCGCATCTTCCTTAGTTTCGGGGCTACAAGCCACCCAAACAGGAGCCGATCAATTGGCCTCTGGCCTAACCTCCTCCTCCAAAGGAAGCACACAATTAGTAGAGGGTCTTACGTCAGCCCTAAGCGCTAGTGATAAACTGGAAGACGGCTCCGCACAGCTCGCCTCCGGTCTTGAGGCATTCGTCGCGGGGCATCCTGATCTCGCCTCGGATGCAACAGTAACCAAGCTCCTTGCAGCCAGCAAGGATGTCGCAGAAGGAAACAAGAAGCTGCATGACGCACAGAAGAAGCTTCTCACAGGAGGGCAGTCTGTTGCTTCTGGCACGGAAAAGCTAGTCACGGGAGCCGAGAAGCTCCGTGACGGCAACAAGCAACTCGTTGCCGGCGCAACGCAACTGCAAACAGGTGGGCAGCAATTGGCTGATGGCTTGCACACCTTCAATTCGAACTTGCCACAGCTATCCGCTGGTGGTACCAAGCTGCAAAGCGGCGCGGCGCAAGTCAGCACTGGAGCTGGAGATCTGGCCAGCGGCATGACGCAAATGACCACGGGTATCCACAAAGTAGCCAGCGGCGCGGCGCAGCTAAATGAAGGAGCGACTGCGCTTGACGCTGGTGCACCGAAATTAGTGGATGGCAGCGGACAACTGGCTGCGAAATTGAACGATGCCGCAAAGCAAACCGCAGCCGTCAAAGCGGATGACAATACGATTAAAATGCTGGCAGAGCCCGTGAAAATTACAGCCAATGATGACCGCAAGGTTGCAATCTACGCGAACGGCATTGCTCCTTACTTCATTTCCATGGCGCTATTTGCAGGTTCGCTGGTGTTCACGACCATCTATGCTGCCAGAAGCACATCCACACCAGGCGCACGGGGGCTTCGATTACTGGTAAGCAAGCTTCTTACATTTAGTTTAATGAGTATTTTCCAAGCTTTGATTGCAACGACCGTTCTCACCTATGTGTTAGATTTGAAGGTGCAGAGCATTCCGTTGTTCTATGTCTTTACCTTCGTCGTCGGCTTAACCTTCATGCTGATCATCCAAATGTTCGTCACATGGCTGGATCAACCAGGGCGATTCGTTGTTCTGCTGCTGATGATCCTTCAATTAGCTTCAAGTGCGGGGACCTATCCGCTGGAGTTGCTGCCGAATTGGGCTCAAGCCTTACATCCTTGGCTGCCTATGACGTATGCGATTCAAGGATTCCGGTATGTCATTTCCAGTGGTCAGTACGCTGACATGTGGCACCAAGTGGGCTACTTGAGTATCTACCTGGTAGCTTCCTTGATCCTAACAAGTGTTTACTTCCTGTCTCGTAAAAAGACGGAAAGAAATGACGATGAACATGAGCAGCTGATGCCTGTTACGGTGTAAATATTGAAAGGGCTAAGAGTCACCATTTGGGTGATTCTTAGCCCTTTTTGTTATTACTGGTACTCATAGTCTATTGAGGGGCAACTCCCCATTAGTTTCTAATAAAAATCGCCAAAAACCAACAAAAACTCCCCGAATTATGATACGATTTGTGTATCTAAAGAACTATGAAAATGGGTCTGGAACAGATTTCTGTAGGAGAGATGTACATATGAGAAAGTTAAAGATTTTTATAAGTATTTGTTTACTGTCTAGCACGTTGCCGACATCGGTACTCGCCAGCTATAAACTCGATCAAGACAATAAAGGTGTTGATATTGAGGATGTGGTGAAAGCCATTCAAGATCCACAAGCAATGCGTACGATTACAGGGGAAAATATATTTGATCAAGCCGATGTTCGGAACTTATTAGACCAAATTCAGCCCTATAATCAAAAGGCTGTCCTAGGAACAGTTACTGGTTTCGTCACGGATGAGAACGGAGCCGCGGTTAATGGCGCTGAGATCAAGCTAGATGGGACCGGCATGGTCATGCAAACAAATGCATCAGGTCAATACCAATTCAACGATGTCCCTCTTACCTATCAAACGAGGGTTGAGGTCATGAAGGAAGGTTACGCCCCGATTGCTTCAGAGGTTTTTAATTTAGGGGGTGGGGACACTCGCAACTTAAACAATTTGATTTTGAGAAAAATCCCTACCTACGGTTCCGTTTCTGGCTATGTGTACGGACCTGACCAACACGCATTGGCGGCGGCACTTGTTTCAGTCGATAACCTCACCACTCCTATGACTGTGTATTCAAACGCAAGCGGCTATTTCTTCTTAAGCCATGTGCCCACTGGCAATCAAAGCCTCACCGTATCGATGGACACCTACACACCAATTACACAAGCCTTTAACATAACGAAAGACAACCTAACCACGCTATCAATCATATATCTTGCAAAAGCAGTTAGTCCGCAACTGACGGGAAGTATTCGAGGTGTGGTGAAGTCTTCCAATGATCAGCCGCTAAGTGATGCTTTGGTTAGTGTCACTGGTACCACTTATTCAACCCCGACAGATAATAACGGGGCATTTACCCTGCCCAACTTACCCTTGGGGATAACTGAACTACATATAGTAAAGGAAGGTTTCCAACCTATACATATCCCGGGTATCACCGTTTTTGAAAATGTATATGATGCAGGAACAATCCGGCTTTCTCCTACCGTCGTACTCAAAGGTTCTATTTCAGGCAGCATCACTTCTACTACTGGCGGCAGTTTAGCATCCGTACAAATCCGTGTTAAAGGAACCGAAACAACGGTATACACAGATGCATCTGGTAATTTTATAATTAATAACCTTCCAGTAGGTAGTCATACTCTTCAGATTTCAGCTGAAAACTATAACGGGCAAGACATATCCGTGACTGTCCTGCAAGCAGGGACCCCGCCCGTCTCGGTGAGCCTCACGCATCAAACAGCTAATGTTCAGGGCTACGCCAGATCCACTACCGGTGAGATCATATCGTATACACAAGCTACAATTCCAGGGACTAGCTACACAGCTTATGTAAACGAAAGCGGTCAATTTACATTTTATAATCTTCCTGTAGGATATACGATTCAAGAGATCGCTATTGCAGACTATCAGCCAAAACTTCCGCTAACTGCGATTACGGTTACTCCCAATCTTAACAGTATCGGTACACTTGAGTTTCTACCCGTAGGAACAATAACAGGAGTTGTTCGAGCAAGCGATGCGACCAATAACAACCCCGTGTTATCTAATGTGAATGTCACTCTGCAGGCAATTGGTAGTAGTTACGTGCAAACAGTCATGTCTAATGCTGAAGGTACATTCAACTTTACATATATCCCTGCAAATACAAGTTATACTCTTACTATTGAAAAAACGGGCTACATTTTATATCCGATCCCGCCGTTCACTGTTAATAGGGGTCAAAATTATAAGTATCTTTACTTACAACAAGGTGTAGCTGTAACGAACGAAACCCAGCTACTAGCGGCATTCGCTGATACTAGCGTTCCTTATATTTTATTGCTCAATGATATACATCTAACAGAACCACTCGTTTTCAACCGAGATATAAGGCTCGCAGGTGTCTATGCTACCAATTCCAACACCAAGCTATCTGCTCCTTATTTTTCAATTTCATTCAATCCTTTTCCAAATGTGGGGTGGAGTGGAATAGATATGTATTCCGATGTTGGAAATGACGAAACGAAGCTTCAATCAGCACTTCGCAGCTTCGTAGGTACAATTAAGGTGAGTAGCCTAGGTGGTTATACAGGATTCATTAATAGAGTGTCCCAACAAAACTACTTCCTCTCTGATGGGGTTGAAAATCTTACTGCGTTTGTAAACAGTGCTGAAAGTTTAGGAAATGCACTTGCTAATCCCAATGTTTCAACCATTTATGTAGCTGAAAATATCTATTCCTATGGTAATCTTAATCTTCCAAACCGGCCAATTCACTTTATTAGCCAATCGGAGAAAACAATTCAAAAAGATAGTTATTCTAACAATAACCAAGTACAACTAACGAACGTCAGATTATTGCCCGATACGATACCGCAATCCTAACCTCTGTCTCCACTGGCGTCGTGGAGCTTGATCTATAAGATGTAAAAGCCACTTTGAATGAGGCCGCCACGCTTTACTAGGCACGGATGATTTTGAAGATCTAATAACTAATTTGGAATTGGCCTACGTTGCACATGGCAATGTACTCACAGAAGGTTCAATCCGCCGAATTATTAATGGCATGCATGTTGTAACATCACCGCCTTGTATTTGACCAAAACATAACTGGAAGCTTGTTCTACTCTGTAACCGCATGTAACCAGAACGGTTACCTAGCTATGCAAGGTACGGGATATTCTACCAATGTGTACGATTTCACATATGGACACACATCAACATTCCCTGTCGTTCTCACGTACATAGCCGATGCAACTGAGAAACTGAGATACAGCAGCGATAATTCAGTCGTGCCTGATTTTGAAATTATTTTTACGAACTCATCTTCATAAAAACAAATAAAAAGATCCCACTCTCCTTTTTCGGAGGGTGGGATTTTTACTTAAAACACAAAAAAAATGGTTCAGCTTGTTCTACGCAGGGCCAGAACCAACCACAATCCACTCATACAAGTCGCTCGCCTGACAACCAATAGTAGCTGCAACGGAAACAGCTACTTGTAAGGGCATGACTCTCTTGTTTTCCATATAGTCAACGATTCGCTCCGGTTTATAGAGCAAGGCTCGCGCTAGTTCTTCCCTACTCATTCCATGCTCATCCAAGCGTTCTTGTAGTAAGCATCGACCTAGTTCATATTTCATTCGCTAATCCCCTTATCCTTTAGAATGCTACCCTCAGCCTCGCCAAGTTTAGTCGCCTTTATTCGCAACGAAAAAACCCATCAACAGTTTGCACCAAGTGCCGCACCGCAGGTGGGTTATGCTATAACTGAGGAAATCGTTGCTTAAGCCCCGCGGCCACTCCCACTCCCTCTACGCGACCAGATCACTACGGGGATCAGCAACAGGGACAGAAACCCTCCCGCCAAGGACAGCAAAGCAAAGCTTGAATGCGCGACAACCATGCCTGACAAAGCTCCGCCTGATGCTCCCGCCAACGAGACTAAGACATCGACAGTTCCCTGCGTCTTCGCACGTGTTGCGGGTGATGTTGCGTCAATAATCTGCGCGGTACCGCTGATCAAACCGAAATTCCAGCCCAGCCCGAGCAATGCCAGCGCGACAATGAGCCAGAACATCGAATCCGCTGGCGCCCATGCGGCAAGCAGTCCGGCCAATAGCAGAGTAACCCCCGATGCACAGGACATAAAGATACGCCCTATTTTGTCCACAAGTATACCTGTCACCAAGGAAGGCAAGAACATCGCTGCGACATGGATGCCAATTACCATACCGACTGCATCTAACCCATGTCCATGATGCTTCATATGAATCGGCGTCATCGTCATGATCGCTACCATGACAATCTGCGTTAACACCATCACCGTGGTCCCGATGAGAATTCCTCGGTTACGCCCAGCTAACGATGAAGGATTCGCGGAAACCTGCCCTGACGTTGGATTACTTGCCTGCGCTTCGGCTATTGCTTTAGCCACAATATAAGGATCTGGACGGAGCCGAATCCACAACACCAAGCCCGCCAGCACAAAAGCCGTAGCGGCTAGCATAAATGGCCCTGCCAGCGCGGGCGCGCCGACGGATGTCGCGAATCGCCCCATCACTCCGACTAAGTTCGGCCCTGCGACTGCACCAAACGTCGTGAATACCATGGCTAAGCTGATCGCTCTTGCCCGCTGCTTAGGCCCAGCTAAGTCGGTTCCCGCATAACGCGCTTGGAGATTCGTCGATGTTCCTGCGCCGTATATCAGCATCGATAGGAACAGAAGTGGAAGGCTATTCGCAATAGCTGCGAATACGACGCCCATTGCCCCTACTCCTCCGGCGAGGAAACCGGTTGTTAAGCCTACCCTCCGACCGTAACGCCCCGACAATCGTCCAACAATCCATGCGGACGAAGCAGCGCCTAACGTCAACAACGCGGCAGGGATGCCAGCTAAGCTATCCGTACCTAGCATATCTTGCGCAAGCAGCGCTCCGACCGTCACACCTGCGGCGAGCCCTGCTCCGCCGAATAGTTGAGCGATGATTACTGTGAGTAAGGTTTTGCGGTAGAGCTGCTGCTGTTTTTCCGGAGAATGCATATACGCTTGAACCCATTCGCTGCCTTCAACCATTCCCTGATCTCCCCCCCTACTACGAAATGCTTCTTGTAATATCATACCTGCGTCTGGAGTTATTGACTATTTGAAATTACTTTACTCATTGCGATGCCGACGCCTAAGAACGCTGATCTGCGCAAATAAAAAGCATCCCAATCCTTGGATGCTTTTTCATTTACCTATATTTACCCGATTAAAGGGGCTGATTGGCCAAGCGTTCCTTCTACCTCATTCCCTTCCTTCCTCCAGTACTCAATCCCTCCTAGCATCTCTTTCACCTTGAATCCGAGACCCGAGAGACGAGCTGCACCTTTCGTTCCGCCATTGCAAGCTGGTCCCCAGCAATAGACGACGATCGTTTGCTCTTTGGAAAAGGAAGCCGTCGTTTCGATGCTGATCTGGTTGGATGGAAGGTTAATCGCACCGGGAATATGGCATTCTGCATATGCTTTTGCGCTGCGAACATCGATAAGCAGGAAGTCATTGTAGCCATGCTGCATGTCGTAACGTACATCCGCAACGTCCGTTTCCACCGAAAGCTTATTCATATAATGCTGGTGCGTATGCTCCGGTGATGCAGCTGGCGCCTCAAGAACGAGAGATTTGGTTGTTTGAATGGTCATTTGCGTTACCTCCAGTGGGTTTCGATTTCTTGATGTTACTGTAACACAGCCTCATACACTGGAGTTATCGATAGTTATCGATACTTTACTTCAATCATTTCGATAGTTAGCGCCGCCGAGCAGCTCTAAAAAACCTAGGTAGGCTTTCGATTTCCATTTTTTCTTAGCGATAATCAATTGTGTATAGAACTTACACGCCGGATGAACAAAAGGAATCGCAACAAGCTGGCCTTTGCGTATTTCCTCAGCAACCGTTATTCGGGGCAACAGCGCAATACCAAGTCCGTAGGTTACGCACTGCTTGATCGCTTCCAGATTACCGAATTCGTAAGATAACTTGTAGCTCACTTGATTTCCTTTCAACACCTTAAGCAGCATCGCTCTGTACGTACAGCCATCCTCAGTCAGGATCAAGGATTCGTTCTCTAGATCTTCCACATGGACTTCGCTTTGTCCAGCTAATTTATGATCAGGACTTGCAATGATGACAAGTGGTTCTTCTCTCAAAATGCTGCTGTCCAGCTCTGGATCCGTAAATGGAGGGTCGAGAATGATCCCGATATCCAGAACGCCTTCTTTCACCGATTCAATAATGAAGGGTTCATTCCCCGGTTGAATGACAATGTTGACGTCTGGGTAATCGCGACGATACGCCTGTAGATACGGTGGCAAGTAGAAGGCCGCTAACGTCTCAATCGTCCCGATAGTAAGCGTCCCTTTAGATTGCTGGGATACGACTTCCTTCGACTCTTCGTGCAACCTATAGATCTCATTGGCGTATTGCAAGAGTGCTTCTCCAGCCATCGTCAATTTCATAGTCCGTCCGAAACGTTCCAATAGAACAGCCCCATAGGATTCCTCGAGCTTCTGAATTTGGGCCGTGATGCTTGACTGGGCATAGCCTAGCGTTTCCGCGGCCCGCGTGAAGCTTCCGCACTTCGCCACTTCGCGAAATGTCCTTAAATACGTCATTTCCATAGGTGTCTACTCTCCTCTCCCGTCAACTCAACTATTCTTAGCATAGTGTCTGCCATTTGAAGAAGCAAGATGGTGAGCCTAATCAGGCAAGCGCTCCTCCAAGGAAGAACTAACTAATTTATACGCTTCTCTAGGTTTAGAAACCGTTCAAAACCTATAGCTTACAATTTCACTCGTCCGTAGGCCTATCTTTCTGTTGCTTTCCCCTACCAATTTATGCCACACTATGGATATCAAACATAGCCTAGTGGCAAAGAATGCCCCGCTTCCTTTCGAAATGAAAAGGAGTCGGGGTTTTATGCTTTTTTCCACCAAATTTGGAGAGGTGAGGGGAATGAGTTTTGAAATTGAACACCATAAATGGGTAGGCGGTCATCTAAAGCGAAGAAAGGGGGAACGTCTGGATGCTTTGAAACGTGGCCACGGGTACGGAAATCGTTTGTTCGTTGAGCGAGTCTGGTGGTCACTTGCTGGAGACTTCCACGGATTGCATCCTGAATATGAAGTAAAAGACTGGCGGGGCAGATCCTACTTTGTCGATTTCATGTGGATTATTGGGGCTGTCCGAATTGTACTTGAGATTATGGACTATGGCTCGCATGGCACGGATCGCAGCAAGTATAGAATGGATTTGAACCGAGGACTTTTTCTCCAGGCTCAAGACTGTACGGTCTTCTATATCGCTCTGGATGAGCTTAAAGAGAATCCAGCTTTTATCCTCTCTACATTGCGGAACATCCTGTCTCCTTATCTATTGGCTGGAGGCGGAACCAAGAGAACGGTCGAAAGATTGTTTTCAAAAACCGAACGTGACTTGATGCGAGTAGCCATTTGCCATAATCGGACCCTCCGCCCCAATAGACGCGGCAAAGGAATTGGAGTTACATACGATGACCGTCATTAAATACTGTCGCAAGTTGGTGGAAAAGGGGAAATTTCGAGCTGTGGGGAGCGGAGCATCGGGGAGGATAACTTGCTATGAATACATTGGCTCTATTCAAAGTCCGGATTTGGTGTGACTATGCCCATTCGTTTATTTCTATATGAATTATCATATAGAATTTCCCTTAAGAACATATTACTGAAAAATCTGTATGAAAAATCATATAGAATCACTCCTTCAGCGATAATTCCGTTCATTCTATCTGAAAAATCATGCAGATTGACGAATAGGAAGATGGCCTAGTGAGTTGTGGATAGGTCGTGAGCCGGGCGGCCCACTGTGGGTGATCTGGTCTTGCAAAAACGCAAAAATGGCAGTGACAGGTCACTTACTCATAACCTGTCACTGCCCTCAAAGCCGCGTTGCACAAGGCTACGCTGACTATTCTTCCTCACCCGTCGCAATCGGGTTATCTGCCCACGAAATCCAGTCGCTCCAGCTTCCGCTGTAGAGCTTCACGTTGTCGAAGCCCGCTTCGCTAAGTCCCAGCACGTTCGGGCACGCCGTCACGCCCGAGCCGCAATAGACGATGATTTCATCAGCGTCACGCAGTGCGGCAAAGTGCTGCTCCTGCTCCGCAGCTGACAACCAAGCGCCGTTCTCGCCGAGAACGCCTTTCCAGAAGAAGCTGCGCGCGCCCGGGATGTGGCCAGCCACCGCATCGATCGGCTCTTCCAAGCCGAGGTAGCGGCGCTCCTCGCGCGAATCAACCAGCACGGTGCCAGGGCGACCGAGCTTGTCCTTCACTTCATCCATGCTCGCCAGCATGGAGCGGTGCACCTTCGGTGAGAAGGTGCGCGGGAATACCGCCGGCACTTCAGCCGTGACCGGGTACCCCGCGGATTTCCACGTGGTGTACCCTTGATCCAATACGTAGACCTCGGAGTGGCCGAGGAATTTCAGCATCCACCACAAGCGTGATGCCATAGCTCCGCCTTGATCGTCGTAAGCAACGACGGTCTTCGTGCCGTCAATGCCGAGGCCGCCGACGAGGATCGAGAACGCACCGAGATCCGGAAGCGGATGTCGTCCGCCGTGCGCCATTTTGGCACCGGATAGATCCTTCTCCAAATCGACATACACCGCTCCTTCAATATGATCCTGCTCATACTGTTCACGGCCTGATTCAGGCTTGCCAAGCGCAAACCGACAATCCGCGATGACGATATTCGCATCCCCCAATTGCCCAAGCAACCACGACTGACTTACGATATTTTCCACGGTTTCTGCCACCTTCCCCTACCTACAGTTAATCTCCCATCCCACTTGTGGGATTAGCGGAGTACGATTGCCAATTGCTTCGATCTCCACCCATTTTATCGTAAAATGCCTGCGCGCGTAAGTTATCTGGTGCTGTTGTCCAGGTTAAATTTGCATAACCGTGTCTGGCTGAGTATCCTTTGCAGGCAGCGAAAAGCTTTGCCGCCGCACCCTGTCCACGTTCAGCTTCAACAACGTACAAATCGTTCATGACCGCAATCTTGGAGGCACGCAGCGTGCTGAAGGTGAAATATAACGTCGCAAAACCGACTAACGCCCCCTCCTCCGTTTCAGCTACAAATTGAATGCCAATTTTCTGTTCGAGCAATTCATGAATCAAAGCGTTCAGCTTCTCATCCTCCGGTTGTCGGTACTGGTAGAAATCCACAATATAAGCGAGCATTAAAGTTTTGAGCTGGGGTATATCGGACATAACGGCTTCACGAATGGTCACTTGTGTCATCACGGGTACCCTCCTTAATTGTAATTGATATAATGAAACGGGCGCTTTCAGCATCGAATGTTAAAAAGTTACGGAACGACATTCTCTATCTAGCTAGCATCGAATGGCATTCGGTGAGTTGTTATTTTAAAATAGAACAATGGCCAAATACTACCTATAGAAAGGTTGCCCCATATATGCCTCAACCTATTACCTTAACCTTACCTTGGCACGTGGTTCCGCTAACGGAACTGGCTTGTCAGGAGCTATGCACGTGGAGCTATCCGGCTCCGTACGCCATTTACAACTGGCCATCCTGGGCCACGATGCTCGACAACCAATCCGAATTCGCTGATCCCCAAATCAGGGACGAACAATATTGCAGTGTAGTGGATAGCAATGGCACGCTAACCGGATTCGTTCAATTCTTCCCGATCGTTGGCGTTACCCGACTAGGCCTTGGGCTTCGGCCGGATCTTTGCGGTAAAGGCGGAGCTGGCACCAGCGGGCTCGGCACGCAATTCGTTCAGCTGCTTGTTGCAGAAGCCCAGCACCGCAACCCCGAGCAAGAAATCGACCTCGAGGTACTCGTCTGGAACGAGCGAGCCATTCGCGCCTACCAGCGTGCTGGCTTCACCATCACGGACACGTACGAAAAGGGGACGCCAACCGGAACGGCTGACTTCCACTGTATGGTCTACACAGGTCCAAGCATTAACTTATCGCGTTAACATCCACATAAGCCTGATCAAACTTCGCAGCAGTCGAGAAATCGAGCTCGGTCAAGCCTCCAGCACTCCACGAGGTCAGGCGCAGCGTCACCATTTTATAATCAATGGCAATCATGGGGTGGTGGTTCACCGCTTCCGATATGCGAGCGACCTCGTTAACGAAGTCGATTCCCTGCAAGAAAGCCTTGAATCGGTACTTACGTACGATCCACTTGCTATCCTCTGCCTCTAGGACCCACGTTCCTAGCTCAGCAAGCCGCTCATCCACAGTTACTCTTTCTAGTTTCACTCTCACCATCACCTACCACCCTCTCACCTCTCACCGCCTACTCTCGTTCAACGACGCCTACTGGGGATGCGACTTCTGGGATTGTGATTGGATTGGGTACATGCCCCTCACTCGAATTCATACGCAACCGCACCCATATCACTCTCTCCCGCATACGTGCGAAGAAGCTCCAGAAACGGCTTCCCGTAATTGCGGTATTTCACCTCACCGACCCCTTTGATGCGCAGCATCGCGGCTTCCGTTGTCGGACAGCTCTCACTCATCTCACGCAGCGTACTATCGGCGAAAATAATATAAGGCGGCACCTTCTCACGCGCAGCCATTTCACGACGCAGCAATCGCAGCTGCTCGAACAATGTATTGTCCATCGCAGCAACAGCGCGAACGGGTTCCCTCCGTACCTTTTGATTCACGGGCAGCTTGCCCTGAAGCACTTCCGCAGCAGGCTGCATCAACCGAACAACCGGGTATTGACCCTCGGACAACTGCAAGAAACCTTCCGAAATGAGCACATTGATCAATTCAGCGATCTCTTTTTCAGGCAAATTGCTCATAATCCCGTGTGTCGGCAGACGATCAAATCGATAGTCCATGATCTTCTTCGCCTTAGAGCCCTTAAGCACCGAAGCGACCATGGAGATCCCGAAGCGCTCGTTCATGCGGCGAATACAGGAAAAGATCTTCTGCGCCTCGACAGTAATGTCGACGGTATCGCGATCGTCCTTGCAGGAACTGCAGTTCCCGCAGGTATCTTTAATATTTTGCTCATCAAAATAATGTAAAATGGCATTCCGCAAACAGCGCGGCGAATAGCAGTAGTCGATCATGGTTTGGAGCTTCTTGTACTCGTTCGCTTTACGCTCTGGCGAAAGCTGATTCTGCTCGATCAGGAACTTCTGTGTCATAATATCCTGCGCACTGAACAGCAGAATACACTCGCTTGGCTCACCATCACGCCCCGCACGGCCGGCCTCCTGGTAATAAGCTTCCATATTTTTCGGCATATTGTAGTGAATCACGTACCGGACGTTGGATTTATCGATCCCCATCCCGAAAGCATTCGTCGCGATCATCACGCGAATATCATCGTAGAGAAATGCCTCCTGCATGTAGGAGCGCTCATCATCGGACATACCGGCATGATACTTGCCAGCGGCAAAGCCTTTTTTGCGCAGCGTCTCATACAAATCCTCAACATCCTTACGCGTTGCAGCGTAAATAATGCCTGGCTGATGGGTATGTTCCTTCACATAGTTCTGTATGTAATCCCGCTTCTTCTCCCCGCGAAGAATGGTTAGCTCCAAATTGTCACGTGAGAAGCCATTGATGAAAATCCCTGCGGTATCCAGGTCCAACAATCGCGCGATGTCCGCGGTGACCTCAGCAGTAGCCGTTGCCGTGAATGCGGCCACAATCGGCCGATTCGGTAGCTGACGAATGAACGGTGCAATCGAGACGTAACTTGGACGGAAATCATGTCCCCACTGCGAGACACAGTGGGCCTCATCAATCGCAACCAGAGGCAGATTCAATGCTGCCATCCGTGCACGAAAACGTTCCGACTCCAGACGTTCAGGTGCTATGTAAAGCAACTTATATTTGCCCTGCATAGCCCCCTGCATGCGCTGTTCCACTTCTCTAGCTTCCAACGTACTATTAATAAACGTGGCAGGAACACCGAGCGCGCCGAGCGCATCCACCTGATCCTTCATCAAGGAGATAAGAGGGGAAATGACTAACGTCACTCCCTCCATCAGCAGTGCTGGAACTTGATAGCAGATCGATTTCCCGCCGCCTGTCGGCATAATACCCAGCGTATCTTTCCCTTCGAGAAGGTTCGTAATAATATTTTTCTGGCCTTCCCGAAACTCCGGGTACCCGTAAACCTGTTGTAGAACCTTCCTTGCGCCATCCAACATAGCTTCTTTACACCTTTCTATATCGCAGTTCTGCCTTTTTTAGACCAGATAGATGACCGAAACCAGCTTTTCGCCATCATGCACCTTGAGCACGTGATTACCCGCATCATGCTTAACTGAGCCTGCTCCAACCTGCATCACCGGTGAACTGCCTAATCCGTAGAATATATCGTCAGCCAGCGTACGCAGGCATTCTTCCTGTTCATGTGCGTCTAGCTCCTGCCAGTCTTCTGCATTCATCTCCAGCAGCTCATAGAAACCATTCACCATTTCGATCCCACGTACAAAATCAGTAACAATGTCTTTATATTCTCGACCAAATTTAATACCCACTCGCGCAGTCTCCCTTCAAGAAGCATTTTATCTAGCTTCACTTTATCATATTCTAGGTAAGAATGCAGGGTTAACCCCTTTCGGGACGGATTAAAAATATCGCCTTTGGCATAAACTGTGGAAATGGGCAATTTCGGGAAAAATCTGTTACTATGGAAGAAGGAATGCGCCGCTCGGAGGGTAGGAACGATCACATGTTGAAACTTCAAATTCCCAAAAATCGAATGAACTACCTCATTAAGCAAATCCCGCTTCACTTCGACGCCATCCGTCTGGAGCAAGGCTGGGAGTATTATCATAAAGGCCGAGTGACCGAGGTTGATCTCAAAGGGCTTAGTGTTCTGGCCATTGTCACAAGCAAACAAGTCCATAATGTAGAAGTTCATTTAGAGAATTTCGCTGCGAGTACCTGCACGTGCTCCTTTGAGGGCTTCTGCCAGCATATTGGTGCTACGTTTTTTAGCCTATACGCCGCCTATGGTCGTGCAGAGCTTGTCCTGCAGCAGCTAAAGCAGCAAATCCATACACGGAAAAAGCCAGCTCGAAGTGCAGCAGCTTCTGTTATACAAGAACGTAAAGCAGCCGCACAGGCGAACGTGCCTTTGGAAGAGAGTATGCCTAGTGATTGGCATCGTTTTTTTGAAGGTAAGTTTCACGGCTTCTCCATATCGCATCAGCATTCCATAGAAACCTTCTATGAGTCCGCCTTGGAGTCATTGCCGCCTTATGCTGCCAATTGGCGCGATACGACGCGTGAACTCTATATGTTCCACATTGTGCTGTTCATGATGCGGAAGATCGAACAGTTTTATCAAGAAACGAAGAGCTCATACCTGAGCTACTATCATGAAAATGGGTGCAAAATTTCCGCCAAAAACTGTGAAGATAAGCTTGTCGAATTCGTCGATCGGATCGATGTGAACCGCTCTTTCCTAGCGGAGCCTAAGATATGGTTATCCACGATGAAAATGGTCGGAGAATCCGCTCTGCAAGGCAAAGACAGTCCAGTTGATTGGCTGTTCGTGTATCGTTTCATCTGGTGGAAGCTGACTGATCAACCTAGCGCACAGAAAGAGGAAGTCGCTCGTCTCGATGGCCTTTTGGCGAAAAAGGAACTGCTTCCGAAGAAGAAGGATACGCTGCTTGCAGCTAGGGCTCATTTTGATATTATGCAGGGGCATACCGAGCAAGCCTTCGAACGGCTTGGGCAGCTTGCTCATCCGCATGCGAAGGATTTCTTCCTCTATTTAAATAAATTCGCGAGCGATGGACAGTGGGATCACATGCTGGTCTGGCTTCGCTGGCTGTTCCCGTCGATAACGAATGCGAATCATGATGATTTCCGCACGTTCTGTCAATATTGGCTGGATACGACGAAGCATCTGGCGAACGATAGCGAGTGGGTTCAGGTGATGGAGTCTTTACTCCCACGTTCTTACTACTATTACACCGCATATTTGCTGCAAACGAAGCGGTACCGTCAGTGGGTGGATTTGCAGCTGGCGAATCGAATTTCACCCTTAAACCTATATGGAATGGAGCTCAAAGCGATTGAAGAGCACGACTCAGCGCTGCTCCTTCCGCTCTATCATCAAGCAGCCGAACGGGCTGTTCTGGAGAAAAATAGAGCTTCTTACAAGACGGCAGTACGCCTCCTTAAGAAGCTGCATAGCATTTATAAACACATCGGCCAGGATGACCGCTGGGAGCACTATATTTACCGCTTAGCGGATAAGTTCTCGCGTTTGCGTGCTTTCCAAGAAGAGCTCAAGAAAGGAAAATGGATTCGATGATCGAAACCAGCGCGCTGACCGTTCACGTTAGTTCCTTACCTAACGGGTCATTATTTCTATGGGGTTCCCGTGAAAACGGTGGTATTTGGGATGCTCTTGATTTAAAACATATGCTATTCGCCTGGCATCGCGCCTCCTTCTTCGGCACCTTCATGGAACCGAGTGAATGGCAAAACCGGGAAGGCATAGAGCTGCTGCCGCTTGAAGCACTTGATTATTTCAGCGAACCGCAGCCGGTTCAGCACTTGCAATTGAAGTGGCATGCTTCTTGCGCGGATGTGATTGCGCTAGCTCCTGCTATTCGCGAGTCACTCGCGACAGGCCGCTTTATGCCGGACTACGAGAAATGGAAGTCCGGCGAAATCGGTTGGAAGCTGCAACTGCCAGAGGAGCTGCAGCTGCTTGAGACGCCAGCGATATCACGCTGGATTCATGCGCTGATCCCGGAATGGGTCGATGCCGACGGGATCATGAAAGACAATTTACGCAAGCTGGAAGCTGCGTATCCATTAATGCGGCGCGGCGATGTCAGCGCGGAGGTGTGGCTGGACGAGGAAGACTGGCTCGTCAGCATTGGCTGGCGTCAGGACCGGACGCCGATGCGCACGTGCCTGCAGCTCGTAGAGCCGGACTTGGCGCACGGCGCAGGCTGGCAGCTGCGCGTGCTGCTGCAGGACCGGCTCGCGCCGGAGGTGCTGCGCACCGTAACGACCGTCGGCGAGCCGGTCGCAGGTGAACAGCCACTGCCGGAGGCGTGGCTGCCTGAGATTGCCCGCGTCGAACGTGACGCGGCGAAGTGGGTGCGCATCCTGCCGTGGCTGGATGCGGGCGAAGGCGTCCTCCGTCAGACGGTGACGGAGGACGAGGCTTGGCGCTTCCTCGCAGAGGGAAGCGTGAGACTTGTTGAGTCAGGAACGAGCGTGTTCCTGCCGGCGTGGTGGGAGCGCATCCGCAAAATGCGGCCGAAGCTGCGCGCGAAGATCAAGTCTTCCGTCGGTTCTGGACGGGAGACAATGTTCGGGCTGACCCAGCTGATGCAGTTCGACTGGAAGCTGGCTGTTGGGGATTTGGAGCTGACGGAAGAGGAATTCCGTCAGCTTCTGGAGGAGAAGCGCAAGCTGATCCAGATTCGCGGCAACTGGATTCAGCTCGACCCGAAATTCATGGCACAGGTCGAGCAGATTATGAAACAGGTGCACAAGAAGCAAGGCCTTTCGTTCCGCGATGTGCTGGAACTGCATTTTGCCGGTGATGCTGGCGGCCTGCTGCCGGCCGAGGATGATCCTGACGCGATGCGCTACCTCGACATGGAGGTTGAGCTGAACGAACAGCTGCGCCACATGATTGACCAGCTGACGCAAACCTCGGCGATCCCGACGATTGAGCCGCCGCCTAGCTTTCATGGCTCACTTCGCCACTATCAGGTGGACGGTATCTCTTGGCTGTTGTTCTTACGTAGATTCGGTCTTGGCGGCTGCTTAGCCGATGACATGGGTCTCGGGAAAACGATCCAATGGATCACGTACTTGCTCACAGTCAAAGAGACCGAGCAGCCAGATACACCATCGTTGCTCGTTTGTCCGACCTCCGTGCTGGGCAACTGGCAGATGGAGCTGAAACGATTTGCGCCCTCCTTGCGCGTCCATCTTCACTATGGACCACAGCGGTTAAAAGGCCCTGCCTTCGGGGAGAAAATCGTTGGCAACTACGATCTCGTCTTAACGTCTTACACGCTTTCCCATTTGGATGAGAGTGAGCTGGGCGCTATTGCTTGGAACTCGATCTGTTTGGACGAAGCTCAAAATATCAAGAACGCTTATACGAAACAAGCTACGGCAATCCGCCACCTGAATGGGTTTCATCGCATTGCTTTAACAGGAACGCCGATCGAGAATAGACTGACCGAGCTATGGTCGATCTTCGACTTCGCGAATCCTGGCTATCTCGGCACGGTGCGCGAGTTCACGACTCGCTATGTGAACGCCATCGAGAAGACGCGCGATGAAGCGACGATCGGTAAGGTTCAGAAACTGATCCGCCCTTTCCTGCTGCGGCGTGAGAAGAAAGATCCCGCCATTCAGCTGGATCTGCCAGAGAAGAACGAGTCCAAAACGTTCATCTCGCTCACAGCGGAGCAAGGCTCGTTGTACGAGAACTACATCCAGGATATGTTCGACCGCCTGGATAAGCTTTCCGCGATGGAGCGGCGTGGCCTCATCCTCGCTGCGTTAACGAAGCTCAAGCAAGTGTGTAACCACCCTGCTTTGCTGCTCAAGGAAGGGCTTGGCGTCCCGTGGAGCGGACGCTCCAACAAGCTAGAGCGCTTGCTCGAGATGGTGCACGAGCTGCGCCAAGAGGGCGACAAATGCTTGATTTTCACGCAATTTGTCGAGACCGGCAACCTGCTGCAGCATGTGCTTCAGCAGGAGCTCGGTGAAAAAGTGCTGTTCCTGCACGGCGGAACATCCAAGAATGGGCGCGATGAGATGATCGCGCACTTTCAAGACTCGAGCCTGCCGGCAGACGAGCAGCGAAATGTGTTCATTCTTTCGCTGAAGGCCGGCGGCATCGGGCTTAACCTGACGGCGGCGAATCATGTGTTCCACTATGATCGCTGGTGGAATCCCGCCGTCGAGAATCAGGCGACGGACCGCGCCTTCCGGATCGGGCAGACACGTCACGTACAAGTGCACAAGTTCGTGACGCTTGGCACGCTCGAGGAGCGCATCGACGAGATGATCGAGCGCAAGCTCGGCCTCAGCCAGCAAATCGTCGGCTCTGGCGAGAACTGGATCACCGAGCTGTCGACCGACGAGCTGCGCGATCTATTCTCGCTCCGCCGCGAGTGGGTGGAGGCGTAAGGGGTTCGGTTCTCGCTTTACACACAAAAGAGGTTATCCCAAGCTTCACCTGGGATAACCTCTTTTGTGCTCCATGCCATATCCGTTTTTCTTCTCTTTTATCTCTCATAGAAAAGTAAAAGAACCGTATCGACTGTTCTGTCGATACGGCAATATTCTTTATTCCTTAACTGCACCTGCGGTCATGCCGGAAACCATATATTTTTGGAAAAATAGGAATAGCAGCACAATGGGAATGGTCGATGCGACACAGACTGTCATAATATTTGCCCAATCGTAGGCGACTTCGCCCATGTAACGAATGGAAATACCAGGATTTAGTGTCCTCAGCGCGTCCTTGGTGATGAGTGTGAGAGAATACAGCAAATCGTCCCAAGACATGATGAAGGAATAGATGCCCACTGCAAAAATGCCCGGTTTAGATAGAGGCATCACAATACGAAACAAGATCCCCGTTCGGCTTACGCCATCCATTTTAGCAGCTTCTTCCAAAGAAATGGGAATATTATCGAAGAACACCTTCATCATCATGATAGAGAAAGGCAAGGCCGATGTTGTGAGAGCAATAACTAGACCTAGATGCGTGTTAAGAAGCCCATAACTTTTGTACATCGCATACAGCGCTATTAGAATGGAAACTACAGGCAGCATTTGTGTTGACATGATCGATAGCATGGCGAAACCCTTGAAAGGAAACCGGAACCGAGAGAACGCATAGCCAGCCATGGTTGCAAGCAACAACGTTAATAACGTAGTCGATAAACTAACCATTAAGCTGTTTTTGTAATAGATAAGAAATGCCGATTCACTTAATAGTTTGATATAGTGTCCAAGGACTGGTTGAATCACGATCCATTTAGGCGGCAGTGCGAAAAGCTCAGAATTGTCTTTGAATGACGTGATGGTCATCCAATAAAGTGGAAACAGAAAGAATGAAAGATAAAAGATTAGTGCAGCAGGGGTTGCAACCTGTCGCAGCAAACGTCCTTTCCAGGTTTTGTCCATGTCAGTGCCCCCCTGCTTGCTTGCCTTCGCCAATCGAAAACAGCTTATTGTAGCCCCACGATATGAATAGTAACAATAGCAGCCACAATACTCCTATTGCTGCGCCTTCACCCAGGTTTAATTTGACGAAGGCCGTTTTGTAACTTAGAATCGCTAACGTTGTGGTTGAGTTAAGTGGTCCGCCGCCCGTCATAATCCAGAATAGCGGAAACATTTTGAAATTCTCGATCATGGCGATCAACGTGACCGTTTTTATCGTATTTTTCAACAGTGGAAGCGTAATGTACCAGAACGTTTGTCGCGGGCTCGCCCCGTCAATTTTGGCTGCTTCATAAACTTCCGTAGAGATTCCTTGCATCCCGGCAAGCAGCATGGTACTCATGAAGGGCAGCTGCCGCCAAAGGGCAGCCACCATAACCGCTGGCAGTGAAAGATGAAGACTGCTCAGCCATTCATAAGGTTTATCGATAATACCCCAGCTGACAAGGATATAGTTCAATACACCGTATTGAGGCTGAAACAGCCACATCCATAATAAAGCAACAACAATTGTCGGAATCGTCCATGGAATCAGGATCGCAGTGCGCAGCAATTTACGCATTCTAACCACTTGATTTAGAATCAAAGCCAAGAAGATACCTAAGACAAATTGAAGTATCACGACACCTGCGACATATAGCAAAGTTGTTCGCAGTGCTTGCATAAATTCTTTTTCGGTCCACAAGTGTGAGTAGTTGGCGAAGTTATTCCACTTGTAGTCATTCATTCGTATCAGTGTGACATCAAAGAAACTCATATAAATTGATTTAATGATGGGAATGCCAAGGGTCAGCAGTAGCAGCACCATAGGTGGCGCTAGCAAAAAGATGAGAAACCATCTGTCTTTGGCGCGACTCGATAACCAAGCAACTCTATAAGGTTTCTCGAGTTTTGCACTCGCATCCACTATGCTTTTCAATGTTGTTCACTTCTCTCTAAGGGAGTTCATTTCAGCGTTTGTTTAAGTTTGGCATCCAAGTCGGCCGCTATTTTTTCCGGCGTTTCTTTAGCAAGGGTTACTTTAAGAATGGAATCCGCCATATCCAGGTATGATTGCTCTAGGCCCTGATTATTTTTTGGTAATACGTTAATCGCATTCATTTGTTGGTTTAACGCTTTATCGAAAGGAGTACTATTGAATTCAGGCAGTGAGCTGACCGATTTTCTGGCGGAAACGACATCACTTTTTTGATGATACAGCAGCATCATGTCTTTGTCGGTTAAGAACTTAATGAAATTAGCTGCTTCTTTCTTATTCTTGGAATCTTTGGAGATGACGAGTCCATGGGCTTCACCTATGGAGACGCTTTTGCCCGATTTGCCAGCAGGCATCAGAGCTGCTTCCCAACTGCTATCGAATGCTTCGCCTTTACCGCTTAACGAACGGAATACGGCTTTTCCGTAATATCCATCTGCATACATGCCGAGACGGCCGATCGCGAACAAATTGCGGAGGTCTTTCAGTTTCGCCGCTTGCGGCGACAAGTTCTCGCTTATCAATGTCTGATAGTACTTAAAGGCAGAGATTGTTTCCGGTGTATTTACGTTTACCTTACCGTTCGTATCTAAGATGGAGCCGCCAAAGCTGTAAAGCGTCTTCAAGAAGATCATACCGTTGATAGGCAGCTTATCCGTCGGTTCACCCAGCCCATATATACTTTCTCCGCTGTCGGTTTTTAACTTGGAAAGTTTACGTGCAATATCCAGCATTTCGTCAATGGTTTTCGGTGGTGTTTGTTCCAATCCAGCCTTTTTAAACAGCTCCTTATTCCAATACAGAACGTAAGGTGAAGCAGCCCAAGGAATACCCATCAGCTTCCCGTTGTAAGTGTAATCATCTTTATAGGAAGGAAGCAGGTCATTTACGTAGTCTTTGCCTAGCAAATCGTCAAGCGGTTCCACGATGTCGGATGCGGCATAGGTTGGAAATGAAGCGGTGAAGGTTTGGATGATATCAGGTGCATCACCGCTAGATGCCATTACAAAGGTTTGATCTTTAATGTTTCCGAACGGAATACCAATAAATTCAATTTTAATATTCTTATGCAAACTCATATACGTGTCAGCCATCTGCTGCAGCGCATCTTTAGTTGCTGCTTCATTAATACTCCAGCTTGCAAACTTTAACGTAACGGGTGAACTGGAGGTGCTTGGTGCAGATGCTTGATCATTCCCTTTTGGCGATTCATTCGGTAAATTCCCCTGTGACGAGCAAGCAGCTAATAATGATGCTATTAAGCAACCTGTTAATACAATGTTTAAATATTTTCTCATTTTCAATCCCCCTAACATATCGTTGACTTGCACATTTATCATATCGTTCGTGAATCTTAACTGTATATGTGAAGTATCGGTATATTCATCTCAAAAAGCCGCATTTCGGCATCATACATTCCTGACGTGCATCATGATTTTCTGACACTTCATACATATATGGGATGAGGTATGGCATAATTAAGGCATATTGTATATAAAGAAAGGTAACTATAATGAGAACATTTACACTGCAATGGACACAATGGAAAAATACGAATCGTCTGCTGCTGTTATATTTCCTCTCTTATATAATCGTCATTCTCATGCCTGTTATTGGAATCGGTTTCTTTTCATATCGTCTTGCTTTCTACACGGCTGTAGATGAGATCAGCCGTTCTCATATCAATTCGTTGCGGCACACGGCGGCAACCTTTGACGATACACTAAGAAGAATCAATTCACTGACCGTGGCTATTGGCTTGGATGGGAGATTAAACAGTTATTCCGCCGATAATGAAAATCGTTACTTGCTTAATGAGTTTCAAGATATGCTCAAGCAAGCCGTCGCACAAGATCAGAAGATTCAATCCATCCAGCTTTTTTTCGAATCCGGCCAGGTTATGATTTCTTCCGATGTGCTTATTCATCCTTACCAGGGTAAAATGGCCGACCGTTGGGTGGAGGCGATTCGGAGAACGGATCAAGATCATCTTTGGCTTTCCCCTAGGCTCATAAGCAATAATGACGAACATGGGAAAAGTATTATCACATTTATTAGCAAGGTACCTATCAGCTACCATAATAAAATAGGATATCTGGCGATACATCTTTATGAGGATCAACTGCAGGAACTGTTGAAGCAAATGCAAAATATTGCGCACATGAACACGTATATCGTCGCTTCGGACGGTCAATTTATTACATCATACAAGCAAGCGAATATAGGAAATGACGTGATTCAAGCCAATATGAAGCAAGTTGCTTCAAGTATAGGTGAGGGCTTTTTTACAGATAAAGCGCATCAGCCGCATTTGCTAGTCGCTTATTCGACCCCGATATGGAATGGATGGAGACTTGTATCCCAAACGCCTCTAACCAATATTTACGAAAAACTTTCCTATATTGGGTGGCTCACATTAGGATTGTGCGTGTTATTAAGTATAATTGGTATTGTGATTTCATATTGGCTCTCACGTAAAATGTACGATCCGATCAAACAATTGATGGAGCGAACACGAATATACATGGATGAGCTCTCTTTAGAAAATCCATTACATCATACGAATGAGTTAAGTTTGGTATCCGATGTATTGAAGACAGCCGTAGGGAAAAAGAAACTGCTAGACCAGATATTCCTCAAGCAGACACCAGCAATGCTCGATCGATTCGCAATGGCGCTGCTGCATCAACGATTAACTGATTCTGGGGACATTAAGGAGCAGATCGAACTTTATAACTTGGGATTGTCCATGCGAGGATATGTCGTCATCATTGCCGAAATGGACTATGCTGCCGAATTAGCGCAGCGTTTTTCAATCAAAGATCTGAATTTGTACCGATATGCGATAGCGAATATCATTTCAGAGTTGATACAGAGCCAAACCCATTATAGATTTATCATCACAGATGTATCCGAGTACCAGCAGGCCGTTATTATCAATGTGTTCGATATGATGGAGGCAGAAGAGCTTCGAGAGCTCGCGCAACATGTGCAGTCAGTCATTAGTGAACTATTAAAATTATCTGTTTCAATCGGTATTGGCAGTGTCTATCTAGACATTACCCAAACACATCAGTCTTATCAAGAGGCCCTCCAAGTACTTAAAAGTAAGCTCCTCCATGGTGCTAAATCTATACTTTTGTACGAAATACAGGAGAATAATGAGCTGGATAGAGTCTATTACCCCTTGTTGCAGACCGAGAAGCAGATTACTAATAATCTAAAGGCGGGGAACACGGAAGAGGTATTGTCGATTCTAGAAAAGCTGAAAACGGAAATTACACAAAAGCAGCTTCAATCAGAATCGGTTTATATGGCTTATAATCGAGTACTTGAAGCCAGTATTGAAGCGTTACTTGAAAATAATGGCCACCCGAGTCAATTATTCGGTCCAGATATCATACTTTACCGGGAGTTAGCCAAACGAGAAACTATTGATCACATTCACCTGTGGATCTCGGGTATTGTTGCACAAATCACAACATACATTCGAGAGCAGGACAATAAAAACAATAAAACCGTAGAAAAAGTCATTGCATACATTAATACGCACTATCAAACAGACTTATCTATCGAAATGATTGCAATGGGCGTAGGCTTTAACTCATCGTATTTGAGCCGTATTTTCAAGCAGAATACGGGCCAAACCATCCTTGAGTATTTAACACTGAAACGAATGGAAAAAAGCAAAGAGCTGTTAATGGATATAACTATGAACTTGAATGAGATCTCCATGGCGGTTGGCTACAACAATGTAAACAGCTATATCCGTTTTTTCAAAAAAATAGAGGGGATTACCCCGGGGGATTACCGAAAAAGGAGAGTTGAATAGTTAATCAGATCAACAAATCCAAAAACAAATAGTATCCCTCACCCATCGCACACGAGTAAGTCTGAATCTGACGCGAGGTATCCAAGTCAGTATAGGCTTGGGAGAGAATGCCTTGCTTTTGCAGATTCATCATCAGAATGTTAGAGATGAAATACGGCCGCCACGTCCAGTTCGCTTGACGGTAGCTCTCGTCTTTGCCCCACCCCTCTTCGGAACGTGTGTAGTTAGATGAAATCTGGTAACCATCTCCTTGGCAGATGTACATGCGGATGCAATTGTCGGTGACGTTGCCGATGGTTATTTCAATCACAGCGTCGGCTTCATCGGCATTTGAGATGTGAACGGAAGAATGGTTGAGTGTATCCAACCTTTGATGCACACTCAGCAAGCGATGATATCGCTGAAACTCATCCTCACCGAATGATTTTATTTCTTCCTCCAGCATAGCCTTGTACGCCTCTGGACGCTGCAGGCCTGGCTCTGCTTTTGAGAATAGAAAGCCTTGCACATATCTAGCCCCAACCTGCAAAGCGCTGCGCAGCTCCTGCTTCGTCTCGACACCCTCAACCAGTAGGGAAGCACCAATCTGAGCAGATACAATGGAGAAAGATTGCATAACTGCCTTATAGCCATCATGGACGATGCTCTTTTTCAAGATATTCAGGTCAACCTTCAAGATCTTCGGCTGCAAGCTCGCAATTCGATCGAAATTACTAAAGCCGCTTCCGACATCATCAATGGCGATCGTACATCCAAAGTCACGATATAATTCAACAATCCACGTCAGCTCCTGGAGCTTGCCCATAAATTCCTCTTCGGTGATTTCAATGACGATCCGCGAGGGATTAATCTGGTACTTTTTCAACAATTCAAGTGTTGGTAAAACACCCGTTCGTTTGTAAGTTCTATAAATCCAGGAGGGCTTTAGGTTGATAAACAGTTCGCTCTCGTCCGATGCAGCGGCTATTCGTTCTATGGCCTGCTCTCTTAAATGACGATCAATCATAAGCTGCATATCCTCGGAAATATCAGGGTCTTTGAAAAAGGGACCTAAGCTCTCCACACCACTCTCACGTTCCCATCTACCTAGTGTTTCATACCCTATGATTCGTTGGCTCTGCAAAGAGATAATTGGTTGAAAATAGGGACGTACTTCATGACGCGGCGGAATCTTGATGTTTTTCACCTGCACAGTGCGCCTCCTTCTCAGAAAATTATTTATGTCATATGACTTAACATCACACATCGTTATTGACTCATATTTTAAACGACATCGCCACTTTCTGCAATCCGCCGTGGGAGAAAACATGACATTATCAATTTTTAGAGGAATTTGTTGATGTTTGTCGAATTTCTAAGTGATCTTTTATTCTATTAGAAGTTAGGTGACCGATTGGAATGAAAACCTTCACGAGATCACGAATCTCCATGTTATATGTTATTTTAATTGTCGTTTTGCTAGCTTTCGTCAGTGTGTCCAACTATATGGCTTCTCGAAATATGGAGAGGGAAAATAATGCGATCGTGAATCAGGCTATTCCGATTCTAA
The DNA here is from genome assembly GCF_964253085.1 of Paenibacillus sp. LjRoot153. Classification (NCBI taxonomy): domain Bacteria; kingdom Bacillati; phylum Bacillota; class Bacilli; order Caryophanales; family Paenibacillaceae; genus Paenibacillus; species Paenibacillus sp. LjRoot153. The sequence goes on from NZ_CAXUQH020000001.1 coordinate 7,816,745, forward strand.
CGACGGCCAATAGTTTATTGACCAGCTTAATTAATCAGGAGACGGGTCTCCGCGGTTACCAATTAGGTGGTGGAAATGAACAGTTTCTTGAACCTTATACAACGGGAAGAGACCAGGTCGCCATGGATTTAAACACACTTTCGACCTACGACAAAAAATATCCAACCCTACAAATCATTATTGATACGCAGGCGATACCTGCCATTACCAATTTGCAAAAGTACTATGATACGACCTTGGAATTGTTCCGTGCTGGTAAAATTGAAGAAGCGAAAGCCCGTGTCACTGGCGGTAAAACGCTAATGGATCGCTACAGGGTCATTCATACGAGTATTGAAAATAATATCGAACAGATTACGTCTACAGCCTATGAGGCTTCTCAGCAAGCAGGTAAAACCTCCCGTTTGATCACAATTATCGGCTTCCTGATTGCTCTTCTTGCAGGAGGTATGTCCATCATCATCTCCTTGCGCTCCTACGAAGCGGAGAAAGAACTGCGCAAGAGTGAGGAAACATACCGCTATATGGCGGAAAGTCTGGAAGCCCAGAACGAGGAAATTATTGCCCAGCAAGAGGAACAGCAGATCACGCTGGCTAAGCTGTCTGAACGCGAACGGGATTTGGAACTCATCTCCTCTTACCAAGAGAAGCTCACTGGCTATGTGAAATTAACTGATTTCTTGAAACATACGCTGCCTGCCTTATTAAATTCGCTTGCACAGGATGCTGCCTTGGTTGTCCTCGAGGATCGCTCAGAGAATGGAGAGAGTTCCTACGAGGTTATTCATTCCATCGGGTATCCCAAGGGACATATTCAAGCTTCTCGCAAAGAGCTCTTCGGCCCGGCCAGACGTGTATTCGAAGAAGGCGTTTCGATCACACATACCCGTGATGTGACAGGCACTGAGCAAGGTGTCCATAACGGTATAACGCGAGCCGTCGACCATTACATTCCTCTCACGGATGACAAGCAAGGAGTCATTGGTTTTCTTTTACTGACGAGTTACCAAAGCTCGATCTATCAAGATGATAACCAACGTTTAACCAAAGGCTTAGTTCGTCAATTCGGACTTGCGTTCTATGCACAGGTCGTGAATGATGAGAAACTGCAGCAGGCAGAAAGCCTAGCCTTGCTGAACGATCAGCTCACTGCAGAGAAACAACTATTAGAAGGTCAGCACGATCTTATTCAAAATATTCTAGAATCTGCCCACGAGGGCATGATGATGTGTGATTCGCAAGGCACGATTCTTTTCTCCAATCATCGGATGAATCAGTATTTCGGGCTGAATGAACGGATTGGCGAGAACCTTGTTAGCTGCAGCTATGAGATTGGAGCTGAATCACCTAGTTTTCATGGGGTAGCAGCTTCCATCGAAGCCCTGATTGATCGCTCACTGTCTCATTTGACGCAGCGCTTCAGCTTCCAGCAGGACGAGCAGCACCAACATGCAGAGCTCTACGCTACCGTTGTTAGCGAAGGCACTGAGCAGCAAGGCTACCTCTTCGTTTTCCGTGACCGTACAGAAGAAGAGCGCGTGGATGAAATGAAAAATGAATTTATCTCCATTGTTTCACATGAGCTGCGGACTCCGCTGGCCAGTGTGCTTGGATTTATCGAAATTTTACTGCATCGCGACCTTCCGCAAGAGAAGCAGAAACGTTACATGGAAACCATTTATAACGAAGCACAGCGACTGTCGAATTTAATCAACGACTTCTTGGATCTACAACGGATGGAGTCCGGGCGTCAATCGTACAACTTCGCACCGATTCATTTGCAGTCCCTCGTCACTGAAATTGCAGAACAATGGCAGGATAAGCAGCTGCATCAGATCGTCGTTCACCAGGAAGAGCCTGAGCTTTGGGTACGGGCAGATGTTGATCGCATTCGCCAAGTCTTTGATAACCTCATTAGCAATGCTATTAAATACTCGCCGGCAGCAGATCACATCGACATTCATCTATTGGCACATGAGGGTAAAGTTACAATTGCCATCCAAGATTACGGACTCGGTATACCATCAGAAGCGAATGAGCATATGTTCTCGAAATTTTTCCGTGTCGACAACTCCGACCGTCGTCAGATTGGTGGTACAGGCCTCGGACTGGCCATTGTGAAGGAAATCATCGAGGGCCATGGCGGGCACATCTCCTATACGTCCGAAATGGGACAAGGCACCACGTTCCGTATTGAAATGGACCAATATGAGATTTCCGGCTTAGACGGGAAAATCGTCATTTTCGAAGACGATGATAACTTGGCCAAATTAATACAAGTCGCTTTGCATAAGCTGAGTCTGCCCTCTATCCAACTGCGTTCCGCTGAAGAAGGCATGATCGCACTGCGTCGCTGTGAGGGTGAAGGCCCTATTCTGTTCATCGTAGACATTCATCTGGAAGGCGAGAAAACGGGCTGGGATTTCATCGCAGACCTGTACAAACATCCTGTGCATGCCCAAACGCCGGTTATTGTTTCAACAGCGCTCGATCCGCCTCATGATTATCATGAGAAAGAGATTGAGAAATATCTGAAGAAGCCTTTTACGATGGAACGACTCGTGCAGGTAGCAAAACGCTTGCTCGACAATAAAAGTAGCCTAGCCTACGTTTTTCCTGCTCAAGACAAAGATACGCTTTCCACCACCTTAGAACGCAACGGCATTAATGTGCTCAAAATGGAAGAGAAGCAGGACATGATTGAGGTTGATCTCATTAGGCCCCTATCGGACAAGTAACCGTTCATTGATCTCTCCTACCTTTTTGAGGTGGGGGAGATTTTATTACCACATAGGAAAGTATAAGTTTTCGGCAACCGAAAACTGCTTTCATATTGGCGATAAAACCTACATCTCTCGGGGTCACCACAAAGTAATCGGAATTTACTTCGAAGCTTATCGTCACTTTGTGGGGTAGAATAGCGGTCGCTCAGCTTTGAATGGCCTCGATAAAGATTTTATCATTATTGTTAAGAAGAGGGATTTCCCTGCAGAATCGCCAATATAATAGAGAAATAGAGGTAAGTGAAGAGAAAGGGTGTGCCCTCATGGCAAAACTTGAATCCACTTCCAATCCAGCACGTGGACGAAGTGTTTGGGCGTTATTTTTCTCCCTGCCGATTTTCGCATGGGCGATGTACGATTTTGCAAATACCATTTTTTCTTCCAATATCGTAACTGTGTTCTATCCTTTTTATCTAAAAGAAACCTTAGGTAAGAGCGAGGAGCTGAACCAGATTGCAAGTACGTTCATCACGTACTCCAATGCGTTATCCAGTTTCTTCTTAGTACTCCTATCTCCCTTATTCGGCGTCTGGATTGATCGCACAGGCAAAAAGAAAGCCTATCTCGTCCCCTTCACACTGATCGCGATTATCGCAACGCTTCTCATGGGGGCATCGGCCCTATGGGAGACCGATCAAGAATGGCTAGGACTCAACACTTCAATTCTCGGTGTTATTTTATTCTTCATGATCGCTAAATTTTTCTATAACTCCAGCTTAGTGTTCTATGATTCCATGATCTCTGATCTGGGCAATGAACGCGAGATTCCTTTGATCTCTGGGTTTGGTGTAGCGGTTGGTTATGTAGGCACGCTCGTCGGCCTTGTTGCTTTCTTGTTTGTTCATGATAATCACTTTGAGAGTACCTTCATCCCGAGTGCTGTCATGTTCCTCATCTTCTCACTGCCGATCATGTTCCTGTACAAAGAGAAACGTCAGAAGCCTGTGGCTAGTAACAAATCATTGCTTAGCGGCTATCGCGAGATTTGGACGACATTCAAAGAAGCTCGAAAATACCACGCAGCCTTTACATTCATGATCGCCTACTTCTTCTTTAACGATGCCATTGCCACAGCGATTGCGGTTATGGCTATATATGCAAATACAGTCATGGGCTTCTCGACGGGGCAATTCATTCTACTTTATCTAGTATCCACAGTGTCCAGCGTGATCGGCTCCTTCCTATTCGGTTATGTGACGCGCAGCATCGGACCTAAGAAAGCGGTATCCATCGTCGCCTTAATCTTAATTGTGGCCATCTCCCTCGCTTCCTTAGCGACAAGCCAGAGCATCTTCTGGGTAGCAGGCAGCTTGTATGGCGTCTCCATGGGGGCGATGTGGGTGACCTCTCGTACGCTGATCGTACAGCTAACACCGGAAGAAAAGCGCGGTCAATTTTTCGGCCTATTCGCCTTCTCGGGGAAGGTGTCCTCCATTGTCGGACCTCTACTGTATGGCTCCATTACATGGGCATTGGCCTCCACTGGCAACTTAGCGAGTCGTGTCGCTCTCGGCTCCTTGCTGGTCCTTGTGATCGTTGGACTCATCATCCATATGCGAGTTCCGCAAAAATTGCAAAATCCCGCTTAATTCATGTACAATTACTTCTAACATGAGGAAACAGACACAGAAAACACTAAAGCATTTAAGGCTTTAGTGTTTTTTTGCAAGCATCCGTTGGTTGCCGCACTACACTTCCTAGTCAGACACATTCTATCGTACAGGCGTTCTCATCAAAGAGAGGGGATATGATAATGACTTTACGGTACAAGCGAGTCCTTATTAAACTTAGTGGCGGGGCTGTAGCAGGTGAAAACTCCTTCGGATTTGACCCCATTCAGCTGGATCATATCGCCAATGAAATTATGACCGTCGTGAATTTGGGCGTTGAAGTGTGTCTTGTGATTGGCGGAGGCAACATTTTTCGCGGCAATATGGGTGAAAGCTGGGGCATCGAGAAAGCGGAGGCTGACAATATCGGCACGCTCGCGACGGTCATCAACAGCTTGATGCTGCGCGGTGTGCTGAAAGCGAAGACAGAGGCTGAGGTGCGTGTCATGACAGCGATTCCGATCGCTTCTGTGGCGGAGCCTTTCATCCGTTTACGAGCGATTCATCACTTGGAAAAAGGATACATCGTCATTTTCGCCGGCGGAAACGGACAGCCTTTCGTTACGACGGATTATCCGTCCGTGCAACGTGCCATTGAAGTCAATTGCGATGCCATTCTCGTTGCCAAGCAAGGCGTGGACGGTGTCTTCGACAAAGATCCGAAGCACCATCAGGAGGCGCTCCAGTACAAATCTCTCCATTACAACGATGTGATTCAGCACAATTTGAAGGTGATGGATCAATCCGCCTTTATTCTAGCGCGGGACTACCATGTACCGATTCATGTGTTCAATTTTGATAAGCCAGGCTCGATGAAGGACATCTGTGCGGGGCTGAATACCGGTACCATTATTAGCGCGACATCTGAACTCATTTATCATTGATGAATTGGCTTAACCTCCACCCTCTCTGCCTCTCCATTGTATCGTCGCACCATCGCACCATCGCACCGTCGCATCGTCGCACCTTTGCGGATTTAACTGTATAAAGTACATCTAATTCTTCCACATTTCCCTTAAAAGATACAACAACTGGATTTTCTCCAGTTAATTTAAACCGATTTCGCTGAAACGGCGGGTATTGGGGTTTTTAACTATATATTTTCCAGCTAATCGACCAATTCGAGCGTAAACGGCGAAAATAGATGGAGGTTTTCCAGTTAGGCTCGGCGGGGCGGCGGAGGGAGAGGGCAAGTTGAAGCTAATTTCCCTTCAAATAGCAAAAAAAAGGATAGACAGCAGAACGAATCTGCTGCACTATCCTTTTTTTAACCGCGGAGGAGCACGTAATAGTCATTAGCGTTTTTCGTCGCAAATCCACAGGATTCATAGAGACCCAACGCCTTCTCATTCTCTACCGAAACTTCCAGTTTGATATCCTCTGCATGATCTTGCTCTTTAAGCGCCGTAATCGTTTGACTCAAAATCTGACGACCATACCCCTTGCCCCTAATACTAGGCAGCATGCAAAAACCATAAATAAATCCACTAACGCCCGGCTCCACCATCGCACCAAGCTTGCCAATCGGCTCTTTGTTCTCGCCTAGCTCCGCAATCCATGTTCGTTCCTTGTCACCTGTGATGGTTTGGTTCACGTACTCGCGCGTATCCACTTCTGACATGTCGAAGCCTGACATATTCAGTTTAACTAACAACTCGGTATCGGAACTATCTGCTAAGCGAATACTCAACTTAGTTTGGGTGGAGGCAGGTGGGATTACTTGAGCTTTCAGCTCCATTACATACTCCGAAAAAGAGTACTCCGCACCCAATTTGGTCAGAAAAGCCTTCCCGCTTTCCGAGCCACGCTCATTGATGAAAATGAGCTTAGGAACCTCTCTTTGGCTGCACACTTCCATAGCCGTTTGAACAAGTTGCTTGAAAATCCCTCGGCGCCGCGCCTCTGGATGTACCATACCACTGATCTCCACCTCGGTAGATAAGAAGCTGTAAATAGCTAGGAAACCGACAATTCGGCCATTTTCATAGTAAACAAAATCATTCATCACGCCAACAGGACGGCTGGATAACGTGCCCCAGTTAAGTTTAATGTCGATATTTTCGTAAGCATTGCATATCTCCCATAGCACTCGAACTTCCTCCAGCTCTTCAGGAGATAAACCCGCTCTTGCATAGATACCTTGTTTCATATGTTGTCCTCCATTAGTCATCTCATTCATATGGACTTACCTGCTGTCATTATACATGTCTGAGCACTGCGGTGGTAAGCTAATAAATCATTCTACACATTTTTTCTTATAGCCGTGAACGATCTTCATGAGCTGTTCGTACTATCTATGAAACCAGGTAGAGAGGATGTTCAATCACTTGGAAGAGAACGAATTCATTCGTCAGGCCATGCTAGGCGACACTACCGCTCTGTCTCAGCTTCTGCAGATGCATTATGCGTTTGTTTATAAATATTTGGTCAAAATCACGCTGAATCCCTCCCAAGCTGAGGATCTCACGCAAGAAACGATGGCCCGATGTATTGAAAAAATAAAGCTCTACAACGGGACTTCGAAGTTCTCGTCCTGGTTAATCACCATCGCTACTCGGTTGATGATCGATCAAGGGAGACGCCGCCTGTGGGAGCGCAAGTGGCAGGAGAAAGAGCAGCAGCAAGCCTTGCGCCAGCTGCAATGGCAGACAGCACATCACACGGATAAGGCTTGGCCTGAGGTGTTAGACGCTTTAGCCGAGATGCCGCGAGATAGTCGTATTCCGCTCATTCTCAAGCATTACTACGGATACACCTACGAAGAAATTGGCGGCATGCTCTCTCTTGCAGAGGGCACCGTGAAATCAAGAGTGCACAACGCACTGAAACAACTACGGAAGGAGCTGAAGTAGAATGGACGAAGATTCGCTAAAGCAACGGCAGCGAGAGACAAAGGAGTTGAGCAAAGGGCAAAGCAAGGTGCCGGATGGAAGTGATCTGTATCGAGCGAGCCAAGATCCATCTGCCGAGGACGTTGCTCGTCAACTGCGCGACGGGCTTCACCTGCTCGATACTGCCATCCATGTGACAACCCCGAGTGCAGCTTGGTTTGATCAACATATCGCCGCGACGCGAAGCAAGCGAAAATCCATGCTGATGCGTGATTTAGCGATTCTATGGATCGGCGCGATGTTCTTGTTTTATGTATTTTATCTGACGGTAACGGCTCAGCCTGTCGCCTTCCTCTCCATCCAAGTCGCGGCGATACTGATTCCGCTAGCTTGGCTCATCTTAAGAAAGCAGGTGGCTTCTCATGACGACAACTGACTCCAAATTCGATCAACTTCCTCTCTGGGCTTGGATAGGTCTTGCATTAATTATGCTTATACAAAGCACATGGCTATACATGGACTCCCGCAAGCGCGGTACCCGTCATCCTTGGTTTTGGGGAATTTGGGGCATCGTTCAAGCTCCAGTTCCCACGATTGTTTATCTGTTCGCAGTGCGTAAGATTCACCGCAAATGAACTGCCATTCTTACTTGAAACGGTTGCCTCCATGGCAGCCGTTTTTTCATGCCCACACGGATACTTTTGGAAATAATCAAAATCATATTGACTTCCATCTGTCACGTGAGCTATGATTTGGATGTTATTTTACTACCTTAGTAAATTAGTAATTTAGTAAAATTAAATCGAAAGGAATGAGACCTTTGTTAACCAATCGCTATGTGCGAACCATTCTCCTATCCCGTGTGCTCCTGCAGCTCGGTATTTGGATCCGGAATTTCGCTATCCTCCTCTATATCTCGGACATTACACACAATAATCCGCAGTATGTATCCTTGATTTCCATTGTGGAGACAGCACCTATTTTCATCTTCGCCTTTATTGGCGGCACGTTCGCCGATCGCTGGCAGCCGAAGCGGACCATGGTTTGGAGTGATCTTTTATCCGCTGTAACGGTATTCCTTGTATTGCTTACCCTGTTATCTGGCTCTTGGTACGCCTTGCTAATCGGGACGTTCATTTCTGCCAGTTTATCGCAATTCTCACAGCCTTCCGCTATGAAGCTCTATAAAAAAAATGTACCCGCGGAGCACCTCCAAGGTGTTATGGCGATGTCTCAATCCCTCGTTGCTATTTTCATGGTCTTGGGCCCTGTGATCGGTACGTTCATCTATCTGAACTACGGTATCGAAGCTTCTCTTATCCTCACAGGCGTGATGTTCTTCGGATCATCCCTAGTCCTTACTTTCCTCCCGAAAGACGAGATCGAAGAAGCTGCTTCAGGAACCATAAGCTTCTTGAATGAGCTAACAGCCGGCCTGCGCTATGTGCAATCTAACCGTGCGCTCAGAACACTAAGCCTAACTTTCGGAGTTACTGGATTAGCCGCCGGTCTTGTTCAACCGCTCGCGATATTCATAGCCATTGAAAAACTAGGATTAAGCAAACAATCTCTGCAATGGTTCCTGATGGCGAATGGTGCTGCGATGCTCATCGGCGGGACGGCCATTATGGGGGTTGCGAAGAAGGTTAAACCGCAGTTTTTACTTGCTGCTGGTTTGCTAGTAAGTGCTGTTTGTACCATTGGCGTCGGAGCCTCTACCCTCGTGTCCATGACGCTGATCCTACAGATTGTTAGTGGATTGTTTTATCCCTGTATCCATGTCGGCATTCAAACCCTTATTATGCGTAACACGGAAGGGCCGTTTATGGGGCGAGTCGGCGGTGCGATTACACCAATTTTCATGGGGATGATGCTAGTGGGGATGTCTTTATCAGGTTACTTGAAGGATACGACGTCGTTGTTGACGGTGTATGTGCTAAGTGGCTGTTTACTGTTCGCGGGGGTTGTGTTCCTTAGCCCGCTTCTTCGCAAAAAACAACAAAGTGCGAAGCAACAGGCTTTGTAGGAAGTGATGGCGGGATCAAGTTCAACAGAATGATCGTGTAAGGTGCTAGCTAGTTCATGACAATTGTGGGGGCTGGATAGTTAGTCCTGGTTCGGGAGAGCTCCTTGCGGAAGAATTGCTAGTTGTCGATAGGGTGGTAGCTGTTTGTTATAAGTAGTTATGGTGGCCTGTTAGTGCACGGGTTGCTGTTACTTTCCACTTCAGCATAGATCGACTCCTCAGCTATTAACTGGATTTTCTCCCGTTAATTCACCCCGATTAGGGACTATAGGCAAATATCTCGCTAATTTGATGGAGGTTTTCCAGCTAATCATTCGTTTCGCTGAAAATCCCCTTAAATAACTGGAGGTTTTCCAGTTATCCCTTTCGGCGGCGGAATCGCATAGTGACGGAGTGACAGCGAAGCCCGAATGGCCGTGCCATCCTTGCTTCTTCCCCACACCACACTTCCCCCTCACTTCGCCCGCTTCGCCAAAGCATACTCTTCCGGTGTCTGACCGAGTATCGACTTGAAATCCTTGATGAAATGCGACTGATCATGATAGCCCAGATCCATCGATAGCTTTGCCCAATTGTGCGTATCCTTACCGTCGGTGGTCTCTGCTGCGCTTTGGATGCGGGCGATTTTGATCACCCACTTCGGGCTGACTCCAACATACTGGTCGAAAAGCCGCTGTAGCGTGCGGATATTCATTTGAAAATGTTCACAAATAGCGTCAACCTTGGTGATCTCCGGCTGTCCATACACATAATCAACGATCTGATTCACCAATGTGACCTGTTCATCCTGGGCAGGTAGCTTGGACCGAATCATGCTCTCAACCAGATTAACGTTCCGCCCATCATCGCTATGACTAAACACTTGCGCTTCCAAGAAACGAGGGTCAGTGTTAAAAACATCCCCAATACACAGCGGATTGTTCAACATGCTAGACACGTTTTCTTGGACAAAAGGGTAAAAGCCGCCTGGCTTAAATTTCACGCCGAACACACTCCCTTGCCCTTCTAGGTGATGTCCGTACTTTTCTTTGCCAGGACCGTAAATCGCCGTTTTCCCCAGCTCAACAACGAGATTCACGCAGGGATTAGGAATAACATGCTGTGTATAGGGTTCTTTCCCAGCCAAATCCCATTTGACTACCCAATAATGACGAACGAAGAAGGCTGCATCCTCAGCTGGAGCATATCGAGAAAGCTGAAATTTGTGCCCACCTTGCTGAAAATTTATAATACCCAGGCTAGGCATGGGGGAATTCTTGTTTGAATTCGTATTCGTAGGCATATCGAACACTCCTTGTCGCGTTTTTACAATACATGGGATTACTAGATGCATTATGATAGGTAGGATCACAGAAGCGAAGGAGTGCGAGCGGTTATGGAACTGAAATATGAATTTTATATTGGTGCAAGCACGAAGCAAGTTTGGGATATTCTCATCACACCAGAGGGAACTCGGCAAATTTTATTTGGCTGCGTGCTGCATTCTACCTTTGAAATTGGCTCTGACTATTCCTATATTGGCCCAGGTCAAGATGGGGATGAAACGGTTCATGTGTATGGCAAGATTTTGGCCTATGAGCCTGAGAAATTACTGAGCTGTACCGAGCATGCAGGTCCTTCCTATCGGGAAAACCATGCTGATTTCGAATCACGCATGACAATCACCCTAGAAACCGTAGGCAACTGTACAAAATTGACGCTCGTGAACGATCAGTGGACACCAGATCACCCGAGCTTTGAGTCAACAAAGTCCAGCTGGTGGATGATTCTGAGCAATATTAAGACATTGGCGGAGACTGGTAAAACGCTAGATTTCGGATGGTAGACTTTTAACCTTAGAAAGAAATACAGGAGTCCATTTGGACTCCTTTTTACATTATTACAAAGGCAGCAGCGCCAACGTCTCTTTCCCTTCCAAGCCAGCAACCATGGATTCCCAAGCATGCGGTTTATTCGCGAGCACCGCATAATACCGTCGTAAGAACTTTGCCACCAAAGCAGCACTGATCTCCGTCATATCTTCATCCGTTGGCAAGAAACAAAGATCCAGCTCCTCGACAGCGTCCCCATTGTTCTCCCAGGATGGGTGTACGTAGGAGAAATCAATCCGCTTGTAGCCAAGATGCGACAGCACCTCACGTCGAACGTAAGGGTCCATCGGCTTCACGCCGCCAAAAGCATGCCCCTCGATACGATACGGATCGTAAATCTCAGCGAACATCCCTGCAATCTGCTTACCTGATTCAGCGGCCAATCGCTCCAGATCCTGCCACCGTTTTCTTGCCAAAAACCGCCCAATCCCCAGACCTGCCTGACCAATTATCGTAAAATCCGTCATCGCCACTTGATCTTCCTCATAATAGCGATACTCCGTCGTGCCGACTACCTTGCCTTCATGAACGGCCACAAACACGCGAATCCCTGGATCTTCAAGAGGCTCCCTCCATAACGAATACTCCAGCACTTCCTCCGGCGGAAACACCTCTTTCATCAAATCGTGCATCGATCGAAACAACGGATCCTCAATACTCGTTATGCGTATAAATTCCATAAGGTCAACTCACTCCTATTTTTAATATATAAAAGGGTTCCGCCACTCCATCAACAGCGCATGATTCAGCGATTCCTCATCCTCCAAATACCCCGCAACTACGCCTACTGGCGTCCTGCCGCATCGTAACAAAAAGGTAATCACCGGATCCTTCATCGTCCCCGCCATGACAGCTGCCGCATAGTCATCAGCACTCATTTGCTCCGCCACCCTATGGTAGCCAGGCATCCGCCCGCCTCCAAGCAAACGAGCCAGTCCTAGCTGAACAACAACCTCATACATCGACTGCATGAGCCATTTGCCAAGGCCAAACTTGCGGTACGCTGGCATGATACACACATCCACAATGTAGAGCGTGTCACCATCAGGTTGATGTGTCCGGATATACCCATCATCCGTCATCGCTGACCAGCTATGATCGACAGCCCCAGCCATCCGCTCACTATCCACCCGCAGTCCCGTGATTGAGCCGACAATTTGACCCGCAATCTCCACGCACAGCGCCCCTTCAGGAAAACGGGTGACATGCTCAGTGAGCTGCTCCTTCGTCCACCAGAGTTCTGAAGGAAATGGCGGTGGAAAGCTCAGCTGCTGAACGCGAATCAACGCATCAAAATCGGCTGCACCATACGTGCGAATGACCGCCTCCACGGGCGTATCACCATCAAACACATAAAGTTGTTTTCGCATAATCTCAAGACCAATCTGTATATAAATCTGTGCGGCGGTCGCGCCAGGTGGTGACGGAACCCCGCTCCCGGACGAGCGTCAGCAACGAGAGATCGAGATCGGCGGTCACAACCATATCGCCATTAATCTCCCCTTCGACGAGAATACCTTTAGGCGGGAATGGCACATCATTTGGCGTAATGACAGCGGCTTGACCGAAGTTCGCTCTCATGAAATCAACCGTTGGCAAAGCGCCAACCGTCCCTGTTGTTACGACGTAGATCTGATTCTCAATGGTCCGGGCATGACACGTATACCGAACCCGATGGAACCCATGCCGATCATCTGTACACGAAGGAGCGAACAGCACATCCGCCCCACGGGCTCTGGCCATCCGCACGATCTCAGGGAATTCCACATCGTAACAGACGAGAATGGCAATCCGCCCTTTGTCCGTATCAAAAACCTGCAGCGAATCCCCAGCGCCCATCCCCCATTCCTTCACTTCCGTTGGGGTAATATGAAGCTTTTTCTGCTCGCCAATACGACCATCTGGATAGAACAGGAACGCTGTGTTGAACAGCTTGTCTCCCTCAGCAGTAATGTGCGTACCGCCAATCAAATGCATGCCCGTTTGCTGAGCAAGTCCTTGAAATAAGTCGCGATATTTCTCCGTAAAAGAAGGGAGGGCTTCTATCGGCAATGCCTTGCCGTTCTCATCGCCAATGGACATCAGCTGTGTGGTGAACAACTCCGGAAACAGGACGAAATCCGCCTCAAACTCCTGCGCCACCTTCACATAATGCTCTACCTGTGCGGCAAACTCTTCAAAGCTGCTTATCGTATGTAAATGATATTGAACGGCAGATACCCGCATTTTCATGATTTCAACACTCCTCCACCACATTATTCAAACCAAACCTTTACAGCTTGACCAACACCCTGCCTCTTACCTTGCCTTCCAATACTAACTTCGCTGCCTCAGCAACCTCATCCAATACAACTTCCTTATACACCGTCTGCTCGAGCAGCCGTGGCTTCAACTCCGTTGCCATCCGCTCCCAGAGCGCTGTTCTCACTTCTGACGGACAATAGACGGAATCAATGCCGAGTACATTCACACCTCGCAGGATAAAAGGATACACCGTCGCCGCAAAATCCGCGCCGCCCGTCAATCCACTCAGCGCCACGGAAGCGCCGTATTTCATTCGACTAAGCACGTGCGCGAGCGCCGGGCCTCCCACAGGATCAACCGCCCCAGCCCAATACTCCTTGCTGATTGGCTTACTTTCGGCAGGCGAAAGCTCCTCCCGAGACAGCACACGCGTCGCGCCAAGCTCAAGCAAATACGCGTAGTCAGCAGACTTCCCTGTGCTTGCCTCTACTTCATAACCGAGGGCGGCGAGCATCGAGACGCTGCAGCTGCCTACACCACCCGTTGCCCCGCGCACTAGCACGGGTCCCTGCTCCTTGCGCAGCCCATTCAGCTCCATTCGATGAATGGACAGCGCTGCTGTAAATCCCGCTGTGCCAAGGATCATCGCTTCGCGATGCGTCAGTCCCTGCGGGAGTGGCACGACCCAATCGGCGGGGACGCGCGCATACGCGCTGAATCCGCCGAAATGCCCTGTGCCCAGCTCGTAGCTGGTCACGAGCACCTCATCTCCCTCGCGATAGCGGGGATCTGACGAGGCCACGACCGTACCCGCCAAATCAATGCCAGGTACCATAGGGTACTGGCGCACGACTCGCCCCGATGGGCTGCAAGCCATCGCATCTTTATAATTGATACTGGAGTACGCGACGCGGATCGTCACTTCCCCAGCGGGTAAATCCTCCATGCGCAGTTCTTTTATTTGGCAAGAAAACTGATCCTGTATTCGCTCGACGACTACTGCGTTAAAGCTATCCATATTCACGCCTCCAAGCTATTTATCACCATTTCATTCGATTCTATTAGTTTACTAAATTTTGTAACTCCTTTCCATTCTTGCATGCCCACACTTTCAATTATATTTTCCATTTGTTCCCTATGACCGCACGCAAGGATGTGATACCATTAAATCGACATTTTAACTAATAATTCTACAAATACTGGAGTGCGACCCATGGATCCTACGTTAACCATGTTCATTTCAATCATCGCAACCTCGGGAGTTTTCACCGTCTTTTTGTGTATGTATGCCTATATCAAACGCAAAGAAATACCTAGTGCCTATACATTTGTCATCTATACGGCTACACAAGCCATTTATATTTTTGCTCATGCTTTTGAAATGGCCAGCGATACGTTAGTCGAAGTAAAACGATGGACGATTCTCGAATATATTGGCATCGGGGCCGCGCCTGCCATTGGTTTACTGATTGTCATGCAGTACGTTGGCTTGAACTTGACTCGTAGTAAGATAGCAGCGCTCTTCGTCATTCCAGCCATTACCTTCGTTATGGTGATCACCAATGATTATCATCATTTATTTTATAAAGAAATGTATTTTCGTGAAAATGCACCATTTCCCACTACGGATATCGTCATCGGACAATATTACATCGTTCACGGGGCTTATATATTCGGATGTATGCTGGCAGCGGTCGTCCTGCTCTTACGCAGATGGCGCCAAACTAAAAAAGCCTACCGTTTACAGCTCGTGACCTTAATCATGGGGCAATTCATGCCAATGACAGGGGCCTTCATTTATTTGATAGGCTTAACACCGTATGGCATGGATCCTGTGCCGATGATCCTTTGTGTGACTTCTGCCATGTACATTTGGGCGATTGTGTCAACTAGGATGCTGACGGTTATACCGATTGCGAAAGATCGTATTTTTGAAAGTATGCGGGAAGGCGCTATTGTGCTGGACTTCTCAGATCGGCTGGTGGACTTCAACGGTGTGATTAACTCGATGTTTCCAGGATTAACAACCGACATGCTTGGATTAACGCTCGATGAAGCTTGGATTCGATTATCGGGTACCCCGTTTCCCGTAGTGCGATCAGAAGACGGTGCGCAGGAAGAATTTAGTTGGCGCGCCTCCGACGGCAAGGAATTCTTTTACCAGATCCGTTCCTCCGTTGTTCGGGGACGCAATGGGGAGCCGATCGGGAGCCTACTGATGCTGATCGACGTCACAGAGCAGAAACTGCTCCAAGATCAATTGGAACAGCTAGCCTATTATGATGGCTTGACGAAGCTGCTGAATCGAACGGAGTTTCTCCGTCGGAGCAAGATGATCTTGGAAGAAGATCTGAGTAACCAGCTGTCGACGTGCATCCTTCTCTTCGATATCGATCATTTCAAACATATCAATGACACCTACGGTCACGATGTTGGCGATCTCGCGATTCAGCACGTAGTGCAAGTGGCGAGGCAAATTGAGGTAGACGTACCTAGTGCGCTGATTGCAAGGTATGGCGGTGAGGAGTTTGTCATCGCATTGCCTGCCTGCTCGCTGGATGAGGCGGCCTTGCTGGCCGAACAAATTCGCGCACAGCTTGAAGCGAAACCGATGAGCGGCAGCTTCGGCTCGATTGCCGTTACTGCAAGCTTCGGATTGACGCAGGCAAGCCATCGCGGAGATAGCTTGGAGATGCTTCTGAAGCATGCAGACATGGCCTTGTATCAGGCCAAACGGGCAGGTCGGAATCAGGTCCGCGTCTATGACGTGCCTGTAGAAGCGTCGTCAGGTACCTCGCGGTGAGCATTAGCTGTAGAAACTACAGTTAAAATTGGCTAAACTCGGCGATTCCTGAGTTTAGTTGGAAAAACTACAGCTAATTCTGTCATATGAGAGCATTTCGGCAAAAATGGCCTGAATTAGCCGTAGGAAATCCTTTTATTCAGCGCGCGCGGGGAAAAGGAGCTGGAATAGATGGAGAAAATCCAGTTGTTTGGCTGGTGGGGGACTGGCGGGGAGTTAGCGGGTACGAAGGGGTTGGTGCGGGATTGGGTGGGTCTGTTGAGGACTAGTGAGAGAATGGCGCGGGATTGATGGGGACCCACGAGAATTGACAGCAGCTGCGACGGACTGATACGTGCTCTACTAAATAGCAAAAGGGAGTTCCCCTCTACGGGAACTCCCTTTCTATTTCTTATCGGACTCCACGTCCGTCCGTCAAAGCGAACTTGCTTCGCTGAATTGGCTCGCATACAAATCATAGTAATGCCCACGAATCGCCAGCAGCTCCTCGTGCGTGCCGCGCTCCACGATCTCGCCGCCGTGGATGACCAGAATTGCACTCGCTTCGCGAATCGTGCTGAGCCGGTGGGCGATCACGAAGCTCGTTCGCCCTTTCATGAGCACGCCCATCGCCTGCTGGATGTGCTGCTCGGTACGCGTGTCGACGGAGCTCGTCGCCTCGTCGAGCACGAGAATCGCGGGGTCGGCGAGAATCGCCCGCGCGATCGTGAGCAGCTGCCGCTGTCCTTGACTCAAGTTGCCGCCACCGGCGGTCAACTTGGCGTCATAGCCGTTCGGCAGCTTGCGAATGAACCCGTCCGCGTTCGCTAGCTGCGCGGCGGCTTCCACTTCTTCGTCCGTAGCGTCTAAGCGGCCGAAGCGGATATTTTCTCGGATCGTCCCCGAGAACAGATAAACATCCTGCAGCACGAGGCCGAGCTGGCTGCGTAGACTGTCTTTTTCCATATCACGAATGTCGAGCCCATCTATCGTAATACTGCCCTCATTTACATCGTAGAAGCGAGTCAGCAGATTGATGATCGTTGTCTTGCCTGCACCCGTAGGGCCCACTAGAGCAATCAAATCGCCAGGCTCCGCAGTGAACGAAACCTCATGCAGCGTGGGCACTTCGTCCGTGTAGCTGAAGGAAACGTTTTGAAACACAACTTCACCTTTGACATTGGTTAGCTGTACGCCTTCCTTGCTCGAATCGTATTCCGTCTCCTTATCCATCACTTCAAAAACCCGCTCCGCACCCGCAATACCCGACTGAATCATATTATACTGGTTGGCAAGATCGTTAATAGGACGACTAAATTGCTTCGAATAGTTCAAAAAGCTGATAATCACACCAACCATCGTCCATCCCCTCAGCACCATCCAACCCCCGATAGCAGCCAGTAGAATGAAGCTAAAATGATTGATCATATTCATGCTCGGCCCCATCATACCCGAGAGCTGCTGTGCACCTGTACCAGCGACTCGAAGCTGCTTATTAATTGCAGCAAGTTGATCGACGGCAGCGGCTTCGCGCTGGAACGTTTTCACTACTTTTTGCCCAGAAATCGTCTCTTCGATTAAGCCATTCAGTTCCCCAAGCCGCTGCTGCTGCTCTTTGAACAAGCGTTGTGTATGTTTCGTGATTTGCTTGGTTGTGAAAAGTACGATAGGAACCGTGATTAAGGCGATGAGCGTAAGCCAAATATTCAAAGTAATCATCATAATCAACGACCCGACAATCATAATGATACTGGTCATGATCTGCGTTAAATTTTGACTGAGCGTAGTCGCGACGTTATCGACATCATTGGTCGTGCGGCTCATGAGTTCCCCATGTGAGGTCTTGTCAAAATAGCTGATAGGCAGCTTGTGCAGGTGGCGGAAAAGATCCTGTCTCATTTGCCAGACGGTTCGCTGGGATACCCCAGCAATCAGATAGGATTGGATCCAAGATGCAGCCCCGCTGACTACGTAACAGCCGAGTAGAAGGAGACACAGTCCAAGCAGCCCACTCCGGTCTCGCGGTATGATGTAATCGTCAATGGCTCTACCGATTAAATAAGGTCCAAGCAAGGCAAGACCGCTGCCTAGAACCGTCAAGATCGCAACAGTGATCAGCCCGGTACGTTGAAGTCTTAGATAGCCCCACATGCGAAGGAGGGTTGCGCCGATGTTTTTCGCGCGTGGTTTGCGCGCTTGCTTGTTAGCCATGCAGAGCCGCCTCCTTCCCCTGCTGGGAGTTGTAAATATCTTGGTACAGCGCGCTTGTCGCCAGCAGTTCCTCATGTGTTCCTCGTGCAGCGATGCGCCCCTCTTCTAAGACAAGAATTTGATCGGCCTGCAGGACGGAGGAGACGCGCTGCGCGATAATGATGCGTGTACTGCCTGCCATCAACGCTTGCAGAGAACGTTGGATGCGTTTCTCCGTACCTAAATCAATAGCACTCGTGCTGTCATCCAGCACAAGTAATGGAGATCGCAGAAGCAAGGCCCGAGCTATCGCTATTCGCTGCTTTTGACCACCAGACAGGTTCACGCCTCGTTGTCCCAACTTGGCTCCATAACCCTCAGGTAGGTTGGAGATGAAGCTATCGGCCTCTGCTGCTTGGGCGACTGCCGTTATCTCGGCATCCGATGCCCCCGGCTTGCCGAAAAGAATGTTATCGCGAATCGTCCCACTAAACAAAATGGACTGCTGCAGCACAATTCCCACTTGACTCCGCAGCTGCTCGACGGGCAGTTCTTTCACATCAACGCCATTCAGGCGAATATGTCCACTGGACGCATCATAAAGTCGCGGGATCAAGCTAACCAGTGTGGATTTACCTGAGCCTGTCGCCCCAAGAATGCCAATCGTTTGACCTGCCAATGCCTTGAAAGAAATATCCTGGAGAACTGGCTGATCGGGAGCTGTTTCATAAACGAATGAAACCCGCTCAAATTCTAACTCACAGCCCACCACTGGGGAGGATGGAGCCAAAGATTGCTTTGGTTCAAGTGCTTCTGATTTATCCTGATCCTGAGCAGGCTCATTTGGGTCCACTTGCGTATCGAGTACTTCTCGAATCCGTTCGGCGGAAACCTGCGCGCGGGAAATATTCATCAGCGTATTCGTAATGGAAACGAGCGAAAACAACACTTGGCTTATATAGATGATGAATGCGGCCAAATCACCAATTGCCATCGAACCGCTCCACGTTTGAGCACCGCCGAACCAAAGAACGGCAACGATGCTTATGTTCAAAATCAACGTCATCAGCGGCCCGCTTGTAGCCAAGGCCCGAGCAGAGCTAAGACTGGCGTTCAACAGGTCCGTGTTCGCTTTGCCAAAGCGGGTCCGCTCGAAGGCGGCGCGAACAAAAGCTTTGATCACACGAATACCCGTCGTGCTCTCTTGCATAACCGTGTTTACGCGATCGATCTTCGTCTGCATCTGGCGAAAAAGCGGCGTAGAGCGTTTCATCAATACATACAGAATGACGAATTGAATCGGTACGACGGCTAGCAGGATCAAGGAAAGGCGTGGTGAGATGACCACAGCCATGATCAAACTGCCAATAAGCAGCGACGCTTCACGTATAAATTGGCGCAGTAAAATTTGCAGGATGTTCAGCATTTGCATCACATCGCTGGTCAAACGAGTGATCAGTGATCCGGTCGAGAATGTATCCAATTGTCGGAACGACAAAGATTGCACCTTCTCGAATACGCTTAGCCGCAGATCAGCACCGAAGCTTTGGGCAGCCTTCACTGAGAAAAATGTACAACCCACGCCACCGACAAGGCCAATGAGAGCGACGCCCAACATATGTATGCCTGTGGACCACACTAAAGCCAGATTCCCTTCGGCAACCCCGTGATTCACAATGGTCGCCATGAGGCGGGGCTGCGATAAATCCATGCATACCTCCATCACCATCAGCAAAGGAGCAAGCAGTGTTATGAACCAATACGGTTTAACAAATGATCGTAGTTTCCACATGGCATGATGTCCTTTCTTTTGTTTGCCGCCTAACTATTTTTATTCATCTTTAGGACGGAGATTATCTTTCATTTGAAGCAGAAGGCGGCGAAATAGTAGCTTTTCCTCAGGTAGAAAATGCGCAAAAGTCATCTCATCCGCAGTCTGGATCGCCTCTTTGACATGCACGGTGACTTCCTTGCCCTTCTCGGTCAGGTAGACACGCGTAACCCGTTGATCATTCTCGTCAGGGCGGCGTTCGACGAGGCCTGTTTTTTCCATGCGGTCCACCATGACGGACAGGGTCGCGCGTTTATTGTGGATGCGAGCCGCAAGCTCGCTATGGCTAAGTCCGTCCTCTACGGACAAAGCAAGCAGCAACGGGGGTTGCCCCGGATAAACATCATAGGTATGAATGATTTGATCAATCGTATGTCGGTGCATTTTCAGCAAATGTGACATCAGGTGGGTAAGTGATTCTGGATTATGGTGGTGACGCGACAATGAAACACTCTCCTTTTTAGTTAGTCGGCTAATTAATATTTTAGATAGCACTGCTCGTCCTGTCAATACGATTTTTTCCATTTGCGCGTGGGTGAGGATTCCGTGATAGGAAGTATGGGATGAGCAGGGAGTTGGGGAAAAATGGTGTATGGAGGATACTTGGAGAGGATGTTTATGGTGGTGCGGGCGGGGAGTGCTTGGTTTTGGTGCTGGAGGCGGTTGGGGATGCGGCTTCGGGTGGTGGGGATGGTTCGGGAAGTAATTAGCTTGTTTCTGGTGCGAGTGGTTTGGTGGGCTTGGTGCGTCTGTTGGTGGGGGCGGGTTGGGGAGTTAAACTAGCTCAACAATCACTTTGATGGAAAATCTCCATCTAGTTTCTCTAATCCCACCTCAAATTTCGGTTTAGATGGATTTTCTCCATCTAATTTCCCCCATTTAGCGCTATATGGGAGAATCCATGGAAATTAGCTGTACTATTTCCAGTTAATCTCTGATTTCAAGTGTTTCCCTTGAAATTAGCTGTACCTTTTCCAGTTATTCCAGCACAACTGGAAAGATCCGTATACCCGCGCGCCCTACTACGCGCGCGCGCAACAAAAAATCCCTGGTCCACCGACCAGGGATTCCGCACTAACCTACTGCTGGGCGAAGCCCACCGCAGCCAAAAACCGTCCGAACGCCGCTTGCCCGGCTTCGTCACGCTTGAAGACGCCTGCATCCAGCAGGACGTCCATGAACTTGCTGCCGACCTCCGTCTGCAGCACCGCTTTCGCCGCGTCAGCCGTCAGCGACGCGCCATGCTTCGCGAGCAGCGCCGCGATCCAATCCGCATGCTTATGCAGCGGGTGGCTAGGATCGCTCAGCTCGCGGCCGAGCTCGGCTTCGCCGGTGAGCAGCTTGGCGATATCCGCCAGCTCCTCCTGCAGGCGGCCTGGCAGCACCGCCAGCCCCATAACCTCAATCAAGCCGATGTTCTCCTTCTTGATGTGGTGCAAGTGCTGATGCGGATGGAAAATCCCATCCGGATGCTCAGCGCTGGTGCGGTTGTTCCGCAGCACCAGGTCAAGCTCGTACTCGCCGCGCGCATTGTTGCGGGCGATCGGGGTGATCGTGTTATGCGGGATCCGCTGTCCGTCCTTCTCGCTGAACGCGAGGACCTCCGCTTCCGCATCACTGTAAGCACGCCAGTCGTCGAGCAGCTTGCTCGCCAGCTTGTACAGCAGCTGCTTGTTGTGCCCGCTCAGGCGCAGCACCGACATCGGCCACTTCACAATAGCGGCCTTCACACCTGCAAAATCCGCATGTGAGAAGGCTTTCTCACTTGGCGCTTTTTCCATCGGGAACTTGTGACGTCCCCCTTGGAAATGATCGTGGTTCAGGATCGAACCACCGACGATCGGCAGATCCGCATTCGACCCGATGAAGTAATGTGGGAACTGTTCGATGAAGTCCAGCAAACGGTAGAACGTATTTGCCGTTGTTTTCATCGGAATATGCTTCTCATGGAAGATGATGCTGTGCTCGTTGTAATACACGTAAGGTGAATACTGCAGGTACCACTTCTCGCTATCCAGCTCAAGCGGGATGACGCGCAGATTCTGTCTAGCTGGGTGATTCACACGGCCTGCATAGCCTAGATTGTCTACGCACAGTAGACATAGGGGGTAGCTGCTTTGTGGCAGCGTTTTGAGCAGCGCAATTTCTTTCGGATCCTTCTCCGGCTTGGAAAGGTTGATCGTAATTTCCAAATCTCCGTAGGCCGTTTCAGCCAGCCAGTAAGCATTCTTCGCAATACGATCCATACGAATGTAGTTCGAATCGATGGATTGCTTATAAAAGTACTCGGTTGCCGCTTCGACATTCTTCGTCTTGGCCAGCGTCCAGAATTGGCGCACCACCTCGGAAGGACGAGGCATCATGAGTCCCATGATTCGCGCGTCCAGCAAATCGCGGTACGTCATCGTATTCTCTTCCAGTAGTCCCGCTTCCCAAGCTGCATCTAGCAGCTCTTCCAGCAAGCCAACCGGACTGCTCAATTTCTCCGCAGGTACTTCCCCTTGAAAAGGCTCAGCCAGTCCGAACAAATCCAGCAAAGCATTGCGTGAAGTATAGACGTCTAGCTGTTCAATCAACCCATTCTGGGTGGCGAACTGCAGAAGCCTTTCTATCGTTAACGCCGCAGATTGCGGCGTTTGTAATGTGCGTTCCATATTGCCACTTCCCTTTCTTATGAGAACCTCAACCCTACGTTACACGTTCACTTCCGCCGCGTACCCCTTCGGGTGCTTCTGGTGCCAGTTCCACGCGCTCTCAATGATCGCTTCCAAAGAATCATGCGCAGGCTTCCAGCCAAGCTCCGCTCTTGCACGCTCCGAGGAGGCAATCAACGTTGCTGGGTCGCCCGCTCTACGAGGCTCAACTACCGCAGGGATCGCATGGCCTGTGACTTTACGCGCGATATCAATAACTTGCTTCACTGAGAAGCCTGTGCCATTGCCAAGGTTGTAAATGTTGCTGTCCGCACCGCCGCGCAGCTTCTCTACCGCAAGTACGTGCGCGCTTGCTAGATCGCTAACGTGAATGTAATCACGTACGCAAGTGCCGTCTTCTGTCGCATAATCCTCGCCGAAAATTGAGATGTGCGCTCTTTGACCCAGCGCCACCTGCAAAATAATCGGAATCAGATGCGTTTCCGGGCTGTGATCTTCACCGATTTTACCGCCTGCATGGGCGCCAGCCGCATTAAAGTAGCGCAGCGACACATATTTGATACTATGGGCAGTATCGAACCATTTCATCATTTTTTCCATCGCCAGCTTCGTCTCGCCGTACGTATTCGTTGGCAAGGTACGATCGCTTTCTAGGATCGGGATGTTCTCAGGCTCGCCATACGTAGCAGCCGTCGAAGAAAATACGATGCGTTTCACGCCGTATTGCGTCATTTTTTCAAGTAAACAAAGGGTTCCATATACGTTATTGTGGTAATATTTCGCTGGATTGGTCATGCTCTCACCAACGAGTGAATTCGCTGCAAAATGAATGATGGCATCGATATTATTTTCAGTAAAAACCGTATCCATGAACTCACTGTCGCGCAGATCGCCAACGTATAGTTTACCGCCAAGCACCGCGTCCTTGTGACCTTGCTGCAAGTTATCGACGATAACAACTTCCTCGCCTTTGGCCAGAAGCTCTGCTACCGCATGCGATCCAATATAGCCCGCTCCACCTGTAACTAGAATTGCCATTTACAACGCCTCCTCAAGTTGCTCTACACCGTTGCCAATATCGCAAACATAGAAGCTTGGTGTAAGCCCTGTAATTCCCGTATATTCCGCGCCTACTTGATCGATAAACGTTTGAACGCTGTCTTCATGCACTAAGGAAACCGTACAACCTCCGAAACCTGCACCTGTCATCCGCGCACCAAGCACACCCGGCACCTTCAACGCCGCTGCAACCATCGTATCCAGCTCCAAGCCCGTTACTTCATATAGGTCGCGCAGGGAATCGTGGGATCCGATCATCAGCTTACCGAAGGACTCCAGATCATTAGCTTCCAATACTTCGATGGATTTCAAAACGCGATCAATCTCTTCCATAACATGCTGCGCTCTGCGGCGAATCGTTTCGTCTGGGATCAAATGCTTATATTCATTAAACTGCGCAAGGTTCAATTGACCAAGCAGCGTGATGTCTGGGAATTGCTTCTGCAAGTAAGTAACCGCCTGCTCGCATTGGCTTCTTCTCTCATTGTAAGCCGAGTCGAGGAGACCTCTGCGTTTGTTCGTGTTGCCGATCACAAGCTTATAACTGCCACTTTGGAAAGGAACATAACGATACTCCAGGGTATCGCACATTAGCAAGATCGCGTTATCCTTCTTACCATTTGCTACGGCAAATTGGTCCATGATCCCGCTATTGACGCCAACGAATTGGTTCTCTGTTTCTTGCGCGAGCAACGCGATTTTCACGGTATCTACTGGGTATTTCTCTAGTGTCAGCAAGCTGAAAGCTGTCACAACCTCGATGGAAGCCGAGGAAGAAAGTCCTGCACCATTCGGGATTTCACCGTGGAACAAAAGGTCATAACCTTTCGTCACTGGAAAACCTGCCTTCGCCAAGTGAACGAAGATTCCTTTCGGATAATTGATCCAATCATCCTCTTCTTTGTAGGACAAGTCGTCTATGGAAATTTGTTTGCGCAGTGCCAAATTCGTAGATGCGAAGCCGATTACACGATCTTGTCTTGGACGAATGATCAAGGTCGTTCCGAACGTCAAAGCTGCCGGGAATACATAACCGCCGTTGTAATCCGTATGCTCGCCGATCAAATTCACTCGACCAGGAGCATGAAATGCTGAGATTTTCGCAGCCGTTTCTCCGTAAATTTCAATAAACGTGTCTTTAAGAGCTTGCAAATCTGCCATGTGTGGCACCGCCTTTAGTGGTATTGGTATGTTTGCTTGGTTGTTGTTAGAAATGTTGTTTGTGCAAGTTTGTAGCTTAAGTATAAGAGATACGCCATGAATTGGCTATGGAGGCATGTTATTTCAACATGGAAAAATGTGATTTACAGATTCCGTTTTATGTTAGATTTATGATACAGTGGAAGGAACGCATGGACTTCGAACGGAGATGAGACAACGTCATGGATAAGCCAGAGAGCTATTATGTCGTATCGAACCCCCTTCCTGCTGGGGAGAGCGATTTCACGGTGTTATTCGCAGGGGAAAGCCAGACCAAGCCTGAGCATCGACTGGGACCGAAAGTATATGACTACTACTTAATTCATTATGTCATATCGGGCCGAGGCGTATTCTCCTCACATGGAGAAGAGTATGCTATTAGCGCTGGCGACAGCTTCGTCATTGAACCAGAACAACTAATTAGCTATGTCTCTGATGAGCTGGATCCGTGGCATTATTGTTGGATCGCCTTTACGGGCGTGCAAGCAGCGAAGCTTGTTGGTGAGGCGGGCCTCACGCCCGCCAACCCCATCATCCATATTGCACGCAATCGGCATATGCCTGTGCTTTTTCGCCAGATCCAGCAGGCGCTCAAATCAAAAAAATCAAATGCGCAGCTCAAAGCCACTGGCTACCTCAGCTTATTACTCGGCGAGTACTGCGAAGCCCTGTCTGCCCCTGTGGTGACAGGACTGGTCACGGAAGACGAAAGCGACCGCATCGTGCAGCAAGCGATTCATTACTTGTCCACGCAATATGCGGAGCCCATCACCATCGAAATGATGGCTGAGAGCTTGGGCTATAATCGCGCTTATCTATCACGCATGTTCAAGCGGCACACCAAGGTGACGCCGGTTACCTTCCTGCTCAAGCTGCGCGTCGATAAAGCGCGGCTGCTGCTGCGAGAACGGCTGGAGCTTACGATTGAGCAGATCGCAGCGTCGGTAGGCTTCTATGACCCGCTGTACTTCTCTAAGCAATTTCGGCGCTGGTATGGCGTCTCTCCGAGCGAGTATCGGAATCAGATCAAATTGCTCTGATTCCGTAAGTTCAAATTGCGTGCGCTCCGGCGCTGACGGCGACCTGTAAATCGATTTTTTCGACTTACGCACGTGCTTCCGCGCTGACGGCGACCTGTAAGTCGACTCATTCTAAACAAAAGGCCAGATCAGCACAAACTATATGCTGATCTGGCCCTATTTTCATTTTACCATCAAATACACCGCAATAGCTTGATTAACCAACACTAACTTGTTCTCCGCAGTGTTCAAGAGCTCCTCAACCAGCTCGCTAGCCCCTTGATGGATCGCAGTTTGAAGCTCATCCGCTGTATGACTGAGAGGATTTGCTCCGATGTTCGAAGCCACTCCTTTGAGCGTATGAGCAAGCAATAGCGCTTCGGAAAAGTCTTTTTCCGCGATCGCCTCTCGTATCCCCTCTATCGCGTTCGCATGGTTCGAAACAAACTTGTGCAAGATTCGCTCATAGAGGTTCACATTTTGTCCCAGACGCCCCAACGCTTCTTCTGCGTTCAGTGCGGGTAACACCTCGATTTGCTTGGCAGCTGCGACTTCGGCATAACCCCTCCCTCGCGAGCTCTGAATCGTTCGTTGTAAGACGCTGAATAGCTGAATGGGTTCAAATGGCTTCGAAATATACGCATCCATGCCGGCTTCCACGACCTGCTCCTTAATACCCTGCATAGTATCAGCAGTCATCGCGATAATCGGTGTCTCTTGATCAAAATCCCTAATATTTCTCGTTGCCTCAAAGCCATCCATGAGCGGCATCTGCAAATCCATTAAAATGGCATCATACTGCTTAGTCGCAATCCGTTTCAACGCTTCAATGCCATTCTCTGCTACGTCTACCCGAATATCAACCTCCTGAAGAATGGCCTGAGCCACCTGTTGGTTGATTTCATTATCTTCCACCAACAAGACCTCCGTGTTACGGAGCATGTGCAGTTTTTTGGCTTCATTCTCACCCTGCGGCGATGCGATCTTCATCTGTAGCTGTTCTTGAAACAAGTTCGTTATTTGGTTATATAACTGAGACTGACTCATTGGATAATAGAGTACCTTTTTCACGGATGTCGTCTGAGATTTCAGCTGAAGCTCTGATTCGTGATACGAACTGATCAGTACGACTTGCACAGGTGTAGCATTCTCCAACTTTATTTTCTCCGCTAGGGCTTGTGCCTTCTCATCCTGAAGCTTCCAATCGATAATTACGAGATCATAACGGCCGCTTACGCTAAGTTGTTTCAGTGCGCTTTGAGCAGAATCTACAGCATTAACAATAAATTGGAACTGTTCCAGTTGACTCTGCAGAACAAGACGCATTTCCTCGTCATCACAAATGAGCAGCACGCGCAGGAATTTCAAATAGGACGTAACTGGCGCACTGAATACATGCTCAGAACCTACTTCGAACTTCACTGTGAAGATGAAGCAACTCCCTCTCCCCAGCTCGCTCTCAACATGGATCTCCCCTTGCATCAACTCTACGATACTCTTGCTGATGACTAGACCAAGACCTGTCCCCCCGTATTTACGAGTCGTTGACATATCCGCTTGCGTGAATCCGTGAAACAATAATGCCTGCTGCTCAGGTGTCATCCCAATGCCTGTATCCCGCACTTCGAATCGAAGCGAAACCCCGTTATCATCTTGTGAAGAAACACTTACCGCAATCGCAATTTCACCTTCATCTGTAAATTTCAAAGCGTTATTCACCAAATTGAGTAAAACCTGATTCAATCGGAACGGATCGCCATTCAAGACTTGTGGTACCTCATGATGGATGGAGAAATGTAGTTTCAATCCTTTCTCATACAGCGAAAATCCGATGATATTCGAGATATTGCTCATAATTTCATACAAATCAAAATCGATGCGCTCCAGAACAATCTTCTTCGCCTCAATTTTCGAGAAATCGAGAATATCACTGATGATCGTCAGCAAGCTTTTCGCCGAAAGCACCGTCTTCCCGACATAATCCTTCTGCCGCTCCGTGAGATCCGTTTGCTGAAGCAAATAATTCAGTCCAATGATTGCATTCATCGGTGTGCGGATTTCATGGCTCATATTCGCTAGAAATTCACTCTTCGCCCGGTTAGCAGATTCGGCGGATTCCTTCGCATCAGCAAGAAGCAAATTCTTGCTTTCCAGCTCTGATGTTCGTTCCTCCACCAACACTTCAAGATGATCCTTGTACTGATTCAGCGTCTCTTCAGCCTGCTTACGTTCGGTGATATCGACACCCGCAAAGATAACGCCGCCCACTTCTCCAGTTTCTGTCCAAATCAAATTATTGCTCCACCCGTAAAGTCGCTCTTGACCTGATTTATCTACTATGAGCGATTCAAAATAGTCGGACAAAGCATCGCCATCCATGAATTCTTGGTAGCGCCGTTTTCTCATTTCTAAGAGATACTCGGGCCCACAAACATCAAACCAATTCTTACCTAAGATCTCCGTTTCCTCATAACCTAGCACCTTGTAGCCCTTACGATTCAACAGCTCAACTCTGCCATCTCGGTCTAAAACAACTATCATGACATCAATGAGATTGAGATAGCTTTGAGCTTTCTCCTTCTCCTTACTCAACTTCTGTTCGCCCTTCCTTCTCACAGAACGCGTCTGTAAGGCAAGAGCAGCCCCAATGGCAATAGCCACAATCGTAAAAATGCTCGCCATCCAAAGTACTAACTCACGCTGATTGGATGTGCGATCTACATCCCTTTGGGTCCCCATTAAATTGTAATCAATCCACTTCTGTAAGCTTGCATCGGCTTGCTCTCGATTCGGTGCAAGCTTGTCCAACAAGCCCTTCCCCATGCTGTAATCACCGGATTGGACGGCATCAATGATAAGCTGGCCCTTCTGCAAGTAATCTATCGTTTTATCCGACACTTCCATATAAATCTGTCTTTCACTTTCAGAGTTGATGAAAGACTCATAACTTCGATACTTTTCATCAAACTGTCGACGGACATCCTGATAAGAAGTAATCACTGTAAGAAGGGCATTCTTATCCGTTTCAAGCACCATTTTATGCAAAAGAACTCTTTCCTGTGTAATGAGCTCTTGCATCTCTACGATTCTAGCAATACTCGGCATCCAATTTATCTTGACACGGTCAAGGGTTCCCTTCAGAGCGAACATCTGATAGAAGTTCGTTCCAATAACTGCTATTAGTAAAGCAATGATGATGATAAAAGTCCACATTGACTTCATCAAAGTAATCGCTTTCATCTTCATTCACCCCTCATAGCCGATTATAACATACTGTCCCAAAATATAGTTAAAAAGTCCTAATTAAAGTGTGACTTCAGACATACCGAGCACCACATCCTACTCCTCAAAAAACGCCTCTTCCGACATACGGAAGAGGCGCATCACCTGTTATTTTAATCGGAATCGACTGATTTGATCTTGTAATTCAACAGCTAGCTCACTAAGTGACTCCGACGATGAAGTAATTTCCTCCATAGACTGCAGCTGCCCAGATGCTGACAAAGCAATGGATTGTAACTCATTCAGTCCCTGCTTAACAATACTAACTGTCTCTTGCGAAGATGCTGCAACCTCCTCTGTTCCTGCAGAAATTTGCTGAGTTGCCGCGGAAACTTCCTGGATCTGGTCGTGAACCAACTGAATGGAGCCATGAATGGTATGAAACACACCTCCAGCTGTTTCTACTAACGCAGAACCCTTCTCGACCTCGACTACTCCACCTTGCATCGCGTTAGACGCTTCCTTCGTTGCTTGAATCGTCTCCCCGATCATTGCGGTAATGTTCACGGTCGCCTTGCTTGTTTGTTCAGCGAGCTTCTTCACTTCGCTTGCCACGACTGCAAAGCCTCTGCCATGCTCTCCTGCTCTTGCTGCTTCAATGGATGCATTCAAGGATAGCAAGTTCGTTTGTGTCGCAATCTCAGAAATAACACCGACGATTAGCCGTATTTGTTCTGATTTCCCTTCCAAATCACGCATAACTTCAGCCGTTTGCGCAACTGCATGACTAACCAAATTCATTTGGGTGATCGCCTGCTGAATCTCGGAATTTCCACGATTAACCTCCTGAACAACATTTTGCGCTGTATCAGAAACATGGGTGGAGGACTCGGCGATTTTCTGTACACCCGCTGCCATCTCACCCATAGCTGTGGAAATTTGCTCAGAGGCTTGATAATTAGCTTCAGAACCTTGTACAACCCCTTGAACAGCCCGCGTGATGTGTTCGGATGATTTCGTAGACTCGTTTGCGATCGCAGTCAATTGCTCCGAAGAGGCCGCTATATGCGAAACCGCGTCGGATATTTTGGTAACCATCACTGTGAAGGAGTCCAGCATGGCATTAATATTTTGGCGCATCGTAGCGATTTCATCATTCCCTTTGGAGCTAAGCCTGCCAGATAGATCACCTTGTCCAACTTGCTGCATAAGTGAGGAAATTTGGGTAATAGGTCGGATGACCAGTCGAGATATTACAATGGCTAACGCAGCAACGAGCAACGCAGAAATCACTAAAATCAGATAAGAAGCATTTCGAATTTGTTCAACTTTCTGAAACACTTCAGATTTCTCAGCTGTTAAGATGAGCTTCCAGCCTGTTACTTCAATTGTATTGAAAGCAGCGGATTTCGCAGTGCCGTCTGGCTCCTTGTATTCAATATAGCCCACCTTATCAGCGAACACAGTTCTTTTATATAGATCTAACTTTTCGGGAGTAGAGGATTCCTCCAGCTTTTGCCCCGTCTTTTTGGGATGTACAAGGTACGTGCTAGATGGTGAAAGCAAGTACCCATAACCAGTTTCTCCGAATTTAATCATTTGCATGATGGACTGTATTTGTTCCGGGCTAACAAAAGCCTGCACAATACCACGGAACACACCACCGTTATCAGAAAGAGGAACATCGATGATGAGGATGCTCTTGCCGCTGCTCTCCTCTTTTATGATTTCGGAAACAGCCACTTTTTTCTCTGTAGCGGCTTTCTTGTAGTTATCAAACTTAGTTGCATCTATTTTGCCTCCTGCTGTGTCAGTGGACATTCCCATAGGATCAACATAAGCAAAACGATATACTTCAGGGTCACTCTCCGCCATCACTTTCAGCACAGGCATAACCAGCCTCGCATCGCCACCCATAAATTCGGGATGCGTTTTAACAATGGATTGTATAGAAGCGATTTTACTATTCAACCAGGAATTGATTTCAGCTGCATTAAACTCTGCCATTTGCTTCTGATGCTGCATCGTTTCCGACTCGATGGTTGATGAAGATTTGTCACTCAGGATGAGCATAGAAATAAGAAGCGGAATCAACGAAACCGCCAATAGGAGTAGTGTCATTTTCATCCCAAGAGATTTGGCGCTGAATATATTTCGTAAAACTGGCATGATGGTTTTCCTTCCTTCTTCCAAACAATAAAATTTCTGAATAGTCAGTTAGGTAAGACATTCGCCATAATTCGACAAGAACCCTCCTAATTTCGACACTCCTCGAAACAAAAAAACACCATCACAGGATCACTCCCATGATGGTGCTTATTCATCGATCTATCTCTTGCCTGGATCGTACGGCTCACCCAGTGCCGACGGTGCTTTCGCGCGGCCCACAGCTCCTGCCAATACCAGGATTGTCAGTACGTAAGGCAGCATGTAGAGGAATTCCTGCGGAATGTCCTTGGAGAAATCGAACAACCGCATAAAGTTGTTGAGCGCTTGCGCCATTCCGAAGAATACCGCGGCGCCCAAGGCGCCAAATGGATGCCACTTGCCGAAAATCATCGCAGCCATCGCAATAAAGCCTTGACCCGAGATCGTGTTATGCGAGAACGCACTTGTTGTCGTTAGCGTGATTGTTGCTCCGCCAAGACCACCTAGCAAACCGCTGATTAGAACAGCGAGATAGCGAATGCGTTTCACTTTAATCCCTACCGTATCCGCGGCACTCGGATGCTCACCCACGGCACGCAGGCGCAGGCCGAACGGTGTTTTGAACAGCACATACCACGTCACGAAGACTAGTATTAACGCAATATAAGTCGTCGGATAAGCAGTAAAGAGTGCATAGCCGATATAAGGAATCTTGGAAAGAAGCGGAATTTCCCATTTGGAGAAAACATCATTCAGGGTTTCGGTTTGACCTGCACCGTTGAACAATACTTTCACCAAGTACAACGTTACGCCAGCTGCCAAGAAGTTGATGACCACACCGCTGATGACTTGGTTCGCTTTGAACGAAATCGTCGCAACCGCATGAATCAAGGCGAAGATCAGAGCGAATAACAGCGCGCACAAGAGTCCAATCCACGGTGACCAGATGCCCATGTTCGCTTCTTCCGCATAGTAAGCTCCCACTGCGGAAGCGAATGCACCGGAAACCATCAGACCCTCGATCCCGATATTGACGATACCGGAGCGCTCCGAGTAAATACCGCCTAAAGCTCCGAAGATTAGCGCTGTGGAATACACCAGCGTTGTATTAATAAGTTCACTGAATTTCGTGAAGAACGCATTAAGCATACTGAGCAGGTCCATATTACGAAGCCCTCTCTTTCTTGCGTTTGCCGTAGAACGGGATCAGCACCCATTTGACAATACCTTGGGTAGCAACGAAGAAAATCACCGATCCGATGACAATACGGATAATTTCTGGTGGTACATCCGCACCAAAGCTCATCCCCGCAGAACCATAAGATAAGCCACCGAAAAGGATAGATCCCAACACGACACCTATCGGATTGTTGGCCCCGAGCAAGGATACCGCGATACCGTCGAACCCATACCCTGGCGTGCCTGCCGCAACGACCTGATAATGGAATACACCGAGAACTTCAAACACACCAGCAAGTCCAGCAAATACCCCGGAAATAAACATCGCCTTGATGATGTTCTTATTCACGTTCATGCCCGCGTACTTGGCGGCATCGATATTATGCCCTACGGCACGCAGTTCGTAGCCTTGCTTCGTTTTCCAAAGAATCAAGTAGAAGACGACCGCGGCCAGAATGGCAATCAAGGTTCCCCAGTGGAGCCTCGCGTGGTTCATCGCTTCCGACAACCAGCCAATACTGAGTGAGGCCGAGTCTTGAATCATATAAGAACGTTGCTGCTTCGGCTCTAGAAGGAAGGCATTCACGATATAGTTGGACAAGAACAATGAGATCCAGTTCAACATGATCGTGGTAATGACTTCGTTAACGCCGCGCTTCGCTTTCAAATAGCCTGCAATTGCGCCCCAAAGTCCGCCGATTAACGCGCCGACAACCACCGCAAGGGGAGCATGGATGATCCATGGTAGACCATGGATTTTGACACCAATAAAGGTAGCCCCCGTCATCCCCATCACGAACTGCCCTTCCGCACCAATATTGAACAACCCTGTACGGAATGCGAACGCAACGGATAAACCGGTTAAAATAAGTGGCGTAATCGCCCGAATCGACTCCCCGATATCGTATGGACTGCCCAAAATCCGAGAGAACAATGCTCCATACGCAGCAATCGGATTGTAACCACCAGCGAGCATGACAAGCGCTCCGAATAGCAGCCCCAGCACGATCGCCACAAGGGGATTGACCGCTGATTCACTTGTAAAGACGCGAACAATTTTATTCATGAAGGGCTCCTTTCTGGGTTGCTTTACTGCCCGCCATCAGCAGACCAATCTCCTGATCGTTCGTATCCTGTGGCATCACTTCGCCCACAATCTGTCCTTCGTAGATAACGGCAATACGATCGGAAACATTCATAATTTCATCCAGCTCAAACGAAATCAACAGAACGGCTTTCCCTTTGTTCCGCTGCTCAATCAGCATCCGATGAACGAATTCGATCGCACCAACGTCCAAACCACGCGTCGGCTGCGCCGCGATCAACAGATTGGGATTCTTGTGTATTTCCCTTGCAATAATCGCCTTCTGTTGATTACCACCAGACAAGGAGCGTGCCTTATTGTAAATACTCGGTGTGCGAACATCGAACTGCTTAATCAGTGCTTCTGCATGCTTATCGATGGCCTCATAATTCAAGAAGCCGCCTTTGTTATACACTGGATGGAAATACGTTTCGAGCACCATATTTTCACTCATTGTAAAATCAAGCACCAGCCCGTGTTTATGCCGATCCTCAGGGATATGCGACAGCCCTGCCTCCGAAATCTCACGCGGTGTCTGATTGGTAATATCGCTGCCCATGAGCAGCACTTTACCGCCATCCACAGCACGCAAGCCCGTCAACGCTTCGATCAGTTCACTCTGACCGTTGCCATCTACACCTGCGATACCCAGAATTTCGCCAGCTTTCACTTCAAAATTAAGCCCTTTGAGCGACGCTAATCCTTGCTGATTACGCACCATTAAATCTTGCACCTGAAGAACAGGCTCTCCAAGCTTGCATGCTTCCTTGTTCACTTTAAAGGAGACATCGCGTCCGACCATTTTCTCGGCCAGAATTTGCGGATTCGCATGGACGCATGCCAACGAATCAATCACTTTACCACGACGAATAATCGTCACCGTATCAGCGATCTCCATAATTTCTTTCAGCTTATGTGTAATGAGAATAATGGACTTGCCCTCTTTCACAAGGTTACGCATAATGACCATCAATTCACTAATCTCTTGCGGCGTTAGTACAGCTGTAGGCTCATCAAAAATTAAAATATCGGCGCCGCGATACAGCGTTTTCAATATTTCGACACGCTGCTGCATACCGACTGAAATATCTTCGATTTTGGCTTTTGGATCCACACGTAAACCATACTGCTCAGATAGCTTGCGCACTTTATCTTGTGCTGTTCGAATATCCACATTCATACCACGTTTGGGTTCCATCCCCAAGATGATATTTTCAGTTACTGTAAATGGTTGTACCAATTTGAAATGTTGATGCACCATCCCGATGCCGAGCTCGATGGCTCGATTCGGACTATCGATAAAAACTTCATTGCCTTGCACATAAATACTGCCTTCATCCGGCTGATATAAACCGAATACAATGTTCATCAATGTTGATTTACCTGCACCATTTTCACCAAGCAAGGCGTGGATTTCACCTTTTTTCAGCTTCAGGCTTATAGCATCATTAGCAACAATGCCTGGAAATCGTTTCGTAATGTTGCGAAGTTCAACAACTGGGACTGCTTCACTCATCAGATCACCCTAAGGATCAATTTTTTATTACTCCATGCCCATTAAAACTAAAGAACAAGGCTAGTTAATATAACTAGCCTTGTTTGTACAGAAGCAAACCTATCGCTCTTACCAATAACGTCGTTTCGACGCTTATGGTTTTTCAGGAACTTTGATTTCGCCGCTAATAATTTTGGCTTTGTACTCGTCAACTTTTTTCAAGATGTCAGCAGAAACGTTTTTCTTGGATGTTTCAGGAAGGCCTACGCCATCATCTTTCAGACCCAATGTAACGACTTTACCACCTTGGAATTTGCCTGCAACAACATCTTTGGATACGCGAAGTACCGCAGAGTCAACACGCTTCAACATGGATGTAAGTGTAACTTCATCACCAAACTCTAGGGATTGGTCTTTATCTACACCGATAACCCATACTTTTTTACCATTTTTAGCGCGATCCTTCGCTTCGTTGAATACACCGTTACCCGTGGATCCAGCTGCGTGGAAAATAATATCAGCGCCATCGTTGTAGATCGTTGCTGCTGCCGCTTTACCAAGATCAGGTTTGTCGAAAGCACCTGTGTAGTTGATTTGAATTTTCGCATCTGGTTTTACTGCTTTAACGCCAGCTACGAATCCAGCTTCGAAACGTTTGATAACCGGGATGTCGATACCACCAACGAAGCCGATTTTATTTGTTTTTGTTGTAAGACCTGCAACCACACCAACAAGGTAAGAACCTTCTTGCTCGGAGAAAGTTACGGACTCTACGTTCGGAGCTTCTACAACGTTATCAATGATCGCAAGTTTTGCGTTCGGGTTTTGAGTTGCGACTGTTTTAACAGCATCACCCATCAAGAAACCAATACCCCAAGTCAGGTTGTAACCGTCTTTAACGAACTGATTCAAGTTAGGTGTGTAGTCTGCATCACTTTTACTTTCAAGATTTTTCACGTTAGCGCTTGTTTGTTTTTTCAGTTGCGTCAAGCCTTCCCAAGCGCTTTGGTTAAAGGATTTGTCGTTTACGCCACCGATATCTGTAACCATGCCGATTTTGAAGTCTTTACCTGTATTATCGCTAGCTACTGCACTTGCTGCTGGTGATGCGGATGAACCTGTCTCTTCTTTTTTGGCACAACCGGAAATCACTAGTGCAGAAACCGTTACAGTCATCAGAACTGTTGAAAAAATCTTCTTCATCGATTTTACCCCCATCGTATCATCATTTAATTGAAACCATGAAGCCCACACTGTAGGTTAACCAAATTCAGTTAAATTATGTAAGTTGACTTCAAATTAAGTGTATCATCTTGATTCCTAACAGAGAAGCGAATCACACCTAGAATCACATAATTCGTCATGTCACACAAGTTAACATCTTGTTTTTGTTTTCTCCGACAATATAGGTTCTAAGCCCCAATTATTGATTATACAACCAGTGGTTAATAAAATCTAGATTGCTCAATGTTAATTTTTTGACACTCTCGTGTCATAAAATACTAGATCAGCAGGTTAAATAGTTTCGGATCTTTATTGATTTCGATATAGCCGTAATCCTTACGCGATAGGCGCTCAATGAGCCCCTCATAATCGTCTTTATTCTTAAGCTCAATCCCTACCAACGCCGGCGCATCATCACGATTATTCTTCTTCGTGTACTCGAAACGTGTGATGTCATCCGTAGGTCCTAGTACTTCCTCCAGAAATTCACGCAGCGCTCCTGCACGTTGTGGGAAATTCAAGATGAAGTAATGCTTCAAGCCCTCGTATACGAGGGATCTTTCTTTGATTTGCTGCATCCGATCGATATCATTATTCCCGCCGCTGATAATACATACGACATTCTTCCCGCGAATTTGTTCCCGGTACGCATCAAGCGCTGCCACTGGAAGCGCCCCTGCCGGCTCAATAACAATTGCGTTGCTATTATAGAGTTCCAAAATGGTTGTACATTCTTTGCCGGAAGGAATGATGACGATATCCTCTAGCTTCTCTTTGCAAATGTCAAACGTCATCTCGCCTACCTGCGCTACAGCTGCACCGTCAACAAACTTCTCAATGGAAGGCAGCTTAACAACGCTTCCCTGCTTCAATGCTTCTGTCATACTTGCCGCGCCCTCCGGCTCTGCGCCAATAATGCGCGTTCGAGGTGACACGCTCTTCACATAAGTCGCAACTCCGGCAGCCAGTCCACCTCCGCCAATCGTAGCAAAGATGAAGTCCGGCGTTTCTGGCATCTGATTCATGATCTCTAAGCCAACAGTCCCTTGCCCAGCAATCGTACGCACATCATCGAACGGGTGGATGAATACCTTATTCTCCTTCAGACAATATGCCTTGGCTTGGGTCGAAGAATCATCGAAGGAATCGCCTACGAGGATAACTTCCACGAAAGTGCCGCCGAACAGCTTCACTTGCGATATTTTCTGACGCGGTGTCGTAGTCGGCATGAAGATCTTGCCCTCAATGCCTAACTGCTTACAGGAATAAGCTACACCCTGTGCGTGATTGCCTGCACTTGCGCACACAACACCCGCTGCGCGCTCTACTTCTGTTAAGCTTTGGATTACATTATAAGCTCCGCGAATTTTGAACGAACGCACGATCTGCATATCTTCACGTTTGAGGTAAACGTTACATTCATACTGGCTAGAGAGCAGCTCATTGCGTTGCAGTGGCGATGGTTCGATCACCTTGCTGAGCACATGATTGGCTCTAATAATATCTTCCAAACCCACTTTACCAGACACAACCATTTTCTCGAACACCCTTTCTTTGTTGAAGCTTCCACTAGAGTTTTAACAAGTATTGTATCATATGTGGTGCGTTCTGTACGCAAATATAGAAGGAGCATTTTTCTCCATCTGTAAGCATGTTTTTCATCGTTACAGCGATCAGGTTTCGCGCTGCCGTGTCTGTATTAACGTCTTTCACAATTACAGCCTACCTCGGGGTCACACAACAAAAGCCGCCCCTCGAAGTCAATTGACCTTGAGGAGCGGCTCCTTATACGTCCAACCTTAGTGATTAATGACCGACCATCATTGGAACTTCTGCCGCATTCCCGGACTCGCCTTCAATTTTCTTAGGCTTCTGCAGCATCAAACCAAGCAGACCGCCAACAATGGCGATACCCAGCAAAATGAGGAATGTATGTCCGAATGCAGAAGCATATAAGCCTACATCTGGCTTTTGTGCACCGGATTCAACCATCAAATCCTTAAATTTCGTACTGAATATCGTCATCAAGATGGCAATAGCGAAAGACATCATAACTTGCTGTGCCGCGTTCGTCAAGGACGTTACACGACCAACCAAATTCTGTGGTGCCGATTGAATCAAGTGATTGTTCAGCGGCATCATGAATAGTCCCATACCCGCTCCCAGAAGCGTAAGCGGCAGCATAACAGTGCCTACACCGGAATCACCAGAAATATTGGAAAGCAGCAATGCCGAAATCGTTGTAAGAACCATCCCCGCAATAACGAGCGGACGAGCACCGAAACGGTCGGACAGCTTACCACCGATTGGCATGAACAATCCGGAAGCCAAAGCTTGAGGAAGCATGATTAGTCCCGTTTTCAATGGGCTGTACCCATGTGCTTGTTGTAAGAAAAGTGGTACAAGGAACATTGTACCGAACATAGCAATCTGTGAAATCCACTGCACGATAATCCCCTTAGTGAAGTTCCCTGAACGGAATACGCGAAGCTCCAAAAGTGGATTCTTCTGTTTCAATTCAACAATAATGAACAGGATAAGTGCAATGACACCAACGCCAGAGCCGATCAGTGTATCTGCATCTGTCCATGTGGATTTCCCCGTAATTGGATCAATACCACCGTTGGAAACACCATAAACAAGTGCCGCGAAAGCTAAAGGCCCTAACAACATACCCAACAAATCAAGAGAAGCAACGCTTTGACGCTGCATATTTGGCAATGTACGAATACCTAAAATAATACCAATAACACCGATAGGCAGATTAATAAGGAAAATCCACTGCCAGCTGTGATACTCAACTAACCAACCCGCAACAACAGGACCAAGAGCTGGACCCAATAGGATTGGAATACCCATCATCCCCATAACAGCCCCTACTTTGCCTGGAGGGGATAAACGATAAATGAAGGCCATAGCAATCGGCACGACGACACCGCCGCCTAAGCCTTGAATAACACGGAAAGCAATCAACATTTCAACCGAGTTCGCTAGTGCACATAGACCAGAGCCTATTGTAAAGAGACCTACGGAAATCAAGAAAATTTTCTTGGCACCGAAACGATCCGATAACCAACCTGCCAACGGAATAACCGCGGCTTGTGCTAATGCATAACCAATGACCGTCCATTGAACGAGCGATAGATTCAATAGATTGAACTCTTCTTGCAGCTTAGGAAGCGCAACGTTGACCGCTGTTCCGTCCAAAATAACCATGAAAATACCTACTACAATCGCTACCAGCGGCCCCAATATGCTGCGCATTGAAAACGGAGCTTCTGTTTCTTTCGATGTTGCTTGTGAAGACATGTCATCCCTCCATCCGATTAATTACTCTCTTGTCTATCGTTGACCGTATATAGTATACCCTGTACAATACAATGGTGGCAGACTTACACGAACATCAATAACTCCTGTTGCAAACGGACAGATGTCCGTTTACATTCATGATGCTAACAGAACCTTCGTTTCTTTGTCAATACGAACACAATAAATTTACATCTAACGAGGTGGTTACAGATGTCCATTCGTCATGAACGCAAGGACGCCATGGAAAATCGCCAATTAATACTCCAAACCGCCAAACAACTCTTTCATGATTATGGCGTTCAATCGGTCAGCATGCATCAAATTGCCAAAACAGCGGGCATTGGACAAGCAACCCTCTATCGCAGATATGCGGATAAAGGGGACCTTTGCTTCGATGTCCTTCAACAATATGGGAAGCAATTTATAAATGACATTATGATGTATCTCGAAAAACATAACCAGGCCGCACCCATTGATCGATTGACAGGCATTTTGGATCTATGGATTGATGAGATTGAAGAAAAAGCTGAGCTAATCGTTGCCATGTCAACCAAGATTGATATCAACTGCGAGGGTGACCGCGGCAACTTCTTCCTCTCCCCTATCTACCATTTCATACGCGATAAATTGTCGGAGCTTATTCTCGAATCCCTTGGACCCGAGCAAGGTCAGCAAACGGAGCCAGATTTTGCAGCCCATACAATCATTTGCTCCATCTCGCCGATCGGCTATTTTCATATCAAAAACGAGAAAGCCTATACGAAAGAGCATATGAAGGCACATTACCGTCAATTGTGCTGCTTTCTTTTCAAAAGAGATTAGCTCTCTGGCCACCCAAATGCCTAGACGGCTGAATAAAGACCTCTCAATGGTGCATTGAGAGGTCTTTTGTCGTTTCACTTATACGACTCACAATAGATTAATAGTAATACCGCGGCTTCTCCTGCAATTCGGCTCTCGTTTGCAAGAAGCGATAGAACGCGCTAGCCGCCTGTGCTTTCGTCACTTCATCCTGCGGGGCAAAGTAACCATCGCTGAGCGTCATAATATTCAGCCCTACCACGATAGCAGCGTCACCCACATGCGCCAGCTTCCCAGCATCCGAGAAATCTTTGTTAAATACACCGTCAAATTTAGTTAGACTGTGATAACCCAGCGCTTTCACGATCAATTGCGCCATCTCTTCACGATTCATCGCAGCTTCTGGATTGAACTCTTTCCCTACATCAAGCAGCCCGCGATCAACGGCATTTTCCACATAGGCAAAATATTTGGAGCCATTGCCCACATCCGCGAAGGAAGCAGCCCGCTCAGCTCCGTAATAGATGCCGCCGTTGCCACCATTCATGGCGATGACAAGCATTTTGACCAACTCACCACGCTTAATCGTTTGGTCTGGGTTCACTTTGCCGTCCTTCACATCCAAAGCTTGATAATCAAGCATCAGTTGAAGTTCATTTTGTGCCCAGTGCTTATCAATATCACTGACAACAACTTTATCCAAAGAGATAATCTCGCCGGATTGCGCACTGCGCCATTGACCGGTCCCGGCATCCAGAAGGAAACTATCGCGATTCGCACTTTTAGGAACGAGGGAATACACGAGCTTCGCCTTTGACTCAGCTTTGGCACCCGTCGCCGCTGACGGAGGAATCTCCCCTGCCGCCACCATCACGCGATATTTCTCGATTGGCATAGCGCCATAGTATCCGTTGCTCTCCAATACGTAGCCAAGCTTCACATCGAACTGTGCCAGCCACAGCTCCTTCGCCTTATCGACTGAAATAACCTCAGGCTTTTGAGCAGGATACGCGATATCACTTAAGGATACATAATAGTTCGAGATGGCTCCGGTTACACGGTCGATGCTTACCCGTACCTCTTCATTACCCACAACAACACCGTCAATGACGCGTTTGTAGCTAATTTCCCATGTGCGCATTTTCTTCAGCATTTCCTGGGAATACTCTTTCTGAACATTCAGCACGAGTTGATTCGTGGAAGCAGGAAGCTGCGCTTTGACAAATTCCGTGCTTTTCGCAATCGCATCATCTATTGAAATTTTGCCTTCGACAGGCTTCTCATTTTCACCGCTATACGGTACATAGTAATTAAAATTAGTAATAACGCCGGTTTTACTATTCACGGATGCCCAAACGTTATTTCCTGCAATCATCTTACCCGAAGCTGCTGTATCCGATGTTGCCTTGCTCCAGCTCATATTCCAGCTCGAGAAGGTCTCTCCTGTTTCAGGATTTTT
Organism: Paenibacillus sp. LjRoot153; assembly: GCF_964253085.1. Taxonomy (NCBI): domain Bacteria; kingdom Bacillati; phylum Bacillota; class Bacilli; order Caryophanales; family Paenibacillaceae; genus Paenibacillus; species Paenibacillus sp. LjRoot153. The sequence goes on from NZ_CAXUQH020000001.1 coordinate 7,858,766, forward strand.
GGATTCATTATAAGAAGCTTCTTGCAGCTTGTATTCAGAGGATAGGTTAAACGTCGTTACCACTTTCTTGACTGCTTCTTCCTTCGTCAAATTCAAGGTAGCTGGCGGTTTCGTTCCCAGTGGTTTATCTGTTAATGGCTTATTGTCGCCGCTCAAGCTAGGAAATGGCTGCCAGACCTCGCCCGTTGCAGCATCCAAAGCAAAACTGTTCATAAAGTAGGAAATAATCGGAGTTCGCTTCCCTTGCGTGTTGTAAGGCATGGAATACTGTAAGGAAAGCTCCATCTTCTCACGGAAAAGTTTATCTGCCTTTTCTTTAGAAATCGGTGTGCTCGCCTGATCAAAAATCACCTTATCGTCCCAATTGTACCAATAGCTCGTAATCTGGCCTTCACCATTGACGTTAACATTAAGTCCATTCCCCGAGTAAGGAACTCCCCCAACGGATCGATCGTAGCGAATGTTATATTGATAATTACCGTCAAGCGGGGTACGGAACGCTTTCTCTTCCGAGTCATCGTACAGAAGTTCCTTCTGCTTCGATGGGTTTACCTTAGCTACAAATGCTGCAGCCAGTTCCTTCGCAGCTTGAAAATCCACCTTAGGCGGATACGACGGTTTATGTTCAGGATCATTGTCATTCATATTGTAAGACGTCAACGTTCCATCCAAGCCATTAATCGCGATATTAGCTGAGCCATAGAAACGATCTTTCACTTTCTTCGAATAGCTAATATTCCAAGTCGGGATACTCTGACCATTCTGGCCATAGAAAGCATTTAAACTTATCGATTGAAGAATATAATCTGTGGGTAGTGTTATGTAAGCTTTCGCATGCTCAAGCGCTTGTTCTTTGGTAATTTTGGCATCGAGTGCCGACGTATCTACTTGCCCTGGGAAGGCAGGGGATGACATGGCGGCCGTTCCTGAACCAGTTGCCATATCTGCCCATACCCCGGTCGGGGCGACTGCGAGCAACAGCGTAGAAGCGATTACCATCGTGCCTGCTTGTTTTAATAATTTCAAAGTCATCTTCCTCCTTAGTGTTCTCCATACAACATATGGACCCACATGCTTGGACGCGTCCAACTGCCATATATACCTTGACGGTGAGCGCTGGAAAAAGGTTGCAAATAATTGAGAAAAATTTACCAATATTTTATCTCTGCTTCACTCTCAACAAATAGAAAAAGACTTGAGCATCCCACACGGAATGTCCAAGCCTGTTCAAGTGATTCATTTTCAGTTACGGATTCGTCCCCGACTTCTCCTGGCTAAGCATGTGCATCAAATCCTTTAATTCACCTTGCGTCAAATCCCGCCATTTCCCAACTTTCAAAGCTCCCAAATGAATATGCATGATGCGAACACGCTGCAGGCGCACTACACGATATCCGAATGCTTCGCACATCCTACGAATTTGCCGATTCAGACCCTGTGTGAGAATGATACGAAATACACGTTCATTGACTTGAATGATTTCACAAGGCTTCGTCATTGTGCCCAGAATACGTACCCCACTCGCCATTCCCCGCAAAAACATCTGTGTAATCGGCCGATTCACCGTTACGATATATTCTTTATCGTGATTGTTCTCCGCACGGAGAATCTGATTCACAATATCCCCGTTATTCGTCAGTAAGATAAGCCCTTCTGAGTCTTTGTCCAATCTGCCGATGGGAAAAATCCGCTCCGAATGCCCCACGAAATCCACGATATTCCCGCGAATATGCGCTTCCGTTGTTGAGGTAATGCCCACTGGCTTGTTAAGCGCGATGTATACGTGCTCTTTTTTCTCTCCAATTGCCCGCCCGTCGACCTTCACTTCATCTCCTGGACCTACAACGCTGCCGAGCCCCGCAATTTCACCATTGATCGTTACACGCCTAGCTTCGACCCATTTGTCAGCCTCACGTCTGGAGCACACGCCGGTTTCACTAATAAACTTATTAATTCTCATGCCCCTGAAATTCCCTTCTGTCCCGTCTTCATTTGAATTCAATACCTTCTATTATGCTGGATTCGAGGCGACGGTTCAAGTCGCTACTGCAACCAGCTTCAAGGGTACACAGATGCGGAGGGTCCCTTTCTTTCAAAAAATGATATGAATCGACTGGTAGATTCATCCACGCAGAATCTCACAATCTAGCATCTATTAGATATAGAAGGAGGGATGACCAATGAGCGCAAAAAAAGCTAGAATCGTTAAAGCTGTATCCACACCTCAAAAAGCGAATCGCAAAACAGACTTGGGCAACGGGTTCCAACGTTTCTTTTTCAATCGTACGATCTCACCGAACACCTTTTTCACCTTCACATTTAGAGGAGGTGCTTACAAACCCGTAAGTGGCGGATTTTTCATTTCAAATCAAAACTCCTTACCCGCTTACGCAACAAGCTTCTACAACCAAAGCGACACCGTCTACGTTATCACCGTGTACAACCCAACTCTATTCACACGTGCGATTTCATTTACATTCGTAGCTAAGCTGTAGTCGTATACTTCCAAAAAAACAAAACGACCCCCTACACTTGCAATGGTGGACGGGGTTTTCTACTTCTTGTGCGTTGTTTGGTATACTAAAGAACAGATTACATACCGAAGGAGTACAATGATGCACTTACTACTATTAGGAGCAACTGGCCGTGTGGGACAGCGAGTTCTGGCTCAAGCTCTACAGGATGGTCATGAGGTAACCGCAATCGTGCGGAGTATGGATAAGATATCACTGCGTTCCGACCGGCTCACCTTGCTGCAAGGTAATGCTTGCTCCGCAGGGGATCTTGCCGGTGCCATGACCGGCGTGGACGTGGTCGTGAGCTGCCTTGGCACCGATGGCGGAACGGTGCTGACCGAGGCGACGCCCCTAATCATCGGGGCGATGAAGGCTGCCGGCGTAAGCCGCGTGGTCACCGTCGGCACGGCCGGCATCTTGCAGAGCCGGGAGCATCCGGGTCTGCTGCGCTTTGAAGCGCCGGACACGCGGCGCTCCTCGACCCGTGCGGCTGAGGAGCACCGCCAGGCGTGGGCGCTGCTCGCTGAGTCGGGCCTACGTTGGACGGTTGTGTGTCCAACGTATTTGCCCGACGGCGAGGCGCAGGGTCAGTTCCGCGCGGAGCGCGATTTCTTGCCGGACGGCGGCACGTCCATCTCCGTCGGCGACACCGCGGCGTTCACTTACCGCGTCGCCGTGGAGGACGCGTATGTCGGCTGCCGCGTGGGGTTGGCGTATTAGCTGGAGGGGCGAATAGCGCCAGCCTGCCCCCCTCACCGTATAACGGACACAGATGACGTTAATCGGCTATTTAGCTGGATTCCGATGTTCTATCGGACAGCAAGGCCGTTATTCTCCTGTTTGGGGATCCATATGACCTCCAAAACAGTAAATAGCGGCGCTGGTGTCCGTTGTACGAGGAAACTGTCTCCTCTTTTTGAAATAACGTCTCTCGTGTCCGTTACAATTACACAGGTCGTAGGAGGGCGCTGAAGTAGGCGATCAATGGTCAGGTCATATAAAAAAAACGGATGCGCGCCACTTCGGCGCCATCCGTTTTTCATTACTTCTAGTAGTTGTTTCTTCTTTTGGACAACTCTCTCATATTCAAACCCGACACGACGATTCCGCCAAAGCGGAATACATAACCAAGCAAAGGAATGAGACTTAGGAAGGCCAATGCGATGTTGATGATGGTTTTCAGCGTAGTTCCATTGCCCGTAAGGATGGCAAACACCAAATTCACGAAGACCAATGGAATGACCCAAGCGCATGACCATGCATACACAAATGGGATTAAACCAAGTAAATATCCTACTGCAATAGCTATTTCGGATAATAGCTGCAGCAGGTTAAGCAGACGAATCGTATCTGAGCGCATAAATTCTCCTCCACTTCCCTCAAGCATCAATTTGCTTTATTGTAGCATATTGGAAAGTCAGCGTCGTTAGCCTTTTGTCGAGATTCGTCTACGACTCGCGACCGAGTCCTTACGCCTAAACGCCTACAAGCGGCTCGGCTCGCCGCTCTCCACAGCGGCGGCAATTTCCGGATGTCCAGCCTGCAGCTGGTACATCTGGTAGTAGCGCCCGAGGAGCCCCATGAGCTCCTCATGTGTGCCACGCTCGACGATCTCGCCGTGGTCGAGCACAAGAATCAAGTCGGCGCTGCGAATCGTCGACAGCCTATGAGCAATGATGAAGGTGGTCCGCCCCTTCGCAAGCACTTCGAGCGCGGCCTGAATGATGGCCTCGGTCTCCGTGTCGATGGAGGCAGTCGCCTCATCGAGGATCAAGATCGCCGGGTCGAACGCTAGCGCCCGGGCAAAAGAAATCAGCTGCCGCTGCCCAGCAGACAGCGTGCTGCCCTTCTCGATGACAGGCTCATCGAGGCCATGCGGCAGCGCCCCAAGCATATCCGCTGCGCCAACCTCGCGCAGCGCCGCCTCCACCCTTTCCCGGGTGATGGACGGATCGTCCAAGGAGACATTGGACGCAATCGTCCCCGTGAACAGGAACGGATCCTGCAGCACGATGCCCATGTGCTGCCGAAGCTGCTGCTTCGATAGCTCGCGAATATCGCGGCCATCCACCGTGATGCGGCCCTCGCTGACCTCGTAGAAGCGGAATAACAGATTCAAGATCGAGCTTTTACCCGATCCGGTGTGCCCCACCAGCGCAACCGTCTGTCCTTGCCCCGCGGAGAAGGAGATGTCTTTCAGTACATCCTCCCCTTCTTTGTAGGCGAAGCGAACGTGCTCGAAGCTCACGTGGCCTTTGTAACGGTCTGCTTTTTCAGCGACAACGTCAATGCCCTGTTCATCCAGCAGCTCAAATACCCGATCAGCCGACACGAGCGCTCGCTCCAAATTCGGCAGTTGATTCACAATACCTACCATCGGATGGAACATCCGGTTGAGGTAATCGACGAAGGCGTACAGCACGCCAACCGTAATCACCGCATTGAGCGAACTCCCGCCCACATACCAGATCAAGCCGAAGAAGAACAAGTTCCGTACCACGTTCATCAAGTTATGAGAGGTTAAGGAGTTCAAGCTGAGCAGCTTATTTTGATAGTGTGTATACTCTTCATTCAAAACCTCAAATTCCTCGGTTGTTTCCTTTTGCCTACGAAAAGCTCGAATGATCGTCATCCCTTGAATCGCCTCATTGATCATCCCGTTGATCGCACTAATCCGTTCGCGAATTTCATGATTAATCGTCGACGCATACTTGCGGTAAACAATGATCCACACAATCAGCAGCGGAATGACCGGCAGTGTGAAGAGAGCCAGACGAACATCGAGAATAAAGATGGCCGCGATAATGCCAAGAATATAGATGGTACCTGTAAAAAAGTTCGCCAACACCTGCACATACAGATCTCGGACCGACTCCGTGTCGTTCGTGATGCGTGAAACGATTTTACCTGCAGGCTGATTATCAAAATAATTGATCGGCAGTCGCTGGATTTGAGCGAACACATCCCTGCGCATGCGCTGAATGATGCGATTCGCTGCCGCTTGCAGCAAGTATCTCTGCCCGTAGGTAAAGCCTGCTCCCACGAAAATCAAGATCACATAGAATCCCGCCAGCTTCATTAACTCTGCAAATTGCGGTTGATAAAAGTTATACAACTCCTGCACACTCAGCCTCTGAACGGCATACTCTGCCTGCTCCGTGCCTTGTGTAACCAGCAGCTTGCCGTCATCCGTTAGCTTGCGAACGCCATCCCAAGGGAGGGCTTGATCCAGCCACACGAACTTGCCCCCTACCTGTAGGATACGAACCTCTTTGCCCTTCGGCTCGCCCTCTGCGAAGTTATCACTCCGCTTATAAAACGTCTGCTCAAAAGCAACAGCTTTGTCGCTCTTCGTCGCCGACTGCGTCTCAAACCATGGCTTCTCGATGCCGAGAATGTGGGTGTCGATCATGTGCTTCGCTATGAAAGGTCCCGCCAGCTCAGTCGCGACAGCCAAGGATAAGAATACTAAGGCGATGAGTAAAGTTTGCTTGAATTTGGCCGCGTATTGGAACAACCGTTTCCCGGTTTGTTTCGTTGATTTTGTTTGTTTCGTTTGTTGCGTTTGTGTCATCAGGAGTCTCACCTACTTTTCTTTTGTTTCGTATAGCTAGGGCTCAATCTGTCCCAGTATCTATTCCATTCCAACCGTCTGCTCTTCGAGCTGTTGACGGTCATATTGCTCTTTATACCAGCCGTCTAGCGCAAGAAGCTGCTCGTGCGTGCCTTCTTCGATGATATAGCCCTCATCGAGCACGACAATCCAATCGGCATGCTGCACGGCGGATAGTCTGTGCGTCGTGATGAGGGTTGTTTTGCCAGCGCGCTCGGAGCGAATGCCGCGAATGATCTCGGCTTCGGTCTTCGCGTCCACCGCAGAGAGCGCGTCGTCGAGCAGCAGAATCTCCGGGTCGACGTACAACGCCCGTGCGATGGAGACGCGCTGCTTCTGACCGCCGGATAAGGCGACGCCTTTTTCCCCAACGAGTGTCTGCAGACCTTCCGGCAGGAACTCGACGTCCTTGCGGAAAGCTGCGAGGTCAAGCGCGCGATGTAATTCTGCTTCGGTGCCTTGCCCCTTGCCGAACATGATGTTTTCGCGGACGCTTTTAGAGAACAGAATCGGCTCCTGCGGCACATATCCGATCCAACCATGCAGCGTATCGATCGCGATCTGCTCAATTGGTGTATCCGTGATCGTGATCGCGCCTTGACCGACAGGATACTCGCGAAGCAGCTGCTTCAGCAGCGTTGTTTTGCCGCTGCCTGTTCGACCGACGATTCCGAGCGTCTGCCCTCGCTCTAAGCGAAACGTCATACCAACTAAATTATCAATGGATGAGGACGGGTAACGAAAGGTTACTTTTTCAAAATGGATAGAATCCGGCTTCAGCTGCGTCGCAGCATTCGGCACTTCTTTGACATCTGGCTTGTAGCCGAGTGTCTCGTTAACACGATCTAAGGATGCATTCCCGCGCTGCATGATGTTCATCAGCTCACCAATCGCAAACATCGGCCAGATCAGCATGCCTAAGAAGGTATTGAAGGACACTAGCTCTCCGAGCGTCAGCTCACTGTGGAACACGAGATAGCCTCCGTAACAAAGTCCGATCAGGTAGGAAATACCGACCAGAATTTTGACCGTTGGTTCAAAAAGAGCGTCAATAACCGCTACGGCGATATTTTTACGATAGACGTCGTCCGTCATCGTCTCAAAATTGTGCTCACTCGCCTTCTCCTGCACGAATGCCCGGATCACCCGAACGCCTGCGATGGTTTCCAGGACGCGGTCATTCATTTGACCGAAAGCATCCTGTGCGAGGATGAATCTTTCGTGGATACGACTCCCGAAAATCGTAATCGCAACGGCCATAATCGGCAGCGGCAAAATGGATGCAAGCGTCAGCTTCCAGCTAATGAAGAAGCCCATCATGCTAAGGATTGTTAACATGAACAGCGTCGAATCGACGAATGTCAAAATCCCAAAGCCTGCGGTTGTCGATACCGACTGCAGATCGTTCGTCGCTCTAGCCATCAGATCGCCGGTACGGTTGCGCTCATAAAAGGTAGGCGTCATCCGCAGCAACTGCCGCATGAATCGGGAGCGCAGCACCCGTTCAAGTACGAAGGCGCCGCCGAACAGCTGGTATAGCCAAATGTAAGACAGCCCATAGCTCACGATGATGAGCGCGCCCCAAAAAGCGAGTAATTGTGCCAATTTGGCTCCCGATAAGGTCCCCATGTGTATCCCATCAATCGCATAACCAATCAGCTTCGGCGGCATGACATCAATAATTCCCACGATGATCAGCAATCCGATGGCGAGGCTGTAACGTTTCCAATTCATTTTGAAAAACCAAGCTAATTTCTTTAATACCGTAAACATGTGTGATTTCACTCCTCTCAAATGGCGCATAGACACCTAAAGACGCAAAAAGACATACCGCGCGCAGCGATATGCCTTCTATGAACAGAAAAGCGCTCGTTACGAACTTCTCGTAACCCGCGCTTCACAACTTAACGTAACTTAACGTATGGGAAGGGGTGCTAACAGCCGAACTTGCGTATGCAGTCGCTCGGGCTAACCAGCGGGTTACCATCTATGAAATTAGGTTGGACGTGTGTCCACTTATGATGTGTGTTGACTACAATAACCATGATATCCATAGTGAATCCCCCTTTTGCGTTGTATGAGTCGGGCACGTTAGGTGCCTGTTAACTTTTCCAAAAGATGTCTATTTGATCCTTACAGGGTGATCTTACCATCCCTCTTCTGAACGTGTCAATCGGAGAAAAAGATTAAAACGCAACTATCCCAGTCCGACATTTCCGATGTCCATACTCGTGATGAGAAGGCTTTCAAATGTCACACATGTTTCAAATTCTTCGGGCATATGGATAGATTAGGAGTTCATCGCGCCTCAAAGGAGTGAATGCACATGGTCGATCAAGTGTTTGCATTGATGGGATGGATTGTGGGATTCGGAGCGATCATAGGCGGTGTTATTGCGGCTACAGCAAGGTTTGTCTCGAAGGACTCAACAGCGTATGACATGGTTTTTTTGTGGGACAACCGGTATACGTTGGAGGAGTTGGAGCTTGAGCTAAAATAAAAAAAACGAACGCCGTCCATAACGGACGGCGTTCTTATTTAGCTAAAGCAATTCCTGCTGCGCAGCCAGCACATCGCGTTTCTCAAATTCGGCAATAACCTTGAATTGATCGCCATCAATGTCAATCGTGAGTGTGCCGCCTTGCAGCTCAACGATGCTCTTGGCGATGGCGAGGCCGAGGCCGGAGCCTTCGGTTCCGCGAGACTGATCGCCGCGTTTGAAGCGTTCGAACAGCTCCTCTACGTCATAATTGAGCTCGTGGAGCGAAATATTTTGAATGATAAAGGTGACGCGCTCTCTATCTTCCGTCAACGTTACGTAAACACGCGTTCCTGGCAAGGCGTATTTCAAAGCGTTGCCGATGAGATTCTCGAAGACGCGCCACGTTTTTTTGCCATCGAGCAGCGCATACATATGCGGGCTTTGCACGTTCACTCGGAAAGTCAGTGTGGACGCCTCGATTTTGTCACTGAACTCCGCTAAGGCCTGTGTCAGCAAGGCGGAGACGTCGACTTTTTCCCAATGAAGCTCTGTTGCTCCGCTTGCCATCTTCGACGCCTCGAAGAGATCTTCGATAAGGACTTTAAGTCGCTGCGTTTTCCGATCGAGTACCTCGAGATAGTGGGTGGATTGGTCAGCGGACAACCCTTCCTTTTTAAGCAAATCCACATAATTGATTATGGAGGTTAACGGTGTTTTCAAATCGTGTGAAACATTCGTGATCAGCTCTGTTTTAAGACGATCACTGACGCGTTGTTTCTCGAGCGAAAGTTGCAGGCCGTACTTCAAATTGTTAATGTTCATCGCCATCCGGGACAGTTGGCCTTTCCCTTTGGCAGGGAGGGTCACATCAAAGTTGCCTTGCGACATTTGTTCCACGCCTTTGATAATGGCACGAAGCTGCTTGATCTTCCGCATCATATAAGGCAGTACCACGAGCAGGAATATGATGTACCAGACGAACGTAAAGACGATAACAGCCTCTTCTCCGCTAGAAGCAACTACACACACGGGCAAGAAGCCCATGATCCCGATGATCGCCATAAAGACTAGCAGCTTGAACAGCAAGCCTCTTTGCTCCAGCGTATCTTTCACGGTTTGCCAGAATGATGCGGTTAAGCTATTTCTCCATTCCATGGCGAGATTGTCCGGATGTTTCAGCAGTGCGACTGCACCGCGAAACCCGCTGCACACAATGACAAGTAAAGCGGATGCGATAAGGACGATCATTATTTGATATAAGCTTATATAGGTCGGGGACCAGTAATATAGCTCAGCATCGAAGAGGATACCGAACAGTGCAGCAGCCGCAATAAAAGTTGTCCAAGCCCGAACATCAAGCGGGAAACGTTCCCTTACCACCGTTTGGATATCGATCAGCGATATGTTATCTACCCGATATTTTCTTGCCAAGTAGGTTAGCGCGATGGTTAGAACCACAAGTACTGCGAGCAAGTAAACGGTTGCTGTCGCTTGCTGCTTCATGGACTGGTATGAGAGATAATCCGCCTGAATAATGCCCGAGCCTTGCGATGGTTTTAAGATGTAGTACGTAGCATTGACCTGATCATAATTCATTGGGTAAGATATTCTGTTCGGTTCATCCAGTTTGGGTAATGTCAGTGTATACATGAACGCTTGCTGATCCCGCAATTTTTGCAGCGCTTCAGGCGCGATGTTACTATAGGTTTCGCCCGTTTTCAAGTTTTTCACGACGTAGTAAAGTGATTTGAGACGGTTATCCAAATTCGTCTTGGCTGTCATGAATTGCTTTTGCTTAGCCGTAATTGCCACTTTAAGCTTTTGTTCAAAAGCGGCCTCTTTCTCCTTATTCAACTCCGCAATTTTCGTATCTCTTTCAGCTTCCAGTCGATCTACCTCTGCATTGTCATTACGATTTCGAGCATTATCTATACGCGATCCGTACTTCTCCTGCAAATTGTTGAAGCGATCCTGTATCGTTCGTTCTGCGTCACGCTTCACATTATAATAGTCATTATTGCCTAGCTGCTCTTCTGGCGTTTTCTCACTAAAATGCGAAGCCTCCAGATGATACAACTGAATGTTCTCATAGACGGAATTCATTTCCCTCGCGAATGCCCCGCTTTTGAAATAAGCGTCTTCACCGAAGTAAACGCTGTTCTTATAGACATTCGTTGCCGCGAATAAAGTCAGTGTCCACATGATGAAAACACCGAATAGCAGCACCAGTGAGAGTGATTTACTTCTCCATTTTATAGCCAACACCCCACACCACCTTTAAATATTTCGGATCTTTCGGATTGATTTCGATTTTCTCGCGAATTCTGCGCACATGCACTGCGACGGTATTCTCGGCATTAAAGGCGGGATCTTTCCACACCTTTTCATAAATGTCATCGATGGAAAAAACACGTCCCTTATTCACCATTAACAGCTCCAATATTTTGAATTCTGTTGGCGTCATACGCACTTCCTCACCATCGACTGTGACTTCTTTGGTGACTTGATTGAGCACGAGGCCGCGGACACTTAATTCCTCGTTTGCCGTCTTCTCCATCGAACCAATGGGTCCTAGCGTTGTATAGCGCCTTAACTGCGACTTCACTCTGGCGATCAGCTCCAGCGGATTGAATGGCTTCGTTAAATAATCGTCAGCGCCCACATTCAAGCCCATAATTTTGTCCATATCCTCTGTTTTGGCGGAAAGCATCAGAATCGGGACATTGCAGCTCTCTCTAATCTTGAATGTCGCCTGAATCCCGTCCATCTTCGGCATCATAATATCGAGTATGACCAGATGGATTTCCTTTTCCTCCAGTACACGCAGTGCTTCTAGGCCGTTGTTCGCTTTGCTGACTTCCATCCCTTCGCCTTTCAAATAAATCTCAATCGCTTCCTGAATGTCGATATCGTCATCGACGACAAGCACTTGGTATTTCGTCACGTCCACGCACCCTTTTTCTTCATCTCACTTCAACCCACCGTACTAGCCTAATGATAATAGACACTATTTACAAAATAGTTACCATAATTCTTACGAAATTATGAAGACAAGTCTGACACAAACTGTTCGTCTTTTTAGTGTAGCACGGAAGTGCCCGTTTCATCATGAGGTCTGTACGACTTCACATGCAAAAAAGCCGTTTCCAGCGTAGTTGTGAACTACGGGGATACGGCCTTTCTTCATGCATTTCATTTGCCAAATGCGTTTATTCCAAATTCGCCAACCTTGCCTTATCTTCATCCAAGGATTCCATCGCTTGCTGTACCGCGGGGCTGTCTGATTGAAGAGACGCCTGCGCTACGGCATTTTCGGCCTTGGAAATAGCATTTTGAGCTTCTTCCGTCGTTTGAGCTGTAGGGTGAGATAGGGCATGGTTTACGGCCTGGTGAACGTTATCGACGGAATTTTGTGCGGATGAGATGGGATTCTGCGATTGTAAGCTTGAGTCTACCTTTGTCATATTGTGGTCATTGCCTCCTTAAAAGGATATGTAGTACCTCTGCTAGGATTAGGTATATGAGGCAATTTTATTCGTAAGCTTACCCGCTATCCCATGGTAATGCCCTAGAAATAAGCACACGAAAGGTGTCTATTCTTTCACTCATCAACGTATTAGTTGAACGAGCTCGTTGGGTGTGCTCTCTGACTAACATGCAGCCAGCAAAAAAAGGGATATCCAGCAGCTGTTCAGCGCGGACATCCCTTTTACTATTCATATTATTATTTGGCTGGTGCAGGTGACGCTTGACCACCCGGTTGCTGCTGCTGTCCTTGCCCCTGTTGCCCCTGGCCTCCCTGACCACCAGGTCCTCCTTGCATGCCAGGTCCACCCTGCATCATGCCCGGACCTCCTTGCATGTCGCGATGAACCATTTTGCCACCAAGATGCCCTGTGTAGCTAACGAGAAGTACCGCGACAAGAGAAGCAACGAGAAAGATTGGGTTGCGGCCTAGCTCGAGCTTTTTCCAAACAAGCAAGCCTACGCGTACTACTGCTAGTACAATAGCAAGGATCATCGTTAGCTGCGCGTAAAATTCATGCGGGCCAACCAGCGCGTTACGTGATTCCGGCCCTGTCAGAACACTGGCAATCGCGCCGAGTGCCCCAACGACAAGACAAAGCATACCTGCTGAGTGCCATTCCTTCTTTTTAAAAATAAGGGCCGCCACATCAAAAACAAAGCTGAAAATTAATAGTGCAATTGGAACGTGTGTAAATATGAAATGTAGATTTTTCGTTATGTAGTCCATGTTATTCTCTCCTTTATATACCGGAAAATAGATTACACTACAAATTGTAGTGTTAAATAGAGGGGTTGTCAATTGTTTTCAGACAAGCCTCATCTGGGCATGCGAAAAAGGGCTTATTTAGATAAGCCCCATGACTAATATAAAGATAAGTGCAGAAATCCCCAACCGAATAAGCGGCCAGCGCAGGGCAACTTCCCTCTCGGGGTCCAAAATATGCTGAATACGCACATTCATCGAAGTCTCCGCAAAGGAAGCGTGTGAGAGTGGAAACCGCGGTTTCGAGGTTTGTTTGAGCATTTTTAGCAGCGCACTGCCTAGGTCTGTCGCTTGCTCCATCCGCTCGATGGCATACTTATCCGCGCGGAGCTCGATCATCATCGGATATTTGTGCGCAATCCATTCAAAAATAGGGATATACCGCATCGACTTCGAGATTAGCGCCAACAGGAATATCGCCGCAGGATCCCGGTGCTGTACATGGCATTTCTCATGCTCAATCACTGCACGAAGTTCGTTAGGCTCCAGCATGTCCATAAGTCCCGTCGAGACGAGTATACGCGGCTTCCATAACCCGATGGTCATGGCAAGTGGTGCTTTGTAGCGGACGATTTGGAGTTGCTGTACGTTTAACGAGAAACTCTCTGCATAGGCTGCGGAAAGAGCCACGTCATGATATCTTTTCACGAGTTTATTCGCCTTGACCACATCATAGCTGTGCTTGACGATTAACCAAACCATCGTCCCCATCGTGTAGAGGATCAATAGGTTGACTAAGGTCATAGGCACGTGCCCTGGCAGATGCAGATAGTGAAGGAGAATCATACACAAATCAAATAGATTGCGAGAGGGTCGTAAGTGTAACATATGCCCTAGGAGGAAGGCCACCATTTGCCATATGATCGAGCCTCCTATCACCAGCGCAGCCGCGTACAGCCATTTGAATCGCGATTCCTTCATCGTTATCGATCCCTTTTCAGAAGTAGAATATGCTGCTCCAACTGGTCAAGCAACTCCGGATCCACTTTATCGAGCGCATCAACCATATGGGTAACTGCCATCGAGCCAAATTGTTCAATGAGGTCGTACGTCAGTTCTTTGGATTGCGTGTCCATGAACTCTTCAATCGGTACAACAGGCTTATAGTGAAACGACCTTGCCACAGAACGCTTTTGTAAAATCTTTTTGTCCACGAGGCGGTTCATCACCGTCATCACGGTATTGAAATTAATCGCTTTGTCTTCGTCCAGCTTCTGTTGGACGTCTTTGATGGTCATTTCCGAGGGGCTGGTCCAGAGAATCTCCATAATTTTGGACTCTAGCGGACCGAAAAAGCGGTTAAGTCCGCTTTCCTTTAATTTAAAGTTTTGCATTTTCACGTTAGGCCACACTCCTTACACTATAAATTGTAGTGTGATCATAGTGCGGAAGTCAAGATGCACCGTGTTGCTTGAGGAAATACTTTTGACATAAAGGGTAAAAGACGATATAATACTTACATAAAGTTAGTTGTTTATTATTATATAGTGAAGGGGTTGTTTTCATGCGTATTCATATATATTCGGCTAGTGAACAAGGCGTTGGTGCATTTGATGGAGGCAAATTCGTCGAACAACGGGCCATCAGCTTCCCCGGCGAAAAGACAGCGGTAGATCGTGTCGGACCTTTATTCTACTGGGCATGGGGCAAAGCATCCGATGTATCGGAAATCGGCATGCACCCACACAAGGCGTTCGAAATCGTCACGTACGTGATCGACGGACTCGTCGAGCACCGCGATTCCCTCGGATCCTTGGAAACCGTGACGAACGGCGGCGCACAAGTGATTCAAGCGGGTTCTGGTGTTTATCACTCCGAAGCCTTCCGCAGAGCGGGCAGCGAGGCGATGCAGATTTGGTTCGAGCCGCATTTGAGCGAGACTGTGAAGAAGCCAGCTACCTATCATCAATACGAGCATGAGCTATTCCCCGTTAGCCAAGCTGCTGGTACAACCGTGAAAAAAGTGATCGGCGGAGATGCTCCTATCCAGTTGGATACGGATGTGCGGATGTATGACTGGGAGCTGGGGCCTGGCGCGGCGTTTAGCTATGATTTGGCGCTGGGACGCAGGCTAGCCCTCCTCGTGATTCGCGGGGAAGGCGCGGGGAGCGTTGCCGCGGTGGGGCGTGGGCTGGATCGAGAACAAGGGCAAGAGCAAGGGCAAGAGCAAGAACGGAAGAACCTGTCCCACAAGGATTTTGTGGTAGCGCAAGCGGTGGGTGAAGGCGAAGCTCTTCACCTGTTGGCGGGCAGCGAGCAAGGCCTGCGGATCATTGCCATCGACGTACCGGAAGATCCAGGCTATGCCCTGTATCGGAAGTAAGCCCTTTTCACAACACCACCCCGTCCACATGGATGGGGTGGTGTTGTGTTATTTAGGATCTTCACTTCTCAGCAAACATCCGCTTTCCTCCCCCCCAACAATTACTTCATATCACCAACTCCAACACTATCTACAGCAATTACTTCATTTCTCTAACGCCAACACCATATCTCCGGCATTTACTTCATTTCTCTAACACCAACACCAGCTCCAACAGTTACTTCATCCCACCCACACTAACACCATCTCCAGCTAGCCAGTCCCCCCACTTAAATAACTGGATTTCCTCCATCTATTCTGAGCTTTTCCGCCTCTTTTGTAGGAATAAATGGAAAACATACAGCTAATATCACACATACCTGCCCGAAAAACCCAAAATTCGAGAAATTAGCTGGATCTTTTCCATCTAACCTCGCAGTTCTGTGATATCGTCCCAAAATACATGGGCTTTTTCCATGTATTTTTAGGACCACCTTCCTTTTTTGGAAGAAACCAAATTGACACTCTCGTCGCGCATCTCGTATGATCAAAGGAATTATTATGATAACGATAATCATTCTTATACATTGGAGCGTGCTGACGATGCCCATCGAAACAAACGTCGATTTTTCGCTAGTTGAAATGTACTTTCATATTTCACCTAAAGGAATGGAAGAACCCCTCCTGCACATTCCTGCACGGCAGCTCCTAGATGGACCCGTGATGCTGGATGTCCTGCAACAAGGGCAAACGTTGCTCCGCGGCAAAGGGTTGGACATCTCTGCTTCGTACTTGGGACTCACGCTTTTTAATCTGGTGGCTACGATTCACTTGTTTCTTGCTCAGTACAATCAATGGTTGGATTTGGAGTTAGATCATCTCGCGCTTGAAGTTGAGAATCATGGCGACCATGCGCACGTCGGATATAAGATTGTCAACGTACAATGGAAGGAAGTTCCGACAGAAGATCGCGACCTATTCATTGAGTTGGAGATGCGTAAGTTGTTCTCAACCCTCATCGGTCCTGTCATCACGGTCATCGCAGAGCAAGCGAAAGTGAATCAGGCTATGATCTGGAATCAATTTGCTGCGCGCATGACATTCGTACGTGACTATGTTTTGGAAAATGACCCGCGTCCCCACGTCCGCGAACAGTTCTCTGCTGATTATGAGGTGTTAACGAAACAGTTGACGGCAGATGTTTTTGGTCGCAAGGTACATCCGTTCGTCCATGAGCCGAAGTACATAGATAGCCCTTATCAAGAAGGCAAAAAAATTCTGATGCGCTCCTCCTGTTGCATGTACTACCGCCGTGAAGAAGGAACAAAATGCTTCAATTGCCCGATCCTCAAAGAGTCGCAGCGTGAGGAAATGTTCATTGAGATCAAAAGCAAGCAGGCCAGATCAGCTACGGCTGGATAAGAGGACCTTATACTCAAAGCCCCTGAGGAATTTTCCTCAGGGGCTTTAGCTTGTTTAGCAAGTTGGAAGGACGTTCGGTTGGGTTGGGGGTGATACTGGTGAGGCGGACGGCGCTGTTCAAAAAAAGCAGCGGATTCCCGCTGCTTTTTCATCACCCTTGAAAGCCTACTTCCCGCCTGCTCCGTTCACAAAGGTGAACGAAGTAAACGCCTTGTTCAGCCGCGCGACATTCGCATCGGTGCTGACCGCAGCATCAATACGAAGCGTCACCATATATGTGACTTGTTTGCGATTAAATACATATACCGTTTCGGCATACGGAATGTGCGCTTTCGAATAGCTCACCGTGTACTTCTTCGCCTTAACATCACCGAAAAGCGTAACGTCTTCTGACGAGTACGTGTAGTCACTATCATTAGTGTGACTTTCCTTGTGCTCCTCTTCGGCATCCTTTAAGACCTCGGTGTAGGCCTTCTTGCTGTCTGCCTCTACACGCAAGTAACCACCTGTAAAGGTAAAGGACTTCGTCGCCTGATCGTTACCATCGTAGGAGCGATTCGTTGTCCAATTTTCCGGGATACGCACGGTATAGTTGAACTTCTCGTTCTTGTACAGCGATGTACGATCCGGATCGGCAAGCTCATCTAAATCCTGTATGAAGCCAAGCTCCCCATCCATCGTTTCTTTATCCACGGAGATTGACGCCACCACGTTATCCCAGATCTTCTCCAGCTCAGCACCTTGATCATCTTGCGGATAGGTCATTTGCACTTCATATTTGTACTTGTCTTTGATGAAGAATAGGGAACTTCCTGCAAACCACTCGTCTCCTAAGGAACTCGCAAAATCTACCTGCCATGCTGGCACACCGTCTACGGTCACCTCTACTGGCTTGTCTACACGACGATAATCCGCCCTGTATTGGGCTTCAAACTCATCAATCTCCCGGCCAACCCAATCCGACAGGGTATCGCCTGAAGACGCCGAGGTTACATAAACATGGAGCGTTTGCGAATAGTCCTCATTGTAAAAGGAATTGCTTCCACGATGATCCTGCTCCCAATCCGCAGGCAAATCAATCGATAACCCATACTCACTCGTGTATGTCACATCATCGGAATTAAACACGGAAATATCCTTCAGAGAGTTATCCGCCGTATTAAAAGCAAGCTTAAAGCTATCTAACAGATCATTATAGCTGTTTTGTTTGGAACGATTCGTGTATTGTTCCTTGGTTACATAGAGCTTCACCGTATACAAACGACCACCGTGCAGGTAGCCTCGCGTCTGGATATAGCCATCTTCACCTGATCGGCTCACGATTTTGGCATAGGGGCTTTCTGCCCGCTTCACATATTGACGCTCAAGAATCGTTGCGCTATCCCCATAACCCGAATATTCACTGCTATCCTCACCTGCGATTTTGTTCAAAAGAGCTGCTGATGACAGCTCATCACTTTGGTCGCTATCTACATGAATAGAAAGCGCGAATTCGCCCTTCGCATCAACGAAACTTACCGAATCACCGTCGTCTGATTGTTGTCTTTTGACAAGACCCGCCGGGTACTTCATGGACCAGCTGAAATGGCTGTCGCCAATCTTCGTTTTGCCGCTGTCCGCGTCCAAGGAACTCCCGTCATCAGTATCCTCCGTTAACGTCGCTTCTGCACTACGGTGCTCGCCTAGCTTCACAGTTTTGGTCAGCGTCGCGCCTCCCGATTGGAGCTTAATATCCACGGATTGGCCTGGCAAATACTTTTTAATCGCCTCGTTGTAATCCACGAGTGTTTTGACCGAGTTAGGGCCAACAGAGACTAAAATTTCATCTTGTTCAATTCCCGCCTCTGCCGCCGGTGAATCCGCGTCCACGTAGGTCACTCGGAGCCCCGTCGAGCTCGGCAAACCAACAACGGCTTCCCAGCTCTCTTCTAATTCCAGCCCTGTATAAGCGCGCTTCACTTTGCCATACTGTTCAAAATGCTTCAAAACATATTTCACCGTATCTACAGGAATAGCGAATCCGAGATTTTCCACGCCAATATCAGCGTATTTCATCGTATTAATCCCAATGACTTCGCCTTTCATATTGATCAAAGCGCCCCCACTGTTGCCTGGGTTAATAGCTGCATCTGTTTGAATCAGTTGATACTGCGAGCTCACCGAGCGATCTAGACCACTGACAATACCGACTGTTACCGAGTTGCGTAAAGCGAACGAAATTGGCGTACCAATCGCAGCTACCGTTTCACCAACTTTGATGTCCGAGGAGGATGCGAAGGTGGCCGGTTGGAGGCCTGAGGCATCGATTTTGACAAGTGCCAGATCGCTCTCCTCATCAATATTCGAAGCATGCCCGCGATAGGTTGTCCCCTCGGAGGTCACAACGACGATATTTTTCATATTTTTCACCACATGAGCATTCGTAACAATCACACCGTTAGAGGCCACAATGACACCCGTCCCGTGTGCAAGGTTAAAACGATTTTTCTCTAATGACTTGTCCATCTCCGAGGATGGTTTTCCTATAATGGCGACAACGGAAGGCGAGGCTTTCTCGATAACCTGCGGAATCTCTGCGTTAATTTCAGCGGCATAAACATGCGAAGTCATCGGCTGTGCAAACGTCACAAGTACGAAAGCTGCGACCAGCGAAATGCTCCCTTTTTTCATCCAAATTTTCCAATTCCCCATTATGTCGTTCCTCTCTTAACAAAAGTTGGCAATAGCTAGAATCTAGCACAATTCTGGTAGAGAGACAATATAAATATTTCCACAAAAAGGTAACTTTATCGACATTCTGCAATGCGTTCGGGATGCGTGTACACGGTTAAATGGTCCTTCCGAATGAAGCCAACCACTGTAATGCCAAGATCCTGAGCGAGTCGGAGAGCTAGATCGGTTGGTGCTGATTTCGACAAAAGGAGGCCGACGCCGATTTTCGATGTCTTTAAAACAACCTCGGAAGAGACTCTTCCGCTGAAAGCGAGGACCTTATTCCGAACCGAAATCCGCTCCCGAAGGATATGTCCGTATATTTTATCAAGCGCGTTATGTCTGCCGATATCTGCTCGTGTAACCAGGAGATCACTGAGCGTGCACAAAGCTGCGTTATGCAATCCACCCGTAAGTCGAAACTCCGCAGATTGCTCCTGCAGTTCGTTCATCAGATGAAAGCATTGCGGAATGGTCAGACGGAGCTTCGTTGTCACCGTTTTGGCTGTGCGCATATCATTGTGAAAATAAAATTGACGGCTTTTCCCGCAGCAGGACCCGATGAATCGCTTGGACACCATCTGACGGCTCAGCTGATGAAGATGGCGCAGCTTCACATGGGCGAAGCCGCGATCCTCCTCGAGGGATAGAGATTCAATCTGATCTACAAAACGGATCATCCCTTCGGAAGCCAGAAAACCCGTGACCAAATCCACCGTGTCGCTTGGTGTATAGACGAGTGTGGCAAACTCTTCACCATCGAGTAGAATCGTCAGAGGCGCTTCGATGGCAATCGTATCCTCCGCAGGAAGCACCTCCGAGCCGTTATAGCGGTGAATCGACCAAGTTGTGGTCGCAGGCGATGGAAACTCTACATCATCCACGGCTCATCCCTCCATTTCGGTTTCCAGCTCTAAAATGCGCTTCTCTACATAACGCGTATCTTTGTGGGCGTGATATGTTTCTGCCTTTTCAACGATGACAGCCGTGTTATACTCTGGAATGCCGGCAAACGGCTCATACACCCCTTTGGGGATTAGGCTGTTGCCCTCGGGCCAGTGTACTTCGATGTTGCCCTGCTTAACATCTGCCTGCTTCACTCTGCCATGCATGCTGCCGAAACCATTGTAGACCACGATTGCTTCCCCTTCGTTTAAGGCGAGTCCCTTCGCATCTTCTTTATGAATGAGCACGTCATAGCGCTCCGCTTCATTGAACGGATCGACGTCACTGTAGATCATCGAATTGAACTGCTTGCCGCGGCGCGTCGTCACCGCGAAGTGCCCCTCCGGCTTCCGCAGCTCCGGAAGCTCGATCGGCAGCAGCCGGCCGCGGCCATCCGGCGTCGGACAGACGCCGTCTTCGCACAGCCACGCGCCGCCTGACTGAAACACATCCCCGCGCTCCCGCAGGTGCTGGATGCCGTCGTAGCTCGGCGCGGCCTGCGCGATCTCCGCGCGGATCGCTTCCGCGGAGCCGCAGCCAAGCAGCGCTGCGGCTTCGGGTTTCACCCGGCGGGCGAGATCGACGTAAATGTCCCACTCCGCACGGGCTTCTCCGATGCGGGGACCGGCGATCTCGGGCGAGAAGTACACCATCCGCTCCGTCGAGGTGGATGTGCCTCCCCCAGGCTGCTCATAGCGCGTCATCGCGGGCAGCACCACTACGGCCTCCCGCGCGTCGAGCAGCGTGGAGGTGTTGAGGATGATGTCCTGGTGGACACGGACATCCACTGATTCTAGCGCTGTGCGGACGAATTCCGGGTCCGGCATCGTCTCGAGGAAGTTGCCTCCGGATGTGTAAAACAACCGGAGCTTCCGCTCCTGCTCCTCAGGCAAGAGCGTATTCTCGAGGGTGACACCGACGATGTCACCCTGCCAGCTCGGCAGCTCGAAGCCCCAGAGCTGCTCGATGCGTTTGCGGTCGGCGGCGCTGCTGATCTCGCCGCCCGGCAAGGAGAAGGGATCGGCGCCCATCTCGCCGGAGCCCTGCACACCGCTGTGGCCGCGGATGGGCATCAGCCCGCAGTGCTCGCGGCCGAGAAAACCCCGCAGGAGGGCGAGATTCGCCACCTGCGAGATGTTGTCCGTGCCGAAGCGGTGCTGTGTGAGCCCCATGCTCCACACGAATACCGCGCTAGCGGCACGCGCTAGGATTGCTGCGAGCTCGCTGATGCGCTCGCGGGTGAGACCGGACGACTGCGTGAGCGTCGTCCAATCCTGCTGCGCCACGTGGGCGCGCAGCTCCTCTATGCCGTTCGTGTGCGCAGCCACGAACGCATGGTCAACAGCGGAGCCGGGCTCGCGCGCCTCCATCTCGAACCACACCTTCATGATGCCATTCATGAAGGCAATATCTCCGCCGATGTTCACTTGGTACACATCGTCGGCCAGCTTGGTGCCGAATAACGCAGATTCGGCAATCGAAGGAATCCAGTACTGCTCCATCGACGGCTCGTAGTACGGGTTAATGACAATGATCTTCGTCCCTTTACGTTTGGCCGCATACATATACTTTGTCGAGACCGGTTGATTGTTCGCGGCCACGCTCCCCCAGAACACAAGGACGTCCGTGCCGATCCAGTCCTTGTAATTGCACGTCGATGCGCCCACGCCTACGGAGCGCTTCAGTGCCGTCTTCGACGGTGAGTGGCAGATGCGCGAAGCGTTGTCGATGTTGTTCGTGCCGAGCAATCTCGCTACCTTCGCTGCCACATAGTACGACTCGTTCGTAATCCCTCTCGCCGTTAAGTAGAACGCCATCTGCTTCGGGTTCAACCCGCGCATCTTCGACGCAATCGTCTCCAGTGCTTCGTCCCAGGTAGCGCGGCTGAAACGTCGCTCACCTTTCCTACGGATAAGCGGATACGGAATACGCCCGAGCTGGCGAAGCTCGGTGGAGCTCAAGCGGCTGAGCTCGTCGATGTCCGCATGGAGCAGCTCCTCTCGGATGGCAGGCATCGTATTCAGCCGCAGGACGTTCAGCCGGGTCGTGCAGATATGCGGCCCTGCCAGCGTCTGATCGTAAAGCCCTGACACACCTAGCGCGCAGCCGTCGCACACTCCTTGTGTCAGAATCCTCACCGCATAGGGCAGATTATCTCGATTTTGCCACGCAATTTTAGCCGTCTCTCGAATATGCTTCGGCTTAACTTTACCGAGACCGAACGGTATCTTACTGACCCATAGTTTAGGATCTGGCTTAGCAGGCAGCTTGATCGGCCCTGTGTGCTTCGTTTTCCCCAAATTGAACGCCTCCCATTGCGTGTATGTATTTAATTGGTTTATATTTGTTTGTCTTGTTTGTTCCACCCATATCTCCCCAATCGCACCACCCGTCCCCCCAAATAAATGCGAATGTGCAACCTTTTATTCTCTCATTCGCATGTTTGTGAGAAATGCGTGCGATTCTGCAACTATTTCTGCCATATCCGACGTTTGCAGCGTATTTCTCGCCAAAAGGTTGCCTATTCACAACAATTCCTACTCAGCTCCTTAGAAGCAAAAAACCACCGCAAAACAACCCCAAGCCCCTCTTTACGAGAAGAGTCTCGAGTTGTTTCACAGTGGTTAGTCTCCGGCAGGTTCGCTACCAAGTGCCAAGCACCTTACTTATGTATATGTAGATGTACGAGCGGTTAGTTATCCGTGTCTTGTACCGAACTTCTTTTCCAAATCCTCATCAAAGACGAATACCGACATCCCCACATCCTGAGCAATATCGATATCAACGAACAGCTGAATGAACTTCGCGCCGAGCAGCGCTTCCATCTCTACAGGGGGATGATCCTTATAGATTTCTTTGACCATTTCTGTGCGTGCCGTGCGGAGCATTTGCCTGCCATCGCCGGTCTTCGCCATAAACTTTTCTACTGGAGAAAGGTTTCCTGCCATTTCGCAGATCGCCCAGCTTTTGCAGAAGGTCGTCGTCACGCGTTCTGGCCCTTTGCCCATATGCTTCTTACGATAAGCTTTTACCAGGTTACTGAATTCGGCCTCCATGCGATTCATTGGTCAGCCACCTTTTACATGATCTGTCCCCATCATAGCAAGAAAGCGTTTGCCTGACAACCTTCCTCACAAGCTCCACTACTGGTCACCTGTGACGCTTTTGACACGCTCCTGCCACGCCACGTCCTCATACGGAACGGCGTCCCTCTATTTCAGCAATAACAGCCCTTCGGGCTAAGTTGCGGAACGTGGAGGCGCTAATTCCGCATCTCCTACAAATTCATCATTTTATCGCAATAGCGGAACCTCGTTCTGTTAGCTCTATTCATCATCTTCCCACTTACGAGAGTAAGCCTTCTTCGTTATCCAAATCGTTAGCCCAATCACGATGATAATCGCGATCACACTTCCAATAACTGCACCAACCACCTATCACACACCCCTTTTGTCTGCTCATACAACCCATTTTATCAAAAGTCGTCTAGCCAGACAGCATTGACTTCGACAATTCAGCGACAGAACGTAACTTTGTAACCCTTCAGAACAAATCCAACTGCCTCGGTGCAAGCCCCTCGTAGTCCAGACCCAACATGCTCATCAGCGTTTTCGCATTCCCTGCTGCATGTCCACCTGAGTTGTTGTTGAAAATGATGCACACCTCCCGCGTCTGCTCCTGCAAGCGGAGCAACCTCACCTTCCACTCCAACAATTCCTGCGGATTGTAGTCGTACAGATACCTCACATCGCGCCAGTTGGCTTCGTTCGTCTGCACCCATCCCCCGGTATTCCGTCCGTGGAAGCGAACCATCGTCATGTCCGGATGCGTCGCCTCCAAGACGATCGGAACGGATCCAATTCCTGCTTGCGGCTCATCGCAGATGCTATGCATCCAGCCCTCGCGCTTCATGAAGGCCAGCGTTTTGTCACGCATGTCCTCCGTGAACCAGCTCTGGTGGCGGAACTCCAGCGCTAGAGGCACATCGCCCATTCTCGCCTTCGCCTCCCGAATCACATCCACACTCGCCTTGTTGCACGCAAACCAAGGTGGATACTGGAACAGTACAGCCTTTAGCTTCCCCGCTTCCTGAACGGGGCGAATCGACTGCAAGAACGCCTCGTACATCTGGTCAGCCCCACCGGCAAAAGGATTTTCTCCCCGCAGGTGGCCAGTCATCCCTTGGTAGGCCTTAATAATAAACCCAAAATTTTCGGGAGTCTCTTGTACCCATTTCGCATAATTACGTTCAGGCTGAACGGCGTAGAATGAGGTATCTACCTCCACTATCGGAAAATGGGCACCATATGTCATGAGCTTCCCTTTGCTCCCGCCCAAGTCATGGTCACCCCAACCCGCCAAACCGATATTGATCACTATCATCACCCCGAGATAAAACGTTATGTCTATTGTACCAAATGACTTTTTCTTTACAACTCCCAATGAGGCAGGTATAGTTACTTTATATATGGATTGACCCGGAGGAGCCTGCCAACAGCGGGCTCTTTTTGTCTTTTTCAGGGAACTGCGGGTCGTTTATCACACATAACTCAGGACAATTATGGAAATCCTGAAATAAAGTTAATGGGGGCAGATCTAATGGAATTACAAGCTTACTGGGCTATCGGCATCTTCTTGCTTATTTATGCGATTATTATCTCCGAGAAAATCCATCGCACCATTATCGCCATGATCGGTGCCGTGCTGATGGTTGTTTTTGGTATCGTGAGCCAAGAGACAGCTCTGCATCACATCGACTTCAACACGCTAGGCCTGCTCATCGGAATGATGATTATCGTGGGCATTACAGCGGAGACGGGGCTTTTCAAATATGTGGCCGTGAAGGCGGCAAAGCTTGCCAAGGGGAAGCCCCGCAGCATATTGATAGCGCTCGTAATCATCACAGCCGTTTGTTCTGCCTTTTTGGACAATGTGACGACCGTCCTTCTTATGGTCCCTGTCACTCTGAGCATTACGAGACAGCTTCGCGTGCATCCTTTCCCGTTCCTTTTCACACAAATTCTTGCCTCCAATGTTGGAGGGACAGCGACGCTGATCGGCGATCCACCGAATATTATGATTGGCAGCGCTGTGAAAGAGCTTACGTTCATGGCTTTCATTAACAATCTGGCACCTATTGCGATCATTATCATGCTGGCCTATATCCCATTGTTCCTGCTGCTTTTCGGGAAGCAAATCAACGCTACCCCCGAGCTGCAAGCGAGTATTATGGCGATGGATGAGAACGCGATGCTGACGGACCGCAAGCTGCTGTGGAAATGCCTCATCGTTCTGACCCTTACCATTCTAGGCTTCTTCCTGCATCAGAGCTTACATTTGGAATCGGCTACGGTTGCGCTGAGTGGCGCGTTTCTACTGCTTCTCCTGACTGGAGAGCATATGCTGGAGCCTGCCTTCGCGAGTATCGAGTGGCCTACGATCTTCTTCTTTGTTGGGCTTTTCGTGCTCGTATCTGGACTTGTGGAAACAGGCGTGATTACCCAATTAGCTGTGCACGCGATCGAATTGACAGGTGGCAATGAGCTCGCAACTTCGATGCTGATTCTGTGGCTGAGTGCGATCGCATCGGCTTTCCTCGATAACATCCCTTTCGTAGCTACCATGATTCCATTGATTCAGGAAATGGGTACGCTAGGCGTCAACAATTTAGAACCGCTGTGGTGGAGTCTGGCTTTGGGCGCTTGTTTGGGCGGCAACGGCACGTTGATTGGGGCGAGTGCGAACCTGATTGTTGCTGGCCTAGCAGGGAAAGAGGGCTATCCGATCACCTTCATGAAATATTTGAGATATGGATTTCCTTTGATGCTCATCTCAATCGTGCTGTCCAGCTTATACATTTATTTCAGGTACTTGATCTAAAAAAGAGGAGGCGCGCTTCATGTTAAGGTACACTTTTGACGAAAAAGCCATCGAACTCAGTGAAACAGCCAACGGCCAAGATATAGAATTTCGAATTCACATTCTCGAGGACGCCTCTATGGATCAACGGGTGAAAGACATTCAGCATGATTTCGAACATAACCATGTCATTACGGATGTACTGTTCTACGCTTTTAAGAATCAGGAGTACCAATTCATTGTCCGCAAGGATTATTACGAGGCCTTTATCCTTTCTCTTATGAAGCATCGCCTTTTGACTAGTGTCACTTGGGTGTAGCTAAGTCGGCTAAAGCTGTTTACACAACAGGAACACTCAGGCGAGAAGAAAAGGAGGAACTAACATGATTCACTACTGGCTCGTCCTGCTTGCCATCGCGGTGGCTATTGCGTATTTGGCTGATAAAACAAAGCAACCCTACCCTACGCTGCTCGTCATAGCTGGCTTACTGCTTGGGCTCCTCCCCATTCCTGCTATGTCTCAGCTCAAAGATTACATCTCATCCGATCACGTGTTCCAAACAACGGTTATCCTTATTTTCTTGTCAGCCCTCATTGGTGATGCAGCAATCAAACTGCACTTTCACGAGGTAAGGGAGAGCAAGCGCCCCATCTTACTGCTCTCCTTGCTAGGCACATTGATCACCTTCGTTCTTGTAGCGGTGCTCTGCTCCGTTTTCTTAGATCTCTCCTTGCAAAAATCGCTCGTATTCGGCGCCCTAATGGCGGCCACCGATCCGGTTTCTGTGCTCAGTATTTTCAAATCGCTTGGACTCAATTCGAAGCTATCCACCATCGTCGAGGGCGAAAGCTTGGCCAATGACGGCGTCGCCGTCGTCCTTTTCAAAATCGCGCTAGTCACCTCGATGCTCAGCATGTCCAGTCTCATGAACGGGACCCTGGAGTTTGCCAAAGTTGTGCTCGGCGGGATGCTAATCGGGATTATCGGCGGCTTCTTAGCTTCAAGAATCACCTCGCGCATCGATAACTATCTCGTCGAAATCGGCCTTTCCATTGTGTTATTCTATGGTGTATTCGAACTTGCCGAGATGTTCCATCTATCCGGTGTGATCTCCGTGGTCTTCGCTGGTCTGTTGCTAGGCACCTACGGAAAAAACATCGGCATGTCCGACACCACGCTGGAAAAAATGGACTCCTTCTGGGAGGTCATCGCCTTTATTGGTAATGCGCTTATTTTCCTCATGGTCGGCTTGGAAATATCGAATATCGACTTCACGGACAAATGGCGTGAGATTGGCGGCAGTATCGTCATCGTTCTCCTCGCGAGGTTCATCGCCGTCTATGTGAGTCTTGCTCTGGATCGCAACATGCCTAAAACATGGAAACCAATCATCGCCTGGGGCGGACTCAAGGGTTCGTTGTCGATAGCCCTCCTGCTGGGCGTGTCCCCAGCATTTGAGGGCCGCGACTTGCTGCTCGCGATGACCTTCAGCAATGTGGTGTTCTCGCTGCTAGTTCAAGGGACGACCTTGAGCCGATTAGTTGCGGTTTTGAAAGTGAAGTAGCAGCACACCATAACTTACCGCCCCTCCACAAACAGGAAAGAGCCAAGAGGTGAAAAACCCCCTCCTGGCTCTTCTTCTATTTCTGCGTCAACCGTCCGTACGTTTCCTTATCACAAATCACGAAAAGCCTAGCCCCCTGCGGAATCTCTTCATGAAGCCTCTTATTGATATTCAGATGCTCCCCATCTGAGATCAGCGTGGCACCCTTTTGCAGCAAATCCTGAAAAGCATCATGAAACGTCACCCACTTCGCCTGTGTAGGAATCTCGTAGAGGTCCTCACCCTGAGGTGTGCGCGTCAGCAGCTGTGTAAGAATCTTCGATGTGCCTGGGCTAAACGCCGAGCGTACCGCGAGCTGGGAAATCGTTTCACTGCCAAAGATGAATTCATCTATGCGAATATGCTGGAAGTTGGGCAGGTTTTGCTTATCCCGAATCTCGACGATCGTGTATACGTGGTTATAGTTGCGCTCGACGGTCGTGGCGACCAGCAATGTTTTGCCATCGACGAAAGCGGGATCTCGAATCGTATTCTGGAACTGTGTCACCTCATCAGCAAAGATGAAGACTGCTCTTGCCTTCGCCGTATTCGCCATTTCGAGTGTTGCCACGAGCTGCGGGTTGCCAAGCACATAATGCACACGGTCATGCTGAATTGGCGATTTTTCCAGTGTATCTATAAGTACAACCTCTACAAGAGGATCTGAGTTCAGAATTTCATTGATCGCATTCTCTGCATGCTGACTCCAATCAATAATGACAAAATGGTTCGTTCCCGCAAACTTCAATTTCCCTTCCTCCTTCATCCGCTGATATACAAATAAGGCATCTACGACTTTGCTAATCGTAATGGAAATGAGTCCGATCCCGAAGATGTAAACGACGATTCCTAAGCACTTGCCTGCAACGGTATGTGGATAAAAGTCGCCATAGCCGACAGTCGTAACTGTGGTCATTACCCACCATAAGCCGTTAAATCGGTTTTCGAAGGTGTCAGGCTCAAGCTCATACGCTAATAAAGAACTCCCTCCAATGAACAGTACAGCTACGCCAAAAACAAAGAGATTATTCCAACGGATCAAACGCAATAGGAATTTGGAGAAGAAGAGCATGGTGACCTCCTGACGGGAACTCCCCTAACATTTACAACCAACTCATTTAGTATATCAAGAAAAACGCTTTCAGATGAATGATTCTTAAAGGACTAGCTCCTCCTGTGGATTATCATCTAACGAAATATTTTATTTTTGTCGGGAATCCGACATTTTAACTCGAAATCATGTGATAATATACATATAACAGATTGGAATACTCGGCATTAAAGAGATGCGCATTATTTGCTAAATAAAATAGGGGGTATGATCCTATGGACCAATTACATGAGCTGGCCGACCTTCGGGAAAAGGACCCTACCAAGGAAGTCATGATTGAGGCTTTTCGAAAACATGGAATTAGTCATACTTACAAGAAAAATGAATTTGTTTTTCAGGAAAATGACTTGCCAAGCGGTGCCTATTATGTGGCTTCGGGATTAATTAAGATTTCCCAATCTTCCGAAGAGGGGCAAGGGATCACCTTATTTCTTCGCTATGAGGGGGAAGTTTTCGGCAATGCGGAAGTGTTGACGAACATGGCTCGGAAGCGCTATGCCAAGTGCCTAGTGGACAGCCAAATCCTTACGCTAGACAGTCGGAAATTTCTCGAATTGGCCAAGGAGAATGCGGAGTTTTCCTATTCCGTTGCCGTTCTAGGCGCTCGAAGACTCCTGCAAACACAGCGAATGGTCGAAACCTTAATCTCCCGCCCCGTCGCGTGGAGGCTCGCTTGGTTCCTCCTGCAGCTAGGTAAACCGACCGAAGAGAAGCTCGAGGTTCAGGTGCCGCTCAGTCATGAAGAGATCTCCTATGTCATTGGCTGCAGCAGACAAACCGTCACGGAAACCTTGAACAAATGGCGCGATAAAGGACTCATCGATTACGCCAAAAAGAAGATCGTCGTCTATCATCCGAACCGTTTCTTCACCGACATATAGACGAACACCCCCTGGAGGCCAACCCTATGATTACGATAACCAATGTGAATAAATCCTTTTCACAGCACAAAGGTAATTCTTATACGGCTTTAGATCAAGTTTCTCTCACCATTGGGAAGGGAGAATTCGTCTCCATCGTAGGACCTTCAGGCTGTGGGAAGTCCACGCTTCTCAACCTGATTGCCGGATTCGAACAAGTGAGCAGCGGAACGATTACGGTGGGTGGGCAAAAGGTTACTGCGCCAGGAGCCGATCGCATAGTGGTTTTCCAAGAACACGGTTTGTTTCCGTGGCTTACCGTTCTGGATAATGTGGCCTTCGGTTTGAAGCAAAAAGGACTATCCAAGAAAGATCGCTATGCACTTGCTTCTGAACAGATTAAAGCCGTGCACTTGAGCAAGTTCATCGATCGTTATCCGCATGAGCTGTCCGGCGGGATGAAACAAAGAGTAGCAATTGCCAGAGCACTCGTTATGGATCCTGACATCCTCTTAATGGATGAACCTTTTGCGGCGCTGGATGAGCAAACGCGCTTTATTTTACTGAAAGATTTGGAAGAGATTTGGCTTAAAACAGGTAAAACCATCTTGTTCATTACACACAACATTCGTGAAGCCGTCATTTTATCAGATCGTGTTGTTGTGATGGCGACGCAGCCAGGCAGGGTCAAGAAGGAATTTGCCGTACAAGCGGCAAGGCCTCATCAAAACAGCGATCCGCTCATTCATGCTCTAGAAAATAAAATTATGGAAGCTCTGACGGATGAGCTCGAGAAGGTAGTCAGAGAGGAGCTTGGCCATGCATACAGCCTTAAGAAGAACACTATTTCTAATTCTTCTGCTGATCATATGGGAGTTGGGATTTAGGATTTTCCAGTGGGGTTGGAAGTTTCCTTCACCATTACAAACCTTTCAGGCCTTTTATAATGGGTTTGCACATGGGCATCTTCTTAACGCCATTGGGGCTAGTCTTCGTCGCTTACTCATTTCATTTGCCATTTCCATTGGGATCGGGACGCTATTAGGCTATTTATTCGCAAGATATCGGTATTTTGACGAAACCTTTGGCTTTGTCGTCGTTGCCCTCCAGACCGTCCCGAGTATCGCATGGCTTCCATTCGCAATTATCTGGTTCGGACTCAATGACACTTCGGTCATTTTCATTACGACTATTGGTGCGACATGGACGATGTCGATGGCAAGCCGCACAGGGATCATGAATATTTCGCCGATTCATCTGCGAGCTGCGCAAATGCTGGGAACAGGCAGCGGCTACCGCTTGTTCTTTCAAGTGCAGCTGCCGGCGGCATTTCCCCATTGGATAACGGGGATTCGGGTCGCATGGGCCTTCGCATGGCGGGCACTTGTAGCCGGCGAATTGATTGCCAAAGGCGTGGGGCTCGGGCAAATGCTGCAGGATGGACGCGGACTTGGCGATACGGCAACCATCCTGTGCGTCGTCATCATCATCGCGGTAATCGGGACCATTTCAGATCATTTCTGTTTTAAACAACTAGAGGATCGCATCGTGCTTCGTTTTCAGCTTAAGAAATAAATGGCGTTGTCTAGAACCAAATAAGGGGGAATTCGTGTGAAAAAAGTAGGTTGGATCATAAGTTTGGTTATAGTTGTATCGTTGGTTTTGTCCGCTTGCGGCCAGAGCAAAGAAACCGCTTCAAGCGCTGTCAGTACGACTGTGAAAATTGGTATTTTGAAAAATGTCACCCATGCTCCAGGATTTATTGCCCTGCAAAACAATTATTTTCAGGACGCTTTTGGTAAAAATGCCAAGATTGACGTCACGGCTTTTGACAATGGCGCAGACTTCGCAACAGCGATTGCAACGGACCAGATTGATATTGGCTACGTGGGACCAGGACCTGTCATCAATCAATATTTGAAAAGCAAAAATATCAGAGTCATTGCTGGTGCAAATAACGGCGGCGCAGTATTAGTTGCACGTAAGGACGCAGGCATCAATTCCGTGAAGGATCTCGTCGGCAAAACAGTAGCAGTCGCTGCCAAAGGAGGCACGCCGGATCTGTCCCTTCGCTTGCTGCTTAAACAGGAAGGGCTGAAAGTATCTACCGATACCTCGGGTGTGCAAATCGTTACACGTGCTCCAGCAGATACGTTAGTTGCGATACGTCAGAAAGAAGTAGATGCCACATTAATTGCTGAGCCTTGGGGTACACAGATCATCCAAGAGGGTTCCGGTACAATTTTAGTCGACTGGAACAAGATCCCGCCAAAAGACGGGAACTATCCGTTAACGATTCTCGTAGCCAGCGACACGTTTCTGAAGGATCACCGTGATTTGGCCAAAAAAGCCGTGAAAGCCAACAAACAAGCGATCGATTTCATTCAGCAAAACCCGAGCAAAGCCTATGATCTGATTAGCGATGAATTGAAGCAATTAACTGGTAAAGGGATGGACCCTGCGCTCATCAAAGCAGCCATTGATCACTTGAAGCTAACAGAAGATATCACGTTAGAGGATATTAACGAGCAGGCCAAAACATCTTTTGATGCAGGGTACTTAAAAGTGAAAGCGGAAGAGCTGGATTTTGGCAAATTCCTGGATTTATCGCTTCTAAATGAAGTTAAAAAAGAAAAATAACCATAAGTTGCTGAGGAGGCCTTCACTTGTTTATACAACCACAGGAAAACCTATTACCTGATTATCATGAGCACATCAAAGTCGTCATTCTTGGTACGGGCACACCGAGGGCCTTTTATGGTAGGGCGAAGGCAGGTGTCGCAATTCTCGCAGGGGACAAAGCCTTTCTATTCGATTGCGGAGGCGCAACCGTTGACCAACTGATTAAGGCAGGGATCATGCCGCAGCGTATTTCGGATGTCTTTTTCACACACCATCATAGCGATCACAATTCAGGGTTTTTCGATGTCTTCATCACGAGCTGGCGGACACATGTGATCGCGGATCGGGTTTTTGAGGGGCGAAAAGGGCCTATGAACGTCTACGGACCCACCACAACGAAAGAGATTATCGGCAAAATGAGAGCTTCTTTCGATTTCGACGTTAATCTCCGAGTGAATTATAACTTCTCTGCGGGTGAAGGAGCGGACATTCGTTATTTTGAAAGCAACGATGGTCTTGTTTACGACCAAGACGGTATTAAAGTCACCGCTTTTGAAGTCGATCATAAACCTGTTGATCCTGCTATTGCCTATAAATTCGAATTTAACGGGAAATCGGTAGTCATATCGGGCGATACCATCCCAGTCGACAATATGATCACACACAGTCGCGGCGTGGATCTGCTTGTGCATGAATCTTATAACAAAGCGTGGCTGGACGCGCTGATTGCCAAGTTTCCTGAGCAGACCATTGGCCTGTCCAATCCTGCAAAATATCATTCAACAACGCTTCAAGTGGCAGAAATCGCTAGAGAAGCAGGCGTTGCGCATCTGGTTCTCACCCACCACATTCCTGCACCTGCTGCCAATGAAGAGGCGGAGGCCGCCTACACTGACGGCATGGCGGAGATATATGATGGCCAGATCACGATGGCGAGAGATTTGATGGCATTTGATCTATCCTAATAAAAAGCTGCCCTGAGTTATTAGCTCAAGGCAGCTTTTTCGGCCAGGCTTATTTCGCAGCTTTTTTCGCCCATTTGGCTTGCAGCACACTCTCAATCTCCGCGTAAACCTGCTCCGTTGTTTTACCTTCCGTAGAGATGCCTAATTTGGCTGCTCTCTTGTTCACAGCCTCGGATATCTTCGCATCTTTCGCTGCTTTCTTTGCTTCTTTGGCAGCTTTCAACGCTGCGTGGATTTCCTTGCCGGTTTTCCCTTCTGTCGCGATACCCGCTTCGGTCGCTTTCGTTTGCAGCTTCGCCAAAGCAGCTGCTTTCAGCGCTGCTTTGACCTCTTTGTTCGTCAGCCCGTTCGTGCTCACGCCGAGCTTAGTCGCTTTCTCCTGCAGCTTCACGCTAACAGCGGCTTTGATTTCTGCTTGGAGCTGCTCAGCTGACTTGCCATCCGTTGAGATTCCCAATTTAGCTGCCGCAGCATTCAACTGCTCGGTGTGGTTAGCCGTAGCTGCCGTTTTCAGCTCTGCCTTGATCTCCTTGTTCGTTTTCCCATCCGTCGCTATGCCAAAAGCTTGCGCCTTTTCTAGTACAAGTTGCTTGATGGGATGAAACTTGCTTGTCGAAGATGCTGTTGTATCTCCTTGTCCGCCTTCGGCGAAAGCCGCCACCGGAACGGAACATACAATCGCACCTACCAACACTATTCCTGCTAACTTCTTCTTCAACATGGGGAATCACTCCTTGATAATTAATGGGTCCTGTACCTTACGAACCCTATCTTATCCCATAGTTATGTCATAAGTTTGTCATGCGGGGACATTTACAGTGTTGGTAAAAAGATTTTGAACACCGTCCCTGCCCCCAGCTGTGACTCGACACGAATCGAACCGCCGTGCGCCTCTACAATGTGTTTACAGATCGTTAAACCTAGCCCTGCGCCAGAGCGATTGCGGCTTTCGTCCGCTTTATAAAACCGATCAAAAAGATACGGCAGCTTCTCAGGAGAGATGCCCTGCCCATCATCCCATACCTCGATCCAACGCTCCTGCCTGACCGCCTTCACGCGGATCCCTGCTTGCGAGCCTTCTGGAATGTGATTGATCGCATTATCCAGTAAGTTGATGAATACCTGCCGGAGTCGATCCGCATCAGCATTGACGGTATATGGGGCCTCACTATTTGCACTGAGCTCAATTCCCTTGCCTTTCGCCTTCATCTTCAGCTGTGTCAAGACGAGTCCAATCAACTCAGGCAGATCAACGGCTTGCATAGTCAACTTCACCTGCTTCTCCTCAAATGAAGAAAGCTCCAGCAGATCATCTACCAAATGGCTTAATCGCAATGTCTCCTGGAGGGAGATATCGATGAATTCCTTCGCATCCTCTGGCTCTACCACGCCATCCGTGATGCCCTGTAGAGAGGCCCGAATCGTCGTCAACGGGGTCCTTAGCTCGTGAGAAATTTCGGAGAGGAACCGCTTGCGGCCTTCTTCGACCTTTTGCAGCTTGCCGGCCATTCGGTTGAGCGATCCTGATAACGAGGCGATTTCATCTTTACCGCGTACAGGCACCCTGCCGCTAAAATCCCCAAGTGCCAGCGCCTCCGCCGTCTTGCTCATCTGCTGTAGAGGCTTCACAAAGTGCCGCGACACAAAGTAAAGAAGCGCAATAGCCAGCAGCGCAACCACGAGGGCAGATACATAGATAGCGCGATTAATCTCATTAATCGTACCTTGAATGTTCACGATAGGCGTATACAAGAAAATCGCCCCAACCACTCGGCTGTCCTGTAGGACTGGACGTCCGACGATCAGCATTTTGACAGAGCTATTCTGAGTAAATGTACTCTTCACCGTCACGGGGTTACCGGAGAGCACCTTCTCCACCCAGCCTAACCGGGCAGGAACTTCGCCTACAGCTTGGATCTTATCCAAGGTCGCTCTAGGATGTCGAATGACCGAAATGCGGACATTCGAGGTTTTCTCCATCGCATTAATTTGCTTCCGAAAATCCTTCTGAGCCGTCGAATTCTCGAACAAATCCTTCGCTAGCTCCTCCACTTGCTCCACTTTTTCCAGTAAAAGCTTCTCACTGCGGTCATACGTCTTCTGCTTCATCGTGTAACCAATCGCGCCCGAAATCGCTAGAATCGACACCACCGTAATGGCTATATATATAAATAGCAGCTTGCGATAAAAGGAGTTCAGCATACGCCAGGTCCCTCAAACTTATATCCCACACCCCATACTGTACGGATACTCCAGTCTTCTTTCCCTGCTGAGAGCTTCTGTCTTAATCGTTTGATGTATAAATCGACCACGCGGTCCTCACCTTCGAAATCCCACCCCCAGATCTTAGAGATCAGATCCTCGCGCGTGAACACTTGGTTCGGATTCCGTACGAAAAACAGCAGCAGCTCGTACTCTTTCTTCGGTAGAGCCACAACCTGCCCATCAACCGTCACCTCATGACCTAGGCTATCTATGCGCAAACTGCCGACCTCATATACGTTTGCCGCAGGCGCCACTTGGGTGCGAAGCCCCGTCCGACGAAGGATCGACGTTACCCGTGCCACCAGTTCATTCGGGTCAAAAGGCTTCACCAAATAGTCGTCAGCTCCCATCCGCAAGCCTTCCACACGCTCATCCACGTGGCCTCGTGCCGTCAGCATCAGAATCGGCACATCGCTTTGTGCGCGGACCATCTGACAGACCGACCACCCGTCACGTTTCGGCAGCATAATATCCAGCACGATGAAATCGGGCTGCAGCTCCTTGAACCGCGCGAGCGCCTGCTCGCCGTCGTTCGCTGTCGCTACCTCGAAGCCGTTCTTTTCCAGATACAGCTTCGTTATTTTGCATATATTCAGATCATCATCTACGACTAATACCAATGTCACGTGTGGTCACGCTCCCTATTTAAAACCTTATCCTTTTATATTACTGGATAATTGTGATGGAAAAATTTCTTTTTTAGCGCATTTTAGTATTCTCTTTTTGATACACAAACAAATAGAACAATCCTTCAGCTTCCGTCGGCTGGGAGATTGCTCTGTTTATCGTTATATGTCGTACATTTTATTCACGGTGTTCCCAGAGTCTTGTCACTTCCTCTAATACGAGGTCATTAAATTGCATTTTATAAATATCAGGCTTCATGGTTTGATTCAAGAAATCGAATCCATATGTCGCATCAAAATGATTCATCATCAATGTCATAACGTTACCATGTGTGCCAATGGCTATCTTCTTCCCTTTATTTTCTTTTAGGATATCTCTCAATACGACCACCGCTCTTTGCTGGCAGGCTCTGTTAGACTCTCCACCTGGATAGGCATAATCAAAGTCATCGAACATCCGCTTCATCTCAGACATGAACTTTTCTGTAGGAATCTGATCATCTTCTCCAGAAAAATGTCTTTCCCGAAGATCTTCAACTATCTTAATCTCTTGTTCTAGTTCTTTAGCCAACCCTTCCAGGGTTAGAACAGCTCGCGCATAAGGGCTTGATATCAGCACGTCGATACCTTCATCTTTTAATATCCTTGTGATGTCTTCAGCATTCGATTTCCCCTTGAGGGTAAGTCCCCTCGTTCTTTCATTTCCTTCTGTATAAGGTGATTCCGCATGTCTGACCATATAAATCGTCGTCTTCATGTAACCCACCCTCCCTAATTTGATTACAAATATTTCCTTACACTCATTCGAGAAATACTTTGGATCTCCTGCACGATAACCACTGCGCTCACATCAGATGAAAACCGGGCCTAAATCAGAAAACCCCCTAGCATCCGCTAAGGGGTTCGGTTCTAACTATAGACCCGTTCGTTACACCACGAACGAGCTTTTCAACGATACGATCAAGTTGAACACCAGATGATCAGGTGTAGTGTACTTCGGATCCACATTGAAGTAGCCGTGGCGGAAGAACTGGAATTTATCATGCGGGCTCACGCTCTTCATGTTGTCTTCGACGAAGCCTTGCACGATTTGCAAGGAGTTCGGGTTCACTTTGTCCATGAACGATGTCTCTTCTTCGCCTTCCTCATCGTCCAAGATCAACGGCTCGTACAGGCGGAATTCCGCTGGTACGGCGCTTTTCGCATCCACCCAGTGGATGGTGCCTTTGACTTTACGGCCAGTGAAGCCGCTGCCGCTTTTCGTCTCAACATCATAGGTGCAGTGCAGTTCAACCACGTTGCCATCTGCATCTTTGATGAAGTCGTTGCACTTGATGAAGTAGGCGTTTTTCAAACGCACTTCGTTGCCGGGAAATAACCGGAAATATTTGGGCGGTGGATTTTCCATGAAATCATCTTGCTCGATGTAGATCTCGCGAGAGAATGGAATCATACGATTGCCCATTTCTGGGTTCTCGGAGTTATTTTCCGCTTCCAGCATCTCCACTTGATCCTCCGGATAGTTGGTGATGACGACTTTGAGCGGATTCAGCACGCCCATCGTGCGCAGCGCCTTCAGCTTCAAATCCTCGCGGATGAAGTGATCCAGCATGCGAGTGTCAACAACACTGCCACCGCCTCCTTTGGATACGCCAAGCTCACGAACAAAATTACGAATCGACTCTGGCGTCAGGCCTCTACGGCGCAGACCCGATATGGTCGGCATACGTGGATCGTCCCAACCGTCAACGGCTTTCTCGTCGACGAGTTGTTTCAGCTTTCTTTTGCTCGTAACGGTATTCATTAGGGAGATACGGGCGAATTCATATTGTCTCGGCACATTCGGCATCTCGCACTCACGAATCACCCAGTCGTAGAAAGGACGTTGATCCTCGAACTCACTTGAACAGAGCGAGTGTGTTACGCCTTCAATCGCATCTTCCAGTGGGTGAGCGTATGTGTACATCGGATAGATGCACCACGCATCTCCTGTGTTATGGTGATGTGCGTGAAGAATACGGTAGATGACCGGGTCTCTAAGATTAATATTCGGCGAAGACATATCAATTTTGGCACGCAGCACACGCTCGCCGTCTTTGAATTCACCAGCACGCATACGCTCGAATAGGGATAAATTCTCCTCAATTGTGCGTTCACGATACGGACTGTTTGTTCCTCCCTGCGTCAGTGTTCCACGAGTTTCACGGATTTCATCCGCCGATTGGTCGTCTACATAAGCCAGTCCTTTGCGAATCAAGACTAATGCTCGGCTATACATCTCTTCAAAGTAGTCAGATGCAAAGAAAAGCCCGTCCCATTTAAAACCGAGCCATTTTACATCTTCTTTAATAGATTCCACATATTCAACATCTTCCTTGACCGGATTCGTGTCATCAAATCGAAGGTTCGTCAACCCATTGAAATCATCCGCAATTTCAAAGTTCGTGCATATCGCCTTTGCATGTCCTATATGAAGGTAACCGTTCGGTTCCGGGGGGAATCGGGTCACAACCTGACTGACTTTGCCTGATTTCAAATCTTCGTTTACAATGTTCTTAATGAAATTTGATATTGCGCTTACGTTAGCTTCCGCGTTTTTCGTTTCCATATGTGCCCAGCCTTTCTCCCACGGGTTAAAGTTTTATTAACTATCATACACTAAATGGTACTCAAATATAAAGGAGACAAAGAGATGGAATCATTCGAGCATTACTTAGATCAATATGCAGAGCTTGCGATCCGCGTCGGATTAAATGTACAGAAGGATCAAACCGTCGTTATCACGACGCCGATTGCTTGTGCGGATTTCGTTCGCAAGCTGACGAAGAAAGCCTATGAAGCAGGCGCTAAGGATGTTGTTGTCGATTGGGATGACGATGAAGTGAAAGCGCTCCGCCTCAAGAACGCTTCCGAAGACACCTTGCAGACGTACCCCATGTGGCGGGCAACTGGTATGGAAGAAATGGCGAAGGACGGCGCTGCTTTCTTATCCATTTATGCGCCGAACTCGGACTTGTTTAAGGAAGTCGCCCCCGAACGCGTCGCGATGTCCAGTAAAGCAGCAGCAACTGCGCGTGCAGGCTTCCTCTCCTATATGCGCAACAACAAGGTTAACTGGTTGATGGTCTCTTATCCAACTGCGGAATGGTCAGCCAAGGTATTCCCGAATTTGAGCGAATCCGAGCGGATTACGCAGCTGTGGGAGCAAATTTTCAAACTGACACGTGTAGATAAAGCAGATCCTGTTGCGGCATGGAAAGAGCATATTGCTACGCTGACGGCAAAGCAGAATATGCTGAACAACCAGAAGTATAAGCAGCTTCATTTCCAATCTCCTGGAACCGACTTATACATAGAACTAGCACCTAAGCATCAATGGGTTGCCGCTGGCAGTGAGACCGAGAGTGGCATTTTCTTCGTTCCGAACATTCCGACGGAGGAAGTGTTCACGATGCCAGCCCGTAACGGTACCAACGGTACGGTTCGCAGTACGCTGCCGCTGAGCTACCAAGGCTCATTAATTGATGGCTTCTCCCTAACCTTCAAGGATGGCCGCGTCGTCGAGGCAACCGCAGAAGTGGGTCAAGAAGTGCTGAACAACATGCTGAATATGGATGAAGGTGCTCGTTATTTAGGTGAAGTGGCACTCGTGCCATATGACTCGCCTATCTCACAATCAGGCCTCATCTACTACAACACACTTTTCGATGAGAATGCTTCCTGTCATGTCGCGCTCGGCAATTCCTACCCGTTCACGATTGAGGGTGGAACGACGATGAGTGCCGAAGAGCTTGACGCAAATGGCTATAACAAAAGCTTAATCCACGTGGATTTCATGATTGGCTCCAAGGATATGGCGATTGACGGGATCTTGGCAGATGGTACACGTGAGCCATTATTCCGTAATGGAAACTGGGCATAAGCCCACATTAATGAAAGACCGCCCCTACATGGAAATATTTCCGTGTAAGAGCGGTCTTTGTTTCATTTAGTCCTCGTCTTCAAGACTCGGTGCACGCACCATGCTTGTCGTCAAGGTTTGCGTAACAGCGGCTTCCTTCAGCTTCCATTTGCCTTTGTGCCATCTCCACACCGAAGTGACATAGCCTAGTGTGTCCGCATTCGCGATACCTGTGATGCGCTGAACACCCTTAAGCTCACAGAAGCCATCCCGATCCACATCGACGGGCTTCAACAGGCTGTACGCATCCACATTAACAATGATTGGTTTTACAATCTTCCCTTGGTTGTAAATGCCAAATTGCTCGTAAGCCTCCTTGCGATCCGCAATATCGAGGGTGAAGGATTTGCCGGTCTCCTCGATTTTCATCTTCACCTTATAATTATTCTTAAAGGTCGCTTTGACATGCAGCGGTTCCGGCATCGGGATCGCGGTGGGCACGTTATTTTTGAGCGAATAGATGTAATTCGAGGTAAACCCGCCACTGCCGCCGGTATCGGAGGTTACATAGATCTGAGGCAGCTTGTCGTGGATAAAATCACAAAATTCCATTTTCGGATTATATCCGCCCTCTAGCGGAATCACGACCTGTGCCTGACCTTGTCCGACGACAGAGATAAACAGCTTGTCATAATAAGGACTGTTCAGGTCCGATTTCAGACCGACTAGGGAAACCATCTCCAATTTGCCATCGCCGGTGACATCAATCTCACGTGTCTGGATGAGCTGACCCTGCCCACTCTGTGGGGGCGTTACTTGTGAGGGTGGCGGAGGCACCGCTTGAGTGAAGGCCTCTGCTGACCCACTAAAGCTTAAAGCGCTGCTCAAGAGCATACCAATTGCTGCTGCGCGCAGGGGGATTGTAAAGCTTTTTCTAAACCAAGACATTGTTCGCACTTCCCATCATGGAATTAAATTCGGTTTATTATTTCAATTTTTTCCATGAGGTATGCGGAAACAACTACAAAATAGGCGGTCTGCGATAAAGCGTCGCCTGCTCAAACGCATACGCAAGCTTAATCAGCGTCGGCTCACTGAATGCTCCAGCTGCAAACATCACGCCCATAGGACCTTTGCTTGTATAACCAGCGGGTACAATCAGAAGCGGATAGCCTGCCCTGGCGGCAATATCCTCGCCTTCATCTTTGGGGAAAAACAACGCATCGAGTTGATACGTTTGGAGGGCATGATCGATTCCTTGTGATCGTGTTAACTCTTGATACCTATGTAGACTCGTCAAATAAGTCTCTTCCGAAAGCGTTCCGTTCGCATCCTCTGACCAAATCAACGTATCCTGCCCGTAGACCAGTGCCTGATTGGCATGCCTTTCATTGAACGCAATAACCTCTTGTAAGGAGTGCACGTATGGCGGATCTAACTTTGCCAGATAGGCATTGAGATCTCTTTTGAATTCATAAAGCAGCACATCGTAGTTCCAGACAGCATCTTGACAAGGAAGCGCCACGTCATCAATCACAATCGCGCCTTCGTCGCGCAGAACCTGAATAGCCCTCTCGGCAATCTGCCGTTCTTCCTCATCCAACTGCTGATAATACCAACGTGGAATCCCTATTCTGGCTTGATGAAGTCCTCGACTATCGAGATAGGGGGTATAATCCCGATGGCCTTGCCCTTCACTAGCTATACTACGTGCATCCGAGGCATCGACACCTGTCATCACGCCAAGTAAGACGGCCGCATCACTCACGGTACGCGTCATCGGACCCGGTGTATCCTGACTGCTGGCAAGCGGAATAATGCCCGAGCGACTTAACAGGCCAACCGTTGGCTTCAAGCCCACTAAGCTGTTATGCCCTGCTGGATTGACGATCGATCCGGACGTTTCAGTACCGATAGCTCCCACTGCAAAATGAGCCGCTATTGCCGCACCAGACCCTGAGCTTGAGCCTCCAACTTCATAAATGCCAGGCCCATACGGATTCGCCACCTGTCCGCCTCTTGAGCTATAGCCAGATGGCATCGCAACGGCCATAAAATTCGCCCACTCTGTCATATTCACCTTGCCTAGCAACACCGCACCAGCGTCACGCAGCTTGGCAGCTATATACGCATCTACACTCGCCACATGCTCCGCTAAACAAATCGATCCAGCACTCGTGTGCATGCGGTCAGCGGTCTGAATGTTGTCTTTGAGCAAAATCGGAATGCCATGCAAAGGGCCCCGGCTCCCACCTTCTGCACGTTCCCGATCTAAAGCTTCCGCAATCTCTACTGCATCGGGATTCAGCTCCAGCACCGCATTAATTTTGCCATTATAGGCTTCAATTCGACCTGTATAGTAAACAACCAAATCTACAGAACTGATTTCCCGCCGTTCCATCGCTAGTTGAAGTGTGATAATGTCCGCATTTGCCATCCATTCGTCCGAAATAAGTGCCATCTACAACCGCCACCCCTTCACTATTCATGCTACACTAATTCCCTAGGATTTCGGGTTTACCTTCTTGAAGCAGGGATTTCCTAGCAGCTTTCAGTATAACGGGCAACAAAGGATTTTCATCTGTATAATCGAATAATGAATGAAGAATATGACCAGAATCAATGAGGTGCTCCTTTTGAAAATAGATCGTTTACTCGCCATCACCATGCTGCTGCTCAATCGTCGCCGTATTAGCGCAAAAGAGCTTTCCG
Organism: Paenibacillus sp. LjRoot153; assembly: GCF_964253085.1. Taxonomy (NCBI): domain Bacteria; kingdom Bacillati; phylum Bacillota; class Bacilli; order Caryophanales; family Paenibacillaceae; genus Paenibacillus; species Paenibacillus sp. LjRoot153. The sequence continues at coordinate 7,901,574 of NZ_CAXUQH020000001.1, forward strand.
AGCGGTTCGAGGTTTCTATGCGTACCATTTATCGGGATGTGGAGGCCATTAACCAAGCTGGCATTCCGGTTGTTTCCTATTCGGGTCTCAGCGGTGGTTATGAAATCATGGACCAGTACCGGCTGGATCGTCAGTTTCTGTCCTTGGAAGAGCTGCAATCGATCATCATCGGCCTCAAAGGAATTCGCGCTTCCGTCCCCGACCAAGAAATCAGCAATCTGCTGGATAAGGTTGGCGCACTAGTCGCTAAATCCGAACAACCCGCAGCTGCGCAACTTGGCAACCAGCTCATCCTCGACATGAATCCATGGAGCAGTGGCCATCAAAATACAGATCAGCTGACAGCTCTCCGCAACGCAATTAAAGAGACAAAGCTCGTATCCTTTTCTTATATTTCATCGCAAAGCGAACCGTCCGTGCGAACCGTTGAGCCCATGGGCATCGTGGTCAAAGGCTTCGGCTGGTATCTGTACGGCTACTGCTTGCTGCGTGAGGATTTCCGGATTTTCCGATTATCCCGCATGCATGGCGTCGAAGTGCTTCCCCAAACATTCGAGCGCAAGCAAGAAACATTAGAAAAGCTCGATTATCGTTTGGGTAAAAGAGACCCCTCCACCCTCATTACGCTCGTGCTGCACGCGCAGCCGAATGTTAGGGCGCAGATCGAAGACTATTTCCGACCCGAACATGTGACCATGCAGCCCGACGGAACACTGATGATTAGAGCGACGCAGCCCGATGAGCCTTGGCTGTATGGCATGTTGCTTAGCTATGGTCCAAACCTGCGCATTCTAGAACCCGCGCATATCGCAGCCGCCGTCAAAGAGAAGGCCGAAAAAATAGTTGCCCTCTATTCGACTCACTGACATTCTGTTGTCAGCAATGATTGTCTATACTGGGGGTATGAGGTATGCGTATCAACCAAGAGCAAGAACTATACGGAACTCTGCCCCTGCTGACGACGTATCTATACAAGAATGCATGCTTACGATGCCAGTTTTTTCTGGCGAAAAAACTTTGAGGAGGACAACCCCCATGTTCAAAATGATTGAAGATTTCGTAACCGAATATACCCGAGAAGCACAAGGCACCCAGCGCGTCATGGACGTCCTGACGGATGCTTCACTTGCTCAGAAGATCACACCAGAGCTCCGTTCGCTAGGACAAATTGCTTGGCATATCGCAACAACGATCCACGAGATGCTATCTCGCACAGGACTAACATTTGCCGCCCCTGAAGGGGAAGAGCTTGCTCCCGCTTCTGCCCAAACCATTGCAGATACCTATCGCTCCTCCGTTGCCGCAGCTATCGAAGCGCTTAAGTCGCAATGGACCGACGCAAAGCTGAACGAGACTAGCGATATGTACGGCGATCAGTGGCCTAACGGACTTACGCTGCGCGTTCTCATCTCCCATGAAATTCACCATCGCGGTGAGATGATCGTCCTTATGCGCCAAGCCGGATTGCGCGTTCCCGATATTTATGGTCCGACGCGGGAAAGTTGGGTTGAGATGGGTATGCAACCGTTGGTGTAGGCGACGCCCTTGGGCAGCTTGGAAGTGAGCAGGCGCATTCGCAGGCGGAACACAATCATATCCACTTGCTGCACCATTCGCACACCTCCTCTGCCTAGAATGGTGCCTAATGGCTGAAATAGCGGGAGGTTTTCCAGTTATTTCTTGGATCACGTCGATCGAGCCATCTAACTCTCGTTTAAACATAGAAAGAGTTGTCCCCTCACGTCATCATAGACATGTGGAACAACTCTTTTTTGCATATTAGGCGTGCCCTTCTCCTACAACCTCACCACCGAACCATCCTTATACCCCACGATCACTTGGCTGGCCATCCCGACAAAAAGCCCATTCTCCACAACACCCGGAATCGCGTTGATTGCCTGATGCAGCTCAGCGGGGTTAGGGATGCTGCCGAAATGACAATCAATGATATAATTCCCGTTGTCCGTCACATAGGGCTGATTGTCAGTAACTCTAACTTTGGGCTCGCAGCCTAGCGCTCGGAGCTTCCGAATCGTCAGTTCATAGCCAAACTTTACAACCTCAACAGGTAGTGGAAATGCACCAAGCTGCGCAACATTTTTACTTTCATCTACGACCACAATCAGCTTCTTACTTGAAAATGCGACGATTTTCTCCCTCAGCAGCGCACCTCCCCCACCTTTGATTAAGTGCCAATCTGGATCGACTTCATCTGCTCCATCTATCGTGACATCGATTTCTGAGATATCTGCAAAAGGAATAAGCGGAATCCCCAACTCCTTAGCCAAGTTCTCGGAGGCTACTGAGGTGGCAACTGCCTGAATGTGCAGACCATTTTGTACCCGAACACCAAGCCCTTGAATCGCCCAATACGCCGTTGAGCCTGTCCCCAAACCAACAATCATCCCATTTTGGATCTCCTCAATGGCTAGCTCTGCTGCTGCTTTTTTCGCTTCCACTTGTACACACTCCTCACTTCCACTGATCGGAATTCTATCCAACTAGTTTAACACAAAAAGGAAAATCCAACGGGATTTCGTCCGTACAGTATTGGATGCGGCGATTCATCCCATGGGCTATACTGGAATAAAAAGGAGGCGAGCCGCGATGCAAAATAAAACGGTACTCGTTACCGGAGCTAACTCTGGCATGGGCCTTGCCACAACAGTGGCATTGGCCAAGCTAGGCGCCAACGTCATCATGCTCTGCCGCAGCAGACAAAGAGGCGAGCAGGCGCTCGCAGAAGCTCGACGCCAAAGCGGCTCCGAGCTCATCGAGCTGATGCTGTGCGACCTCGCTTCACTTGCAAGCATTCGCGCTTTTGCGGCGGCGTTTTTGGTTAAGCACGCCGTGCTCGACGTGCTTGTGAACAACGCAGGCGTCGTCACCGTGAAGCGGCAGACTACAGCAGATGGCTTCGAGGCTATGATGGGTGTCAACCATCTCGGCCACTTCCTGCTGACCCAGCTTCTGCTGGACGCTATCATCCGCGCTCCGCAGGGGCGGATCGTCAATGTCTCTTCCGGCGCCCACAAAATCGGGCGCATCGATTGGGCCAACCCTCACCTGCAGCGAGGGTTCCGGGTCTGGAACGGATACGCCCAGTCGAAGCTGGCGAATATCCTGTTCACCCGCGAGCTCGCCAAGCGGCTCGCAGGCACTTCAGCCACGGCCAACGCGCTCCATCCGGGAGCCGTGGCCACGAACATCGGTGTCGATCGCGACACCGGATTTGGGAAGGCCGTGCATGCGATGATGCGGCCGTTTTTTTTGACACCGGCGCAGGGTGCGGATACGACGGTGTTCTTGGCCACGAGCCCGGACGTGCAAACGGTCAGCGGCGAGTACTACTACAGGCGGGCGATAGCGCCTGTTTCGGCCCGAGCGATGGACGATGCGCTGGCTCGTCAGCTCTGGGCTTGGAGCGAGGAGCAGGTCGGACTAACCGGTGGCGAGCACTAGATCATTGGTGCCTTCTCCCCTGTAAACCGCGGATAGCTGATCCCATATAAGGGTACGTTATAGGGAGCATTTACCTTATTTCCGGAGTGTGACGACCCTTGGACTTCTTTCACAGTCAAGAATCACTAACCACCATACAGTGGATATTACGTGCTATTGTAGGCTACTTTTTCCTGCTTCTCACCGCCAAAGCATTAGGCCAACGCTCGATCTCACAATTGCGTTTTCTCGATTTCGTCATTGCACTCATTCTAGGCAATATCATGGCACACCCACTCTCTGACGAGCACTTATCTTTAAAAGGCTCCATGATCACCACCCTTGCGCTCGTTGTGCTATATCTCATAACCTCTTGGCTAAGTCTAAAATGGAACTTCCTCAAGCATCTCTTTGAACCGTCACCACTGACGCTTATTGAACACGGAAAGCTTCGCATGGGCGGTCTGCGCAAAGCCAAAATCTCAGTCGACCACCTCTTCTCTGAGCTCCGCAAACAACAAATTGAGGATATTGAGAAGGTAGCACTCGCTCTGTGGGAGCCTGGCGGGATGGTTTCCGTATTTCTCGAGCCGCAGTATCAAACGGTGACAGCCCAAGATATGGCAATCCCCAGCGACCCTTTCTCTCTCGTGAAGCCACTGATCATACAGGGCTCCTATGATAAAAAGCTGCTCGCGCAGCAGGGAAAAGATCTGCCTTGGTTGAAGGCGCAGATGCAGACTTTACAGGTTGATATGGAGCACGTCGTGCTCGCGACGATCGACGATCAAGACCAAGTCCGCGTGTACACGGAATTGAGCACGCAAGAAAAAGGCGAATTGACGCTGCATTAAGCGTTGGTTCGTCTTTATCTCGTGGCTTTACATCCAATGTTGTGTGAGGGGGTTAGAGGTCAAACTAAGCAGATAGGTTGGATACTGGAGTTGGGGTTGTTGTGCTTGTGGTTGTTGGTTGCGATTGCAGTTAGGATTGTTGGGACGGGACAAGTTTGTGACTGTAGTGAGGCTGAAGTTGGGGTTAGAGGTGGACTGGTGAACATGCTGAAAGGTTGGACTTTCGAATTCTTGTTGCATAAGTGTCTTTAAGTAGCATCGCCCTTCTTTTGAGTATCCTCAGCCTGTCGTTAGCTTCCTCTCATGGTCACACTGGTGGATCTACAAACTTTAACTGGATTTCTTACAGCTAATTTCCTCGTTTTTGGCCATTTTCCTGATCTAGATGGAAAAACTCCATCTAATTCTTCCCCATTCTCCTCATTCGGCGTGAATGTGCACATTTAGCTGTACTTTTTCCAGTTATTCGCTTCAAAGTAGCATTTACGGCAAAATTAACTTCATAAAATCCATTTATTTTAAATTTTGCTTTCATGTCGCGCCCTCAGTTAGGTGTGGAGAGACTCCAACGAATAAGTCTTCACTATGCACAAAAACCCCGCTCTGCTCAAGCTTCGCTCCCTGTAAATCGGGAAACAAGCTTGCTTCAAGGCGGGGGCATTCTGCGGCATCACATAAACCGCTTTTCTACTTTTTTGCTAATCACCAGTGAAATACCAATGAATAAGGCCACATAAATAAGCTCATACGGATTGTTCACGAACCTCTTCAAATCATAGCCAATGAAGCTAACGGACATGACCATCACCGCTTTCCCCGCTGCAACCGCCACGAGGAATGATCGAAAACGCATCCGCACCAGCCCCGCCGCCATATTAATAACCACGAAGGGTCCTAGAGGAAATAGACTAAGGATAAAGACATAATTGAACGCTTGGCGTCGCGCCCAGTTGAGGCTTTTTTGGACTTTCGGTTTCTGCGACCAACGCACGAGATAGGGGTGGCCTGCCACCTTTTTCACAATCGCAAACGTCACCAAGCAACCGCACACAATTCCGATCCACGAGTAGAGAAAACCGAGCCACAGCCCATAAACTGTCGCGTTCACGCTAATGATCACCAGTGTTGGGAGTGGTGGAATGAAGGATTTCATAAAGGGAAGCAGCAGTCCCGGCAGCGGACCGAATGAGCGGTACTTGTCCAAAATCAGCATCAGATTCTCTTCGGTTAAATAAGATAAGAGCTCTTTGATATCCATATGGCGTGAAAAGTCGACAACCTTCGACATTTCCTCTCCTCTCGTTCATATGGCACGATTATAGCACGACGGCCCCAATTAGCGCACGGTGGAACACAAAACAAGCTGACACTGGGACACCCAGTATCAGCTTGCGCATGAGTAAATATAAACTTATTTGAACTTATCGGGGAACTGCTTGATAATCCCATCCGACAACATATCGGCATACATCATCATATGATCCTCACCCTTATCGAAGGCAAGAATATCCGCTTTCCAATCCTTTTTCAGCCTCGCAGTGACTTGATCAGTAATAAACTGCAAATGTGCATATAGCATGTCCCGCTGTTCTTTCTCTGACCAGTTCGGATTCGCGGCGCTTAGAAATTTGGCGATATCGTCCGCATTTCGGTACCACTCTTTGTTAAACTTGGCTAGATCGGCTTGATTACCAGCTTTGGCCGCATCTAGCACGCCACCAGCTAATTGGATGTGTTCCCTCAACAGTTCAGCCAACTTATTCCCAGCCGCATCGCCATAAACCGGCTTCACCGCATCACCAATGTCCTGCTGGTTCTTCAGCAGCCTATCCAAAACATCTTTCTGATCCTCTACCCCAGCAATTGCACTTACAATGTAGCTTCTCGTCCAGCCCACATGATTAGCCCAAAGTCTCCTCATGTCTTGCTTAAGCTTCACTTTCGCATCGTTCATACAAAGCGCAGAACCAGGTTCTTTCCCAGCGGCATGTGCGCCTATCGGCATGAACGTGAAGGAGAGAACCATCGTTACAAGCAGCGTTACTAATAGGAATCTTCGTTTCATCAAAACCTGCTCCTCTGCAAACAATTCTCGAACAAGGTTTATTTTGAGGAAATACTTACGTTTTTATGCCCGTTCTCTACGGCTATATGAAAAAGACCCTCAGCTATCCGCTGTGGGTCTCCCGATCCTATCCCGATCCTATCCATCCTTCTAGACTAGCTTGGCATTCTGATTATGGAGTGATAACTTCGCTCGAGGACGATGGTGCAGCACATAGTACAAAGCCGCGGATAGCAAGGGAACGAGCCCTGCGACGACATACATCATGCGATAATCCGACACCGAAGCGATCATTCCCATGACATAAGACCCTAAGCCGTACCCAAGGTCGAACAGCAGGAAAAACGTCCCCGTTGCGCTCCCTCTACGGTGTTCAGGTGCCAGCTTCATCGCTAAAGCCTGAAAGCAAGGCAACAGCGCCCCATAACCCACGCCCATAATGACTCCCGCCACCAAAACCATTGTTCCAGCATGCGCTTGGCTTAATAGGAGCATCCCTACGGTAAACAAGACAATCCCGGGATAATACAGATAATGTTCATTGTAAGAGTCGAATATTTTCCCAATCAGCGGCCGGAATACCACGATCATCAGCGCAAACACAACAAAGAAGGTACCTGCAACTTGAGATTGATGAATTTCAACCGTAAACGAGGACATAAAACCAGATAACGAGCTATAGGCAAAAGCTAGAATAAACCCCACCGCCGAAATCGGCAGTGCCTTAGGCTCGATAAAATCACTCCATTGCAAGCGCCGCTTCTCTCGTTCTCCGGGCTCCATCGCCTGCAGTGCCTCTTGTTTTTGCTTAGGCACTCGCATACCCAGCGTGAATAGGAGTGAGAGCGCAGCAATCACACAAATAGCCAACAACAGAACATGGATGTCCTTATCTTTCCATAAAAATAAACCCATCGCAGGCCCGATGACCATCCCGACGCTCATGAACATGCTGAAATAGCCCATCCCCGTGCCCTGACGCGAATTAGGTACGAGTGACGATGCAATCGTACTCGTTGCCGTTGAAGCTATCGCATAGCTCATGCCGTGAATAAGGCGAATCACCAGAAACATGAACGTCCCCTTCGCGCCGAAGTAGCTGATACAGGCCAATAAGAAAATGACCATTCCGATAATGGCCATCTTCTTTTTACCATAGCGATCTACCCATTGTCCTGAGAAGGGTCTAATCAACACCCCACCGATGACATAAATCGTTATCGATAATCCCATCTGCTGCTGATCACCGTGCAAACTATCCTTTACATATAGGGGAAATGCCGTAGCAAGAATATAAAAAGTGAGAAACATGAAAAAGCTGCTCATACATACGACAACGAAATTTTTGCTCCAAATTCTCTCTCTAGTCAACATATGTGCTCCATTCTCCACAAGGTTTTCTGTATGTTGAACTAGTATAAGAGGGAAATTCAATAAAGTATAATACATATTATATGATAGAATGATCACATCAAAGTTATGAGAAAGTTTCTATCGATGCCATTCGAAGATGAGCGACCGCGTTTAGATGTAAATTTTATCGCCAATCAGAAAACAGTTTTCGGGAAGCGAAAACTTATACTTTCTGATGTGGTGAGAAAAGCGAGGATTCACCAATGGAATTCCTACAGCTTCATTATTTTCAAACGGTCGCACGCCTTGAGCACATGACCCAAGCTGCCAAAGAGCTCAATGTCTCACAACCTTCACTTAGCAACTCCATCCAGCGGCTAGAGAAGAAGTTAGGTCTCCCTTTATTCGAGCGTCAAGGCCGGCATGTGAAATTGAATGCCTTCGGGAAGACATATCTCCGCCGCGTTGAGCAAGCTTTCCTAGAGTTGAAAGAAGGCGAACGGGAGATCAAAGATATGGCTGGACTCGACCATGGTGTCGTCTCCCTTTTTGTATCGCTACCGTACGTGCTGCCGACCCTTCTCAAGGAGTTCCTGACCCTTCATCCCCACGTCAGAGTCATCCAGCGCCAGTTGGCTTCTGCCTTGGAAATGAAAAAAGATCTCGAGAATGCCGAAATCGATTTCTGCATCTCTTCTACACCGGTAATCGGACCGGATATTGAATGGCTCACACTTGTCGAAGAAGAGTTGTATTTGACTGTCCCGAAGGGACACCGCTTTGCCGCCAGAGACAGTATTCGTTTAATAGAAGCTGCGAATGAACCCTTCATCTCCCTATCCTCCCAAACGAATTTCCGGGAAATTACGGATGGCTTCTGCCGTCAGGCGGGGTTTGAACCTCACATCGCGTTCGAGCTGGAGGAAGTCAGCGCTATTCAAACTTTAGTCGAAATGGGGCTTGGCATCACTTTCACACTCCCGCTATCCCTAGGTAGAAGAGCTTCCAATCCCGACACCGTTCAGTTAAAAATAACAGAACCCTACTGTCACCGCACCTTTGGCATCGCCTGGAATCGCAAGCACTACCTCTCTCAGGCGGCCATTCATTTCCGTGAGTTTGTGATTGCTTTTTTTAAGCAAGGTTAGATATGAATAAAAGACCCGCGGCAAGCTGCTGCGGGTCTCTATCGTTATTAGGGTCTCCGCTCGAAAGCAAGACGTACAGCCAACCCCGTCAACACACTGCCCATCAGCCACCGCTGGATCTGCAGCCATAGCGGACGCGTGCCGAACCATCCGGCGATGCGGCTTGCCGTTAGCACGATGACGAGGTTTACTGTGAAGCTCACCATGATTTGCGTGAGTCCCAGCGTTGCGCTTTGCAGCAGTAAGGAGCCCCTTGCAGGGTCCTCGAACTGAGGTAGAAGCGACACATACAGGACCGCAGCTTTGGGATTGAGCAGGTTGGTCATGAAGCCCATGAGGAATAGCTTCTTTGGCGGGTCAACGGGTAGCTCCCGAGCAGTCAGCACCGATCTAGCGCCCGGCTTAACAGCCTGCCAAGCCAGCCATAGTAAGTAGGCAGCTCCGGCTAGCTTTACTGCGTCGAACACAAAGGGAGCTGCCAAAAACAGCGCCGACAGCCCTAACATCGTAGTCACGATGTAGACCAGGAAGGCAAGTACAATGCCGAGCAGTGAGATGATCCCCGCCATCCGCCCCTGCGTGACTGAGCGTGAAATCAAGTAGATCATGTTAGGGCCGGGCGTACACACCATGCCTAGCGAGACTAAAGCGAAAGCGATAAGGGTCGTGAGTGTCATTGGTCGTGGTGGTCCCCCTTCAGCTATAGGTTCAGTAGGTGTAGGAGCAAGCTTTTTTGAACATGCATTCGATTCTCCGCTTGCTGATAAATGATAGATTGCTCTGATTCAATCACATCTTCTGCGATTTCAAAACCTGGATGAATGGGCATATCATGCATGATGTAGGGTGAATACTTTCCAAGGCTGCGCTTGTTGATTTGGAAAGGCATCATAATGTCAATTCGTCTATCTTTCTCTTCTTGGTAATGTGCATCCGAGAAAAACTCCATATCGACCCATGTATCTGTGTAGATAAAGTCAGTCCTTTTCATCGCAGCAGACAGTACTTCGACTTCCTCAACGTATCCGCTTTGATAAGCTTGCTTCATCAATTCTTCATCCCACGAAGCTTCATTAACAATCGGAGTGACTAGCAGTAGTTTAACTCCCAATGTCATACAACCTGCAACTAAGGAATTTACAACATTATTATGAATGCCAACATAGGCTAAAGTTACACCTTCAAAAGTTCCTTTGGCTTCATAAATGGTCATTAAATCCGCAAGCGCTTGGCACGGGTGGTACATGTCGCAGCATCCATTAATCACAGGCACCTGAGAATAGGCAGCTAATTCTAGTAAATCTGCATGCTTTTTGAGCCTAGCCATGATGACATCGCAGTTCCTTGATGCATAACGGGCTTCGTATTTAATTGGAGAGATACTAAAATTGCTCGCATCCCAATCCATATTCACCGCATAGCCGCCCATTTGATGAATACCTGAATGAAAGGAAAGCGCCGTTCGGGTCGATGATTTCTGGAAAAGCATGAGCAGCCCTTTGCACTCACAGTGGTGGTAGTAAGCCTCTGGATTGTTTTTGATCTCTATGCCTTTGAGAATAATGGATAACAAGGCAGCTTTGTCGAGCTCTTGTAAGGATAGAATGTGTTGCAACTTCTTCACCGCTTTCGTATATTTATTCACTTATTTGTATTTTTATACATTTTAAACAGAGTAGAGTTACGTGTCAATAGTTAGAATGGTTGTCTCTACAATTTCTCGAAAAATGGCAACACTAACTTACAGTACTCCCATTTCCTTCAGTCGTAGTTATCCATATTGAATCTTAGTTATATCAACCAAACAGAGGAATCAGGTACTCTTAGAGATGTAAACACAACCATTTGAACGTACTTGGGAGGTCACATATTACATGAAAAAATCATTCAAACAATGGATTGGTGTCAGCACGACAGTCGTTATGGCTGCAACGGTGGTTGCAGGATGCGGCAATACATCTACGAAGACAGAACAAGCAACAACAACGCCAGGCGCTGCTGCAACAGCTAATGCGAAGCCATTCGCAGGAAAAACAATTTCCTTAGTAACAGCTAACCATCCTTGGGCAGAAGCTATCAAGCCCTTGCTTCCCGACTTCGAGAAAGAAACGGGTATCAAGGTGAATGTTGAAAACTTCTTCGAGGATCAGCTCACACAGAAGCTGACCGTGCAATTCACATCTGGTTCTGCAACACCTGATGTTTTTATGTACCGCCCTCTTCAAGAAGGCAAGCTTTTCTACAAAAATGGTTGGCTTCAATCTCTTGACGAATACGCTCAAAAAGCAAAAGACTACGACTTTAATGATTTCTCAAAATCCGCTATCGGTTCAACAACAGTTGATTCCAAATTAGCTGGTATCCCGATTATTACGGAACAAGAAATTTTGTACTACCGGAAAGACTTGTTGCAAAAGGCGGGTATTGCTGTTCCTAAAACATTAGAGGAGCTTACCGCGGCGGTTAAAAAGCTGCATGATCCGAAAAATGAGATGTACGGATTCGTAGCCAGAGGCCAACGCTCTCCACTTGTTACACAAGTTTCTTCTTTCCTATACTCCGAAGGTGCAGACTTCACAACAGGAGAGAAAGCCAGCATCAACACACCAGAAGCGCTCAAAGCCTTCACGACATATGGCACACTATTGAAAGACTATGCGCCTCCAGGCGTGCTCAATATGTCATGGCCGCAAGCTTTCGGTATCTTCGCTCAGGGTAAGGTCGCTTTCTTAACCGATGCGAACTCACTCTACCAGAACGCAACGGACCCGGCGAAATCGAAAATCTCTGATCAAGTTGGGTTTGCTGTATTCCCTGGGGGTAAAGCAGGCTCCAAGCCGTACAGTATTACATCTTGGGGACTTGCGATGAACAGCAAATCCGCCAACAAAGACGCGACTTGGGCGTTCATTCAATGGGCAACAAGTAAAGATATAGTGTTGAAAACACAGCAAAAAGGTAACCCTGGTGCCCGCGCTTCGATTTGGGATAAACCTGAAGGTACAACAGGCTTCCCGGCTGAACTCGTTCCGATCATCAAAGAAAGTGCCAAAACAGGCGTTGACCACGACCGTCCAACTGTAATTAGCGTAGGCGAAGCTCGTGATGCTGTTGGTGAAATTGTTCAGAAGGTCATGTCAGGTGAAACGAATCTTCAACCTGTGGCAGACAAAGCCAACCAAGCACTGCAAACAATTATGGATAAAGATAAAACAAGATAAATACATGATCAATGGGTGAAAAGGGTCATCTGATGGCCCTTTTCATCTTTCATACAGAAAATAACAACATCAGGAAGGGTGCATGCAGCGTGCAATACAGTTGGTTTAACCGCAACTTAAAATGGATCTATACACTCCCCGCGGTCATCTTCGTCCTGCTTATGATGCTGTTTCCGATCATCTATACCGTTCGGATCAGCTTCTATGAATGGAGCATGTCCGCAACGACACCACCTCTCTGGGTTGGTTTGTCGAATTATATAGCATTGTTCAAAGATGAACGCTTCTGGCATGCAGCAGGTTCTACGTTTTATTTCACATTCGCAGCGCTTACCCTCGAAGTGATTCTTGGTATCGCCATCGCCTTGCTTCTTTCCAGAGAGTTCCGCGGGAAGAATATCGTAAAAACAATCTTTCTACTGCCAATGGTAGCAACTCCGGTAGCCATGGGCTTAGTCTGGATGCTGATCTACGAACCTACGATCGGGGTAGCCAATATGCTGCTCAAAACGTTTGGTCTAGAGCCACTTCTCTGGTTAGCTTCACCTAATCAGGTTATCCCTTCGCTTGTTATCGTCGATGTGTGGGAATGGACACCTATGATTGCACTCATTATTATGGCAGGGTTAGCTACACTCCCAACAGATCCTTATGAAGCGGCGGATGTAGACGGTGCAAGTACATGGAGAAAGTTTGTTTCCATAACACTTCCATTATTAAGACCGACCATTATTGTGGCCGCTATGCTGCGATTGATTGACGTCTTGAAGACTTTCGATATCATCTATGCGACAACACAAGGCGGGCCGAACTTCGCTTCAGAGACTTTGAATCTATACGGATATGTGCTCGGTTTCCAATACTTTAAGCTTGGGATGGCTTCATCACTACTCGTTATTTTCTTCGCACTAGTGATGGGATTGACGTTATTTATGATTTGGATGCGTAAACGAATGGAGGGAGCCACATCATGAAAAAAAAGAAAGGTCTTAGAATTGCACAAACGCTGCTTACCTTTCTAGTCGTCATTGTGTTTGCATTTCCATTCGTATGGATGCTCCTCGCATCGTTTAAGACACAATCACAGATCTTGTCGACAGGCCAAATGTTTATCTTCAAACCAACGTTTCATAACTATGTCAGCGTGTTTAAAGAATATGATTTCATTAGATTCATTTGGAATAGCTTCCTCGTCGCCGCTGGTTCAACACTGTTGTCACTTATTCTAGGACTCCCTGCGGCATATGCGATTGCTCGTCATCACCTTCATAAGCTAGGGCTTCTCATCTTAGTCGCGAGAATTATCCCGGGAATTACCTTTCTAATTCCTTGGTTCATCTTGTTCTCCAAAATCCACTTGGTGGACACGTATACAGCGCTTATTTTAAGCCATATGCTTGTTGGACTGCCTTTTATTATCTGGATTATGATCTCTTTCTTCGAGGCTCTGCCGACCGAAATCGAAGAGTCCGGTCTCATCGACGGCTGTACGCACCACCAAGTTTTCTTGCGCATTATTATGCCCATCTCGGGACCTGGCGTTATTACAGCATCACTTCTCTCCTTCATCTTCTCGTGGAACAATTTCATGTTCTCGGTGATTCTGGCTGGAGACAAGACAAAGACGCTCCCGATCGCTGTATTTAACTTTATGTCCTACTCCGAAATCAACTGGGGGGCATTGATGGCAGCAGCCTGCATCATTACACTTCCGGTTCTCATCATCGCTTTAGTATCTCAACGTTATGTAGTAAGCGGACTTTCCGCCGGTGCTGTTAAAGGTTAACAACCAGAATTGTGAATACGGGAGATGCCGCCTTTCTTTTAGACAGCATCTCTCGTATATTAAATTTGAAGTTGGTTAGCTTAGCAGATACGTGGAAGGTGATTTCGTATGCCCTATAAATTGAATATTTTCAGCAAAATTTTAATTCTGTTGGTTTTGCTACTGATTCCCATCGTCCTGCTCTACAGTTATACGAATCGAATTACAAACAATGTCGTTCAAGATCAGATTCAATCGTCCAATTTGAACCAACTGTCTTTTTTTATGCACCAGCTGGATGCAGATGTGGAGCGATTAGCGATGTCTCCGGTGATTTTGGGAAGTGACCCCTATGTGAGAGAGTACATCGATAAGAATGATTCGCCAGATTATGACATGTTGAAGGAACAATCGCGCATCATCCAAAAGCTTAGCCTGCAAAGCGTCTCCAGCGGTTGGGTAAATGAACTCACGATAGCTATTCCCAAAGGGAAGCAAGTGCTATCCTCCAGCATCTTCGTAAATGGTACCGACGCATGGCCTTGGCATAGACCGATTCAGAGAACTTGGACCTATGAAGTACGTGAAGGTGACAAAGGTGTCGGATCGTTCATTAGGGAAGTTAGCGAGCCCATTCGTGCGCAGATTGTGGATCAAACGAATGTGCTTTATCAAGTGAGATTTAGTGTACAGAATATGGTTCAGCTGCTGGATGTGTATAAGAAAGATAAACGAAGCGATCCGTTTTTGGTGGATGATGGGCAATCCTTGATTCTCAACAGCTCTTCAGATTCATCCATTACGACCTCTATCAGAGAGCAACTAACGGGATCTACGCTACCGCTCTCCGGCCAAATGCAAATAAAAATCGACAAACAGCAGTATCTGGTCAGCTATGTGAAATCAACGCAATTAAATTGGTATTTGGTCGACTATGTGCCCGTTCAGAAAATACTATCTCCCATTACCATGACCCGCAAATTGTTTTACATATCGATCGGACTTTTGCTCATGATGAGTGTGTTAGCTTCCTTTATCTTGTATCGGAATGTACAAATACCTATCGGCAAGATGATTCAAAGTGTGCAGAAGGTGAAAAGAGGCGACCTATCGGCACGCATCGACTACAAAGCCAAGAATGAATTTGATTTCCTCATTCAACGATTTAATGAAATGGCGTCGCAAATTCAAGTACTGGTTGAAGATGTTTATGCGGAGAAAATACGCTCGCGCGAAGCCACTTTGAAGCAGCTGCAGTCACAGATCCATCCGCACTTTCTGTACAATTCGTTATTCTTCATTATCAATTCAGCTGAGATGGAGGATAAGGAGTCCGTTGTGGCTATGTCACAAAATTTAGCCGAGTTTTATCGGTATACAACAAGAGTCGAGAAACAAGTCGTTCGGCTGCAGGAAGAAGTGAATTTCGTTATTCACTATTTAAACATTCAGCAACTGCGTATTCATCGGTTAGTGTATGACATTCGCATTCCGGATGACATGTTGAACGAATCGGTTCCAAGGCTTATTCTTCAACCTTTGGTGGAGAACGCCATTATTCATGGCATTGAACGCAGTATGGAAAGTGACCGCATCACCATCAAAGGCGAGCAAGATGGGGAGTGGAACCGAGTGATTGTCGAGGACAACGGCCCTGGTCTGAACCAAGAGCAATTAACTCAGCTATCGAAACAGCTGGAGCAACCGATGTCCGATGACGTTGGCTGTGGCACATGGAATATTCATCATCGGCTATTTTATCAATTTGGAGAAGGATCGGGACTGACTTTTCAATTAGGAGAAGATGGGGGCATGAAGGCTGTGTTGACTTGGAAGCGTGAGAAGCAGCAGGAAACTCTTCCAGCTGCTCAGGAGAGAAGACCATGATTCAACTTCTCATTGTTGATGATGAAGCGCATGTTGTAGATCGGCTGCACGCCACGATTGACTGGGCGTCGCTGGGCATCGAACAAATTTTCAAGGCTTATTCGGGTAAAGAAGCGTTAGAGCTGCTTGAGCAATTCTCCATTGATATCGTCATTACAGACATTCAAATGCCGGGGATTACTGGCTTGGAGCTGATTGCTGAAATCAAGGACAGATGGCAGAAAACGAAGTGTATTCTCTTATCGGGTTACTCTGATTTCAACTACGCCAAAGAAGCCATCCTTCAAGGTACGGAGGATTATTTATTAAAACCTGTTACAGAGAAGGATTTGCTGGCTACGGTTGGCCGGGTCATGGATAAGCTTCAGAAGGAATGGCAAGAAGTCATCTCCACCCAGCGGCTTACTTACACGTTCAAAGAAAACCTGCCTCTACTGAGAGGAAACTTGCTGAATGATCTCCTTCAGGGTCGCAAACTTTCTGAGCAATCGCTCCAAGAGAAAATGCATATGCTGGAACTCCCTGATTTTCATGAACAGACTTGTGTATGTATGATGATTCGACTTGAATCTGACTTCCTTGAATATGATATGGGGCGTCTATCCCTAATGGAATATGCCATCAGTAATATGGTTGAGGAATTATTTGCCGAGAAATTCGATAGCTGGTCTACCAAAGACGCACATGATTATTTGGTTTTCATCATGAAACGGAAGCCGGTTACTAGCGAGAAGGAAGACCCTGCTTGGCTTGAACGAACAGCTGCTGTCCTCCAATCCGCCGTGAACAATTATTTGAAGGGCAAAATCTCCATTCTACTCAGCAGTTGGGGGGAGTTCCCTGGTGATATCACAACCTTATATAACTCCTCTCTAAGTGCCTTTCGTAAGCGTATTGGGAGCGAACATGAATTATTAATGGTGCTCGGCGAAGACTCCGCCCAAACGGAGCTTTCCGCTTTGCAGAAACTGTATGAACCTCCTACACTCAATCATCTCTTGGAGGCAGCCCGATGGGAAGATACCGAAGAGAAGCTTTCATTGATTTTCGACGAAATGGAAGCCAAGTTCTCGGAGTCCCAAGAGCACCTGTTGGAGGTTTACTTCTCGGTTGCATCCGCTTTTGCTTACATTGCTCATAAAAACGGCAGACCCTTGCACCAGCTCATTGGCGGAGACTACGAGAAAATGACGGAAGGCATTCCCTTCCGCAGCGTGAACCAATTACGTGAATGGTCCATTCGTTCCTTACATCGGATGATGGAGGATATGGATCAGGAGAGAAAAGATAGCCGGGTCACCCTGATTAATGACATCCGCTCTTTTATTGATCTGCATCTAGCCAGCGATGTCTCCTTGCAATCGATTGCGGATCACGTGTATCTGCACCCTGTTTATGTGTCTAAAATTTATAAGTTGGAAACTGGCGATAATCTAAGCGACTACGTCAATCGGGTACGTATGGATAAAGCTTCCTATCTGTTAAAAAACGGTCACGATAAAATTTACGAAATTGCTACGCAGCTCGGATACCAACGTCCGCACTCCTTTAATCATGCTTTCAAAAAGCATTACGGGATGACCCCTCAGGAGTATCGCGATCAATATTCTTAACCAGAAGGGAGGATGAGCAACGCTATGCCAACCGTCTTAAACACGTTACATCAGTCCAAAGTTATTGCCATCATTCGGGGAATTGAACTCACGCAGGCGCCCCCTCTATTCGAGGCACTTGCTGCAGGGGGTATTCAGCTTGCAGAAGTAACTTTGAATACACCGAATGCGCTCCAAATCATAGATCACATGCGTGAAAAGTATGATGGCCGCATGATAATTGGAGCTGGGACAGTCCTTAATGCGAGTAAAGCCGTAGAAGCCATAAAAGCAGGCGCAGAGTTCCTTATTTCCCCGAATGTGGATCAAGGCATGATCGAGACGGCACTAGCGCATCAAGTAACTCCGATGCCGGGTGCCATGACACCAACCGAAATCGTGCAGGCCATGAATTACGGCGCTCCGATCGTTAAGCTTTTTCCTTGCTCGAGCTTAGATCCTTCGTATTTGAAAGAGCTCAGAGGTCCTCTAAATGAACTCAATATCCTCGCAGTCGGAGGGATAACAAAAGAAAATGCGCCTTCTTATCTGCAAGCTGGCGCCTCCTCCGTAGGTATAGGAGGAAATTTGGTAGCACTTAACGAAATTCGACAAGGTAATTACAGTGCGATTACTACCTACGCCGAGCAGCTCATGGCGGCCGTACATGCAGTGAACTTTCAAACATTCTAAGGTACAGGGAGAGGAAGCATACCATGAAAATTACGAAATTAGAACTGTTCAAAGTACCGCCAAGATGGTTGTTTTTGAAAATCGAAACGGATGAAGGCATTACAGGATGGGGAGAACCTGTCGTTGAGGGGAAAGCTGATACGGTGGCAGCAGCCGTAATGGAAATGAGCGACCATATCATCGGGAAGGATCCGATGCGAATCGAAGATATGTTTCAAGTGCTATACCGCGGAGGATTTTATCGTGGAGGCCCAATTCTTTCGAGTGCCATTTCCGGTATTGAACAAGCACTCTGGGACATTAAGGGCAAGTTCTACAACGCCCCTGTATACGATTTATTAGGCGGTGCCTGCCGTGATCGCACACGTGTCTATTCCTGGATTGGCGGAGACCGCCCAAGTGACGTAGGTCAAGCTGCTAAGCTGCAAGTCCAAGCTGGCTTCACCGCGGTGAAAATGAATGCTACGGAAGAACTTCATTATATTGATTCGATCCGCAAAGTAGATGAAGCCATTGCCCGCATTGCGGCCGTCCGCGAAGCCGTTGGCAAAGATGTCGGCATCGGCATCGATTTCCACGGCCGCGTTCATAAATCGATGGCGAAAATCATCGTAAAGGAGCTTGAGCCTTATCGCCCGATGTTCATTGAAGAGCCCGTTCTGCCTGAGAACAATGAGGCGCTGAAAGAAATAGCTCGCTATACGTCATGTCCTATCGCCACGGGAGAACGTATGTATACGCGTTGGGGCTTTAAAGAACTACTCGCCCAAGGCATCGTAGATATCATTCAACCTGATCTTTCGCATGCTGGAGGTATCTTAGAAACCCGGAAAATTGCCGCAATGGCCGAAGCGTATGACATTGCCATTGCACCGCATTGCCCGCTAGGTCCGATAGCTTTAGCTTCCTGTCTGCAGCTGGATACTTGTTCGCCTAACGCGTTCATTCAGGAGCAAAGCTTGGGCATTCATTATAATCAAGGTAGCGATCTGCTGGATTACTTGAAAGATCCCTCCGTGTTCCAATATGAAAATGGCTTCGTGAAGAATTTAACGGCTCCCGGCCTAGGGATCGAAATCAATGAAGAGAAGGTCCGCGAAATGGCGGCCATCGGGCACAATTGGAAGAATCCGATTTGGCGCCAAGAGGATGGTACAGTGGCGGAGTGGTAGGAGAGAACTTTCACCCCTAACAAGCACAAATAAGTCGTCCTACAATTCCTTATGGAATTGTGGAACGACTTATTTTTTTGAAATGACACTTAGAGGTCTAGATAAGTTAGAATCGACGCAATAGATGGAAAACTTCCAGCTAATTTCAGCGTAATTCTGCCAAATAGCAGATTAACTGGAAAAACTCCCGCTATTTCAGCCGAAAATACCCATTGTGCCGGGAATAGCTCATTTTAGCTGTAGGAATTCCAGTTAAATTCCTAAAAGGGGCCATTTCGGCCAAATTAGCTACAGGAAATACAGTTATTCTGTTTGTAGCTCCGCTAGTTAATGATATGGAACATCAACGGCTTAAGCCTCCAGCGGATGCACCGCCTCATGGAGCAACTGCTCCAGCTCGGCGGTGTAAGCCGCTGTCTGCGCTTCGCTCCAGCCGAAGCGCTCTGCCAGGAAGGCCGTCGCAGGCGCCTTCCACTGCCGTGCCCACGCGATGTCGAAGAAGAGGGCGCCCGTGCGGCGGATGAAGAAATCCGCCGGCTTCACGACCATCTCGCGCTCGATCGCGTACACGAGCGCAGCGAGAACCGCGGCAGGCATGCCCCGCCGCACCGCCTCACCCCTGTGCTGCTCCAGCAGCGCGAAAACGGTGTCCACGTTGGACCCGTATCGCTGCGCGAGCAGCATCGCCTCAGGCTCGGTCAGCCCCAGCCGCAGGCCTTGGCTGACCTTGCTGCGCAAGAACGGCGCCAGCTGCGCGGAGCCGCCCACATCGCCGCCGGATATCGGCAGCGTCTTCGTGCTACTCGGCGGGAGCTCCGCCGAGACCTTGCCCTCCGCCACCAGCATGGCGGCGATCTGGTTCACGACCGACTCCGCCATTTTGCGGTAGCCGGTCAGTTTGCCCCCGGCCATCGAAATGAGGCCGGAGCCCGACACGAAGATTTCGTCGCGACGCGAAATCTCGGAAGGGTCTTTGCCCTCCTGATGGATCAGCGGGCGCAGCCCAGTCCAGCTCGATTCGACGTCAGCCTCCGTCAAACCGAGGGACGGAAACATCTCGTTCGCGGCACGCAGCACGTAGGCGCGATCAGCTAAAGTAATACGGGGATTCGCAATATCCCCTTTGTAGTTCGTGTCGGTCGTGCCGACATAGGTTTTGCCATCGCGCGGAATCGCAAACACCATCCGCCCATCCGGCGTATCGAAATAGATCGCCTGCCCCAGCGGGAAACGGCTCTGATCAAAAACCAAATGCACCCCTTTGGTCAAATGCAAGGTTTTGCCCTGCTTCGAACGGTCCATTTCGCGAAGGGTATCCACCCACGGTCCCGCGGCATTTACGATTTTACTCGCATACAGCGTGTACGAAGCGGTTTGATCTTTCCCTTCTTTCCCCTCTTTTCCGCCAACTTCCGCCAGTTGATCCACAACCCGTACCCCAACCAGCGTGCCTTCCTTCACGATCAATTCCTCAACCTTGGCATAATTCACCGCCATCGCGCCGAGCTCCACCGCTTTTTTCATAACTTCAATCGTTAACCGCGCATCATCCGTGCGATACTCCACATAATAGCCGCCGCCTCTGAGATCTTTCTTCTTCAACAAAGGCTCGTGCTGCAATGTCACGTCAGGGCTGAACATCTTGCGTCGTTCCGAACGCTTGACCCCTGCCAGGAAATCATAAACTCTTAGGCCGAGTGATGTAGACAGCTTACCGAACGTACCGCCTTTATAGAAAGGCAACAGCATCCATTCCGGCGTCGTCACATGAGGGCCATTTTCATACACAATCGCCCGCTCCTTGCCTACCTCTGCTACAACCTTTACGTCCAGCTGCTTCAAATACCGTAGACCACCATGCACCAATTTCGTCGAACGGCTCGACGTTCCCGACGCAAAATCCTGCATCTCAATCAACGCCGTGCGAAGCCCGCGACTCTGTGCGTCAAGCGCAATACCCGCACCGGTAATCCCTCCGCCGATCACAATTACATCGAATTGTTGTTGTGCCATCGCCTCGAGCGTCTCTTTCCTTTTCAAGCCGCTAAATGGGGTATGCTGTTCCACCTGTTTATGTTGTCCTGCGTTCGCTTGCCCTGTTGTCATCCCAATCTCTCCCTTTTATGAAAAATGAAAAAACCACAACAACCCTATCACGTTTGCACGCAAAGGTCCGCTGTGGTTTCTCCTAGTCTCCAACCGAATATGAACTTGTTAGGTGTAGTATAACACTGTATGCATTTATTTAAAAGCAATTGCGGCATTTACCGCCTTTTTCCATCCGCTGTACAACTTTTCTTGCAAGTCCGCTGCCATTTCCTGCTCAAACGCCCGATCCACCTGCCACTGCGCGGCAATTTCCGCCTGATCCTGCCAGAAGCCCACCGCAAGACCAGCCAAATAGGCCGCCCCCAGCGCCGTCGTCTCATTGATAACGGGGCGCTCAACCGTCACACCCAGCATGTCGCTTTGGAACTGCATGAGGAAGTCGTTTTTCACCACACCGCCGTCGACACGCAGCTTAGTAAGCTCAATGCCTGAATCATCTTCCATCGCTTGCAGCACGTCTTTTGTCTGATACGCAAGGGATTCTAACGTTGCCCGGATAAAATGCTCCTTCGACGTCCCCCGTGTCAGCCCAAAAACCGCGCCCCGCACATCGCTGTCCCAATAAGGCGTTCCCAGCCCCACAAAGGCTGGAACGACGTACACACCATCGGTCGATACGACGCGTTTGGCGTATTCTTCGGAATCCTTCGCGGATTTGATCATGCGCAGCCCATCTCGCAGCCACTGGATCGCCGAGCCCGCCACGAAAATACTACCCTCCAGCGCATACTCAACCTTCCCGTTCAATCCCCATGCAATGGTTGTCAAAAGGCCGCTGCGCGACGGAATCGCATGATTCCCTGTGTTCATCAGCATGAAACAGCCGGTGCCGTAGGTGTTTTTGGCCATCCCTTTTTCGAAGCATGCTTGACCGAACAGTGCCGCCTGTTGATCCCCAGCCGCCCCCGCAATCGGAATTGAAGCACCGAAGAATAGGCTTTCCTGTGTATGCCCATACACCTCGGACGACGAACGAACCTCCGGCAGCATCGCCGCGGGAATATCCAAATGTCCCATCAGCTCCTCGTCCCATTTCAACTCATGAATGTTGTAAATGAGCGTACGTGAAGCGTTCGAGTAATCCGTAACATGAGCTTTGCCGCCAGTCAGCTTCCAGATGATCCACGTATCCATTGTGCCAAAGAGCAAATCTCCCTGCTCCGCTTTCGCTCTAGCACCATCGACGTGGTCGAGAATCCATTTGATTTTGGTCGCCGAGAAATACGCATCAATCAGCAACCCCGTCCGCTCACGAAACAGGTCGTTAAGCCCCTGCGCCTTGAGCTCTTCACAAATGTCCGCCGTCTGACGCGACTGCCACACAATCGCATGATACACCGGCATACCCGTGTGTCGATCCCAGACAACCGCCGTTTCCCGCTGGTTTGTGATGCCGATTCCGGCAATCTCCGCGGGCTGCACCCCAGACTCGGACAACAGTGTCGCGATCACACTTTGAATCGACAGCCAAATTTCGTTCGCATCATGCTCCACCCAGCCTGGTTTCGGAAAATACTGCTTAAACTCCTGCTGAGAGGTATGCACAATACTTCCTTTTTGATCAAATAAAATCGCTCTAGAACTCGTTGTCCCCTGATCAAGGGAAAGGATATATGAGGGCTTGGATCCCGTTGTTGTCATGATTGATTATGCCTCCTTGTCACGCCATCGTAATGCTGCCACAGCTCATGGTTCGAGGTTGTCACCGCCGTCGCGCCTGCCGCAAGTGCCTGCTCCACATCGTGGACGGAACGAATCAAGCCACCTGCAAAAATCGGAATACCCGAGCGCTCTTTCACCTCTTTGATAATGTGCGGAATGACACCCGGCATAACCTCGATGTAATCCGGCTGCGTGCGTTCGAGCAGGGTGTAGCTTTTGTCGAGCGCCGAGCTATCCAGCAGAAAAAGCCGTTGAATCGCTAGCAAGCCGTTCTGCCTGGTCTTCGTAATCACATTGCCACGCGTCGAAATGATACCCGCAGGGCGAATGCTTTGGCATAGAAATTCAGCCGCGAACTCGTCGTTTTTCAGTCCCTCGATGAGATCCGCATGAAGCAGCAGCTTCTTCCCATGGGCTCGGCCCAGGTCTACAATGCTTTTTAGCTGGCCAATATGACTGTCAAGCAGCACGATATACGTGTACGACGACTTCATGAGCTTCTCTAAATCCTTCATCTTGCGGATGGCTGGCAAAATACACTGATCCTGCAACGACATGCGCTTCACCTCGATTTCCTAGACTTCTGAACATGACCGCCATGACAAAAAGACTCACCAAGATTTGCCTTCTCTTATTCAAAGGGCAATCCAAGTGAGTCTCCAGTTCTCCGTCACATGTTATTAACTTACTTGTATTTTACTGAAAGATAGGATGCCCTGTCAATGGCTGCTGGGTGCACCTGCAGAGCTTAATTGGATAAAGCCTTACGTACGGCCAAAATATACTTCGACTGATCGAGCGGATTAACGCCGCGCCGTTTACGTTCAGCATGAACTTCAGGAGGACTCGGCTGATAGCCTGCAAAAGAAGAAGTAATCACGCCGCGCCCGCCCGACATAGCGCTTAGCTTTACGGGATATTCAAGCGACGTTGCGACAGGAAGCCGCCCCTCTAGAACGAAACGACCTCCCGCTATGCTAGGCGCATCGAAGCTCGCCCTCATCTGCACAAGGTCGCTTAGCACCTTGCCGCCGAACTCTTCTGGCACAGTAATACGTACCTGGAGCATCGGCTCCAGCAGCGTCGTACCCGTCTGTGCGAGGCCTTGCATGATGCCCATTGGCGTCGCGACAGCAAAATCGAGCGGATGCGTGTGCCACACGTGGTGCTCCCCCTCGAGGAGCGTCACGATCACATCGGTGACCTCCCAACCGAGCAGCCCCTGCTGCAGCGACTCCGGCACGCGGCGCGCCACCTCATTCTGGTACTGCACGAGCAGCTGCTCGCCACGTACCTGGGACGCATATACGAGCCCGCTGCCCGGCACACCTGGCTCGATGCGAAACCGTAAGATCGCCCAGCAAGGCTTGGGCATCGTATAAGCAATGAAGCCTTCACCAGCTTGCGAAGGTGTTTCTTTGTAGATCACGGAAGGTTGGTCGAACCCTACCGCGAGGCCAAAGCGTGAGCTCAAGAGACTCGTCAGAATCTCGAGTTGGATCGCGCCCATGACCTTGACGTGCAGCTCACGCTCGTCCTGCAGCCACTGGAGATCGAGCAGCGGATCTTCGTCCGTGAGCTCCTGCAGGGCTGCCACGAGCGCGGGATACTGCGCATCGCTCTCGGCGTGCACCTGCACGGTCAGTAGCGGCACCGCCATGCGCGGCGCAGGCGGAACGCTGTCCGGCCGGCCGAGCACATCGCCGATCCGCACCTGCGTCAAGCCGCAGACGGCTGCGATGTCGCCCGCCGCGACAACACCTAGATCTTCGGCTTTGCGGCCGTCGATGCGACGAATCTGGGTCACCTTTTCCTCCACGCCCTGCGTGGCATTAACGACGGTGTCCCGATTACGGATCGTCCCCTCGTAGAGGCGGACGTACGCCATGCGACCCATGGTCTTGTCGCGCTCGACCTTGAACACCACAGCCGAAAGCGGCTGCTCCGCATCGCCGCGCGGCTCAGGCAAGTAATCGAGGATCGCTGCGAGCAGCTCCTCTATGCCTATCGCTTTGCTGGATGCTCCGACCAGCAAAGGAAAAGCCTCCCCCTGCCGCGCGTATCGCTGCAGGGCGGTTCGGACGTCGTGCGCCGCGATGGGCGCACCTTCGATGTAGCTCGTGAGCATCGGCTCATCGAGCTCGGAGAGCTTTTCGACCGCGGCTGCGAGGTCGAATCCACGGAGCGCGCCGACTGCGGGCGGCGTGTCAACCAGCACGTTCCGCGCTCCGTGGAACGTGTCCTCAAGGCCGAGCGGCGCATAGATCGGCACCGCCATCCCCGTGAGCTGCTTATGAATTTCCTGCAGGACACGTTCGGGGTCTGCACCGATACGGTCTAATTTATTCATATAAAGCAAAGTCGGGATGCGAAGTGATTGCAGCGCATGCCAGATCATTTCCGTCTGAGACTGCACACCCTCCACAGCGGAGATAATCAGAATCGCTCCGTCCATCACACGTAAGGAGCGCTCCACCTCCGACAAGAAATCGACGTGACCTGGCGTATCTACTAGATTAATCCATGTATTTTGCCACACTAGACTTGTCGTTGCGCTGCGAACCGAAATCCCCCGCTCACGC
The DNA here is from genome assembly GCF_964253085.1 of Paenibacillus sp. LjRoot153. Classification (NCBI taxonomy): domain Bacteria; kingdom Bacillati; phylum Bacillota; class Bacilli; order Caryophanales; family Paenibacillaceae; genus Paenibacillus; species Paenibacillus sp. LjRoot153. The sequence goes on from NZ_CAXUQH020000001.1 coordinate 7,927,118, forward strand.
TCCACGTCCAGAGAATCCGTCTGTGCCGTCCCGCTATCTACACTGCCTAGCGCGCGAATACGCCCGCTCAGATATAGCAAATGCTCCGTAGTTGTCGTCTTCCCCGCATCAACGTGCGCAAATATCCCCACGTTCCTTCTCGACGCTATACGTTTCTCCTCTGTCATCCCAGCTCCGGCCCCTTTGGCTTTCATTCTTTCTTCTATTATACTCAAAGAGAGTCAATTTGGATAAGCCACCCAATTCTCTCATCCTGAGAGGATAGGTAGCGAGAATGCGCCGTTTTGGACATGATTTTTCAGAGGAGGAATTATAATGCACCAACCCACCGCGCCTACTACAACCATTCAACTTCATAACCAGCACCCTGCCATCATCGCTTTATCTCAAGCTGACCCGAAATTAGCTAGGTTAATCGAGCTCATCGGTGAACTCACACTTACACCGAGCTTTCGTCCCTATGAGTCTCTCGTCATGTCGATTATTTCCCAGCAACTTTCGGCCAAAGCCGCATTAACTATCAAAACGAGAGTTAATCAACTCATCCCCTCCATTACTCCAGAGGATGTTCTAGCTACAGATGAGGAAGCCATCCGTCAATGCGGGGTCTCTTATCCCAAAATCCGCTATATCCGCGACCTCAGCGCCAAGGTGCTAAGCGGTGAAGTCATGCTGGATCAGCTGCAGGATGTAGATACCGCAGAACTTCTGAAGCAGCTGACTAGCGTCAAAGGGATCGGCGTCTGGACCGCTGAAATGTTCCTCATTTTCACCTTAGGCCGCCCCGATATTCTATCGCTCGGCGATGCCGGCCTGCAGCGTGCTGCCCGCTGGCTGCATGCGCTTCCCGAACGCCCGGATAAAAACTACTTAGCCGTCGCCGCCGATGGCTGGGCACCTTATCGCAGCTTCGGCTCCCTCTATTTATGGCGCGCCATCGACACAGGCCTCGTGGATTCCGGCTTACCGGTGGAGGCGTGTGAGAAGCCGGAGCAGGAGTAGAGAAGCTCAGTGTCCAGTGAATCTGGGGAGTAACGCGACCAAAGCTCGCCTCCCCCTGGCTCCTACACGCAAAAAAGCGCAAGCAGTCCAACTGGACACACTCACGCTCATTAACCCTCAAACTCGCATTTGTTTGCTGCAATTACTAACATTAGCTACTTTATCTACACCTCCCACTTTGCTTCAATCGCCTAAACTAGCTACCGCAACTGCCCTAAGTCAAAATAGCTACTTTTAAACCTACGACTCTTACTCTTACTTCTACTGCCACTTTATTGCTACTGCTACTTTTATCTACCACATCAACATCAACATTTACATCTACGTCTACTTCTACATCTATATATACTTTCTACTCTTATTACTACTCCCTCTGCTCTACCACATCTGCTACTACCTCAACCACTCCAACTTCCCCCATAGCGGCCCACAACGCACATCAACAAATTTAACTGGGTTTTATGTAGCTAGTTTTGCTGATTTTCACCAGATAACTAAAATAACTGGATTTCATGTAGGTATTTTCCGTTCAAAGTCGCCAACTCACCCAATCAGGCCAAAATAGCTGTACTTTTTCCATCTAATCGTCCGTTTTGATGATTTGCGGCTATATTAGCTGTATGTTTTCCAGTTAGTTTGCCGTGTGGGCTTGCTACTCTTCTACTGGGTTGGGAAGTACGTTAGCATCACGCTACTTCTTACGCGCCACATCAAGCCCGCAATCCCCGCAAATACGTCTGCAACAATCGACGCAAGCTCTCATCTCGGTCCAGCCCCATGCGGAATCCATTCCGATGCTCGAGCGAGGCGAATCCGTGCACCATGCTCCGAAAACCGCGCACCACATGCAGCGCGTCTTCTTCACTGAGCCCATAAGGCTCAAGAATACGAAGCAGGAAGCTCACAACCCCGGCGCCGACCTCTTTCAGCTCGGGATCTTCATAATCAGGCAGCGCTGATATCGCCTCGTACAAACCCGGCTGCTTCCGGGCGAAATCTACATAAGCCACACCCGCAGCCAACATTGCTTCATCCTCAGCTTTGCCAATCACGGCTTCGATCATCGCTTCTTTCACGAGGACTAACCCCTGCTTAGAGAGCTGCTTTCGCAGATCAGGCAAACCCTTGATATGATTGTAAAGGGAAGGTGTTTTGATATTTAGTTTGGTCGCCAGTGCAGCAAGCGAAAGCTGCTCAATCCCTTGTTGATCTGCGAGTTCTATCGCTGCCTGCAGGACCGTTCCTGCATCTAATCCTTGTCGAGTAGCCATTTTATGCCCCTTTTTCTAAATTGTCGCTGATACACCTTGAAATTTCGCTGATGCTTCTTCAAGTGCTGCATCCAACACCGCTGCCGGTTGTTCGATCATCCGTCCATGTCCGACTGCCAGTAAGCTGGGTTCTAGCTGCCTCAATCTGCGCGTACTCGCCAAGGAAGCTTCTTTACTCCAAGTCGCCATCGCTGGGAACGGGAACCAGAATTTTACCACACCTGATACTGCTACTCCGCCTCGTACTTGGAAAGCATCCCCGGCGATCAACGCCTGGCTACGTACATCAAGGAAAGCCATGGAACCTGGTGTATGACCAGGTGCAGCGAATGCTTGCAACGAACCGATTCGATCCCCATCGGCCAGCAGCACATCCGGTTTTGTCTGAATCCCTTTCGGGACGCCACCCTTAATCGGCGTTTGAGGCTCATCCGCTTCCAGCTCCACGTTGCCTGCCAACAACTTCGCATCCCTTCTGGAGATGTAGACTCGTGCTTGAGGTAATTCCTTTTTCAAACCGTCTAGTGCACCAATATGATCCCCATGCGCATGTGTCAGAACGATACGTGTAATCGGCTTCCCAATTTGCTTTGCCGCCTGCAGGATACCTTTCACACTGAATGGCAAAGCCGCATCAATCAAGGTTAGTTCGGATTCTTCCTCCACCAAGTAGCAGTTCACTGGGAACATTCTCGGCATAAAAGCCAGCTGATATAAATGACCGATTCGCGTTATTTTCATGTTCAACGCCTCCATTTAACTATTTATATTAGTATAATAACTAATGTCATTAGTTTTGTAAATAGGCTGCTGTGCAATTGTCTGAGTGTTCTTTATTAGACTGTGGTAAAATAGTTCTCATATTTGTCCTACAGTCCATACAAAGTGAGTGAGGTACCTAATGAATACTGAAACATTAGCACTTTTTAAAACATTAACCGAGATGCAGGCTGCTCCTGGCTTCGAACGAGAGATCCGTGCATTTGTACGCGGCGAGTTAGCCAAATATACCGATGAGTTCGTGCAAGATGGGCTCGGCAGCCTATTTGGAGTTGTACGCGGCGATGAAACAGGACCGCGCATCATGGTGGCGGGCCACTTCGACGAGGTCGGCTTCCTCGTAACTGGCATCACCGAGCACGGCACGGTCAAGTTCCAGCCGCTCGGCGGCTGGTTTAGTCAAGTGCTGCCCGCGCAGCGCGTGCAGATCATGACGGCGAACGGACCGATCATCGGTGTGATCGGCTCCGTTCCTGTGCACTTGCTGGACGAAGCTGCGCGCAGCAAGCCCGCAGACATCAAGACGATGTACATTGACATCGGCGCCGAAGACAAAGCCGATGCCATCGCCATCGGCATCAAGCTCGGGCAGCAGATCGTGCCGATCTGCCCGTTCACACCACTGGCCAATCCGAAGCGGATTTTGGCCAAAGCTTGGGACAATCGCTACGGCGTCGGCCTCGCGATTGAGCTCTTGAAGGAGCTTCACGGCGGGCCGAAGCTCCCGAACGTCCTGTACGCGGGAGCCACCGTACAGGAGGAGGTTGGCCTGCGCGGCGCAAGAACGGCTGCGAATATGATTCAGCCTGACCTGTTCTACGCGCTGGATGCAAGTGCAGCGGGCGATATGACTGGCGACCGCCAAGCTTTCGGGCAGCTAGGGCGCGGAGCGCTGCTGCGGATCTTCGATCCCACGATGATTACCCACCGTGGGATGGTCGAGTTCATTCTGGATATGGCGGAGACGCATAAGATCCCATATCAGTACTTCATCTCGCAAGGCGGAACGGATGCGGGGCAGGTGCACTTGCAAGGCAACGGGATTCCATCCGCTGTAATCGGGGTATGCGCGCGCTACATTCACACCTCCACGTCGATTCTTCACGTGGATGATTACGCCGCGGCGAAGGAACTGCTAATCAAGCTAGTGCAAGCCAGCGATCGCACGACTTTAAACACCATTCTTTCGCAAGCCTAAGTGGTGTATTTAACATAAAAAGCGCAACAAGATGAACTCTTGCTGCGCTTTTTGGCATTTCATCGACTACAGGAAACTTTTACTTACATACGTAAAAAATTGACATTTTTTTCATAAATATAGAACTAATGTTCCAATATATGGTACAATTAGCAATATAACTTGTTCTTAGAAAGAAGGATACCCATGACTACATGCATTCGTGAAGCAACACCCCAGGATACATCAGCGATTAGTTCACTCGTTTCTCATCTTACTGGCAAAATGATTTCCCCTTTACATATTGAAAATAGGCTGCATAACATGCGCGATAATCCGGACGAATTGCTTTATGTCTATGAAGAAAAGAATCGGATTCTCGGTACATTAAGCTTTCGTATCCGCAGAGATCGTGAAGCACACAATCTAACATTTAGTGAGATTTCGGTTATTTCCTTTAAGCAAGATCCCGATCCCGACAGTAACCAAGCACCTTTGGAGCAATTGAGAAGCTATGCCGAACAGCTTGCAAGTGATCATAATTGCTCTGGCATGATGTGGCTTACTGACGTAGAATCCACTGACAAATCCCGAACCGCCCAATCGCCCATCGGCTTTCATGAAACCGGCTACCGTTTTGTCAAACGTTTCCTCTAACTAGGAGGAAGTCGATACACCCTATTCTATCAATACTACGAAGGAGTGCTTACATGTGCTGGCTGGATTAAATGAAGGAGCTTTAAGTAAGCTTGTCCTTATCCTCTTCATCCTCATCCTTATTCTCGTGGTTGGCATCTTTCTATCCATTATTATAAAATCTCTTTCGGTCTGGACCTCCAATAACAATGCACCTATCCAAGACAGATTCTGTAAGGTTGTTGCTAAACGGATCCAGCTCTCCGGAAGCACCAGTAATTTAAGTGCGAACACCTCTTACTATGTTACTTTTGAGTTCGACGACCGGAGCAGAATGGAACTGTGGATAGGCCGGCAGCAGTTTGGCTATATGGTCGAGGGTGATATAGGAAATTTAACTTTTCAAGGCACTCGTTTCAAAGAATTCGAACGCAAGAAAGCAATTTGAGCAATTCCACGAATACGTAAGCATTCACAAGAAAAAACAAAAAAATAGGCATATTCGCACCGATATTTGAATAATCTGAATATTTACAATATTTTAATAATGGGCTATTATAAATCCAAGGCACACAGAGAGGACAACCCGCACCAGACGGTGCAGTATCAACTTAGAGCCTAACCAACTTATAGGAGAGGGGATAGTCCATTGGACCACGTTAGCGAAGCATGCTACTCACTTGCGTTCTAAACGACAGGAGCCAAGTGCAGGAACGTCCCACTCGTTCATCCAGCATGCGGGAAATCAGATCAGGCAGGTCATCATTCGAGGAAAGGATCAGAAGTGAGGGACTTGTCGTATGGTTGATTAAATGGGCAATTAACTAAGAGGAAAGGACACTTTAACTTTGAGGCAAATGTATCGATTTCGATTTCAGCAACTGACTTGCGAATTTTCGGGGAATGGAGTGTGCGGAAGAACAATTGAATAGGCAAAATGACTCATAGAGACCTCCGGTTATCATGGATAAGCGGGGGCCTCTATTTGCGTTCACACGATGTTATATGTTGGGTAGCTGAGCCTTCTGAACAATCGGTAATCGGACAATGAAGGAAGTCAGTTCTTCTATCCCGCTTTCCACTGTAATCGATCCGTGATGCATCTCCACGATCTTCTTCGCGATCGACAAGCCCAGCCCATTGCCGCCCGCCATACGATTTCTGGATTTATCTGCTTTGTAGAAACGTTCAAATATATGCGTCTGATCCTCTTCCGGAATGCTAGGCCCATTATTCGATATCCGCGTTACAGCCTCTTCCCCGTTACTGACCACTCGAACACGAATTGTTCCGCCAACAGGCACAAATTTCACTGCGTTGTGGATGAGGTTCGTCCATACCTGACTGAGCAGATCCTCATCGGCATCAACAGTTACAGAATCCAGCTCGATATCCATTTCAATATCTTTATCCACCCACTGCGGCTCACAAGCGAGAATGTGATTACGCAACTGTTTATCCAAACGATAGCTCTTCGGTTCAAAAGGGTGATGCTGCGACTCCAAGGATGTCAGTTTTAGCAGATTATCGCTGAGCTTGGATAAACGAACACTTTCCGTTTCAATGATGGTCAAATAATGCTTACGCTCATCAGATGACAGTTGATCATTCTGCAGTGCGCGGGAGAATCCGCTAATGGAAGTTAAAGGCGACTGGATCTCATGAGAGACGTTCGAAATAAACTCCTGCCTCATTTTCTCTAATTGCCCGAGATCGGTCGCCATTTGATTGATGGACTCCGCTAACTCCACGAAAGGCCCATTCCGCGGGTTATTATCTACCAACACATTGAAATCCCCTCTCGACATGCTGCGGATCGCTTGATTCAAACTTTGGAAGAAAATCAATTGATGCTTCCGCATAAATTGGCCAAGAATGGCCATCGTAATCCCCCAGAGGAACATGCCTCCGATACAATTGATCAGCTGTACAATGACTTCCGCAGGCCGTTTCCCCAGCTGTGCGTAGAGATGTTCCGTGCCATAGAAGGCAACTAGCCAATACACGATAATAAGAATAAATATCCCTAAGCCAAAAAAGAAGCCGCCTATTCGTTGGAGAATGGACTGCTTATTATTCTGGCTCATTCTCCGCTTCTTCTGTCTTTCTCTCCGCTCTCTTCTCTCTGCTCTGTGCCGATGATTCACTTCAGTACCTCCAAACGGTAGCCCAAGCCTCGAATTGTAGCGATGCGAAAAGCATGCCGCTCCTCAGGAAATCGCTCACGCAGCCGATTAATATGCACATCGACGGTTCGCTCATTGCCTTCATAGTCAAACCCCCAAATCTGCTCGATCAGTTGATCGCGCGAGAAGGTTTTGCCCGGGTAGCTCGCGAGTTTATAGAGCAGTTCGAACTCCTTGAGCGGCAGCGTGATACTATCTGCGCCAACGGTAACTTCATAGGTTTTGCGATTCATACTTAAATCGCCAGCCTGAATCGTTTGCGAAGAAGCGATTCTGTAGCGCTTCAGCAGCGCTCTCACTCGCATCGCCAGCTCAAGCGGCTCGAAGGGCTTGGTCAGGTAATCATCTGCACCAAGCTCGAAGCCCTTAACCTTCTGGGCTGTTTCTGCTTTGGCTGTTAGCATGAGTATCGGAAGATCATAATGCTCTCTGAGCTCTTTGCATAGCGTCCATCCGTCCATGTTCGGCATCATCACATCGAGGATAACCATATCGACTTGGACGGTTTGCAGCTTTTTGAGCGCTTCGGCGCCATCCGCGGCCTCGACGACATCGAAGCCCTCGTTCAGCATGAAAACACGGACAAGCTCACGAATATACGGATCATCATCTACGATCATAATGGGTGCCATGGTTCATTCATCCTCACTTCTTGAAGTTCTTGTCTGCTTTAGACTGTGGATATGATAGAAATTAGCATAAAGGAGCAATATAAACTGAATTTAAACCAGAAGCCTATTTTGCAAATGAAAGGGCTTTATTTGGAAAATGTTTTATGATAAATTTGGGAAAAGGAACAGTTTGGGGGGTTGTGGCCTGTATGACAAATAACACATTGGCGGATTTCAACAAGCTGACTACCGCGGAAGCGGAAGCCCTGTTTAGGCGTGAGGTGCTATCGGAAGGATTCGCAGGTTTTAGGCGGTTACTCGACAGTCTCACGGATGCAATCAAAGCCGCGGGGGACACAGAGATGGATACCGTGGAACAGTCGGTTGCGAAAGCAAAACGACTTTTTCCAAAACCCGTTGATTTCAGTCCATCTTGGGAGAAGATTTGGCCAGAGCTCGAAAGTACAATAGCTGCCAAGAAACACATTTTCGCAAACATCTCACACGCGGAGAGAGCCGGTGAATGGCAGGTTATCATGGATAACCCACTCGTGGTGCAAGAGGTCGTCTGCTACCCTGCATTGACGTTCGAGGATGCGGCCTATCTGTATGCTTATTTTCGACCGCAATTAGAGAAGTCGGAATACATTCGTCTACAAAAAATTCAAACGGTCATTCAGGAAATCGGCAGTTAGGATCACTTCAGATCACTTCAATTTCTCCTTCATCCACTCACACCAATACAAATCCGTATCTACCTTCATTGTGGCTTTATGCACCAGTACATACATGCCGAAGGCATCATCACCAATTTCTAATTGATCGAGCGGTTTCTCACTTCCTTCTTGGAGCTTATCCATCAGGAGGTTGAATCGCTCTTTTTTCTTCTTATAATACACTTCGCGTACCGCGAGCATCTTCCTCGCCTGTTCTTTATCCACTAAGCCGATGCAGTACACCTTAAGAGCAAGCTCATCCCTCGTCACAGGTTCATCCGTTGGCTCAGCAATCCATCCCCGTAAGGCATCCTTCCCTTGCTCCGTGATGGAGTAGACTTTCTTATCTGGCTTATCAGATTGAGGAACATGTACGAAAGCGACGTGCCCCTTTTGCTCTAATTGCGCTAAGAGTGGGTATATCTGGCTATGTTTGGCTGACCAAAAAGGCTGAATATGCTGCATAAGCTCATACCCCGAGCGGGAGTTTTTGGTTAAAAGGCTTAGTAATCCATATGAAAGGGTATTCAATAGCGCTCCTCCTTTATGTCATTATTGACATATAAACTTATCGGTAGTATGATGATTTTCATTCAAATTATAGAGAATACTATCGTTAAGATCAATGATAGAGTGGAGGCATTATTTTGAGTAAGGATGAATTACAGCAAGTGCGCTTCTGGCCAATTATGATCGCTATCTTCTTCGGATCGTTCGTTTCAATTCTAAGTATGAGTACGATTAATATCGCGATACCGATTCTTAGTGATCATTTCCATACAGATTTGAGCAAAATTCAATGGACAATTACTGGTTTCATGCTCGCAAGCGGTACAATTGCTCCGATTACAGGGTATTTCGGGGAGAAATTCAGCTACAAACGTCTATACGCCATCGCGTTGATTGGTTTTACCGTGTTTTCACTCCTATGTGCCCTAGCATGGGACGCTTCATCACTGATTGCTTTCCGTATTATTCAAGGGGCTTTCAGCGGTCTGATTATGCCGGCTACCATGACGATTGTGTATCAAGTTATTCCGCGTGACAAGCAACCGATCGCGATTTCCCTCTGGTCCTTATCTGCGATGATGGCGCCAGCAATCGGGCCTACATTGAGCGGTTGGTTATTGCAAAATTGGAGCTGGCACTGGTTGTTCCTCATGAACGTACCTGTCGGCGTTGTTGCTATTATTCTCGTTTTCAAATTAATTCCTTATTACCGTCTTTCTGTTCCAAAAAGATTCGATTTGATCGGCTTACTAACTGTCGTTGTCAGCAGTCTTGCCTTGCTCATCGGTTTCTCGCAAGGTCATGCCTGGGGATGGTCATCAGGCCGTGTCATAGGTCTATTCGCAACAGGTTTCCTAGTTCTTCTGCTATTCATATGGAGAGAGCTTAAGGTCGACTCCCCATTATTGAACATCCGTGTGTTGAAAAACTCCAGATATACACTATCACTTATTATCTCCAGTATTGTTACGATAAGCTTGTACTCAGGTACCTTCCTGACACCGATTTTTTTGCAAAACATTCAGCATGTAACCCCATTGGATACGGGGCTAATTCTATTGCCTGCCTCCCTCGTGATGGCGCTCTGTATGCCGATCGTAGGTAAGCTGTATAGCAGTGTCGGGCCTCGTATTCTAATTTTTATTGGTATTTCCTTAATTGCGATTGGTACGCTCACACTCAGTTGGTTGAGTACAGACGTCTCTCGCGGCTATATCGTATTCTGGATGATCGTTCGGAACGTTGGGATTGCCTTCGCTACGATGCCTGCAAGTAATGCAGGGATGGAACAAATTCCGAGAACCCTGTCTGGTCATGCAACCTCCATTAATAACTGGGTTCGTAACGTATTCGGGTCCTTCGCGATCGCCCTCTTCACATCCGTCTTATCGTCCCAAACCGCAACACATAGCAAGGATCTTGCTACAGGCGGGATGACGGACAAAGTGCAAATTGGTACGCACGCATTCACCATGAGTGTCAATGACGTGTACTTGCTTGCGACATTTATTGTGCTAGTCGCTCTACCCCTTAGCTTGTTCCTTAACAAGCGATCCTTAGCACCTGACAATCCTTCAGCGTCGGCACCTGCTCCTATTGTAGCAACGCCGAGCCCGAAAGCATAAAGCATGAAATAAAGAACCCCAGTCCGAGAGAAACACATCAGACTGGGGTTTTCGTTTGTTCTTAGGCGCGGTAAAAATCGCGCAACAGCTCGTCCATCACACGATTGGTACGTGCGGCTGTTACGCCTGTGCTGGGGCTTTGCCCGATACCTCGCAGATCGTCCACAACCTTCTGAATCAGAGGCTGTTGCACGTGAGGAGGATTGGGTATCGTCAATTCTTGGACCTCACCGTCAGCGGTTTCAATGCGCAGATCGCCACTGAACGTAGAGAACGATAGTTTGCCGCGGCTGCCGACAATCTCATTCAAATCAAGGTGTTTGTAGGCATTGAAGCTCCATACCCCTGTACCCATCACACCGGATTCGAAGGCGTAGCTTGTGGTCACGATATCTTCAACCTTTTGCTTACCCGTTTGATTGCTTGCAAAGCCTTTGACCTCTCCGATTGGCCCCAATAGGTAATCAAGGATATCTAGTGCATGGCTCGCTAAATCCACGAATAAGCCGCCACCAGACAGTTCAGGCTGAATGCGCCACGGTTCTAGTCCTTCTTCATAATCTCTCATCGGTTGCTGATACGTCGATTGAACGAAACGGACCTCCCCGATTACACCGCTGTCAAGCAGACGCTTGATTTCTACGAATTTAGGGAGCCCTCTGCGATAATACGCCACAAACAAAGGCACGCCCGCTTCTTCACAAGCCGCGATCATTTCTTGACACTCTGCGTGATTCCTAGCCATCGGCTTCTCCACGTAAACCGGCTTCCCTGCTTTTGCAGCGAGTAATGTATATTCGCGGTGAAATCCTGGCGGCGTTGCGACATAGACCGCATTTACATCTGGATCGTTCACTAATGCTGCGGCGTCATCGTACCATTTCGCCACACCATGCCGCTTCGCATAATCCTCTGCTAGTGCCCCATTGCGGCGCATAACAGCGACTAGCTCCGAGCCTTCTGCCTTCTGCAGGGCTGGGCCGCTTTTAACCTCCGTTACGTCACCGCAGCCGATAATTCCCCAACGAACCTTCTCCATTCTGTTGCCTCCTCTTGAATTACGTAGTTGGTTTAGGTATTCGACATGATGGTTGCAACCTCCTGTACACAATTCGTAAGCAACATGATTGTCCACAGTGGTCTACTCAAAAGCAAAATAATTGGCACTTTGTATGTACCCTAGGTGTTGCTATACTTTTGTTAAAATACTAAAACAAAGCAGGTGAAGCCATGTACACGCCCTCGCATTTTAAAATAGAAGATCTGTCGGAGATGTACGACCTCATAAAAGCACATAGCTTCGCTATGGTCGTTTCGCATCATCAGGGGCGTCCCTTCGCAACCCATATCCCCTTAATGCTGAGTTCAGAGGAGCAGTGCCTATATGGTCATTTTGCTCGGTCAAATACTCAGTGGATGGATATCGAGGGGCAAGAGATTTTGGTGATCTTCCAAGGTCCCCACTGCTATATCTCACCTTCCTGGTATGGAACGCCTGCCAGTGTACCCACGTGGAATTATACGGCCGTTCATGTCTATGGCAAAGTCGAACTCATTCATGACGATCAAGAAGTTTTACGCGTCTTACGGCAGCTAACCCACAAGTACGAGGAACCAGACAGCTCGTATGACTTAGACAATGTTGATCCTCACTATATTTCTGGGCTGAGCAAAGGGATACAAGCCTTTCGACTCCCGATTTCCAGCATCGAAGGCAAAGCTAAGCTGAGCCAGAATCAGCCTGTAGAGCGCCAAGAGCGTATTATTCGGGAGTTGGAGCAAAAGGGAGAGCTGGAGCGGCAGATTGCCTCGCTTATGAAGGGGAACCTGCGTCGCTCCTGACGCCGTGAACGAACAAAAAGCCTCTACACCCGCTATCTCGTTGGTGAAGAGGCTTTTCATTTAAGAATGGATCTGCTACTCGGTCGGCACCACTTCAGGCGTCAGCGGAGAATGCTCCGCAATCAACTGCTCTTGTATCTGCAGCTGCTGCGTTGCAAATTCACGATACATCTCATGCGACTCAATGAGCTCCTGATGCGTGCCGCGGCCTGTGACGACACCTTTATCGAGAAACACGATCTGATCTGCGTCTACGACTGTGGATAACCGGTGGGCAATGACTAGCGTTGTACGTCCTTGCATCAAATTCTGCAGGGCCTGCTGCACCACGACCTCGGACTTGCTGTCCAGACTGGACGTTGCTTCGTCCAGCATGAGAATCTTCGGATCGCGCAGCAGCGCTCTGGCGATGGCAATCCGTTGACGCTGTCCGCCTGACAGCTTAATCCCGCGCTCTCCGACTTCCGTGTCATACTTCTGCGGAAGCTCTTCAATGAAACCATCGGCGTAGGCCATCTCGGAAGCCCGCTTTACCGCTTCTTCCGTCACTTCATGCTGCAAGCCGTAGCAGATGTTATCCCGAATCGTCCCCGCAATGAGCGGACTTTCCTGCGATACATAGCCAATCTGGCTGCGCCAGGAGACAAGTGAGTATTGACCAATGCTGTCTTCGCCTAGCGAAATGTTACCTTCCTGCTGCGAGTAAAACCGCTCTAGCAACGAGAACATCGTCGTCTTCCCGCTTCCGCTCGGCCCTACAATCGCGGTCACTTTACCCGCTTCCATAGTGAAACTAACATCCTTTAGAACGGACTCGCCTTCTTTGTAGCCAAACGATACGTTTTCGAAATGCAGGGATTGTGAAGCATCCTCGACTCGTAAACCTGCGTGCGGATTCTCCTCCTCATGATCCAGCACCTTGAGAATAGTATCCGTTGCGCCCATCGCTTTCTGAGTTTGCGTGAAAAATTGTGTAATCTGCGTAATCGGCATTACGATTTGAAATAAATACAGCATGAAGGCTACCAACTGGCCAGCTGATATCGCTCCTGACGCTACCCGTGTTCCGCCATAACCGAAAAGGACGACGAACATCATCAGCATGACAAACATAATCAGCGGGGACATCAGTGCTTGAATTTTGCCTTCTTTTAGCCCAAATTTGAACAACGTCTGGATTCCTGCGCTACCTTCCTTGTACTCCACAGGCTCTGCATTGGCCGCCTTCACCAAGCGAATTTCAGATAATACCCGATTCAACACAGAAGTAAAGTTCGCCGTTTCGGCTTGCATACCTTTAGAAATTTTGTACATTTGCATACCCAATGGAAAAAGGATAAGAAAAGCGATTGGGAATATGCTGAACATGATGAGTGTCATTTTCCAATCCATATATAAGAGCACGATGATGGACCCGATAATAGAAATGCTGCCTGTAATAAAGCCCGCCGTATGCTCGGCGATAAGTCCCTTAATAATTGCGGTGTCGTTCGTCATCCGGGAGATGGTATCTCCTGTTTGATGATTATCATAGTAACGAACAGGCAGCACAAGCAGCTTCTTCCACAAGCGATCCCGGATACCTGCCACTACGCGTTGACCTGAATAGTTAAGGAGATACGTAGCTACGCCAGAAGCTACCGCTGATGCGATGAACGCAAGAGCCATCCCGCTAATTTGCCACCAATTTAGTGAGGAAATATTGAAATTATCGACCACATTTTTCGTGAAAAGTGGGATCACCAAGGCCACCAGCGTGGCAATCACGCTTAACCCTAATGCAATCCCCAGCAGGAGCTTGGGTGGATTCGCCCCCATTAGTAAGCGGATGAATCCCCGCCAGTTGTTTTTTTGTTTCGGTTGTTCGCTCTTCGTCATAGCCATCTATCTCTACTCCTTTACCGATCGGATGTGATTCCGTTGTGTATGATTGTGTTCTACCTATGGATACGATCATACTCCCCTATTTTAAACAGAATATAAACAGGGTCGAATCGGTCCGCAGGCGGAATAGCAGCTTTAGAGGCTAATTTTCACTCGCTCCCGTTAACGGACACAGATGACGTTAATCGGTCATTTGGGTGGTTTCCCATGTTCTATCGGACAACACGGCCGTTATTCTCCTGATTGGGGTGCAATATTGCCTACCAAACAGTTAATAGCGGCGCTGGTGTCCGATAAATGAGGAGTCTGTCTGATTTTCTCGAAATAGCGGCGATCATGTCCATTAGAATTACACTGGTCGTGGGAGGGGCGATGCAGCGAGGGTTAGCAGTGAGGAGTATCGGAGATGGTAAGGAAAAAGCTCCCTCACGAAAGCCATATGGCTTCTCACAAGGGAGCTCTCTTCGTGCCATTTATGATTCGGTGGCCACCTGCCACATGACTCCGTAACGATCTCGCACACGCCCCAGCATCGTGCCCCAGAACATGCGTTCAAACGGCATGATGACATCGCCGTCCATGGCTAAACCATCATAAATTGTTCGCGCCTCCTCCTCATCTTTGAAGGTGAGCGCTAAATCCATGCCAGTGCCTCGATCATTAGCAACTATACCTGCATCGGCCATGAAGAATCGTAGGCCCAGCGCATGCAGTTCCAAATGCATAACCAGGTGCTTCTTTGAGTCTTCCATTCCAGGCAAATCCCCATATGATTGGATACTAATAATTTCTCCGCCAAATACGCCCACATAGAAGTCAGCTTGCTTTCGCGCGTCGGCACTATAGATATAAGGAGATAAGGTTGCCATCGTTATTACTCCATCCCTTCTGCACGAGCCCATAGCAATTGATTTTTGCCATGTTTCTTCGCTTCATATAGTAACTCATCAGCCGCGGCGACCAGCTCCGACTTACCTTGTCCCCGATCACGGAGTGCGGCCCCGAAGCTCATCGTAACTTGAAAAGCATCTTTGCCGTGCTCAAATACCTTGGCTTGCAGCTTATCCAGAAATACTTGATAAAGCTCCGTCGCCCCAAGCTGACTATCTGTATAAAAAATAATCGCAAATTCCTCACCACCATAGCGGAAGGCACGGCCTTGCGTACTTGGGATGGACGTCTCCAATAGACATCCGATCTCCCTCAAAACCATATCCCCCGCTTGGTGACCATAGCGATCATTGATCTGCTTAAAATAGTCAATATCCCCCATCATTAGCGTAATCGGTTGTTTTCCTGCAATAGCCTCTCTCATCTGTTCTTGAAAGCTTCGATGATTGTAAAGTCCCGTCAAGTAATCCTGTTTCGCTAAATTTTCAAATATCCCCTTCTCGACGAAATGCTTTCGCTCCCTTGCTACAAGGATACCCCCAATGACACCAAACATCAGCAGAAAGGCAAAATTAAAAAAGTGTCGAGGTAGATCGTCGATAAGAAATCCACCATCCACCAGCTCAACTATGAAGCAGTATCCGATGATGATCATCCCTGTCGCCACCATGGATCCACGAAAACTCCAGTATAACGAAGCGTGAAGAATAACCAAGTAGGCTATGGGGAGAAGTGGGCTATGTGTTCCATCTGTGAGTGCGATAATGGCAATAAAGGAGAAATAATCCATAATGACACCTAGTCGCGTCACTGTCCGATAAAAGCCAGAAGCTATAGGAGTAAAATGCAGGGCAACCTCCGTAGTTCCCATATACAGAATAGCGATAGCAAGCATACTCCAAAAAAGAGATAGGCCCTGCGAGGCGCTATAATAATAGTTCAGATACACATAAGATGAAGCAACAAGAAGGAACCAACGTACACAGCTATATGCAATTTCTAAGATATGGTCAGACTTTCTTATTTTCACCATGCTGCAATCACATCCCAACCAGATGACATTTCTCCTTATTCATTCTATAAATTGTCCCTATGTCCTTCTTATACGCACTCGAACAACGAATTCCCCTCCCTATTTTGTTTTTAGCAGATGGTTACTATACAATAGTAAGAGGGGCACGTATGCCCCCAGTTATATTCGAGGAGGTAAGATCATGAACAATTTCACTTTCCATAATCCAACTACCCTACATTTCGGTCAAGGTCAATTAGAAAAGCTAACAACTGAAGTACCTAAGTATGGGAAAAATATCTTACTCGTCTATGGTGGTGGCAGCATCAAAGCCAATGGCATCTATGACAAGGTTGTTCATCTCTTACAAGGACTAGAAGCAACCATCGTAGAGCTTAGCGGCGTTGAGCCCAATCCGAGATTAACTACGGTCCATCGCGGCGTAGCCTTGTGCCGTAGTAACAACATCGACCTGATCCTTGCAGTGGGCGGCGGCAGTGTAATTGACTGCGCGAAAGCAATTGCCGTTGGCGCCAAGTTTGATGGCGACTTCTGGGATATCGCTACGCGCAAAGCAGCAGCAACAGGTGCACTTCCGTTAGCAACCGTGCTGACAATCGCTGCGACAGGCTCCGAAATGAACTCCGGTTCTGTTATTACCAATTGGGAAACCCAAGATAAACTTGGTTGGGGAAGTCCATTTTCATTCCCGAAATTCTCTATCCTCGACCCAGCTCATACAACATCCTTGCCTGAAAACCAAACCGTATACGGCATGGTCGATATTATGTCTCACGTGTTCGAGCAATACTTCCATCATGACACGAATTCCCCTGTACAGGATGGGTTCTGCGAAACGATTCTGCGTACTGTTATCGACACGGCGCCCCTTCTACTGGAAGATCTGAACAATCTTGAACACCGCGCAACCATTCTGTACAGCGGCACTATGGCGCTGAACGGCACGCTAAGCATGGGCATCCGCGGGGATTGGGCGACGCACAATCTGGAGCATGCGGTTTCTGCTGTCCATGATATCCCGCACGGCGGCGGTTTGGCCATCCTCTTCCCGAACTGGATGACCCACACCCTCGATGCCAACGTTGGGCGCTTCAAACAGTTCGCGCAGCGCGTCTTTGGCATCGATGCCTCAGGCAAATCCGACAAGCAAGCTGCCGAGGAAGGTATCGCGGCATTGCGCGCTTTCTTCACCAGCATCGGCGCACCTAGCCGATTGGCTGATTACAACATCGACGAATCCACCATCGAACTCATGGCCGATAAAGCCATGATTTACGGCGATTTCGGCAACTTCCAGAAGCTAACTCGCGCCGATGTCGTGAAAATTTATCAAATGTCGCTATAACATAGCGAGCATGAAATAGCTGCACTCTAAGGGACATTCAACCTTGGGGTGCGGCTTTTTACGTTGCGATCCTAGCGCTTCACAGGCAGCACCTTATAGTTGCGCCACTCCTCTGGCAGCAGGCGCTGATAGCGAGGCTGCAAGTACCGATCATCGATCAACAGCAGCACACCGTGATCCGTTTCGGAGCGAATTAATCGTCCGCCTGCCTGCTGCACTTTGTTCATGCCGGGGTAGACATAAGCGTAGTCGTAGCCGTTTTTGCCCGTGCGCTCCATGTAATCCTTGATCAAATTGCGCTCCGGTCCTAGCTGCGGCAAGCCAACACCAACAACAACGACGCCTGTTAAGCGGTCGCCTACTAGATCAATGCCCTCGGAGAAGATGCCGCCCATCACCGCGAATCCCACCAACGTCTTCTCCGCCCCCGCCTGAAAAGCCGATAGGAAGTGCTCTCGCTCCTCCTCCGTCATTTTGGCCTGCTGCACGAGCACGTTGAGTTGAGACACGTCTGCCTCCTCACCTACAAGATCCGTGAAAGCCTCGTACACACTGCTCATATACGCATACGATGGGAAAAACACCAAATAATTCCCCGCTCGTCCCATGACCAGTTCATAGATTGAACGAGCAATCTGCTTGCGACTGTGTTCCCGATCCTGATAACGGGTGGAGAGCGGCTGCACGAAAACCTCCAGCTGATCTTTTGCAAAAGGCGACGGCACCGTCACCGAATAATCGCCCTCTCCTGCCCCTAACGTGTCCATGAAATAGGACAATGGTGACAGCGTCGCCGAGAAAAACACGTGCGCCCGATACCCCTTCCCCATCATCCGCAATAGATGAGATGGATCTAAACACACGAGCTTCACGCTGACCTCGTTCCGGTCATTCACAGCGAGCGTCACATACCGCTCGTCATACAACTTCGAGATGCGCACAAAATTTTGCGCAACAAAATACGCATCCAAAAGTACCGCACTCGTTGAAGTACCACCGGCCGATCTCGCTAATTCCTTTTCCGCTATCGCTATAAATGCTTCCACATGCACCAATAACGATTCCGGCAGCCCAGACTCCACCATCATCTCACGATCGCCCACCTGCTTACGGAGCGCTATGAAATAGGCATTTACAGCTTTAGCCGCGTCATGGACCTCCTTACTCACACCTTTGAAATCCCGCTGCAGAGTAAGGAAAACCGATTTGTGCAGCTCACTGGCATACATCTCCCGTGCTCGATCCACCAGATTATGCGCCTCATCGATCAGCAGCGCAGTATGGCGCTTCTGATCCTCGAACAGCCTCTTCAAATTCACTCTCGGGTCGAAAATATAATTATAATCACAAATCACCGCATCCGCCGCATAGGCCACATCCAACGAGAACTCAAACGGACACACACGGTGCTTCCGCGCATACGTCTCAATCACAGAACGCGTCATCACGGTTTCCTGCCTGAGCAGATCCAGCACCGCTTCATTTACCCGATCATAGTAGCCATCCGCGAACTCACAGTGTGCCGGCGTACACTTGACCTCGTCCTTCAAACACACTTTCTCCTTCGCGGTTAGCGTAACCACCTGTAGCTGCAAGCCCTTGTCCTGCAACAGGTAAAAAGCTTCCTCTGCCGCCGTGCGCGTTATCGTCTTCGCCGTCAAATAAAAAAACCGCTGCAGCACGCCCTCCCCCATCGCTTTCACCGACGGAAAAAGCGTCGACATCGTCTTTCCAATGCCTGTGGGTGCCTTAGCGAATAATTTATGCCCGTCCTGGATGGTTTTGTACACCGCCCCTACCAGCTTACGCTGCCCTTCACGATACTGTGGGAAAGGGAACTGCAGCTCCTTAATGCTCTGATTCCTGTGCTGCTCATGGTCATGCTTCACTTGTGCGTACGGATAGTAACTCTGAATCACCTCATGCACAAACCGCTCAAGCTCTTCGTATGCAGCTTCTCTCACAAAATGCCTAGTCTCCTCCGTATCCACCTGTGTATACGTCATCTGAACTCGCATATGGCTGAGCCCACGATCATGGGCCACCATATAGGCGTAGCACATCGCCTGTGCCCAATGCACGGGGTACGAATTCTCTTCAATCAGCGCAATATCTCCGGAAGTCGATTTGATTTCATCTACCGTAAGCGTATCGCCGTCATCAGTCTGGGCAAGTAGCCCATCACAACGCCCATCTATGACAAATAAAAACCCCTCATATGCGATCTCCGCAGACACATACACTTCATGCTGATCGGATTCTCCGTATTTTTTTTGCAGTCTCTGATGCGCCTTCGTCCCCTCACTCAGTGCCTTGCTCGACCGAAATTCCGTATCAATACTACCACTGCTAAACACATATTCCACAAGCGAACGAACTGATATCTGAACAAGAGGTAGCATGCCACGTCTCCATTTTTAGAACATTTGTTCCTTATTATACCATGTGTGTCGGTGAAACACTACTTGGCCCTGTCATGCGCTGACTTAGCTCCTCCTGCCTGTTCTGCCCCTGCATTGCTCTCTCTTGCCTTCTCGCTAAAATAACTGGATTTTGTACAGCTAATTTCATCTCTTAGTCCCGATTCAGCAAAACAACTGGAAAATATCCATCTAAATTCGAGCATATTAAAGAAAACCATCAAAATCGGCCGAATTAGCTACATATTTTCCATCTAATCATTAAATTCGAAAGAATACGGTGAAATTAGCTGTATATTTTCCATTTATTTGTGCGTAGCAGGGGATGTAGACGAGTGAGTGAAGGGGGTGTTTCGATTGATGAGGTAGTGGCGGTGATGGCCGTCCCAAGCTTCAATCCCCACGCCAAAAACCCCTTCTACGACGAGCTTAACTCATACGCAGAAGGGGTGATTAGTCTTGTTACCGTCTCACTTCACGATCATTTCACCCATTGAAACGGGGTTGTATTAAAAAACAAATCCGGATTGGCCTGAATATTATGTGCCCAGAAGGTAAAATGCAGATGCGGCCCGGTGGAGAAGCCAGTCGTGCCGACGAGCCCGATAATGTCGCCCTGCTTGACGCGGTCGCCAGGTTTGACACGCAGCTCGGAGAGATGCGCGTATTGCGAGAACAGCCCCATCCCATGGTCAATATAGATGGAATTGCCGGTCAAATATAGGAGTTCCGCTAGCGCTACAACCCCATCGTTCGTAGCCTTGATCGGCGTGCCTTCTTTGGCGGCCAGATCAAGGGCCATATGCGCGCTGTCGTATTTCCCGTTCACATAACGGGTGTACCCATACGGCGTGGTCAAGATCCCCTCGATCGGCTTCACGAACGGCCCGCTGAACAAAAACCTCGGCTCCGACTTGCTGCGCGCCAGATCGATCTTCTTCTGATCGGCGTTGATGCGCGTCGTATCCTGTTTCATACTTTCCATTTGCTCGGTAACCTTCAAATACTGCGTCTCGAACTTCTTCGCCTTGATGGTCAGCGTCTGATCACCAATCGGATATGTGCCAGCCTTCACACTCATCGAGATTGGCAAATACGTAAAATATCCAGCTTCATAAGGTTGAAGTGTGTAGGTTTTGCCCTGCCAAGCAATACTTCCTGCCTCCTTATGGCGTACAAGCACGATATCACCCGGCGATACCTGATCCGGTATGAGCTTCCAGCTAGCGCCCATGACCGCTTTCGCGCCCGCTTCGTCTTTATAGAGCAAAGCTTCCGCTTTGAGCTGGGTCAAATGGGATTTCTCCCCTAGAATGATCGCTTTCGCGTCCTCCGTCATACCATCTATCCAGGTTTGTCCGCCATCTACAGTGAGCACGAGTGGGCTTTTACTATTCGTTGTGCTTGGTAATAGAGCCCAACCAATCTTCGGCGTCACGAACTGTGACTGCTTCACATCAAACATCGTCCCGTTCAGCGTAACAATATCCACGCTTGGGCTTCCTGAGGACGTCGTAGCTGAAACTCCTGATGCTCCTTCCACCGTACTCCCAGTCCCGCTCTCCAAGCTCAGTAGCTTTGTGATCGCTTCCAATCCATTCGTAGCCGCTCCCCCATCCGTCGGTAGGGCTTCCATACTTGCGACTTCCTGCCAATGCGCGCCGCCATCCGAAGTATGAGCCATACCGTCTGCGTACTTCACCCAGCCTCGATCCAAATCGAGCATGCGGAATTCCACAGCTACACGAGGTATTGGGGTTGGCACGGGTGTTGCTGCTACCGTGTCAGGTACATTCGTATTCAACGTGGGGGATGATTCAAACGGATACTTGCCGAAAACAATCACCACACAAGCCGCAAGGATGCAAGCGCCAACCAACAGTGGCCATTGACGCCTTTTACTTGGTCTCACAGACGTTCCTACCTCCCTTGGATGACGACAGGTTGTCTATTAGTAAAGACGACTTCGCCCTCTGATTTCACTCTTCTCATGGTAACACAAAAAACCCGAAGACAGCTATGTCTCCGGGTTCTATGACGCTATATTTGTACGCCCTTTTTGAGCGTTTTCTGATCACTATTCGTGTTATTAACTAATGGAAGTAACTTGACACTTCGAATCATTGTGGACTGACATAAATGACATGTCGGCACGTGATCGAATGCAAAATTATCTCGCATCCAGCCTTTACAGCCTTCATTTTCACAAGACCATACCGTCACATTTTCTAGAGGCATCTCTTCAAGCGACTTTTTTCTGGAATACATGGATAAACCTCCTTAGAGTACTAAGCGTCAGCTAGCTTTAAATTGAAAAAGACTGCCATTACTTAAGTAAAGGCAGTCTTTTTAATTATATTACAGTTTTACAACGTTTTCTGCTTGTGGTCCGCGGTTACCTTGAACTACGCTGAATTCAACGGATTGACCTTCGTCCAAAGTTTTGAAACCTTCACCTTGGATTGCGGAGAAGTGAACGAATACATCGTTGCCGCCTTCAACTTCGATGAAACCGAAACCTTTTTCTGCGTTAAACCATTTTACTGTACCAGTAGCCATTGTGAAATACCTCCAAAAATTATTAACATGTTTTTTATTCTTCAAAGAGAAAAAATTCACACATTGTATAAGGTTCACTAACAAAAATGAAAACCCTTTACAATATGTGAATTCAGGTTCTATTTGTCGATTGGATTTATCATAACACACCACTTATGAAAACGCAAACTATTTCCAAACTTTACTAGTGTAATTTTTGTGAAATCTGCCCCAACTTTAGTCTAGGTTGCCACTTGGTCTCTAGACGGTTTGATGCGCGGGGGAGGAGAACTATACTTATGATATTGAGTCTGGGAGGGTTTTGATCATGTATAACGCAAGTATTCAAACGATATTAGCCGTCAGTGTTTTATTCGTCATTTTCACGTGGATCGGAAGCGTTAAGGCGTCCCGATTATTGTACAGCGGCAGCTTAGAGAAGCTGCACCGCAAAACGCGCAAGCTGCTTTTCTGGGCATGGTTTCCAATCCTTCCTGCGGGAGCAATTGCAGCTGCCATCGTCTGGCTGCAGATGAACATGGATCCGATTTTCTGGAGGGACCGCATCTTTTTACAGGCGCCGCTTGTCGTTGTTCCTCTTTTGAGCATATGGTTCGTAGCCGTTCCGAAATTATTAAAGCTTCGCACATTAACCAAACAAAGTTTAGCTGAGAGTGGCACCACTATTGAACCTGAAATGTTCCAAAGAGCCGCTAGCCCTGGCCTTATATTTCCTTATCAATTAACCGCGCTTAGCACAGTTACGTCACTTTATTTCTCATTTGTACCGCCAGTGCCTTTCCTATGGTTAGAAGTCACCATTCCGCTCGCAGTCTTCATTGTCTTAGCCGTTGGATTCTGGCTGAGACATGCGATGCGTGCCAAGCAAGTGCGTAAAGCAACTAACTATCAAGCACCTCGTCTATTGGCGCGCTTTGGTGCCATGACGGGCGTTCTCATCGTGACCGCTGGAATCGGCTTCTATTTAATAACTTTCGCGATGGACAAAAGCGTACTGCCAGTCGAGATCGACATGGCAAGCGGGACGCATGACTACGGCGGCGGGGCTGCTGGTGAGCATGCCCATCACGATATGACGGCAATGGCTGGCATGGTATCTGTCGCCGACCTAACGGGCCCGAAAGAAGGGACGCCCGATCGTCGTT
The DNA here is from genome assembly GCF_964253085.1 of Paenibacillus sp. LjRoot153. Lineage (NCBI taxonomy): Bacteria > Bacillati > Bacillota > Bacilli > Caryophanales > Paenibacillaceae > Paenibacillus > Paenibacillus sp. LjRoot153. The sequence continues at coordinate 7,950,751 of NZ_CAXUQH020000001.1, forward strand.
TTACACTCGTAGCGCAGAAAAAAACCGTCACACTCAGCTCTGGCAAATCCGTAGATGCTTGGACCTATAACGGTCAAATCCCTGGACCTGAGCTTCGTATGAAAGAAGGCGAACTCATTGAAGTCACGCTAACGAACGAAGATATTGATGTTGGCGTTACCGCCCATTGGCACGGTTTAGATGTACCTAACGCCGAAGATGGCGTTGCTGGAGCCACACAAAATGCAGTTATGCCAGGTGAAACCTATACCTACCGTTTCCGCGCCGAGCAAGTGGGCAGCTTCTGGTACCATTCCCATCAGGATTCACAAGAAGCAGTGAGTATGGGGCTTTTCGGAGCGTTAATTGTAGAACCTAAAGAGGCTGCAGATACAACAACATTTACAATTCCGTTCAAAGATATCACGGTTATGACCCATCGTTGGAAGAATACGTTTGCTATTGGCGCAAATGATGAACTAGATCGTCAAGCAGTTGCTCCTGGGACGCCTATCCGGATGCGACTCATCAACACAGATGATTGGGTCAATCAAACCTATACACTAGTGGGTACTCCTTTTGAAGTGGCTGCTATCGATGGGACAGATTTGAATAAGCCAGATCTCTTGACCAATACACGTGTCATTGTGCCAACTGGCGGACGATTTGATCTAACATTTGTTATGCCGGATCATCCTGTTTATTTAAATGTGGGAACGAATAAAAATGGAGGCATTCTTCTGTCAGCTGATGGCCAAGGGAACGTTCCTGAGCTGCCGCAAACCGTAGCTTTCGATCCGCTTTCTTATGGAAGTCCGAAGGCCACACCTTTTGATGCAAATAGCAAATTTGATCGCGATTTCACACTGATTTTAGATAATAAACTAGGTTTCTATAACAGAAATTTCGATTTCCTTTATACGTTGAATGGAAAAGTGTTCCCAGATGCGCCGATGTTCATGGTGAAGGAAGGGGATCTGGTTAAAACGACGTTCATTAATCGTGGAAATGTCGAGCATCCGATGCATTTGCATGGTCATCATGTGCTCGTCCTTTCACGCAATGGTAAGCCTTCCATCGGGAGTCCTTGGTGGTCGGATACGCTAGATGTTCAGCCAGGCGAAACGTATGAGGTCGCTTTCGTTGCGAATAATCCTGGACTATGGATGGATCACTGCCATAACCTCGTACACGCTGCCGCGGGGATGTCGATGCATTTGATGTATGAAGGGGTTACAACGCCATTTTCGGTTGGAAGTGGCACACAGAACCATCCGGAATAATGTTGCATGGAGGAACTATACACATGACAGAAGATCTATTTGGTGCCGCAGGATTTAGTTCCTTCGGCCTTCTTTTTTTGTGGGCAATCGCTGCCTATTGGAGTAGTCGATTGGCCTATAGCTCGGGAAAAAAGCAGCTGCACCGCAGGTCTTTGGATCTACTCATCCTCATCCTACTAGGTGAGTTGCTAGCGCTAGTTAAAGCCACGATCATACTCAGCTCATGGCCGACAGGTTGGCCAGCGATGCAGGTGAAGCTGGGGCTGGAGCTGGGGTTGTTCGTCGCTCCGGCGCTGGCGACGCTGGTGTGGTCTGTGCCGAGGATATGGCGAATAGCTCGGATAGGGAAAGGGCCGCAGGGCGAAGCCCTGCCTGCGGAAGTGCGGTCCAGCGCCGCGCATATCGCGATGGCGCTGCCGGTGCAAGCGGTCATGCTTGGCGCGATGACCGTGTTCTTTTACACCTTCTTCACCGCGGTTCCGCTGTCGGTGAAGATGCTTGTCGTGCCGGCTCTGCTAGCCGCAGCCGGCACTTCCGTGCAGGGGTATCGGCTGCACCGCAGATACCTGGCCATGCGCAGCCCCGCGTGGACGAAGCCACGGCTCGGGGTGCGGGTAGTGCGCGCCGCCGCCGGTGTCCTTGCGGCGGCAGCGGGGTTAGTGATCTGGCTGAGCGCAGCAAGCCAGATCAGCCGTTTGCCCGCCGAAATGAACATGGCGGCGGGGGTTATGGACTACGGCGGCGGCGCAGCGCCGGCGGAAGCCCTGCACGCCCACCACGGCGTGGGCGGGACGAGCGTAGCGACGCTGACGGGTCCCCGCGAGGGGACGCCGGATCAGCGGTTTACGCTCACGGCCAGCAAGAAAACGGTGGCGCTTAGCTCTGGCAAGCAGGTGGAAGCTTGGACGTTTAACGGCCAACTGCCAGGTCCAGAGCTGCGCGTGAAGCAAGGTCAATTGGTAGAAGTCACGTTGGTGAATGACGATATCGCCGATGGCGTAACGCTGCATTGGCACGGTCTTGACGTCCCCAATGCAGAAGATGGCGTGGCTGGTGTGACACAAAATGCCGTCATGCCAGGCCAAACCCATGTGTACCGATTCATTGCCAGTGACGCTGGCACGTATTGGTACCATTCGCACCAACAATCGTATGTACAGGCTGGTAAAGGATTGTTCGGATCGTTACTTGTTGAGCCCATTGCGGCTTCGACTACAATTAAGCCTAATGAACTAGATATCCCGATTGTTGCACACACCTATACGACTGTGGATGGCACATCGAACACGATCTCCTTCGGAACTTCCGATACGCAAGAAATCCGGCAGATTGCAACGGGTACGCCGGTTCGCTTACGGCTACTGAATACAGATAATTCTCCCCTGATATTCAAATTGATAGGGACAACATTTCAAGTGGCCGCCATCGATGGAACAGACCTTAACGGGCCCACAGACCTAGTAGGGAAAGATCTGCTCCTCGCTGCTGGCGGGCGTTATGATCTGACGTTTACGATGCCAGAAGGACAAGTACTTCTAGGTCCACAGCCCGAGAAAAGTGGAGGGAGCCACGCTGCCTTGGTAATGAGTCCAGACGGTAGAGATGGGGATTTCAGCGTAGCGATGAGTCAGCGAGGAGATATCTGGGATCCGCTAACGTATGGCAGCCCCGCTGCCAAAGCTGTTGCCGCGTTCACAGGACATTATGATCGTGAATTCCAGCTTATTTTAGATAAACGATTGGGCTTATTCGACGGAAGATTCGCCTATTCGTTTACGATCAACGGAAAACTTTTTCCTGATACACCCATGTTGATGGTGGAGGAAGGCGACAAAGTGAAAACGACGATCGTGAATCATAGCAGCGCAAGTCATCCCATGCATTTGCACGGACACCACATGTTGGTGCTGAGCCGTAACGGGCAGCCTTCAACCGGAAGTCCCTGGTGGGTGGATACATTGAACGTTGCCGCAGGGGAGACGTACGAGATTGCTTTTGTCGCGGATAATCCAGGCCTGTGGATGGACCATTGCCACAATTTGCAGCATGCAATGGCCGGAATGACTATGCATTTGATGTATGAGGGGATTACAACGCCATATTCCGTAGGAAAGGCAACGTCGAACCATCCAGAGTGACGCTATTCACCATTTCGACAAGATTGGAAGCCGTTTTTTCAAAAAAGAGGGAGGGCATGTCACATTAACTTACACACAGTTGACAAAATATACGTTGGCAGTTTACTCTAAAAGAGGAAGGCACGACAAATTGCATATGACCTCTTTCGTATAACCTTAATAATTGGATTAAGGGTCTCTACTTAGAAACCGTAAATTTCTAGCTACGAAAAATGTGCACTGAGAAACAGGCATATTTTTCATGGCTAGTTTTTTTGTGCCTACATTTTCATATATTAGGGGAGTAGGAGGTTTTGATCGATGACAACGATTTTAATTAAAGATGCTCAGATCGTGACCATGAATCGGAGCGGCGACATCATAACGGGGGATATTCTAATCGAAAATGACCGCATTACCGCGATCGGGCCCGATTTAAACCCTACACACGCAGATAAAATCATTAACGCCAAGAACCGTACGATCATTCCAGGCTTTATTCAGACGCATATTCACCTGTGCCAGACGTTGTTCCGTGGGAAAGGCGACGATCTCGAGCTTATGGATTGGTTGAAAAAGCGGATTTGGCCGCTGGAAGCCTCCCATGACGAGGAGTCGATCTACTATTCGGCAATGCTCGGTATTGGTGAACTGATTCAAAGCGGCACCACAACAATCGTGGATATGGAGACGGTGAACCATACGGATTTTGCTTTTCAGGCCATTGCCGAGAGCGGGATTCGAGCGTTATCTGGCAAGGTGATGATGGACAAAGGGGACGAAGTTCCGTTCGCCTTGCAGGAAAATACGAGAGAATCGCTTCAAGAAAGCGTTGATTTGCTGGAAAAATGGAACGGTCATGACGACGGTCGTATCCAGTACGCGTTCTCACCGCGTTTTGTTATCTCGTGTACGGAAGAGCTGCTGCGCGAGGTTCGTAATTTGTCCGAACAGTACAACGTGAAAGTCCACACGCATGCTTCTGAGAATCTCGGTGAAATCGAGATCGTGCAAGCCGAAACAGGCATGCGCAACGTCGTCTACCTCGATCATCTCGGTTTAGCGAATGAGCGACTGATTCTGGCGCACTGCATTTGGCTCGATGAGCAAGAGAAACGCATCATCCACGAACGTGGCGTGCATGTTAGCCACTGTCCTGGCTCCAACCTGAAGCTGGCTTCAGGGATCGCCGAAACACCGGAGATGCTCAAACTGGACATCTCCGTCAGCCTAGGGGCAGATGGTGCGCCGTGCAACAACAATCTCGATATGTTCAACGAGATGCGGCTCGCTGCGCTCATCCAAAAGCCCGCCCACGGACCGACGGCGATGAATGCGCAGACGGTCTTCCGCATGGCGACCATCGGCGGCGCTCGTGCCGTTGGCATGGCCGATGAGATCGGTTCACTGGAAGTCGGCAAGAAAGCCGACCTTGCGATCCTCGATCTCAACAACTTCCACACGTATCCGTCTTACGACGTGGATCCGATCTCGCGCATCGTCTACTCGGCAACGCGCGCTGATGTCGAAACGACCATAATCAATGGTCGCATCGTCATGGAAAACCGCATCCTGCGTACGGTTGATAAGGACATCGTCCTTCCTGAAGCGAACCGCTCCATTCAGCGGTTGCTGAAGAGAGCGAACCTGCGCTAATATTTGTGGCGCAGGTAAAAAAAACCCACCAAATCCCTCTATTACATAGGATTTAGTGGGGGTTTTGCGTTTTGGCAGGACATCAACCACCACCACAAATTTGCAATTCTATCAAATAATAAATGGAAAATACGCAGTTATTTTAATCGAAATCACCAATAATTTTGAAGTAGATGGATAATATACAGTTAATTTCGGCAGATTCCCGCATAAGGAGCAAATCAAATGAAAATAGATGGAGGTTCTCCATCTATTTAGCTTTTCAGCTAGTTATACAAGAAATTACCTTCATATTTTACAGTTAAATTTGCCACAGCCCCCTAAAGTCCCTGGTTTATTATTGAGAGCAGCCACCAACGAAACCGCCAGTAATCATCTAATGGATAAGCCCTAACCATTTCCAATATGGAACACATAAAAGAGCAAGCAGCAACACGGCTAATCCGTAAGAAAATGCAACTTTCTGTCCTTGTCGATGGCTAAATGCTTTCCCTTCGGAACTATAGTAAGCCGTCAAATACGTCGGCGATTGATACGCAAAAAAGAACGGGTCCGTTGATAATAGTACCACGAATACGAGGATCCATGGATGCACACCTGCTTGATCAGCCAACGGCAGGAGTGCAGTGACCAGCAAAATAACAGCTGGATCGTCCCTGACGATCAACGTGACGATGAACGAGAGCAAGATAACTGCGGCGAGGAAGAAGAACGGCGACGTTACGAAGACGCCCATATGCTGACCAAGGAACGAAGACAAGGCTTCGACAAGTCCAAGCTCATTGGCGGCTGCCGAGAAACTGAAGGCTACGCCAAGGAATAGCAGGAACGTCCAGTCGATGCCGGTTGAAATGGTTTTGCGATCCAGCACGCCGCTGATGACGAGTACGGCAAAACCGATAAGCATAACCCAAGCGCTGTCGATGCCATGGAGCGGTTGTAACACCAACATGATGATGCAGCTTAGGACGGTTACGACGGCAATACGCTCCTCGCGCGTCAGCGGTCCTAGCAGCCGTAGCTGCTCGTCTAAGACATCGGCAGCAATCGGCTTGGCTGATGCGGTTTTGCGGAACATGATGAAGATGATGGCAAGCAGCACGCTGCTAAATATAAGAAATGCCGGTAAGGCATAGATGAACCACTGAATCCAGTTCACAGGTGAAGCTGTTGTCACCAAACCGAAGGCGAGTACGTTCGTATACGAGCCTGTGAGCACGAATGGCGCTGTGAAGCCATAGAACAGCATGGCGGTAAGGCCTAAGCCTGCTGCGCCGTGACTGCGCGCTCCGAAGCCCATGGATTCGGATAGCGTCTGGGCAATCGGCACGCCGAGTGATACCTTCGCTGAAGAGGAAGGGATCATCGGGTTCAACATGATACCGCCGGCCACGATGCCCCACAGCTGCCCGCGATAGTTAGCGGGGAAGCGCTTGAGGGCATGAAGGGAGAAGCGGTATAAGAAGCCTGACTTCGTAATCACGGCGCTCATCGCCATGATGAAGATCATGTATAGCCAGGTCGGCGTTGCGAAGCCCGACAGAGCGACCTCTGGCTCGACGAGTCCGCCGAGCACCCAGAGCATGGCCATGCCCAAGGCTACGATGTAGTCGGGCATGATGTTCACGATCCAGAGGATCACGGCGGCTAAGCCGATCCCGATGAAGTCCATGCCGTGGCGGGACAACCCCGCAACGGGCTCGGCGATGTGGAAGCCGAGCACTGAGGCCACGGCCAAGATGATAGCCGCTAGCCCTAGCCAGCGGCTGCGGTCACCAAGCCGCCCCGCGCCTGCGGCGAGGCGCTCGCTCTTGCTTCTGGCCAGCATCTGCTTGGCCAGGCCGAAGCTCATCTCTCCGCTGCGCGGAGAGCCCGTTCCTGACAGCGCGTTTGTCTCCGCGAGCTGCAAATACTCGAGCGCAAGCTGCTTTCGCCCCAGCTTGCGGCAGAGATCGGCGCCCCACTCGTAGACGGTGGTGAGCTGCTGCGCCGAATAGGCGGCACCTTGCTGATCCAGCGCCGCCTCAACGATGGACAAGCCCGCTTCAGGCGCGTGTTCCACGCAGTAGCGGACGTAGGCCCACAAGACCGCGTAGCGCGCGACGAGCAGCTCGTCCGGGCAACGCCGAAGCGCATGGCCGATCGCCCGTTGCTGCCGCCCAGACTCGGTTAGGGCAGCTTCTGCAGCCATCTCTGCCCGCTCGGCCTTCTCTCCCTCACCCGCTTGTATCACCTGTCCTGTCGCCTTCGCTTGTCCTGCCTGCCCTGTCCCCAGCGCCGGCTCCGCCACCTCGCCCGCAGCTATGGCCGCCGCATCCAGCGCTGGTTCCCACTCATTTCGCGCGGCATACACCTCAACCACCGCTGCCAAGTCTCCCTCGACTCGATAGTAAGCCAAGGCTTGATCCACCCACATCTGCTGTTGGTGCTCACCATATCGCAGAGGCAGCATGTCCAGCATGACACGAGCGATTTCAGGACGCATCTGAACGGAGTCCCGCTCCACGTCCTGCTGAACGAGCCGCCCTAGTGCAGGATAAGCCTGATCAGCTTCTTCTATGGTCATACCAAAGAGATGCTTAAGAAGCCCAGCACGCATGCTTGGCAAGCAAGCACACGCGAAAAGGAAATCCCGCAAATCTGCCGGCAGCAACTCCACCTCATGTAGCACCCATTGTGCTTTTGCTTCCTTAGAGGCTTGTAATCGACCATTGGTTGATACCAACCGTTGCGAAAGCAGCCGAATGAAATAGGAAGAAATCTGCGGTTGCTCGATCACTAACCGATCGAAGGTCTCTCGATCAATATAGTAGAGAACGCTTTCTGCAGCTATGATGGCCGTTGCCGATCTGGGCTCGTTCGTTAACAGTGCCATTTCCCCGAGCGTATCTCCATCCTGCAAGCTTGCGAGCGACTGGCGTGTACCATCTTGCTTCTGAGAGAACAGCTCGACTCTGCCGCTCTCGATCAGATACATGCTATCACCAGGATCACCTTGCTCGAACAGCATGTCTCCCGCTTGCCCTTTCACCTTGTCTAATTTGCCCAGAAGCTTGGCTAACTCTATGTTAGAGAAGTCCTTAAACATCTCCATATCTTTAATCGCCACGAATAATCTACTCTCCTTGCATGATGCTATGACTATTCTCAAAGCTACTAACTACAAGAATACTGTACGCTTGATATGACGAAATTGTCTACACAAATTCCTAGTTGCCTCCCGAACGCAAAAGAAAGACCCTTAACTAAGTTAAGGGCCTTTCTAGAGAATGCTATATTTGCAAGCTGAAGCTTACAGTTTTACAACGTTCTCAGCTTGTGGTCCGCGGTTGCCTTGAACTACGTTGAACTCAACGCGTTGGCCTTCGTCCAATGATTTGAAACCTTCGCCAGTGATTGCGGAGAAATGTACGAATACATCGTTTCCACCTTCAACTTCGATAAATCCAAATCCTTTTTCTGCGTTAAACCATTTAACTGTTCCTACTGCCATGGGTAATACCTCCAAAGTTTTATTAACATGTCTTTTTTCTTGTTTCGAACAAAAAAATTACACATTGGAAAAGGTTTCATTTACTTAAATGATAACCCTTTGCAATACGCAATTCAGGTTTTCCCTTTAAGACTATTAATACTGTACCACACTATATTAGCTATTGCAATTATACCTGAGAGGGATTTATTGCTAAAGCAACGAAGGATTCCCTATCCTCAATTTTAAGTGCTATAGCTAGAGCTAATGCGACATCTTTCGACGGGATGATTCGACCATTTTCGATAGAATTTAGGATGGAATAGCTAATCCCCGCTTTCTCGCCAAGCTTACGTAATGTGAGATTTTGCTGTTGCCGCAGCTCTTTGAGCCGATTGTGGAAGGCCATGCTCGCCTCACCTCAACTTTCCTTATTTTTTTGTTTTTGAATTTCAGTTCTAATTTTGTCGAATGGGTCTTCCCAGTGCGGCGGCTTGATGGTTTTACCCATTTCATTCTTATGAACCTTCCCATCGGGCCAAACCTTGGACATATTCGCGTGCTGAACAATATCAAAAATAGGTCCAGGCTCTACCCCCATTTCAACAAGTGTCCCTAGTACAAAATACAATTCATCAATCATCGCATCCACTTCATCTTCTAACGTAGCTGCTTCTTCAAATTCATTGAGCTCTTCTTGCATCCACGCCAGACGCGCGGCTTTACGCTGAGCAGATAGGCGCTGCGGGGATGCGCCCACCGGGTGCTCGAACGTTTCATGGAACTTCTTCACAGCTTCGAATGCAAGTTTTAACGTCATTGTATCTGATCTCCCTTAACACGGTTATAGTTTTCTACTATATACCATTCGAAGGGAGTTGTGGTCAATATCCATATTACAAATGACGCCCCATAATGAAACGATCTTTCCAATAACCAGAGTTCATCCCACGTACGACAACGCCGGAACTGGTTGTATTACTAATGAACTGCCCATTGCCGATATAAATACCTACATGATTAATAACACCAGGTCTCGATGTGCTAAACATCACTAAGTCGCCTTTTCTTAGGCTTGTCTTTTTTGAGACCCGTGTTCCTAATTTCGCTTGCGCTTTGGAACCCCATGGGATCGAGATCCCATTTTTACTAAATACGAGCTGCGTGTAAGCGGAGCAATCCAGAATAAGACGGCTCGTGTTTCTCGTACCATAACGGTAAGTAACCCTCCCGATGTACGACTTCGCTGTACGCAAAATGCTATCTACACGGGACGTGCTTATTGCTGTCGCTGCCGCGACCGTTGAATTAGTGGTTGTAGTGGCAGCAGATGCCGCTTGCGGGCTTAACAACGCAGTTCCGGCGACTAACAAGGACAGACTTAAGCCTACGACAGATTGACTAAGGCGGTTCTTCTTCACAAAAATCATGATTGATTTCCTCCTTTGGCATGGATATATAAGTTTGTTGGACCTGCTACTACCATAGCACATGTCAAACAACCTAATATTTAACAACAAAAGAGGAAAGCCGCGCCACGTCTAATTGTAGGCATTATTCTGAGAATTGTCTGAGAATTCCATGAGAATCAATCTCTTGACAGTAATGTATCCGTTTTATCGCCTGTATGCTCCTGGCGGAACTCCGATGGCGTAACCCCATATTTCTTCTTAAATACTTGAGAGAAATGCCTCATATCTTGATAGCCGATCCGCTCAGCGACATCTGCCAGCTTCAGCTTCGGATTCAGCAGCAATTGCTTTGCCTGCTCCAGCCGCAGATTAATTACAAAATCCTTGAAGCCCTGACCCGTCTTCTGTTTAAACAGCTGACTGAAGTAAACGGGGTTCAAGTAGACGATTGAAGCCACTTTCTCAAGTGAAAGGTCGTCTTGATAGTGCGTGCGCATATATTGCAAGGCCACCTCAACAGAACGATCACTTCCGCTAGCGTGATGCTCATAGACCTGTGTCGTTGACGCCTGCCGCATCCGTTGAACCTCGGCAGGTACGGATTGGAACTGCTCGATCCGCTCCGTTGTCATGATCTGGAACGGTACCTTCAAATATTTAATGAGATGGCTGCGTAGCTCCTCAACGAGCTGTGCAATGCTTGTTCCTTCGGGAGGGGTGACGAGTCCTAACAGGCTTTTGCTGTCGTGAACCGTCACGAAGCCCTTGCCGCAGCGTTCTATCAGCTCCAATAGGACGTTCTCGATAATGAAATTTTCCAGAAAGACGGCCTTGTCGGTTTCCATTTTGACCATGATTAAGTAGAAATAAGGATGCTGCTCCACGAAGGGCCCCATATCGATCCGCCCCGTATCCAGACCCTGTACCCATCGCTGGAACACAGCTTCCTGCAGAAATTTGCGATTCGTCTTGAGCAGCTCCGCTTCCTCGATCAGTTCGGTATCATGCGCGATTTCCTCACTCAGCTTCCGAATCATTTCACTTAACACTTCTTTGCCAATTGGTTTAAGCAAATAGTCTTTCGCACCAAGGCGCACCGCTTCTTGCGCATAAGAAAACTCTGAATACGCCGAAATCACAACCCACTTCACGTGAGGATGGCGGCTGCGCGACATATTCATCAGCTCTAGTCCCGTCATCCCTGGCATGAGAATATCCGTTAGCACGATATGAATCGTCTGGCTGCGAAGGATATTAATGGCTTGCTCCGCATTCGAAGCTAAGTGGATCGTGTGCTCAGGAAAGCGATTCTGAAGCGTCCGCTGAATGCCTTGCAGAATAATGGTTTCGTCATCCACGATAAGAATATCCATGATGGTCTGTTATACCCCCTTACGAGGAAGCGGCATCGCAATGATCACCGTTGTTCCTACCTCTTGTTTACTTGCTATCCGAAGCCCATAGGCCTCTCCGAAAAGCAGCACAATACGACGATGTACATTGGTAAGACCGATGCCTCTTCTCGTCATTTTGCTGTCCAATGCAGGCTTCGCTTCGCCTCTGGGCTCATCCGCTTTATAAGCGTACGAATCTCCAATCATACGAGCATCTTCTTCGAGCCTTTCCTGCATCTGATGAAGGAGATTCTCTTCGATCCCCACACCATTATCCGAAATAATGATATGCAGTTCTTGTTCATGTACCTCCGCGAACACTCGCAGCAAGCCAGGCTGCTCTCGCAAAGGCTCCAGTCCATACTTAACAGCATTCTCAATGATGGGCTGCAGCGTCATCTTAGGGAGAACCACATCCAGCCATTCCGGATCAATGTGAATCTCCGTACTCACCCTGCCCTCCAAGCGGTTCTCGATAATCGTCATATAGTGGCGCATCTGATCCAGCTCTTGCTGCAGCGTCGTCTTGGACGCTTCCTGCCAATCACTGCTGTACCGGAACATATGAGACAATGCCAGAATCACCTTGCCTAAGCGATCATTCTCACGTTCATCCAGCATCCAATAAATCATATCCAAGGTGTTATAGAGGAAATGAGGATTCACTTGAGACTGCAGGGCCTGCAGTTCGGCATTTTTCTCACTCATAGAAGCCAGAGTAATGCGTTCGATCAGCTCATCCATCCGATTCACCATCCGATTGAAGGAGGACACCAGCGAGTTAATTTCTTCAAAAGATTTGACCGTCACGGAACCCTTAAAATTCCCCATCTCCACTTGCTTCATCTCACGGATCAGCAGCTTCAGCGGGGAGGCAATATTCTGCGAAATCAGGCTTGCTAGCGCCGTAGAAAGGATAATAAGGACTACGATAACAACGTATAAGTATTCCCTCGTTTTGACGACTTCCGCATTGATGTCATCTTTCGGTGTTAAACCGAAAACTGTCCAATCTGACATTTTCGCTTTCGCCGCTACAATTAATTGATCTGTCTGATCATCAATAATGATCTCATTCTGCTGCGGACGCGGAAGACCGCTGAACGATGGGAATGTCGTCTTATCCTCAGCCGTCGTGGCAATCAGTCGATTCTCCCGGTCTACGATGTATACACGGCTGTTCGGACTAATCGTCACGTTAGAAAGGGCCGCAAGGATCGGCTGCGGATTCGTTTCGATCAGCATGATCCCAATCACGCGATGATCTGTGAGGTCATAAAGCTTCCTGCCAAATACAAAGAGAGGGTCCCGCTGGAACTGGTTAATTACCGATCCCTGCACCAGACCTAACCAGACCATCTCACCAGAGGAATCCTGCAGCTTCTGGTACCAGTCGGCGCTCGAATAATTCATATTGATGACACTGTCAAAGCCGCGCTCGTAATTATAGTTTTTACCCGCATTCGTAATGACATGAATGCCGATGATATCGTCACGGGAGTAATAGATCGCTCCTAGAATATTGGTAATGGTACGCTCATTAAAGATACTCGCGGTCACATCAGGATTGGTATCCCGATCTTGAATTAAGCGAAGCATTTCATAGTTACTATTCAATGATTTCGTAATACTATCATAGCCCTGCAAGAGCAAATCAAATAAACCTACGGTTTGTGAGATATTTTTTTGAGCCAGATCACTAATCTTGCTATGTATAATTTGGGTCGTCTTCTGATAGTACAGAACACTAACAAGTAACACGAGTACAAGCATCGAAGTGATAAATAGCAAAAACAACCGATTATGTATGGAATTAAAGCCCCGTTTCACGCTTGACGGCCTCCTTTCGTTGGAGTATTCGCTATTTTACCACACCCAAATCCGAAAATGAAAAAAAGAGAGGGGTGAAGTTAACCCTTCACCGCTCCCGCTACCATACCTTTTGTGATTTTATCCGCTAATAAGAAGTACACGAGAATAACCGGCAGCGCACCTAGTACGAGGAAAGCGCCGATAGCTCCATAATTAACAGAATATTGACTTACGAAGCTGTTAACCCCGAAAGGAAGTGTCTTAAGCCTCTCGGACGAGATAAACGTCGCCGCGAGGATGTACTCGTTCCAGATATTAATGAAGGTAAGAATACAAACCGTCATCATCGGAGGAATTGAAATAGGAAGAATGATGCCGCTGAAGATTTTAAATACCCCTGCTCCATCTACAACTGCAGACTCTTCAATTTCCGCTGGAATGGACTTCATGAAGCCGCTAAGGATAAAGACAGCAACTGGCGTCTGAAACGCAATGTAAGGCAGAATGATGGAAAGATGCGTGTTCAGAATGTGCATGTTCTTGAAAATAATCATAAGCGGCAAAAGCGTCGCCTGCATCGGAACCATCATCCCGATAAGGAAGATCACCATGACCAATTGACCGTATTTCCATTTGAACCTTGTAATCGCAAAGGCCGTTAATGAGCTCAAGAACAGAACGCTTACCATCGTTACCAAGGTAACAAATAAACTATTCTTTAAATATTTAAAATAATTCCCAGCTTCAATCGCATCGGAGAAGTTCTTCCATTGAAGAGCGTGCGGCAAGGCGAAAAAACGTCCGGAGAGAATTTCCTCATTGGTTTTTAGTGAATAGATGAATAGCCAAAACAAGGGATATACCTGTGTGACCACAAGTAAAGATAAGAATGCAATGACAATGACTTTTAGGATAGAGAAGCTTTTGCGTCTCCGTATAATAGCAGGTTTAGCCGAAACTGCTTCCCTGGCGTTTTGCATGGTGACACTCCCCTTCCTCAAGAAAATCTTCTCTCTAATCGGTTAAACACCGAGTTAATAAGTACTGTAGCTACTAGACAAACCACAACCAAGAACGCAGCAATCGCGCTTCCATAGCCATATTTCATGGACAAGAACGAGTTGTTGTACATCAGAGTTGAAATAACGTCAGTTGCATGTGCAGGACCACCTGCTGTCATAACCATAACCATGTCAAACGCTTGGAGGGAACCAATGAAAGCAAGGACGATCGATATTTTGAAAATCGGAATATTCATAGGGAAAGTGATATACCAGTCGGCTTTCAGGCCTTCTGCTCCATCGAGACGCGCAGCCTCATAAATATCAGATGGGATGTTCTGAATACCAGTAAACTGGATCAATGTGTGGTAACCTAAATACTGCCAAAGTGCTACAAAATAGAGGGAATACATGGCTATCTCCGGATCGGTTAACCACGATCTCGTCCAGCTATGTAGGTTGAGTAAATCTAGAACTTGGTTGAGCATACCGCCCATCGCAGCTGGATTGTAAATTGTTTTCCATAATTGTCCAATAATAACGACAGATAAAATAACGGGTAGAAAATACGCAGAAACAAGGAAATTCGGCTTTTTGATAAATCGATTGAGCAGAATGGCTACACCCAAGGCAATTGGGATTTCACACATAGAAAATACAGCAAACATCAATGTGCGTTTCACGGATGGCCAAAATACAGGATCATGAAACAACATGGTGCGGAAATTCTCAAGACCGATGAATTTGGATTCACCAATCCCGTTCCAATCGAGCAAACCGCTATACATCGATACCAGAATCGGCACAAAAACGAGACAAACATAGATCAATAAACAGGGCAATACAAACATGGCAATCGTCCACTTGGAGACTCTTAACACATTCACTTAGCTCGCCTCCTTCATGGGGATATACCAATGGGAACTTACTTGGCATACCCTGTGTGGCGCGCCAAGCAAATTCCCTATTGGGCTATGACATCAACTTATTTCTTGTTTGTATCGTAAGCTGTTTGGTGCTCTTTCGCTACGACTGCTGGATCTGTTTTCTTCACGAATAGGTTTTGAATGCTTGTTAAGTGGCCTTGAGCTGTTCCTGGGTTCATCGTGTTATCGAACGCAAGGTCGCCGCCTTTAACTTTTTTGAACAATCCGAGTACTTCCATTGCCATATCGGAGTATCCAGCTGCTTTGAAGTCGCCGTCAACTTTTTGTGCGACACCTACTGCGCCTTTAACTGCGAAAGCTTCTTTAGGGAAGTTCAACATGAAGTAGTTTAAGAAATCTTTCGTTTCTTTCAAGTGCTTGCTGTTTGCAGAGATTGCAAATGCGCTGCCTGGAGCCAACATGAACTCGTCTGGGTTACCTTTACCTTTAACAGTTGGGAATTGGAATACGCCGACTTTACCGTTAACGGAAGATGTTTCGATACCGCCAGTTGCCCAGCTACCCATGAAGTACATAGCTGCTTTACCTGTTTTGAACAAGTTTTCACCTGCGTTGTAGTCAAATGATGTTGCGCCTTCTTGGAATGCGCCAGCTTGGATCAAGTCTTGGAAAGAGCTAACTGCATCTGTGAATGCTGGATCATTAAAAGTTTTCTTTCCGTCTACAACAGCTTGCAAGAAGCCAGGTCCACCGTTCGTACGAAGCAATACGTTCATGAACAAGAAGGAACCTGTCCAGGAATCTTTTTCACCGATCGCCATTGGCTGAATGCCTTTGCCTTTAAGTGTTTTTACAGCTTCAACCATCTCTTCGAACGTTTTTGGAACTTCTACCCCAGCTTGTTTGAACAAGTCTTTGTTGTAGTAAACAACCGCGATGTTGTTACCATCTGGCAATGCGTAGATATTATTTTTGAATGTATACCAGTTAAGGATACCTTCTTGGAAGGTTGCTTTAAGTCCATTTTGCTCCACCATGTCATTCAAAGGAGCGAATAAGCCTGCATCCACGAATGGTTGCATTTGAGCAGCTGGGTTAACGACAGTGATGTCAGGAACTTCTTTGGAAGCTGCTTGTGTTTTCAATTTAAGCTTTTGTTGATCCGTGTTCAAAGAATCAAGCTCAATTTTGATATTCGGGTTTTTCGTTTGGTAATCCGTTACGATTTTCTTCAACATACCGTTTTTCGGATCTGTTGGATCCGGATATATATTTTGGAACGTGATCGTAATGTTCTCTTTTTTCGTTGCTGCTGGTGCCGTTGAAGCTCCTGCTGCTGGTGAAGTCGTGCTGTTGCTGTCTCCACCTGAACCACACGCTGTTAAACTAATGGCTAGCAAGCTTGCCGCAATGACTTGTAGTGATTTATACTTTTTCACCAATGTAAATCCCCCTCGTTTGAGTGAATGTCTTTATGTACTTATTATGCCGTGTAATTGGGACCCCTTACAATGCGTGAACTTTAGGTATCATGTTTGATTTCTATAGATTTATCGCCTCGCCTAACTTTCCCGTTTGGGGAATTTATTATGAGTTAAACGATACTAACGATCTCTCCTCCATTAAAAAAGAAGCGAAAAAGCGACCCCTCCTCAGCTCTCGCTGACTCGGAATCGCTTGGTTAATCAGGACATTTTAGTAGGCCTTTGGCACTTCTACGCGGTTCGTAATACCGTCTTCGGTGAAGTAGATATGAACGTCAAAGCCTTGATCATCCATGAAATACGACACGTATTTCGGCTCGCCATGCTTGATCGGCACAAGAAGCGTCGCAATACGGTGGCTGCGGGCAGATTTCGTCGTTGCCTTCAAATGATAGTGCGGCGGTAAACCTTCAATTTCCGACTGATCAATATCTGTGAAGCTCTGATGCTGTGATAGCTCTAGCTCGCCAGAGGAGCAGTACACGAATCGTCCGTCCATATCAGCCTTACGGCCTTGGACCTTGAAGGTCTGTCCATTCAGCTTCATCTCATATAGCGTTTGGAACAGCCAATCAACGGTACCAGCCTGCGCGAGATCGATATGGTCGACAACCACAACATAGGTGCCGAAGAAGTAAAGTTCCCGCACATACCGTTCAAGGTATGGCACATATTCTTGGTATGCCGCGGTTGCGTTAGCGCGAGAATAACCGTAGCCTTTACGCTGCTCGGCAATCTCGACGAACCCATTGGCCGCCATATTGAGTACTTTGTTCTTCTCCGCATATTGACCTAAACCGTCGATCAAAATGTTGTTCGTCGAGCGCGTCTGCCTCCGCCAATTCATATGCATCGTGGAGCTGAACGCCACGTAGTAGCCGCTCTCAATGGCCAGCGGTTCGCCGTAAGCATGCAGCAAGAAGCCATTCTGATCGCCATGACTATGGCTGACAGATCCATATTTACTGCTCTTCGTGAGGAGCATAATGTGACGTTCTGGATCCGCCATATTGGAATGGAAAGCAACCCAGTCAATGTCACGGAACCATTTGACCGACTGAATATTCGCATCGGTAGGCGCGATAGCTTCAACCTGCGGATAGTCATGACGGTACACCATTTCATCGAATCGGAAGTCCCACCAACCATAGTTGTAAAACTTCATTTCTGAATCTGTATCCGTCTCGCGAACGCGTTCATAATACCACTGATACAAACCGTTTCCTGTTACACCTGCAAATTGACGAATGTTGAAGCCCGTTTTCAAGCTGACTGGATCCCCCAAAGTCGATTGATCGCCAAAGCTTGCGCGCAACGTATCCGGGCTGAACGCGTACAGCGGGAAATCACCTGTTTTCGCGAAAAATGGCCGCTTATAAAAGTTAATGCCTGTATATTTCTTCAGCAAATTCATCGCTTCCGTAACAAAAGCCATCCCCGTCGTCCAATACATCGGACCTTCGGCCCAGCCCCCATCCGGCCCGCCCCACGGCGAGTACAGACACGCATAATATTCAAGTGTATAGTCTAACCACTCTTGTACTTCTGGCTCTTCCTGCAAAAGCACAATGCAGCAAGGCACAAGAACACTGGATAAAGAGCGCACGGCGTGACTGTCGAAGGGTACGTGATGAATTTTGGAATGCTCGATAACATGTTGCGCGATTTGGCGTGTACGTTCGAGAAGAACGTGGCGAATTTGCTTTCGTTCATCCTCAGATAGTTGATCATAGAGCCAGTCATAGCCCCAGGCGATGGCGCCAGCCATTCGGAAGGAAGCCTCATCGTTATAGTCGCGGCTCGTCGTCCCTCTAATGTCCCAAGCACTGATGTGAAGCAGCCAGGTTTTGGCTCGATCTAATAGTGTAGCATTGTTGAGAAGCTTGCCCGCTACTGCCAAATGACGTACCGCATACAAGGCTTCTTGTGTATCCATATACATCTGACGCCAAAGTTTGGCAACGCGCTTATTTCCTGGGTAATGAAGCGGCTCCGCAATCAGATCTCGTTCGATCCAAGGCTTAACAGACTTCTCGAAAAAAACATCAAAATCGCAATAACTAGGATCCATCGCTAGCTCGGCGCGAAAGGCTTCTACCTCCGAAGCTTGCAGCCACAATCTCGGATGCTGCGCAGAAACCTCTGCGTATCGTGTGGCTCTGCTTGGCAGAGGTGTTTCCGGCAAATCTGCCGGTACTTCGAAACGTCGCACACTGCTCCATACCGTTTGTTCGCCATTTTCTTGGAGCAACGCATAACGCCAGTAATAGGTGCCCGCCTCGAATGCCGCATCAGGTGTATACAAGTTATAGGTAATTGGTTGGACTGTCTGCGTCTCTGCTGGCGGGAATGCCTCTGATTGTGCGATTTGAAGCACATAACGATCATGCTCCAGCTGTGCCGGAATCCACGTGAAACGAGGCGGGTTTTCCAGCAACACCGTCTTCTCATTGGGCTCGTATTGTACGGTTAACACACCGCTTTGCGGTTCGTAAAGTGGCGATAATGACATGGATTGTTCCCCTCCAGGCTCGGTTCTGTAAGGCTTATAGGTGTTACGGAATTAGGTGAAACCTGATTAATAATATAAATGAAATAAATGTGAAAATGATTGCAAATTACAGAATTTGTAATCCCTTATCTGTCATATTAACACGAACAGAACCATTCGAAGCATTAGGAACGGTTATGCTGATTTCATGATCCGTTATTTGTGAAAGCTGAACTGCACTGCCCGCGCGATACACATGAATGAAATCCGCTTTACGGTCATTACGGCGATGAAGCATGGCTGAAAGTGAGCGACTAGGATCCACGGCATCGCCTGGCGTCTGAACAGCTACAACCTCATCACCTTGTCGAACTAGTGCGGAGTGGTAGATGACAGCGTCTGAGTTGGTGAGTTTGTACGAAACTTGCAGTTCATCCGCTCCATTGCCGGCAGCCCCTTCCTTCGGTACAAATCGGCTAGTTATCGGCAGTTGCTGCTCCTTTAACGTCGTAACATCCCCTACTTTCTCAGCTACTAGCGACTGATATGAAGCCTCTGGGGTAAGTGGTTGTTGTAGAGCTTCTACCGCTACTACAGGGTGCATCCACCATTCAATCGCTTGCGGTTGATCACCAGAAAGTTCAACTTGGAACCAGTCCAACATCCAATCCTCCGTAAGCAAAAGATGTCGAGTCATCGTACAGCCTTCGTAGCCTTCCGTCGATTGTATCCACGCGTAAACCGAAGTCTCTGTCGTTTTATAGTGCTTAAGGCGCCCTTCATGCGGCGCTTGCGATTGACCCGCCAGCGAAACGGTATTGTGGCTGGCTGTCTCGGCGAACCACGATCTGCGCATGGACGAGCCGTAAGGCACCATCCCCAGATCGGGTGTTAGGGTTTGATCTTGGTGCATCAACGTCAGATGCAGCTTGTCGTAGTGGCCGTGGGAACCGCCGTGCTCGCCGAAATCGGCGAGGAACGACAGCGGGTTCCCCGCGATGCGGCCGATGACGAAGCCAGCGTCCGGCCAGAGCCGCGAGCTGCGCGGCTCTGAGGTAGCGGCGCGGTCAGCGCCTTCGCCGTAGAGCAGCGCCTCGAGCTGCTCGTTGCCGGCAGCACCTAGCTGCCGGTACGCTTCGCGCAGCACTGGCGCGAGGCCGGCAATGCCGTAGATCGTGAGCCCCTGCTCAGCGATCTCGGCGATTTCGCGGGCGTAAGGGCCCCGCTCAAGCGGCCCGTCATGCAGGGCCGGCAAAGCGCCCTGGTCGTCGGCCAAGTCGGCCAACGCCTCAAGCATGCCGCGCATGGACTGCCCCTCTGCGCCAGTCGTGGCGTAGAGATCAATGCCGAAGCGCTGAGCCATTTCGGCAGCGATGAGATAGGCACGAAGCACGAATACATGGTAATACGTGCTTCCTTCGAATTCGAATTGATCGGCTTTCACGCCGATGGATAAATGATGAATGAAGCCGCCTTGACCTTCAATAAGTGCTTCAAGTAGCGCTTGCTCGCCTCGAGCCGCGTACACACAAGATAAGGACGCATTCAGCCAAGCGGTATAGTTGTTTTCCGCATTGTTCCGCTCATGAATCAAAATATGTCGGTACTCCTCCATACTTCCCGCCAGCAATCCCAAAAAGACGTCGATCACCACTTGTTCCTTCGCATCGAAGGTAATACCCTCATCGCGAAGAAGCAGATAGGCGCGAATCAGCGTGGTAGACCAAATCGCCTCCGTCAGCGCTTGGTGGAATGCTCGTCCCTTCAGCATCCAACTCTGTGCTTCTGGATGCACAGGATAGCGCGGAAACTGCTCTGCGTATTCGACAAGCAAGCGTTTGCTAATTTGTGCATAGGATACGTTACCTAGAGCCGCATAAACAGCTGCCGATTGCAACGCCACTCGCGCCAAGGATTGGTGCTTAAACACGAGCCAAGCTCCACGATAGGCATCACCTGTAATCACACACCCGTGTGGGCACAGAAATTCTGAAGCATCTACACAGCTTTCATCGAACATCAGTTCGGTATGATGGTGTGGACAAACATACTGGTGCCACCAACCACCAGGTTCTTTAGGAACGATCAGGCTGCCTGCTTGCTGCAGCCTGTCGATTTCTTCTTTAAGCCTTTGGGCGGTTTGACCCGCCCACGTCAAAGTCTCTACTTTAGCGGCTAATGGGATCGCGGTACTCATCGCATCATCATCCCGCCGTTGATTTCAATCGTTTCACCTGTTACATAAGCTGCTAAATTGGAAGCTAGATAAAGAACTGCCCCAGCTACATCATCTGGTGTTCCTTCACGTTGCAGCGGAATGCCATTAATTGTTGCTTGGCGCGCAGCATCCGTAGTGAACGTCGCGTGGAACATCGTATTACCGATAAAACCCGGTGAAACATTGTTCACGGTGATGCCACTTGCCGCAACCTCTTTCGCCAAACCTTTAGAGAAAGTAAGAACTGCTGCTTTACTTGCCGCATACACGCTTCCGCCTGGTCCGCCACCATTATGCGCAGCTACAGAGGTCATGTTAATGATTCGGCCGTAACCTTTTTCTTTCATACCTGCAATAACGCGTTTGGACACGAAAACTGTGCTTTTTAAGTTTACATCCATAATGCGATCGTACATGTCTTCGGACATCTCGGCATTTGGCACACGCTGTACCAAGTGGCCTGCGTTGTTTACAAGAATATCGATCGTTCCACCCAAAGCTTGCTCAACTTCGCTTACAAGTCTGTCGATTTGCTCCACATTCGTTACATCCGCTTGTACAAGTACTGCTTCCCCACCCAATGCTTGAATTTCAGCAACAACTTCCTGGCCCTGTGTCACATTGTTCAAACAGTTCACGCCTACTTTCGCACCATTACTAGCCAAAGCTAGTGCAATCGCGCGCCCAATCCCTGCATTCGATCCTGTTACAAGTGCTATTTTCCCCGTTAAGTTGATGTTCATTGTGATATCCTCCCATGGATGTAAATCTATTTTTTATTTGAATCGCTGCTTGTGCAGCGTAACTACCTGTTGTTTTAATGGACACGAGCGACGCTATTTCTAAAAAAGCAGACTGTTTCCTCGTGTAACGGACTCCAGCGACGCTATTTACTGTGTTGGAGGCGATATTGTGCCACAACCAGGGGAATAACGGCCATGTTGTCCATTAGAATTTGTAATGGCTACTTTGTCGCTTAATAACGTCCCCTGTGTCCGTTAGGCATTGGGTTCGCTGTGTTAAGAGTTGCGCAGCCGAGGCCGCGCCGTCTCCGGCATCGTCATCGTGACGCAGGTGCCGCGTCCCCACTCGCTGTCAACGGACAGCCCGTAGGCTTCGCCGAACACCATTTGAATCCGTCGATGGA
The DNA here is from genome assembly GCF_964253085.1 of Paenibacillus sp. LjRoot153. Taxonomy (NCBI): domain Bacteria; kingdom Bacillati; phylum Bacillota; class Bacilli; order Caryophanales; family Paenibacillaceae; genus Paenibacillus; species Paenibacillus sp. LjRoot153. The sequence goes on from NZ_CAXUQH020000001.1 coordinate 7,973,104, forward strand.
CGTTCATCAGACCGATGCCGCCACCACGCTTGGTCCCGGTGCTCGCTTCTTCCGGCTCCGCCAGACGGTTCTCCTTCAGCTTCTTGCGCAGCTCAGCCAGTCTTTCCGGCATCATGCCAGTACCATTGTCCTCGATGAAAACCTGGAACAAGCCACCCTCTTTGCGGGCATCAATTCGAATGGTATGCCGCTCTTCCACACCATCTGGAAACGCATGCTGAAAAATATTTTCAATCAACGGCTGCAGCGTCAAGCGCACCATCTTTTCTAGCAGCAGGCTTGGCGGGATCGCTACATCAATCTCGAATTCCCGCTCCGTACGATGCTGCAAAATAATCATATAGTTCCGCACATGATTCAGCTCGTTCGCAACCGTGATCTCCTCTATGTTGGTTTGAACAGAGTAGCGAAGCATGAAGGCCATCGCTTCAACCATTTCCGTAATCTCGCCGGAATCCTGAACAATGGCATAACAATTGATCGTTTCCAATGTGTTGTATAAGAAGTGCGGGTTAATTTGCAGCTGCAGGGACTGAAATTCAGCCCTCTGCCGTTCGAGCTTGGTTTCGCCAAGCTCCAGCGCATTTTTCTGCTGCTCCAGCTCGGCCTCATACACCCGCTCGATCATATCTGATAGCCGCGTCACCATCAGGTTGTAGCTGTGAATGAGTCCACCCATCTCATCCGTTCGACCGATGTCTTCGATATACTGCCAGTTCCCCTTCTCTGTCTCGCGCATGCTGTCTTTAAGATCCCGAATCGGCCTAATAATGGAGCGACCAAAGCGAGAAGCAAGCCAAAGCGCAGCTGCCAATGTTACCAGACCTACAATGATCGTCGTAGTTCGAATCGTATTGGCAGGTCGGCGCAGCTCCTGCACGGGCATAGAGGCGACAAGGTTCCAATCGGAGTAGCCTGATTTCCTCGATACAAACATACGTTCTTCTCCGTTGTATTTGGACAAAAAGGTTTGATTTCCACTTGTCAGCACTTGCGAAGCTAGCTCATCCTGCGATTTGCGTTCACTCATCGTACGTGGATAAATGTAGTTGCCAGCGTCATCCACAATGAAGAAAAAGCCCTCTTTCCCCAAACTAACACGGTCCCACGTCTTCGCAAGTTCATCTAGCTTAATTTCAATGGCAACAACTCCGCGGTTGGCATCCCCATACGAAGGGCCCCTCACTTTACGTGCCATCGTCACAACGGATCCTTCATCAACAGGGCGGATACTCATATTGAGCAGCGCAATTTTGCCGTCGCCAGGCGTTGATTTCATCAAGTAGTCATACTTTTCACGTACAAGCACAGGATCGAAATTCAGCAGGTTCTGATTCTCATAAATAACGGATCGACCGTGCTGACCCACGACGTAGCTCATGTTTAGCTGTTTATACAAGGTAATGACGGATGTGACCGAGATTCTGGCGAACTCCTTGATTTTTTCCGAATACACATAGTATTCATAGCCATCATCCGGCTTGATTTCCATGAACGCTCGCACGTCCGAATTCGACGAAAAGGCATTGCTGAGCAGCTCATACGCCTGTAAATAGCTATCCGTTTGATAGTTCGCACTATCGACCATCTGCTCCATATATTGCTTCACTTGATCATCCAGCGCTCGCGAGGATTGCCAGTAGGAAACAGCGCCTACAGACACCAATGAGAGCACAATAACGATGAGAAAATACGCATAAATTTGACGTGAAAGCGACTTTCTCTTCATTAACGGATCCCCATTCGCTGACGGTATTCCGAGGGTAGACAGCCTTCATACTTTTTGAACGTTTTGGTAAAATGTGGATGATCCGCATACCCAACCTCACCGGAAATATCGGTAATGCGCCAATGCGGCTGCTGTAGGAGCTTCTTCGCCTTCTCCATACGTCGACGTGTTCGATACTGAACGAAGGTTTCTTGTGTGTTTTGCTTAAACAATTGGCTAAAGTAAGAGGGATTCAATCCGATGAATTCAGCTACCTCTTCTAAGGAAACCTCCTCCGCCAGATGCTTCTCCATGTACTGTTTCGCTTCCTCAACAGGGTCCTTCTGCTTGCCTTTGCGCTTGCTCTTGAGCTCTTGCAGCAGCCCTTTCACAGAGGTCGTAAACCACAGCCACACATCTTCCTCGCTCAACGAAGCGGAAATCTGCGGCTCTTCCTTGATCATATACACATCGCGAACTGTAAGCCGCCCATGCACAAGCGTATAAATCTCCTGTACAATATCGCTCATGCGATTGAGCTTTAATTTATAGGCTCCTAGCTCCGATTTGATCTCCTCGAGATCTCGGTCAAGCTCCTCTTGCTGCAGCATCCACACCGCTTGCTCCAATCGGGTAGCCCAGCTCTCCAACTTCGTGACGGCGACGAAAGACTCCGAGCTCACCTTGCTTTTGTTCAGAATGAGCTTCTCTAACACCTGCTGAAACCCCTTGATGTTGACTGGCTTCAATAAATATTCTTTGACTCCGTAAGACACACACTTCTGCGCGTACTCGAAATCTCCATAGCCAGAAATCACAACCACTTGTATGTCAGCATCCATCTCGGCAATTTGCGCACACAGCTCCAGACCATCCATCTTCGGCATGCGTATATCTGTAAAAAGGAAATCAGGTCGTTCCTCTTGAATCCGCTGCATTGCGACAACACCATTCTCAGCCGTTCGCAAGCTTTCAATGGGCAGCCCCGATTGTTCCACAAGCTTCTGTAATCCTCTGCGTATCATCGGTTCGTCATCGACAATGAGTATGCGGTACATGAGAAACTCTCCTTTCAAAATGGGATGAAATGCACGCTCCCCACGTACCGTTGGGTACGTGAGGAGCGGCATGCTCAGAAACTGAGCTTATTTTCTTGGCATCGACACAGTCGTACCGGAATCTTTACTATTAAATTTCTCTGTTGCTTCCTTGATAACTTCGTTTCCACCTTTGGACTTCCACTCTTCTAATACTTTCGGCCAGTCGGAAATCGGTTCTTTACCATAAACCATTTTCACCATGTGGGAAAGAATAACTGGAGGTGCTTGGTCGGAAAGCGGTGAAATATCAGGGTTTTTCATCAAAGATTCTAGACGTGGCTCGAAGTTGATACCATCGCGTCCTTCATTCTTCAACGTCGTGTCATACACGTTCATCAATTTCTTGCCATCTTCTGTCAAGCTAAGTGTACCCTTATTATAGGTTGTATCTTGAACAAGCCACAAGAAAGATTGACGGTAACGCTCTTCATCGACAGCAGCTGGATCTGTTGGTGCTTTATAGTCGATTTTACCATTAGCTTCTGTATAAGTGTCGCCTTGGATACCGAATGTGAAGAATTTCTCAGCTTCATCGGACATCATCCAGTCGAAGAACTTAATAATTTGCTCAGCATTTTTCACGTTTTTATTGATGAAGTAAGCACGCGGCGCTGGTCCATACAAGTAGTGACCACCTTTACCGTCAGGTCCAGTTGGGGAACTGATAATTTCGATATCACCCGTTGGAACTGTTGCTTTCAGTTGTGTCTCCCATTGCAGCATTTCATTTGCGTTCATGGACCACATGCCTGCTTTACCTGCAAGAATTGTGTTTTTGAACACGGTCGCATTAATTGTTGCGAATTCTTTGTTGATCAAGCCTTCATCAAACATCGTTTTGTACGTTTGCAGGGCTTTCGTCATGTTCTCTGTATCAAAGAATTTCGGCAGAATTTGATCGCCAGACTTCTCGAACATCGACAGGTACGGATACACATCATAAGCACCGAAGAAGGAATCAGAATACTTAAAGTTCTCACGGCCCATGTATGGGTTCTCAACACCCATTTCTTTGAACTTACGCAGAACAGCCATGTACTCATCTACGGTTTTAGGCACGCCCAAACCTGTTTTATCTAGCAAATCTTTACGGATAAAGATCGAACGACGGGATGGGTTGGACAAGTACTCAGGAATCGCATAGATTTTACCGTTGTACGTTACGTTATCCCAAGCATCTTTCGGAACTTTCTTCAGCAAATTCGGGCCGAACTTCTTCAGAAGCTCATCCAGCGGTTGGAAAACCCCCGCTTTCACTGATCCTGCCATTTCTTTCCCGTTCACACCACCGCTGCCTTGTACAACATCAGGAATGTCGTTTGTTGCAAACATTTGGATCATCTTTTGTTCATATTCTTTGTGCGGAACAAGCACGATATTCATATCGGAGTTTGTAAGCTCTTCAAGCTTCTTCACCCATTTGTCTTGGTTAATATCAGGCGATTTCTCAACGTGTCCGAAAGCAAGTGTACGCAAGGAGATCGAAAACTTTGTTTTTTCTGCTGGCTTTGTACTAGCTGCAGCCGTAGTACTAGCACTAGATGCCGGTTTATCCTCAGTCTTGGAAGAAGAACATGCGGCCAGCACACTACCCATTAATACGACAGCCATCGTCGTGGGAATCCATTTTTTCATATTTCTACCCCTCTTTTCATTTCGACTAGGTAACTAACGCTTTCACAACTTCATTGTAAAAGCGTTTACAATGAGCGACTATGGACTGTCTTTAGTTCGAATTGTCTTTTTTTTAGAATTGAGTAAAAAGAGTTAATAAATCACTAATTTGTATAAATTTGTCTGACCACTAAGACTTAACCGAACCAACCATCATACCTTTGACGAAATGACGCTGTAAAAACGGATAAATAATAATGATGGGCAGCGTTGCGATAATGATCGTTGCCATTTTGATACCTTCTGGATCCATATGAGCAAGCCCGCTGAACTGGGAAGCGTTCGGGTCAATACTGATGTCCTCGGATACAATCAATTGACGAAGCTTTACTTGAAGCGGCCATAGTGCAGGCTTATTTACATAGTACAATGCGGCTTGAAACGTATTCCAATGGCTGACAGCGTAGAAAATCCCCAAGGATGCCATAACTGGTTTGGAAAGCGGCAAAACAATATTCCAAATCATTCTGAGCTCGGAACAGCCGTCGATTCGTCCAGAATCAATCAACTCACTCGGAATTTGCATGAAAAACGAACGCATAATGAAGAAGTTAAAGGCACTGATCGCACCAGGAATCATTAACGCCCAGAGCGAATTTGTCAGGTGTAAATTTTTCATCAAAATAAAGTTAGGAATAAGCGGCGCTGTAAAAACCATCGTAATCAGGACCATAATAACAATCACATTACGACCCGCATACTCTGGACGCGACACTGGATAAGCCAGTGAAGCAGTAGCGATCAGATTAATGAGTGTTCCTACTACAGTAATATACACAGTTACTCCGAAGGAACGCCAGATTGCCGCATCACTAAATACATATTGATAATTGATCGATGTAAACTGAACGGGCCAGAACAATACCTTCCCATTCACAATAGATTCCGAAGAACTGAACGATTGAGCCAGCACGTTTAAGAACGGCAGGAGCATCGCTAGTGACAAGAGAGATAGAAATAATATATTAAAGCCGTTAAACACTTGCCAGCCGGCTGTCGGCTTGCGATTCATATAGCGTTCACCTCCGTCTTAGTACAAGCTTTCACCCGTTGTTTTTTTGCTTAAAATATTACCTGTTACAATAAAGATCACGCCTACAACGGCTTTGAACAGACCAATTGCTGTCGTATAGCTAAATTGTTGACCCTGTAAACCTTGCGCATAAATATACGTATCTAAAATTTCGCCACTTTCTTTGTTGAGCGGATTCAAGAATACATAAACACGCTCGAAGCCAAAGTCAAGGAATTTACCAATGTGTAATAGGAACAAAATCATAATTGTTGGCAACAAGGAAGGTAGTGTAATCGATATCGTTTGTCTCCACCGATTGGCGCCATCCACTTCAGACGCTTCATATAAATCCGGATTAATCCCTGCTAGAGCCGCTAAATAAATGATGGTCCCATACCCGGAATCTCGCCAAATCCCTGAAGAAATTAACACGGTACGAATCCATGATTCTTCACCCATGAAATAAATAGGCTCAAAACCTAACCAAGTAATGAAGTGGTTGACTGCCCCTGTAGATGGGGATAGAATACCGATCGCAATCCCGCTCACGATAACCCAGGACAGGAAGTGAGGCATGTACACGACCGTTTGAAGAATACGCTTGTAAACCACTATGCGAAGTTCGTTCAATAGTAAGGCGAGAATGATTGGCGCTGGAAAGCCTAGCAGCAAATCATATACACCGATGAGTACCGTGTTTTTCAAGATATTAAGAAAGTCGTAGTGTGCAAACATGCGGGTAAAATGTTCAAGACCAACCCATTTGCTACCTGTAAAGCCATCGAATATGTTGTAATCCTGAAACGCAATAACAGAGCCTAATAATGGTACGTACTTGAAAACAATAAAGTAAATAATGCCCGGAAGCGATATAAGATATAGCGCCCTATACTTCCAAAACGTTCGCAGCAATGACTTGCCTTTGCTCATCTGCTTACGTCCACTCATCTGTTTTACCGCTTGTGCGTTGACCGCCATCCTCTGGCCCCCCTCACTAATCTTCGTCGATGTTATAGGTCTATCGTACCCTGATATAGCGCTTTCAACTATGGAATGGCTTTTCACTCACTTGTGTTTTTTTTAGGTTTTTGGGTTCCTGTTCGGGCCGACCCCCTAGATCCTCAACTCCTAACCCCCCCACCTTAAGAACATCCCCCCCTCTATAGTCCGCAACCCCGCCAACAAGCTAATCACTGTCCTCCCCCTCCTGATTCTCCCAAACTCCGTTCCCCAGCCGCTGAGTTTAACTGGAAAATTTCCATCTATTTTTATCGAAATAGACCAAATTCGCTGTTTAACTGGAAAACATACAGCTAAAATCGCTAAAATCCGCCCTTTCAGCGAAATCTAGCGAAATTAACTACAGGAAATCCAGTTAGTTTATCGGATGTGAGAAGATTGGCGAAATTAGCTGTAGTTTTTACAGTTAACAATTGGCCTCACTAAGCCAACGACTCTCACGGGCTCAGTTTCTTTCAATCGAGCTCGCCAACAAGCTATTTCTCCAAGCCCAAATCAAAAAAGCCCTCCCACACAAATATCACGTGTGGGAAGGCTTTTTCATTGTAGAAGCGTTACGCCGTGCGACTCTCCGTCGACACCTTGTGCGCTTTGACGCCGCGCTTTGCCCGTAGTGCTTCTGGCATAGCCAGCAGCGCAGGCAGCAGCATCGGCAGCAAGATGAAGCAGAGCACGATGAGGCCGACAATTACGGCCACAGCTAGCTCGACCAACAGAACGAGGCCGGATGGTACGAGCGTGGCGAAGGTTCCGCCAAGGATTACCATCGCCGAGATCACCACGCCGCCGATGTGCTTGGCGGCTTGCACGATCGCCTTCGAAGGCGATAGGTCACCAAGCTCTTTGTAACGCATCATCAGGAAGATGCTGTAGTCGACGCCGACAGCAATAATAATGATGAAGGAGAAGAACGGTACGAAGGAGGAAACCCCGTCGGCACCGATGATTTTATCTGTTACGACATTCGTCGCCGTCATCGCCACGTAGTAGGAAATCACTAGGCTCAGGATGATGTAGACGGCTGGCCAGAAAGCACGAATGACGAACAGCAAGACGATGAATACACCGATAACTACGATAATCGCAGTGCTATTGAACGACTTCAGCTGTGCCTTGTTCGTATCGTACGTTGTCGAGCTCGGTCCCGCAGCGCCGACCTTCGCATGCTCGAGAACCGTGCCCTTCACGCTGGCAGCCAGCTCCGCGTTAATACCTTCAATCGTATCCATCGCCGCCGATGAATACGGATCATCCTTCAAGATGACGATCATCTTCGTCATCGTCCGATCCTTGGACATGAAGCTGTCCAAGGACTTCCCGAAATCCTCGCTCGATAGCGCTTCTTTCGGGATGAAGAACGTTTTCGAGCCGTTCAGCTGCGTCAGAAACTGGCTCGTCAAGCCCAGCCCCTCGGACACATCACCGAGTCCGTTGCCGCTCTGACCAAGGCCGTCCTTCAGCTGGCCCATGCCGCCGCTGAGACCCGACAAGCCTTCGCTCAGCTTCTGCTGACCGTCTTTGACGCTGCCTAGCGCAGCATTCAGCTTCACCATGTTGGCAGCGATCTCGCGGCTGCCCGCGCTGCCTTGCTTCAGCCCTTTCGCGAGCTCAGCCGCGCCGCTCTCCAGCTGAGCCAATCCCGCTGCAAGCTGCGCTTGCGCGCCGTTCACTTGCGCCAAGCCTTGCGTCGCCTCGGCAAAAGCACTGTTCAGCTTGGCTGCGTTCTTGCCAAGCTCTCCTAGTCCGCCGCTCAACTGCGTCAGACCGGAGGCAAGACCTTCGCCTGTTTGTTTCAACTTGATGTAGTCAGCATCAGTCGCCAGCTGGCTGTATTTGCTACCAAGTCCGCCAATCAGGCCATTCATCCCAACAAGTCCTTGCTGAATGCCTGTAAGCTGCCCCTCAATTTGGCCGTAGCCATCTGTCACAGCGCTATACCCTTGACCAAGCTGCGTCAAACCATCCGTGATCTTAACGTTATTGGCACTCACTTGATCCATGCCATCCTTCAGTGCAGCAATCCCCGCACTTAACTCTCCAGCACCGCCAGCACCTTGTGCGATACCATTAGCCACTTGATCCAGAGCAGTCATCAGCTTGGTATAGCCGTCCTGCACTTGACTCGTGCCGTCTACCAGTTGACCAACGCTAGACGTATCCGGCGCCTCCAGCTTGCTTTGCATCAACGTAAGTCCATCACGAATTTGATTTACACCTTTTTGCGAGGCTGTAATGCCATCGGCAACCGTCTTCGTTTGAGTAGAAATATAGAATTCATCTATCGGCTTCGATTGCGGCTGTGTCACGCTTGATACCATATCGACACCCGGAATGGTTTTCAGCTTCTCCGTCACCTTATCAATTGCCGCTAAACCATCATTCGTGTTAAGTGGTTTGTCATTCTCAATAACAACCATGGTTGGGAGCGCCTGACCCCGGCTGAAATGGTCCGCCACAAGGCTGAAGCCTTTAGTGGATGGATGGTCATTCCCAAGCTCCTTTAACTGGTCAAAAGACAGCTTCTGATGATTCGCAAGCGCAAGCGGAATCGTTATAATCAGAATGATGACCGTCGTAATAATTGGTCTTTTCACCGCAATTTTCGTCAAGCCCGCCCAGAATTTACTTTCCTTATGCCCTCCCATGCCTTTGGAAGGCCAGAAGAGCTTATTGCCTAGCATTTTCATGAAAAATGGCGTCACCGTTACGATTTGGAGCAAGAGAATCGCCGTACCAATCGCAACCACGTTACCTGATTGATAAATACCGAAATTGGATAACGTCAATGCCGCAAACGCAATAAACACGGTCAAAATACTGTAAAAAATCGTTTTACCCGCCGTGCGGTAGGTCACAATGATTGCTTCATCCACGGATAAGCCATGGGATAATTCCTCTTTGAATCGATTGAATAAGAGAATGTTATAATCGGTCCCAATCCCGAAAAGAATCAAAATCAACAGCATTTGTGTAACACTCGTCACCGGGAAATTGAACTTATCAATCAGCTGTGCCGCAATCCCCATGGAAACCAGGTACGAAATACCAACCGCCAGCAAAGAAACCACCGGAATAATGACGGAACGGAACATAATCACCAAGACAGCTAGGATGAAAATGACCGTTAGCGCGGCACTTTTTTCAACACCGGACTCGGAAGCTTTAATATAATCATCCTGAATAAAATCCTCCCCAGAGAGGTAATACTCCACCTTCATATCCTTCAGAACATCTTCAAATTCCAGCTTAATGTCCTCGACGTGGCGCCCTCTTTTATCCAAAGAAAAGCTCGCCATCAAAGTCGTGCCATCCTCAGAAATAAGCGAAGACTTCGCTTCAGGCATGGTAAATGGATCAATCAACTGATTGAAGCCAAGCTCAGCTTGATGGCTTTTCAAATTCGTAATACCGGCCTCGATCGCCTTCATATCCGCATCCGACAATTTATTTGGGTTATGAAAAACGACGATATCACTCGTGCCCTCGACCCCATTAATTTTGTTCAAAATCGTTGAAGCAACCTTTGAAGGCGCGTCACTACGCAGCGGATCCTGCCCTCTTAGTCCAAGGATCGCATTCACATTAGGTTGGAAAACCGTCAGCAACACCGTCGCCACCAACCACACGGCCAAAATGGCCCAACGCCACTTAATAATTGATTTCATCTCTCTTTTCTCCTCCACTCACTTCAACTAGTAGTAAACAAGCGTTCATTATTGAGCTAAAAAAAATTTTATACCTGCGCTAACTTTATTTTTTCTGAAATACCCGTGCAATACAGGTACAACAGTTCATCAACGAGCATTTTGATCGTATCGCCATCCTCATGGTCACGCAAAATAAGACAAATACTCTCCATCATTGTCGTCGCAATCATGCGCGCAGCGAGCTGATCCTTCTGGGATAGCGTGCCTGATGGCGCCAATTCCGCTGTAAATACTTCCGAAATAATCTGGTGCACTAGTCGTATCATGTCTTGTTTCGCCGAAGCAAATCGAGAGCCTTCGCTCAGATTAAGCAGAATCGTAAGCTCTGTGCTGGACTCCTTGAAAAGCAGCATCAGGGAGGCATCAATTCGGCGCAGGATTAACAAATGATCAGACAATGCCGTACAAAGGGTATCATCTACCTCTTGCTTGCACACCCGCAGCACCTCGGCTAATTGCTCCTGAATGGGTTGAATGAGCTCATCGAACAAATCATCCTTGCTCTTGAAATAGCGATAGATGTTGCCAGGTGTTATGCCTGCGGCTTCTGCAATTTGCCGAATGGAGGCTTTCAAATACCCATGCTTCTTGAACTCGGCCAAGGCCGCCTGGCGGATACTCTTTTTGACTTCATCTTTTAAAATTTGCATTAATAAACACCCGTTCACTATTTGACGTCATAGTTGGATTATACAGCGCCCGTTTGGGCATTTCAACGCTATTTCAATAAAAAAAAGAGCCCAACCTGCAGATGATCACAGGTCAGACACATGTTTCTCATTCAACATCTACAGCTTTAATGATGCGAGGCTTCACTTTTACTCCAAATTGCTTCAAATCCTTGAACTGAATGAACTTCTTGGACTCCTCATTCCAGATACGGAATTTCAATGATTCCAGACTCGTTTTCAGTGTAATCGTCTGCACATTGCGAAGTGCAGCATTCTTATTGTGCACCTTTTGCAAATGATAGTTAGGCACGCGTGGGCTTAAATGATGAATGTGGTGATAGCCAATATTGCCTGTAATCCAATGTAAAACACGCGGCAAATTGTAGAACGAACTGCCGTGCATCGCGGCTTTAACGTAATCCCACTCTGCATCATTCTCGTAGTACGTTTCCTCATAGTTATGCTGTACGTAGAAAAGCCAAATTCCGGCCATACCTGAGAAGAAGAACATCGGTCCTTGAATCAGTAAGAAAGACTGCCAACCCATACCCCAACAAAGCAGTGCAATGCTGCCAACAATACCGATATTGGTGATATACGTATTGATTCTTTCTTTCATGCCTGCCTTCCTGCGGTTAAACCGGTAATCAATGAGGAAGATAAAGATTGGCCCGATAATAAACATCACGAACGGACTGCGATACAGTCGATAAGTCATACGCTTGAGCCATGTTGCTTGTATATATTCATCCACGGTTAGCGTCCAGATGTCACCAACGCCTCTTTTATCCAAGTTACCACTAGATGCATGGTGAACTGAATGCGTATGGCGCCACTGATGGTACGGTACGAAGGTTAATATTCCTGTTAGTGTGCCGACGATTTCGTTGGCGAGTTTGTTTTTGAAAAAGGATTTGTGACAGCAATCATGAAAGATGATAAAAATGCGGATTAAAAATCCCGCAGCTATTAAATCAATCGCGAAAGTTAGCCAAATGGAAACGGAAAGACTCAAAAAAGCAAAATACCAAAGCACGAAAAAGGGTCCAACTGTATTGATGATTTGCCACACACTATGCTTCATATGTGGTCTTTCGAAAGGCGCGATATCTTTCCGCCACCCACCCTTATCCTCATGCTTCATCCTGTTAGAACTCCCTCTCTCCGCGTCGTGTCGGATCTCGTAAGTTTATATCCCTTGAAGTAGTACGGTACGAATCGAAATAAGTTCCCGTTATAGGATAACAAATATTACACAGCTATCTCATCATACGTGGGCAAACCCTTTTTGTAAAATGCAATATAAGTAAGTCACAACAAAAAAGAGACGAATCGCCTCTCGTTCTGTGTAGAACGAAGCTATTCGTCTCCTCATTAAACGGGTCGCTCTATCTCAAAAAGCTCGCCAAGCTTCGCATAAGAGTGGCCCGCTAATCGACTTACAGGCTTCACCTTCTGCGGATCAATACGTCCGTTGTCAACTAAGTTATCATCGATGTGGAAATATACGACACGTCCGATTAACAAATCTGCCGCAGGTGCGTCCGGCGTTCCGCCAAGCGGAATCGCTTGCTCCAGGACGCATTCCATGCGAATGCTGGCTTCGGCAATGCCAGGAACGGCGATTTGTCTGCTCGCAATGGGCGTAAGCCCCGCTAGAGCTACTTCGCTTTCCTCAGGCGGCAGCGCAGCCGCGCTCTGGTTGATCTGGTCGATATAGGATTCGTCTGCGATATGCACGACGAAGGCTCCTGTATCGACAGCGTTGCGGGAGGTGTCCTTGCGGACACCCTGCTTCCGCTGCACGGAAACGGCAACCATCGGCGGGTCCGCCGTCACGATGGTGAAATAACTGAAAGGTGCCGCGTTCAGCACACCTTCTGCCGATAAAGTCGAGACGAAAGCGATTGGCCTCGGGATAATGCTGCCGATTAGCAGCTTATAATTCTCTCGCTCGCTTTGTGCGAATGGATCAATGCCTATCATTGTCATGGTGACAATCCCCCCTCTACATCTGTTAGAGCGAGATCCCTTTGAGCCACTCTGCTGCGGCAAAGACCTCAGACCGCGTCAATTGATGACCTGAATTCTCCCAGTGCACGTGAACATCCGAGCCAGCATCGCTCAGCAGGCGCTCCAGCTCCTCCGACTCCTCAGGGGAGCAGATCGGGTCGTTCTTGCCAGCCCCGATGAATACGGGGGTGTCTGAGAGATCAGGCAGCGGGATACCGCGCAGCGGCACCATCGGATGATGCAGAATGGCTGCGCGAAACGCATTCGGATAGTGGAACAGAAGGCTGCCCGCGATGTTAGCGCCGTTGGAATAGCCAATCGCAACGACGTTGCTGCGATCGAAGCCATGCTCTACCGCTGCTGCGTCGAGGAAATCATACACTTCCTTCGTGCGGAAGATGAGATCCTCCTCGTCGAAGATGCCCTCAGCCAGCCGACGGAAGAATCGCGGCATGCCATTCTCTAGGACATTCCCCCGCACACTAAGTACGGAGGAGGTTGGTGAAATCGCCTGCGCCAGAGGCAGCAGATCTTGCTCGGTCCCGCCCGTTCCGTGAAACAGAACGAGCACGGGCGCTGTCAAATCAGATCCTTGCTGATAGATATGTCTCATTGCTCATCACCTTCCAATACCCGCACTTCGATTGGCGGCAGATTTTGCACGATTTGATCGCGGCTTGCTTCAAACCATTCTGGCAGCATTAATTTCTCGCCAAGTGCTTCTGGCGCCTCATCTCTTGCAAACCCTGGAGGATCAGTAGCAATTTCAAACAGGATGCCGCCTTCTTCACGGAAGTAAATCGCATTGAAGTATTGACGGTCCACGATTGGTGTAGGGTGGTAGCCATTGCTTGCTACATGACTTCTCCATAGCGCATGCTCAGCATCATCTTTCGCACGCCATGCGATATGATGAACCGTACCCGCACCGCCAGCGCCGTAATCCATCGGCGTTACGTTGATATCGATGATGTTACCCAAGTCGCCGAAGGAAGTGAAGCGTGCGTAGGCCCCTTCTTGCCCTACTTTTTTCAGACCCATGACATTCACGAGGAGCTCCGAAGTTTTGTCAGGTGCCGTGCTGTATAGAACAGCGCCGCCGAAGCCTTTGATCGCTTTGTCCACAGGTACGCCGCCAAACGCCCACTGGCTTGGTGCGCCTTGCTCGCGCTCAACAATCTCAAGTCTTAGACCATCTGGGTCTTTGAACTGTACATACGTTTCGCCAAATCGCGAATTTTTCTCATAAGCGACACCGAATTGGGTTAGGCGCGCTTCCCAGAAAGATAGGCTGCCTGTTGGCACTGCATAAGTCGTGATGCCGACTTGCCCACCGCCGACACGACCTTTGCGAGATCCCGCGTAAGGGAAGAAGGTAATGATTGTACCTGGGCTGCCTGCTTCATTACCGAAATAGAGATGGTAGACTTCCGGTGCATCGAAATTGATTGTTTTTTTGATCAAACGAAGCCCCAAAATACCTGCATAAAAATCTACGGTTGCCTGAGCATGTTGTACGAAAGCGGTGATATGGTGGATACCTGCGGTTTGTTGTTGTGTTGTTGTCATAATAGCCAACTCCTTCATATTTAAGAATCTTTGCTTTAAGATAGTTTACGTGCGATGTTGTCATTTAAATCGTGGAAGTCCGTTCGTGCTGAGCTGAATGTCAACTCGTTACTACTTGAATCCTTCCTGCGCGTACCTGCCTAGCTTCTTCAACAGTTTACTTGCCAACTGCTTCTCTTCGTCTGTTAATCCTGCTACTGCGCTTTCGATCACTTCGGCGTGTTGCGGAAAAACTTCCTCAATAAATTGTTTCCCTTTTTCCGTGATTTCAGCAAAAATTAATCTGCGATCTTCCGTCGAGGTATTGCGTATAACGAATTCCTTTTTGACTAACTTATCGACCACATACGTGATGTTGCCGCTGCTCATTAACACCTTGCTGCCAATTTGTTGTATCGCCTGGGCTCCCTTGTGGTAAAGCAGTTCCAGTACGCCAAACTCTGTGCGGTTCAGTCCATGCTTGCGAATATCTCGATCCCCGTGGGCGTTCACCCACTCACTCGCTCTAGAAAGGGCGATGTAAAGATCTAAAGAATGGTTTCTTGTTTCGCTCATGTTGCTTCACCTCTTTTCTTGTTCGCTTCGTTTATCTTAATTTAAAGATACTTTATTTAAAGATAAATGTCAACAGGTAAAATTGAAATTGTTTCTTATGGCAAAAAAATGCAGAGAATGTCACACCTTGTTCGCTTGTCCTCGTGGTATGATTAAGCCTTTAAGAAAGAAAGGTGGATTCTAGGCAATTATGAACACTTCACATGCTTTACAAGGGACAGTAACCGAGAAAGAGCGGTTCCCTATCTCCCTTTTCTCCCTAACGGTTGGCGCCTTCGCCATTGGTATGACTGAGTTCGTTATTATGGGAATTCTGCCCAATGTGGCCGATGACTTGAACGTTAGCATTTCGCAAGCGGGGCAATTGATCACAGGTTACGCACTTGGTGTGGCATTCGGTGCTCCGATTCTCGCTATGTTGACTCATAAGCTCCCACAAAAACGCCTTCTCCTAGTGCTTATGCTCATCTTCATCCTAGGCAATGGCTTAGCTGCGCTAGCTCCCTCCTATGGGATTGTACTCGTAGCGCGATTAATCACTGCTTTGGCTCACGGTACCTTCTTCGGTGTCGGCTCTGTTATCGCGGCGAATCTAGTTCGGCCAGAAAAGAGGGCCAGTGCCATTTCCGTGATGATGGCGGGACTAACTATCGCGAATATTCTTGGCGTACCCCTTGGCACCTACATTGGTCAACATCTCGGCTGGCGAGCATCCTTCGGTTCCGTTGTCATTATGGGGATCATCTCTTTCATCGGTATCCTCATCTTCATTCCACAGATTACACAGAAAACAAATAGCAGTCTTGTGAAGCAGGTCCGTTCTCTACTGCAGCCGCGATTGTTACTCGTATTTCTGATCGGTGCATTAGGTTGCAGCAGTTTGTTTGCGGTCTTCACCTACATCGCGCCAATTCTAATCAACATTACAGGGTTTAAAGAGAGCAGCGTGACCTGGATTCTCGTCTTGTTCGGCTTTGGCGTCACCCTAGGCAACATCTTAGGTGGCAAAATGGCAGATTGGAAGCTCATGCCGTCCTTGATCGGCAACTTTGCTGCGCTAGCGCTTATTCTAGCCGTATTCGCATATACGGATCGATTCCCGGTTGCTGCGATTATCACCTTATTCATATGGGGGATCGCGTCGTTCGGGATCTTGCCTGGGCTGCAGATTCGTATCATGAATCTGGCCAAAGAAGCGCCAGAGCTGGCGGCCACCTCAACGCATTCTGCGTTGAATCTCGGCAACGCTGGCGGTGCCTTTCTAGGCGGCTGGGCGATTACGCACACCGGCCTGTGGTCTTTGCCTTGGATCGGCGCGGGATTGACCGGGGCGGGCTTTGTTTTGATGCTGTGGAGCTACCTGCGGGAGCGTAAGGTGAAGTAAAATAACAAAACAGCGGCAAGCTAGGACTTGATCATACAGTCTTAGTTTGCCGCTGTTTTTTTTGTTTTAAACAACTAGATCTTGTCATGCCATGCGATGGCTTGTTCCAGAATGATTCCATCTGACTCCACCCATTGCCCTCGCCACATGTTAACTGTAAAAAGTACATCTAATTTCGCCACTTTCCTCACTTTCGATAACTTAACTGTATTTTCTGTAGTTAATTTGGCCGTATTATGCTGTATAGCCCGAAATCAGATATATTAACTGGAGGTTTTCCATCTAATCGTCCATCAGGAGCGAAAACAGCGAAATTAGATGGAGTTTTTCCATTTAATCCTGAGGGTCGCTCTTGTGTTGTGGGATAGGCGGGCTCCTCCGGCACGCTCACATACAAAAAGGCGCTTCCTCATCAACCGAGGAAGCGCCTTGTCTTTACCCTACAACTGCCGAAGAACCCTTCTGCAGTTGGTACATTTTCGCGTAGCGCCCGCCTAGCGCCATGAGCGTCTCATGATTGCCCCGCTCGGCGATCTCGCCGCGGTGCAGCACAAGAATTTGATCCGCATCGCGGATCGTGGACAACCGATGCGCGATGACGAGTGTCGTCCGCCCTTCGCTCACAACCTTCAGCGCACGCTGGATGAGTCCTTCCGTCTCACTGTCGATGGAGGCTGTCGCCTCATCGAGGATCAGGATCGACGGATCGAACGCCAACGCGCGCGCGAACGAAATCAACTGCCGCTGACCGGAGGACAGCGTGCTGCCACGCTCGACGACTTGCTCATCGTAGCCATTCGGCAGCTGCTCGATAAAGCCAGCTGCGCCAACATCGTGCAGCGCAGCCTTCACTCTGTCAAACGAGATATCCTGGTTGTACAAGCTGACATTGAACTTGATGTCTCCCGCAAACAAGAACGGATCCTGCAGAACAATCCCCATATGCTTCCGCAGCGCTTGTTTGGACATGCCTCTGATGTCGCGGCCATCAATTGTGATCGCGCCCTCACCAGGCTCGTAGAAGCCAAGCAGCAGGTTCAAGATCGAGCTTTTGCCTGATCCCGTGTGCCCAACTAGGGCGATCGTTTCCCCTTTGCGTGCCTCGAAGGAGATTCCCTTCAAGACGTTTTCCCCTTCTTTATAAGCAAAGGTGACATTATCGAACTTCACGATGCCCTCAGGTCGCTGCACGTGGCCAACCTTCTCAACATCTTGACCTTCCATGTCAAGAATTGTGAATACCTTTTCCGCTGATACAAAAGCCCGTTGCGCATTCGTCAACTGATCGAAAATCCCGATGATCGGCTGAAAAACCCGACCCAAATAATCAATAAACGCATAAAACACCCCGAACGAAATGGCGGTCTCCAAGGATTTTCCGCCAAAATACCAAATGACCATCGCCGTCACCAAACTGCCGATCGTCCCAACCACATTACGTGTGGAAAGGCCGTAAATTTGAAATTGCTTCCGCTGGTTCACATAACGATCCATGTTCAGCACTTCGAACTCATCCAGCGTGACTTTCTCGCGGCGAAAAGCCTGAATAATCGGCATCACAACGATCGATTCATTAATCATCGCATTCATATCGCTAAGTCTAGCGCGCATGATGGTGATGAAAATTTTTGAATATTTGAGATGAACATACATAATCACCACAAAAATCGGCGGAAGCACCAAGCAGAACATAGCAAGATGCCAATCCAATAGAAAGAGCGCGACGTAAATCCCCACCAGTTGCAGCATGCTGACAACGAACGTGGCCATGAAGCTCATGAACAGATCGCGAACAGCTTCCGTATCATTGGCGATACGAGATACGACTTGGCCGATCGGCGTGTTATCGAAATAACGCAGCGAAATACGCTGAATGTGGCCCATCAGGTCCATCCGCATGTTTTTGATAATTTGTAAAGCGGTAGATTGAAGAATATAGGCTTGTGAATAATTACATAGTCCCGCTGTTAACAGTAAACCCATATAGAGGCCTAGCAGCCCCAGCACCGGAGCCATTTCTTTCGCACCTGTAGATAGATAGGTATCAATAATCGTTTTCGTTATATAAGGCCCGCCCAGCTCGGCAGCTACTGAACAACAAAGAATGAGCAGCGCTCCGAGAATTCTGAACTTGTAGACGAGTGCGTAAGACATCAGTCGTCTGGCCGTAGTCGGTTTAGACAAAATAGTTGTCCTCCTTTCTCTCCACATAGGAAAAGTTAGTTTTCGGTTGCCGAAAACCACTTCCTATTGGCGATAAAACTATATATAGGGATCTTTGGTCGGTGACCAAAGTCTCTCCACTATTAAAGCGCGGTCGCACATCCTCGAATTGCTTCGATAGAAGTTTTCTCACTCTTCGAGACTGGCTTCCATCTGTTGACGATCCCACTGTTCACGGTACCAGCCTCCGAACTGCATAAGCTCCTCATGCGTGCCCTCTTCAATGACCCGGCCTTCATCCATGACGAGAATCCAGTTCGCGTGGCTCACAGCAGACAGACGGTGTGTGGAAATGAGTGTCGTACGCCCCGCACGTTCCTTGCGGATATGCTGGAGTATGCGACTTTCCGTACGTGCATCTACCGCGGAGAGCGAGTCATCCAGCAGCAAAATCTCCGAATCAATCAACAGCGCTCGCGCAATCGCTAGACGCTGCTTTTGTCCGCCGGACAACATCACGCCGTTCTCACCGACAATGGTGGCTAAACCTTCTGGCATTTGGGCAATATCTTGGGTAAAAGAAGCCATCTCCACGGCGTGCGCAATCTCTTCCGGTGAAGCCGTGTGCTTGCCTAACGCGACATTGTCGCGAATGGACTTCGATAGCAGTAGATGCTCCTGCGGCACGTAAGCGACCCAGCGCTTCATTTGATCTATGGCGATTTGCTCGATTGGCACATTCGAAATGAACAGCTTGCCTGGATCAATTGGATATTGGCGCAGGAATTGCTTAAGGAGCGTGCTTTTGCCACTGCCAGTCCGGCCAACGATCCCCAGCGTCTGTCCCCGCTCCAATTCAAAGGAAACATGGACGAGGCTCGGATGATTAGCAGTCGGGTAGGTGAACGTCAGATCGTTCATCGCGATGCGTTCAGGCACAGCGACGTGGACAAGCTTCTCAGCGTCCACAATATCAGCTTGCTGCGTCAATGCCTTATCCAGACGATCTGCCGAAGCGCTGCCACGTTGCAGAACGTTAATAAACTCGCCGAAGGAAATCATCGGCCAGATGAGCATGCCGAGGTAAATATTGAAGGAAATCAGCTGTCCCAGCGTAATTTCGCCTTGGAATACGAGGTACGACCCGTATCCGATGCCGATTGAATAGCTGAGCCCAACGATCAACGAGGTCAACGGTTGGAACAGTGCATTGAGCATCGATACACGACGGTTTTTGTTCATCACGTCTGATGTTACATCATCGAATGCTTTTAAATCCTGCGCTTCTTGCACATAGGAACGAATCACTCGGATGCCAGAGATCGATTCCAGCGCATGATCGTTCATCACACCGAAGGAGGCTTGTGCCGCTAGGAAGCGCACGCGCACCTTTTTTCCTAACAAATTAATCATCACAGCTAGAAAAGGCAGCGGAATTAAAGCCGCAAGCATTAATTTGAACGAAATCAGCGACACCATCGTGATGATGACGACAGATGCCCCCACGATCGTAGAGACGAGCGTCATCACCCCGTACCCGGAGGTTTGACCAATGGCTAGAATATCATTCGTCGCCAGCGCCATCAGCTGTCCCGTCGTGTTGCGTTGGAAAAATGGAGGAGACATTTTAGACAAATGCGTCAACAATCGCCCTCGAAGCAACTTCTCCACCAAAGCAGAGTTACCGAATAAGTTCGTGATCCACAAATAGGTCATGACATACAGAAGCAGCGAAAGCCCAACCAGCAAGTAAACCGTATAATGAAGCCCGGAAGCTGTTAAATTCCCATTACGAATATGGTCAATGATATTCCCGATCATTTTGGGCGGAATCGTCGCTAAGATATTCACACCGATTAATAGGGAGACTGCTAGTACATAATACTTCCATCTCTCTTTGAAAAACCAGCGAAGCTTCATAACAAAAGACACCATTACCACCTCTTTACAATTTCTTGGCACACACATTGATTCTATAGTTTCCACCCTATGAAGTCCACTCTGTATCTCGTATAAAATGAAACTTTCGGTTCGTCTGCAACCTTATCACAGATCCATGCGTTAGAGTGAACAGACCATCACCCATATTTTACATACAGGAAGGAAGTAAAACACGATGAAACCTATGATGAAAAAAACACTAGCCATCCTCTCCCTATCCAGCATGCTGACAACAGGAGCCGCTTATGCAGCTACCTCTGAAGCCGTCATTCCTGATATGCACGCAAAGCAAATTCAGCCTGTAAAAACGATTTTAGAAGCCCCTATTATCATTCAAGTAAATGGCGCCGCGATTAATGAATCCGGATTTGAGAAAACGGGAATCACGGAGCCCATGCTCCCACTTCGCGCTGTTGCCGAAAGCCTTGGCTTCACGCTCACATGGAATCCCGCAACTTATGCGGTTGATCTGACGAAGGGGAACCTTTTTACAACAGTGAAAATAGGCGAAGATCGCTACTCGATAAATAAAATGCTGACACAACTCGGCACAGCACCTCAATTAGTGAACAGCATGATGTACGTACCTGCTTCCTTCTTTGGCACGATTCTGCATGGGACCGTCACGACAGCAGGAAACTCCATCGGGATCACGATGAAAGAGGAGGCCAAGAAAGTGCAATCGACGGGCGTCATTACCTCCATTCGTACAACAGCAGGCAATAACGCACAAATTCACATTCAAGACACGGGGGTTGGCGGTATTGTCCTCAACGTAGGACCAGACACAACCTACCAAATGCTAGATGGTTCTAAACTAACACTGGCTGATCTTCATGTAGGTTTGACGATCTCTGCGGAGCATTCCATGGCGATGACGATGAGCTTGCCTCCACAAACGTCTGCATCCAACATCACTGTTCTAGATACAACGGTCCACAAAGGTGCATTAGGTACAGCAGGTGTCATTGAAGCTGTTCGCGAGGATGGCAGCCTTCTTGTTAACGGTGAGGGCTTAACTGAGGATGCGCAGGATGAGATCGTTCTTACCATTGGCAAAGACACAGCCATCGTGGATGGCAAAGGGGATCCTATGGATCAAGCTGCACTCGTTGCAGGTACGAAAGTTGTTGGGTTTTACGGACCTGTGATGACCAAAAGCTTACCGCCCATCAGCAATGCTTGGAAAATCGTTGTTGCTGCTACGGAAGAGTAGGATTCGAACACTACTATATGTAAGAAATTTCGGGCCGTCCTTATGGGACAGCCCGTTTTTGTTTGGAGCGGTGAACGCCCGTGACGGATGTACACTGTCCAAATGTTCTGTTTTTTGATACAATAACTGAAAATTCAATCGTATAAGGGGACTCATATGGAATACATTAGCACTCGCGGCAAAGTAGAACCTATCGGCTTCATCGATGCGATCCTGATGGGATTGGCCAATGACGGCGGTCTACTCGTACCGAAAAACATCCCGCAGCTATCCGCTGACACACTTCAAAGCTGGTCAAAGCTCTCCTACTCAGAGCTCGCTCTTGAAATTTTCTCACTGTTTGTGAACAACGAAATTCCACGCGATGAGCTGAAGCAGCTCGTTGATGAAAGCTATGCAACGTTCCGCGACGAAGCGGTTACGCCGGTTAAGCGCCTAAGTGATGATACGTATGTACTCGAATTGTTCCACGGGCCTACATTTGCTTTCAAGGATATTGCCCTGCAATTCCTTGGCAATCTCTATTCGTACGTTTCGCGCAAAACGAATTCCATTATCCACATCCTCGGAGCTACATCCGGAGATACAGGGGCTTCGGCAATCGAAGGTGTTCGTGGTAAAGAGGGCATCCGTATTTGTATCCTGCATCCGCACCAGAAGGTCAGCAAGGTACAAGAGCTTCAGATGACAACCGTCAATGACGCGAATGTGTTGAATCTTTCGGTTGAGGGTACTTTCGATGATTGCCAACGCATTATCAAGGAGCTTTTCGCTGATGTTGAGTTCAAGCACCGCTACCATTTGCGCGCGATTAACTCGATCAACATTGCCCGTATTTTAGCTCAAACGGTGTATTATTTCTACGCTTACTTCCAACTGCCACAAGAGCACCAGGCCGCGAAGGTGAATTTCAGCGTGCCGACTGGCAACTTTGGCGATATTTTTGCTGGTTATCTGGCTCAGAAAATGGGGCTTCCGATTAATAAGCTCATTCTTGCTACGAATGAAAACAATATTCTTGAGAAATTCGTACAAGAAGGCGTGTATCAACCAGGCGAGTTCCGTGGTACTTATAGCCCTTCCATGGACATTCAAGTCGCAAGCAACTTCGAGCGCTACTTGTTCTATCTATACGGCGAAGACGCTGCGGCTGTTAACGCGATCATGGAGCAGTTCAAGGCCGAAGGCCGCGTTGTCATCCCAGCCGACAAGTTGAAGACCGTACAGGCTGACTTCGCCGCGTATGGCGTAAAGAATGAGGAGTGTCTCGACACGATCAGCGACTACCACGCTAAGTACGAGTACCTGCTCGATCCGCACACAGCGTGCGGTGTTGCCGCAGCCGATAAACTCGGCGCTGATGGCGAGGTAACGGTATCCTTGTCCACTGCGCATCCAGCGAAGTTCGATGAGTCGATCCGCTTGCGCGGTATTGCTCAGACGTATCCGGAGCAAATCCAAGCTCTGTTCGACAAACCACAGTTTCAGAAGGTGGTTGGCGGTTCGAACGACGAGATCAAGGATGAGCTCGTGAAGTTTTTCTAGTAAGGATTTATAGGGGCCTCTGCCCCTTCTGTTAGAAGCCTTCCTTCCACGTCGTGGAGGGAAGGCTTTTTGCGTGTGGAATCCCCTTCCCATCTCTCTCACGCTGCTCTAGCTATTACTGTTGCCCACCTTCCTCCCCCAAGCGCACATTTAGTACACCTCAGGAGCTGCACTTATTCAAGTTAAATCAGTCCTCAGACCGATCTCCGTCCTTCCCTATAGTCTGAAGACACTTGTACCCTGTCATGGTATTCTTAGAGTAATGAATCTAAACATAGGAGTGAACAAATTGAATATGAATATGAATCGCAGCGCCTTTCTCGGCCCGATCTTGATTCTGCTAGGTGTTTTTATATTTCTAAAAGGGGATGTATCATTCAGTACAGGCACCATTTTTGAATATTTCTGGCCGACACTCTTCGTCATTCCCATCGGAATCTTCTTCCACTGGTTGTACTTCTTCATCCTGCAACGACGGGGTGTAGGCGTACTTGTTCCAGGCGGAATTCTGCTAACGACAGGTATCGTGTGCCAAATCTCCACACTTTTCGATATTTGGCACCTCATGTGGCCGGGTTTCATGCTGGCTGTGGCAGTCGGCTTGTTCGAACTATATTGGTTCGGCGGCCGCAATAAGTATTTGCTCATTCCGATTAACATCCTATCGGTGATGTCGCTGCTGTTCTTCGCGATCTTCTCCATCGGTTCGATCTTCGGGACGCTATTCCATAACAATTCGATCATCGCCATCGGGCTCATTGTCGTTGGCGGCCTAATGATGATCTTACGTAGTCGAAACTAAACACGAATGAAAAAGGCGTCCTGCGGGTTCACTGCAAGGACGCCTTTTTGTGTCATTAGGGCTTATATTTGCCAATCGAAAATATACGTTATCACCATAAAATGTTAATTATACATAACGATAATTGCTATTAAACGAAATATGTATGCAAAAAGGCCTGCGAATGACATTCATCCACAGACCTTACTTCTATCCCGCCACAACGTTATCCCCTGTGGATTGTTTGATTTGTTTGCTTCGCAGTTGTCCACATGCGGCATCAATGTCCGTCCCGTGCTCCAATCGCACACTGCACGAGATGCCTTGCTTCTTGAGCGTGTCATAGAAGGCACGCACCGATTCGCGTTCACTCCGCTGATATTGGCTGTGCTCATCCACCGGATTGTACGGAATTAAGTTCACATTCGCCAGCTGGCGGATATGCTGAATTAACTCAGCCAGTTGAAGTGCATGCTCTCTGCCATCGTTCACGTCTTTGAGCAAAATATATTCAAGCGTAATACGGCGATTCGTTTTCTCCAAATAGTACTCAATCGCTTCCATCAACGTCTCGATCGGAATTGCTTTGTTGATTTTCATGATGCGTGTACGAAGCTCGTTCGTCGGTGCATGTAAGGAAATCGCTAAGTTTACTTTCAGATCCGAGTCCGCGAACTCTCTAATCTTAGGCGCCAGACCGCTGGTGGATACTGTGATGTGTCTTGCTGCAATATCCAAACCTTTCTGATCCTTCACGACGCGGATGAAATCGACCATATTCACGAAGTTATCGAACGGTTCGCCAATCCCCATTACAACAATATGGCTGACGCGTTCAGCTTTGCCTATGGCGTCCAAATGAAATTGGACCTTCATAATTTGTTCCACGATTTCCGCGGCGGACAAGTCCCGGCTCTTGGCCAACAAGCCACTGGCACAGAAGCTGCACCCAATGTTACAACCCACTTGCGTCGTCACACAGACGGATAAGCCGAATTTATGACGCATTAAGACCGTTTCGATCAAATTGCCGTCCGATAGCTTGAACAGGAATTTCATCGTGCCATCCGCTGATTCCTGCCGCGTGTGTTCATTCAAGGTATGGATAGCAAAATGCTCGCTCAACATGGCCAAGCAGTCCTCTTTCACATCCGTCATTTCCGCAAACGAAGCGACCCGCTTACGATACAGCCAATCCCATACTTGCAGGGCGCGTGACTTTTTGTAGCCTTTTTCGGCCAGCCATGCGACCAGTTGATCAAAAGTTAATCCATATATGGATGAAAGTTTCATTCCGTTATCCTCTTTTCAAGACTATCACATGCAGTCCAGTTCTTCTAAGCAGCCGAAGCGTACCATCTAGTTAGTATTGTGCCAAAAATCCTCCCTGAACACAAGGGAAGCCTTTCATTTCCACAAAGAAAAGGCACCTCCCGATCTGGGGGCACCTCTATTACAGGTTCATCTAAGCTAATCAAGCACTCGTTACTACTACTTTACGTTCCTCTTCCGCCACGACTTCATCATCTGTTACCAAGCCATAAGGGATACAGAGCGGCACGCCGGCACGTTTATCCACGATGACATCGGCATGAATGGCGAACACATCGAGCAGCATTTGTGGTGTTACAATTTCCATCGGTGCGCCTTCATAGACGACATTCCCTGATTTGATTGCGATCAAATGATCCGCATAACGCGTCGCATGATTCAAATCATGCACAACCATGACGATCGTCGTATTGTGACGCTCGTTAATTTCCTTCAACAAACAGAGGACCTCCAGCTGATGCGCCATATCCAAATACGTCGTTGGCTCATCCAAGAACAGCATATCGGTCTGCTGCGCTAACGCCATTGCGATCCATACCCGTTGACGTTGCCCACCTGACAGATGATCGATCGGACGATCCTTGAACGCTGTCATCCCTGTCACTTCGAACGCCCAGTTGATGATCTCGCGATCGGCGCTGGACATCTTCTGGAAACCGCGCTGATGCGGAAAACGGCCATATCCTACTAGTTCTTCGGCTGTAATGCCTTCCGGAGCAGATGGCGATTGCGGCAAAATCGCTAATTTCTTCGCGATTTCCTTCGTCGATTGATGATGAATGGAATGGCCATCTAGGAACACGGTCCCTTCTGTCGGCTTTAATAATCGCGACATAGCTTTCAATATCGTCGATTTCCCCGAGCCATTGGCACCGACTAATGCGGTGATCTTGCCCGTTGGAATCTCGATGCTCAAATCATTAATAATTTTCAATTTATCGTAAGAAACATGTAGTTGTTCGGTATATATTCTCGTTGCTATTGCCATGAGGAACATCCCCTTTTCCAATAATAGGGTTGAATGCTTCGATAATTTCTCTCCATTAAATAAAAATGATAATCATTATCAATGAAAATGTCAAGGTTTTTCATACAAAAATAGGATGCCCGCAGGCATCCTACTTCTTCCAACTATTTGGACACTTAAACCTTAAACCGAGCCACAGCCAATTGCAGCTCATTCGACATCCCACTTAATTCGTTAGCTGTCCTGGCAACTTCCGAAATCGTCGCTAGTTGATGCTCCGTCGCGGCTGCAACAGCCTGTGTAAGCTCCGTTGTCATGCGAGTTAACTCTGCCATTTCCACGATTCCCGCTAGTACTTCCTCTGAACTTGCTGACATTTGCTCCGAAACGGCAGATACATCCGTCATCTGATCGACGACCTCCTGCACCGTGCCAGAAAGATCCTTAAATGTACCGTCCGTTTGTTGAACGACAGCCTGCATAGCCTCCACTTCCCCAAGACCGCGATCCATTGCGACAACAGCGGCTCCCGTCTCGTGTTGGACACGCTCAACGAGCTCAGCAATACGCTCTGTCGCCAGTCGAGATTGATCCGCAAGCTTGCGGATTTCCGTGGAAACGACGACGAAGCCTTTGCCGTGCTCGCCTGCTCTCGCTGCCTCAATGGAGGCATTCAGTGCAAGCAAATTCGTTTGTTTCGTCACATTCGTGATGAGGACTGTGATCTCTCCGATTTCCTCGGACATCGACTTCAAGCTCTGAATCGCTTGTACTGCCTGCTGTACAGAGCGCAGCGCTTCCGTTATTTGCAGCATGCTTTGCCCCATCCGCGCATTGCCTTCACTCGTATGAGCGCGGGCATGGCCCGAAATGTCCGTGGCATGACCTGCAGATTCCGCTACACGCTGAATGCCGACAGCCATCTCATTCATGGCATGACTGCTTTCTTCGGTGCCTTGTCGTTGCTGCTCCGAATGCGAAGCAAGCTGGCCCATCATATCCGAGACAGATGCTGTAGATTGACTCGTCTGCTGAGCACCCGTTTGCAGCGATTCCGATGCCGCCGAAACTTGTTGCGCTGCTTGTGCGATCTGAACAATGAGCCCGCGAAGGTTCCCGACCATATCCTTCAAATGATTGCCCAATACACCCAATTCATCATGGCTTTTGCTTTTGACCAGCGATGCATCCGACAAGTCCCCTGCTGCCGCCGACTGTGCTAGCTTCATTAATGGGGTAATCTGACGTAAATACAGTCGTACAATGGATACGATGAAGAGTGTCCCGATCACAATGGCGATTAAACCCGTCCATACCGATTGGAGCGTATATTTGTTCATCTGGGACTGAAGAACACCGTAATCGAAATCTAACCCCGCGAAAGCAACAAGCTTGCCATCCTTATCTCGAATCGCGCTTACCGCACTCACCCATGTTCCTAATGAATCTTGGTAGGTACCCGTGATACCGAAACCTGTTTTCTCTGCTTCCTCAAGCGCAGCACGCAGCTCTGGCACTGGCACATAAGGCTCTGCTGGTTTCTCATCGACATAAAGCTCCGAATTGGATAACAGATTCAAGAGGGCTGGCTCTCCCTCGGAGGTTGTCCATTCTGGGTAAAATAAGTAGGCGTTTTCCACCAATTCCCCCTGTGAAACACGGTCCATATCCTCCTGTACGCTCATGACAGCAGGTTCATATTTGTAAGCTTCCTGATTTTTCTTTAATTCTGTCTTTGATTTCTCAATGTTTTCTATTTTCTGCATGAGGGGCGCGTGGAAAACCCCTTCAAGTGCGATCAAGTTGTCTGACATTTGCTGTTGATGCTGTTGATAGGAAACGAAGGTAAGCAGCACGCAAATTAGAATATAGCAGGCGGCTGTCCAAGCTGAAATTTTGAATGAAAGTGATCGAAAAAACCTTACAGATGTTTGCTTGTCTTGTGATTTAGCTTGTGACATGATTAACAAAAACACCTCCAGAGTTGTACAGCACAGCGATTTGGTACATACAGGTCAGATAGGTCAGATAGGTTAGTCTTCTAGATTTCGACAAAGTTTTTAGAAACCCTTCCCAATTTTATGTAGAATTTGTTGTGATTCGCTCTTCAAGGAAGTAAAGATATGTCCATAGTCCTAGTTGAGGATTACAGGAAAAAGGAGTTGTAGGATGATGCCAGCGATTCGAGCGCTTATTTTTGATTTTGACGGCACGATTCTGGATACTGAGACAGCTTGGTATGAGGCGTTCCGAGAAGCTTATCTCGAGCATGAAGTCGAGCTAACTTTGGACATGTACGGGAAGTGCATTGGAACGTCCTTGCATGATTTTGACCCCTATGAATATTTGATCACGGAGAAGAAAATTCCGTTGGACCGAAAGGCATTTCGGGATAGCGTACATGTTCGACATACTGAAAAAATGGCACATGAAGGCATTCGCCCGGGCATTCTTGATTATTTAGCGGCGGCCAAAGAATTAGGCCTGCGCATTGGGTTAGCCTCCAGCTCCAAGCGAGCTTGGATCGATAAGTATTTGGCACAGCTGGGGATCGGCCACTATTTCGAAACGATTCGCACAGCTGAAGATGTCGCTTTGGTGAAGCCTCATCCCGAGCTGTATGAGCTTGCGCTGAGGGATCTTGGTGTACAGCCAAACGAAGCGATTGCGATCGAGGATTCACCTAACGGCGCTCGCGCTGCGGCAGCCGCAGGGATGCATTACATCGTGGTGCCTAACCCGGTTACGAAGTTCCTCTCTTTTGACGGGGAGCCGCGTACAGTGGGGACTCTGGAAGAGCTGTCTCTGCAAGCGTTGCTAGAGGCGGTCGAGGGTAAGTAGATGATTTAGCAGACGGAAATGATTCGGTAAACAGAAAAAGCTTGTGTTGACGGCTCCCTCAATTTAACTGATAATGATTCTCATAATCATACTTAGTTAAGAAGGAGCTGAACTTCGTGCTTATTCAACAGAGAACTATTATTGTACAACCTGGTAATAGTGATAAAGTCGTGGAACGCTTTAGCAAGGAAGGGCCGTTGGACGGCATGGAAGGGCTTATTGATGTGACCGTTATGGTCAATAAGCGGAGCAAAGAGACTGAAGAGGTCGTCGTTTTCATTCGTTGGGAGTCCGAGCAAGCGTGGAAAAACTGGGAGAAAAGCCCGGAGCATCTCGCAGGCCACCGCAATAGTAAAGGACAGGAACGTCCAGAGTACGTCATTTCATCGAATGTAAGCATGTTTGATGTGAAGAAAGTGCGGCCTGGCCAGTTCGGGCAATAAAAAGGTGGCGCGGGGAGATCCTGCGCTGCTTTTTTGTTTGTTGATTGGTTGGGGGGCTTCGCGGCAGTACGGTGCAGAAGCACATTGCCTCACCTACCCGCCATGAGTGCACCACCGCTGTCAGATTAAATGTAAAAAGTACAGCTAAATCAGCGGATTCCGCGATGTAAATTCGATTAACTGGATTTCCTGTAGCTAATTTCAGTATTTTGCACTCATCCAGCTAGAAACCGCCAAATTAACTACAGATTTTCCAGTTAAAACGAGTTTCGACGGGAAAACGGCAGGAATAGCTGTAGTTTTTCCAGTTATTCGATACCGCGGGGCTGTTACAGGTAAACTTGGGGACGCCGACATCTGGTGCTGGTGCTGGTGCTGGTTAAGTATGCGTCCGACCGGTTACTTGAGTAGCTAAATTTGTTGGTGTTGTCTATTACGTGTTATGGGTTATGGGTTATGGGGTGTCTGTATTGTGTTATGCCGTCTACACCTTCCTAGGTGCCAGCACGTACCTACTTCACACCATGCAAAGCATCTAACGCAGCCTGCTCGTCTGCAACGAAGAAGAATTGCTTGCCGTGATTGCATTCGTAGATGAAATCGCGGAGGCTTTTGCTGTCGTATTGATCGAAATCGCCGATGACAGCCATTTTCATCTGGTAGTTCGTGTATTTCTGGAGAACATCGCCAGCTAGTTTTGTTTTAAGCTCGAAGAAATCCTCGGTCACATTCCACTGATGAATAATAAACTTGTCGCATCCCGTCAGGTATCGGATTGATGCCATTAAATCTAGCGCATCTTGCCCGTTGCTGATGAGAATGTCCGTGCTCTCAACGATAGCTATCTGGGAATCGCCCTTCTGATTGATCGTTGTATTCATGTCATTTCTACCTCTTTCTCCATAAGTTCGTCGTCAACTAGGACCTCTTCGTCCCGTTTATTTAGTACATTTTCCTCAAGAACAACGAATTTATCTCCGTATTCTTTGATAATATGCGTTTCTCCCCACATGCAGAGCGAATCCAAAATCGGTTTCAGGCTTGCGCCATACTCGCTGAGCGCATACTCCACTTTAGGCGGAACTTGATTGTACACGATCCGCTCCACGATCCCATCGTCTTCGAGCTCTCTAAGCTGTTGTGTCAGCATTTTCTGAGTGATTCTAGGCATCAGTCGCTTGAGATCACTCGTTCTCCGCTTACCATGGGTCAAATGACAGAGAATGACGCACTTCCACTTCCCGCCGATCACTTCCAGAGTGGCTTCTACAGAGATGTTGTACAGCTTTTTAGCCATCTGATGCTTCCCCTCCATCCCATTCTATAGGCACTAAAAAGTACCTACCGTACTAAAAAGTACGTACTGGTCAATCCGACTATTATGTCTGATAATAGCACTTACCGGCCGGGACATTCAAGTTTGGAGTGATTGCTATGAAAAAAGAAACTAAAGGAAATACGCTGGCGCTGCTTGCCCTTGCGGTTAGCGCCTTCGCCATTGGCACAACCGAGTTTATCAGTGTCGGACTGCTTCCGCTCATTGCTGAAGACCTTCATATATCTATCACAGGCGCTGGATTAACCGTTACTTTATATGCGTTAGGGGTTACTTTAGGAGCCCCCATCTTAACTTCACTAACCTCAACCGTTTCGCGCAAAACGCTGCTGCTCTGGATCATGCTCGTGTTTATCGCAGGTAATCTATTGGCTGCCACGGCAAGCAGCATCGCCGTTCTATTGATCGCTCGCGTCGTCTCTTCACTGGCGCACGGCATCTTCATGTCGATTGGCTCGACCATCGCCGCCGATCTTGTGCCCGAGAACCGCAGAGCCAGCGCGATTGCGCTCATGTTCTCAGGGCTTACCGTCGCCACCGTGACCGGTGTGCCGATCGGTACTTACCTCGGCCAGCAGCTGGGCTGGCGCGCTGCCTTCTTCGCCATTGTCGCTGTTGGCGTAGTGGCTCTCATTGCGAACCTGATCTTGGTGTCCTCCGATTTACGCAAAGGCATCCGGACACCGCTTGGTACACAGCTGAAGCTGGTCACGAACGGGCGACTGCTGCTCGCCTTTTCCATTACAGCCTTAGGCTACGGCGGCACATTCGTGGTGTTCACGTATTTATCTCCGTTGTTACATGAGATTACAGGGTTTGCAGAGCATACGGTAGCGTTAATACTACTCCTGTATGGGGTTGCCATTGCGATCGGCAATATCATTGGAGGTCGCGCCGCGAACCGTAACGCAAGCAAAGCATTGCTCGTCATGTTTCTTTTACAATCCATCGTGCTGTTTCTCTTTATGTTCACAGCGCCATTTAAAGCTGCGGGCTTAATCACCATCTTTTTCATGGGATTACTCGCATTCATGAACGTACCTGGCTTGCAAATTTATGTTGTCCAGCTTGCAGAACGATTTGCCCCAGAGGCCAAAGATGTCGCATCTGCCTTCAACATTGCGGCTTTCAACGCGGGTATTGCGGGGGGAGCATTCCTCGGTGGCGTTATTACCGATTCCATCGGACTCATTCATACCACCTGGGTAGGCGGATTCATGGTTTTCGGTGCCGTTCTACTTACTATCTGGAGCCGAAAACTCGAAAAATCAGAGCAAATGCAACCATCACAACCAACCATTTTAGGAGGAATACCACAATGACAAACCAAGTACAAAACACAATGATCAACAACCTACAAGCTGTAACTACACTTCATAATGGCGTAGCTATGCCATGGCTAGGGCTCGGAGTATTTAAGGTAGAGGATGGCCCGGAGGTTGTGCAAGCGGTGAAAGCAGCCATAAAAATCGGATATCGCAGTATCGATACCGCGGCCATTTACGGCAATGAAAGCAGCGTGGGCCAAGGGATTCGCGAAGGAATGGCGGAAAATGGCTTAACAAGAGATCAACTTTTCGTAACTTCAAAAGTATGGAATGCCGATCTCGGCTATGAGTCCACGATCGCAGCCTACGAAGCAAGCTTGGAGAAGCTAGGCTTGGACTATCTCGATCTGTATCTCATCCATTGGCCTGTTCAGGGCAAATATGTAGAGGCGTGGCGAGCGCTTGAGACGCTCTATCAAGAGGGCCGCGTCAAAGCGATCGGCGTGAGTAATTTCCAAATTCATCATTTGGAGGACGTGATGGGCACTGGGACGATTAAACCAATGGTCAACCAAGTGGAGCTTCATCCTCTTTTAGCTCAAACGGACATACATGACTTTTGCAAGGAGCATGGCATTCAGTTAGAAGCATGGTCCCCGCTGATGCAGGGTCAGCTTTTGGATAACCCTACATTGAAGGCACTGGCTGAACGTCACGGCAAATCTATTGCCCAAGTCATCCTGCGGTGGGATTTGCAGCGCGGTATCGTTACCATTCCTAAATCGACGAAAGAACATCGCATCTTGGAAAATGGTTCGATCTTCGATTTCGAACTCACGAACGAGGATATGGCGGCGATCAATAGCATGAATCAGAATCTGCGTGTCGGCCCTGATCCGGACAATTTCGATTTTTAATCGACGCGGGAGGATGAAGCTCTCGCTAAATCTGACAAGTCCTTCGCTCCCTTCTTCGGAAAGTGGTTGAGGGCTTTTTGCTAGGAATAATTTCCCTCTAACTGGTAAAAGTTACTTGTAACTACCGATGGGAGGCTGGATCAACGACATGAGTAATGAACAAAAAGGCAGCACCGAACAAACAAATCAAACCAATATGACTCTAACGAACCGCCAAGGCCATCCGATTTCGGATAACCAGAACATCCGCACGATTGGCAATCGCGGGCCGTCGACACTCGAAAATTACCATTACATCGAGAAAATTTCCCATTTTGATCGGGAGCGAATTCCAGAGCGTGTGGTGCATGCGCGCGGTGCTGGGGCTCACGGGTATTTCGAGGCGTATGGCCAAGTCGGCGACGAGCCGGTCTCTACGTATACACGGGCTAAGCTTTTTCAGGAGAAGGGGAAGCGTACCCCTGTTTTTGTTCGGTTTTCGACCGTGGTACACGGCACGTACTCGCCAGAAACATTGCGGGATCCGCGCGGCTTTGCGACGAAATTTTATACCGAGGATGGCAACTGGGACTTAGTCGGTAATAATTTGAAAATCTTTTTCATCCGCGATCCGTTGAAATTTCCCGATATGGTACACGCATTCAGGCCGGACCCGGTCACGAACCTACAGAACCCGGAGAAAATGTTCGATTTCGTCTCGAATACACCGGAGGCGACACATATGATCACCTTCCTCTTCTCACCGTGGGGCATTCCAGCCAACTATCGGCAAATGCAGGGGTCAGGCGTCAATACGTACAAATGGGTCAATCAGAGCGGGGACGCAGTGCTTGTGAAATACCATTGGGAGCCGCTGAAGCAAGGGATGAAGAACCTGAAACAGTCCGAAGCCGAGGCGATCCAGGGTAAAAATATTAGCCATGCCACACAGGATTTGTATGAAGCGATTGCACGCGGTGACTATCCGGAGTGGGAGTTGTGTGTCCAGATTCTCAGCGACGACGAGCACCCTGAGCTCGATTTCGATCCGCTGGATCCGACGAAGCTGTGGGATCATGAGAAGATACCTTTCCGGAAAGTGGGCAAAATGGTGCTGGATCGCAATCCGGAGAACTATTTTGCCGAGGTAGAGCAGGCCGCTTTCGGGACCGGTGTTCTCATCGATGGCCTCGATTTCTCGGACGATAAGCTGCTGCAGGGTCGGACATTCTCCTACTCGGATACGCAAAGGTATCGCGTTGGCACGAACTACCTCCAGCTGCCGATCAATGCTCCGAAGTCGCCAGTTGCCACGAACCAGCGGGATGGGCAAATGACGCTGATGGTGGACAAAGCTCCTGGGCAAAATCCACATGTGAATTACGAGCCCTCTTCGCTTGGCGGGTTACAGGAAGCGGCCCCTTCGGGCAAAGAGCATCAGCCGATGTATAATGACCGGCTTGTTCGCGAGAAGATAAGCCGCACGAATGATTTTCAGCAGGCGGGCGATACGTACCGCAAGTTCGAGGATTGGGAGCGCGATGAGTTAATCGCGAATTTGGTGGATGCTTTGAAGATCTGTAAGCCTGTGATACAGGCGAACATGATCACGTATTTCACGAATGCCGATCCGGATTACGGTCGGCGGGTCTCTGAGGGGCTAGCTCAAGCGAAGGTTGCGCTAGAGCACTTGGGTTCAGCCGCTGCGAAAGCTGGGGCTGAATTAGCGGAGAACGCTGGGCAGCGGACGGACGGTTATTAAAAGAGGAAGGCACCCGGGATGGGTGCCTTTTTGGGTTGTGAGAGGGCGCCGAGTTGTGAGCGAAACGGAACGTGGTACCCAGTGGTATGCCCCCTACCGAGCCCGCTGCTCCTGCATCATTTCCTTATACCACCGCACGGTATGCCTGATGGCTTCCTCATGCGGAGTCGTCGTTTGCGGGCCAAAGGCAGCCTCAAATTTGCTGTGATCCACAATGAAGGGATGCTCAAACTCGTAAAACACTTCCTTGAGCTCCCTCAGCATCGGATGGAAAAGGCCGATCATCGTCACCATGCCGCGAGATAATGTGCTAATTTTGCTTGCTGTACCCAGCTCATCGAAAATCAACTCGATCATTTGCCGGGTTGTGAGCGTCTTCGCACTTGGCAGATGCCAGACTTCACCCAGCGCACGATCCTCATGACCAAGCGTCACAAGTCCTCTGGCGAAGTCATCAATGTACGTATAGGTATGCGGCATATCCAAGTTACCTAACAAACCTACAGGCTTGCCGCTCAAGGCGAAGCCAAAGACGCGCTCCCCCAGGGAGGACTGCTTAACCCCAGGCCCATAGAAATCCGATGCGCGGCCAATCGCCACGCGGACCTTCCCCGATTGATGCGCAAGCAACAATTCCTCCGCCATCTGGGCGCGTGTTAGCCCTTTTTTGCCAGTAGCTAGGTCCGGTAGGCTCTCTGTCAGAGGCTGCTTCGCTTGGCCATACATATACAGGTTGTCACCGTAGATCAGCTTCGCACCTGCAGCAGCAGCACCTGCCATAATCCCTCGGGTAAGGCCGGGGAATTGGGTCGGCCAGTTCGTATAGCCCGGATGAGCACAGTGGTAGACCACGGCAGCATCCTTACATAGCTCTACTGCATTAGCATGTTGGGAAACATCCCCTTTAGCCACTTCCACCTCTGCCGCCTCGGACAATTTACCGCTGCGATTCACCATCCGTATACGCTCGACCCCGCGCCGCTTTAACTCCCGCATGACCGCCATCCCGAGTGGCCCCGTTCCAACAATCACATGCACTTGATTACTCATTCATCATGCCCCCTCGTCTTCGATACCCTAACGATATTGTCTACCGTAACGAGAGAGTCAAGAGATATCTACAAATAGTTGGGCAGTTTATTGTTATTGCGATATAGGCACTTGAAGTTCCACGACTACATTGTTGTAATCATGATGATGATTTTCTCTACCGAATAGGTGCAGCTCCCGAACCGGACCGGTTTGTGCATAGCCATTTGCTCCAAGCCATGTAAAAAGCGCCAGAATCCCCTCTCCAACACCCATGAAAGGCCCTTTGTAAACAAGACTTGCCACCATAGGCTCGGCTGGAATTTCATATACGGTGATTGGTCCTGCTGGACGAAGATGCGCTAAGGAATTAAAGCTAAACCCCACTTCAATGTCGAAATTCTCCTCGATAAACTCCGTCATATGATACAGAACGTACTCTTGCTGCATATGCCCGATCAATGCCTGACCCCCCAGCCCTTCTTCGAGCTCCTCGAACATCTGACAGCGGTAGACGGGCATATCCTGTACGCGAGGTACGATTCGGCGAAGCCCGGCTATATATAGCACTGGTACTTGCTTAATCCCAACCTCATAAGCAGGCTTCTCACCCAGTCGTTCTAGTTGATGCAATCTAGACT
This sequence comes from Paenibacillus sp. LjRoot153, assembly GCF_964253085.1. Taxonomy (NCBI): domain Bacteria; kingdom Bacillati; phylum Bacillota; class Bacilli; order Caryophanales; family Paenibacillaceae; genus Paenibacillus; species Paenibacillus sp. LjRoot153. The sequence goes on from NZ_CAXUQH020000001.1 coordinate 8,009,681, forward strand.
CAATACGCGCCATTTGTTGCGCAGCTTCCTCTATTTGATTCGCTAGCTCCGCTTTTTTCTTGTGCATCATCTGCTTCATGTCGTCCATCGTGAGTGCTTGATCGATCATCGTCGCGATCTCATCTAATGAAAACCCTGTCTCCTTCAGCACCACGATATGGTGAATCCGAGTGAGCTGGTCATACGTGTAATACCGATAGCTAGTCGCGAGGTCGATATAGGCAGGCTTAAGTAAGCCGCGCTCATCGTAATGGCGCAGGGTGCGTATGGTCACCTGCGCGATTTTGGAAAAGAGTCCGATTCTAATAAAATTCGACATTGTTATCCGCCTTTCAAATCCCTGTCCGTGTATATCCATTATACGGATTCCACTTAGAATAAGGTGAACAAGTTGCCGCTTGTCTCACCCGATCTGCAATTTTAAGCAAATCCTCAGTGTGCCTTCAGCGTTTCCTCAATTTGGCATGTCATAATCGTCTGTGGGCTTCCCAACATTTCCAAATTGAAGCTAGAAAGGAGGGTGAGACCCCTATGTCGATTTCCAATGTATCGTCCACATCCAGTAGCAGCTCATATTCCTTCTCCTCTAGTTCAACTGACACAGCCGCCCTTGAGAAGCAAAAGGCCAAGCTGCAAGCCGAACTAACAAAGGAACAGCAGAGCAAAGATGATCAGAAAACGAAAGAGCGCAAGGTGCAGCTCATCCAGCAACAGATCCAACAGATTGATCAGCAGATCGCGCAGGCGAGCTCGAAATCTAGCAGCAGCGACAGCTCTAGCCAACAGGATTCTGGCGCTAGGAACGCGAACAACCCTAACGGGCAGAGCAACGCTGCAAGTAAGAAAATGAATACGAATCCCAACGGTACGTTGGATATTCTGATTTAAACTGAGAAAAAAGGGACTGTACTTTGACAAGTACGTCCCTTTTTGTATACGGCAGCCACGTTGGTGCTCTCTTCCCTTGTGCAGGGATGCGGGCAACCTTGGGCCGAACACAAGATTAACTGTATTTTATACAGCTAATTTCAGCGCCAATTCGTGTTTCAGTCGATTAACTGGAAATCCTCCATCTAATTTCAAGAATCCGAGAGAAAACAGATGAAAACGGGTGATTTAACTGCATATTTTCCATCTAATCGTTGATTTCGGAAGAATACGAGAGAATTAACTGTATGTTTTCCATTTAGTCGGGCATGAAATGAAATCAGGTGAAGTCTTTTTTTACGCGAGGATCGCTTTCTTTGCAGACTCTAGTGCCCCAATAACCTTGTCGCACCACACATCGAATTCCGGATCTTCCCGCTGAAGCTCTGGATTAGCCAAGATATGAGCGATAGTCCGTTTCATCCCTTGATCAAATCGCGTTGTAGCCACGAATTCGGGCACAAGCCGTTTCAACTTCGCGTTGTCAAAAACAACCGAGTTCGCCTTATCCCCAAGCAAGCCTCCACGGTAGTCCTGAGTGCTGCAAGCATCGAGGAATTCTGACGCCACATGCACAGCGTGAAGCTTCACACCTAGCCCATCCGCGATGGCTTCGTAAATTTGATTCCACGTCAATGTCTCATCAGAAGTGATATGAACAGATTCCCCAATGGCATGAAGATTGCCCATGAGACCAATGAAGCCTTTGGCAAAATCGCTGTTGTGCGTCATCGTCCATAAGGATGTTCCGTCGCCGTGAATGATCACGGGTTTATTCTCCAGCATGCGTTTGGCTACCTGCCAGCTTCCCTTCGTACCATGTACACCAAGAGGGATGGAGCGCTCATCATACGTATGGCTCGGCCGAATAATCGTGATCGGGAAGCCCTGCTCCCGGTATTGTTTAACTAAATACTCTTCACAAGCGATTTTATTTCTGGAGTAAGCCCATAAGGGGTTGGATAATGGCGTTCCTTCCGTGATCCGGTAATCAGATAAAGGTGTTTGATACGCGGAAGCCGAGCTGATGAAGATAAATTGTTTCGTTCTGCCTTGAAAAAGTCGGTAATCCCGCTCCAGCTGAGACGGCTCGAACGCGATAAAATCCGCGACAACATCGAACGATAAGTCCGCGATCAGCTTCGCCACGCGCTCCTCGTCGTTAATGTCCGCCTGCAGGATATGCGCACCTTCTGGCAAGTCCGCATTGCGCGTGCCTCGATTCAACAAATATAACTCACAGCCTGTAGCTAGCAGTTGTTTCGTAATCGCCGAGCTGATGGTCCCCGTGCCGCCAATAAATAGTGCCTTCATGATTTCGCCTCCGTTTTACCCATATCAATGTATGTATTACGCCTTATTCGTCAGAACTGCGTCTGTCAGATGCTTATACTTCACATACCAGTCATTCCACATATCCTTACGTGAGGCAATTGTTCTACCCTCTAGCAGCGCCTCAATCACATCTAAACACACGTGCCACCCGGCCAAATCTCTTGGCGTGTGCTCCTTGATTTTATGTAAGTACTCACTGAACACGAGACGACATCCACCGTTTGACTCCGCATGAAGTTCGAATCGAACACGATCCTCATCCCATGTAAAAGCCAACACCTGATCTTGGCTAAGCTCCAGAATGTCCATAGGAATGACTGTCCCGTTAGGCATGTTGAACTTTATCACTCCGCCTTCACGGAGCTCGCCCACCTCTAATTCGGGAAACCACTGCATTAGCTTGTCATTTTCCGTCAACCATGACCATACTTCCTTCACATCATGCTGCCAATGACGCTCATAACGAGCCAAATATCCACCTTGGGCGGATTGCAGAGCAGCTATCATACGACGCCTCCTCCATTTTGTCCTTTTACAAGTACATCCAATTGTCCTAGCTTCATCTTACTTGTAGATGCGGGTTCAAATCAAGAAATGAGAAAACCTCTATCGAGGCCATTCACAGATGAGCGACCGCGTTTGAAGAGGAGAGACTTTGGTCTCCGACCGAAGATCCCTATAAATGGTTTTATCGCCAATAAGAAAGCTGTTTTCGGAAGCCGAAAACTTATACTTTCTTATGTGGCAGCAAAAAAGCCGAGGTTAGGGCCCCGGCCTTTCTGTTCATGCTTTTATGCTTTTTTCGCGGACCATAGGGACTCGATTTCTTCGAGTGATCTGCCCTTCGTTTCAGGCACAACTCGCATCGTGAAGACGAACGTCACCAAGGAGAGGATGCCGAAGATCCAGAAGGTTATCGCTGGACCTGCAGAGCTAAGCAGTGGAGGGAACGTCTGTGAGACCACATAATCTGCGATCCACAGTGCCATCGAAGCGATGGCTGTTGCTTTGCCGCGAATACGATTCGGGAAAATTTCGGACATGATCACCCAAACAACGGGCCCTAAGGACACCGCGAAGGAAGCTACGTAAAGTAGGATAAAGACGAGTACAAGATTGCCTGATGTGTGCCCCGTGTGGAACGCGATGCCAATCACCGCCAAGCAGACCGTCATTGAAGCGGAACCGACCAGCAGCAGCACCTTCCGACCCACTTTATCAATGAGCCAGATAGCAAGGATTGTGAATAGGAAATTGATTAATCCAACCAAAATCGTCTGCGTCAGTGCAGCATTCGTGCCTGTGCCGGTTTGCTTGAAAATCTCAGGCGCATAGTACATCACCGCATTGATGCCAGTCACTTGCTGGAGAACGGCCAAGCCCACACCGACGATTAATGCTAGCCGTAACGCTGGGCTGAATAGTTGGCGAATGGAACCATTTTCTTGTTTAAAAGATTCCTTGATCTCCATCACTTCTTTTTTAGCCAGTTCTTCCCCATGAATGCGAAGGAGGATCGGAAGTGACTCCGCTGCTCTTCCTTGCTTGATTAACCATCTCGGGCTTTCGGGTACGAAGAAAAGTAGAACTAAGAACACTAAGCCAGGAAATGCTCCAAAGCCGAACATCCAACGCCAGCCCGTCGCAATATTCCAGGCTTCATCCGAATGATTCGCAATGCTGGTATTGATGAAATAGACGAGGAAAATTCCCGTCACCGTAGCAAATTGATTCAATGCGACCAGTCGGCCGCGATATTTCGCAGGCGCTATCTCCGCGTTATACAGCGGGCAAAGCGTTGATGTGATCCCAATACCGAGTCCGCCAATGATACGAGCAATAATATACCCCGTGAATGTATCCGGGATCGCAGATCCGATAGAGCCAATAATGAAAAGCAGCGCAGCTGCAATGAGAACCTTTTTCCGACCGAAACGATCACTCAGGACGCCAGATGCTGCAGCACCCACGATGCACCCAATAATTAAGCTGGAAACCGCCCAGCCTATCTCCACTTCACTGAGCGTAAAACGCTCTTTCATGAAACCAACCGCACCTGATACGACGGCTGTATCGAAGCCGAATAAAAGCCCGCCAAGCGCAGCAACGATAGAGACAAGTGTGACGAATTTCATACTCACTTGCTGACTTGAATTGTCTATTTGTACACTCACAATGATGTTCCCTTCTGACGTCTGCCGCAACTTTATGCGAGTCTTTAATCTTATATTTTGTATGAAGCGAGACTCATTATAGCATGGGCAACATGACAGCTGGGGAACCTTTCCCTGCACTTATTTGTGGTATACCAGCATAAAAATAATCCGTCTCGAACTCAAGCTTCTGCCTAGCATCCGACTAGCACAATCTTGTCCGGAAATAACAAAATAGTCCTTGCCCCCAGCATGGACTATTCTTCCTTAAGCCCCGTGCGGTATTCCGTCGGGGTAACACCTGTCACCTTTTTAAACACGCGGCTAAAATAATTCGGATCTTTATAACCGACCAAATAGCAGACTTCCTTCAGGCTAAGCTGACCTTCGCTAATGAGCTCCTTGGCCCTCTCAATGCGTAGTCGTGTCACATAGTCGATGAAAGTTTCTCCGGTTTGCTGTTTGAACACTTTGCTGAAATAATGGGGATTCAAGTGAACAAGCTCCGCAACATCCTCAAGTGAAATATCTTCCTGAAGCTTCTCGTGTATGTAAGTCAGTGCACGATCCAGTACCGTCCACGTTTGGTGCTCACGCTCCTCGCGGATTCGCCTAATGGCTAACTCCACGTAAGTACGCTCCGACAAATTGTCGGCGGTACGCGATTCGACCAGGCTTCGCTGCCCTTCTGTGGGGAGCTCTTTCAGTTCCTCGAAGGACCGCAGGTTGCCCCACTTTTTATCATACGTCGCAGCAAATACCGCTTCAAAGTAGGACGTTCGAATCCCCTCCATCTCATATCGAATCGAACCAATGCCTACATTCACGTCAATGCCGCGTATCTGCCGCAGGTGTTCTATGAGCTTCTCACCTAAGGAAGCAGCTTCTTCCCGCAAAACCTCGGTATTCAGCTGCGCACGATCCACTAGAAAGATGGCCATATGCCAATGAACCATCGAGCTGACCACACATCCGACACGATTCTTGAGATAACCTTTCGTGAAGGTTTTGACAGTTTCGTAGATTTTCTTCTTATTGGTGCCTGCTTCCTGATCAGATATAGGCCCAAGCTCTGGCAGGGCAAGCACAAGCCCGCATCCCTGATCGGTGGATATCTCCAAAATTTCCGCCAAATACCCGGCATCCGTTTCATTCACAGGATCGGACATAATGACCAACGCCATTTCCGTTTCGGCCAACGGAAGCAGTTGAAAATAGTTATCCCGCATCGCGAGTTCTCCCTCCCGCTTCCGCCCTTCTTGCTCAATTTCGGCAACTAGGCGCTGTAGGAGCTCAACGATCTGATCCCGTTTGGCTGGTTTGACTAGATAGTCCTTGACCCCTAAAGAAAGAGCCTCTCTCGCATACTCGAATTGCTCGTAGGCGGTCACTAGCACCATTTTCGTCTGAGGATGTCGCGCTTTGATTTCCCTTAGTGCTTCTAAGCCCTGAATACCCGGCATACGGATATCCATTAGGATAATGTGGGGACGGTGCTCGTCCGCTTTTTGAATCGCAGTGCGGCCATTCTCCGCATGAATGACCTCGAATGTATTCGGCATCATCCGGCTGACGATCCATTCGATGCCTTCTCTCTCTAACGCTTCATCATCGGCGATCAGTAAGCGATACATCTCCAACTTCCTCTCCTTCGGCAGGCAGCCGCAGGACGACCTTCGTCCCTCGGCCAGGATCACTTTCAATGTGCACGAGATCCTTTTTGCCATAAAATAAAGCTAAGCGTCTGAACACATTTCGTGTTCCTAAACCTGTGGACTGGCCGTTAGCGTGGGCAACCTGCGGTTCCCCGTCCACATCAAGCAGAGCTGCACGGATCTCCTCGCTCATCCCCACCCCATTATCCGATATCGCGACTAGCGTTTCGCCACTCCCTTGTGTAATTGTGAGCTGAATCACGGCTCCCGCTTCCATACCCTCGATGCCATGCACGAACACATTTTCGAGTATCGGCTGCAGCGTAAGCATCGGTACGGGAACGTCCAGCCCGCCCTCATCAATCTCCATCACAAACTGAATGCGATTGCGGAACCTTGCTTGCTGAATGGTGAAATATTGTTTCGCATGCTCCACCTCATCCCTGAGCCGCACAGGACGATCCAGCTTTCGCAAATTATAGCGGAGCAAATTCGACATAGTGACCGTCAAATCACTTGTTTGCTCGGCGCCCTCCAGCAGGGCAAGCTTGGACAGCACATTCAAGGAATTGAAGAGAAAGTGCGGGTTCATTTGATTTTGCAACACTTCGAGCTCCATTTCTTTCAATTGCTTGTCCTTCTCCAAACCTTCCGTTTCCTTCACAATTAGCGCTTTGAGATTATCCTGCATATGTCCAAAGGCTCGTGCTAATACGCCAAACTCATGCTCTACCGGCAATTGGGGGATGGGAGCATGCAGATCACCGTTTGACATTTGCTGCGCTACCTGAGCCAGCTGTCCAATCGGTCTCGAGATACCCCATGAAATGCGATAGGCAAGCACGATGCTGATCAAGGTTGTGAGGATGAAAATAACGACACCCCACTGGTTCATGGCCTCCGTTTGGACCAGAATTTGCCGATAGAGTGGCTGATAGTAGTTTAACTCCAAATCAATCAGCTGGTAGCCTTCCTCCTGTATGAATGCCGCTGTCCGCTCCGCTTCTTCATAAAAGGCCGTATACGCTAATGTATCTGGGCTGCTGGCTGCTTGGATCACCCCTGCTTCCTGTGCCATGAAGGTGTCGACCATATGGGTGTAGCTGCGGAACGTGAGGTCGGTCGCTGGCATCTTGTTTAGCGAAGCTAATTTCTGCTGCAGTGCCTGCAGCCCCTCCTTCTGGCGCAAGAAGGCCAACCGGCTGTCTTCGCTTCGGTCCACTAAGTAAACGTTCATTGCACGAAGATTGTCCTGTGTTTGCCCGGCAATTTGCTTGTATAGCAATACCCGATCGAGCATGACATTATAGCTATCCTGTACGGATCTGCCACTATGAAAGATGAAGTAAGCCACGGCATTATTCAAAATAAACAGCGCAGGCAGCACAATAAACAACATGCGACGTATGTTCACGGGGAACTCACAGGTGTTAGCGTCGTCGCATCAAGTATGTAGGTGCCTGTAACATGCTGCTGAGGCAAAGCTCCGCCTTTGAAAAAAGACGCTAATAACTGAACAGCTACCGAACCAATTTCATGGGGTTGTTGCACGATGGATGCCTTGATGGTCCCTTGGCTGATCCCCTGCCTTGTCGCAGCGAGATCATCGAAGCCGAACACAAGCGTACCCTCTCGATGTGCCGCTTTTACCCCTTCCACGATGCCTGCTGCATCTAAGGAGCTGAAACCCACCATCGTCTGAATGGCGGGATACTGCTTCAGCATCGCCTCCGTATGCTTCGCTGCCTGAATGCGGGATATATTCGATGCGCGGATATCTATCATTTCAAAATAAGGCGTGTTCGCAATAGCAGCTCGGAATCCCTCTAAACGCTGCTGCTGATTCTCCGCCTGCTCACTTCCGATAATAACGCCGATTCGCCCCTTGCCGATTGCTGCTCTCGCCACGAGCTCTCCTATCTGTCTTCCGGCTTCCCGATTATCTGTGCCCACATAGGTCAATCTGCGGCTCGCTGGCTCATCCGCATCTAACGTAATCACAGGAATGCCTTGATCAATCGCTTTGCCGATCAGCATGTCATATTGCGGCTCCTTGATCCCTTGCACAAGAAGGGCATCCGGCTTAGCTGCAATCGACTTCTCCAGCAGGGTCGTTTGTTCAGCTGGGTTGATACGAATCGGACCCAAGTAATCAATCATCATACCACGGCTTGCCGCGGCCTCACCAGCACCCTTCTCCACCGTTCGCCAGAATGGGTTGTCCAGCTCTTGAGCGATCAGCACAACGTGTTTGAACGGCTCTTCCACTTCGCTATGCGGCTCCATCTGCCCGACGAGCCTGCCAATATGCACGGTGGATTTGAGAAATTGCAGCATTACATAGCAAAAAACAAGAAATAAGCCCAGCAGACCGAGCGTCCAGCTTCTATTCCGCATCGTGTCACCTCCTAAGCGCATTCGTCCGCTAGGAGGAACGCTTTTTGTTTAGTATGAACCCGGTGAGGGTTGCACATGCAGGGTTTGCCATAGGAGGAGCGTTGAGGGGCTGGTTTGTGAAAGACGGCACATAGTCGTGAATTTGGATGAGGAGACGAGAGCGTGAGCGTGGACTTAGCTTTGAGCAGCTAGTTGCTGATTAGCTGGAAAACCTCCATCTATTTTCACCAAAATACCCTCGAAATGTGGATTAGATGGATTTCATACAGGTAATTCCTCTATATCCGGCTCAATGGGGCATATGTGCTCAAATTAGCTGTAGGTTTTCCAGTTAATCGGAGAAATGAGCTGAAATCGCTGGAAATAGCTGTATGTTTTCCAGTAAGTTGAGACGGTGGTGCTTTCTAAGAGTCTTCAGTAAGTCCTTGGCGGAATCGACAGCGGACCCCAGAGAGTCCCCCGTGGGTACTCAGAATTTCCTTAAAGTCCTCAGAAAACCCCCGCCCCTCCTACTCTCCTGCACATCGAAAGACTTTCGTAAGGTTTAGGAAAGAGTCTTGCATGATGTGTCTAGTAAGATAAGCGTATGAAACTAATTGGAGGTACGCATATGAACCATTTGAACATACAACCCGTTGTCGAAGTACGCAATCTGACGAAGCGGATTCGACATAAGAACATCGTGGATCAGATTAGTTTTGAGCTTTTTCCGGGCGAGGTATTCGGCTTTCTCGGCCCTAATGGCGCTGGCAAAACAACAACCATCCGCATGATGGTCGGCCTCATCGGCATGAGCGACGGTGATGTCGCAATCAGCGGACACAGCATTCGCACTAGCTTCCGGGAAGCGATTCGACACGTAGGCGCGATTATCGAGAATCCCGAGCTCTACAAGCATCTCACCGGGATGCAAAATCTGAAGCAATTCGCTCGCATGGTGGGGAATATCCCCCAGAGCCGCATCGACCAGATCGTGCAGCTAGTCGGGCTGTCAGCCCGCATTCACGATAAAGTGAAGACGTACTCGCTCGGCATGCGCCAACGGCTAGGCATCGCCCAGGCCCTGCTCCATAAGCCCGCCGTGCTCATCCTCGATGAGCCGACCAACGGTCTTGACCCGGCAGGCATCCGCGAAATGCGCCAGCTCGTCCGTAAGTTAGCCGCTGAAGAAGGCATCGCGGTGATGGTCTCCTCCCATCTGCTCGCCGAAATGGAGCAAATGTGCGACCGCTTCGGCGTCGTAATCGAAGGGCGTTTGCGAACGACCTTCGCACTTGCAGACTTTCAGACGCAGACGAACATACAAACACTCGAAGAGAAATATATCGAGCTCACGGAGGTTGCCAACTATGCTTAATTTCATCAAACTCGTGCAAAATGAGGGCATTAAGATCTTCACCAAAATCGGAACTTGGGTGATGATTGCCTTCATTCCGATTCTTGTTATCGCAGCAGCCTTTCTCTGTAAGTATGCAAATCAAGACGAGCTTACCGTGAACAATGTGTGGGAGTTCTTAGACTTGTGCCTTTCCGCCATTCCAAATCTCATGGATATTGCCACATTGTTTACGATTATCGTTGCCGCGGGCATCGTAGCCTCCGAGTTCTCCGGCGGTACGATCAAATTACTACTGATCCGGCCCTTCAGCCGCTCAACGATCTTACTTTCCAAGTTCGTGACCGTCCTATTGTTCGGGGTGGGCCTTATGCTATTGCTTTTATTAACCACTTTTCTTACAGGTGGCATGTTTTTCGGATTTGATGGTGCTTCCGAGCTTCATGCCGGGGCAGCGTTCTCGAATGTGGCTTACTCCTGGAAAGCTATCGGCTACAGCGGCATCGAAATGATCGTCATGGTCACACTAGCGTTTATGTTCTCTTCTGTGTTTCGTGCAAGTTCCATGGCCATCGGGATTTCCTTGTTCTTCTTATTGACCAGTGGGCAATTAGCCTACGTGCTCAAACAATTTGAATGGTCCAAATTTCTGATTTTTGCCAACACGAATTTGCTGAGTTATGTGGATGGCATGCCGCTCATAGCCAGTATGTCTTTATCTTTTTCCTTGATGATATTGGCCTGTTATCAGCTGCTCTTCCTCGCTCTAGCTTGGTATGTGTTCGCGAAGCGTGATGTTTCTATATAAGCTGCATCCGTTTCATTATGAGCGGACAAAGCAGTATACTGGAAGCATATGACATAAAGGTGGAAATGACATGGCTAATCACATTTTGCTTGTAGAAGATGACCCGGCAATTGCTGAAATGGTCCTGGGCCATTTAACCAAAGAGAGTCTCACCGTTCGACATGCCCCTGATGGGGAGGCGGCGCTGCGGCTCTTTGCCGAGGAAGCTTTTGATATGATACTACTGGATCTGATGCTGCCTGGAGTCGATGGCATGGAAGTGCTGCGCAGGGTGCGGAGCGGAAGTACTGTGCCTGTGCTCATATTGTCCGCGAAAGATAGTGATGTTGAGAAAGCATTGGGTCTCGGCTTTGGAGCAGATGACTACTTGGCGAAGCCATTCTCTCTTATTGAGTTGTCGGCACGTGTAAAAGCCATTTTGCGGCGGGCTTCCCAATATGCCAGTCCTTCAGCACAGGCTGAGCACGCCCTCTTGCGCATTCATGAGCTGACGCTTCATCCCGATGAGCATCTCGTGACCAAAAATGACACGCCTCTCAATCTCACTGCGAAGGAGCTTCTTATTTTAAAACTATTGATGTCCCATCCCAAACGCGCCTTCTCCAAGGAGCAAATCTATCGCTCGGTATGGAATGACGCTTATTATGACGATGTGAATGCGATTCAGGTCCATATTTCCCGCCTACGGGAGAAGATTGAGGACGATCCTGCGCACCCGCGTTACATTAAGACCGTATGGGGGATTGGTTACAAAATGGGGGATTTCTGATATGGACATTGTATGGCCCAGCCTGTGTATCCTTCTTGGAATAGTCATCTTCGTTCAATTGAAGATCAGAATCGACCAATCGCGTCATCTCCGCTATTTGCAAACGAAACTAACCGATATTCTTGATCAGGAATCTTCAGAGAAGGTTCATCTCCATACCGATTCCACCCAGCTCCAACGCTTACTCATTGTCATAAACCGACTCCTCGATGCGAATCGCAAAGTGGAAGCTGACTATACTCGCAAGGAAAATGCGATCAAAAAGATGGTCGCCAACATGTCCCATGACTTGAAAACACCGCTTACGGTTGTGCTCGGCCTGACAGAAACACTCGTACATGACCACGCTGCCAGCGAGGAGGAGCGGAAGCGACTCTCCCTCAAGGTTCACGAAAGAACGCTCGATATCCTCAATCTGACGAATCAGTTTTTCGATCTGGCGCGATTGGAATCAGGTGATCGACCCCTCCCTTTATCCAAAATCAATCTGAGTGAGGCTTGCCGGAACGGCATTCTTTTCTATTACGAATTAATTGAGTCACAAGGTCTCGAAGTCGATGTCGCCATACCCGAAAAGCCGATCTATGCGTATGGGAATACGGAGGCACTCGGACGTGTGCTGCAAAATCTACTCTCCAACGCAATCCGTTATGGAAACGATGGCGGGATTATTGGCATCACGTTGCGACAAGATGAGACTAGCGTCTATATCGACGTGTGGGATCAAGGCAAGGGGATTAACGAGCGAGATCGCCAGAATGTTTTCGAACGCCTTTATACACTTGAGGATTCCAGAAACCAGACCTATCAAGGCAGCGGTCTAGGTCTCACGATTACGAAGCGGTTAGTTGAACTCATGGAAGGGAGTATTTCCCTGGACAGTATTCCTCATGTGAAGACCGTATTTACGGTCCGTTTTCCCACAATCCGCTTTTGAAAGGAACCTTATGTGATGAGCCTTATTCTTCAAACGAAGCAATTGTCTAAAAGGTACAAAAAGACCGAAGTTGTCTCAGGTGTCAACATGCGCGTGCGTCGTGGCGAGATCTACGGTTTCCTCGGCCCGAATGGTGCGGGCAAAACAACGGTCATGCGTATGCTTACCAATCTAATCCCGCCGACTAGCGGTGAAATTGAATTGTTCGGGGCTCCACTAACCCCCCACTCTTACGAAACGATGAAACGGATGGGCAGCATTATTGAGTATCCGATCTTCTATGACCATCTGACTGCACGTGCTAATCTGGAGCTGCACTGCGAATATATGGGCTATTACGATAAAATTGCTATACATGAAACACTGGATCTCGTTGGATTGTCCGACATTGGCAATAAACCCGTGAAGGATTTCTCACTTGGCATGAAGCAGCGTCTTGGCATTGGCCGAGCCATCTGTACGAAGCCCGAGTTGCTCATCCTCGATGAGCCCGTCAATGGCATGGATCCATCGGGTATTCGTGAAATCCGTGATCTATTTCGCATGTTGAGCAAGGAATTTGGCATGACGCTGCTCATTTCCAGTCATATTTTACAGGAAATTGAGCAATTGGCTGATACAATCGGTGTCATTAACCATGGAAAGCTGCTCGAAGAGGTATCCATGGAACAGGTTCGTGGACGTCATAACGAGTATACGGAAATTGTCGTGACGGATGTGCCGCGGGCTGTGCTTGTCCTGGAAGATAAGCTGGCTATCGTTAATTATAAAATTATGGACCACAGCACCATACGCATCTATGATACTCGTCTTGCCCCTGTAGAGCTGAATCGCTTACTTGTGCAGCATGAGATTGGCGTCGAGGCGCTGAACAAAAAGACCCGCTCGCTCGAAGACTATTTCCTCGGGGTCATCGAAGGAGGAAACCATGATGCTATGGAAGCTCATTAAGCTGGAACTGAAGAAAACGAAGTGGCGGGGACTTTTACTTAGCGCCGTGATCACCAATCTCATGGTAGCACTATGGGTCATAGGTAGCGATGTACCTAATAATGAAATCATAAGCTATGACCGAGCTTTCCAGAGCATTATGAACTATGCCGGGATTACCTTCATTATTTTCGGTTCCGTGCTAATGTCCCGAATGGTCATTGACGAGTATCGGAACAAAACGATTACCCTTCTCTTCGCCTACCCCGTGCCTCGTAAACAGGTATTCTTGGCCAAATTGATCATTATCGGGGCTTGGACCTTCGCTACGGTGCTATTCAACAATGTTTTCGTGTTGCTCTCACTTCTATTCTTCAATTCGCATAACCATTACATTACCGAAACGCTAACCAACGACCGGCTTATGAAAGAAGCGATTCGCATCCTGATTTTCGCTTTTGCATGTGGGAGCGTGTCGCTAATTCCGCTCTATTTCGGCATGATCCGCAAAACGATGCCTGCCTTAATCGTGAGTTCATTCTTTCTATCTAACGCTACGATGGTTATTGTCAATAACATCTCCGTCGAGGATAGTTACGGAAAATACTTAACGGCAGCCTTGCTGTGCTTCACGCTCGGAGTTCTTATGGCCTACGCGGGCGTGCGGAGGAGTCAGTTGTAGGCTGGCAATAAAAGCTTTTAAACATATTGAGCCCGTATCTGAGCGCCTATGCGCTTTGATACGGGCTTGTTCACTACCTATGAACTGCATGATGTCCATCTATCTGTACAAACTAGGACAAACAACCATATTTATCAGTTTGACAGTACTTTATCAGTGCTTCTATAATAGTTCGTATACGAATTATTCGCCCACGAAATTTAATTGAAGGAATGAATGAACATGGATGATCAGCAGCAACAGCGTACCCTTGAAATCATTCGGTCCGCACGAGAGGTCAAACAAGCCTTCCACCAGGTGATGAGTAAAGCTTACCAGCATTTAAATATCACACCGATTCAATCATTCGTCCTTCGAAAGCTGAGTGAGAAACCTGGCATCACCCTATCGGAGCTAGCCGAATGTATTCAATTGGGCAAAAGCACGACGAGCGGCATTATCGATCGCATGGTCAGAGATCAACTGGTATCCCGCGAACAATCCAGCACTGACCGCCGTTCGGTCACCCTTAAACTGCTAGACAAGGGTGAGCTGCTGCTTCAACGCGTGCGAGAAAACCAAGTGGAACGCATGTCTCCGCTCTTGCAGATGTCCGATGATGAAATCGACAGTTTGCTTCGTATTCACCAAAAAATTGTGCGCATCCTGCACCAAGAACTGGAGGAAGATTCTACGTATGAGTAATGCCGTCACGAATACCCTACGAAGAGGCCCCATTGTTGCCTCCCTGCTGATCGCGGCTTTTGTCGCCCTATTAGCTCAAACCTTATTGAATGTCGCCTTGCCGAGCATGATGAAGGATTTGAATGTCAATGAAAACACCATTCAATGGTTGATCAATGGTTATATGCTCGCAAACGGTGTTCTCGTCCCGATCAGTGCCTTTCTCATTTCTCGCTTTACGACGCGAAATCTATTCTTAGCAGCATCCGGATTTTTCGCACTTGGCACCATCATTTGTGCCTTCTCCCCCGGCTTTAGCCTTTTATTAACCGGGCGTCTCGTTCAGGCGGTTGGTGCTGGTATTCTCATGCCGCTGATGACGATCGTGTTCCTAACCATTTTCCCTGTTGCGGAACGTGGGAAAGCCATGGGTCTTATGGGTCTTGCCATGATTTGTGCGCCTGCCATCGGACCGACATTATCTGGCTGGGTCGTTGAGCATCATTCCTGGCGTGTGCTCTTCTACATCATTTTGCCATTATCTTTATTTGCACTGGTTTTCGGCGCTTTTTCCATGAAAAATGTGATCAAAACGTCTACACCTAAATTCGATATTCTTGGCGTTATTTTCTCTACTCTCGGCTTCGGTGGTTTGTTATACGGATTTAGTGATGCTGGATCCGATGGTTGGGGCAGCGCCACTGTTGTTAGTTGCTTAATTATTGGTGCCGTAGCCTTGCTTCTATTCGTATGGCGTGAGCTTAAAATAGAAAAACCACTTCTCGAGCTTCGCGTGTTCAAATACAGCATGTTCTCCTTAACCACTGTCATTAATGTCATCATTACGATGGCGATGTTTTCTGCAATGGTCTTGCTGCCGATCTTTTTGCAAAATATCCGTGGATTCTCACCGTTGGATTCTGGACTATTGCTTCTGCCTGGTGCTATCCTGATGGGCATTATGTCCCCTGTGACGGGTATTATTTTTGACAAAATCGGAGGACGTTGGCTGGCTGTTATCGGTTTGACGATTACAACGATTACAACTTACGAATTCAGTCACCTTACTGTTGATTCTACGTATTCCCATCTCATGCTGATCTACACCCTTCGGATGTTCGGGATGTCCATGCTGATGATGCCCATTCAAACAGCAGGCTTGAATCAACTGCCAAGACGTCTGAACGCGCATGGTTCGGCAATGTCCCAGACACTGCGGAATGTCGCGGGAGCGCTCGGTACAGCACTTCTCGTTACAATTATGACGAACACAGCAACTTCTCACGCGAAAGACCTTGTTATAGCTGGCAAAATCGATCCCAAAGACGCGGCAGCTATGGCCGACGTTACGCATCATGCCACGGTATATGGGATCAATTTCTCCTTTGAAATCGCAACATGGATGACGCTCGCCGCGCTGGTACTGGCCTTCTTTATCAGGAAGACTTCACCGGCCGAGGAACCTAGTGTTGAGAAAGCAGCGTAACGAAGCGAGGCTTCTAGCATAATAGAACGACAAAAAAGGGTCATCTGTGAAGATGACCTTTTTGCTAATATAAATTAGTTAATAAAATCTACATATTGCATTAATCGCTTCAACATAACAACGGCTTGAGCACGACTTGCATTTGCAGAAGGCACCAAAGTACCGTGCCTTCAGTTAGTCCGAAGCGTTCGGCAATTTCCATATTGGACAACACGTCTACGATGGCGATAAATACGCATTGTAACTCATCACTTCTAGCCCCCATGCAGGAATCATCTTTCATTCCGCATGCTCTATGTTATCAAACTTCCCATGAAATTTGTTGGTTTTTAGCGAAAATTGTATAGTATATTTATTTACTACATGTTACGATGTTAAATTTATACTATTTAAGTACTTTTATCGACAAAGTATAAGGGATGGTTTACAATATTTATGAAACTTATTGAATACTTATGCAATAGTGAGATTTAGCGGTAGATAGGGGGCTTAATAGTGATTACAACAAATAAACCTGCATTTATACAAGAATCCAAACTGTTTTGTAAACACATAGGCATGAATCCTAAAGAGATTCCATTTCCCCAGAAGGTACTATCACCTGCTGAATTGCAAAATAAAAGGGAAGAGTATGAAGAAATTTTATCAGTCGTCAGCTTCTTTGGAGAAAAAATTCTTCATCATCTAAAAGGAACTCCACTTCTACTATCTGTTTCCAATGATACAGGTTTCATCCTTCATATGATGGGTGACGAAACGATAAAAAAAACCATCAACCAGCTAGGAATTAGCTCAGGTGTGCAGTTTACTGAAGCTAGCATGGGAACCAACGTCGTTAATATGGCATTAAAATATAACCAGTCCCCCATCCAACTTATTGGTGATGATCATTATCACGAATACTTACACGACAGCGCTTGCTATGCTGTTGCATTCCATTACACAGACGTCAACGACCTTCTTGGAAGCTTGGTTATCATGACCGCTAAAGAGTTCCAGAATCCCATGTTACTAACAATGCTAGCAACTACGGTAGATTCGATTGAAAGAGAACTCCTACTACGCAAGCAGAATCGAAAACTAAATATTTTAAACCAAATCATTATGGATAATACCCGTAATGGCATTATTTTGACGAATCGGGATGGAGAAATTATTACCTTCAACCAATACGCCGAATTATTTACTGGCAAGTCTAAAGAAGACATGTTAGGTACAAAAGTTCAAGATCTAGCCTCTATGGGAGAATATATATACGAAGTTATTCAAAATGGAAAAACATTCGAAGACGTTCAAATGACTTTTGAGCAAAGTTCAACAGAAGATCGACTAGTTTGCCTATTCGATGCTTACCCGCTATATGATGAGAAAAAGCAGTTACTAGGCGCCTTTGGACAATTTAGAAGTATTACTGAACGGGTCCGAGCTGAAGAACGATACAATTATTTGGCTAATCACGATGATTTAACCAAGCTCCCCAATCGTCGATATTATATGGATAAAGTTACCCAATTAATTCAACATACGCAAGCTGCAGACCATCAGGTTGCCATCGTTTGTTTAGATTTAGACCGCTTCAAGATTATTAATGATACGTTAGGCCACTCTAGCGGAGATTTAATCCTCATTATGGTTGCTTCACGGCTTCAAGATATTCTGGGGCCGGGTGAATTTGTAGCTAGAATGGGCGGAGATGAATTTATGTTCGTCTTCTCTCACATTTCAAGCGAGGAACAGGTTTTAGATCGAGTCAAAGCCATCCTCCATATTTTCAACATACCTTACAATTTAAATGGATACGAATTCCATTTAACAGCAAGTGCGGGTATCTCTTTCTATCCGAAAGATGGGGATAACCTTGAGAATTTAATGATAACAGCAGATACGGCCATGTACAGTGCAAAGAATCGCGGCTTAAACATGTATGCCCTGTATTCGCCCGATATGAACGTATCGACACGCGAGAAAATGGCTTTGGAAAGTTCACTGCGGAAAGCTATTGAGAATAATGAATTCCGATTGTACTATCAGCCTCAAGTGGATATTAGAAGCGGTGAAATTAAAGGTGTAGAGGCGCTAGTCCGTTGGCAGCATCCCACTAAGGGGTTAATACCACCCAACGATTTTATCCCCATTGCCGAAGAGACAGGCTTAATCACTCAGATCGACAGATGGGTTTTACGAACCGCCTGCATGCAGAACAAGAAATGGCAAGATCAGGGCCTCCCGCCATTCCGAGTCTCAGTGAATTTATCATCACAGGAATTCCTGGATGATGCCCTTGTCGATGTGGTTAAAACCGTGTTGCATGAAACGGGTTTAGAACCTAAATACTTGGACCTTGAAATTACTGAAACGATGACGATGAACGTAAACCATGCTATCCCCATGCTTCGTAACCTGCATTCCCTAGGCATTCAAATAAGTATGGACGATTTCGGGACCGGCTACAGTTCTTTAAATTATCTGAAAAACTTTTCAATCGATCGATTAAAAATAGATCAAAGCTTTGTCAGAGACATTGGCAATGGTTCCAATGGGACTAACATTGTGAGTATTATTATTGCCATAGCCCACAGCATGAATCTAGAAGTCGTTGCTGAAGGTGTAGAAGAGAAAGAGCAGCTTCGCTTCCTGCAGATTCAAAAATGCGATGAGGTTCAAGGCTATTACTTTAGCCCCCCACTTCCGGGAGAAGAATTCGATAAATCTTTTCTGGATCTTATTTCTAGAATGAAAAAGTTGTACTGATATAAACATCTAGGGGGATCAAGGCCTTATGCCGTCTGTAAGCAGTGTTCTAGTTAAGCACTTGTCAAAATGGGGAATTACCCATGTGTTCGGAATACCTGGTAAGCCTGTAACACCACTTGTGTTAGAGATGGACAATGTGGGGATCTCATTTGTACTGAGCAAGCATGAAGAAGGGGCTGGCCTTTCGGCAGCAGGCTATGCTTTAGCACGGAATACTCTAGGCGTTGCACTTGGCACAGCCGGCCCAGGCGGAATAAACATGCTGACAGCGGCAGGTCAAGCGCTTTTTTCCAATGTTCCCGTGTTGTTTCTGACGGGTTCTCCGCCAATCCGCGACATTGGAAAAGTGCTTGGACAAGACAGTACAATGTTTGGAACGGATCTTGTGAAAATGTTCGAGCCCGTAACGAAATTCAGTGCACGAGTAGAGCGTGGAGAGTTGCTTAATAGTTACTTAGCTCACGCTATGGAGCATGCATTTACAGGTGTCAAAGGACCGGTACATCTTAATATCCCCGCCGACGTCTTGTTAGAGCAAATAGATGACTTTGAATTAACGCTCCCAGATGCTTATCCGACAACCATAGCTTCTAATTTAGATCATGTTGCCACGCTTCTAGCTGAGGCTAAACGTCCCTTATTATTCCTAGGGGGGGCGCTTCATGCTTTAGGCGCTTACAAAGAAATTGAAGCCTTTGCCCAGAAGTGGGCCCTTCCAGTAACGACAACCCCAGGAGGCAAAGGAGTCTTTCTGTCGAATCACCCTTTACATCTGGGACCATACGGCCTTGGTGGGAATGCCCTTTCAGAAGCCTACATCCGTGAGGGAGTCGATCTATTGATTGTGGTCGGGAGTCAACTAAGTGATCTGGAGATTCCTGGTTTTGATCCCTCAATCTATCCTAAGCATATTATCCACTTTGATCACGACTCCCGCTTTATAGGGAAAGCTGTCCCCGTGGCTACTACTCCTGTACTCGGCAACATCCGTAGTAATCTACGAGCGTTGCTGTCATACGCCGATATTACAGTTGCACCAAGGCGTATGCCCGATATTTTTGAAATGGAAGATAGCCACGTAACAGGTGACCTTCTGCGTGGTAAACAAGTGATGGAGATTCTCCGCGAGGAATTACCTGAGGATACGCTGGTTTATGGGGATGCTGGCAGCCATTCTTTTTATGCTATCAAATATTTTGACATTAAGGTGCCGGGTACTTTTTACTTTGAGGAAGTATATGCCACTATGGGGCGTGCTATTGGCTATGCTGTTGGGGCCAAATTCGGGGCTCCAAATCGGACAGTCGCTTGTTTGACAGGCGATGGCTGCATGTTTATGAATGGGACGGAGGTTTCCACTTCGGTCAACCACGACGCTCCTGTGCTCTTTCTGGTCGCGAACAATCAATGTATCGACATGGTAGATAAAGGGATGGAACGACATTTAGGCAGAGCCGTGGGGACTACCTACAAGGCGCCGTTAGATGGGGCCAAATTTGGTGAAGCTCTTGGTGCAAGAGGTTACCGTTGTACAACGGCTGAGGAGCTTAGACACGCCATTCAAGACGCAATTAGAAGCAATCAAACGAGCGTAATTGATATTATCATGGATCCTAAAGAAATTCCTCCAACGATGAAGAGGGGATAGCGAGGTTTTTTATGAAGGCGAATAAAACGAATCAAGAACGCTATGAAGCTGGTATCGATACTCTACAGACTATGGTTGGCGACCATGGGGTCAGTATGATTAAACAAATCGGAGAGTTCTTTCCTGACTTCGGCCATACATTAGTAGCATTTGGTTTTGGCGACCTCTACTCGAGAGATATCCTTGACTTGAAACAACGAGAAATGATTACGATAACGTCTCTAATTACACAAGGAGCTACTGAGCAGTTGCCTTTTCATCTCCATGCAGGGCTTAATGTTGGGTTAAAGCCCCAGGAAATCCTCGAAATCATCCTACATTGTGGTGGTTACGCAGGATTCCCTAAGGCATGTGGTGCTCTTGATGTAGCACGTAAGGTTTTTATGGAACGCGGGATAGAACATACTAATAAATAATTACTCCTAAGAAGCCACATCTTTCTTCGTGAATACTAGCCATGCTACTAAGTTGAAAATGAAGAAATAGATGCTCAATACGACAATCGAGAATTGAAGCGTCATCCCCGTCTGATACGGGCGACCGCTCAAATACTGGGACAGATCAATATTAGCAAATAGCAGGTATTTACTCCATTCGTAAGGCTGCAAAAGCTCCATGAAAATCGCCCCTGCAAATAGAGCAAAGATGGAGAAGCCAATCGCCATGATACTGCTGCGGAAAGCAGAAGAAATCATGAAGGCCATTGTGACGAAAATAATCGTAGACACGCCATTGAGTAGATAGGTTTTCCACAAGTTAGCAACCATGCTTTTCTCTACAACCTGGCCCGCTGCATCGATGGTTACTAGGGGTAGGTCAATCAACCCAAACTTATATAGAATCCCGTTTACTAGAATAGACACAACGAACAGAATAATTAACAAGAACAAACCAAAAGCAATCATGGATAAATATTTGGACACTAGAATTTTCGTTCGATTCGCTGGTCGAATCAAGAGTAACTTGATGGTCCCTGTCGTGAATTCACCAGCCAAGCTGTCCCCTGCAACAATAACGGTGAACAAGGTGATTAAGATAATTAAGTGCGCCGAATCGTTAATTCCGCTCCACATGGTCCCCCCTTCCGGGTGAATATTATGCTCGAGATGGTAGTCGTACCTAGCAATCTGCTTTTCGATGCTGGCCTTGCTCTCAGCACTCCGTTTCGGCTCTTTCAGCGCATCGGTGAGCTCCTGCTTCTGCTCGATTACGTGATTCCGCCACGCATCGACCTCTCCCGATTTGTCATCATAGTACCAATCCATGAAACTGCCTAAGAAAACGGCGCCAATCATGATGGCGACCATGATCCATGTACGTACACGACGGTAGAGCTTCATATTTTCGTTCAGAAACAAATTAACCAACTTGCTCACCCCCAGTCATTTCCAAGAACCGATCTTCTAGTGATTGTCGCAGCACCTGAACACCGTAGATCCGGATATCTCTACGCATCAAGTCTGCCAAAATGTCAGGAATACAGTCTCTCTCTGTCACAACCTCTACGCCTTGTGGAACAATCTTTACATCTTTCACACCTGTCATACCAACAATAGCTGAGTGTACCAGCTCCGCAGGTGTAACTTCGATCAAGTAAGTTTGCGTCCCATCCTGCGAATCTGCCATGAAATCTTGAATTGTCTTCACATCAACTAGTTTGCCTTGCTGAAGAATGGCAACACGATCACACATCAGCTCCATCTCGCTCAGCAAATGACTGGAAACAATAACGGTGATCCCTTCGGATCGCGTCAGATAACGCAGGTACTCACGCAGCTCACGTATCCCTGCAGGGTCCAGGCCATTCGTCGGCTCATCCAGAATGAGCAGTGACGGCCTGTGCAGCAGCGCCTGAGCGACCCCCAGTCGCTGGCGCATACCGAGCGAATACTTTTTCACCTTATCATGTATCCGCGTCTCCAACTTCACCAGCTTGACCACTTCGTCAATGCGTTCCTTCGTAACTCCGGGAACCATGCGCGCATAATGAATAAGGTTATGATAGCCACTTAAATACTTATACATTTCCGGATTCTCAACAATTGCTCCCACATGGCGGATCGCTTGCTCAAAGTCATGCTTAATGTTCTTCCCTTTAATTACAATTTCGCCCTGCGTGATAGACATTAATCCAACCATCATACGGATCGTTGTCGTCTTCCCTGCACCATTTGGCCCGAGGAATCCGAAGATCTCACCTTGCGGCACGTCAAACGTTAGATTATCAATAATGGTTGTTCGCCCGATCCGCTTCGTAACCCCGCGCAGACTTACAATAGGTTCACTGCTCATGGATAAGCCTCCTTCTCGATTTAGTTAACTTGGAAAATGATATCGCCTGAGGCCACCTTGGCCTCTATTTTTCTTGTCCCTTTGCCTAAGACACCGTTCATGCGGGTGTCAAATTCGTTGTCGGTACCCTTTTGGATAGGTAAAGGAAGTAAGGATTGAATGCGTCCCGCACTCACCGCAGCATCCAACGTATACCCCTCATCTTTGGACAAAATGAACGTCAGATTACCGCCCGCGTTCGACACTACTTGCGTGTCTCCCTGGATATGGTCAAATTTCATATCGGAACCATGTCCTACAACGGATACAGCACCTTTCATTTCACGAAAGAACACGGATCCGTATTTCGCATTTCCTGTAACTTCCCCTGTAATGTCTGTTAGATCGGTATCGCCTGATTGATGATCGAGGACCAGATTACCTTGCATACGATCCATATTGGCATTACTAGATCGGTTCACCAATTCCACATTTCCCTTAATGTCGGCCATGTATAGACTTCCATAGGAGGATTTCACTTTGAGATCTCCCTTTACATTGACAATTTCCATGAGCCCACTGGTAGATGTAGCCGTAACATTCCCGTTAATCCCGCTGATTCGCACAGCGCCATCTTTATTCTCAATCGTCGACTTCATCATTTCGGGGATAGCAAGTACATAATCGATAGATACATAGTCAGGATCAATGGCCTTTCCGTTCGCTGTCGTAACAAACGTGAGTTGTCCATTCTGGAGTTCTTGTTCGACCTTAACAGCGTCTCGCCTGCGATTAGCCACCTCTGTATTCGCGGCAGTTACTGTCACCGTAGCCTGTAACCGAATCGTAGACGTCTCCGAACGTTGTACGGATATTTTGCCTTTTTGACTTGTTAGCCGTACTTCCTTGATCTCTGGCTTGTTAATTTCTGATTGAAGCTGCGCGGTTTCCGTTACAGCTCGCCTCTCGCCGATATAGGCCTCTGTCTTCTCTTCATTCACGAATTGCTCGATGAACGCTTGAAAAACATCTTCCTTACGGATGAACACATCCAGAATGGAGAGTAGGAACAGCATCACAACGGAGATGAGAAGAACACTTCTTTTTTGCCGGAACGACATCCTCACACCTCCACTTCTTTCTCGAAAATGAAACCATTCAGCGCTATTAACCCTATACAGAGTAAGCCGAGGACAATAAAAGGTCCCGAATGCAAGAAAGCCATATCTGAATCCTTATGTCCAATCACGATCTCAGGCGTCCAGACCAGCAGGTTCGATAGCAGCGGGCTGATAAGAAGGGACAGCCAGCTGATGCCAAAAAAGGCGCTAACCATCACAAACCATTTGAATTTTGCTACGAGCTGCCCACATAGGAACGTGAACTGCACGACAATTAATAAGAACAACATAACGAAAAGGCAGATCCAGTAGAGATTGAGCACTAGACTCATAAGGCTGGGCCCTAGCTCCGACCAATCCTCGCTTGTGCTTACTTCCTCCCACATCACACGGAGTAACAAGCTCGCAAAGCTTGCTGCAATCACGATAGACGTTGCAATTAGCAAAGATAGCACTGCCGCTAGCTTAGCCGCTAACACCTTCCACCCCCGTATAGGTAAGGAAAGGAGGAGGTAAATCGAGTTCGTTCTCCACTCCACATGGAGTTGATAGTAGCCCGTTCCTATCGCTAAGGCGACTAAGAATAAGTAAGGTATAATGAGTGCCAATACCATCGTCGCATCCATTTGGAAATCGGCGCTTTTGTACAAAACAATTACGTGCAGCGCAACCACACCCACTGTGAAAAAACCGAATAAGGGGGAAATACTTTTTATTTCTTTCTTAAATAGGTTCCAGAGTGCCATCTACCCGTACACCTTCTCCCAAATGTTCTCTAACGAGCAGCCGTACGTCTCGCGCAAATTCTCCGTTGAGTCGAATATCGTAACCTGCCCATTCTGTAGAAAAATAACGTCATCGAACATAGGCTCAGATTCATTCACCGAATGGGTGGAAAGCACAATTGTCTGCTCATCCGATTGGAACTCACTGATGATGGAGCGGATAATTTTGGCTCGCGACGACGGGTCAATACCAGAGAACGGCTCGTCCAGCAAGATCAGCGGCACTTTCCGGGATAACGCTGCAATTAATTTCAAGCGCGCCCGCATCCCTTTGGACAGATTCCGAACCTTCTGGTTCTCATCCAGCTCCATTTTGATAACCATTTCCGCCGCTCTGTCTGCCTGCCAATCCTTGTAGAACCCTGAGATAAATTTCAGCGTCTCCTTCACCGTCATCCACCCGTATAGATGATCAATCTCAGGTAAATAAGCGACATGCTGCTTATTATGAACATCCGGCTTCCTCCCACCTACGAGAATCGTACCCGAAGTTGGATAGATTAGACCGGCCATCATCTTGAGCAGTGTAGATTTCCCACTCCCGTTCGGCCCCAGTAAGCCGACAATCGTCCCCTTCTTAACCTGAAGGTCGATGCCTCTTATGGCTTGTTTTAATAAATACTTCTTCTGAATGCCTTTGAGCTCAATCATGTACGGATTCTCTTCGCTCGACACGGTCTATCCCTCCTTACGTTCCATATGTAAAGTATCGCGGAGCATATCCGCCATTTCGTCCGACTTAATGCCCAAACCGCGCATTTCTTCAATAAATTGATGGACGGCAGCCTGCGCCATTTCGGAACGAATCGATAAAAGCATCTCAGTATCATTCTTGATAAAAGTACCCTGCCCGCGTAACGTCTCCGTCAAACCCACCCGCTCCATCTCTTGGTAAGCCCTCATCACCGTATTAGGATTCACTTGTGATATTTGTGCCCGTTCCTTATGGGACGGAATTTTATCACCTGGCGATAACTCGCCCCTAGCCAATGCTTTCTTAACCTCATCGACCATCTGCAAATAAATCGGTTTCGGGCTATTAAAATTAAGTTGCACCGTCCTACCCTCCTCTTCACCGCGAACCAGTGCACTATTGAACTAGTGCACTATAAGAATATTTCTATCCTTATGAATTGTCAATGGCTTTTTCTCGACGTGCAAAAGGGACGCGTTCTCTACACATTTGCATTAACTGCAAAAAATACAGCTATTTACGAGATATTTCTTCGAAAATTCGATTTAACTGTACAATATGTAGGTAAAACAGCCTCTTTTGTTCCAATTGGCTTAACTGAATAAAATTAGCTGTAGGTTCTCCATCTATTCAGTATTTGATGGGAAAATCCGGGAATATAACTGGATAAAATCCATCTATTTGGCTGGGGCACCGTAGATTTACGAAAATTGCTGCCACCAACCCATTCATCAGACTCAGCAATTGATAGCTTTACTTCTACTTCTACTCTTACAACTACTCTCTCCCTCTCCACTCACCTAACTCTACCCGCAACCAGCATTTCACACATCGGTATGCCTTATTAAAAAAAGCTGTCCTCACGCAGATGATCTACGTGAGGACAGCCTCATAAACATACCGATTCGTTCGATTTACTGTGCGGTTCGTTGTGGACGTTGTCCGCCACCTCCGCCTTGTCCGCCACCACCAGGACCACCCATCATCCCGCTTCTAGCGGCAGTAACACCTGTTTCGGACAACCACGTGATCAAAGTTGATGTCTTGAAGTCGACAACCTTCGTCCCGCCTTGGTACGTGCCACCTTCATAAAGGCCCTTTGTAGCCGTGCCTGTTGAAGATCCGCCCGAGCTAAGCGTATACGAAGCGTCTTGCTTCAGGTTCGGTGAGCTGACAAACACCGACTGATAGCTCTTCGAAGGCGCAAAGGTTATAATTTCATTTCCTGCGCTATCTTCAAGATGAACCAGCGCACCCGCTTGCTGGGTCTTGGTGTACGTCATCAGGACGCCGGCTTGCGTCGACTTGTCGGATGTGGCTTGTACCATGCCGGAGCTTCCCGCGGCAACGAGGAAGCCGCCGGTCATAACGAACGTACCGTCATAGTCGAGGGAGCCGTTGTTGTTCTCGATCGGCCCGTTGACCACCACCGTACCACCGCTCATTGTGACGGAGCCGTTCGAGTCCAAACCGTCGCCTTTCGAGTCGACGGATAAGAAACCGCCGGTAATCGTCAGCATATTGCTCGAATTCGCGCCGGATGCGCCTGGTGCACCGCCTGGAGGTGCTCCAGCAGCTGCCCCTGCTTTGCCAGCGCCAGCTCCGCCAGTCGCCGCTCCCGGAGCAGCAGCGCCACCTTCAGCGGACTCAGCGCTGTTGGAGATGTTCACACCGTCATCCGCAGAGACGACGTTGGTTTTACCGCCCGAGATCACAACCGCGGGTGCCTCGATCCCTTCATTGCTTTGCGTGATATCGATCGTTCCACCTGCGATAGCAAGAGATACTTCGGCGTGAATGCCATCATCGCCAGCGTTAATGTGAAGATCTCCGCCGCTCACATCAAGGCCTCCGCTGCTGTGCACCGCATCCTCACCGGATTTGATCGTGAATGATCCACCAGCAAGGCTGATGTAACCTTCCGAGCCCTCTTTATCGTTCGATGTTTTGATTCCGTGTCCACCTGCATCGATGGTCAAAGTGCCCGCCTGGACAGCGACCAAGTCGCGACCCATCACGCCATCATCAACAGCTTTAACATCCAGCATGCCTCCCGTGATTTTCAGCTTATCCTTGCTGGTAATCCCATTGTTGTAGTTCCCTTTCACGACAAGCTTTCCTGAGCCATTGATCGTCAGATCGTCTTTGCTGAAGATCGCCGAATTAGGCTCGTCTGTCGTCGCGTCCTGATACACATACTTAGTTCCATCCGAAACGATGTTCTCTGTTCCTTCTTGTAAGGAGATGATTGCCTTGCCCGCTTCTTCGACGAAGATGGCGGAGGACGTGCTGTTCGAAATCTCCGCTCCGTTTAAAACTAAACGAACGACACCCTTATCTTTCACGTTGACCGCTATTTGACCGTCTGTTAATTTACCACTCACGACATACGTGCCAGCCTTCGTAATGGCAATCTTACCGTCCTTCGCTGCTGCCCCTTCACCCTCGATGGTTGCACTAGTACCCGTCAATGAGATCTTCGTTGGATTGGCAGAAGCCCAGTCTGTATAAGCATCTTCCGCCGCATACTCCACCTTCTGGATGATATCTGTGGTTGTTGCTTTTGCTGTTGAAGCCGTCGTTCCAGCCGTTGTTACTGCTGGTGTAGCCTCCGTAGTAATCGAAGCGATGTCAGTCGTTTCATTGCATGCTGCTAACACAACAGCGCATAATAGTAGGACACCTGCGCCTTTCATATTCAACGGTTTTTTCATAGAAATCTCTTCCTCTCTCAGTTGCGTTGTTTTTAAAATTCAGCCGCTGTAGGGCTCATCGTTAAGGTGATATCTAAGTTCCCATTTCTGCATCTAATGGCGTCTAGGAACTCTTTCTGACTCGTCAAATGATCAATCGTCACGACGTAAACTAACTCATATAAGCTGCCTAACTCGGTTGTACGCACTTTTTTCAACTCATAGGCAATGTCGAACATCTTGAACACTTCAGCAAACGCTTCTTCATACCCCAGACTCTCGGGAATCGTCACTTTCAATAGCTTCTGTGCAGCCTTCTTCGCACCAAAATTGGTGACTTTCAGGACAAACATCAAGACACACAGTACAAGCGTGAAAAGTACCGCGTAACCAAACGAACCCACACCGCAGGCAAGTCCTGCTGCCATTGTGAACAAGACGAAGGAAATGTCCTTTGGATCTCCAGGAGCGCTCCGGAATCGAATGATGGAGAAGGCCCCTGCAAGGCTGAACGCTCTAGCGATGTTACTGCCGATTAATAAAATAATAATGGCTACAATTACTGGCAGAACAATCATGGTTAACGTGAAGCTTTGTGTGTAGTTCGTTTGTGTTTTCATATAAGTGAAGCTGATCATAGCACCTAGTACAATTGCAATAAGTATGGTTAATAAAGCATTCATTAGTGTTAATTCTGTGCCTGCTGTGACTTGTGCAAAAATTGAATCGATCATAATTGAATCCTCTCCCCCGTTAGCTGTTCATTTCGCATTTTCTTATATTCGTTGCCGTACTTCGAGAAGCTCGTTCGAAACATGTCATGCTCCGAAAGCATCTTCGACAACCAGAGCGGGATCGTTTTCTCCGCCTTCACTTCCATAAGCCATTGCCCGCGGCCCATCAGCTGCTCTCCATGATCGCCACTTTCGAGCTTGAGATCATACCGTCTGGAACGGATATTCGTGTCAAAGGTGATCCGCAAATCTCGATTATTTTTGCAAAACATCGCAATCCGGTCATACGCCAGATATACCTTCGGCTCCAGATCATAACGCTGTAAGAAATATTTGATTTCCTGAATGACTTGCTTGTTCATATAGTCCTTGAATTCAGGCTCTACCTTGGTTCGTACAAAGTCATACGACTCGTTCAGCTTCAGAGCTGTTCTTCTTTTATTCACCAGGCCGAACACCTTTTTCTTCAGCTCTAGATACACCTTCGCATCTGCGTTTGGAACCCCGTAAGCTCTTATTCGTAGCTTCTCTCGGTATTTCGGCTTCGCCAGCGAATTTCGAATTAATGAATCATGCTCGGTATCGAAGTAGATGTTACTGATCGAATAGAATTGTTCATTCTTGTTGTAAGCGTCCATTTCCATATATTCGAGCAGTCGATTATAGATCGTGTAAAAGGCTTTCGTATCCATCAGATACTTATTTTCATACCGATTAAATACTTCAATCGCCATTGTGATGCGCCTCCTTCTTGTTTCACCTTGCGTGTTGCTCGCTGTTCCATGACTGTATCTTAGCCCTCGAACCTTTAGTGAAACTTAAATGCAAAATGAATTATGTTTTTTTCGTAAATCCGCACTTGTAGTGCTACTATTAAGGTTGATTAAAGGTTCACAGGCCTATAATGAAGCCATGCCATTCGAAGCATCTTGAGGCACTAAGGGGGAAACGACCATGAGAATTCTAATCGTGGAAGATGAAGTACATTTAGCTGAAGCGTTAACTCAAATTTTAAAAAAACACCATTACTCCGTTGACGTTGTTCACGATGGACAGTCCGGGCTGGATAATGCGTTAAGTGGTATATATGATCTTCTGTTGCTCGACATCATGCTGCCTGAAATGGACGGAATCACGATTCTCAAGACACTGCGCACCAAGGGAATTTCAACACCTGTAATTCTGCTTACGGCAAAGGGAGAAATTTCAGATAAAATCACAGGATTGGATTACGGTGCTGACGATTACGTGTCCAAACCGTTTTCAACGGAAGAGCTGTTAGCTCGGATACGCGCGGCGTTACGACGCAAGGGCGAGGTCGTGCCGGAGGATGCCTTGAAATTCGGGGACATCGAATTGCATACAGGAAACCTCAAGCTAACCTGCAAGGGGAAAGAATTAAAACTGATTTTAAAAGAAAGCGAGCTCCTGGAGCTGCTAATGACGCGGAAAAGCGCAGTAACCTCGAAGGAACAGATTATCGAGAAGCTATGGGGCTTCGATTCTGAGGTGGAGCATAATAACGTGGAGGTTTATATCTCTTTTTTACGCAAAAAACTAACTTTCCTACACGCGGCGATCCGCATCTCGACCCTTAGAGGCGTCGGATATGTGCTAGAGGAGGTGACTTCCTAATGTTCATCAAGCTCCGAAACCGATTTCTGATTGTAAATCTAGTCATCATATCCTGCATCATGCTCTTATCCTTCGCTACGATTTATTTCATTACCTATCGGAATGTGAAGGCCGATATCGATATGGATCTGCATCGCGTAGCGGAATTCAATCTCAAGCCTGACGGAAAAAAGGGAAATCCGAAGCTTGGACCTGATGGCGGGCATCACCCCCAAGAACCTCAGGGGTACAATAATTCACTACCCGAGCGATCCGTTTCCTTCACGCTGCAAACGGATGCCCAGTGGAACATCCTAGCCACAAACTCCCGTTTTGACATGGATACAGCGTTCTACGAAACTGCCATTAAGGAAGCCTCCTCCAGCAGCTCGGATATCGGCCAGTTTACGCTCGATGGCAACCAATGGGCGTATATGGTGCAAAAGAATGACACCGGGTATAGCGTCGTCTACCTTGACGTTACGGCTCAGAAAACCATCCTGACGAATCTTGTCTATACCTTCACGATCGTCGGCTTAGTGATGCTCATCGTCATCTTCTTTACGAGCCGCTATTTCGCGAATCGTTCCATCACTCCAGTCCGCGAAGCCTTCCAGAAACAGAAACAATTCATCGCGGATGCTTCTCACGAGTTGAAAACACCGCTAGCCGTCATCAATACCAATGCGGACGTTCTCTTAGCGAATAGCGAGGATACAATCGAAAGCCAATCGAAATGGCTGCATCGTATCAAATCCGAGACGGAACGCATGAAGACGCTCACCAACGATCTCCTCTATCTGACGGAAATGGATGATACCAGGGCGGAAATCTTGTATAGCGAATTCAATGTGAGTGAATCTGTGGAAAGTGTTCTTCTCACGATGGAAGCCGTCGTGTTCGAGAAGGATATTACGCTGGACTACGAGATTCAGCCCGACTTAACCTTGCACGGCAATAGCGAGCAAATCAAGCAAGTCGTCATGATTCTCATGGACAATGCGATCAAATACACGCCACCGAAGGGGGCTATTTCGCTCACCTTCAAGAAGCATCATAGCGATACGCTCCTCACCGTGACCAATACCGGTGAAGGCATCTCGCCTGAGCATGTGGAGCGGATCTTCGACCGCTTCTACCGCGCGGATCCATCGCGTTCACGCAAGCATGGCGGCTACGGGCTTGGATTAGCCATAGCCAAGTCCATCGTAGAGCAGCATAAAGGAAAAATTCATGCCAAAAGCGTGCAGCATGAGATGACGTCGTTTTATGTGCAGCTTCCTTCATAGATTATTATTTGGGAGCTAAGCGGCTTATCAAGCGTTTAGCTCTTTTTCGTTTATCGGAAGCCGCGTTAGAATTCATAGCACACTCTGTGAGAGTAGTTCGGCAATTCCGGGGGGCGCAATTCCTGCCTCTACCCCGCCGCAACCCCGGCACACGGGGCTGTAAGACCCAAAAAGGGCCTTATCCTGCGGCTACTTAGCCATGAGCACTGCAATAGCGCCCAAAAAAGGCGCTATTCCTGCCTCCACCCCGCCGCAGCCCTAGCGCGCAGGGCTGTAAGACCCAAAAAGGGCCTTATCCCTCGGCTATTTGCCCTGAGCGCTACAATAGCGCCCTTTTTGGGCGCTATCCCTCCTCAACCCCGCCGCAGCCCCGGCGGGCTTACTCTTTTCGGAGAGCCACATTTCATTCACGTATTTACATGTTGTAATCCTTGTGTAGAATGGATACACAAGGAACATGCTCATGATTGGTGAATGAGGTAAGCAAAATGCGACCAGAAAGGAAGGAGCTTTTCCTATGAATATTTTAATTATCGAAGACGATTCCAGCATTCAAATGCTGCTCAAATTAAGTTTGGAAGTAGAGGGGTTTCATCCTGTTGTAGCTGGCACTGTCGCTGCTAGTCTTGAGGTACTCGCCTCAGAGCCTATCGATTTCATCTTGCTGGATCTGATGCTGCCTGATCAGTCAGGCTTTGAGCTCCTGAAGACACTCCAGCAAATTCATAAGGAAATACCGGTGATTGTACTCACGGCCAAAAATGAAATGAATGATAAAATACTAGGCTTCCAACTTGGAGCCGACGATTATTTAACCAAACCCTTTGAGACACGAGAACTTATTATGCGGATTCGCGCTGTCATGCGCCGTGTAACATCGGATACAACCGCACAAGCCTCTGACGTCCTTCAAGTTGGCATGATCGAAATTGATAGAAATGAGCGATCCTTAAAGCTGGCAGGCAAACCTATTAAAACGACAAGCAAAGAGTTCGATTTCCTCTGGCTGCTGTGCAAAAATCCTAAGAAAGTCTTTACCCGAGAGCACATTTTGGACCAAGTCTGGGGATTTGAATATTACGGACAGACGCGGTCTGTTGATATGATGGTAAATCGGCTGCGGGAAAAAATTAAACCCTACGATCACGTGCTCGCCACAGTTCATGGTACGGGCTATAAACTGGAGGTTTAAGCCATGAAGCTTCGCAACAAACTGTTCATCCAGCACTCTATAACGATCATTATGCTGCTTGCCTCGATGTATGTTGTTGTGAATTATACACTGAGTAAAAGCATGATCGAGCGGGATACCCAAACCTTAGCCCAGTATTATGGTCTGCACCGCATTGAAGCTTTAAAAATTGTTAACGATAAGAAAATTAGCATTGAACAGCTCTTTTCTGGGACCTATGCTCCGCTGATTGCCTCCCACCTTGCAGCTAACAGCAACTTCCAAGTACAGCTATTTGATCCGGAGGGTACCATTATCGGCGATAGCGGCAACAAAGAAGACTTGATGAAACGAAGCGATATTGACGCTGCATTAGCTGGACAATCGGCAACTGTCATTACCGAAGGTGAGAATAACAAAATTCTTATTTATGCCTCTCCTTTCACCTATGAGGGGAAAATTGTAGGCGGATTCCGCTACCTGCTAGATCTGAATAAGCACGAAGAAACGCTATCTGAGATGCGCTCTTGGTTTATTGGCGTTGCGCTCGGCTGCTTACTCATCGCGTTGCTTGCAAGCTACTCCTTCTCCTTCTTTATCATGAGACCCCTGCACGCCCTCCAACAGGCGCTAAAGCAAGTAACCGTGGGTGATTTCAGCCGAAAGATTGTTGTCACCAGTCAAGACGAAGTGCGGGAACTGGCCGATGACTTCAATCAAATGTCAGAAGCGCTCCAAGAGCATATCGAGCTTCTTCAGTATGAACAAAGCAAACAGAAGAAATTTTATGACAACGTGACGCATGAGCTCAAAACGCCGCTAACCTCTATCATTGGCTTTTCTGATCTGATTGACAAAATGGAGCGTGTCGAAGATATTCGAACCTGCAATGTCTACATCCGCAAGGAAAGCACACGTCTGTTACAAATGGTTGAAGAGCTGCTACAAACATCGCTCAAAGGCGATGAAGCTTGGCGCGTACAGCTTGAGCGCGCAGATCTGGCGGCAATCCTAACGGATAGTCTGCGAATTCTTGAACCTACGTTGCATAAATCATCCATTACGACGACGCTGGAGGTCGAGCCGTGCGAGGTCTACGTTGATCCCAAGCGCACGCAGCAGGTCCTGTTCAACGTCATTGAAAATGCGATTAAGCACAGTGAATGCACACATCTGAATATTCGACTAGAGCAGCTAGAATATCATTGCCACGTCCGTATCTCAGATAACGGCAAAGGTCTAAGCGAGCAAGATACTGCCGCATTGTTCCTAGCTTCTTCTGAGCACAATCAGAAGCGTCCCATTTCGACGCATTCCCATGGGCTTGGATTACTGCTCTGCAAACAATTAATGGAGCTGCAAGGCGGTAACATCACCGTACATAGCCGTGAGAAAATTGGTACTGAAGTCATTTTGATGTTCCAAACCGAACCAACCCTCACGCAAGGCTTGTTACAAAATTGATACAAATCGATGATTTTTCTGAGATAAAAGGAGAGTAATCTACATGCAAGAGGAGAAGAAAGGGCTTTCATGGTTGCGTCTCATCTTACTACAAATCGTTATTGGGTGTACGTTGATCGGCATTTTTGCCTATGTGTTTCGTATCGGCGTCGATGAAGTGCGTATCGTCCCTAAGGAAGCAAACAGCCGTGATATGTTCGACGGTGTTCCTATGCGCATGAACGTGACGTATCCTGGCGTTGGCACGATTTCCATTGATGATCCGAAAGAGTTGATTGCGTGGAAAGCATCGTTTACCCGCATATTAAACGGGGGAAAGCCGCAAACGCGTGCAAACGCTTCACGTTTGCTGTTAACGGGCTCCATCGCCTATCTGGATCAGGAGGATATCCCATTCCAAATCGGTACCAGCGGCTTTCGCTTCGGAACAGACTCGGTCAATTCACTGGAAATAAGCGCTGAAATTCGGAAACTGCAGAATATGCTCATCGATAAGACGCTCACTGCGGATACAGTTAGTGGCGTTATTGCAAACAGGAACCATCAAGTATTTCGTTTGCAAGATGGCCTTCTTACAACGCTTTCCGAGGCAGATCGGGCTGCACTTACGACGCAAATGCGAACTGCCGTCAGGCTAATCGATTTCAGTCATTTCGACTTCATGGCTGAACAGCCTAGTAGCCATTATGTCGTACAATTAACCGACGAAGCCGCGAACGGTAAGCATTGGCTGCATCTCGACCGATATGATAACGCTTACTTCATCGTTTTCGATTTGTTAGATGAAACCAACCATAAAGCCTATTTCAAGTTAAGTGATGCCTCCTAACATATCGAGGGGATGGTTGATGAAATGGCTAGAAAGAAAAGCAATAGTTCCATTATGATCGTGTCGGTCATTGTTCTCGTACTAGTAGCAGGATTCTTCCTGTACAAATCCGGTGTTTTTGGCGGGACATCGAAAGGTAAAATTACGGTGTACTCTATCTTCCAAGAAGAAGAAGCCCGAAAGATTCTAGATAAATTCAAAGCAGAAACAGGAATCGACTACGATGTCCTTCGTTTGCCAAGCGGTGAGGCCGTGACCCGTGTACAAAATGAGATGGGCAAGCCGCAGGCCGACTTCCTGATGGGCGGTCCCGCTGATTCGCATGAGGTACTGAAAAAAGCAGGTGCACTTGAAGCTTACATTTCACCGAATGCCAAAGATATTCCTGACAATATGAAGGACAAAGAAGGCTTCTGGACCGGATTCTATCTAAATCCTATCGCTATTGGTATCAACGAACAGCGTTGGAAAGAGAAATATGCTGCAGCCCCTTACCCGCAGACCTTCCAAGAGCTGCTGGATCCGAAATTTAAAGGCGAGATCGGAATGTCCGACCCTGCTACTTCGGGTACAGCCTACACAGCGGTAGCTTCGCTGGCGCAAGTATGGGGTAAAGATGAGATGCTGAAGTATGTTGCCAAACTTCTTCTAAATCTCAAGGAAAGACCGAAATCCGGCATTGAGCCGATTCAGAAGGCAGCCAAAGGCGAGTACACGATCGGTATTACTTTCCTTGGTGACCAGTTAAAGATGAAAAATCAAGGTAACCCGATTGTTAGTATCGTCCCTGAAGCCGCAGGCTATGAGGTTGGTGGATTGGCTGTCGTGAAAGGCGGCGCTAACACAGCGGGCGCTAAGAAACTAATGGATTATATGTTAACCAATGAACCTGGACTTCTTTACACCGAGTCTGCTTTTGCAAGTTCCGTGAAACCTACTGTACCAATCCCTAAAGGCGGCATTGATATCAAAACAACGAAATATAACACCACCTACAGCTTATGGAAAGCTGCCGAACAGCGTAAAGAGCTGCAAGATGCACTAAAAGATCTCAAATAAGAGCCTATGTACAGGGCATTGATGTATGCTTCTTATGCTGATCAATGCCCTCCTACACAATGAATTTGGAAGGTGGTCGTGAACCCCTTATGATCATAGAAAAAAAGGGAATGGGTTCGTCGATCGGCAGACTGATGAAAGATCCATCATCGCTGATCCTTGTCCTCATCAGTTTCGCTGTTCTCTGTCTCTTCGTAATTTATCCGCTTATTTATGTGATAGCGCTGCCAGGAGCAACGGATTGGACAACTTTTTTCAGCAAAAGCCGGTATGCTAAGGCTCTGCTCAATACGGTTGTCAGCTCCTCCCTATCCGCACTAACCGCAACCATCTGTGGCTTTATTTATGCGTACTCGATTCATTACAGCAACATCGTGGGGAAAAAGTTTTTCCGCTTTATCGCCTTCCTCCCGATTCTCGCACCTTCAGTCATGACCGGACTAGCCTTCCTGCTTTTATTCGGCAGAGGAGGTATGGTATCCCAAACCATGAAAGCATGGTTTAACGTAGAACTGGACTTATACGGACTTCCGGGCCTCTGGATCGTACAAACGATTTCGTATTTTCCGCTTGCCTACATGACCATAACAGGCGTCCTTCGCTCCATTTCGCCAAATCTGGAAATCGCTGCTCAGAATCTTGGTGCACGCGGCTTCAAACTTTTCCGCACCATTACGTTAAAATTAGCACTTCCCGGCGTCATTAACGCTTTTCTACTCGTCGCAATCAACTGTTTTGCCGACTTTGGGAATCCCAAGCTGATTGGGGGGAATTACTCTCTCTTAGCTGTTGAAATCTACGGAGAAATCATTAATAACGAGCCTGGACTCGCATCCGTCATGGGTATCATTCTCGTCATTCCTGCCCTGTTGGTATTCATGATTCAAGCCAAGCTGCTGTCCAAAGGCTCCTACTCGACCATCACTGGAAAGCCTGTTTCAGGACTCAACCGGGTGAAGACTTCCCGCAAGACAGATATCTTCCTTTTCATATTCAACAGCATGATGGCGCTCTTCATCTTGTCCATGTTCGCGATCACCATCCTGTTTGCTTTTACCAAAAACTTCGGACGGGACAACACCTTTACGCTGGATCATATGTTCAAAATCGTCTTTAACCCCTCCAGCCCCGCTGTCATGAACAGCTTAGTCTTGTCGCTCATCAGTTCTATTCTGGCTGTTGGCTTCGCCCTTGTGTTGGCCTATGTGGTTGTACGCAAGCCGTTCCCCGGCAAAAAGCTGCTGGATTTCACAGCTGTATTACCAATTGCTTTGCCTGGGACGTTCGTTGGTCTAGCCTTGATCGTCGCTTTCAGTAATGGACCTATCATGCTGCAAGGGTCAGCCATTCTCATTATCGTTGCCATGCTCCTTAAGCAGATGCCAGTCGGCTATCGCGGACTCACCGCTTCCTTCAAGCAGGTAGATAAATCGATTGAGGAAGCCGCAACGAATCTTGGCGCAGACAGCCGCCGCACATTAACAACCATCGTATTTCCTATGCTGCAAAAGACCATCGTTGCGAACTTCGTCTATGCATTTATGAAAAATATGAACACCCTAAGCACAATTGTCTTTCTTATTACGCCCAAATGGGTCGTCGCCGCTGTATCCATCTTCAATTATGCAGAGACCGGCACTTACTACTGGGCAGCGGCTGTTGCCGTCGGTTTGATGGGGACAACGCTAGCTACGCTTGGTGTGATGAAGCTCATTTTCCGTTCGAAGGTCAAAATATTCGATTTCTAACTATACGTAACACTGACGTCCTAAGGAGTGAGAATCATGAGTTCACATATATTGTTAGATTTAAAAAATGTGAGTAAGGTGTTTGGCAGCAATCACGTTCTCAAACAGATCAATTTACAGATTGAAAGCGGGAAGTTCATTACATTTCTCGGTCCAAGTGGATGTGGGAAAACGACTCTGTTGCGCTCGATAGCAGGCTTTTATACCATTGATGAGGGTGAAATCAAGATTGATGGCCAGCTCGTCAACGATTTGCCCCCTTATAAACGCGGAACACCGATGGTATTCCAGGAATATGCATTGTTCCCGCATATGACGGTATTCGATAATGTAGCTTACGGGCTCGATATTCAAAAGCGCCCTGAAGCGGAAATACAGGATCGCGTTAAGTCTGCGATGGCTAAAGTGAAACTGACCGGACTTGAGGAGCGGTATCCGCACGAGATGTCCGGGGGGCAACAACAGCGGGTAGCTATGGCGCGGGCTCTCGTCATGAACTCGCCAATCATCCTGCTCGACGAGCCGCTAAGCAATTTGGATGCGAAGCTGCGTGAAGAGGTACGTGTGGAGCTGCGCAGCATCCAACAAGAGCTTGGTTTAACGGTCATTTATGTCACCCATGACCAACTTGAAGCCTTATCGATGTCCGATCACATCGTTGTCTTCAACAAAGGAGCGATTGATCAGTACGGCACGCCGCATGACATTTATTACAAGCCTCGCACGCCTTACGTCGCCGACTTTATTGGTACAACGAATTTCGTTGATGCCGTTGTACGTGAATCTTCAAATGGCAAAGCCACTGTGGAATATGGCACGAGCAAACGTACGGCAAGCGTGACGATTGATGAAGCTGTGACAGCAGGTGAAAAAGTGCTGCTCAGTATTCGACCTGAGTCCATGCGTATTAATGCAACGAATGCCGGCGAATTTATGGTGAGCGGCTTCGTAAAATCTTCCATGTTCCTCGGCGAGAAGGAACGATACTTCATTTTAGATGATGATATGAAAGAATGGATTGTCGATGCGTATGATATCGGTTTGACAAGATACCAGGGGAATGTCACGATTAGTGCAGCCGATGATAAAATTCATTTAATTAAACTAAGTTAGTTGGACATATGAAATAGCAGCGGGTTGAAAAGGGAAACTTTGGTTTCCTTTTTTGGCTGTTCAGAAGGGAGTTTCGCCATGTGGAAAAAAGGATTGCTCGTGCTGATAGTCGGTATTGGGGTGTATCTTGGATATCTCGTCTTCGGGGAGAAGAAAAGTAACCAGCCTCTTAAGGTATACGTCATCTTCCAGGAGGATGCAGGGAAAATTCTGCTCGAGACGTTCAAGGAAAAAACGGATCAGCCTTACGATATCATCCGGATGTCCAGTGGTGAAGCGAGCTACCACCTGCTGACGCTAGGCAAAACGGGTATTGATGTCGTGCTCGGTGGCCCTGCGGATCTACACGAGCAGCTCAAGAATAAGAGCAAATCGCTTCGTTATTCATCTGCCTCCGCTAGCAGCATCCCCTCCAAGTACAAAGATACGGACGGTTATTGGACCGGCATTTACATGGGTGCACTGGCCATTGGCGTCAACCAAACCGTCTGGCAGCAAGATCCACAGCTGGCGAATCTCCCGCTGCCACAGCGGTACGAGGATCTGCTGCGCCCTGAACTCAAGGGCAAGATCGAAATCCCCGACCCCGAGACGTCGGGGACAGGCTACACGCTGCTCGCATCGGTTGCCCAGCAGCGCGGGGACAGCGCAGCGATTGATCTCATGCAAGCGTTGAAGAAGCAAAGCGCCTCCATGACGTTCGCCGGCAACACGAGCGCACAGCATCTAGCTGAAGGTGAAGTGGCAGCGGCCGTCTCCTTCTTAAGCGACCAGCTGCGTTTCAAAAACTCAGGCTATAACATAAGCTCGTTTATTCCACCGCAAGCAGGCTGGGAGATTGGTGCTGTCTCCATTCTGAAGGGAGGCAACAATCCTGCCGCGGCCAAACAGCTTGTTGATTTCATGCTCTCCAAAGAGGTTCAAACTGATTACATGAACACGGCCTTTTCCTTCCCTGTAGCGCCAAATATCCCTGTGAATCCGCTCCTTGCGCCAGTGAAGCTGGAGAATCTCCTTGCTGCGTACCGCTTTGATCTAGCTGCACAGCAGCATGAAAAGCTGCTAAACCAATGGCGGGAAGCACTAGAGTAAATTTTAAGGGGCGCATGCTTGCGCTGTTGTTTTTATGTAAAAATTTGTCGTTTCGTGGTATCATCTTATCGTAACTTTATACGGAAAAGGTGGACGGATCATGAATTATTTAGAGACATTGCACCGCCGCAACAAACTGCTTGTGAATATTATTTGGGGGATGCTGGTCCTTGGCATAGCCGTTGATTTCCTGACTGGCGCTGGTATGGATTCGATTATCGTCCTGCTCGTCGTCGGCACATTGACTAGCGGCGTGGCTACCGTTCTTACCTACAAACGTTGGCTTACATCCTACATCATGTATATCATATCCGCCATCGTTACACTCCTGATCTGGTTATTAATGCTTACGGGTCCTATCCTAACAACTTACCTGCTTATCTACGTTAATCTAGCCATCATGACCTTATACAGCAGTTCTCGAGCGATTGCTTTTTCCAGTTTTATGGGGGCTATTTTAACTATCTACTTCTTCCTTAGCCCCTATAAAACAGAAATATTCGGTGAAAACAACATTGTTACGATGTTTATGTATCTTGCTTTTATCGCCGTGCCGTTATTCGCATCTACAAGATTCAGCGAGAAATTGCAAACCACTATTTTTTCCGAGCGCGAGCAGGCTGTTTTTGAGAAAAACAAATCCGTCGAATTGGTTAATCTGGTGTCCTCTTCGCTAGTCTCACTGACCGAATTCAGCTCTAATCTGAAGCAGAATGCCACTGCAACGGGCACTATTTCCAAAGAAGTAACCTTAGCCTTCGGGGAAATTACCGCAAGCACCGAAACGCAAACGTCCAGCATTAATGATATTAGCGAATCCATTCGTCATATCGAGCAATCCGTCACATCCTTAGCTGACCGCTCAACGGAAATGAGAAATCTCTCCGTAAGCTCTGCCCAACTGACCCAGGTGGGGAGTGAAGAAGCAGAGTCCTTGGAGGCACAAATGAAGAGTGCTCACGAGACCATGGATTCTTCCGTTCAGTTGATGAATGATCTAGACAGTCAGAACTCACGAATCAGTGATATTGTCGCGACGATTAAGCATATTTCGACGCAGACGAATTTGCTCGCGCTGAACGCAGCAATCGAAGCCGCACGTGCAGGCGAGCACGGTAGAGGATTCGGCGTTGTTTCTCACGAAATTCGTAAATTGGCCGAAACCTCGCAGCAATCTACCGAGCAGATCGAAAGTATTCTCGAGGATATTCGCTCGAAAACAACCCTAGCCGCGGCGCAAGTCTTGCAGGGGCAGCAATCCGTAGCGAATGGCAGTGATGCCGCGCAGAAAGTCGTACAAGTCATGCATGCACTGGCGACCGATGCAGGCCAACTGGAGAGCCAGTCCACTCACGTGGAACAATCAGCGGAGAATCTTCACCAACAGTACACTCGAATCACGGAGCAGATCGTCACGATTGCTGGTATTACCGAAGAAAACATGGCGTCCATCCAAGAAATGTCCGCAAGTATGACGACACAAGACAGCCGCATTAGCGACATTCTAGAAAGCTTCCTTCAGCTCGATAAACTCACTTCCGATCTCAACCGGATGACAAAGGGTTAATGTCATTTAAAAAATCCACGCCTCTGAAATAGAGGCATGGACTTTTCTTTATTTAGGGTTATGTTCATGCGTGATGGAACATTTATTCTGTATAAAATGGATCTGATTTTTAAGCCGATTGCACTGCTCTTCAGAGCCATGGAACTGTTCAAGTTCCTGTATTAAATTGTGTAAATCATCTCCCGCATTCGCGCAATCATAATTGCTTTCTACATTTTCGAGCATAATCCAGCCTCCTCATGTACGATCAGCGTTATTTTCCACCCTTGTTGCTGCTCTGGTCCTGTGTTCGTGTGGTTGTATTTTTTCTGGATTGCCCTTGCTGTTTGTGACCTGACATGTTGCTCACGCTCCTTGAAATATAGGTTTTAGATAGTGCGAGCTTATTATGAGCAGATAGCTGAATTTGATACAATCCAAAAAATAAAAGCCTTGCATACGATTTGAATCGTTTGCAGGCTAATTAGCTGTGCATCGCTTATTCGACTACCCTTGAAATCTGACTTAATAACCTGCTAACATCCTCGCGGTCGAAAATACCATCCTGATTCATATCCACATCCGATTCAGCAGAACTGGCAATGATAGCGATATCGTCTACACCTATCTTACTATCCCCTGTAAGTTCTAAGTTTTTGAACGTAATAACTGGTCGAGAAAGGATGGCCTTGTTTAATCGGGACATGCTTGTTCGGTACGTTCTCCCTATGAGAATAGCTGGATTTTCTGCATCTAATTTTTGCGATTTCGTCTTCCTAGAGCAAGTAACTGGATTTACTCCAGTTACTTTCGGACAATTTCGTCAAACTAAGCTATAGGAGCCAAATTAGTTGTAGTAAATCCATTTAATCCTCCTAAAATAGAATTCCCCGCGAAAATAGCTGTAGAATATCCATTTAACTCCTTACGAACCCCCCACATGAAACGAGGAAATACGTTTTCCCTGCTCCTACTACTCCTCTCTGTCTACCGCTTTAACCGATGAATCGTAGCGGTAATGCCCTCCTCGAAGCTGATTGCTGGGACTGGCCCTATCCAACGTTCGTACTTCTCGCCACTAAGGCGAAGCGGATCCGTCGTCAAATATAGCATTTCCACGACTTCTTTCATGACTGGAACGAATAATCCCATTAAAGAAAGGCCAATCCTCCCTAAGGAGAGCACAGGTTTGGAAGTGCCGCTAGCTCGGCGCGCGATGCGGACAATATCATGGCCGGAAATCGTTCCCCCACCAGGAATGTTCCATTCCTGACCAAAGGCATGCTCATTCATCGCAAGCTCCACGAGCATTTTAGCCGCATCTGGTAAATACACGTACTCGCGAGGTACATGCATGTTCCCAATGAAGAAAGCCATCTTGTCAACTGCAATAGCTTCTAACGTAGAACCTAGATACGAGGCTTGATTCGCCGTTGGGCCATAATAATCGGGTAGACGAGCGATCAATGGGCGTGCTTGCTTCCAACGCTTGTCGAAAACCATCTGTTCAA
This sequence comes from Paenibacillus sp. LjRoot153, assembly GCF_964253085.1. Taxonomy (NCBI): domain Bacteria; kingdom Bacillati; phylum Bacillota; class Bacilli; order Caryophanales; family Paenibacillaceae; genus Paenibacillus; species Paenibacillus sp. LjRoot153. The sequence goes on from NZ_CAXUQH020000001.1 coordinate 8,052,895, forward strand.
ATTGCAGCCTAATCTGTCCTTTTCGCGTGTGAGGCTGTTTAGGGTGCTTCTCCGTCACGAAATCCATTTGTTTTCTTCCATAGGGGTAGATGCCATCGACCGCGACCACTTTGAGACCCAATCGGTCAGCAGCCTCCATAACAGCCTCTCCCAGCGGAAGCAGCCGCGTAGCCATCTCATGGTAAGGAACGTTTGCGCAGTGGAACAGGACGTCCGTACCTTGGGCCGCGGCTACCACATCATCTGCTAAGAAGGCATCCCCTACGGCAAGTGTCAGATGTGTTGGATGACCTAACCTAGCAGCGAACTGCTCCAGCTTCGCGAGCGAACGCCCGAATGCAATGACGGGAATTCCCCTATTCACTAATTCCTCCGTGACAGCGGCACCGGTTCCGCCAGTTGCTCCAATAACAATCGCTTTTTGCATATTAAACATCTCCTCAATTTGGTTTGTAATTGATCAATCACTAACTTAATAGTGCCACTATATCAGATGGTTAGTGATTGATCAATAACTAAATGTTTCGGCTTTGCAGCCTTTTAACTCTTCATCAGCTCTGGCAAGCCCAGTGCCATAGAAATATTACAAAGCATGCCCCGCGCAAGAAAGAGCAGCGTCCTCTCCTCCGAATTCGGAATTGCATTCTTCTGGAAGGCTTCAAGCACAATGCCTCGAATCTCTCTAAAACCGGCCTGCATCGCTTCGCGGATCGATTCCTCCTGCATGGTTTGCGCCTGCATCTGAAGCAGCATCTCTGGCTTGTGAGCAGTTAGGATTTCCTCATAGGCAGTAATCAGCTCCTGCTCCAATCCATTCGGCGAAGCAGTGGCAATGACTTGGCAGAAGGATTCTGCAATTCTTGCCCAAGAGGCTTCCAGAGCCGCGAGCATCAACGCCTCTTTGGTTGCAAAAAAGCGGAAAACATACGGCTGTGAAATGCCTGCGCGCTGCGCCACCTGCGCTGTCGTCGTACGATAATAGCCTGTTTCCGCAAAAACCTCAATGGCGGCCGATATAATGTCAGTTCGGCGATTGACCGAAACGGTTTCGTCTTTTGCCATGTAAAAAGCTCCCCTCATGTGTAATGAGTGATTAATCAATCATAAACTAGTGTAACAAGAAACGAATAAAAGCGCCACCCGAACGATTCGCCGTTTACCATCAAAGATAAGACATCAAACAGACCATCCTAGGTAGGATGGCCTTACTGTGTCAACTTTAACGAAGCCCTTTATTCGTGCTGCCCCTGATCGGTCAAATCCTCTGTCGAGGAAACGTCGCATGCCTGATTGGCTGCCGCTTCAAACTCTGCCTCATTGCTCGATCCCAGCTTGTCACCATACTGGTCAAGCCTGCCTGGCTTCCCTGCTGGGCCGTCATTATCCGGCTTATTATTTCTTCCGCTCACATGATCACCCCTTAGCGTTAATGGTTGGGTTGCCAGACGCGTTGGCCTTGGCATACGCTTTAGTGTGTCTCATTTGGCTCCAAACCATCCTCGCTCATCTCAGTTCGCGATTTGCAGCCATTCTGGGTAGTCATCCAGGTAGCCGTATTGACTTAACTCTCGTAACGAATTGCGAATGCTAAGCTCATCCTCACCCGATTGGCTCGTTAATTCCAGCAAGTCATGCAAATGAATGTGCGGGTTCTCTTTGCAAAAGATAAGTAAACCCTTAGCCGCCCATGAGAGGCGGTCATCTTGGAAGTCTCCCACCATCCGGCGAAACAGTTTATGCGGAAGGATTTTAAGTTCTACAAGATCTTGCAGCGCCTTCATCGCCTGCTTATCCGTCATTCTCCCAAGGATGGCAATCTCCGATAACCCAGGGAAATTTGACTCGGAGCCAAAGCTTTTCAAAATAATGTAGACCATTTGAGAACACAAATCTAGGCCTGGTTGACGGAAAATATCATCTGAAAGTGCAAAATTACGTGTACCCTCACTTACTTGTGCGTTAGACATTTCGATGTCCTCCTTTTCAATATGATCGGAGTTCACCCCACCCAGTCAAATCCTACATAAGCTTGCCAGCATTCCGACCGGCTTGCCGAAATATGTCTTCTAAACTGAAGTTCTTCTGTCTGCTAGAAACCGGGATATCCACAGATTCCTGGTGTTCCATGGGTGCGGTAAAGAAAATATCATCCTCTACAAATGATTCGATAACCTGATTTGGATCCTCTTCACCAACCAACGTCGCTATCGTTTGTTCGTGAAGGATATGCTTTGTCAAAATATCCATAATGCCATGACTAAACATGCCTTCAGCTTTCAACTGGTTCATATACGCAATGACCTCTGGCGGTGTTTCTGTCGGAATGTATAGCGTTACATCCTTACCCGGACTCACCAAAACAGTCGATCTCCGTTTCTTCAATCCGCTCCGCTCCCAGCCTCAGTTTCCTTCTGGGTTTCCATGCTTGCCGCTGCTTCATTATTCGTATGTTTCAAGGCATGCTCCAGCAGAAAGAAAGTACCGCGAACATTACGGAATTGACTGTACTCTGATTTATCAAATCGGATCGGCAAGCCTAACTCGGCATTTAATTTCTCGATCCAAGGTTGAAGAACGATGGCCCCGCCACCGATAAACCAAAACTCGTTGGCATAGCGGACATGTTTCCACGAGTTACGGGCGTATTTTAACACCTTTTCGGCTAGGATACGCATGTGACGGTTTACGAGATTCGTCATGTCAAACGCTACTTTACCCTCAGCGTAAATTTCATACTCCTTGTTGACTAGCATGATCGTCAGTTCCGCTGTGCTTGAGATTAGCTCTTCTCCTTGGGCGTTGATTTCATTACGTATGCTTTCTAAAGCATCGTTTAAATAGATTTTAGCCCCCGTTGAATGCCGTTGATCCAGATCAAGCCCTGGTCTGAAAAAAGCAATATCCATATCGACACCGCCAACATCTGCAATCCCGAAACCTTTATGTGACAGCTGTGACTTGGCTGTAGCCTCCATATCATAAACACCTGACACATCGTCAATGCTAATGTCCGATGGCAGCGTAAATTCCATCTCCACCGTTACTCCTTTAAATATTGGTGTCGTAACAAACGTAATGGAATGAACGCCTCCTGTTATCTTATGTGCAAATTCCTCGCTAAATTTCGTAATTTCTCTTATCGGTAATCCCGTTCCTAAGTGCACCGTAGCCTTAATGCGGTTCTTACCGCGTTTAATAGCAGCCTCATGCTTCATAGCAATGGCATATGCCGCAGCCGTTAGCAGAGTAACCATCGTTTCAGGCCGCTGAGCCTTTTTTTGTACCGCTTTATCTCCTACGATTTCATGAACGATCCCTTCGTCCCCGATAGCCAAGTTTCCAACGTAGACATGACGATATTGCTCCGTATCAATCGCCGGAGATGTGATTTGCACATCTAAGAAATCCAAGGGATCTCCTTGTTCCATCAGCAAAAAGCGCTCTCCAAAAGGTTGTGCGACAACATTAGGGAAAATAAAGCTGTTGTTCAAATCGTCATATATACCTTTAATATGACTGCTGCCGTTATCAATGGATAAGTGAATAGTTGTGGTAAGAATATCATGTTTAGCCATGTCTATTTCCTCTCCCAACCTTATTTAAATACTATAAATAGATTCGGTTGATAGAGGCGATTTAAGACGGTTATTAGGAATTTTTAACAATTTCGATTTGGGGTGGACATGAAGTTTAGCATTTAAAGTTTAAAGTTTAGAGCTTAAAGTTTAGAGCTTAAATTGTACAATTTGAACTTTATCTCCGTGTGATAACAGTCACTCACTTGCATATCCTGCTGGCATTTAAGATTCATTAAAGGTTGCCGCTCTAAGATGGTTTTATGAACCTGAGAGGAGTGATCATCATTTTCCGTCAGCGAAAAAGAACCAAAATTATCACCATCATCGCTACATTACTGATTATCATCGCTGCGATTCTATATGGGCTTGCCAATCGTTATTTATTCGAGCATGTCGAAGTTGTCGTCTCCCCGAATAACGTTGTAACGCAAGATTTGCCCGTGAAACAAGTAGCCGCACAAGCCCAATCCGATGATTGGAATTATGAAGACGACAATGAAACAATTCATATCAAAAAGGTTCAAACGGGTTCCGGAGCCGATACGATCACCTATTTCGTCGCAGATGTGACTTTCAACAAGACCACAAACCTGCTCACAGCATTCGCTAAAAATGCCTTCGGCACGAACATCATCGAAAACACTTCGAAGATTGCTGCAAGCAACAACGCTATATTCGCGATTAACGGCGACTATTACGGCTTTCGTAACGACGGCGTCATCATCCGAGGCGGTACCGTTTACCGCGATGAACCTGCACGTGACGGTCTGGCCTTACTCAGCAACGGCACTTTGCAAGCTTACAACGAAGAGGAGATATCTTCTCAAGATTTGCTCGCTGAGGGGACTACAAATACCTTTTCCTTCGGCCCTACTCTTGTGACTAATGGCGAAGTAGCCGGGGATTTCAGCACCGTGCAAATTGACAAAAACTTCGGAAACCGATCGATTCAAGATGCCAATCCGCGAACCGGCATTGGGATGATTTCGCCGAATCACTTTTTGTTTGTCGTGGTCGACGGACGAAAAGCCAATTATAGCCGAGGCATGACGTTAAACGAGTTCGCGAATCTATTCCATGAACTTGGCGCTACCGAAGCTTACAATCTCGATGGCGGTGGCTCGTCCACGATGTATTTCATGGGTAGAGTCGTTAATAATCCGCTTGGCAAAGGCAATGAACGAGGCGTAAGCGACATTATCTACATTCCTAAATCCTAGCAAGGAGGACTGATACTATGACCATCCTTATCCCCTCCTACGAGCCGGACGAAAGGTTACTTTCTCTTATCCATAAGCTAAAGGAAGTTAGCGACGCTTCGATCCTTGTCGTTGACGATGGCAGCGGTGAAGAATACCGCGGTATTTTTGATTCAGCGAAACAAGCAGGCTGTACCGTGCTAACGCACCAGATTAACCAAGGCAAAGGCAGTGCATTGAAAACGGGTTTTGATTATGTGAGACAGCATGGCGAAAGAGATGGCGTTGTCTGCGCCGACAGTGATGGACAGCATTTGCCGGAAGATATTCTAAGGCTCACGGAAGCCGTTCGTGAGCATCGCAATCATATCGTGCTGGGCAGCAGACAATTTACGGGTAAAGTTCCTATGCGCAGCCGCATCGGGAATTCCGCAACGAGAATGGTATACGCTTTTGCGACAGGTAAACCCATACAAGATACGCAAACTGGCCTGCGGGGCTATTCCTCCGAGATGTTGGATTGGCTGTGCCAAATTCCAGGCAATCGTTTCGAATATGAAATGAACATGCTTCTCGAGGCTCCCCGTGTGGGGTACGACTTGGTTGAGGTGCCGATCGACACCATCTATTTGGACGACAATAAATCTTCGCATTTTCGCCCACTCGCCGATTCTGCCAGAGTTTACTTTCCTTTCCTGAAGTTCTGTGCGTCTTCGGGATTCGCGGCGATCTTGGACTTCATGCTGCTGCTCTTGCTGCAAGGGATAACCTCAAATTTGCTCGTATCCGTCATTGGATCACGACTATTCAGTTCCATGTTCAATTACACAATGAATCGCAAATTTGTTTTTGCCAAAAGGAACGGAGCGGCTATCCGCAAATCGTTGCCCCGGTATTTCTCTCTAGTTATCATTATCATGTTGTTAAATTACAGTATTATGTACCTTTTTCACGAAAGCATCGGCATCCCGCTCATAGCTGCAAAGCTCATGACGGAAGCCTTCTTATTCTCATTCAGTTATTGGGCACAGCGAAAATTCGTATATTAAAAAAGCAAAAAGCCACTTCCTTATAAACTGTACCCTATTGAGTAGACACTTTAAAAAGTCTCTCGATAGGGTACAGTTTAGTCATGGAGTGGTTTCTTTACTAGAGCTTACTATTGGATGAATTTATAACCTAAAGGATATTGACCAACCTGCTGTTGCTTACGCTGTTCCGGTACCGTAATCAGTCTTTCGTGGATGAGCGATCTACGCCGTATAACGACGCCATATGCGCAATATGAGCGGCTCCCCAATCGTTCAATGGCTGTAACACCGCACTTAAACCTTTGCCGTAATCCGAAATCGAATATTCTACTTTCGGAGGGATTTGGTTGTACACCTCGCGATGTACGATATCGTTATACGCAAGTTCTTTTAATTGTTGGGTAAGCATCTTCTTATTTATATCCGGTATCGCTTTTTGAAGCTCGCTGAATCTCATTGTGCCGTTTGAAATCAGCTGAAGCAGAATGACAGGCTTCCATTTTCCTACTAAAATACTCAGCGCCGATTCAAATTTACAATACTCTTTCATAAAAACCTCCCACACTTCTCTTTGTTAGGTAACTTTTTATTTACTATGTTTAGTAAAAGTGCCTACTTCCTTAATCGAATACTTGCGTTTATTATACCTGTAGAGTTGTCAAAAGTAATGAGGAGGTTACACCTTTCATGGATATCGCACTATGGACCATTCAAGGTCTCGCAGCTATAGGTTTTGTCTATTCTGGCTGGTTGAAGGCCTTTAGGTATGAACAAGCCAAAGCCTCTTGGGGATGGGTAAAAGACGTTTCAAAAGCGTTCGTTGTTTTTATCGGGATAGTTGAATTAATCGGGGCAATTGGACTTATTCTGCCTCAGGTGACCAGTATTGCACCTATTTTGACGCCAATTGCTGCAACTGGACTTGCTGCAGTCGTTCTTCTCGGTGCCCTATTCCATGTTTCACGAAAGGAATATCGAGAAATCGGCGTGAACATTGTGTTCTTCTCGTTAGCTGCACTTATTACAATCTGTCGGTTTTAAGACGACGTGCATTAATAAGCTGTAAAAGAAAAGAGACCGTCAGCTATCGACGATCTCTTGCGGCAATTGTAGAGCAAAACGAAAATTAATTCCTACCATTCGGACGTTGACCACTTCGCATTTGTGATACCATTGTGATTTGTTCAGTTAGGCCCAGCACAACGAGCTTCGCTTTTACTTCATCCGTTATCTGTCCTCCTGCATCCTGAATGAGCTGCATGGCCTGTTGCATGACTTCACGATCAAGCCCACTCATTCCGGGAAAACCACCTTGGCCGCCTGCACCTCCCATTTCCCCGCGGTCACCTCCGCCACTCTGAGAGCCGAGCGCTTGGAGATTTACAGCTGATGCGTCAATGAGTGTACTTGGATCCTCCTTCTGACCTTCCGTCGTCGATGGTATTGTCCCGTTAAGCTGACCTTGAATGCTCTCTGCCCGAAGTGCTCCCAGCTCTTTCAGTTCTACAATTCCTGCTTCAAATTCCTCGAAGCCGTAAAACGCCGTGGGATCGTTTTTAACATATTCGGATATCATCGAGCTTAGCTTATCAACCGTCTGCTCGAATTTACCGTCGGTAAAATAACCATTAACGATCTCTTGTAAATACTCGTGATACTTTTCAAGATATTCGGGTACTTCAAGTAATTTGGCAAGCAGCGGACGCTCTTCCATGCTCACGCCTGAAACCGGGGTGTCGATAGGGAAGTTTACGACATTCGACGCGTTGCCCGACTGAAAACCGCCAAACGCAAGATTGTAATCCCAAGGAAGGATATTGATCTGTCCTTCGTTCTCATAGAGGTAATAGTTGTGCCCCATATTGGAAACATAGCTGTCGAGATTGACGACCGCGGTATGGCCAGCAAAATACCTTAGCACTGCGTCTACATCAACATTAGCTTCAAGTTCTTTACCTTCGCTTAGGTTCTTCAAAGCTTCAATAACGCGCTGCTGATCGGCTTCCTCTGTTTTGGTTGCCGCATTGTCAAAGATAGCAGAATAACTGCTGATCTGATCGTCCGTATATTGCAGGGAGACACCGTTATTGGCCATGCCTCTCATCCCTCCGCCATTCTGTCGGTCAGGCATTGCTTGAACAGGATTCTGTGTTGTCGGATTTGGAGCGGTTGGAGCCGTCGAAGCGGACTTTTCGGATACACTCTCATTTGCCACAGGAGGTGTAACGCCTTGTCCCTCTTTTGCACCATCCGGCAGCTGCCCTCCGCCCATCTCACCGCCGCCCATATCGGATTCGGGCTTATACAGTTCGCCTTCATCGTTATAAACACGTTCAAGATAACTGCTGTCAAAATCCTCAACAGCCAGATAAAAGCCCCTTGTCTGGCCATTAAGCGAAATGTCAGCGAAAGCAAATAGCGGTGCATCTACTCCGATATAAGACATAATGTCATAAGATAGGTATTCCTTTAGGCTTGTTGCATCGGAGAAATTGTTGTTAAGCACGATTTTGTCAAGACCAAGCCATGTTTGACCCTCCACATACTCATCGAACTTAATCTTGAAGCTGTAACGGTCTGTAGTCTCATCTCGCACGATCGAAGAGAGACTCGAGTTACCTTTAGGGCGAATACCAACATTTTGTATCGTCATACCATTAATAGTAATGTCTGCTGATATATATTCTTCTTCTGCCGCGTTGTCCAACATGGCCTGCCATTTGGTTTCATCTACTGTAATCCCAAATGTCATGATTTTATTTTTATCAAACTCATCCACATATCCAAGGGTTGTCACCTGTGAGTCTTTTGATGTATGAATCGCGCAACCGGTCAGCATGGAAGTAACCACTACAGTTAACGCTATTATTATAATTTTTGTTAGTTTAAACACAATTCTCATCACCTTTCTTTCTTGGTTGGAGGGTACAGAAGCAGCTGTGTAACTATCTCGACATCCCGTATTGCCCACACAAGTATCTCGCCTCTATGTCTATAGCTTAGACTCTAAACCTTTAATGGAGCTTAAATGGAATTGCTGCGCTTTTCATCCCTGCTGTTCTTGAATCCGCGGTACACCTCCATCAACAACAAAACCCGCATCAACTGATGCGGGTTGGTACGTGCCTTTGTAACGAAAGTTGAGTTAATAACTAATTTTAACCGTTCGTGTTTGTTCCTCATATTCTACCTTAGCGCCAAGCACTTCAGATAGCAGTCTCACTGGGATAATCGTAGAATCGTTGTCCAAAATAGCTGGAGAATCTGTCGCAACTTCCACTCCATTTAGCGCATATGCACTTTTGGTCGTAAAGAGTGTAATGGTTCTGCCTTGTTTCGTGTATATAGCTGCTTTCTGTTTATCGTCCCATTCTACGGATGCCCCGAGTGCCCCTGCTAAATCTCTTATCCAAAGGTATGAGCTCCCCTCTTTAATGATAGGCTTTTGCTTCATCGGCACTTTAACATCATCCAAGATGAATTTATTATCTGTTAGTCCAAAAGAAACCACATGTGGCAACTTGCCAGGTTGATTCATTTTTTTCAAATACTCGGAAGAATCGCTATGTAATTTATCTTTCCCTAAATACTCAACAGGTTCCGTACGAAAATCCCACTTCTTTTCATAGATTTTGGGTTGATTATCTTCAATGACGGACAATTTAACGTATGCTGTGTAGACCGTATCAGGGGAGAGCGGCTTCGTCGGAATCAACATTACCTCGTTCTGCAGATGATCGTCGTCTTGCGGCGTATTCAGCAATAGGTCAAGCTTCTGGCCCGTGCTGTCCGTCAGCGTGGATTCTACCAATTTTACTTCTCTAACAAATCTTCCTGATAGTTGAGCCATGATTGGATAACCGACAGGGTACTTTGTACCGGAATGGTTTCGAATCGGGTCCGGCGACTCATGACCATCAAAACCAATCGGAACATAGGGATCACCAGGAGCCGGAGAAACGACTAATCGCGAGTTCCATTCATTCGTTAATCCAAATTCAATGACCGTATAATCACCTTGTTTATCGAGACCAATTTCTACGGCATCAAGCGTTAAGAACGGCGTACGGTGATAAGGGGCATCGAAAAGACCATCGATCGCTTGTGTAATCGTCGTTTGCGAGCTTCCATTGTAAGATACGTCTTCTGAGAAATTACCAGCATACGACGCATACATACCGCGCTCATACAGCTTACTTCCAATATAGCCGGGGAGACTACTATTTTCTTCGTGCATCGATACGCCAGATTCACTAACCTTGTTAGTTTCTAAATATTGAGCATGCAGTTTTGCCGCATACGTTAGGTTCTTATTGAAGGTAAGGGGATTCAATCCATGCATAACCCTGTAATCGTTTATCGCCTCAATGCCTTCTAACTGCTGGGCCGTAGGTTTTGAAGGAAGGTCAGAAATTGCTTTTTCGTCAATACGAAATGTCCAACTCTTCTCAAGTGGTAAATAGCCATCATCTTTAAGCTCCAATACGATATTAACGGTATGCTCTCCTGGCTTTAAATCCGCTGATGGTGTATAAGACAGGATCATTCTGCCTATATCCCATTGGGCATCTACTTTGACTTGGTCGATTTTCATCGTATAACTTTTGAATTCGGGTGTAATATCACTTTTTACAAATTCAAACACGATCGTTGGTTTCATCAATCCTACTTTTCCTTGTGGATACCAATAGGAAGAATAAGAGGCCGCCTCCGCTTGTGGCTGAGCAATAAATAACCCTGAAGCTATGATAAAAAGACCAAGCAACACTTTTAAAAACTTATTTCCATATACCATAGATGAGTTCTCCCTGCATGTTTGTCATATAAGATTCCCTTAGGTAAAAATACCAATTATTAACATTCTATTTTTTTCGACCGGTTTCCTTCTTTTTTATGATTAGTAAATAAAGGTAGACAACCAATCGGTTATCTACCTTTATTTACACATATTCTAAAATTCGCTGCCCTCCTCAATTCTGGTTTGCAACTGTTTTTTTCTTACGGTATAAGCTCAATTTTCTCAGATAATAGGCTACAATGACAAACACGGCCATGATGCCGGTATAAGTCAAAATAACGGTAACGACGTTCACGTTACCTCCCTTTTCTCCTCGTTTGAATCCAGATTGACCTTCTCCGCCGGAAGGCCTCCCTTCACTCATTCCTCCTCGTTCTCCGAAAGCCTCCTTGCCTCCGAAGCCTGTTTGCTGCGTGTTCACGCCGAACGCCGAAACCGAGCTTTTTAGATGCGTAACGAACGATGTCTGATTGATTTGGTAGAGACCGAATAGCAGAACGATCAGAGTCAAGCCTTGAGCAACATACCGCATCCAAGCTCGGCTCTTCTTTATGTTGGTCATTTTCTTACAAATGTTCACGACCCACTGCCAATGAAGCCCGACATGGATCCCGACTAGCGCCAGCACCAAGAAAGATACCGAGATATGAGTCATTTTAAACCAACCCTCATTGCCCACGTTAATATTTGGAAATACCACATGGGAAACCATGATCCCGCTGACGATAATGAACGTCATAGAAACCAACAACAACAAATTTAACGCATAACTGCCGCGCACTCTCCAGGACAAGCTGCGATCGAACATCTTTAAAGTGACCCTCTTCACCCAACCCAAATTCAGAAGAATATGAGTGATGTATGCGCCGGCAAAAAAGAGGCCCGCAATTTCATGAAACGCTAACCCGCCCAACACATTTTTGTTGAAAAACAAGACGAACAATAAGCCCATAACAACATCAAGCGCAAACTTTACAAAATTGATTTTTTTCATTCCGTTCAACCTCCATATCTGAATGTATGGAGTATACGGCTTGAACCTTTAATGAATCTTAAATTGGGTGAAGCGCACGAAAAACGAACCGAAGTCGGTAGACGTTGAACTCGAAACATTTAGATTGGCTGCGGTTGTCGAAGGCCTGACGATCCTTGCATTGCTTCGCCCAGAGCTCTACACACCAGAGACCGTTGAGCGGATTGTCATGCTTCATCTCCGGGAGCTTTGTGCGCGTCTAAAAATGAAGAAATAGAAAAATACTTCTCGGTCTGGTAGAGTGAGAACAATAGGCAACTTCTCCATAATTGCTTTTTTTTACATGAAGTGAGCATCTTCAAAAGAAACTTGATATTTAAGTATGGACTACAAAAATATCCTTAAGGAGTCATGTCCATTGGCTGTACCCTGGAGTAGATTGACAAAAACATCTCAGATCCTAACCCAAACACCAAACCATCAACAAAAAATATTAAGAATGAATGGACTATCTGCCATCGAATCTTGTACCCGTACAGAAGGCGCCACCGGCACATTATTTCTTGAAGACCATATGCTCTTATTCGTAATTGAAGGGGTATATACCGTACGGTTTGGAACTGAGGTGCATACGGTACACAAGCATGAAATGGTGCTGATCCATAAATCTATTGCGATCCAATATGAAAAGAGCGGGGAACCCAACTCCGATTATGTACTCAACTATATGATGTTCTTATTAAATGATGAATTAATTAACGAGTTTATGAAGCTAACAGATTATACTCCTTCCTCAGTAGTTAGGACACTGGGCCCAGTATCTGTACATACGATCGATGATAGACTCTTCAGCTATCTGGAATCATTGAAACCGTATTTCAATGAACCGGAACGGATTAGAGATGGGTTAGTTAAGGTAAAGTTATTAGAATTATTATTTGGCATAGCCGATAGAAATGATATTTTCCTATCTGAACTTTCCCAGATAATCAAGCGCCAAGAACGAAAAAGCATCAAGGACGTCGTTGATGCAAATATTACAAATCCTGTAACCTTGCATGATCTTGCCTACTTATCTGGACGAAGCCTGTCCTCTTTCAAACGTGATTTTAAAGCTGTCTATAATACCTCCCCACTCCAGTGGATACGAAACCGCCGATTGGATAGAGCCAAAGAAATGCTGATCCATTCGTCCTTATCCGTAACTGAAGTTTGCTTCTCAACGGGTTTTGAGAATGTCTCACACTTCTCCAAAGTGTTTAAACTGAGATTTGGAATCCCACCTTCCGCACTCAAACAACCGCCAAAACAAGAATGAACTTGAGCTGAATGAACAACTGATTTGGACCTCCGAACAAAGTATAGGGCGCAACCATCTGTTACATTTATAAATGTACCTATTCAAGTCTAGTCCTATTGAACCCAAGGAGGAAAAATCATGTCTAACTCTAACCTTCGGCAGGATTCTGTTGCCAACCCTATCGCTTCACTGAAAGGTCATCATATCGCTATCCGCGTGCCAGACTATGAGGCTGCAAAGAGTTGGTACGTGGAGAAGCTGGGCTTCCGTGTCATTCAAGAATGGCCGTTTGGAGAGCTGCAGCTTGCTTATGTCGCCCCGCCCCAAGACGACTCCTTTTACTTTGAAATTATTGGAGACGGAGAGGTAAGTGACGCTCCCATTTACAATGATATTAACAGCAGTATGTATAAAGCCGGTTACCATCACCTCTGCATGACCGTGAACAACGTGGATGAAGCAATTGCGTATTTGAATTCCAAAGGGGTCAGTCTAATCGGGGAGCCTTTTGACTTGGATGCCATCCGTCGCCGCCTCGCATTTTTCACCGATCCATGGGGTAATATTTTCGAGTTGGCTCAGGAAAAGGTAGAGGAATAGCCCGTACGTCAGCATCTATTCAAAAAGGGCAACTACCCATCGTTTCTCCCCCATAGCCTTATGCGTAACTACCAAACTTTATTCTTGCGTATAGAACAAAAAGAGAGGCATATCGCCTCTCTCCTTCCGTTCAAGTTCAGAGATGGAGCGTAACTTTACCTCCCCTGCATGTTACAATAGTTACTTTAATATTCACCTTTAATTACAAAAAACGAGCCCCGAATGGTTCCAGCTAGTTTAGACTTCTGTCTAGCAAACTTAAACTTCGCTTCTAACTCCTTTGGAATCTCCATTCCTTCAGAAAGCTTAAAACCAACGGCCCGCTTCTTAGGGTCATCAACGGTATACATGACATTGACGCTAAGACCATCCTCATAAAAGACGTAGGTAAATTGGATATTTTCCACTTGAAAACGCGATGTCTCTAACGGTTTGGCCGCGAACGCAATATCACGTTCTTTCAAAATGCGGTTCACATAATCAAGATTCTCCTGGCTTTCGCTAGCTGGCACAACCGTAAATTCATGTTTGTATTTGTTCATAAAGTAACGCGCTTCATTCGCACGTAAACCAGCAAGCGCTTCTACTACAGGTGAAGACTCTAAACCTACCGTAGACACATTTTTAAAATCAACAATATACGACATTTCCATCCCTCGTTTTCTCTCACTATTTCCTATTATTATATCAAAAATGAATTCAATATAAACGTTGAGAATCAAGAATAAACATGGAGGCATCTTGTCCCATGAATATTTTACTTCCATGATAAAAAGTTTTGGATTGAATATTCCTGTACCCTATTTTCGTCATAATCTCAGTTAGCTTTTCTTGATTAAATCCGTTATGAACCATCTCTGAAACTACTTTTTCATTTTTATCAAAATCCACGATTAGTAAATGTCCTCCCTCATTGAGAACATCGAATAATCTGGATAAAACGAATTCTACATCAGGAATATGGAGTAGAACCTGAGCCATAAAAATATAATCAGCATGTAACTCAGATAGACCTTCCTTTTCAAAATCAAAGCATAACGTATCTGCATGCTGAATATGTAAACCAGAAATTTTCTGCTTTATTTGATTAATCATGTTTTGTGAAGTGTCCAGAAAAAGCAAAGAGTTAAAATCGTTTAACAAGTTCATTCCAACAAGACCAGTTCCACACCCAAAATCAATAGCATTCTTACTAGTAGCGTCAACTACATATTCACGAATGGCATCTGATGATACCTTTGCAATTTGAATTCTTTCAGGCGTGTCATATACATTAGCTATCATTTCAAACTTATCCGTATTTCCCATTATTATCGCTCCATTGACCGTACATTTTGTTTTCTCTCGTATTTGTTATGAATTTGTCCAATCTGCTCTTAAATAATTCTGGCTGATTCTTATGCTCTATAACTTCATCTATTCTGAAAGAATCGTCACTCATATCAGGAAGAACCATTCTTCCTTCGTCTCTCATGAACCCTAACTTTTCGAGGCGGCGGACACGTTCTTTATTTAATACTTGCAATTTAGGCTGGGAACTTTGGTTGAGTAGGAAACTCAGAAATGTTCCTTCTTCTTCTCTTATATACCCATAGCCCAGCAAGCCCCGTCAAAGCAATGGTCAGCACTCCTTCCGGACTGGGCATGGCCACAATACTAAACTCCTCATGTATATGAATGAATTTTTCCAATATCAAAGTATCAATGAAGGCATTCCCCATCGTGTGCATAACGACAGCTGGCCAGACGCTTCTAGTCATCAACAGAATCTCGCCATACAGAATCGACATAGCGATCACACCAATCATCATGCGAGGGATATAAGTGATCATGCTTTCCGTGGTGTCCACGAACATAAACAAATATGGGAAATGCCACGCCCCCCAAATCACTCCAACGGCCATATGAACGAGAAACCGGTTATATCCAAGCGTGAACAGCTTCGGAGCCATATAGCCCCTCCAAGCAAACTCCTCGAAAATGTTTTTGAAGAAGCTAGGTAGGAGTGCCATGCCGAATGCCGCTAAATAGGTTGAAGATGACGGAGGCATATCCGCCCACCCGGATGCCAGACTTATTCCGATAATTACTGTTGCCATGAAGGGAAAGAATAGGATGTTGAACATATACAGAAATATGCTTCTCTTAAATCGAGGATGAATACCGAAATCTTTCCACCCGTCTCCCATCCAACTGCGCAAAATCACCATGCACAGAAGCGGTGACACGATCCAAATCAGCTGTCCGAGGCTGCCGTTTTCATCCGTTCCAACTTGCAAATCCACCAGACGTCCAATCCACCCGCAGCTTAATGCAATAATAGAAAAAATGATGATATTCCTTAGCGTCTTGTTTTCCTTTGCCTTCAATGCTCCATCTCCTCTTTAATTTTCTTTAGGTACTTCCCGTACCACTCCTTCAAGAAAGCATAATACTCCGATCCGAACTCCAACGTATCCAATCTGCTTTTCACTTTCGGATTTTTCAATAGCTCCCTATTATTCCCGATCTGTTCACGGTTCATTTGCTGAATCATTTTCAACGTCGTCTCGACCGTCTCGATTTCACGCAAGTATGCTTCAACAAGCACAAGTTTTTGGTGATCTTCGACATAGTTGAAGAAAAACATTTTGACGAGCGCGGGATCTCTGGGTTTGTCTAACGCGATCGGCTCGCCAGCCCACTGCAGAAACGCCTTCTCCCCCTCCTCCGTGACCGAGTAAACCTTCTTGATTCTTGCTCCTCGATGCTCCTCCGTTACCTGAATATGCCCATTCTGGATGAGCTTTTTCAAAGCCGGTTGTATGCTGCCTTGACTGGAATTGTAGAAGAATCCCGTGCTTGATTCCATGCTTTTCTTCAGATCATAAGACGACTTATCACCGTCTAGCAGTAGCCCTAAAATGATTTTGTCCTGCATATTGTATTCCACCATTCTTGTTTCGTATAGATATATCTACTAGAACTATTTATGAATAAGCATACCATCTTAAATTTGCCCTGTAAATGTTTTCTAATTTTCCTGCTGAACATCGACTCGAAAGCAAACAAGGGAACCCCGAGGGATTCCCTAATTATAAGTAAACGTGTTATTTCGGTAAGACTGCCATCATTGGATAAAAGTCTGTGCTCATTACTCCCGCGATAACGGCAGGATCTTCTGCGATAAGTTTTGGGACTTGATCTGCATTCTCAACCTCAATGATGGCGAGTCCATGAGGATCGTTCGGTTTTCGAACAGGTCCAAAAACCAAAGCAATCCCCTGATTCTGCTTATCCGTCCAATAGGCGATGTGTTGGTGCATAATGTTCCGTTCTTCTACGGTCATATCCTGATGAAAAGTTGTTCTTGGCGGCGTAGACCATAACATGAAGTGCATTTTTCCCGGATTGTTGCTTGCCGTGTTATCTGACATTACGAAAAACCTCCATTACCCTAAATTTGTTGTTCATACCAAGACACTCTTTAAAAATTATTCCATAAATTCCTTTAGAAATGCAAGCAACACGAAAAACCAGACCATAATAAAGAAGCGTCCAAGAACATTAAATTGTTCTTGAACGCATCTCTTAGACATACCCTTTTAAATCAATCCCATAACCTCTAGTTTCCTTGATACAACTACCTTGGAATCATAATAGGATCTGATTTTACTGGTACCGTTGCCGCCGATGACCATCGCTTCGTTGAAATGATCCTTTATCCACCATAGAATGTCGACCAACCTTCTGGTTTCGTTGATTTCAAGATAGTCCACGCCGCTCAACAACACAAAACTATCGCGACGAGGATTGCTTGAAACCAACAGGCACCCGGTCGACATGGCATCGCCGGCAGCCGTAGTCGGAAACCCGTCCATCCCCGAAAGGTCCATTGTGCTGCAACTAATGAACACATGAGCTTGATGATATATATCTCGGAGCTTCTCAGGCCCCAATAAACCGTGAAAGGTAAAGTTATTGTTGGTCAACAAGTGCAAATAGTTTTCCCAGTCACCTACAATATCAAGATGAAAGCTTTCGTCGAGCTGGTTGAAAGCTTCGGCCATATGAGGGAAATTTTTACGCACGCCTTGATGCGCTGAAAATACCAATCTAATCGGCGGAGTTTTCGGTTTCGGGAGTAGACTGTAGAACTCTGAGTTGATCATACCGGGAACATAAACACTGCCGGGATATTGTTTAAGCACCTCTTGAACGTTGGAAAAAATCGTAGAATAATAAGAGTCCAATTTGCTTATCTCAATTGGCGTAGTTGTAGTCAATCCGCCACCTGGATAGATGGTCGTATGAAGCTTTAATTGCCGATCCATTATTACCGGCAATATGTTCAGCTCACTATTGGACCCGAGAACCGTATAACCGTTAGGAAGGCAGCTTTTACCGATTAAGTTGAGAGCCATACTCAAAAATACACAATAAATGTCGGTTATTTTTTCGGAATAAATTTGGTCAACAAGCTGCGAAAAAGGGTGCACGATCACCGGGAAGCTATCCGGCACTGGGTAGCCCCTCCAATCCGTATATGGCTTGGTGGCAAAGAACAAAGTATCAGGCCGTTGTCGGTATATTTCATAATTTTCCCAATACCTAAATCCACTTTGCTTCCATGGGAAATTAGAATCGATTACAGCAAGCCTTCGCCCAGGCGTTGAATCTACCATTTAAGCGTCCTCCCCGCTTTGAGAAAAGTTGATTGTAGAACTTAGCAATAAATGTCTCACTTTCTGATTACGTTTGACGCCTCGTACGATGCTCTCATAATTTTCAGTCCGTGCTATGGCAACCGCCCTCAATTTCCGCATCGTGGTCCTATCAATTTTCCAGGTATGCCTGGATTGATCTGCTCGGCGAATGGCGGCATAATGATGATGGCTCGTAGAGCGCACCACACCGCCCTGCTTCCAAATATCCTGAAGAAATTTCATATCAGAGCCCGCCCGCATTCTTTTAAATCTAACGCGTGGAAAAACGCTTCGCCTGAATACCAGGGTCGCCCCTGCTACGGAGTCCTTCCGCCCCTTCCTCAATAGGAGAAGCTGCTTCGTTCTGACCATATACATGTAGAATCGGTTCTTTCCGATTAGATCCGCTCCTGTGCTCTCCGCCATGTGAACCGCTTCCGCCAAATAGTCAGGTCCATAGTAGTCATCGTCATCGAACTTGGCGATGTACTTATAGCGTCCTCTCTGAATTCCGTAGTTCAGGCATTCTCCCAAGGATGCCCTCTCTGGAAGCTGAAAAACGGAAGCCCGTATTCCCAAACGACTTGCATATTCCCGGTACGCGGCGGAATTCATGCTGTCGTGGTTCAAGACGATGATTAATTCCCGGCGGTCCAATGACTGATGACGGTAATTGCGAAAGAGATTCTTCATAAAGTCAGGTTTATTCGTCACCGAAATTACCGTAACGCCCACTTTTGGATGCAACAGCTTCTTAGCCTTCACTGCACAGCCCCCTTCTTCCTTAGTTTGTACCTGAAATATATGCTATTCCTGCTATACAAGGAAGGTTCAGTTATACGGATAAATGCGGATTTCCGGCATGAATAAAGTCGAACCCAAACGATCAGCAGGTAGGATCATATGATAAACAAATATATGATGGAAGAGGAGCGATGATGGAATGCCGACCCTTTTAACCCGGGGACAGACATACGCAAGAATCCGGTATGCCATGGATCATAAACAACCGTTTTCCCTGGTTCGAATCGGAGATGGTGAGAATATTTGTTTGGCTCAAAGCTCGGTTTGGTCCATTAAACAAGTGCTGAAGGAGCCTTGGGCCGTTAAGGCTAAAGAGAAGGGAGTAACCCTTCCAAGCCTTCGGCTACGCAATCAGATGGTGACCGAGATAAAGAGAGCTACCGTTGTGGGTGTGTTGTCACCAAGTGATACCTTAATTCGGGCACCGCGGCGTCTAAAGCGTCCACTGACCAATAGAGTGTTCGCCCACTTCCGGCTTTCTCCTCTCTTTACGTGCAACGCCTGCATTAATCGGTACGCCCCGCGGGACAAGGCATTCTGGGGAATGCTTAAGGGAAGACGAATCCTCATCATCAGCCAGCACGCTAAGAACATGAAGAATATTTTGGAAAAACGAGGATTGAACGTTGTCGGGATCATCCCCTTTACTCATTACAAACAGATCGGCCAAACCCTCGATAAAGTCAAGATCTTAAGGCATTCATTCGACTTGGTTCTAATCTCTACTGGAGTGAGCGCTGTCATTCTCGCCCCTAAAATCGCAAGGATATCTAGAAAGGTCGCCCTCGATTTCGGCCAATGGCATAAAAACCTATAAGGACCAGCCTAATTGGCCGGTCCCTTTTTATATCCACCCTTATGAAACACCTCCGCCTCCTAAGCGGACAACCCTTGCCTTTGCTATACCATCATAGCCGTCTGTCGCATTTCGTGTGTCGTATACAAGCTTCGCATGCTCAAGGAGCAGCGAAAGAGGAATACAGGAATGGTCCGTAGCCAAGATCACAGCATCCATCTCAGCCAAGAGCTCGATAGTTATCTCCACGCTGTTCCATATCTCCCCATCCACCTTTACGTTTGGGATATAGGGATCGTGATAGACGGCGTTAGCCCCCATGCTTCGAAGAACTTGCAGAAGGTGAAGAGCCGAAGACTCCCGCGAATCAGCAATATCTTTCTTGTACGCTATCCCGTAGACCAGAATCCGAGCATCCTGCAGTGACTTCGTATCTAGAAGCTTTTGAACTTGTCCGGCAATATATTGAGGCATCCGGTGATTGATGGTCTGCGAGAGCTGAATGAATCCGGAACCCATACCATATTGTTGAAGTTTCCATTCTAAATAAATGGGATCCACTGGAATGCAGTGTCCCCCGATCCCTGGTCCGGGATAAAATCCGGAGAAACCAAATGGCTTTGTCTTGGCTGCTTCGATGACCTCCCAAATATCCAAATTCAGCTCATCGCAAATTATGGCCAGCTCATTCACGAAGGAGATGTTGATCAATCGATAAGCGTTCTCCATGATTTTCGCCATTTCAGCTGATTCTACGGAGGAGACCGAATGAATCTGGGGAAATACACCTCTGTAGAGCTCCTCAACCTGCCTTAAACAGGTCGGCGTCATCCCGCTCACGACCTTCGGGATCATGTGACAAGGATAATCCTTGTTCCCGGGATCAATTCTCTCCGGGGAGTAGGCCAAATAAACGTCCTGCCCGACGGTAAGTCCGATTCGCTCTAAAATCGGGGCAACAACCTCCCTTGTCGTACCGGGATAGGTTGAGCTCTCCAGGACGATCAACTTCCCTTTGGGAACTAACCGGCTGATCTCGGAAACGGCCTGTGTTAAGTAGCTTAAATCCGGCGTCCCCCTATCACTGAGAGGAGTGGGCACACACACGATGAAGGCTTCCGCATCCCCCATTTCTTGATATCGATCCGTCAGTACCAACCGCCCAGTCGATAGGGCCTCCATAATTTCTGAATCCTCAATCTCCGCAATATAACTCTTGCCTGCTTTTAGTGAGGAGATCTTTCGGACATCCAAATCATAGCCCACAATCCGGAAGTCCTTCCTCAACAGATGCAAAACCAACGGAAGTCCAACATACCCAAGCCCGATTACGGCTGCGGTTCGCATTCTTGGCTCCGTTTGACCCAAGTCCTTCCTGCTCGTCACTCCCCATCCACCCTTTCAATCTAGTCTTCCAAACTAGTATATGAAAGGGAGCTTGATCGGCTTGTACGCTTTCCTATTAAACCAAAATCGTAATATCACTCCTACAAAACATGATCTATCTTTCTTGTTAATGGGTAGTAGCACTTACGTTGCAATTAGTAGAATCATATATTTATACATACAGCATGAATAACTTTGAAGGAAGTGATGAGATGTTGAATTGTACAAGACCCTCTTCCATTACGATATTAGGCAGCAGCGGAGGTGCTGCTAAAGCGGTGTTAGCCATTCTAAATCAATCCGTTCAAGATAAAAATGACCCTATACACCCTGTCATTATCCATTCGCAACTTCACCTCATTGATATCAATCAAAAGGATAAAGCATATTTTGATCAACTATTCCCCCATCTTTCGAATCAAATCAAGCTCCACCAGCTAGATCTTACGAATGTAAGCGACTTTCGGAAACACCTTACTAAGACAAATACAGAAGTAGTCATTGATGTATCATGGGCCGATACTATTGAGATGCTTAACTGCTGTAACGAATTAGGCATATTGTACGTCAATTCAGCCCTTGAGAATGCGCAGGTCGATGAGGACGAGAGTCTATACGGTTTTCCCCTTGCAGAGCGATATCTTAGATATAAATCTAGAAAAACTGATTTTACCCATACAACGGCCATTACATGCTCGGGTATGAATCCCGGTGTCGTACAATGGATGGCTCTAAAACTGATGCAAGAAAATCCAGACAAAAAACCTTTAGCCTGCTACATTGTTGAGCATGATACTTCCTTTTTTGCAGACCAAACATTAATCGAACCTAACACCATCTACACTTCTTGGTCGGTCGAATGTTTCCTGGATGAATCAATATTAAGCTATCCGATGTTTGTCCATAATCATTTGCCTCATTATTTTTATGAAGAAGTCTATGCGATGGAATACAAAGTAAGGCTAGGAGACAAGGAATTTTACGGATGTCTGATGCCGCATGAAGAAGTACTAACACTAGGTGAAATATTTGATATACAGATTGGATTTATTTATCGTGTCAGTGAATATACAACGGAATTAATCCGAAACAATATAGATCATGTAGACGATTTATGGGATTGGAACCAGTGCATAATTGATCCAGAAAAAGGCAAGGTTGAAGGTGAAGACCTCGTTGGTGTTCTTTTGGTTTACGAGGATATGGAAAAGTTTATGTACAATTCGATGAAAAGTAGTGACATTTATGCTAAGTACAAAACGAATGCCACGTATTTTCAAGTCGCATGCGGCATTTATGCAGGCTTGGCCAGCCTAATCCTAGATGATATTCCTGTAGGTATTTATAATGTTCATGAGCTCCTGCTCAACACCGAAAGCAAGTACGGAGAATATCTAACGTACCATATGACCGACTTTGTCGTGGGAGAAAATAAAGACTCTGATGGATTACTTCATCAAAGATTGAAATGGACTATATAACTGATCGTGATCAAAAGGAGAAAGCCGGTAATATAGACGGATAGTCACTTATGCTGATCACCAATTTGACTTAGAATTACCGTAAAAGATTGAAAAAGGCTGTGATTCTAATGTTAATTAAAAGAGACAAATGGTTGCAATATCACATCCTTCGCAAGGGGTCTTCTCTTGCTGGACGGTTGCCAGAGACACAGTTGCTTAAGAAAAACGTTTTATCGAAGATGCTGCTTCAATATCAAAGCGTCGTACTGAAACCTCGCGACGGGAGTTACGGAAGGGATATCCTGTTCATTAAACGGAACGGTGCGAACGCCTATCGTATTCATAACGAAAAGAATGCGGTCACCATGAGAGACACTGATAAGTTACTCAAATTGCTCCGCAAAAAAAATAGAGGTCGTGGATATATTGTCCAAAGGCGTCTGCAGCTTGCTCAAATTGGGCACAAGCCGTTCGACATTCGGATAATGGCTCAGCGAAAAAAAGGCTCTTCATCCACTTGGAACGTGACAGGCTCATACGCGAAAGTCGCGGCGCAAGGATATCTAGTCACGAATGTGACTAGCCGCACCATTCCAGTGCTTGAGGCGCTAAAATTAGCCCGAATCGGAGATCGGAGCTTGCTTGTCAAAGTGGAACAGATCGCACTATTGGCTGCCAAACGACTGGAAGAGCGTTACCCCAAACTTAGACAAGTCGGGTTCGATATAGGCATCGACAAGGAACGTCGGATTTGGATCATCGAAGGCAATTATCAACCGGACTTGCGCCCTTTCCGGCTCTTGAAAGATTCCTCGATGCATCGCAGAATATTATGGTATAAGAAACATTAAAGCGAAAAAAAGACGACCTGCCTTTTATCTTTGGCCTGTCGTCTTTTCATGTTCGGTACCTATTCTTGATCATGCCCCGCATGGGATTTCACTTACGTCTACTCGCACTTACAACGCGTGTCACTTGGAACCTATTTACCCCTACCTGTATAATGGCAAACTGGCTGAAAGAAGTGCCGGAAGAAGTATAAGGCTCCGCTTCAATATTTCCACTCGGCGTTTTAACCGTTGCGGTGATTCTAGTCACCAAACAGACTCCACGGCTAGAAGCTCTCCAAGTCTCGTCACGCTGAACATCATAATTGTCGTCACTACAAAAGATGGATGCATATTCAACTTTTCCAAACGCATTAAACGAAGTAGAGTTAAAGATCTGAACGGGGTCATAACCGCCAGGTCCTCTATTTCCCATCCTCAAAACCTCCCTTTTTTTTTGATATAGTTCATTAAATGCAATTGAATCGTTTTTGGTATGGTATACATGTGTACAAGAAAAAAAAGTGCGTTTGTCCGGTGGTCGCGGGGATACGGCAGCTTATGATGCTGTACCTCAAACAAAAAGAACCACCCTTGTAGTTAAACAGGTGGTTCGAGAACTATAGGTCTAATACAGCAACCCCCATTTAGAAGGATCGAGTCATGAAGAGCAGAAAACGATGCATTCTTATACTTTAGGTTATCATGACGCTTACTAGTATTGCCCTTTAATTACAAAAAACGAGCCGCGAATGGTTCCAGCCAGTTTAGACTTCTGTCTAGCAAACTTAAACTTCTCTTCTAACTCCTTTGGTACCTCCATCCCCTCAGAGAGCTTAAAACCCACAGCCCGCTTCTTAGGGTCATCAACCGTATACATGACATTGATACCCAGACCATCCTCATAAAAAACGTAAGTAAATTGGATATTTTCCACTTGAAAACGCGACGTTTCTAAAGGTTTGGCCGCAAACGCAATATCACGTTCTTTCAAAACGCGGTTCACATAATCAAGGTTCTCCTGACTTTCGCTAGCGGGTATAACCGAAAATTCATGTTGGTATTTATTCATAAAGTAACGGGCTTCATTCGCACGTAAACCGGCAAGCGCTTCTGCTACTGGTGATGACTCTAAACCAACCGTAGACACATTTTTGAAATCAACAATATAAGACATTTTCATCCCTCCAAGGATCTCGTTTATTTGCTAACAACGGGAATCCATACTTCACCATAGACGATGCCGTCTCGCTGCCCCATCTCAACCGTTGCATTTGGCCCGCCTACATAGGCGAAATCTTGGGCTTCTGGCAAAACCTGGCCAAAGGCAATACCCGTGAGCCTATTACTCAACTCATCCGCCGTCTTCCCTTCGCCTTTAACGACGAGGTATTGTCCCTTAGGAAATTGAATAACTCTGTGTTCTTCCGGTACCGATGCCCCTGTCATGACGCCAGCATAATACATCATCTTGTGATTTACCGCTTCGTTCACGGCAAAAATGTAGTCGTTCGTGGCAATCGCTTTTAAAGCGTTAAGCCTTCCATCTTGCTCAACTGCCCGCCAAAAGTTCTCCTTCTCCTTGTTGATACCCACATAATCCGTGTAATTGCTCTTCAGCTCCGTGCCAATACCTAGAACGATAAAGCTGTCTTTTTCCTCAAGCGTATACATTGTCATAATGAAATCTCCTTTTTTAAATTTGATAAAATGATTTGTTTTTAAATGGACTGATGTTAATTATACTACCTACTAAAGTTTGCGGCTTTTTGGACGCAGCGCCCAAGAGGCGATACTAAGCGCGGCATAGAAAAGCGGAAGAATAATATGGAATCCGTAATCGCCATAATCGTTAGCAAAGGCATGAGATAAGGCCGCACCAGTCATTAGAAAAAAGATACCACTATAAGCCCATTCCTTAAGCCGGGGGAAACCAGGCACTACGATTGCAATGACGCCAAGCAACTTCCAAGTTCCGAGAATGGTTGTGACATATAACGGGAAACCAATATCGGTCACTAGATCGACATTCCCCCCATATCGCATGAGTTGCCCGATACCACTTAATGCAATTGAGAATGCGAGGATGATTGTGACGGTCCAATAAATGGCCATCCTTCCAAAAGGGCGGGACTCTAGTTTTGCCATTTTTTCATTACTGATGATCGTACTCATGTTCATTCCTCCTCAGATCTTGTTTACTTCTTAACAACCGGAATCCACATTTCCCCAAATACGAAGCCATCTCGTTGACCCATCTCAACCGTTGTATTAGGCCCGCCAACATAGGCAAAATCGTCAGCTGCTGGCAAGACTTGACCAAAGGCAATGCCAGTAAGCATACTACTCAACTCATCAGCCGTCTTCCCTTTGCCTTTAATGACGAGGTATTGTCCCTTTGGGAATTGGATCACCCTGTGTTCTTCTGGTACTGATCCTCCTGTCATAACGCCAGCATAATACATCCTCTTGTGATTTACCGCTTCATTCACGGCAAAGATGTAGTCGTTCGTAGCGATAGCCTTTAAAGCGTCAAGGCTTCCATCTTGCTCCACTGCCCGCCAAAAGTTTTCCTTCTCCTTGTTCATGCCGGCATAATCCGTGTAATCGCTCTTCAGCTCCGTGCCAATACCTAGAACAATAAAACTGTCTTTCTCTTCAAGGGTATACGCTGCCATAATGACATCTCCTCTTTTCAAATGGATGAAATGATTTGTTTTTCTACTTGATAGGTTTATAATAACAATAAACCATGTCAAAAAATGATACTGTTTAGAGGATCCGATGAAAAAGGTAGAACGAATTAACATCATCATGCGGTATATCAATAACCGCTCCCACTTTACCATTTCTGAGATTATGCAGGAATTTAATATCTCTCGTTCGACAGCCATTAGAGATATCAGAGAAATTGAGACGATGGGAATGCCGCTTGTCGCCGAAGTCGGGAGGGACGGGGGTTATTTTGTCATGAAAAATTCCGTCCTACCGACTGTCCGCTTTACCGATAATGAGATCAAAGCCCTTTTTATTGCCTTCATGGCCACTAGAAATCAACAACTCCCCTATCTTAAGAGTCGCCACTCTTTAGCGGAAAAATTACTCGGACTTATCTCGGAAAACCAGCAAGACGATCTTGTTATGTTAAATCAAATCTTGCTATTTGAGGGAACCAACCCCCACAATCCCGACCTGCTTGATCTGTCGGATCTGCCCCATCCTATGTTAGAACAACTTATCCAAATCATTATTATGGATAGCTACTTAGTGGTTTCCGTTGAAGTAGGGAGGGAAATAGAGACTTATCCCATCTATCTCCTGCACTTATATCGTGAAAAAAGCTCTTGGCAAATTGAAGGCTTTGACCTAGAGGAAGAGAAGAGGCGGATTATTCCCGTCGACAATCTCACCGATGTTACACCTTACTCTGAGAAAAAAAGAATAAGTAAGAAGAAGATTATAGAACAACTAAGCAAGCAGGAAGAAGTCATCAATCTTGTCCTTGAACTTGGTCCAAAAGCGATTGCCCAGTTCAAAAAATACCATCCGTTAAAAATGTCAATTTCATACACGAACCCTTATCAATCTACGGCTATTCTAAAGACTTTCATCAATATTCATCACTCGGATGAATTGACCGAAATCACAAATTGGCTGCTTTTCTTAGGTGGAGATATCAAGATTAGGGAAGTACCTAAAGAGGTTATGGAAGGTTTACAGGAGAGAATAGTTCTTTTCACGAATAAGTAAAATGATTAATGAAGAAGCATTATGGCGGACCTAAGGATAATTACTTGTATAACGATGATCCTATTGCCGTCGAAAATCAGATCGATATCTTGGCTGATGCCATTCTGGCTGGCCGATAGAATTTAATGCCCTAATTTGAATACAGACCCTCTTCTATCCGTTCATTTACGGTTGTGAAGTGGGTCTTTTGGCATGTCGAGGGATTTGTAAAAATTTGTCGGCAACGAAAGGATTTGCACACAATTTTGTCGAATTTATAGGCATACATGACATATTGGGTTGTTCCCACGAGGTGCATAAATGAAGCGTTTCCACTTGATCTTGTTACTACTCACTTTAGGCGGGGCTGCCTTCTTGGCATTGCTCCTGTATCCCTTCATAAACTCATCGAAGGATTCAACCAATCTTCCAATAACCACATGGAGAGTGCAATGGATTCCTGTTGGAGCTCCAGAAGACGCCCCGCCTGACATAGACGGAGAGTGGCTGTCTGCCACGGTTGAGCACCCGTTTGATGCTATTCCCAAAGGGAAGGTCGGCGCATGGATTCACCTGACTGTCCCCCCGACGTCCAACCTATCCAAACCCGGGCTGTATATTGAACGCCTGTATGCCATGAACGTAATGATTTATGAGAACGGCAAGCCTGTCTATCAGGTCGATCGCAGCTTTGACTTCGAGCGCACCCTTCTCCAACTGCCGCTCGACCATGCTGAGAAAACCAGCGATCTCTACCTGCGGCTCACGGCGAAGGAACGGGCAGGCATCACCAGTGATGTCCAACTTGGTGAGCTTCCCGAAAACTCCCGGCAAGCCGTCCGCAAGGAACTGCCTAACCTGTTGCTAGGGGGAGGCTTCGTTTTCCTATCGCT
This sequence comes from Paenibacillus sp. LjRoot153, assembly GCF_964253085.1. NCBI lineage: Bacteria > Bacillati > Bacillota > Bacilli > Caryophanales > Paenibacillaceae > Paenibacillus > Paenibacillus sp. LjRoot153. Next base: position 8,080,957 of record NZ_CAXUQH020000001.1, read on the forward strand.
CATGATGCTTCTCTGCTCCTTGTACCTGAACCGAGCCCAACGCAATACCGCCTTGGCGCTGACCCTATTTGTCATGTGCAGCGGCATTCTGATCGTAACCTATTCGGCAATGCCTTACTACTATTTCCCTGAGCTTGGACACTTTTTTGTATTTATTTTTGATACGTCTATTTATATTATGTTTCCTGCCTTGCTGTACTTCGTCACCCACATATTCGAAGGCCGGTATCCATGGATCAAGCGGGTGTTCCGCTGGCTTGTCGTCTATTATTCGATTAGCTTCTGCGTTATGGTTTGTTATAAGATCATCGGAACTCCCTTGTATTCTCTCTACGCGTTCCTGACCCTTTGGTTGGGTGCACCGCTCATTATCGGACAACTGATTCTCATTAGCGTCCTCGCCTTTCGGAACGCCATGCAGAATCCCAATTCCCTGATCCTCTCTCTAGGCATTCTGATCCTTGCCCTATCCGGTGTGACGGATCTCTTGCTGATGTACGCGATAGATATGCTCCGTATGCTTAATTTATGGAAGCTTGGCATCCTTATTCTGATCGCTTCCTTGGTGATGATCCTGAACCGCCGCATTGCATCTGACTATGCCCGGCTCCTCTCCTACTCCAAAGAATTGGAGCTTTATAATCACCAACTTCAGCGGACGGAGAAAATGGAGATCATTAGCGAACTAGCTGCATCCATTGCCCATGAGGTGCGCAACCCGCTTCAGGTCACAAGAGGCTTTTTGCAGCTACTCTCGGGAAAATCAGTGGAGCACGACAAGTCCTACTTTACCTTGGCCATTCAGGAGCTGGATCGGGCGTCAGGCATCATAACGGACTTCCTGACCTTTGCGAAACCGGAGCTGGATACCCTAGTAGAGCTGAATTTGCAGCATGAGCTCGCACAGATCGAAACCATGATGACGCCGCTGGTCTTGCTGAACAATGGGGAGCTGGAAGTCCACGTGCCCGAACCTCAAATCATTCTGGGCAACTCATCCAAGTTCAAGCAAGCATTGATCAACATCATCAAGAATAGCATCGAGTCCCTTCACGAAGAAGGCCACATTACCATCAACGCCTGGACCGAGGGAGGAACCGCTGTCATCCTCATTGCAGATAACGGGGAAGGCATGGAACCGGAGCAAATCGCGAAACTAGGAGAGCCTTACTTCTCAACAAAATCCAAAGGAACTGGCCTCGGCCTGATGGTTACCTTTCGTATCATCGAAGTGATGGAGGGCACCTTGGAATTCCATAGTGAAAAAGGAAAAGGAACCGAAACTATCGTCCGGTTCCCTCTCGTTTCCAACCCTAGTTCCAAGAAATCTGCGGTTGTACCCCAGTAGATTTCAATTGATCCAATTCCTCCGGTTGCGGGGGAATGACCAGTGCATAATGAGCTGGTGTTTCTGCCAGCACACTCAGCTCAATACCTTCAGGAACTTCAATTCCGAAGTCCTGCTTCAACGCACTACGGGGATCTGCCAACAAGCGTGCCTTGAAATCCGCGTCTTCCCAAGCCTTCTTAATGATCTTCACTTTCAACGTATCCATGGACATGACAACACAACCCTTCAAAATATAGGATATCTGCATTTTCATAATACCATGGAACTAGATCTTTTGTACCATTGTTTACCAATAATCGACAAATAAATTTCAAATACGCCACCATTCAACAAACCATCGTAATGATCTAATGAAAAAGGAAAAGGAACCGAAGCCATTGCCCGGTTCCCTCTCGTTTCCAACCCTAGGTCCAAGTAGCCATTTGCGGTTGTACCTCAGTAGCTGTCAAACCATCCAATTCCTCCGGTTTCGGGGGAATGATCAGCGCATACTTAGTGGGTGTTACCGCCATCACATGCAGCTCAATACCTTCAGGAATATTATGTCCGAAGTCCTGCTGCAGCGCACTACGGGGATCTGCCAGCAAACGCGCCTTGAAATCCGGGTCCTCCCAAGCTTTCTTGATGATATTCACTTTCAACGTATCTATGGACATGACAACACAACCTTCCAAATATTAGGATATATTGCATTTTCATAATACCATAGAACTAGATATTTTGTACCATAATTAACCATTTATCGCTAAATAAATTGAAAATCCCCCATCATTTAACAAACTATTGTAACGATCTCTGATCTCGTTTGCCTTGCTCTGCAAGCTTTGAGCGATCGAGGATGCGAAAACCTGAAGGGATGCGGGAGCATCCTTCATGGCGCTCAACTGATCCGCATAATCGCTTGCAAGGGTCGCAAGCCCTCCTAAGGCCTGCTCACGATAAATGCTGCGTTTCACCATACTCTCATCCAAAACCTCGCCTGCATGTAATGCAAGGTTCTCCCGCAGCAACACTAGAAAAGCGTTACAGGAAGCCATCGGCAAATCCTCCCGCCAATCTGTCCAGTCATCGGAGAGTTGGAGTACCGCAAGGGCCAAATCGATGGCTGTCTCCATAACCCGAATCTCTTGGGCCCGTCCGACTTGGAGCAACAATGCCGTGGCGCACAGCTTCACCGGGGCAGCCTTGCGGGCCAATCGGCCAGGATCCCGTGGATCCATTGACTCGTCCACCTCACGGTACATAGCATCTGCCCATTCCGCTAAATAGCGATTATAATAAACCCACAGTTGAGCATTTCCTGAGAAACACCGCTGATAAGCCTCCAAGAACCGTTGATTCAAAAGCGTGCTTAGGGACAGCGAACGCCGAACCTCACCTTTCTCATCCATTACATCGTCCAAGAGAAAAAAGGACAACATCCCGTACACATTTCCCACCGCTAACTCGCGACACAGCTCGATCGGACTCCCCAAGGTCTCTCCAACCCAATACGGGAGCAGGTAGCTGATCATATTAGGTCCTTCGCTGTCCTTCCTGTCTAATGGATAGCACCCGCCCAGAAGCGCCAAAGCTTGCTCCTTCAGTTCCTCCGGAAGCGTCTGCAATTGAGCCGAGGCTTCTCCGAAGATCCGGACAATCTCATCGCTATATTGATCTATTAATCGGTTCATGGATGGGAATCAGTTCCTTCCTTTTTGTGAAAATCGTTTATCTAGACTGGGTCGCATGTTTTCCATAATTATACTTCTGATCCATCTAGGCGTAAACCTTGCAGTTCGCCATGAACTTGATAATCTTATCCGTCACAGAAAACGAAAAAGCGTATGATCTCGTTTCTGGGATCGTACGCTTTTTTTTATTTGTCTTTCTGAGTGAGTACAACAGGGCATCTCCCAATTACTATGTGGAATGGAATTATCATTTCTTCTCTGTCGTAAAATAAAGGAGGGCTGCGATCGGGAAAGCTATTCCAATCCATAACACGGCACTCCAACCTCCTGTAGCATATGCCCATCCACCAATTGCGGATCCGATGGCACCGCCAAAAAAGAAGATAGCCATAAAAAGACCATTCAGCCGACTGTGAATTTCTGGAATCATTGAGAAGAGCGCACGCTTTATTTCAATCAAAGGGTTGTAATTTAAAGCAACTTAATCAGCTCTTCTAGCTCGTCAACCAATACTTTTGCAAGTTCAAAATTAGTATCTTTTAAAGCCAATTCTATTTTCATTTCAACAGATTTTTTATTTTGTTCATTTTCTAGATAGTCTCTATCAAAATGACTAGCATAAATCATCTGTCTAAATTTTCGCATACTCATTTTTCTAATTGTCTTATCGTCAATGATTAAAACATAATCCATACCATTTACAACAGAATAGAAATCATGAGAAATCATGAGAATCGCACCTTTATAGTCTTCAATGGCTTTCTCCAGTGCTATTTGTGTATAGGTGTCTAAATGGCTTGTCGGTTCATCAAGAAGCAATACGTTTGCTTTACTGGCAGAAACTTTAGCCAATTGAAGCATATTCTTTTCTCCACCAGATAAAGAGGCTATCTTTTGATTAACGATCTCTCCTTCAAAGCCATAGTTTGAAAGATACGATCTAACCTCATCATACGTTTTAAACCCAGCATCGATGAATTCTTCTAGTATTGTATTAGAATCCTTTAGCACTTCGCCTTGATTCTGAGATAGATAAGCCACCTTAACATCAGCATGTATTTCAATTGAAGCATGATTATTTTTAAAGATATCTCGGAGTAAAGTCGTTTTCCCGGTACCGTTTGGACCAATAATGGCTACTTTATCCGTAGATTTTATCTCAAAGTTAACATTGTCTAAAAGCAACTCATCAAACGTAACACGATAATTATTGACCTTTACAACAATGGTATCTTCAATCTCATTTTCAATACCAAAACTAATATTCGGTTGCTTAATATCAACAAATGGCGCTTTAATTCTACGCGCTTCCAATCTTTCTTGAAACCTAACTCTAGCTTTTAATGCTCTCCCTCTAGATGCTTCTGAATTATACGTTGCGATAGCTCTAAGATTATCAATAATGTTATCGTATCTCTCAATTTCTTCTTGTTCAGCGACTGCGATTTCTTGCAACTCAATTTTTGTCTGAAGTAATGAGAAATTATACTCAATATACCGCCCATCAAACTCTTGGATCTCCATGTTTTCAAGGTGTAAAATTTTGTTGAAACAATGATTCAATAGATATCGGTTGTGTGTAACAACTAGCAGCATTCCTTTGTGAGAATTAATTAGATTTTTAAGCGCATTTAGGTTTTCAAAGTCTAAAAATACATCAGGTTCGTCCATAATCATTAAGTCTGGACTACTAAGCATTTCCTTCATCACTTGAATAAGTTTGAATTCCCCACCACTCAGGTCGGATACCCTAAGATCTTTTAGCTTCATGAGGTTTGCTAGATTTAGTTTCTTATTAATATTGCTTTCAAAATCAGCCCCACCGATTGAATCAAATGTGTCTAAAGCTAATTGATACTTTTCTAATAACGCATCCATATCCGATGAAGTTTCCATCTCCGCACAAATAGATGTTATTTCATTTTGTACCTTAATAAATTCTTCCCCTATATATTCAAAAACTGTTGTTTCTTTTCTTTTGTCAAATTGTGGGAATTGACTTGCATGCGTAATTTTGCAAGTTGGATCTATTTCTAACTTGCCCTCGAACAAATATCTTTCTGGATCCATCAATATATCGATCAATGTACTTTTCCCACTGCCACTTGTTCCTATAAAAGCGCAATGTTGTGCCTCTTCAAGCGTAAATGAAATGTTGTTATATAGTTCTTTTTGCGGAAATGAGAAGGATAAGTTATCAACTTTTATCATAGTATTACCTTTCTTTATAACTAAAATGGTGACTATTAGTAAATGTATTGCAAAAAATAGATTATGAGTTTACCGTTGTTAGACTAACACTGTTTACAACCAACTTCAATCCCATTGTATCCCATCCCTTGGGGTCAAAGTTCGGTGCTCTCTCAACTGTCCGGTTGTACATGCACCTTTTTCATCTTATCTCGCTGCCGTTATTTATGATACGGTTCCCCCCGATTGATCCGCATCGCGCGATAAATCTGCTCCACCAGCACCAGCCGCATCAGCTGGTGCGGCAGCGTCATGCGGCCGAAGCTCAGCCGCATATCCGCACGGCGCAGCAGCTCTCTGGACAGCCCCAGCGAGCCGCCAATAACGAAGGCCACCTGGCTCCGCCCATAGGTGGCCAACTTATCGAGCGAGCTCGCCAGCTGCTCGCTCGTCCACATCTCACCGTCGATGGCAAGCGCAACGACGTACACATCTGGGCGCAGCGCAGCCAGCAGCCGCGCGCCTTCACGATCCTTCACCTGCTGCTCTTCAGCAGGGCTCATGTTCTCCGGTGCCTTCTCATCTGGCACCTCAATCATTTGCATCTTGGCATACGGGCCAAGACGCTTCACATACTCCGCGATCCCGTCCACGAGATAGCGCTCTTTTAATTTACCAACGGTCAGTATCTGTATCTGCATAGTGAGCCCCTATTCTTTTCCCATTTTAGGCCTAACTGATCTCATCATCATACCATAAACGAAATAAACGGCTACGTCGTCTTTCTCGATACCATCTAGTCCTGCTCGTGATGTTATATGGGGTTCTTTTACATTCTCAGGCTGGATAGCTATTGGGGATTAACTGGATTTCCTACATCTATTTCGGGGTAAAACTAGCCTTTTGGGAGTTTAAATGGATTTTCTACATCTATTTTTGCTCAAAATGTCCCGTTTGGCGAATTCGCCCTGAAATAACGGGAGGAAATCCAGTTAATTTGCGAAATGCGGTGATTCCACTTGAATTAGCTGCATAAAATCCAGTTATTTGCTTGGCCAAGATGCCCTGTGGCTAGTGCCGATGCTTGTGCTTAAACCATCTCCACCAGCCCACTTCACGCCAAAAACACATTTAATTACTTATATGTAGAAAAAAGAGGCCCTCAGGCCTCCCCTCATACGATTAGAAAACGTGATAATGACTGGCAATGCTCGCAGTGCTCAGGCGGTGCCCAGTGGGCGAAGTGGGTTTTCTGCAGATCCACAACGTCTGGTGCTTCCTCATACTCATCAACAAATTCATCTATGGCTATTTCCACATGATCTTTACAAACGACATGCATGTTAGTACCTCTCATCCGCTGGCGGCTCTGTAGATTTCTATTCTTTCACTTGACCTTCAATCTCTTAGCTCTTCTATTACTATATCTTGATCCTTGCACTTTCCCGACCACTACTTATCCGTCGCCTCAACCAACGTCAACACCGTCGTCAACTTCTTGCCGCCGCGATAGTATACCACGTTGATTTTATCGCCAATCTTCTTCTCGTTGTAGAGATACTTCCGTAAGGAAATCGTACTATCAATCTTGCGATCGTCCAACTGAACGATTACATCTTGCGCCTTCAGTCCCGCTTCCTTCGCAGGGCCAGAGACGTCGAAGACGATAACTCCAGTTTTGACATCTGCAGGCAGCTTTAATACATCCGTCCCCTTAAAAGCTTGCAGCTCCTGCGTCGACACACCAATTAACGGTCGTTTCACCTTGTGATCCTTGATGAGACTATCAATAATCGGTGTCACACTATTAATGGGAATCGCGAAGCCTAAGCCTTCAACGCCTGTATCCGAAATCTTCATCGAATTGATGCCGATCACTTTGCCCTCGATATTGACAAGCGGTCCCCCGCTATTGCCTTGGTTAATCGCGGCATCCGTTTGGATGACGTCCATTTCCCAGTCATAATCCGTGCCTTCCCGTGAAAGCGAGACTGGTATCGTCCGCTTCGGTGAAGAAACGATGCCTTGCGTCACGGTTGGTGAGAAGCCAAGGCCTAGCGGATTGCCCACAGCAATCGCCATTTCGCCCGCTCTTAGCTTATCGGAGTCACCGAACTCAGCAAGTATTTTAACATCTTTGCCATCCGCCTCTAATACAGCCAAATCGGTAATTCGATCGCGTCCAACCAACGTAGCTTTGCGGTGCTCGCCTTCGAAGTTCACGATTTCGAACTGATTCCCGTTCTCTACAACATGACTATTCGTCACAATGCGAACTTTATCCCCGCTGCGCGCAAACATAACACCTGATCCAATACCAATGCCCGTTTCTTGCCCAGCGTCGTCCTTCTTCGAGGAGATGACACTAACCACGGCTGGTTTTATTTTGTCCGTTGCTGCAACAACCGAGTCATTCCCATTCATCGGATGCACATCCGCTTTGGCTACTACAGGAATCGCAAGCGTGCTTCCCGACGAATCACCACCACCAATAGCGTGAACAATCCCTACCACGATAAGCATGCCTAGTGCCCCAATGAATCCTGCGATGAGGGCTACATACCTTCTTCGACCAGCGAAGCTTGTGAAACTCGTGAAATTCCCTGTCCCTTTGGGACGCCATACCGGCTCGCGCCTTCTGGACCTTTTGGTCGAATAAAAATCATCATCAAACAAACTCATTTCAGGTCCCTCCTCGCTGACGGGGTTTGAAGCTCACTCGCCTTGCTTTATTTCAATCCATGGATGGGTTCACGAACACATCACCCAATCGATTGGTTTTTTGCAAATAATAGGAATGTTTCGCTCGCTTCTTGCCTACAATAATAGTAAACCAAATCTCTCACCGAATTACTAGAGTATTAGGAAACTTTAATAGACCTTATTTAAAGGAGAATGCCACTATGAACCGTATTCCATCCCATTTTGAAGAAATTAACATGATCGGTAAGCTTGCTGACCTTAAGGAAAGCCACTATCACCAGTCGCTCGTCCTCTCATCTCTCATTCAAGTCTTGATTGATAAGGGTCTTATCACCGCACAAGAAATCCAGCTCAAGTCCCAGGAACTCGACGCTGCACTTACTCCGAATCCAATACATCCCATTTCGTAGAACGGTCAAAATACGTATCCATCAGCCGCAGCTGTTTCGCCTCGGGCGCTCGCTCTTGTACTATATTATTCACGGTCAGCCTGGCCAAATCCATTAAGTTATGATCACGGCTAAGGTGCGCCATATAGACAGATTTCGTCTTATTCGTCATGATATCACAGAGCGCTTCCCCTGCGGCTTCGTTGGATAAATGTCCCTTGTCTCCGAGAATACGTCGCTTAATGCTCCATGGGTAATGTCCCACGCGCAGCATGTCCACATCATGATTGGTTTCCAGAACCAAGGCATCCGAATCCGAAATCTTCTCTTTCACCTTTTCGCTCATATACCCGAGATCCGTTACAACACTTAACTTCTGTTCGCCTTCATAAAAAACGTAACCCACCGGCTCCGCTGCATCATGCGAAATCCCGAAGGATTCCACTTTCAGTGAGCCGAACTCCTCTACGCCACCCGTATCCATCACGCGCTTGTTGCCCTCAGCGATTACACCAATTTGGCGATCCAACTCCACCCACGTCTTCTCATTGGCGTATATCGGCACATCATATTTCCGAGCGAACGCACCGAGTCCCTTAATATGGTCAGAATGCTCATGCGTGACGAGAATGCCGTCAATACTATTCGCCGCGAGCTCCCGTTCCTTCATTAAAAGCTCCATCTTCTTCGCACTGAAGCCTACGTCAATCAGCAGCTTAACCTCACCGTTATCGACAACCGTTGCATTCCCCGTTGAACCACTTGATAACACCGTAAATCGAATTCCCATCTTCCCTACTCCTCTATGCCTACCTGTGTGCCAGTTAATTATTCCTTGCTACTATTACTTCTTCGGCGTGTTCTTTGAACCTGGGGCTGGAGAAGCAGTGGATGCCTCTCCATCACCTTTCAGGCCAAATGGGGTAAGCGTAGCCCCTTTCTCCACCGCACCATTGAAGGCTTGTAAATAATAAATATCTCCGTTATCAATCGTTATGCGCCAATGCGGATACATGGGCTGTGTTTGCGAGTTGTAAGGTTGTCCGTGATACCCCAACCGAACCTCGGTAATAATGGAGCCATCGCTTAAATAATTGTCCACCAAGCTGCGGACCGCTAATTGGGCCGAAATCATCTTCTGCTCCGTCTGTTCTACCTCTGATTCTACTTCAACGAAAGCTTGACGGTAACTGGTAATTTCTCCATTTTTCTCATTTAGCTCGACCATTACATCAAAAAGTGGAATCTTGCCATACAATTGCGAGAATACATAGATTCCATCACGACTAATCGCTGAGTCCAACTGATACATCGTGAAGTTTGGAATCTCCGACAGCGACTGCACTTCTTTGCTTGCACCTTTACCAAGGAGCGCACTCATATAAATTGGCGTTTTGAGCGTTTTCTCCTCGCCAGGCTTGATACTATCATCATATTTCACCGTGATGACCTTCAACTTAGGCGGATCCGTTGGAAGCTCGTCCGTAAGCCGAATATTTTTATTGCGGAGCGCACGGTTCAAATCCTCCACAGTACTAGATGGATCCAAGGATATGCCAGTCTGATCGGAACGATTGGTGGACCACAGCTGGAAGCCGAGGATCATATTCAAAAGTAAAAATGAAGCGATCAAAATCGTCTTGGCCCTACTCCAATTCATAATCTCACCAACCCTTCTCTGTCATACTGTCTACTCAATAAAATCATACGTACCATCACGCAGCTCTATCGCCCACGTACTCGTTAATGTTACTGTCTTATCCGAAATAACTGGACGATACGCTGGGAATATAGAAACGATGCTAGAGCGACGTTGATAGTACTGTAAGCGTTGCTCTATGGCTTCGCCCGACATCAACTCATTCTCTTTGCGTTGCCCCGACTTCAGATCAGGAATCACCATCGATCGTTCGAATCCTGAGATAACACCTTTCTGTACTTGCATGTTCATCGTACCAAAACCTTCTGGCTGTGCGGTTACGATCGGAAGTGATTCATAGTACTGGCGAAATATGAAGGTCTGATTATCTAGCTGTTTCTCTGGGGTGCGGGCAACCATATATCTCCCATCCCAACCAATATGCTGATTGATAAATTTGATGCCAGCCATCAAATCTTCCAACACCTCGGTTTTACTAGCCGCTGGTGCTACTGGATCGAAATACGTCACCCACCGTTGGTCTCGATTCAGCTGGAAGCCGCGCTTGCTATCGGTATAAATCTCCGAGCCATCCCGTTCTTTTAGATAACGAGTGATGCCTGGATCTACGAACAAGCTTTGCTTCAGTTGATCTGCCGTAAGCTGCGTATATGTGAAGGTATAACTAGGTAGATGTAGCGCCTTCAACGGTAGATAATAATCACCGCTATTCATGGTTTTGTATAAATTGCTTGGCTCCCCATAGGCCACGAAATTCTCAACGTCTTTGCTCGTGAAATCCGCCCCAATGACTTCATAACCAACACCCGGCGAATCTGTGAAAAAGAATGCGCGAACCTCATCATTCGTCCCCTTGGAGTAGATCCAAATCTTCGTAATTTTATCATTCTCAACCGGAATTTCACCTTCGATTCGGAATAACTGCTGCAGAATCGAGAACGGAATCCCTTCCCGGAATCGAATCTCCACACCAAGTTGTTTGGTCCGAACTTCTTCCCAGTTCACATTGACGAGATACATCGACGTCTTGCGGAAGCCTTTGAAGCTTCGTTGCTTAATATTATCCAGCAATCTCGTGTAGTAGTAATTGTTTGGGTACAACACGGAATGCTGTTGATTTCCTAAGTGAATGATCAGTTGATCCGGAAAGAGCATATCTGCCAGCTCCGCCTGTTTACCCAACGTCTCCGTCTGCACATAGTTGCTTTGCCTAATCGGCTCTATCTTCGGAGGGCTGTAAGAAGCGAGTATAAAGCTCTGATACAAGCTTGTTCCAATCAGCAGAACAAGAAAGATCGATTTCAAACTCTCTATCATACTTCACCCTCCTCTTCCTGCCTAATCGGCAACGTAAATAGGACGCGCGTTCCTTGACCCAGCTCTGACTCTAATGCAATCGTTCCACCATGCGCTTTCACTATTTCCCGGGCAATGGACAAGCCTAAACCTGTGCCTCCCATGTTGCGAGAGCGTGCTTTATCAACGCGATAGAAACGGTCGAAAATCCGAGAAAGGTCCTTCTTCGGAATCCCCATCCCGTTATCTTGCACCGATATTTCCAGCAGCTCTTTGTCAATCTTGCGTGCCTCCAAGCGAATGGTACCTTCATCGCCGGTATATTTAATCGCATTGGATACCAAATTATCAAGCACCTGATCAATTTTATCGCGATCAAGCAGCAGGCTCGTTACGCCATGTTCCACGTGTAACATAATTTGAATTTTCCGTTGCTGCAGCTGAAAAGAAAAGCGGTCCGCGACTTCCTCCAGCATCTCGCTGACGAGCGTCGAGGACTTGCTCATCATCGACTGCTTCGAATCCAGTCGCGATAGATGTAAGAGATCCGTCACCAAGCGGATCATCCGCTCGGTTTCGCTGCGTGTCACGCTGATGAAGCGTGAAGCGAGCTGCGGTTCCTCGATTGCTCCGTCATCGAGCGCTTCGAGGTAACTCTTGATCGTCGTCAGCGGCGTACGAAGCTCATGAGAGACGTTCGCCACGAACTCTCGTCTGGCTTGCTCTAGCTTCTCCTGATCCGTTACGTCCTGCAGTACCGCAATGATCCCGTGCTGACCCTCACCACGCCGGTGGATAGGTGTAAACGTAATACGAACCGACAGCTGTTCATCCTCGTCGTCTGGCAGCTGAATATCCAGCAGCGTCGTATTCACTTGCCCGGTGACCAGACCACGGATCGTGTCTATTGGAATCCCAATGACTTCGGATATCTCCAATCCCAGCGTTGTTTCCTCTTCCACTTGCAGGATCTGCTTCGCCCGGCGATTCAATACAATCACTTGTCCTCTATCATCCGTTGCGATAACGCCATCATTCATATTCGTTAGAATGGAAGCAAGCTTCTCCTTCTCTTCTTCATTGAGCGAGAGTGCCTCTTTCAGTCGATTCATCATGAAATTAAAGGTCTGCCCCAGCTGACCGATCTCATCGGTCCCTTGAATGATGACCTGCTGATCAAAATTCCCCTCAGCTACGGCTGTTGCCTGTTTCGTAATCTCTTTAATAGGGTTCGTAATCGTGCTCGTTAAGAGAACACCTAATAAGGCAGTCAACCCCAGGGCAATCAACGTCGCCGAAATAAGGATCCGGTTAATCGAGCGGATGGTCTTGTACACATCTTCCATGGAGGCGATGATGTACACCGCCCCTAGGACACGAGCCCCGCTGCCGACTGGCTTCGCGATAATGACCTTCCGATACCCATCCTCGTCCGTGAAAATCCGCTGATTATCCTTAATCCCTTGCAAGGCCCGAATGACTTCCGGCTGCGTATTTTTTTGCTTCAAATGACTCGCGACCGACGTGCTGATCACGTTACCATTCGCATCAATGATTTGAATTTCCGCATTATTAATGGAAAAAAGATTGCTCACGAATTCATTTAAATCCGCGTATGTTTTCTTACCCTCGGTCGCATTCTTACTCTCCTGGTCCCCCGTCAAATACGATTCAACGAAGCCAGCAAGCAGCGTAACCTGACTATTGCGGGATGCTAGGAAATCATTTTTAAAATATGTTTCTACCGTCTTATAGAAATACACCCCAATGAGCTGCATCGCGATAAGAATAAGCAGAACATAAATAATTATTAGCTTCGCTTGAATCGATTGAAAGAAGCGGATGCCCTTCATGTTTAGAAGCCTCCGGCTTTAGGACTGCGCATCAAGTAACCGAGACCCCTGCGCGTCATGATATATTCCGGACGACTTGGATCTGTCTCCAGCTTCTCACGCAGGCGGCGAATCGTCACATCGACGGTCCGTACGTCGCCAAAATATTCAAAGCCCCACACCGCTTGCAGCAGGTGCTCACGGGTCATCACTTTGCCTGAGTTTTTGGCCAAATATTGAATGAGCTCGAACTCCCGATGTGTCAGATCAAGGGGCGTTCCGTCCTTGTAAACCATATACATGTCGTTATCGATAAAAAGCGCATGAATGCGCATCCCATTCCGCTGCGCCTCCGGTTCGTTCGGTGCCGTCTGCACCTTCGTCTGTCTGCGCAGATGCGCCTTCACACGGGCCAGCAGTTCCCTGGTGCCGAATGGCTTCGTCACATAGTCGTCTGCGCCCATCTCTAAGCCCAGCACCTTGTCCAGCTCCGTATCCTTCGCTGTCAGCATAATAATCGGCGTATTGAGCTTAGAGCGCACCTCACGGCATACATCCATGCCATCCTTCACAGGCAGCATGAGATCAAGCAGGATCAGATCCGGCTGTTCCGAGAACGCAAGCTCTACAGCGCTTCCACCATCGTACGCACAGATGACCTGATAGCCCTCTTTCTCCAGGTTAAACTTCAAAATATCTGCAATTGGTTGTTCGTCATCCACCACGAGAATTTTCCCAAACATGCGACCACCGCCTACTATAAAGTAACTGACGCTGACACGCCTGATCGCGTGCAACTGCCAGAGTTAGATCCGATTTTCAGCCAGTTATTTCCTACATACTCTTCTTCATTTTAACATACATTTAACTAAAAAGAGACAAGGCCCCCGAGTTGTCCGGTTCGACCTTGCCTCTATCTTTTTTTAGCGATTCAAATATTTCAAAGGATTTTCCAAGCCTCCACTTTTGTGCACTTCAAAATGCAAATGCACGCCTGTGGAGTCACCTGTGCTCCCCATAATTCCGATTTTATCGCCCTTTTCGACGATAGTGCCTGACTTCGTAGTAATTTGACTTAAATGTCCATACAGTGTTTCATAACCATTTAAATGGTTAATAATAATATAATTGCCGTAATCTGACTTGTAGCCCGTTTCGACGACCTTGCCATTGTCTGCAGCCATAATATTTCTGTTACCTGTGATGTCGATGCCCTTATGTAACTTGCCCCAACGATAACCGAATGTACTTGAGATACTAGGCGAAATGACGGGCCATGCGAACTTCCCTGTACCCTCACCTTTAATGACTTTTGTCCCTTTTTTCACCTTGGCGGTGACAGGTTGATCAATGATTTCTTCATTCACGACTTGCTCTTCGGTCATTAAACCATCGACCTTCGTCACTTGAATTGTTACTTTTTTAAGCCCATTCTTTCCTGGCGAAATCGGTTGGACAACGCCTAAGCGCATCGAATCGTCTTTCACATACTCGGTATCGTACTGAATCTCTTGATTCTTTACGATCTTCTCCGTCGTTTTCACAGAAAGCGTTGGCTTGAGCACCGTAACATCCAATTGATTGCCGATCTTCAGCTTATCATCTTGAATTCCTGGATTATTATCATAAATAAATTGCTTCGTGATGCCTAATTTCTTCGCAATACACGAAACACAATCACCTTCAACAACCGTGTACTTCGCCGGTGCAACATCACCAGTTTGCAAGGTCTTCACGACTTCCTCTGGCTTCACTAACTCCGTTGGATCGATAGGAACTTCTTCTTTCTCGACCTTTTGAACGAATTCCACCTTTTCAAGCTCGGATGGCGCTGTAGAAATATCCTCACCTAGACCGGTAGATAAGGCAGCTACTTTTTCGTTATTTTTCCCTTTGGGTGTAAATGGTTCGCTGACTTGACTCAGAATCTGATCGGCTGTTGCCTGATCCTTCACAATCGCTATCGTCTTGCCATCCACTTTCAGTGCCACACCCACAGGTTGCGGTATGAGCAATTGATCCAAGGAGGAAATAACAGCAGAATCGTCCGTCTTCATATTGTAAGCCCTTTCAGACGTGTAGGTAATTCCGTCTGTTTTGAGCACAACATGAACATCTGGAAAATTCTTCTGTACTTCTAACGGTTTGTTCATCTTATATTCATCAATTATCTTATTATCGCTTACGATACCTACTTCTTGATTGTTAAGCATCACATGATACACTTCATCCATGCCCGCTTCTACATATTGATGTCCGGTGAACGTGATCACTCCCGTAAGTGCAATAACACCTACACCTAGTGCAAGAGACCATTTATGTCGTTTGATTACCGTTAGTGTCGTGGATGTCGTTACATCGACTGGCTGAACTTCTTCTAGCTGCTTGTCTGATAATGATTCATTTCCGGTCAAGCTTTCTCGCTTAGGCGTGAATCTCTTCATGAGATCCATGACAAAACGCATTCCCCTGAAACCTGTCATGATCTTCTCCCTTTGAACGGTTTTGCATCCCTAGAGTAAATACTCGTAGATACATAAATAAACCTTGATTAGACATAATATCCATTATGCTATCTTTCTTTTGTTAAATTTAACACACTTTCTGTGCCTATTTCAACAAAATACTCGATCACCATGTGATAGATTCGTGTCTACTACCAAAAGAAGTCGCTAAAAGTCTATTTTTTTTGTTCGAAATCCCAACTTATTTGCCTGCATGTTAAAAGAAATGACGAAAAGGCATGAAACTTAGAAGGGAAGCTACGGATTATGGTCCATCGGTCAGCAACTTCCCTTGAGCCTAGTACTTATTTAATATATCTGTTAATTGTGACAGTTCTTTGTCGCTCAAATATTTCTTAAGTGTCGCATTTACTTCCTCAAGTTCTTGCGTAGTAATCCCATCTTCCAAGATCGCGGATAGTGTCTGCACCTCAGTCTGTGGCAGCTTAGCGACAACTAGTGAAAATATTTTCATTTTATCATCACTCGAGAGGGCTTCTTTCTTCTTCGCAAAATCCTCGGTGGACATGACAAGCTCCTTCTTCTCGCTCTCCTCCGTTCGAGCGCTTCCCATCACGGCTATCGCATCGTCTTGATTCACTGTCGATGTGTCTACACCGCTTGACGAACTAATTCCGCCTACAGGTTGTTGATCATTCGGATTTGGACTTGAACTCGGGCTTGGAAAGGCCCCTGACGGGTTGGGACTAGGAGTTGGCGAAGGCTTCGTCGTTGGGGTTTCTCCTGATGCTGCCTTCTTCCCCCCGTCATTCCCCTTAACTATATTCAGCTCTGCCGCCAATCTTGACGCAAATTCACCAAATTGAATCTTTTTACCCATCGCTGGTAGCTGATATTGTCGAAATATATCCTCCACGTACATGTTCACCACATACCATGTTGTAAACATCGTAATTGATGTAATAAGGACGGTACTTATGACGATTTTACATAACCAAGTTAATAGCTTCATACGATTTATATCACTCCTAACATTGCTCACGCCTAGATATACTTCTCCTCCCAGTATGGACGAAAACCCTGCCATTATATCCCTATAGGCGAAAAGAAAAATCCCCTAAGCTGCTGAGCAGCCTAGAGGATTGTTTAGTTTATCTATGATTTAAGCGTAGATGGGACGAACCAAATTCGTTTGCTCACGGTTACGGCCTACGGAGAAGATTGCGATTGGGATACCTGTAAGCTGAGACACGCGCTCAACATAGTGTCTTGCGTTCTCTGGCAAATCACTCAGCGTACGAGCTTCAGAAACATCTTCTGTCCAACCTGGAAGCTCTTCGTATACCGCTTCGCACTCGGAGATAGCTTTCAAGCTCGCTGGGTAGTGCTCAATCAACTCACCGCGGTACATGTAGCCTGTGCAAATTTTGACCGTTTCTAGACCTGTCAGAACGTCGATAGAGTTCAAAGACAAGCCCGTGATGCCGCTAACGCGTCTTGCGTGACGCACAACAACACTGTCAAACCAGCCTACACGACGAGGACGACCCGTTACCGTACCGTACTCGAAGCCTTTTTCACGAATCCAAGCGCCGATTTCATTATCCAATTCCGTTGGGAAAGGACCGTCGCCGACACGTGTTGTATAAGCTTTAGCCACACCGATGATGTTGTGAATCTTCGTTGGACCTACTCCAGAACCGATACAAACACCGCCAGCTGTCGGGTTCGATGAAGTAACATATGGGTATGTCCCTTGATCGATATCCAACATTACGCCTTGCGCGCCTTCGAACAACACTCTGCGACCTTGGTCGATATATTCGTTCAAGATGACAGATGTATCCTTTACATATGGACGAATCACTTCAGCGTACGCAAGGTACTCTTTAAGGATTGGCTCCACATCAAGACCTGTTGAACCGTAGACTTGCTCAATCAATACGTTTTTCTCAGCAACGATACGACGAAGCTTCAATTCGAACTCTTCTGCATCCATCAAATCCGCGATACGAATACCGTTACGTGCTGCTTTATCCATATAACAAGGGCCGATCCCTTTGCGGGTCGTACCAATTTTGCTATCACCTTTGCGATCTTCTTCTAGACCGTCAAGCACCAAATGATACGGCATAATCACATGCGCGCGATCACTGATATTCAGGTTCGTTGTTGTAAAACCATTATCATGAATGTAATTAATTTCTTCAATGAGTGCAGCCGGATTAATAACCATCCCATTCCCGATCACACAAGCTTTATCTCTGTAAAAAATACCGGAAGGAATCATCGTCAGCTTGTACTTTTTCCCGCTAATAATGATCGTATGGCCTGCATTGTTACCACCTTGATAACGCGCAACAACCTCAGCAGATTCCGCTAAGAAATCCGTGATTTTACCTTTCCCTTCATCTCCCCATTGCGTACCGACAACAACAACCGTTGACATATGCACTTACCTCCGTACGGTGACTAGTCACCCATAATAAGCCGTTATGGCTGTAAGACCACAGAGGAAAGTTGGACTTCATTAAAGCGCTAAAGCGTTCAGCGTCCATTGCACTTTCCCTCTGGCGATTCTGGTGATGCAACTACCTCTATTCACTGCTACACGCGGCAACAGACAAGAGAGCTAACTCTCACTTACTCACCGCAAAGGAAGATCTGGTCTCTTTCGGCAGTGATCTGCAGGAAGGAAACCCACCCTTCGGCATGAAAAAACGACCTTATTTCGAGTTACCTGCCTCAAGCCGGCTTGTCGATCAAGGTTTTTTCACCGTCTTTAGTTTAGCAGTCCCCCATGCCAAAGTCAATGAAAAACGAACGATTATAGGGGTGTCTGTATAATTGTTCGGAAATTACGCAAACTATTTCATTGCTATCGCTAAAAGAAGGGAAACCTCTGGCTTTGCCTATTTCATATTCAATCTGTTCCCCATAAGATTCCACTTGAGGGCATTTTTTATGTCTGTTTGTTGAGAGAAAATGCAGATACTTTTGGGATTCACGCTTACAGTGCGCGTATCAAGGTGATTCAGCCTGAGCCTCGGCTATAGCGATGTTTTTCATCACTATTGTGCCATTTTCGCGGATCTCGCCGATTGTAACTATATTATTCATCACTCGCTTCGACGGCTCCCCCCATCCCCTCTACAAACAAAAAAACAGCCGTCAATACTGCCCGGCTGCTGCTTCTTGATGACTGCGATCCATATTCACGAATTTATTGAATTGTTTCAGGAAGGCCAGCTCGACGGTACCTACGGGACCATTCCGCTGTTTGGCAATAATAATCTCGATAATGTTCTTCTTCTCCGATTCCTTATCGTAGTAATCGTCCCGGTAAAGGAACGCTACGATGTCGGCATCTTGCTCAATGGAACCGGATTCCCGAAGGTCAGACATCATCGGACGCTTGTCCTGCCGCTGCTCAACGCCCCGGCTCAGCTGCGAGAGCGCGATAACCGGTACATTCAGCTCACGGGCAATTTGCTTCAGCGTACGGGAGATCTCAGAGACCTCCTGCTGACGGTTGTCGCCGCCTTTACCGCCACGGCCAGCAATCAGCTGCAAGTAGTCGATGAGGATCATGCCGAGCCCCTTCTCCTGCTGCAAACGACGGCACTTCGCTCGGATATCGGCGACCGTAATCGTCGGGGTATCGTCGATATAGATATTCGCCTCTGACAAGGCGCCGATCGCCATCGTTAGCTTCTCCCAGTCGTCGCCTTCGAGATAACCGGTCCGCATGCGGTTCGCATCGACGTTGGCCTCGGCGCAGATCATACGTTGTACGAGCTGCGCGGCACCCATCTCGAGCGAGAAGATCGCGACGGTCTCTTTGGCCCGAACGCCGACATTCTGCGCCACGTTCAGAGCGAACGCGGTTTTACCAACAGAAGGTCGGGCGGCCAGAATGACTAAGTCTGAACGCTGGAAGCCAGACGTCATCTTGTCCAGGTCAATGAATCCTGACGGAATTCCCGTTGACCCGCCCTTGTTCGAGTAGAGGTTTTCAACCTTCTCGAACACTTCCATCAGCACGTCGCGAATGACGACGAAGCCGCTTGAGCTCCTGCGCTGCGAGATCTCGAGGATCTTCGCCTCCGCCTCGCTGAGCATCGCCCCAACATCATCCTCATTGGCATAGCCATTGGTGACGATCTGTGTCGCTGTCCGAATCAATCGGCGAAGCATCGACTTCTCTTCGACGATCGCCGCGTAGTAGTCGATATTGGCAGCGGTTGGTACTGCATTCGCCAGCTCGGATAAGTACGTTACGCCGCCGATCTCCTCAAGCTGCTGCTTGTTTTGAAGAAGTGCTGTAAGTGTAATAAGATCGACAGGCTCTTGATCTTCCGCGAGCTCAACAATCGCCTCGAATATACGCTGATGAGCGCCGCGATAGAAATCATCGCTAGATATCCGCTCCATCGCGGTAATCAACGCATCTGCGTTAATTAAAATCGCACCCAAGACGGCTTGCTCAGCTTCTATATTTTGAGGCGGAACACGATCCATAAACATATTATCTCCGTTGCTCATGCTACTGTGCCCGCCTTTCATTTTCATAATTAATAGTTTACTAGTTTGGTGTCTACAAGAGAGAAGAGCCCCGGATAGGGACTCTTGTTCTCTACTTCTTGTTATTTAAATGGCTCTATTCTATGCCCTTAGGCTTACTTCTCTTCCGTTACTTGAACGTTCAAACTAGCTGTTACTTCCGCGTGCAGCTTAACCGGAACCTTCGTTACTCCTAGCGTACGAATCGGCTCTTCCAGTACGATTTTACGCTTATCAATCACGATTTTATACTGTTTCTCTAGTACTTCTGCAATCTGCTTACTAGGAATGGCACCGAACAAACGTCCACCTTCGCCTGACTTCGCTTTAATTTGAACAGTCATTTCACTTAGCTTCTCGCCTAACGCTTGCGCATCTGCCTTCTCTTGATCCTTGCGGCGTTGCTCGGCTTTCTTTTGATTATCTAACACTTTGACTGTGCCCTGAGTAGCTGGAGCTGCAAGTCCTTGTGCGATTAGGAAATTTTGTGCGTACCCCTCGGATACTTCTTTCACTTCGCCCTTCTTACCTTGGCCTTTAACGTCTTTGAGTAAAATTACTTTCATTCGAAAAGTCCCTCCTCTTCCTGCATATCGGCTAGTACTTGTTTTAAGCGGTTCGTTGCTTCTTCTAATGTGCCATCTGTTTGCGTCGCTGCATTGGTTAAATGCCCGCCGCCACCTAGACGCTCCATCACAACTTGAACGTTCATTTGGCCCAGCGATCTCGCGCTAATCCCAATTAATCCATCTGGTCGTTCGGCAATTACGAAGGAAGCCATAATATTCGTCATATTTAACAATGTATCAGCAACTTGCGCGATCATCAACTGAGAATATTTACGTGATGGCTCAGCAACTGCCAAAGCCACGTGTTCATAGATGGTTTCTGTATGCTTAATAATCTCAGAACGCTCAATATAAGAATCCAAATCTTCCTTCAACAACTTCTGAATGAGAGCGGAATCTGCCCCATTGCGTCGCAGGTACGACGCGGCTTCGAAGGTTCTTGCACCTGTCCGAAGACTGAAGCTCTTCGTATCTACAACAATCCCCGCAAGCAGCATCGTGGCCTCTAGAACCTCCATCGACAGCTTCTCGTTGATATACTGCAGCAGCTCGGTCACTAGCTCACACGTAGAGGACGCGTACGGCTCCATATAGACGAGTGTAGCATCATGGATGAACTCCTCACTCCTACGGTGATGATCGACCACGACGACCCTGTGCGTCAGCTGTAGCAGCTTAGGCTCAGCGACCATCGATGCCTTGTGCGTATCAACGACGACAGCAAGTGATCGCTGCGTCGTAATCTGCATTCCCTGCTCAGGCGTAATGAACCAACGGTGCAGCCGCTCATCAGCTGAAATCGTCTCCATCACCTTCTGAATGGCTGGATTCACGCCCTCTAGCACAATATAGCCTTCTTTGCCGACGACTTGGACTGCCTTGAGCACACCAATCGCCGCGCCGATGGAATCCATATCTGCAAACCGATGACCCATGATGATGACCTTGTCACTATCTTTCATCAGATCACGCAGTGCATGCGAGATCACCCGAGCTCTAACTCGCGTACGTTTCTCGACTGCATTCGTTCTCCCACCGTAGAAGGACAGTCGCTGCCCGACCTTCACCGTTACCTGGTCACCACCGCGGCCGAGCGACATGTCCAGCCCCATTTGTGCCATTTGACCAAGTTCAGTGAGCTGTTCAGCCCCTGATGCGATCCCGATACTAAGCGTTAGAGGCAGCTTATTCTCAATCGTGAGATCGCGAACATCGTCTAGAAGTTCAAAGCGTGTTTGTTCTAACTGACGTAACGCCTTCTGATCCATCAGGATTAGGAATCGATCTGATGAAGTCCGGCGTAAATACAATTGATTCTTCTGAGCCCACTCCGTTATCTCACCAGTGACCTTGGCCAGCATAAGACTACGTGTCTGATCATCCAATCCCTGTGTCGCCTCTTCCAAATTATCCATCATGACGATACCAATCGCCGTTTTACTATCTTCGTATTTCTTCGCTAGCATTGCTTGCTCCGTAATTTCACGCAGATAGAGGAGTCTCTCCTCGGGTTTGGACCAGACTTGATAAATAAATTGACCTACTTTGAGCTCTAGTAGTTCGGCCTTGTCTTTCTTATTCTTGAGATCGGGGAAATAATCAAAGAGCGACTCACCAATCACCGAGTCTTGCCCTAGCATTTTCGCTACAAAAGGATTGTGCCACTCTATGCGTTTCTCTTCATTATATAAAATAATGCCGATGGGCAGCCCGCTCATGACTTCATTGCCGGCTTTTTTCACCCGATGGGTTATCGTTCCGACGTACGTATTCAATTCTCGACGAAAAGCTGTCTCCGCTTGCAGCGTAAAATACGCCATTACTCCGCAGAGTAAGAAAGCCGTTAGGCCCAGCCACCATTTGAACATATAAATAATGGCTGTCAAGGCGATGAGCAGAACGAACATCCACACAATATGTTGACCGTGCCACCGCTTCAAAAGGAACTTCGGCATTCGAACTAGCTCCTAATCCTATAAATTTTTCTTGAACCGTTCACGGATTGGAAACGCAACATCAAATACCCCTAATAAGCTATACACAATAAATAGTGGCGGCATAAAGATCAGAATGATAATGGCCACAATGGGCAGGATCGGTTTCCACTTATTTGCATGCGCCACAAAGAACAGAAAGCCTATCGCTTGAACCGCGAATACGAGCATCAACAGCGGCATCGCATTCATCAGCAGTGTTGAAATGAGTGAGCTGGAATCGGGCTTTGAGAATAAATCTAAGACAAAGGCCACTAAATAAATCCAGACAAGCGATCTTTGCAGCTTCCACTCTCTCATTGGGCGTAAACCAGGGATACCTTCCCCTGTTTTATTCAAGAACCACCGCGTTACGCCATGTGTCACAAAGGTAATGAACAACGCCACAAAAATCAAATACAACGGTATGACTTGCACGATGAATCCAACGTACCAGTCTTGATCTTTAGGTAAAATCTCCTGAATGCTACTCGGCATGGTTGCAATACTATCTATCATGAATTGCTTAAACTTAGTAACAGGGTCAAGACCTAATGCAAAACCTAGAAGCAGGCTTAATAACGACTCCGCCAAGATGGTAACGATACCCGCAGTTAATACAGATCTTGCTGCCGCTTTACGTTTGTACAGATTCCCCATCACTAACACAGGTGGTAATATGAACAACGCAATCGTTATTAAATAAAGACCTAACCACTGGGTAAGTATGTAAACAACGAGCAGGCTGAGTACATAACTTACGACGAAACGCTTCGTGCTTGTTTTGACGTATAACATAAGAACTGGTACCAACAGAAAACTACATGTAAAAATAATAAATGGCGTCATCAGCGATAGCAATGAAATAATCATAACCACGCTCCAAATGACACTCTGCCAACTTCGATTCCCCAACCGGGCTCACCTCTTACGTAAATGTTCTTCGAGCGATGAAATGTCGCCGTACCAATCCTCAAGTTGATGGCCCTCTTGGCGGTGCTTCTTCATTTTCTCAACAATAGCTTCGTCCAAACTGCGATAAGAAATCCCCAGTCTTCGGCCTAAAATATAGCCACTCGAAATCAAACTGGCTAATCCATCGACCATCTTTACATGACTACCTTCCCACATGCCTTTGAGCAGGTGAGCTACATGATCTACGACTTCTGTTTTGAGCCACTCAATGACTTTGGCCCGTCTGGCTAGGTCAACTTCTTTTTCCCTATTCAGCAACCGTCATCTCTCCTCATCTCACCAGAAACGATATTGATTAATTATACCACAAAAAGGTACTAGAAAAGAAAGCCTCTCATCGAGCTCTCCGATGTCGCAGAAAAAGACAGCTGATCTTGGCAGCTGCCTTATTTGGTAATTGTATTCTTTTAGGAAAAATAGCGCGAAATTAGGGATC
The DNA here is from genome assembly GCF_964253085.1 of Paenibacillus sp. LjRoot153. Taxonomy (NCBI): domain Bacteria; kingdom Bacillati; phylum Bacillota; class Bacilli; order Caryophanales; family Paenibacillaceae; genus Paenibacillus; species Paenibacillus sp. LjRoot153. The sequence goes on from NZ_CAXUQH020000001.1 coordinate 8,105,032, forward strand.
CAGATTACTCCCTCAATTTGTAATTAACTGCTCCTTCAACACCTGAATCTGCTGTTCTGACAAACCAATCGTTGATAAATAGCGTTCCGCATTTCCGTACCGAAGCTCTAGATGAGACAGCAGATCTATCATATAAACGGGATCACACCCTAAGAAGCTTTCATACGTTTCATCGGGTACATTCGCTGGTTTTCCTTTGCGCAATTCATCCATAATTGGCGTAATACAGGCATTCGTAAGCAGATAGTCTTCCAAAATTGTTTCATGTGGAACATTTATAAGGTACAACAAAAGGGCTGAAACAACACCCGTCCGATCTTTACCTGCTGCGCAATGAAAGAGACTTCCGTGTATACTTCCCTCTGCAAGCAAACTGAAAACACGTAACAACTGGGTCTGCGAAGTCTCAAGCAAGTTAATATATAGATCACCTAGATTTTGAATTTGCGCAAGACTCGATGTGGCCGGGTTGATCAAACTTACATTATGATAGCTCACTTGCTCGGAATCTGCGAATACGTTCTTCTTTTCCTCAAGCTCATGCGCATTTCGCAAATCAATAATCGTCCGTACACCTCGTCTCACCAAATCTTGCTGGCTAACCTTACTCAGTTTGTGCAAGCCATCCGCTCGAAACAGAACGCCCCAACGCGTCATTCGCCCATCCTTCGTCTTGTACCCTCCTAGATCACGCAAGTTATATGCGCCTTCAACCTGTAAAACACGTTGCTCATTGGCCATATGTGTCGTCATCATTTATTCCTCCGCCTTCATTCATATTTTGTATAAACGCTGCTTGAAACGATCTAACATCCTATGTTAAATATCGAATTGTTTCAATTGTTGATGCAAAATCTCATTCACTTCATAGATCGCTTCTTTCGCATCCTGAATGTTCCCTTCCAGAAGAGCCTCATAGATGCGGGAGTTGATCCTTCTCCCCTGCCTTGGATTCGATAGAGACTGCGGATTCATCGTTCGATAGGAAACAACTTTGCACATATATTTGCCCTTTATTTGCTCCAGAATCTGCATCATGTTCTGATTGTGAACTGTGGTCAGAATCGTCTCTATAAACAATAGCGAACTTTCATAATAGAGCCAGTGGTCTCCGTCATCAGCTGCTTGAATTTGACGATCCAGATGGCCCCGTAACGACACCAAGTCAAAGGTAAGTCCTCGTTTATCAGCTACATCAAATGCATAAATCTGCATAGAAACTAATACTTCAAACATGTCACAAAACTCTTTGAACGATATGTTTTTAACAAAAACACCCCGGCCCCGTATCGACTCCACGAATCCTTCTTGCTCCAGTAAAGAGATAGCCGCCCGAATTGGCGTTCGACTCATGTTCAATTGATCCGCCAATTCATTCTCTGACAAAAGAGTACCAGGCAAATAATTCGCATGAATAATTTGATTCCGAATTTCTTGGTAGGCTTTCTTTTCTAGCGATGGTTTGGCAACGCTTTTCGTTTGAAGAAGATGCCCTTGCTGTGTAAATAATGAACTCATTAACGCAAACCGCCTTTGACGAACGAATCGATAATTTGACGCTGTAGAATAAAATAAAGCAGAAGAATTGGCAAGCTTGCCATGGTTGTCGCCGCCATCATTGGCCCCCACAGATTAGCGTCTGTGGACATAAACGACTGCAACCCAATTTGGAGCGTGGCGTGCTCCGGTTTGTTCATGACCAATAACGGCCAGAAGTAGTCATTCCATGAGGAAATGAATAATAGCACGCCTATAGAGGCAATCGATGCACGTAGATTTGGGAAAATCGTCTGCCACAGCACGCTCCAGTCGGATGCTCCGTCCAGATGAGCGGCTTCAATTAACGTTCGTGGGAACGATTTGAAGGTATTGTACAGCTGGAGCACTGCAAATGCGGACACAATGTTAGGGATGATTAACCCCATCAAGGAATTACGAAGCCCCCAGCTGCTAATGACCACATAGTTAGGAATCATGATGACTTGAAACGGAACCAGCCATGTCAATGAAATTAAGCCGTAGAAGAAGCCTTTGCCGCGAAAATCCCAGCGTGTGAACGCATAAGCCGCTAGTATGCTCGTCAGTAATTGGGCTGCTGTTTGACTAACAGCAACGATAATCGAGTTCGTCATCATACGAGCCATAGGAATGGCGTGCCATGCCTGCACGTAGTTATCGAACGTCCAGTGCGAAGGAAGCAGTGACGTGGAGTACACTTCACCTGCTGGTTTAAATGATGTGTTTAACATCCAGTAGAATGGAAAAATAGCAAGAAAGCTTAGTAATATCAACACAGTATGTTTACCGACGGTTGCACTGCGGGATCCATTCAATCGCGGATTCTTCATGCTGATCCTCCTTCAATTATCGTAAAACGAGACCTTTTTTGAGAGTTTCATGAAGATTAATGAAATAAGTCCAGAACCAATAAACACGCATACAGCGGCCGCTGAGCTCCAACCTACGGAGAACGTTTTGAACCCGTACGTCCATAGCAAGTAATAAATGTTTGTTGTTGAATTTAATGGCCCTCCCTGCGTCAATACATTGACATACGAGAAGCTCCATTCTGCAGCAAACAACGTGCTGAGCATCGCCATAAACATAATTGTAGGCGACAACAATGGCAGCAGCACATGCCAAATGATCTGCCAACGATTAGCCCGATCGATTCTAGCCGCTTCGATATAATCTTTATTAATCCCCGTCATCGCTGCCGAGAAAATCAACGTACTGAAACTGAGCAGCTTCCAACCCGTGATGAACGTTATCGACCAGATCGCCCACCGCTCATCGGAGAAGAATCGTATTGGTTCCTGAATGTGCAGCACAGCCTGCAACGTTTTATTGAGAATGCCGCCCATCGGGTTCATAATCCAGTTCCACACGGCCGATACCGCGACAGGTGCCATGATCATGGGTACGAAAATTAACGCTCGGTAGGCATTGCGGGTACGCTGTCCAATGTTGTCCGTGGAAATCGCAATCAGCAGCGGTAATATTAGCGAAAATGGCATAACGCCTACCGTGTAAAACAAGGTATTTAATAAAGCTCTACTCATCTCGGGCAGAGTAACTAGCTTCTCGAAGTTATCCAATCCCATGAATTCCTTCTGCGATGTCGGCAGCATATTCCACTCGTAGAAGCTGAGCTGAAAGGTCTCGATCAAAGGACGATAGATCCAGTAACCAATCGAAATCATGACTGGCAACAAGTATAAATAAGGGATCAACTTTTTATAGGGGAACGGTCTCTTTACCTTCTGCACCGACTTCGGACGAGCCTTAGAAACCGTCCTCGTAATGGCGTTGCTATTCATGGTATCCCTCCTGAATGTTTAGAGCGGTCTTTCGGTGAACATCGAATGACCGATTCATGGCAGAAGACAGAAGGATATAGCCACCTCCTGTCTTCACGCCAATTATGGCATTAGTGATTGTGCACGTTTCTGAGCATCCTGCATGATGGACGTGGTATCTCCTGAACTTTGAATCGATTTCTGCACACCTTCGAGCAAGATCGTCTCAATTTGGCTCCACTTGGATCCCGGATAGGATACCCACGGCTGCAAGCGAGTAAGCTGCTCTAGATTCGGCTTCACCAATGGATTGGCTGCCACCCAGTCCTTCAAATACTTCGGATCTTCAACAATAGCTGGACGAAGCGGCAGGTAACCGATTTTGGACGTAATGATCGTATATCCTCGCTCACTGGTAACAAACTTGAGGAACTCCCACGCTGCTTGCTGTTTCACTTTATCGTCAGATAACACGAACAAGGCACTTCCTGAGTTAACCGGTGTTGTAGGTTTACTTCCGAAGGATGGCATCTGTACAGCTTTCAGATCCCAGCCTCCAGCTTTTGAAGCGCTGAGCAATGCGCTCTGCAGGGCGCTTGTATACAGCAGCATCCCAACCTTCGATTCGCTGAACGCTTGAATCACTTCCGTGTCGTTCATCTTGTCGCTTGCGCCACTTTGAACGAGATCCTGCCACATTTTGATCGCACCAATCGCTGCTGGTTCACCGAACTGTATCGTTTTGCGATCATCCGATAGAACCTTGCCACCATTGCTGCCGATTAATGCCTGGACAATCCAGTCCGCTCCAGCAGAACCGCCCAAATGCACACCAGAAGCTTTCGTTTTGGCAGCAATCTGCAGCGCATAGGTCTTCACTTCCTCCCACGTTTTCGGAGGGTTTTCTGGATCAAGACCCGCATCCTTGAATAGCTTTGCGTTATAGAATAAGACCGGTGTACTGAATGTAAATGGAAGTCCGTAGGTTTTGCCTTTCAATTGACCTAATTTCAGCCCATTCGGCGAGAAACCTTCGAAGTTCTTCTTCAGCTCGTCAGCAGGCACAATATCTTCCAATGCCTTCGCATTGTAGTTCTGAACGGCATAATCCAATCCATCGAATACGAGCTGTGCAACGTCAGGTCGCGAACCAGCTGCGATATCAGCCTGTACCTTCGTGTTAATTTCCGTTGAAGTAACCGGAATGGCATCGATCTTAATGTTCGGGTGCGCTGCCTCGAATTCCGTAATCAGTTGCTGAGTGCCTTCCTTTTGACTAGCGATCGCTAAGTTGTAGCTGTAGAAAGAAATCGTAATCTGCCCCGTTGACGCAGTATCTTTGCCATTTCCACATGCAGCTGTTACCAGTACAGTTAATGAAAGCAACATCATAATCTTTGTTTTGGCTCGTGACATGTCACAGCTCCTTCTTATTATCGATCTATGTTCAGATTAGGCCTCAGCATGAATCTTGGTTACATTCAGTTCATAGAGCAAGCGCTGCTCACCAGGAAGGGTCATTGGTTGTACGCTCATTTGTCCATTCTTCACCATGATCAAGTTGTAACCAGATCTATCGATAAAACGCATGTTCGTCGAAGCTGAGGGATCCAGACCGAAAGCAAGTCCATCTGCAGCTGCGCACAAAATGCCATTTAACGTACCGACATTATGATAATGAATGTGCCCCGACAATAAGCCAATCACGTCACTGCCTTCGATGACGCTAGCCAAGTCCTGCGGATTTTTCAATAGATGATCATCCATCATCACCGTCGGTGTCTTCACGACTGGATGATGGTGCACAATAATCGTACCGGATGGTGCGGGTTCAACCAGCAATTGTTTAAGCCAAGCGAGTTGCACATCATCAAGTCTACCGTCATGGGTACCCGGTACTTGTGTATTTAACATCACGATGCGGAGGCCATCGGCCATAAAGCTATAGTAATAGGATTCGTTCGAAGGCTCTTCCTCCAAATAACCTTCGCGAAAAGGCTCGCGGAAATCATGGTTACCCAGCGAGACATGAATCGGAATACCGAGAAGCGCTTCTTCTTCGTCCAGCAGCTTTTTAAGAAAACGATAGTCTTCCAAGTTCCCGTCATGCGTCAAATCGCCGCTAATCACCACGAAGGATGGTTTCACCTCCAAAGTGCGAATTTCAGCACAAGCAGCGCGCAGCTTATCTGACATTTCCAAGCCGAACAATGGTTTCTTTCCAGGTGCGCTAATGTGGATATCCGTTAAATGAATGAAAAATATCGGTTCCCTCGTCGTCATTGTTACACACTCTCCCCGTGAACGTGTTGATGTGGCTGATAAGCTGTTAGATCATTGACACCATCAAGATGAATAACTCGGTATGTAGGAACGCCTCCGCGCATGGTTACCCATAACACCACATTCTCGTCACTCGGATTCGTGCCATCTCCATGTGCAAGACCACCCGTTCTACCTAGTTGTATAAACTCCGCATTACCTTCCCGAGCGTACTCCATCGCATGCAAATGACCAGCAAAAATAGTGTAGGAGCGATTCCCGAGCATCTGAATAAGCTCTTGGTATTCTTCGCTTTCTGATTTCCAACCTGGCTTATGCATGTTGACGAACGTCCATTTTACGTCCGCATTGTTTGCCAATACGCGTTTAAAGTAAGCGAGTTGCTCCTCACCAAGACTCAGCTTAATTTGGCCAAAACCTTGTAATTCCTCAGGTGAGAGTGCTCCTTTCAGTTCATCAACAAAAGCACTCATGTGTTCATTAGCGCGTTCAGGTTCTCGTTTTACATCCGCTGTTACCCGCTTGATGATGTCGATAAAGGCATCTGAGAACTCATCTGGTGTTTGCTCGGTATTTAAAGAAAGGAAGAGTGTATCCGCTACACGAAACGCATAGTAGTCTAAGCCTTTTCGCTCGCGCCATACCTCTGCCATCGTTGAATTGCCATAGTCGTGATTGCCGATGACTGGAAAGAAAGGTAGTCCCATTCCGGCAATTTTGCCGTCAATGTCATCCCATTCTTGATGCGTGTCCGCGGCGTTATTCCAATAGCCTTCGATCAAATCGCCAACCGCCAAGACAAAGTCAGGCTTCAAATCCTTCACCATGTCCAGCGCCTTCTCAAAAACTCCCTCCGTCGCCATCCCGCAACGGTCCCCCATCACAACAAACGAAAAGTCTTCTCCCAGTTGACTAGGCATGCTCCCAAACCAAGGGCGTTTCTCTGTGGTCACTAGCTGATCCTCAAAGATCATTACGTTCTTCTTTTCATCAAGCTGTACAGTTTGCATGGTTCCTATCTCCCTTCTATTGGTGAAAGCTTGTTCTTATCCTCAGTATGTAGGTTGTATGTAAGCAGAATATTAGCTTGATTTATAGTTATTATTAATCTAGGTGTCCTCGGGTCTGGCTGCGGCAAAAGAAAGCCAACGCCAAAAAAGCGAGCCCGCGGGGGCTCGCTTCTCATCCTATATAAAAAGAGCAACCGGTTGCCCGATTGCTCTTTATTCCGAAACCTATTCCGTTGTGTAAGGAAGCAACGCGATTGTACGGGAACGCTTGATAGCGATCGTCAAAGCACGTTGGTACTTAGCGGAAGTTCCAGTTACACGTCTAGGAAGAATCTTCCCGCGCTCACTGATGAACTTTTTAAGAGTCTCGATATCTTTATAATCAATATGCTTGATTTTGTTTACTGTGAAGTAACAAACCTTACGGCGTTTGCCTTTACCGCCTTTGCCACGAGGAGCAAATTTGCGATCAGCACGATCATCACCATTATTGTCTCTTTTTTGGAAAGCCATTGTGTCTCTTCAGTCCTTTCTACGTTTAAAATGGCAAATCATCATCGGAAATATCGATCGGTTTTCCGTCATCTATGAAAGGATCCTGCTGCTCGCGCGATCCACCGCCACGATTGCTGCTTCCGCCGCCGCTATAGCCGCCTGCGTTTGCATTAGAGGATCCGCCCTCTTCGCGATTCCCGCCGCCGCTAGATTCAAGGAAACGTACATTGTCGGCAATAATTTCGGTCACGTAAACACGTTTTCCTTCATTGTTGTCGTAGTTACGCACTTGAATGCGTCCTTCAACTGCTGTTAAACGACCTTTACGCAAGTAATTCGCGCATGTTTCGGCAAGCTGCCTCCACGTGACGATATTGATAAAGTCCGCTTCACGTTCTTTCGAGCCACCGCTCGTGAAAGGACGGTCTACAGCAAGTGTGAATTGGGTAACTGCTACCCCAGCTGGTGTATAACGAAGTTCTGGATCTCTGGTCAATCGACCGATAAGAATGACACGGTTCAACATGGAATAACCCTCCTGACGAAAATACTGGCATTGATTAAGCTACGTCGTTTACGATTAAGTGACGAATAACTTCGTCCGAAATCTTAAGTACGCGATCAAGTTCAGTTACAACAGCAGGTTCTGCGTTGAAGTGTACAAGCACGTAGTGCCCGTCACGGAACTTCTTGATCTCATACGCAAGACGGCGTTTACCCATCAGGTCATGTTTGGAGATTTCTCCCCCACCGTTCGAGATGATGCCTTGAAATTTTTCTACCGTAGATTGAACAACTTCTTGCTCAATGTCAGTACGAATGATGTACATCAATTCATATTTGCGCATGTATTTCACCTCCTTTTGGACTAAGCGGCTCCTATTCTAACTTGCTTGGCAAGCGAAGGAGCAAGGAGCGAGGATTCTTTTCAAAACTCGCACCTGAATACTATAGCAAATCATGCAGCAAATTACAAGTTTTTATCACACGCTTCGCACAGGTGGAAGCTGGAAGCCCGTCAGGTACATGCTTCCCTCTTCTGCGGGCATTCTAACTATGATTGTTATTCTTACAAAGAGGTGATTCAATCGTGGGTGAATGGACACATTTTAATGAAGGCGATCATGTTCCTAACGACGGTGAATATATGGAAATTGGCGAGAATGCCTTCCATATGGGGATTAACAATCCCAAGACAGTTACCCTCCGTAAAGGGGACACCTTTCCAGCAACAAGCAATCATAATCGCAAATGGCACAAAAAAGGCGGCAAGCGGATGTAGTTCTTCAATATGAAAAGAAAGGAACACCCCTCAGCTTTAATGAGAGGTGTTCCTTTCTTCCACATTCTTTTTCTACCTGAACGATCGCTATCTCATCAACCTGAATTCCCTACTTCTGGAACACACGCTTCTCTGAAATCTTCCCATCGTTAAAATAGACGATTTCCGCATAATACCCTGCTTGATTAGAGATCGCAAATTCATAGGTTCGTTTGCCATTCTCCTCTTTTACAAGCTTCCCTTTGGACCCCGTCTGCTTAACCAAATCATCGTAGGTACTCGTCAAGGTGATTTTCTCTAGTTGTTCCTTCGTTATCGTGGAAGGTGTCTCTGCCGCTCCGCTACCCGTAGTTCCCTTTGGCGTACTCGTAGGCGTCGTTGTCACAGCCCCTCCTGCACTCGTTCCACTAGGCGTCGCTGAAGCCCCTGCTGAGGGCTGAACCGTCACACCTGCTGTTGGACTAACCGTCGTCGTATTATCCTTCTTAGAGCAGCCTGAGGCCACCACAGCAAACATTGCTAAGGCTAGCATCCATCTTTTCATTTATCTCGTCCTCCTACATAGCTATTTTCCATAACCTAACTGTTAGGTTGCTTCGGATCTTTACTTTTTATCCCTTCTCTTTCATATAAACCATTATCACGATGTCGAAACAGGACAACAAAAAAGCCGCCCATACCCCTGAAGGATATAAACGGCTTTCATCTAGTGTGTTCTTGTACGGAAAGAGTGGGAGTCGAACCCACGCACGCCTCGCGACGCCTAACTGATTTCGAGTCAGCCCCCTTGGACCACTTGGGTACCTTTCCAAGAAAATGAGAACAGGACTTATTGTATCAAAAAAGTCTGTCTCTCGCAAGTCTTTTACTACTTTTTTATGAAAAGTTTAGTTCGACTCTTCGTCTGTCACCGCATTGCTGCGCAATATTTTTTTGAGCTTGCTTTCGAACTTCGTTCTTGGCACTAAAACGCTGTGCTTACAGCCTACACACTTAATCCGAATATCCATCCCCATTCGAATAATTTCCATTTCATTCGTACCGCATGGATGGGGCTTTTTCATCTGAACAACATCGCCAAGTTGGTATTCCTTCTTCTCCATCTTAGTTCCCCTCCACCTTTTCCTGTTTAACGTAGGTCACGACCTTCGGATATGGGATTTCAATTCCATTGGCATCCAAATACTTTTTGATCTCAGCATTTAAAATACGCCCAACTTCCCCTTGTGTGTTCGGCTTACACTCCGCAATAACCCGTATCTTCAACTCGGAGTTCCCAATCATTTGCACACCAAGCACTTCAGGCGCTTTAACGATATTCTCTGTGCGCTCATGTACTTCACCGACAATTTCACGCAATAAGGCCATCGCACGATCAATGTCAGCGTCATAGGCGATAGATACATCGACTACAGCAATGGAATTATAAGTCGAAAAGTTCGTTACTTGCTTAATGTTTCCGTTAGGAATGATGTGAACCTCACCGGTCCAGCTTTTGATCCGAGTCACGCGAATGCCAATTTCCTCAACGGTCCCTTTGAATTGGTCAATTTGAATGACATCGCCAACACCGAATTGGTCTTCGAAAATGATAAAGAACCCTGTAATAACATCCTTCACCAAACTCTGTGCTCCGAACCCTATGGCCAACCCAAGAACACCTGCTCCTGCGAGCAAGGGTCCTAAATTCAATCCTACTTGGCCCAAGATCAACATGATAGCAACTAGATTTACTGTATATGCGATAAGATTATGTATGAGAATTGATATCGTATTCGATCTTCGTCTATCAAGTTTGAGCGGTGACTTCTCTCTCGCAACTACCATGTGAGCGATTGTTTTATCAGCTATTTTAATGATAACTCTAGCAATGATATAAATGAGTACGATTTTGACAATGATCCAGAATAATGAGGCTATGATTTCAGGTTTACTGATATGCTCCCGAATCCAATGCATCAAATCTTCAAAATATTGTGTTTCAAAAGACACGAGTAAAGCCTCCTTACTTTTCTACTATGGTACCATATCCATCTTCTTTTTTAAAATAAATGCCTCTAATCTCTACGTTCTCGCTCTCTATAATCTCTTGAACTCGCACAAGATTAGCTCCTGGAAATTCAATAGAAAGAGCGCATCCTGCTGTAATCTCTTTCGGCGTAGGTCTTATATCTATCTCAATATCCGCATATTCTAGCAGCATCTCAGCTCTTAGTGCTTGTTGGGTAGAATCAAAAGCTAGCAACATGATAGAAAATTCCAGAGAAAGCTCTCCTCTCTACGTATAAATGTACCTCTCTCTCCATATACTAGTAAAAAAGATTTACTACTTTGGAGGGATATCATGAAATTCCATTTTGGATTCGACGGCGATAAAACCCCAGTGCAAGAACCTTTGAAAATTCAACATACCGATTCCAATACACCGTATCTTCTCGCAAAGCATTTGCAGTCGATTTTCAGTAAACTACCAACCTATCAACCTATCGTCGTCATTTGCGTAGGAACAGATCGTTCTACAGGTGATGCTCTTGGACCTCTCGTTGGCTCCCATTTAAATCGCACGACTTCGCTACGCAATCTTCATTTGTTTGGTACCTTGGATGAGCCTGTCCACGCTATGAATTTAGCCGAAACCGTCGAAACCATTCACAAGCAATTTCAGAACCCTTTCATCGTCGCCGTTGATGCTTGTTTAGGGCAAGTTGCCAGTGTTGGCTGTATTCAGGTTGCGCATGGACCACTCAAGCCAGGTGCTGGCGTCAATAAAGATCTGCCTCCCGTTGGTGATATTCATGTCACTGGGATCGTGAACGTAGGTGGATTCATGGAATATTTCGTCTTGCAAAATACGCGGCTTAGCCTCGTTATGAATATGGCTACCGTCATTGGCGATGCCCTCTACGCTTCGATTAGACGGACTCAATCCTTTGCACCGAGTGCTACGACTGCTTTAAAGTTTGAGTAAGTGTTTCCTTCTCTTCTGGACTTAATGTGTAATTGGACTGACCTTTCGTGATCGGCTTCGCATATACATACATTTGCTCTCGACTATGTATTCCCGTAAGTATCACACCATCCTGTTCATCGTTTAGCATGGCCAATGAAAAACTGAGATCACTACCACCATCATTGAAAGCATTGTAGCGACGAATTTTTATGTTCGATGTCATCTTCATCATGGACTGATGAATACTAGATATTTGGGTCGAAGCCTTCACGGATTCGACCTTTTGCTCGTTCAGAGCGTTCTGCATGTCAATTAGTAACTGCTCCATATTCTCAGCGCTTGAACCATTGATCATCCGTGTATAGCGTTTCCGCAAGGATGACAATCGAATTGATATAATGATAATCATAACCAATAATACCAGAATGAATGCGAAACAAACTAACATCACGTATTCTGCATTCAAGCCAAACAGTTCCCCCATGCCTTATCCCTCTTTCTACTTCGCATATTGCGCTTGAATCTCTTTTACAGCTTCAATGAGTGCTGTCACTTCTTCGTCCGTCGTAAAATAACCGATGCTCGAACGCACTGCCCCCTTTGCCAAAGTGCCGGCAACTTCATGTGCAAGCGGTGTACAATGATAACCCGATCGCACGGCAATTTGAAACGACTGGTCTAGAATAAAAGCAACTTCCGATGAATCCACATCTTGAATGTTAAAGGAAACGATTCCTGTTTTATTTTGTCCAAGCTTTGGCCCTAGAATCGTTACTCCTTCAATTCCCAGTAGCCCTTCCATTAATTTCTGGGTATGCGCCCATTCTTTCGCATGAATCTTGTCCACTGTTTCTGCTAGGACGAATTTTACACCTTCATTCAACCCAGCGATGCCTGGCGTGTTCTGAGTCCCTGCTTCATAGCGATCAGGCCGTACCGTCGGCTGGTGGATTGCCTCGGACTGACTGCCCGTCCCTCCATGCAGCAGCGGTTCCAAATCAATGTCCGGATGGATATATAACCCACCCGTCCCTTGAGGCCCCAGGAGCCCCTTGTGGCCTGGGAAGGCGAGCATGTCGATATTCATATCTACGACATGAATAGGCAGTACACCGGCGCTCTGAGCCGCGTCTACAAGCAGCTTCGCGCCGCGGCTTCTGCAGAGCTCTCCGATCTCACCAATTGGCATAATAGTGCCAAGTAAATTTGAGCTGTGATTCACCACGACGAGTGTTGTATTCGAGCGAAACGCTTCTTTCAAATCATTTAATTGCACATTCCCCTGCTCATCGTGTTGCAAATACGTAAGCTCAACGCCAACTGAGGCTTTTAAGTATTCTAGCGGTCTTCTCACCGAATTATGTTCAACATTGGTACAGATCACATGATCGCCAGGCTTTAGAAAGCCTTTGATCGCTTGGTTTAGTGCATGTGTCGTATTTAATGCAAATGAAATATCGTTTGGGTTTCTCACACCGAATAACTTGGCTAAATTCTTTCTCGTCTCGAACAACGTACGACTTGCCTTCACAGCCATCTGATGGCTGCCTCTGCCAGGATTAGCTGCATACTCCTGCATGCATTGCATCATCGCATCCATCACCATTGGCGGCTTCGGCCACGAGGATGCTGCTTGGTCGAAATACATCACGTCTTTCATGTTTCCAGCCCCTTTCGAGAAATCCCTAACTAAAACATAATTTTCAATTATATATGGTCAAAAATATAGCATACCTTAGTTTGTTCCTTCTGTTCGAAAGAAAAACATAGGTATGCTAGCAATTTCTAAGAGATTTTACCTTGCAATAATTCTAGCAGTCGGTTGAGATCGTCTTTTGAATAGTAGAGCAACTCGATCTTCCCTTTATCCTGCTGACTCTTAATTTTCACGGATGTCCGATAAATGTCTCGCAATTGCTCTTCTGCTTGATTTATATACGGATCTCTATTTTTATCTTTTTGTTTTGCCTTTTCCTTTTCAGGTCCAGGTGGTTCATCTAGCATCTTAATTGCTTCTTCAAGCTCTCTAACACTCCATTGTTTAGAGATCGTTGACTCTGCAAGTTCTTTCTTAATCTTATCGTCCTTCACACCAACAATTGCTCTCGCGTGCCCCATGGATAATGTTCCACGTGAAACATATTGTTTAATCGATTCAGGAAGGGAAAGCAATCTCAGGAAGTTGGCAATATGAGATCTACTCTTACCTACCTTCGCTGAAAGCTCTTCTTGTGTCAAAGAGAACTGGTCAATGATACCTTGATAAGCAAAAGCGATCTCAAGTGCATTTAGATCCTCACGCTGCACGTTCTCAATCAATGCGATTTCCATCACCTGTTGATCAGAAAGAATTCTTTCAACAGCAGGAATGGTTGGCGTCCCAGCAACTTGTGATGCACGGAAACGGCGCTCACCCGCAATGATCTCGTAGCCTTTAAGAACCTTCCGAACAATGATGGGCTGAATGACACCATGCTCTTTGATCGACTCTGAAAGTTCCTTAATACTGTCTTCATTAAAATGTTTTCTAGGTTGATATGGATTGGCTCTTAGTTGAGCCAGTGGAATCTGAATGACTTTATCGCTCTCATCAATATGCAAGGACGTAATTAATGCGTCTAATCCTTTACCTAAACCTTTAGAGAGGCCTTTGGTCATACTGAGATCACTTCCTTAGCAAGTTCTAAATAAACTTCCGCGCCCTTTGATCTAGGATCATACGTAATAATGGATTGCCCATGACTCGGCGCTTCACTCAAACGTACATTACGAGGAATAATCGTTTGATAAACCTTAGTTTGGAAGTACTTTTTAACTTCTTCAATGACCTGAATACCTAAGTTCGTCCTCGCATCAAACATCGTCAATAGTACGCCTTCAATTTGAAGACCTGTATTTAGATGCTTTTGCACCAATCGCACCGTGTTCAGAAGTTGGCTTAAACCTTCTAATGCGTAATATTCACACTGAATAGGGATGATTACAGAGTCAGCGGCAGTTAAAGAATTGATCGTTAACAGGCCAAGTGATGGAGGGCAATCTATCAAAATATAATCATATAAGTGTTTGACAAGTTGAAGTGACTTCTTTAATCGAACTTCTCTTGAAATGGTTGGAACCAATTCAATCTCTGCACCAGCCAATTGAATCGTTGCCGGGACAATTTTAAGATTCGGTACATTCGTTTCCACTGTTGCATCCTTCGGATGTACATCATTAATCAATACATCATAGATGCAATTTGTTACATCAGCTTTATTCACACCAATACCACTTGTTGTGTTCCCTTGAGGGTCAATATCAACCAAAAGAACGCGTTTACCAAGCGAAGCTAATGAAGCGCCTAGATTCACAGAAGTCGTCGTCTTGCCGACGCCACCCTTCTGATTCGTTATTGCAATAATTTTAGACAAAACCATTTCACCTCTATCGCTTATGTTCCATAATGCTATTTAACAAGCAGTAGTACTATCTTACCATAACTATCAATCAGTTACCTTATGAATATTTGATAGATTCGTGCCATTAGATGCAAAAAAAACGGCTTGCGCCGTTTTTAGGTAGCAGGAATGCCTAAATTATCGCTTAGGAATCTTAATTATAATTTCATAATGATCTTCATGATCTTGTTCTGATGTATTAATATGTAATCCCGAACTAGAAACCATTTCGACGGATTGTCTAATAGTATTCAGAGCGAGTCGAACATCCTTCGTAAAGGATACGCGACGTGACTTCTTGATTTTTGCCGCTTCCTTCAGGAAACTGATTTTGATTTCGGTTTGTTTAACGTTTAATTCTTTCGTGATAATCTCTTCTAGCAACTTAACCTGTTGCTCTTCTTGATCAAGAGCTAATAGAGCTCGTGCATGACGCTCAGTAATCTTACGCTCCATCAATGCCATTTTAACAGGTTCACTCAATTGCAATAGACGAATCTTATTTGCAATCGTAGATTGGCTTTTACCAAGTCGCTGCGCAAGACTCTCCTGCGTGAGGTCATGCATCTCAATTAACTGATGATAGGCTGCAGCCTCTTCGATCGCAGTTAGTCCTTCACGCTGAAGATTTTCAATAAGCGCAATCGATGCCGCTTGTGAATCATTAAAGTCCCGGACAATAGCTGGGATCGTATCCAGACCTAACTTTTTCACAGCACGCAAGCGTCGTTCGCCTGCAATCAATTCAAATGTATTATTTTTGACTCGAACAACGATAGGTTGAATAATACCATGTGTTCGAATGGTTTGGCATAGTTCATCAATACGATCATCATCGAATAATGTTCTTGGCTGATAGGGACTTGGAATAATACTATTTACGGGTATGTTTTTGACCTCATCCGTCGTCGAACGATCTGCAAGGCCAAATAGCTTCGATATTTGTTCTTTCATAGGAAAACTTACCACCAACTCTTCCCGTAGTTTAAGCGATCAGTACAGTTACAATAAACGGATACAACGCCCTGTACAAGGTAAAAAGATCTTTCGCCATTCCGAGACGATGTCATTCATGCTGTCTGATTCTAGTAAATTTAATCTATCAATTGCGAATATCCAACCACAACATCACAAATAAAATGTAAGGTGAAGCCAGTATATGACGGGCTTTCACCTTATATAGGTATTCTCCATCGAAGGCCATAATCCTTCTATACAACAGGCAAGCTAGCAAATGTTTCACGTGAAACATTCCTATTATTTGAACAGCGGTTCCTTTAATGGGATCCCTGCTTTTCTAGGATATTTAGCTGGTGTCGCAGCAGTCTTCTGAATCTCTACAAAGTGTCTTACAGATTCTTCGATAGGCAAAATCATTCGATTAACCCTCGTAACTTTTCCTCGCAACTCTACTAAACTAAAGGAAGAGTCTTTAATCTCATCATCTACTTCTGAACCTTTCATCGCAATGAAAGTCCCTCCACTTTTGGCAAATGGGAGACAGAACTCATTTAGAACTTGCAGTTTCGCAACAGCTCTAGCTGTTACGAGATCAAAGTGATCGCGATAACGAGGTAATCTGGCGACATCCTCTGCCCTACCATGAACACAATCCATATCGGTTAGGCTGAGCTGAGAAACAATTTCTTTTAAGAATAAAATTCGTTTATTTAAAGAATCAACAATTGTAACTTGAAGATGAGGAAATGCGATTTTAAGAGGTATACTTGGGAATCCAGCACCTGATCCGATATCAGCAAGAGATTTAACCTTCCCCATATCGTAATTGAAAGCCACAGAAAGAGAATCATAGAAATGTTTAAGATAAACTTGATCTCTCTCTGTAATACCTGTTAAATTCATTTTCTCATTCCACTCTACGAGTGTCTTGTAGTATTGTTCAAACTGATCTAACTGTCTCGTAGAAAGAGTGATATTCTCCTGAGCTAGAAACTCTGTGAATTGTTGCTGTATAGCATCCATATCTTTAACCTCTAGCCGCTATGACTCTATTGTAATGTTCGAGATAAACAAGCAAGATCGAAATGTCCGAAGGAGTAACCCCACTAATCCGAGATGCTTGCCCAATTGAAATTGGCCGAATTTTCGCTAGCTTCTGCTTAGCTTCGGTAGCTATCCCGTGGATCTCGCTGTACTCAATATCATCTGGAATCTTCTTCTTTTCCATTTTGCGCAAACGATCAACTTGATTACTTTGCTTTTCAATATAACCAGCATATTTCACTTGAATACCAACTTGCTCCTTCATATCTTCATCTAAGTCAAAAGGAGACATCGTCATTTGTTCAATATGTTTATACTCAATCTCTGGACGACGTAACAAGGAAATCGCTGGTACCGAATTCGTCAATTCTACACTTTCCAGGCTCCGAAGCAATTCCTGCACATGAGGCTCTGGCTTCACCTTCACTTCAGATAAACGCTCGATTTCTTGCTCTACCAATGATTTTTTATTCAAAAACTTCGCATAGCGCTCTTCAGAAATCAATCCAATTTCATGACCAATAGGCGTCAAGCGAAGATCTGCATTGTCATGGCGAAGCAACAAGCGATATTCCGCACGTGAAGTGAGCAAGCGGTAAGGCTCACTTGTTCCTTTTGTCACAAGATCATCAATGAGAACTCCGATATAACCTTCTGACCGATCTAATACAATTGCTTCTTTCTCTTGTACTTTACGCGCTGCATTAATCCCTGCCATAACACCTTGACCGGCAGCCTCTTCGTATCCAGAAGTTCCATTAATTTGCCCAGCTGTAAATAATCCACTAACCAGTTTCGTTTCCAATGAAGGTTTCAATTGCGTTGGTACTACCGCATCATACTCGATGGCATAACCCGTACGCATCATTTCTACTTTTTCTAGTCCAGGAATAGAACGCAGAATACCTAACTGCACATCTTCCGGCATACTCGTAGACAGACCTTGCACATAATACTCTGAAGTACTGTGACCTTCTGGCTCTAAGAAAATTTGGTGCTTCGGTTTATCGCTAAAACGAACAATTTTATCTTCAATAGAAGGACAATATCTAGGACCCGTCCCCTCAATAGCGCCAGAGAACATCGGTGCACGGTGTAAATTATCATTAATAATTTGGTGCGTTTCCGCGGACGTATAGGTTAACCAGCATGGAAGTTGCACATTATGATTCGAACCTGTTTTCGTCTCAAAGGAGAAAAACTTCGGTTGCTCGTCGCCTGGTTGAATTTCGGTTTTGCTAAAATCAATCGTATCTTTATGGACGCGCGGAGGCGTACCTGTCTTGAAACGAACAAGATCGAATCCTAACTTGCGCAAGGACTCAGATAGTTTAACTGATGGCTGCTGATTATTAGGCCCGCTCTCGTACATAAGTTCGCCCATGATCACTTTACCGCGCAAATACGTACCCGTCGTCAAAACGACAGATTTTGCGTAATACTCAGCACCTGTCTTCGTAATTAGACCTTTACAAACACCATTCTCAACGATAAGCTCTTCAGCCATTCCTTGACGTAATGTCAAATTAGCCGTAGCTTCAATCGTTTCTTTCATTTTGTGCTGATAAGAAAACTTATCGGCTTGAGCGCGCAGTGCATGAACAGCTGGTCCCTTGCCGGTATTCAACATACGAAGTTGAATGTAAGTTTTATCTATATTGCGACCCATCTCACCACCAAGCGCGTCGATCTCACGAACGACGTGTCCTTTCGCTGGACCACCGATGGATGGGTTACAAGGCATGAAAGCAACCATGTCTAAATTGATCGTTAATAGCAACGTATTACAACCCATGCGAGCAGAAGCTAACGCGGCCTCGCAACCTGCATGACCGGCACCGATAACGATAACGTCATAATTCCCTGCGTGATATCCCATAGAAACGTCCCTCCCTCTTTTATGAAAACGCAAATGCTGTCGGTTTTCATTTTCCTAAGCAGAATTGTGTAAAAATTTGATCGATTAGGGACTCACCTACGGAATCTCCGATAATCTCCCCTAACTGCTCCCAAGCAGCTCGGATATCAATTTGAATCATATCAATCGGCACATATTGCTCATTGGCATCCAATGCATCCTGCAAGGAACGCTTGGCCTGCTTCAACAAGGAAATATGGCGAACATTACTCACATAGGTTAAATCACTTGATTCGAGCTTTCCTTCAAAGAAAATCGCCGCGATCGCTTTTTCCAAATCCTCAATACCTTTATTCTCAATCAGAGACAGCTCCACGATACGCTCTCGCGGGAAATAACTAAGCACCTGTTCCACATCTAATTTACGATCCAAATCAATCTTATTCAGAATAACGATCGTTTGTTTATCAGCCAACTGCTTCATCAGCGCAATCTCATCGAATTGAAGCTCATCATTACTATTCAGCACCAGTAAAATGAGGTCCGCTTCAGCTAAAGCAGTCTTTGAACGTTCCACGCCAATTTGTTCAACGATATCCGATGTTTCACGAATACCAGCCGTATCAAGCAGCTTCAACGGAATACCGCCAATATTAACGAACTCCTCAATGACATCCCGCGTGGTTCCTGGAATATCAGTAACAATTGCCCGATTTTCTTGGGCTAATTCATTCAACAACGAAGACTTTCCAACATTAGGTTTGCCGACAATTGCCGTCTCAATGCCCTCACGCAAAATTTTACCTTGTTCAGCGGTCACCAATAAACGATCAATATCAAACATGACCGTGTCACACTTCGTCTTGATGAAAGCATTTGTCATTTCCTCTACATCATGTTCCGGATAGTCAATATTCACTTCAACATGAGCCATTAACTCCACCAGAATGTATCGCAAATGCTTAATCTGTTTGGATAAATTACCTTCCACTTGCTTCAAAGCTACCTTGAATGCCCGATCCGATTTAGCTCGAATTAAGTCAATAACCGCTTCTGCCTGTGTTAAGTCAATACGACCATTCAAGAAAGCGCGCTTTGTAAACTCACCAGGCTCTGCTAAGCGAACCCCTTGAACTAGCAGTAAATCAAGCACCTTCTTAACGGAGACAATCCCACCGTGACAACTAATTTCGACAACATCTTCCATTGTGAAGGATCGCGGAGCTTTCATTAACGTAACTAGAACCTCCTCTACCTTTTCGGCAGAAGCAGGTTCTATAATGAATCCATAATGTACCGTATGCGTGTCAG
Organism: Paenibacillus sp. LjRoot153; assembly: GCF_964253085.1. Classification (NCBI taxonomy): domain Bacteria; kingdom Bacillati; phylum Bacillota; class Bacilli; order Caryophanales; family Paenibacillaceae; genus Paenibacillus; species Paenibacillus sp. LjRoot153. The sequence goes on from NZ_CAXUQH020000001.1 coordinate 8,124,964, forward strand.
CAACAGATAATTTCGTTTTGGAGCGGAAAATACGTTCAACGTATGTGACAGATTCCTCGCCGCTCACACGAATAACCGCTATCCCACCCTCACCAAGCGGTGTAGAAATAGCAGCAATCGTATCATTTAACATAGTATTTACACCTCGAATTTACCTCATCTTAAAGAAAAAGCAATGACATATGAACCAAGTCATTGCGATCTGTGTTATTTAACAGCGATGACAACCCGACGATTCGGTTCCTCGCCTTTACTGTACGTTTTGATAACTGGATGCCCTTGTAATTCCGCATGAATAATTTTACGTTCTTGCGAATTCATCGGCTCCAAAATAACTTCTTTTTTCGACTTAATCACGCGATTAGCCAGTCTTAACGCCAGCTCTTCCAACGTTTTCTTCCGTCGATCACGGAAATTCTCCGCATCTAAGATGATACGGAAATGAGAATTCGCATACCGATTACCAACAATATTGACTAAATACTGAAGCGCATCAAGCGTTTGTCCTCTTTTTCCGATCAAAATGCCTAATTCCGAGCCACTCATGTTTAAGATATAGCCTTCACGATCTTTATGTGTATCTATGGTGATGGAAATTTGCATCGCTTCGAACATATCTTGTAAGAAAGCTATCGCTTCCTCAAGTGGATCGGGTATCAATTCGAGCTCAACCTTCGCAACTCTGGATCCAATAAACCCGAACAACCCTCGTGAGGGCTGTTCCAAAATATGAATAAGTACACGATCCTCCGAAACTTGCCATTGATCTAGACCAGACTTAACTGCCAGTTCAATTGTCTTTCCAGTCACCACGATTTTCTTCATTTCGACAGGCCACCCTTATTATTTTGAGATCCAGGCTTTTTTTGTGAACCAGGAGCACCATAGATGAAATAAGACTGAACGATTGTGAAAATGTTACCGTAAATCCAGTATAGCGGAAGTGCCGATGCAAAATTCATGGACATGACGAAAATCATAACCGGGAAAATGTACATTAAGCTTTTCATTTGTTGATTCATTTGGGAAGACATAAACATTTGTTGGATAAACGTCGTAGCCGCGGCAATCAAAGGTAGAATGTACAAGTGATCCGGCTTACCAAGATTCAACCAGAGGAACGTGTGCTCATGAATTTCTTGATTACGCATAATCGCTTGATAAAGAGCGATTAGAATTGGCATTTGAACAATGATTGGAAAACAACCAGCTAACGGATTTACACCATTTTGTTGAAATAGCTTCATCGTTTCTTCTTGTTGCTTTTTCGCATCATCTTTATATTTCTCTTTAAGCTTCTTCATTTCAGGCTGCAGATCCTGCATCCGTTTGGAGCTTTTGTATTGCTTAAGCGTAAGCGGCAAAATAATCAATCGAATAATCAATGTAACAACCAAGATCGACAATCCATATTGACCCCATAAATGATCAGCGAACCAATCAAGCGTTTGTGAAAGCGGGTACGTAAAGTACTTTGTGAAAAAATTAGCCGTGTTCAGGTCGATTGGCGCTGATGCTGCACCTGACGGAGTACATCCGGACAAAAGTAAAATCACCGAAGACAGTGCTGCTAGCATATAAATTCGACGAGTCAAAATGAGATCCTCCTAAATGTCTTTTCCAAGATAAACTATAACACAACTTCAGTCCGCAAGGAAATATGGCGTTACTTTTTTATGGCGTCATTTTTTTTATATAAAGAAGCTTTACGAATGACATGCCAGATACTCTTCTCCATATCTGCGTAGGCCATATCAACAACCGGTTTTCTAGCCAGCAAAATGTAGTCATATTGAGGTGTCATATTTTCTTTTTTCAAACGAATAATTTCTTTCATCATTCGTCTCAAACGATTACGTACAACGGCATTCCCAATTTTCTTGGAAACTGAAACACCGAAACGAAACACTTCTGCTTTGGGCTGCGGCAAATAGTATAGAACGAATTGCTGATTGGCCATCGATTTTCCATAGCGATACACCTTACTAAAGTCTTCTCTTTTTGCTAACCGATATTGTTTCTCCACAGCTATGTACACTCCAGACAGATCACATTCATTAGTTGAAAGAACACTACATATCTTATCTAGTTTTAACAAAACCAGTTCAATGTAAACCGAAGTTGAAAATGCAAAAAAAAAAGCCCCTTTCGGAGCCTCTTCTTACGCGCTAAGAACTTTTCTTCCTTTAAGACGACGAGCTTGTAGAACTTTACGACCGTTCTTCGTGCTCATTCTTTTACGGAAACCATGGTTCTTCTTACGCTTTCTCGTATTCGGGTTAAATGTTGGACCCATCTATAGCACCTCCCTACCTGGCTGAGGATATCCATCCTACAAAATTTCTACTACTCATTAAATCATTTTCACAGAAGAAAGTCAACCTACCCAAGTGTGCAGTATTTGGATGGCAGAATACCTCGATAACGGTCAAAAGAATAAGCTGTGTATAAAGTTTTGACGAGAAAGAACAAACTTTGTCGAAAATCAACAGAATATCAACAATATCTTGTGTTGTGAACAATTTCTACCCACAACTTGTTGTTATTGTGGATAATGCGAAACAATCCGTTGATTAACAAGGTATCTTTTGTTAAGATAGTAATGTTTCTGCTGTGGATATACGCCACTAATCCTCCAAGTTATCAACAACCTGTGGATAACAATGTGCACAAACTTCCCTCTACAAGAATAAGTCATTTCTGCGGATCCTTAGTAATGTGGATAAAACCGACAAAAGTCATCCTTTTTTGACCCCACCAGACACTAGATTCTTTTAGACGATATTTGGGCACGCTAAATGCTAACTACCAATTCAGTGAGATCCCAACGTGAGTTATTTGTTCTCACGTTTTATCCATAAATCATAACCATGTTTCCACTGGCCTATGCCACATGTTTGATTCAAAAGGAGTGAAGTACT
>NZ_CAXUQH020000002.1:0-379111 GCF_964253085.1 Paenibacillus sp. LjRoot153
TAGTCTGAACTTTAATGTAAAACTTGGGCCAGAAGTTGTGAAATTAACGGTTTCCGATCGCCAAGCTGTACCCAGGTCTGTTACATCCGCTTCCCATACAACCACCCCATCGACAAGTGCTTGTTTATACCAGACCCCAGATGCATTCCCACTAGTAGTACTCACACTGTCATGGTGGTAGAACGTAAGAGTTTTCGTAGTGCTAACTTGGTTTTCATATGCTCCAATATCCACCTTTCCAACGCGACTATTACCCTCAAAATCAGTGGAAGGCGCATTGGCCGTGACTCCAGCGTTTATCGCTTTTGAATCAGATTGGAGGTGGAAATCATGCCCAGCATAGTTCACAAACTCTGGCTCATCTGCAACTGTGTTCAAATGTGTATTTTGGGCTGCAAGCCGCCAATCTAGAATAGTATTCCCGTACACCAAATTGCTATCGTAAGTGTTGTGGGTGCCGACTGAGCCGTTTAGCTGATTGTTGATCCCATGTTGACGGTTTTTATAGACAATGTTGTTGGATACTATGTTATTATCAGTATTAACAGGCCAAGAAGCGACATAACCGTCTCCAGCACCAATTAAGATGCCAATATCGGTGTCTGTGATAGTATTGTTGACAATTACGTTAGCGGTAGCATCATGCCATTGATGGATTCCTGCGGCACCAATGTCATATATGATGTTATTCGATACAGTAGCTGTCGTGGAAATGTAGATACCTTGAATTTTGTTGCAGCCAGGGTCACCTATGGAGTTGACTATATTGTTTGTGACCACGGTTCCTACCATGCGTACAGGAGGAGTTTCATATTTCTGGTAAAAATCGGATATGTTAATGCCAGAACCGCCATTACCGTTGCATGCGGCTGCACCGCTCCCATACATATATTCAATATGGTGGACGTGATTATTCTTTATCGTGACATGGTGACCTCCGTTCCAGATGCCGTTAGAAATGTGATTGCCTGTACCGTCAATTTCGAACCCATCAATATCGACATAGTTGCCTCGGTTAACCCATATAGTTCCGTCAAATGTTGTGTGACTTGTCGGCGGAATAATCCTGGCTCTGGCTCCAGTCACCGGGTTTGTATCTGATACATAGCTGATTCGGTCAGTTGAATTGCCGCTCGCAGTAGTAGTCATTTTGGCAGTATAGGTACCCGGAGCGACATGCACGATGGTGCCGGGAGTTGCTACTGTAGAAGCTTGGTATATCGTGGCGTATGGTTTTGCAGGCGAACCGTCGCCCGCCGGGTAAGTATCGCTTCCAGTGGTTGCTACATAGATGTGGTTAACTATGGCATGTGCTTTTGATGGTTGAAAAGTGAGAACCAAACAAAGCATTATCATTAAACATAAGGATACTGTCCAAACTCTTCTACCATGTGATTCTATAAAAAGAATTTTTCCATTATACATTTGTTTCACTCCTTACATAATTTTTAAATCTTACCATGATTCTTTAGCTATGAAATACATGACTACACAAACCCCAAAATAACCATTCCGTACGAATCTCGAAAGCTTTACATAACAAACCCCTTTCGAAGAAAACAGTTTCTGTTTTACCAAGTAGGGGCATTTTTTTGTTTTCACTATATACTTACTAATTATTCCCTTTATTTAGTGTTTCCAGATTGATCATGAGGCACTGTAACAATTACAGAAGTCTCATCCTGGTTGCCTGCCTGATCAGTTATCGTATACGTGATTGTGTATATACGTCCTGTTCCGCTACCTGATCTTTCAGCCCGTAAACTGAAGGATGTGTCTTCTGAACCGATATTGGCTTGAACGTCACCTTGCGAGCCGTCCGGCTCATTACTCGAAATTGAGGATAAGATCACGGTGGCTACGCCTGATCCAGTGTCACTCGAATTTAATATGGCATTAATCGGCACCATTTTATGATTCGGTGTCCATATGGACGTTCTATCTAACTGAACGGTTAGTAATGGTGCTGTTTGATCAATGTTGATTTGAAGAGATTTAGCCTCCTCTATATTTCCCACCCCATCTATTGAACGATAATATAACGTGTGCATGCCATCTACGGATAAATGAATGGGTTCTACATAAGTCGCCCATTCAGAGTTTTGATCCAAACGATACTCTGTTTTGATTACTCCGGGATCAGCGTCATCGGCTTTCAAACTTACTTGAACATCGGAATGATACCATCCATTTTTTTCCGCTCCATACACAGCTGCTATGGTTGTGGGAGGTGATATATCCTGAGGAGCAAGCAGTTCGATTTCAGTAATACCCATTTTGTAATTGGAGGACTCTGGATTTTTACCTATATTCTCAAATGTAATTTGATGGATGCCTTGTGTTAGCCATGTTTCTCCAATCGGGTCGAAGGCAGTACCTCTTCCCGTGTTTCCGTAAAAATTATATTCCGCGAGTTGCTGTCCATCGATTTTGATTGTGTAAATTCCATAGCTGCTCGCCTTAAAAGTTTTCAGACCGAGTTGGTACAAATGCGTTTCTGGTACATCTAAACTGAACGTAATCGAAGGTCCTGCAGTTACCGCTTCAAACTGCAATGTAGGAGCATAGATAATGATGCCCGCTGTTTTGGAAACGATTGGCACATTGGTAAATTGGTAAATAACCGCAATACCGGGCTGTATAGTAATCATGCGCGTTGCGGAAAAGACCTGACCATTAAAAGTAACATCCACTGTAATACCAGCTGTACCCGGTGCGATCGCTGTTAACAAACCGCTGGCATTAACGCTAGCGATACCAGGATTGCTGCTGCGATAAGTAATTGTGGCATTTTTTAAAGAGGCAACCTTACCGTTGTTGGATGTACCTGAAACAGTCGCTTGGGCAAATTGCCCCTTGACCATGGCATCTTTCGTAACAGTTAAGGCAACGGAAGCAAGACTAGGCGGATCAATTGTCACGTTCGTACTTGCTTTTTTGGTCACACCGTCTAACGTAACTTCCACATTCAATAGGTCAGTCCCGCTGGTAAGTCCGGTAACTAAACCTGCCGAATTGACAGAAGCAACAACACGATTATTCATATAGTAACGGACGGTGGCATTATTCAAATCTGCAGCACTTCCATTACTTAATAGACCACTTACCGTATACTGCTGCGTTTGCCCCACCTCTGGATTGGGTTCGTTAGTCTGCAATGTTAACGATTGCAAGCGCTCCGCTACATATATTTGAATGGTGCTTGACTTTGACGTTCCGTTTGTTACGGTCGCTGTAATGTTAGCCACACCATTTCCTGTAGCGGTTACAACTCCGCTGCTGTCGACAGTGGCCACACTCAGATTGTCGCTAACGTATTGTGCTCCGCTTAAGTCGGTTGACGAGATCAGTTTTGTCGTTTCTCCGATTTTCATATTTTTCGAAACGGCATTTAAAGTGAATGTATTAGGGGAATATTCGTAAGCACCGATGTCATTGCCAGTACCCATCGGTCGTGTATTACCATCCAAATCCGTAGAAGGCGCGTAGGTCGGTGATCCGGCGTCAATCGCAGGTGAAGTGGACTTGAGATGATAATCCCCGCCTCCTGTCCCTGGGTCGTACACAAACTCCGGATCTGCAGTGAATGTACCGGAATGAGTTAAGCCGTTTTGAAGGTTAATATTATAGATGCTATTTTGGTAGACCAAATTGTTTGTATAAGTGTTGTGAGTACCGGTAGCACCTTGTTCTGAGATCCCGTAGAGATTGTTATAAACGATGTTGTTGGACACGTTGACGTTATCAGCTGGTCCAGTGGTATGATGGAAGTCGCCTCCGCCCACAATGATACCGAATTTTGAGGAAAAAACTGTGTTGTTAGCAATAGTAACGTTATTCGCATCATGCCAAAGATGAATGGCTGCCCCGCCAATATCATAAGCCAAGTTATTCTTCACAGTAGCAGACGTACTGATATAGATACCTTGAATGAAATGACAACCTTCATAGCCGACGTCGTGGACGACGTTCCCAGTAACTTCGGTATTAACTCCGTATGTCCAATAATCCGTGTTAATGCCTGCCCCGCCACTGCCTGTGCATGCGATATTCGTAGCAATATGATGGACGTGGTTGTTCTTTATAGCGGTGTAGGTTCCCGTAGTATAGATACCTTGACGCGTATCACTGCCATTTCCGTCAACTTCGAAACCTTCGATGTCCACATAGTCCCCCTGGTTATCCCATACATATTCTGTAGGGTTGACAGGCGGTGGAATGATCCTTGCTCCCCACTTCGTGTCTGAAATATAGTGGATTCGGTTGGTCGCTGTACCGTTTGCCAATGTTCGAAACCCGCCAGTGTATGTACCCGGTGCGACATGCACGGTGGTACCAGGAGAGGCGACTTGAGAAGCTTTGAGAATCGTTAGGAATGGCCTTTCCTGTGTTCCCGGGTTAGAATCGTTCCCCGTAGTAGCTACATAATAATCTGTAGCGGCATAGGCAGTCGACTGAATAAAAGTTGCCAGGCCCGGGACTACAGATAAACACAGGAAAAGGATCATGACTCTTCTGTTCAAAGCCATTCCTGAAAGGTTGCTTTTTTTGAACATTGATTACACTCCTTCTACTTCTAGAATTTAAAATCACTCCTTCTGATCATCTTAGATGTGTAAATATCATTTTCAGTAGCTTGAAGCTACACAAACCTGAAAAAGATTCGCTTATGAAGCTTTACACTTCCTTCTGTCACCCCGTACAAGTGACTGCATTTCTTCTAAACTATGACTTTTGTTGCATGCCAGTTTCATAACCCAAAATAACTTCTTGAATTCTTCTGGAATTGGAAGTCAGAAGTGGTAGTCTTGTTTCAGGGGAGGAGAATATCCCTAAGTGATACAGAAGAGCTTTCGAAGTGGGAATCTCGTCACCGGGACCGAACATGCTTATAAACGGCAGAATGACTTCTGCATAGAGCTTGAAGCTTTCAATTCGTTTACCGCTTACATACAGATTCCAACAATTGCGGAAATCCTCAGGGTAAATGATGGGGGCGATGATCATGTTCCCGTCAATGCCAGCTTCAAAGGCTCTAAAACAAATAATATCATCGCCACCGAAAACAATCAGGTTCGATTGTTCTTTTAATTTGCGAATTTTTGAGAATGAGTGGTCGGTCATTTTGATCGCTTTGATAGATGGGATGGATTGAGCAAGATGTAAAAGTTCATCAGCTGTAAATTGGGTGCTGGTTGTTGTCGGGTTGTCATAGAATACAAGTTCTAAACCAGTTTGATCTGCAAGCATCCCCACGTATTCCTCTACCATTTCTAGTGAATTAGGAAAATAGTAAGGGCTTGGGACTAATGCAGCCTTAATACCTGAATCTGATGCTGCTTTGCCAATCTCGACTGCCTCCGCCAAATTCGTGTGGCCGAGTCCGACCACAATCTCTTTCCCTGATGGCATTCGTTTAGCCATATAATCAATGATTTGGATTCTCTCTTCTTTGGATAATGCCGGAGCTTCTCCCGTACTTCCGCAAACGACGTATCCATCCAATGACTGCACGGTTTGTTCTATTAATCTATCAAAATCTTCGTAATGTACTTTACCATCTACAAATGGCGTGGGTATAACCGGAATATTTCCTAGTAAGCTCATGTTTAAAACTTCCTTCCCTGTATTAACAGTATTTTTTTACTCTTTAATAGCCCCAACCATAACGCCTTTAACGAAAAACCTTTGCAAATAGGGATATAAAATAAGGATCGGCCCTGTGGCGACGATAATCGTTGCATACTTAATGGTCAAAGCAACTTCTAACTTGTTTCCTCCCGAATTTGCTGTCATATTATCCGTACTGTTGCTGATTAGAATTTCTCTCAGAATTAGTTGCAGCGGATAATTCCCACGATCTCTCATATAAATGAGCGCGTTAAACCAAGAATTCCAATGAGCGACTCCATAAAATAAAAACATAACAGCTACAACCGGCAGTGAAAGTGGTAGCACCACACGCATGAGAATTGTAAAATCATTTGCACCATCCAGCCGCGCCGTTTCCTCCAGGCTCACTGGCACAGCTTGAAAAGCCGTTCTCATTATAATCAAATTGAATGCACTCATGGCCACAGGAAAGATCAGCGCCCACAAAGTGTCCAACATTCCAAGACCGTTCACAAGTAAGTAATTCGGAATTAGTCCACCATTAAAGAACATCGTGAAAACGATCATAAACATGATAAGATTTTTCAACATAACGTTGTTCCTGGACAAAGCATAAGCACCTAAAGAAGTCATAATAAGATTAAGACTCGTGCCTACGATTACCACAAACAGAGTGTTCAAATAACCGGTAATAATGATTGGATTGTTAAATACAGCCTTGTACGATTCCAAGCTGAATTCATGGGGCCACCATATCATCCCCCTTGTCTGCGCGATCCATCCTGGATCACTGAATGAAGCAACCAGAACATACCAAAATGGATATAAGGTAACAAACATTAGCAACAGCATAAACGAGATATTGCAGCCATCAAAAATTAACTCCCATACTGATCTATTATTCATGTGATGCAACCCCCTGCTTTACCATAGCTTTGTTTCCGTTACCCTCTTGCTAAAGGAGTTAGCTAATATTAATAACATGAAATTAATTACTGAATTAAATAATCCGATTGCTGCACTGTAGCTGAAACTCGCCTCCAATATGCCCTTGCGGTAAACGTATGTTCCGATGACATCCGCTGTATTATAAGTAGCTGTATTGTACATGAGCAATATTTTGTCGCTGTTAATAGACATGAGACTGCCTATTTGCAGAATCAATAAAATGATGACGGTTGGCATAATACCAGGCATCGTAATATGTACGATTTGCTTTAGCCGACTCGCCCCATCAACCTTGGCCGCTTCATAGAGCGAAGGATCAATGCTGGACATCGCTGCCAAATAAATAATCGTTCCCCAGCCAATGTTTTGCCAAATGCCGGAGCTAACGAATAACGTACGAAACCATCCGGACTCACTCAGATAGGCCAATTTTTCAAATTCGAAATGTGCCAAAATATTATTGATCAGTCCATCCCTTGCCAAAAAATCGACCATTAGTCCAACTACAACAACAAGCGAAATAAAATACGGTACGTAGGTGATTGTCTGAACAATACGTTTAAACAAAGCACTTCGAAGCTCATTAAGCAGTAAAGCCAAAAGAATAGGTGCAGTAAATCCAAAGGTAAGATCGTAGAAGCTAAGAAGCAGTGTATTTCGAATCAATCTGACAAAGTAAAAGCTATGGAAAAATTCCTCGAAATATTTAAAACCAACCCATGGGCTATTCCACATGCCCGTTCCAGGGGAGTAGTCTTTAAAAGCAATCTGTATGCCATACATCGGACCATAATGAAATATTAAATAGTAGAGCACAACAGGTACTATCATTATGTAGATGTAACGATTTACTTTTATATCTCGCTTCAACCTATAGCTAAACTTCATTTTATCCGCCGCCTTTGTCACGGCAGGAATCTGTTTGGAGATAAGCGGCATAAAATATTCCTCCTTGTTAAAAAAAGCAGCTTAATAATCGAAAGTCCGTGCCCAAACATAGCGTCTCAACACGGACTTCTCGCTTGGTTACTTCTTCATATAACGGTCATAGGCGGCTTGATTAAGCTTTACCGCGTCTTCAATTTTTAATTTAGTCAAGGTTTGTATATAATCATCAAATTTACTTAACGGCTCTATACCCATAATAAACTTATTAGTCATCTCGTTCTTATAAGTATTTAAATCTGCCATAATAGAAGCAAACTTCGCTTGTTCATCTGCATTTAGTAATGAATTTGGCAGCTGCTTAGAATGATCGGCAACAATCCATGTTGCCATGGCATCCGCTTGCTCCTTATCGTTATGCCATTGTCTGTCCGCGTCTGCATCTACAAGGAACGGTCCCCCTGAAGTTTCTAACGAATAGAGTGCTAGGGCTTGTGAAACGGACAATTTATTCGGATTTTTCAAAATAAGGTCAGTATACTGTGGTTTCCCATTCACTAAGCTGTAACTTTGACCTTCAACTCCGAAATTGTACATGAGCGCTCCTTCCTTGCTGTAACCGAAATCCAGCCATGCCGCAATTTTTTCCGGATTTTTGGCTGATGCAGAAATCGCTGCGCCGCTACCATCGATTGGAACACCTACCGTCGATATAGGTTTACTCCCCCCATTAATCGATGGGAACGGCACACCAATGAGTTTGAAATTTGGGTCCTTATCTTTCTTTAATTGCATATAAGCTCCAAGACTGCTCCCCACCCAGCCTGCCATTGATCCAAGCTGATTATCCAGCATCTTACCATCTCTTATTTTCGGATCCGATGTTAAATAATCTTTGTCAATAAGACCTGCTTTGTACCATTTGTTCATCAAGGTTAGGAAATCTTTGTACTTCGGTTGAACAGGACCATATTTTACAAGGCCGGCATCTTGATAGAATCCTGTTGTGATTCCGAAAGCTCCAATAAATGCGTAGCTGCTTTCCTGATCCGTTTGTCTGTAAAAAAATGGAATTTCATCTTTTTTACCATTCCCGTTTGGATCCCCATCGCGGAAGGCTGTTAGCACTTTCTCCCAATCCTCAATTGTATTGGGCGATTGTAAATTCAATTTGTCCAACCAGTCCTTACGAATCATTAAGCCGTGATATACAAATACCTGAGGATCGCTTGCAATTAATGGAAACGCGTATATATTCCCATCATCACTTGTAATCGCTTTTCTGATATTCGGTTTATCCTTCAGTAATTTAGATAAATTTGGCGCGTTCTTTTCTATAATTTCATTCAAACGAAGAATTCTTCCGTCTTTGATCGCCCTGTCTGGAAAGTTCGCCGACCACTGGTTATAGATGACATCTGGGAGTCTACCTGAGGCCATCATCAAATTAAATTGATCTTTTGTATTCGCTTCTCCGGCAGGTGGATGTTGAAATTCTACTTTGGTTCCAGTGACTTTTTCCAATTGTTTGTACAGTGCCATCTCACTGTAACTCTTAATCGATACTGCTGCATCCGTGTTCATAGACACCCAATAAGTCAATGAGGCCGGGTATTTCGAACCTGCACTTGGCTCCTTAGCTGTATCTAATGGTTTCGTACTTTCTTTCGCGGGACTGCTCTCGTTTACACCTGAGTTACTAGTGTTACTGCAGGCGATGGTTAAGCTTCCCAACATAAACACCGACATCACTGTCAAAAGCCCTTTTTTCTTCGATAGCTTCATCAATGCATACCTCCCTTAGATCATGTTATTCGTTATGAACCATGCCTCTCGGCTTGCTTTAACTATATTAGTGGAGCTTTCAATCGCATATAGCCCGTTTTACATATTTAATGTCTGGATTAATTATTTAAGGTTAACAGTATTCATATTCCCAGTTCTTTTTAAAGATTTGGTGGCAATCCACCATATCTCAATGCATCTTGATCCATCTTTCACTGGGTTTAGCTATAGTTTTTGCCCTCCTGGCTTGCAGTTTACACACTTGGAGCATACTAGAATGGCAAAATGGCTTCAGTGGAACCAGCAAAGTTCTGGATGGAGTTAGCATTACCTTTGGGATATGAGGTAAAATACTTGCAATAAGAAATCAGACAATTGCTGCCCTAAGTGACGTACATCACTGTCACGTCTCCGTTAAATAACACATTCTCACAGGGCAATTTTCCGGATAATAAATCCTTCAAATAACCAAGACTATGGCCATATCCAGTTAGTACAATTTAACTTGGATAACTTAGTGAAATGTAAGTCACTTACATTTTTTTACTCTCAAAACGATAACTTTATCCTTCCGAGCGCTTGATCCAAGTCTTCAATGATATCCGATACATCCTCCAATCCGATAGAAAGGCGTACTAACCCGTCAGTTATGTTAAACTTCCCCCTCTGATCCCCCGGAATAGCAAAGTGCGACATGGAGGCGGGATGCTGCACAAGTGTTTCAGGATCACCCAAGCTAAAGGAAATCATTGCCAACCGAAGTGAATTCATAAATCTTGTCGCGGCTTCAAGACCCCCTTTCACTTCAAAAGAAACGATTCCGCCCATCATCTTCATCTGTTTCTTGGCCAGTTCATATTGCGGATGTGATGTTAATCCCGGATAGTAAACTTTTTCTATGAGAAAATGATCTTTCAAATACTCAGCAATTGTTTGTGCGCTCATACAATGTCGATGCATTCTTATAGCCAATGTTTTCATACCTCGTAAAATCAGGAATGAATCCCAAGCATTTAAATTTTGTCCCAAATCACCCATTATATTTTTGCGAATAAATGAAATATCTCTGGTTTTACCTACCACGAAACCTGCGAGGACATCCCCATGACCATTTAGATATTTGGTTGCACTGTGCACAACGAGATCTGCGCCCATCTCTATTGGTTTTTGTAAATAAGGAGTCATAAACGTATTATCAATGATTACTTTTAATCCATATGAATGAGCCAATTGCGACAATTTACCAATGTCTAAAATAGTCAAACACGGATTTGATGGTGTCTCAATATATAGAACTTTGGTATTCGGCTGAATGGCTGCCTCTACTTTATCAACATCTGTACAATCTACAAAATTAGTTGAGATACCGAATCGAGAGGCAAATGTGGTAACAAATTTATAGGTTCCTGCGTAAACGTCCTTAGTCACAAGAACATGGTCGTCCTTCTTCAAAAAAGCTAGTAAAGCACTCGAAATTGCAGCCATACCACTGCTTAAACCAAGTGCCTCTTCTGCTCCCTCAAGTTTCGCAACTTTTTTCTCAAGAAGCAGAGTTGTCGGATTACCATATCGTCCATAATAAGTACCTTCTCTGTCACCAGCTACTATAGCCGCGGCTGTTTCCAAATCCGGAAATGCATAAGCTACAGCAGGAATAATTCCTGGAACGACCGCACCCGAGTCTTTGTCGGGAACTTGTGCCTCATGAACAATTAACGTATCTTCTCTCCAATTCACCTTGTAATAACCTCCATTAATCTGTATTATTCAATAAGCCGTAGCTTCCCATTAGTATATTAAGAGTCTATGCTATCGAATATAATCCATATTATATATTGGTTATCTAGATTACTTATTTGGAGAGAAAATGAAAATAGACCTTCGCAAGAAGATCTAGGTTATTACTTGTGCTATGAACTGTAGGTATGTACTGTTACTTTTCACAAATACCGATCGTAAGCTGCTCGATTAAGACTTATCGCATCTTCGATACTTAATTTGGTCAATGTTTTTAAATACTGATCAAACTGATTTAACGGCTAAACAACCGTAATATACTTATCGATCATTTCATTTGTATAAGAAGTTAAATCACTCATAATAGAAGTAAACTTCTTTTGTTCATTCGCATACATCCATACGTTCGGGAACTCTTTCGAGTGATCTACTTAAATCTATTTGGCCATGGCATCCGTTTGTACCCCGTCAACATGCCACAGTTTGTCTGCATCCGAGTCTGATGCGAAAGGTCCGATCATATGCAGCTTGATTAAGACTTATCGCATCTTCGATTCTTAATTTGGTCAATGTTTTTAAATACTGGTCAAACTGATCTAACGGCTCAACACCCGTAATAAACTTATCGATCATTTCATTTGTATAGGTAGTTAAATCATTCATAATAGAAGCAAACTTCTTTTGTTCTTCCACATACATCCATATGTTCGGCAACTCTTTCGAGTGATCTGCTTGGATCCATTTGGCCATGGCATCCGCTTGTACCGCGTCAGCATGCCACTGTTTGTCTGCATCCGAGTCTGATGCGAAAGGTCCACTAATGGTTTGTAGTGCATATGCTGAGAGGGCTTGAGAAACAGACAAATTTTGAGGGTTATTCAATATTAGCTCTGTATATTGCGGCATTCCATTTACGAGGGTATAGCTCTCGCCTTCTACACCGAAATTGTACAGGATTGATCCTTCAGGGCTGTAACCGAAATCCAGCCATGCAGCAATTTGATCAGGGTTTTTGGCTGTTGTGGAAATCGCTGCACCATAACCAGTAATTAGAGGAACATCCTTCGATAATGCTTTACCGCCATCTTTAAGCGTAGGGAAAGGAACACCGACTAGCTTGAAATGGGGCTCTTTGTCTTTCTTTTTTTGCATAAATGCACCAAGATTACTTCCTGCCCAGCCTGCCATAGCTCCAAGCTGATTATCCAACATCTTACCATCCCTTATTTTGGTGTCAGATGTTAAATAATCTCTATCAATCAGTCCTGCCTTGTACCATTTGTTCATTAAAGTCAAGAAATCCTTGAACTGCGGCTCTGCGGGACCATACTTGACAACACCGCCATTTTGATAAAATCCAGTCGTAATTCCAAATGCTCCTATAAAAGGGTAACTGTTTTCCATATCTATCTTTCTATAATAAAACGGAATTTCATCCTTCTTGCCGTTCCTGTTTGGGTCCCCGTCGCGGAAGGCTGTCAGCACTTTCTCCCAATCGTCAATTGTGGCAGGTAGTTGCAAATTCAATTGATCCAACCAATCCTTGCGCAGCATTAAACCATGGTGTGCAAATATCGGTGGATCATCCGCAATAAAAGGAAACGCAAAAATATTCCCTTCACCACTCGTAATTTGTTTTTTCAAATACGGTTTATCCTGCAGTAACTTGGAAAGGTTTGGTGCATACGTATCAATGATTTCATTTAAACGAAGAATCTTGCCATCTTTGATGGCCTTGTCCGGGGAATTGGACACCCAATTGGTATAAATAATATCTGGAAGTTTACCTGCAGCCATAATCAAATTGAATTGGTCTTGTGTTTGGGCTTCCCCGGCTGGAGGATGATGAAATTCGACTTTAGTTCCCGTAATCTTCTCCAATTGCTTGTACAAACCCATTTCCCCATAACTTTTAATCGTAAATGCAGCATCAGTATCCATAGACACCCAATAAGTTAATGAGGGAGGGTACTTCCGGTCGCTTCCTTTTTTCTCTGTTTCCGATTGCATACTTTCTTTCACAGTACCCTTCTCAGCGACACCCAGTTTTTCGGTGCTTTCGCTGCAGGCAGCGTTTAGGCTGACTAGCATAGAAACTGATAGAAAAACAGATAACCCTTTCCCCTTCCCAAATATCAAAGCACGTCCCACCCCTCAATTATAGTTAACGATCCAGCATTTCTCGATACTTCCCAGGAGGCACCCCTTCCACTTTTTTGAAAAAACGAATAAAGCTGACCGCGTTTGCATAGCCGATTTTTAAAGCGATATCACCCATAGTCGCCTTTGGATCAGCTAACAACTTTTTGGCCTCCCGAATCCGGACACTAGCGATGTAGTCTGTAATATTTTCACCGCTATGTTTTTTAAAGAATGTCGAAAGGTATTGTAAACTGATTTGGAAATGATCGGCCATAGAGGTTAAACTCATGTTGTTGTCATAATAATGATCGTCGATATACTGGCGTATCCTGTAATATAACCTCTCGCCGTGTTCGGTCTTTTCTTCTTTAGTGAATTTACAAATAATCCGGTACAATTCCTTCGTCTTATCAATCATTTCTTCAGCTGTTGGACAATCTGCAATGACCTTAGCCGGATCAACAGAGCTTTCAAATTGCCTCTTGTCCGTGATTTGCAAACCATTTATTACTTTAACGATCGTGCTGAGCAGATCAATGAATAAGAACTTCCCCATTTCCGGTGAAATTCCGTTTGATTGAAAGTTAGCTTGATAAATTTGTTCCAGTAGCCTTTCGGCATTCGCATAATCGCCGCTTTTAGCATAATTCATCAGCTGTACTTCATCTTCTAGAGGGTAGTGATAAAAATGCGTTTCAAGGTCCGTAATGTCTTCGTGATAAATTACCGCATTAGAGCCTTTAATCATGCGATAATCCAGTGCAATTAATGCCTCACGGTAGCATCTCCCAATATTCTCTACACCCTGATGAAACTGGCTGACAGCAATCGAAATTTTCAATTTAAAACGTTGGGACGACACTTTTTGCAGTTTTTCAATTAACGTTGCTCTCTCCACATAGGTAGACTCATCAAGCGTACAGCTGTTTTGCAGAATCGCCAATCGGCTGCGATCCATCTCTACGATATATCCTTGCCTTCCCAACAAATCACTGCTCAAATTGGACAATACAAACCTCACATGCGCCCATTCCTGCTCCGTATCTTTCATAATGAACTCACGGCAATCCTCAATTTCGATGATCATTACGCTAAAATAGTCGTGCTCGAAATAAACACCCATAAATTTAAATGAATCATCACTTAAAGCTGTTGTTTCAACATGCCCCTTGATGAGTCTGGACAGGAAATTGGCTTGAATTACCGGAGCATGCTGGGTCAACGTTTGCTTCATCTGGTTATTTTCACCCAATGAGCGAACAATCGACTGCTTTATGTAATCAAACTCGTTATCAGCGTCCTCCCGTTTATGAATATTATCCTGCATAATCGTTCTCACTACATCACGAATCGGCGTGTAATTCCGATAGGCCATAATATAACAAGCAACAATACCTGCAGCCAAAATCAACAAAAGCAGCGTTACAGCCATATTTTTCACAGTTAGGACCTGCTCCAGCACGATTTGCCTTGGCACCACAGAGACGTACTTCCACCCGTTCTGTCCTGTTGTGTAAGAGAGCATCATCTCTTGTCCATTTTGATTGAAAGTATGATCTGAACCATTTTCGTTACCCATCTTAGCCATTAAATCGGTGTTTAAGATTTGATTTTTAGCGGTAGACATAATGATTTGTTGACGGTCGTCTATGATATAGATGGAACTGTAGTTTACTTTCTCAACCTGTTTGATTAAACGATCGAATTCCTGTTCGTTAATTAAAACCACCAAATAGCCCTTCACATTCACCTCTTCTCCAAGCGGTAATGATTGGACGTAAGTAATAACATTGCTAATCCGTTCCCCTTCTTTGATCGTGGTAAGCGGTAAATATGTTTTGAAATGATTACCTGTAAACATTTCGTTTACAGCCCAGTCGCTGCTTTTTTCATTGTATACAAGCATTTTTCTAAAATAGAATGAAGAATCAGACTTTCCAGACGGTGTCAGTACCGTGTCTGTATTTTTGAAATACACCAAAAAATCACTTACGAAGTTGCTTACTTTATTGACGTTTCTAAAGTCCTTCATAATGTCGATTAAATCAAACTGATTTTTGGTATAATCGTTCTCAAAATTGCTTAACGCCCACTGAAGCTTAGGATTGAATGCGATCTGGAGGGTCATCGTATCTACTTCTTTAAAACGATTCTCCGCAACAAGCTTGATTTGCTCCAGAAGCCCCATGTTTGTACGGTTTGCATTATCTATCATAATCGTCTCAACCCGTTGGTACAAATAGCCCCCGATAGCCACTGGAAAAAGAAGAATTGCGATATAAGAAATGAGGTTTGTAATAAATATACTTTTTCTACGGTTAGCCTTTCGCAACATGTTCAAATCTCATCCCACCTCTTACTGAGATTACATGCTATTCGACCTATTCGACAACGAGCTGAGTTAACCCTTCTATATCATCAAATAAAATGGAACTTTTTAGGCGATCATTTCTTTTTAATTTACTAGCTATCCCCTTTTTTTATACAAACTCCAATCTCCCAATTCCATTGAATTTCCTTGATCTCCTGCTAGCAGCTCCCTATAATTCCCCGCAACCTTACGAAAGGCATTGGCATATTCTTGTATAACATCCGGTCTAAAATGCTTGAACCATGGAATGCTGAATACTTTATCTGCAATTCCTTCACTTATTGGCAATAAATCGTCAAGCTCTCTAATGTCTCTAGCTGCGTTCGCGATTCTGGTCGGTACACCGTGTCCATACACGTCGGCGTCTTGTAATAAAGGGTGAAGATGTAGCGGACGATTGCAGCCTGGACTGCATTCTTCCACACCTTCCGCCCGAACAGCTTCACAGAAACGGGAAATAGACAATCCTCCAAGCTCTTCAGCCTTATAATGCCCATGTGCGGCATACCAGCCGCCCATATAAATGTCAGAGCCTTTCTCCGGTCTATGCGCTCTGATGCCACTTACATCCTCGAGGAGATCCCAAAAATAATTCATGGACCGGCTAATTTCTTCATGCCTTTCATCGTAATGCTTAAGCTGCACGCGCCCAACTGCTGAACTGATCTGATGCATCCGGTACTTATAGCCTCCCATTGGAAGACCCTTGTATGGCAATAAATCGGGACTCTCTATTTCTTTGTCAAATCGCTCATAATGCCCAAGAACGAGTGCCCTTTCATAGATCAATCTATCATTAGTGACCAACATACCACCTTCGCCAACAGCCAAAGCCTTGCCCGCCATTAGCGACATTGCCCCTACGTGACCGATGGTCCCCAACTTACGTCCTTTATATAGTCCACCATGGGCATGGGAAACATCTTCAATAACTTTAATACGATGTTTTTGAGCTATTGCCATAATTGCATCCATGTCTGCGGGATAACCAAGATAGTGGACGACCATAATGGCTTTTGTTCGTTCGCTGATCCGGTGCTCGATATCCTTCGAATCCAGACAAAGCGTGACCGGATCGATATCGGCAAAAACGACTGTTGCTCCTAGTGAAAATGCCTGCAAGGCAGATGCCCAGTAAGTGATGCTCGGACCTATGATTTCATCACCAACACCAAGTCCACAACCATACATGGCAGCTTGTAGCGATGCAGTACCGTTGTTAAAAGCAAGTGCATGCTTCACATCCAGCCACTTGGTGATGTCATCTTCAAATTGGCGTGTAATCTCTGTACCAGACATTGCCCCCCTTCTCAGTACCCCGAGCGCGGCTTCTTCATCTTCCGCTGTTATGATCGGCCATGTAAACATATTTCCCGGATTTCCAGTTACCGCTTTACTTCCTCCCAATAGTGCAAGCTTCTCGATTTTACTCATTCTCCATTACTCCCCCCTCTTTAAATAAAAACACATGCACAAATAAAATAAGAATGATAACTTTTCTAAGGTAGCTGAGCAATAATATCAATCTCAACCAAAATATCGCCCAAGCCTCCGGAAAAACAAGTTCTTGCTGGATAAGGATATTCAAAAAACGTTTTATAAATCGTATTAAATCGCTCGAAAAGTCTCATATCTGATAGAATGACCGTCACTTTAACTACATGATCAGAGGTGCAATGAGCAGCGTTCAAAATATGGAGAATGTTCTTCATAGTAGATAGGGTTTGCTCTTCAATCTCAGTTCCGAGAATCTCCCCTGTTTGCGGATCCAGTGGACCTTGACCGGAAATATAGAGAAAGCCTCCAGATGTTACAGCTTGAGAATAAGGGCCGTCACCCTTTGATGCGTTTAAAGTCTCCACAACTTCTCTCATTTTTACTCCCCCATCTTTTATCTTCAATTTATGGATATAACAGTACTTTCGCCACTTTTCCCGGGTTGCCCAATAACTTGTCAAACCACTCGGCGCCTTCTTCAAGCGGTGCTTCGACAATCCAATCACTCAAATCAAAATACCCCGCATAAAGCCACTTCAATGCAGTCTGAAAATTGACGGACGAATAGGCAAATGATCCAATGCATGTGATTTCACTCCGAATTAACGAATTTACCTGCAGCAGTGACTCTGGTTCATGTAGTCCAGTAAATACAACCTTACCGCCAGGTGCGGTGCTATCCATGCATTGACGACGTGTTTGAGCCGATCCTACGGCATCGATTGCCACCTGAACACCTAATCCGTTTGTAAGGGATTGTATCCCACTTGTGATATCGACCTCCGTCGCTTGAAGAGTTATTGCTCCAAGTGCTTCGGCCATTTGTAACCTTTCCCGATGCAAATCAACGGCAATAATATCTTTGACTCCATGAACCCGCAGTGCTTGCAGTACAAACAAACCGAATGGGCCCATTCCCATTATCAATACTTGATCTCCCGGCTTAGCCGCCGATAATTCTGCTACGCGGACACTGCAAGCAATCGGCTCAGTCAACGCGCCTTGCTGAAAAGTGATATGATCCTGAAGCGGATATACGCAAGAGGCAGGCACTTTCACATAGGCTGCGTTGCTTCCCGGCAGTGATGCACTTAATAATTTACGACTTGTGCATAGTTGCTGTTGACCCTTTAAGCAATGCATACAGCGTCCGCAGGACACTAGTGGATTTGCCGTTACTCGTTGTCCGGGTTTCAGCGAGTAGCTTTCTTTCAGCTGTTCGCTTAATTGTACGATCGTTCCCGAAAATTCATGTCCGAATATCTGTGGGGGCTTGCGAAGTGCATTATGACCCAAATATCCACTTAGTTCTGAACCGCAAATGCCTGAAAATGCAACCTCAATCAATACCTCTTCATCATTAGGTGCAGGCAGGTCAACTTCCCTGATCTGCATATCGCGAGGACCTTCATAAACTAATGCTTTCACTGATTACCTTCCCTACCTTCTATCATTTAGTAATTACCTCATCTAGATAAACTGCTCTGCATGGTGTTCCGCAAACACCCGATATAGGCAACGGCAGTGCAATTAATGTTCCGGGTCCTTTTCCAACATTCCTTAAACCAACCAGCGGAGCAAGCAACAGTCGATCCTTGGCAAAAAACAACCGGTTCAATTCATTGTCATCCATTCTTGGATCCTGCACACTAGGAATATCCAAGCCGAGTAAACCGACATCCTTCTCTACAATCCATTCCATAACTTCCGGCAAAAAGAAAGGGCAGCCTTGCACAAAATCTTCGTGCCCCCAAAATTGATCCCAGCCGGTGGCTATCAGCAGAGCATCACCTGATTTGAAATCAGCACCAACAGCACGATTCAACTCATCAGCTGTTATCTCTTCCCATTTCTCTTTATCCGTAAGCTGGGCGACCCATGCTTTCTTAATGAAGCGGTCTATTGATACTTCAGCTATCGTTTCGCGCCCCGGAAACAAATGATCTGCCGTTTCCAGATATGTACCTGCAAGTGTATGCAACTGAAGAAGATGACCACTCCAACCAACCTTTTCCAGACTAGCAATCGGCTCTACACGTACGTAAGGTAATGGAGCTCCATAGCTCCACATGCCATTGTAAATAGGACCGCTTAAATCAAGGACTCGCACGAAACAACTCCTCCTTTGCCCATTAAAGATCATCTCGAAACGCCGTTAAATTAACGGGACCCGATCTGGTAACCAAATAGGCATTCTCAATTCGGATTCCAACATTCTCCGCATAAATTCCCGGTTCCACACTGATAACCATGCCTTCCATAAGAGGTTGGCTGCTGTCTGGAATTAAAAAAGGAGCTTCCTGATCTTCAATTCCAATGCCATGGCCAGCATGATGAAAAAGTATATATCCCCTCCCAATTTCTTTGAGCTTTCTGCTAACCTCGTGATAAATCTCACTTGCTTTTATGCCAGGCAGCAACATGGTTTCCGCAAGCGTCAAAGCTTGCTTTACGATTTCATGGACTTTAACCTGTAGTTGTGTTTTTTCCCCGACAGCAAAAGTACGACAATTATCCGCATGATAACCGTTAATGGTTGGAAATAGATCTAAAATCAAAGTTTCTCCGTTATGGATGTATTTGGAGGTGGGCGGACCGCCTGCTTTCAATGACCTGCTGCCTGAAACTAGATCACATTTCCCAAAAAGCTGAATAGGTTCACCAGTTTTTAGCCATATAGCGGCGTTCATTTTGGTAAATAATTCAAACTCCGAGATGCCGTCTGTCAATTCCTGGCGGATATAGTCATACATATATTGATTGATTTCACCTGCGTACTTTATTCTATCTATTTCATAGGATGCTTTGAGAAGCCGCATCTCTCGTAAATAAGGTCGTAAATCTATGGTATCTACGCTTGCCTGTGAGTTTACCAATGCCTTTGTCATATCCAAAGACGAGAAATCCACTGCAATCTTCCTAGGCTTTAAGGCAGAAATGATTTGTTGTGTAAGCCTTGACGCATTATCATGAGCGTCAGCCCACTCATGCAGGTCATAATTCACAAACTCTTTAACCTCAATATTCAATTCAACTGGATGATCGTAACTTTCATCCTTTGCCATGATACGAATGAGCTCCCCTTCCTTAGTGATAAGAAATACCCGCTGCACTCTAAAGTTTAGCTCACAGTCAATCAAATAAAGTTGATGAGCGGGGTTTGTTATACAGCATAAATCAAGCTGATGCTCCTTCATATAATCAACCAATCTGCTTAACCGATCTCGAAGAACAACGATGGGCGCTGGGAAACGTTTTAACATAAAAACACCTCAATTTGAGATAATTACCTTACTTTTCCTCTGCCCTGAATGTTCCAAATGGCTTCCACTTCTTCCTGACGCACTGCTGCTGCTTCATCAAACATATTGATAACACCGCAGCAATGTACGGGGATGATCTCAAGGGTTTGCCCGATTGCAAGATCCCTTTCTTCTTCCGGCAGATACAACATCCCGTGCTCCTCTGTAAACCAGGAAACGATGATGCCCGGATGTCCCAAAACATATCCTCTGCCAGTTCCTATTGGAGAGTCATCGCCGTCCATCGTGAATACTTTCGTACCTGCATCAATAACCGCTCGATCCGCGGAGGGTCGGCTGACAATTGTTGTTTTCACGGTCAATGCGCAATCTTCCAAAGCAAGTGCCCCCAAGCTCACTTGCATTAAATCACCGAATATGTAGGTACCTGGACGAATTTCTGTGATCCCGTTCATTTGGTCAGAGAAGCGCGAAGTAGGTGTAGAACCGGCGCTTATTACATCTGCACGCAAGCCGCTGTTTCTAAGTAATTGAGCGGTTGTACGCGCTGCAGTCCCTTCTGATATGGCAATCTTCTCAACTTCAAACACATCCTTGGCGTCATAAGAGTGACCCGCAAATGTTATCAAGCCACGAAAGACAAGACCAGGGAGCTGGGCAATCTGTTTGGCCAAATCCACGACGGGCTGACCTTCAGGTACGCCAACACGTCCAAAGCCACAATCCATTTCCACAAGTACATCTACGGAGATACCAGGTTCTTGCTGTAAAGCAAACGAAACTTCGCGAGCAACAACCATACTATCGACCGCAATCGTCAAATCAACCGTTTTTGCTAAGCGACGCAATCTGTTCAGCTTTTGCTCCCCTACTATTGGATAAGCTATAAATATGTTTTGTATCCCTGCTGCAGCCATAACCTCGGCCTCTCCGATTTTGGCCACGGTTACACCAATGGCTCCTGCTGCGATCTGTTGTATCGCCAACTCAGGAATTTTATGGGTTTTGACGTGTGGCCGCAATGCAATTCCAGCACGGTTAACAAATTGCTGCATATCCGCTATATTCTTTTCAACCTTCTCCAAATCAATCAAAATAAAGGGCGTATCCAGATCCTTCTTATTCATCTTCTTATTCATCTTTTCCTCCCTCCTCCACAATGCCGCACCAATCCAGAATTGTATGCACGTATATTTCAATCAAGCGAAAGAATTGTGGAATATCGATATATTCATCGGGTGCATGTGCATTCGCCCCAGATGGTCCCATTATGATAGCGGGAGTTGTACTGTGCAGATTGAATATAAAAGCATCACAGGCAAAAGGTGCGCCTGCCTTAATTGCTGCAGTCCCTGTTACTTTCTCCACGTTATGTGCCATGATGTCAATTAAAGGAAAGTCCACATCCACATCACATCCCGGCAGGAAGCGAATCATTTTGGTAAATTGCGGCATTTGCCATTCTAAATATTGATTAGCGTACATCTGACTGAAGCCCACCAACAGATCTTGTTGCAATTGCTCCTCTGTTATATGCGGATGACACTCAACCCATATATCAACATGACATTCCGTTGGACCACTGTCACATAATGGGGCGAACATATCACCTGCCTCAAGTCGAGTAACGATTACACTAAGAGAACGATCATCTTCAAACCAAGGCTGTGGACCTGCTTTGCCTCTTGCTGTAATTTCATAAGCTTCCAAAAAGACTATGAACTTAGCCGCAATCAATGCGGGATTAATAATTTTCTCCCCGCTGAAGGACATGCCTGTGTTTCCCTTAAATGTGACACGCCACAATGCTCCGCCTCTCGTACCTGGGCATACTGCCATATTGGTTGGTTCAGGAATAATCGCCGCATCCGGATTATAACCCTTGAGTCTGCTGGCTAAGGTTCCGTTCGCGCCGCCAAATTCTTCATCCACAACAGATTCCACCCATAAATCACCTTGCAGTTGAATCCCAAGCTCACGAATACAACGGACCGCCATGACGGATGCAGCTAGACCGCCCTTCATATCAAAGGTGCCCAGACCATATAGTCTACCTTCCTTTACTTCCGGGGTCCAAGGGTCACGATCCCAGCCAGGAGCAGCGACAGTTGTATCGATGTGACTTGAAAACATAAGCGAATTCCCGCCGCCTATTCCTTTCATTACAGCAACGACATTCGGTCTGTCCCTATAGTCCTTTCCAGGGAAATATGCTTCATGTTCACGAAAATGAGGTACATCCTCTGGAGAAAATATATCGACATTCATTCCCATATCGCGTAAATACTGAGCAAGAAACAATTGGCTCTCTTTTTCCGAACCGTGTGTCACTTCATTCACTGTGTTAAATCTCACCAAATCCTGCACGAGACCTAGCATGTTCTCACTGTTGTTATCCAACCAAATACGAATACTTTCATTCCATGTATTCCTCATTTTCATGTCCCCCGACAAAATTCTTTTTATCCTTTATCATTATTTTTCTTGGTTAAATTTACTTAGGCTTAATATATAAGCGCATTAATTAAATTGTACATAGTCCATATTATAGATAGATCAACCAGTTTACTTATCGCCACAAGCCAAACAATATAAAAAGCTATTTGGCATATTATTCACGACTAATATGTTCAAATAGCTATTTTTTTGTTCCATTACTTATTCATATTTTAAGACATCACAATTTTTCGATTTCGTTTGCTGCCAGACCAGATGACGACTGGTATCAGTAATAGTGAAAGGATGCCTCCGCCAAGTGAGAGCAATGCATAACTAGAATGTGCGACAAGAATGCCAGAAAGTGCTCCACCCGATGCCCCAGCCAAAGCAATCAACACATCAACAGTTCCTTGCGTCTTTGCACGAGTGGCTGGATGAGTCGCATCCACGATGAGAGCTGTCCCACTAATAAAACCAAAGTTCCAACCAAGACCTAGCAGCGCAAGAGCAATTATGAGTGCTAGCGTGGAATCAGTAGTCGCAACAGCCGCAACAATGCCAGCAGTAAGTAGAATGGCTCCAGTAGCAAACGACATTGCGATTC
Source organism: Paenibacillus sp. LjRoot153 (assembly GCF_964253085.1). Lineage (NCBI taxonomy): Bacteria > Bacillati > Bacillota > Bacilli > Caryophanales > Paenibacillaceae > Paenibacillus > Paenibacillus sp. LjRoot153. The sequence goes on from NZ_CAXUQH020000002.1 coordinate 23,285, forward strand.
GCCCGATCTTGTCAACCAGAATACCGGTCACGAGGGATGGGAGGTACATTGCGCCGATATGAATGCCAATTACTAGTCCTACCTCACCTAAACCATGTCCGTGGTTCTTCAAATGTATAGGCGTCATTGTCATAATCGAGGTCATTACGATTTGGGTTACAATCATTACTGTAGCCCCAACAATGATTCTACTGTTATTGAATGCTTTTATATTCTTTTTGTCAGCGGTGGCGCTCTGATCCGATTTCTGCCCTTTGGCGATTGCATTCGCAGTAACGAGTGGGTCTGGACGGAGTAAAACCAATAACACACCACCTGCAAGAATGAAGGCTGCGGCAGCTAAAATGAAAGGACCTGCTAGAGATGGGATACCGTGTAACATAGCAAATCGGCCCATGACATCAACCGTATTCGGACCCGCAATGGCACCGACGGTAGTTGAAACCATTGCAATACTGACAGCAGTTCCCCGCTGTGTAGGCTTTGCCAGGTCTGTACCTGCATATCGGGCTTGTAAGTTTGTAGCATTACCTGCACCATAGATAAGTAGTGTAGCAAATAGAAGTAGAATATTGTCGGCTACAGCTGCAATGACTATACCGATCGAGCCAATGCCTCCAATCAGGAAACCTGTCGCGAGCCCTAAGCGGCGTCCGAAACGCTGGGAGAGTCGCCCAACAAACAGTGCAGCCGCAGCAGAGCCAAGAGTGAACAACGCAGTAGGTATTCCTGCAAAGTTGTCCGTTCCCAACATATCCTGGGCAAGGAGTGCTCCGACAGTAACCCCTGCAGCAAGTCCTGCACCGCCGAAAATTTGCGAAATGGCAACTATAATTAACGTCCGTTTATATAGACGTCTTTGCATTTCAAGGGAATCAATGTAACCATGTAAATTGTATGCTAGACTTTTGATTTTATCTTCGGTTTCAACAGACATCGCTCAGAGCCCCCTTCTTCTAGCAGGTTTAAGGACGACTTAAAAAAGCAGCTGGGATTGATGATTTGTTATAGCTAATATAGGTTTCATTTTTATAAAAATGGTTAAAGACTCTGGGGATAAATGTATCGACATTCATTCCCATACCGAATAAAAACATAAGCTAACTATATAAGAGTGTCCATCAAACAGTATATAGTCCATATTAAAGATGGGTTATCCTGTTTACTTATTTTACTAAACACCAGCTTGGATTATGGAATCATGCGATGGATATACGCTACGGGCCTTATGCAATGTCGGAGGTTACTACTCCTTAGGAAAGATAGGTTCTTGCTTCACTCTCAGCATATTTCCGATCACAGCTATCTTCCCAGGAAGTGCAGCCGCTTAAATATCAAAATATTGTTTTTGTTCTAACGTCATTTTAAAGCAGACCAATAAATTTTCCTCCGCCTATGGGTGCCATATGAGCATCAGGAATTGAATGCCTTGTCAGACATTCAATTCCTGATGCTCATAAAAAAATCAACCATGTCGACTGCTTACGCTTTATATGCCGACTATTTAATGAGATCCAGTCTGATTCCTTATACCGATAAAATAAGTAAGTGGTTAATTCTAGCAGCTTTCTCCCCTCCTTTAATTTTGATGGTTTCAAAACAAAAAAGTCATCCTCTCATGAGAAAAGCTTCGTTAATTGGTATATGTGTAATAAAACACCTAGAATTCTTAAACCACTCGTATTCCTTCCATAATTAATGACCACCATCTTTTTTGAAACAATTGAAATAAATTCCGCGTAGGACTATTGTCTGTCTTTAACCCCCTAGCCCCAGCTTCTATTTCCAATAGTTTAAAAGTATGCATTTTGAAAGACGATAATCCCAGGCTTTAGCCATCCTATCAACATAATCATCCGTGGTGAAAAAATAGAATCAAACGTCCTAATTAAGTCACACGACAAGAAAACAGTTATAGACTCAGATGTTACTTTAGTATTCTTTCTTTATGATTATCATCCATTTAAGTCATTATCTATCTTCGAAAGACGCAAACTTACTCATTTTTTGGAGCAAGAAAATGTACATCTAACACTTTAAATTTTGTTAATCCAGCTTAACTTTTCGAAGTTTTAGAGGCTAAGGCTAAATTGTTTTCTACCTGATCTTGAGCCTCTTTCACTATGATTACATGTTTACATTGCTGTTTTACATACATCAGTTGTGGATTGATATCGTGAAATATCATGAACAACCACTCCTTCATCAAATTATATTGATACATACATCAAAAAAATTAATTTACATTCTAAGAAAATATAAGAGCGACTGGTCTAAAAATGAAGCGCTGCTCTTCTGAAGAAATCCGTTCACTACAGCACTATTGATCTGGTGATAGCTCCAGGTGCCAATGATTTCACATATATCGCAAACGCACGTTTTCCCCGCTGTGTTTACTCATACATGTTTTGCAATCTCTTTCGATCCGCCAATGCTTTTAAAATTTTGCCTCATACGTTTCAAAACAATGAGCCTTTCGGTGCAGTATTTATCTTTACTTCATGTATTGGGATCATTGTTTTCATCCGATTCGTTTTCTTGATTAACAATTATTCGTGGAAACTTCTCGGCCAGATCACTCGATCCAAGTAAACTGAATTCTAAATTCTATAGTACGATTAGGGTTTCATAAATAAGTTTTATACCAACAGTGGCATGACTAGGACGCGAAATCAAAGTCCTAGACTGCCGCTGCAACTATTCAACTCTAGTTTACATTAGGTAAGTATTTGATGTAGTCCCCAGCTTTTGTCTTGCTTCACACAGAGCGTGCTAATGTTTTATTGACAATAATCAGATTGTCTAAATTTGGTTTGATTACAAATGCGGATACAAAGACCGCGACATGCTGTTGGTCATAATCCTGTGTCCCTTAGTATAGAGTACATTTTTAAATCATGATGTCTACTCTTTGCAAACATGGCTTTTCTAATTATCCCCTCAAATGACATTCCCGCTTTTTCCATTACTCGTGCTGAACGGGTATTTTCTACAAAGCATCTAGCTTGAATACGAACTAAATCCATATTGTTAAAACCGAATTTAATAACTTCATTTACCGCTTCTGTTGCAATGCCAATGCCCCAGTAATTCTGAGAAATAACATATCCGAGTTCAGCAACTTTATGTTTTGGATCCCACAATACATATTCAATCGTTCCAATTAATTTTCCGTTTTCTTTATATTGTATTCCCCAAAGAACCACTTTCTTATTTTCGTAATTGCTTAGAATAAGTTCAACACACTCTTTTGTATCTGATAATGATTTGTGAGCATTCCAAGAACCGTATTTAGACACCTCGTCATTAGAGCAATATGCATTCATATCTTCAATATCATCTAATGTTATTTGTCTTAGTATCAGACGCTCTGTTTCTAGGATAGTTAAATTACTTAATATTTCTTCAATACTCATAAAAGCACCTTGTATCGTTAGATTTGGTTTAAATGTTGGATAAGAAGTGCAATAAACTCTGTTGGAGTTTCCAAGGGGGTGAAGTGACCTACTCCCGGAATGATGTGATAAGAAGCCTGGTGAAGCTCCTCTTGCTTTAACTTCAGTCCGAGTTCCGGAAGTATATAAGTATCATGCTCCCCGAATATGATGGTTATCGGCATCGAAAGAAGTTCAGCTAATCGCCCACGATACATTTCAAGCTTGTTCATATCTCCTGAGCGATATAACTCTAGTGTAACTTTATCCTTCTTGGGATCAGAGAATAGGTTATAAAAATCATCAATAATCGCTTGAGATACGTGAGGGACTGATTTTTTCATAAAACCTTCAAAAACCGGTTTGTTTTGCAGATACGCTACAAATTGTTCCCCTCCGACAAGAGAGCGAATAGTCAATGCGTCCTTATGCCATTCAAAATCAGGGCTAAAAGTGGCATCCGAAATGATTAAACTTTGTACACGCTCGGGATATGTACACGCCCACTTGGTTCCGATTAAGACTCCCCAGTCATGGGTGACAAGGTGAAATTGCTCAATGAAAAGCTCAGCAGTAAAATCACTTATAAATTCCACATAACGCTCCCACGTAGACGGTTCATTAAAGGCTTCACTTTGTCCAAAACCGGGAAGATCAGGCGCGATTGCTCTGTAGCCAGCCTCCATAACGGCTTGGGCTGCTTCTTTCCAAAGCAATGAAGATTCAGGGAAACCATGTAAAAAAAGTACTACTGGAGCATCAAACTTGCCGTAATCCAAATAAAACGTATTTTTTCCGCGAACTATAATAGATTTTTTTTGCATAATCAACAAATCCTCTCTTTTTTAAATACCGACCGTTCGGTCCGTTTTTAAGTTAACATAATGTTACACATTCTGCAATACTTTTTTCTTTTGAATTTATTATTTGTTTTTCAAGTAGTTGTATGATATTTTAAGACCAAACGGTTTTTTTTGAAGGGAGATTTTATCATGCGTAAGGGTCAGATGACTAAAGAACATATCATTCGTGAGTCGGCCGGTTTATTTAATACAAAGGGATATACAGGAGCCTCCCTGTCTGAAATCATCGATCGATGTGGAATACGCAAAGGTGGAATATACAATCACTTTGAAAGCAAAGATGAACTTGCTCTTGCAGCTTTTGATTATTCTTTTTCACAAATTCTAGGTTTCTTTTCCAAAGCATTAGAGAATGCCAAGAATTCAAAAGAAAGACTATTAGCAATTTGTAAGGTATATATTGAAATCATTGAAAACAACTCTTTAGAAGGAGGATGTCCGATATTAAATACTGCAATTGAAAGCGACGATGGACATCCTTTCCTTAAAGAACGGGCTCAAAGTGCTATGAAAATTTTTATTGAAAAATTAACCTTGATCATTGTTGAGGGTATCGAAAATAAAGAATTTAAAGAAGCTATAAATCCTGAAGAGATTTGTATTTATCTCATTGCTGTAATTGAAGGAGGCGTGATGCTTAGTAAATTATTTGATGATAGCAAGTACATTCGCCATTGCACAAGTAATGTAATTCAGTATATTGATGAACAACTGCTGTTGAATCACTTGAGTTAAGTAAACACTATTGCAATACAAATATTGTTGAGCTTTATCCGCTTCATATAGCGTCCTTTTGAAAAGGTTTACTCTATCTGCTTTCTCTTACTCAAAACCACTAGCATTTTCAGTTAGTTTAATGTTATCTGAAAGTAGCCACTAACTAAAATTGTCACTTTGTCAGTCCAAATTCGTTCTATATCTGGAGTATCATTCTTAAAGGAGAGGTGGAACAACAGGTAAGTAAATATCTATAGTTGTGCCTTTACCTTCTACACTGGAAATATCCATGTTCCCGCCGTGAGCATGAATTATTTTTTGCGTTACCATCATCCCCAGACCAGTTCCCTTCTCTTTTGTCGTATAAAAGGGATTCCCTATTTGGTTAAGAAACGCCTTGGGAATTCCACATCCTTCATCTATAACCTGTATCATTATCAGATTTAAGTTAGACTGTTTTCCAACAACTCTTATCGCCCCACCTCCAGGCATCGCCTCAATTGCGTTTTTAATCAAATTAATAAATACTTGTTTCACTTGAGCCCCTATGCATTGGATCTGAGGCAATGACTCTAGGTTAAATGTTTTAATCTCAACTTTATTTATTAATGCTTGCGATCTAAGTTGCAGTGCAACATCGTTAATAATTTTCCCGACGTTTCCATAACGCAACTCATTTGCTTGAGGCTTCGCTAATATAAGCAGTTCACTTGAGATCATATCAATTCTTGCCAGCTCATCCATCATAATTTCAAAGTACTCCTTCTTAACCTCTGGCATGATTGTTTGGATCAGCTGTAAGAACCCCTTGAGAGAAGTAAGCGGATTTCTTATTTCATGTGCGATTGAAGCTGCTAGTTGTCCTACAGCGGTAAGCTTTTCAGTTTCGAACAACTTTTTTTCGTTTTTATTTTCTTTTGATATATCTCGGGCCACGACATATACACCCACAACTTCTTGGTTAACAATAATCGGCATATTGGTTACCTTAACATCAATGATATGACCATTTTTATGTATAATCTTTGTTTCATAATGCTGAGAACCCCCCCTTGTTGCTTCTGTAAAAGATCTCAATGGCATATCTAAGTAGCCTGAAGTAATTAATGAGATAAACGACATCTGTCGCAACTCATCTTCCCTATATCCTATTAATTGTTCGCCAGCAGGATTAACACTTAGGTAATTTCCATCTAAATCTAGAGAAAATACGGCATCAGGATTATTTGTAAAAAGTGATTTGTAGTGTTGATCTTTTTGTATAGATGCCCGTTTTTTTTCTGTAATATCTTGAAAGTATACAGAAAGGCCATGTGGTGAGGGATAAGCCTTTACATCAAACCATGTTCCTAATGGAGGGAAGTACGCATTAAATTCAATTGTCACTTGCTCACGCATTGCCAAAAGGTATAGATCATAAAATACTAAATGAAGTGCCTGAGGAAACTCGTCCCACAGACACTTGCCAACAAGGTCTTCCTGACTACGGAACAAGAGTCTTGTTGCCTCAGTGTTTGTATATGTAAATTTCCATGTCATATCTACCGCAAAAAATGCAACAGGAATTCTATTTAGCATATCATATACACCCTGTTCATGAATTTTGACCATGTTCTTACTCCCCCCCCCCGTCTTTAGTGATATTAGCGACAGTACAAGTACGGCCACCTCCACCGTCAATGGCTATGCCATACTTGGTTCGATTTTTAAGGATCCTATAGTTTTTTCCCATATACAGGAGATACATTTACTTCTACCGAGACATTGGGATACCCATAAGTGTCGTTGATCTATCCGTAGTGACAACTGCGCCAATAAACCAGAAGCAAACATGCACTAGAGCTATACATTCAATTGTGCTATTTTAATAATGGAAACAGCTTAATCGCAGTTCCAATAGCTGTAACGATAATAATTTAACTTCATCTCCCAGGATGATCTGGTTTGTGTTTTCAGTACCATTAATGCCTAGTCGGATTGAACACGACTTAGTGAGATTAGTAGCATTCCTAAATCATGTACTTTTCTTAACACTCCATGCAACGCAGCCTGATCGACAGAACCCATTAATAGCGTATCACCGTTATCTTCAAGCAGGATGGTAAGCCCCCCGAACCAGTCGCTCCACCCAGGACCAAGATGTCCCTTGACCCTGATTTGATACACGATAGAATCTATTGCATCCGTATTAGTGTTTTGAATAATGATATTTTCCTCTCCTTTGTGGGCCTGATTAGCTGTCTGTGCGACTCGATCGATCTACAAGTATCTTATCTATAATACGACATTGACGTATAGACACTTTAGTGTTAAGTGGAGGTGTTGTTTTTAATTATTGAAGGGGAAGTTGGAGAGCATCTCTAGCTAAGGGGAATACTTATCCAGTATGCAGGACATGCCACACTCCTAAAACCTTGCACACCATCTTTTGACTTCGTTGGTACAACGGACGCTAAACATCCTTCTCGAATGGCTAGATGATAATATTCATCCGGAGGCCATCTTGCACCTGGATCAAGCGGTACACTATACACATCCGAGTTTTAACCAGCGAGTTGCAGATGCTGGCATTCTTCAATTGATGTCTAGGTAGGCAACTGCCAGATAATGCCCCAGGGAAACGATGCGCAAAATGAAAGACGAATTGGAATACCATCCATAATTACGAGACAATTGCAGAGTTATGAGACTAGTTGAAAAATACATCGAGTGAATACTGAGCGACAGCAGTGGACATTAAAAAAGATGACTCCTTATGAATTCAGGAGCCACCTCTTAAGCGTAAGGGTATTCGTTCAGCATTCACCTTACGGTTCACAGTCCAAAGGGTTGGTTGGAGTTGTTGTTTTTAATTATTGAATGAAAGAATGCTAGGAATAATGACGATTTAAAGCAATCCCATCTCTCGGGCATAAGCCACAGCTTCAGTGCGCCTTCGAACTTGCAGTTTGCCATAAATCCTGCGATTGTACCCTTTTACCGTGTCTAGCGCGAGGAAAAGCTGCTCGCTAATCTCACGATTCGAGAATCCTTTGGTAATAAGCTGTAGTACTAATAACTCGCGCTCACTCAAAGGTTCGATAGGGGGCTGAACATGTGCAGTTGGGCTCGGATCGGGCTTGTCTTCGCTCTCCTGCTCCTCAGCAACGAAGACAGCAAGTAGCTTACCTATATAGTCGGTCATGATCCCTTGAGAAGCCACTTCAGATAATAGCCCTACCATTTCTCTACCTTCATCAATGAAGATACGGATGAAGTTACTCGGCTCAGCCAGCGCTAGCGCTGTGAGCAGCAGTTGAACAGCCTCGTCCTTCTCGCCATGCACATATAGAACAACCGACTGTAGAACAATAACCTTGAGCCGTTCATCCTCCCAGCCCTTGGCCTCAACATGCTCGCGCAAGGGTCTCAACACAGCCAGAGCTGCAGACGTATCTCCTAAGGCCAAGTGTACCCTAGTTTGGCTAATGGGAATTTCGTGCGCATGAGCCAAATGATCAGCGTCAGCCAAGTTGCCCTGATGTAATAATGTAAGCACTTGTGCAGCAGCAACCTCAGGTATTCGTTTCACAAAATTATGCTGGCGTACTAACTGACTGGCCTTAGCAAGAATAGCAGCTGCTCCTGCCACATCTCCCTGGATACGTCTCAGGCGGGCGAGAACTAACTCACAGGCAACAATTCTGTCCATATCTAATTGCTTTGCTAGTTGAACGCTCCGTTCACAGTGCTGTAAAGCAGCATCTAAGTCGTTCCATTTGTAGCAAATACGGGCAAGACCAAGATGCGCTTCGCAGGAAATCGGATTCGGCGGATCACCTGCCAGTTGCAGGACGCGGCCGTAGGTCTGGGCTCCCAGATCGAGCTGGTTGTCTGCTTCCTGTATGTTGCCCAAGCCTATAGTAGCCAGTAGCGTAATGAGGTTATGTCCAATCGATTGGCTCATAGTTATAGCTTCGGTATAGGCTTGGTATGCTGCGGCGCGGTCTCCTTGTAGATAGCAGGCATAACCCAGCGACCAAGTAGCAGAAGAGCGGTAAGGCAAGTTAGCGGGGTGCAGATTCTCCAAGGCGCGACGTGACTGGACAATGATGGTTTCAACTTGGTGCTGAGTGACAGCCACTGTAGCTCTCATGACGGCAATTTGACCTACAAGATCTTTGGTTTTGTCGTCTAACTCGGCGCCTTGCATGGCTGCTTCAGCACCAAGTAGTTTCTGTTCGACGTTAACTAATTGGCTGGTAACCAATAACGCCGAAGCAAACATCACCCACAACGAGGGCGTCGCATCCAAAACTTTAGTCGGTAGTGAATCTAGCCATTTCAGTACAGGGGCCGCAGCCCCTCGAAAGTGCAGAGGCACTCCCCCTCCTGCCATCAAGCGCGCAGTGCGCCCAACATCATTGGCTGCAGCAGCATGTTTAAAAGCTTCAATCTCCAGCCCATTTTCTTCGTACCAAACGCTAGCACGAATATGTAATTCAGCTATGCTACTCCCCGTTTCCCCTGTAGAAAAGGCGGTGCTCTGTTGCAGGCGCTGACGCAGTAAATCAGCGAAGAGATGGTGATATCGGAACCAACGCCGTTCGTTGTCCAAGGTGACAATGAACAGGTTAGCTTGTTCGAGATATTCCAGGGTTTCTTGTCCGAAACCAAAATTACTTAGAACAGCATTTACAAGTGGACCGCATAAGCGGTCAAGAATAGATGTTCGGAGCAAGAAAGTCTGAACTTGCTCCGATTGCTTCTGTAGGACTTCTTCAATCAGATAGTCCAGCACAAAATGGTGGCTACCGGTGAAGGATCTGATGAAGTTGGTAGTGTCACTGTGTCCCTTCAGTGAAATCGCAGCTAATTGTAAGCCGGCAATCCATCCTTCCGTGCGGGTTTCAAGTAACGCTATGTCTTCCGAAGAGAGATTGAGACCCATCACTTGGTTGAAAAAACCAGCGGCTTCGAAAGCTGTAAACCGCATGTCCGCAGCGCGTAGCTCGGTCAATTGGTCCCGGACGCGTAGTCTAGCCAGGGGGAGTTGTGGATTCTCACGGGTGGCGATAACCAAGTGCATCTGTGGTGGGAGATGCTCGAGCAGGAAGATGAGCGCATTGTCTATCCGTTTGGCATTAATAACATGGTAGTCGTCAAGGACGAAGACGAACTTGTGCGGAATGGTTGAGATTTCATTGAGAAGGATCGTCAGAATCGATTCGGTTGACGGTGGCTGCGGGGATTTGAGCGCACCAATTACGCCTTCTCCAATATTCTCTGCAATCGTCTGTAAAGCAGCGACAAGGTGCGCTAGGAACCGTGTAGAGTCATCATCCCCTTCGTCCAGCGACAGCCATGCGACAGGTCGCTCACAATTGGCGATCCATTCGCTGACCAGCGTAGTCTTGCCAAAGCCAGCGGAGGCAGAGATGAGGGTCAGCTTACGGTCCAGACCCTCGTTTAACCGCTCGATCAGGCGCGGTCGGAGGACAACTTTAGTTCGCGGCAGGGGGACATATAGTTTAGTGGCTAAAATTTGCATATTTAGTTTCTCTCCTTTTATTTATCGAACTTTATCAAAAGGAAATATCGGTAGTTTCTTCGTGGTCAATTGACCGGCATTATGACTAGCATTCTGTCTATCTTCAAAATATATGTACTCGGCATAAGCACTTAACCACATCACACTGATCTAAATAACTCTCACTCAAATCTCTACTAGCGTTTTGACATCTAAAGTAGTCACTAATTAAAATAGTCACTTAGTCAGTCCAAATTCGTTCTATATTTGAATTATCCTTCATAACGAAGAGGTGGAATTCGTCTTTATATTACAGTTTTCCCCAGTTGGATAATCTTTGGAGTGTACGGATATTTTTGAACGAATATTACTTGTTACTGTTTAAGCGAAAAGGAGTCTAAGTGCAATCATAGAGAAATAACATCCTAGCTAACATTTTCAACAATTATCAAACTCCACCCAAAAAGTAATACTCCCCATAATAAGAAAGAAAACACTTACATTGTATCAATTGACCTATTTAGCCTATTATCGTAAAAGGCTACCGATTCATTTCTGTCGATAGCCTTCTACAGATATTTAATTGAACTATAGTTTGATTTATATTTAATGAAACTGCTATGCTGTTTGAACAAACCAAATTTCTAGCACATAATTTTTCCATTTACAGGGATACATCCACTTCTTCTAACATATTTCCACTATTATTTTGATTTAATTATGCTATACCGATCGTAGTGGTAATATTAACTCTCTGTGCAAGATTCTTTCAGCAATAACAAGAGAATGATAGAAAATGTCTCTCCTTTGAGACGCACTACAACATCAAGTACTATTTTTAAGTAATACGTCTAATTATTTAAGCATTAGTGCTAAGAGTTCTTTTTTCTTTATCGCAATCGCATTAAAAATCTAATCAAAAGTACGGTAATAAATAAAAAAATGTACTAGATAAGCATTAAATAGATCGAGTATTGACATCGTGAGAACGTAAATTGCAGTTCGAAATAATTATAAATAATACACCAATTGACCACTTAGAAAAACGAAAATTTTTTGCGCTGTGACGCAATAAAAAGTGCCATTGAGCAGTAAGCTTTATTTAACATTACTTTCAAAAGCACAAGTCGATCTAAGATTTTAACATTTTTCAACGGAATACACGTTGAGTTGAGCTGCCCGCAGGTACCACAGATTGCTTTCTTATTAAACCAAGTGAAATGTCGTTGCTTTGTTGAGTTTGTTGTTCGGGCAGTGGCATTGGTCTTCCGCAGAGCCATCCTTGGCCAAAAATAATCCCGCTGTCTAGCACTTTATTTTTATGCTCATCGGTTTCTATTCCTTCAGCAATTACTGTTACATTGACCTCATCACAAAGTTTTTTAATACCCGACAACAAATTTTTGCTCATTAAATTCGTACTTTGCACAAGCGAGCGATCCAACTTGATTATATCAGGAACTAATCTTTCAATCAGTGACAGACAAGAGTACTCCATGCCAAAGTCATCTATTGCAATAAGAAACCCTTCACCTCGTAATCGCTTAATGGTTTCCTGTACTTTCGATATGTCTGAAATTTTGCCTTCGACAATCTCAAGGACAATTCTCTCTGGTCGTAAGTGGGGATAGGCTGAAAGGTTTATATCGAGTCCGTTCACAAAAGACTTTGGAAGGCTGTTGACAAATAAGACTTCCTGATTTGAATACGATTTAAAGGCAATGTTACGAGCGAGTTTGTCTAGCAACAACTCATCCCCCTCAAACCTTGCCTTTTTAAAAATATGACTAGGTTCGTGAGGTCCTCTTAATAGTGCCTCATAACCCACTGTAATATTATTGTTTAAGTCCACTATAGGCTGAAATACGGAAAATAATTGCAACTTATTCGCCCCTCACATTCCGAATATCGGATTTCTTTTAACATTAAGTGATTTGAGCGGAGAGCCATACCATGGGGCACTGTAAAACTTCGTATTCTACAGTCCCCGACGGTTACAGTTATCGCAAACACTCTTAACAAATTTCATTGTCTTTGGTGCTAAGTTTTCGACCTCTCAAATCCGGATAACCTTCTATGCACCGGATTTGATTGTGTAATACTTTTCAAACTAGAATCTACTGGCATCCCCAAAATAGTTACCCATGCTGTAAGTGAACGAATTACACCGAAGAGAGTTGTAACAAACTGAAAATCGAAATCATATTAATCGTATAAAAGAAGTCATATTATCGACAAAAACGTCGCAAGTATAAACTGTACCCTCAATTATAGTTCTCTTCCTGTTGTTATTCTTTTGTTTGTCTCCAACAATTATTACTCTATTACTACGTAATTCATTTGTGTATCTCCTTTTAATAAATAGATTTGATGATACAATTTCTTTGAATGTACATAAGTCTTTTTCATCCAATCCGTTATACTGAGTCCCTTAATTCATATTGATTGCTATGAAGCTTTCGTGTAGTCTCTCCAATTTAGTTTCTAAGATCTGAAGCATGTGTCTAGTCGGATTGAACACGACTTAGCGAGATTAGTGGCATTCCTAAATCACGGATTGTTCTTAACACTCCGTGCAACGCAGCCTGATCGAGCGGACCTGTTAATATCGTATCACCTTCATTTTCAAGCAGGATGGTGAGACCCCCGAACCAGTCGGTCCACCCAGAACCAAGATGTCCCTTAATCCTGATTTGATACACAATAGAATTTATTATATCCTTATTTGGGTTTCGATTATCTTGCATTATCCGTCTCCTTCGGGCTGTTTTACCTGTATCATATCCGCAATAAGGTACTACCTAGTAGATACTTAAGTACTGTTCTAAGGTACTGTTTAAGTTTAAGGGGTAATGCTATGGGGTTACCTAGAGGAAAAGGTAGAAAGTGTAGGGATAAAACTGACGTCAGACTACAATAGACCCAGCTCTCGGACATGTATTAGTGCTTCGGTGCGCCTCTCGGAGCAAGGGGGGCGCGGAACAGAATTTGTCTCCACTTTCTTCTCATAAGCAATGAAGACAGCATCTATGAGGATGGTGACTCCCTATCATTAGGTCTACAAGGACCAAGGCTTCCCTTGATCCTGATTTGATATACGATAAAATGTTTTGCATACGTTAGGGGTATTACATATCCTTAAGTACTGTCCTAAGGTTTTGTTTAGGTTTTTAGAAGAAATGCTGTGGGGTTACTTAGAGGGTAGAAAGAGATGGGATAAAACAGACGTCAGGCTACAATAGACCCAGCTCGCGGGCACGTATTAGTGCTTCGGTGCGCCTCTGGACCTGTAATTTGGCGAAAATATTCTGATTATGCCCTTTAACCGTACTCAAGGCGACGAAAAGCTGTTCGCTTATCTCACGATTCGAGAGTCCTTGTGCAATGAGCTGTAGTACTATTAACTCGCGCTCACTCAAAGGTTCGATATGAGGTTGAACATTCGGAGTTGGGCGCAGAACAGAATTGTCTCTATTCTTTTGCTTGTCAACAATGAAGACAGCTAGTAGTTTACCTATATAGTCAGTCATATTCCCATGGGCAGCAGCTTTAGATAATAATCCTGCTATTGGTTTACCTTCATCGAGGAAGATGCGGATGAAGCCACCTGGCTCTGCCAGCGTTAGCGCATCAATAAGAAGTTTAGTAGCGGCTTTTTTCTCGCCGTGTGCTTGTAGAGCAATAGATTGTAGAATCATAACCTTGAGCCGTTCATCCTCCCAACCCTTAGCCTCCAACTGTTCAAGCAACGGCCCCAGCAAAGCCAATGCTGAGGACATATCTCCCAAGGCCATGTGTACCCTCGCCTGACTGATTGGGAGTTCGTGCGACTGAGCCAGTTGAGCCGCTGCTCCCAAATCCCCTTGTTGAAGCAATATATGCACTTCTGCAGCAGCAACCTCTGGTATCAGATGCACGAAATTATACTGCCGTACGGACTGACCGACCTCAGCTAGAGCTGCAGCCGCGCCTGTCACATCTCCTTGGGCAAACTTCAGACGGGCGAGAAATACCTCACAACAAATGAATCTGTCCGTGTTCTCTACTTGGCGCGCCAGTTGGACACTCCATTGTCCGTGTTGTAAAGCGGCATCCAAGTCGTTCCACTGATAGTAAATACGGGCTAGGCCAATATGCGCTTCGCAGGCAATCGGAATCGGCGGATCGCCTGCCATTTGCAAGACGCGTCGGTAGGTTTGGGCCGCAAGATCGAGCTTGTTGTCTGCTTCCTGTATATTTCCCAAGCCGATAGTAGCCAGAATGTTAATAAGGTTATGCCCAATTTTTTGGCTCATAGTAATAGCCTCGGTATAGGCTTGGTATGCTGCGACACGATCTCCTTGAAGATAGCAGGCATAACCCAGTGCCCACATCGTGGCATTGCGGACAGGTAGGTTGTTCGGATGCAAATATTCCAATGCGCGACTTGATTGGGTAATGATGGTTTCTACCTGATGCTGACTAACAGCCACAGTGGCCCGTAATTGGGCGATATGTCCTACGAGGTCTCGTATATTGTCGTTTAACTCATTGCTTTGAAGTGCTGCTTCAGCAGCTTGAAATTTCTTTTCGATACCAGTCAATCGGTTGGCGAACAGTAATGCCGAGGTATACATCACCCATAACGATGGCCTAGCATCTAGTACCGTCGTTGGCTGTGACTCCAGCCAGTTTAGTACAGGAGCCACGGCACCACGATAGTGCAGGGGCATCCCCTTTCCTTCTACAAGGATCGCGGCGCGCTCAACATCATTTGCGGTAACAGCGTGGTGCAAAGCTTCAATCTCCAGGCCATTGTCTTCATACCAAGCACTGGCACGTATGTGTAATTCGGCCAATCCTTCATCTCCTGTTGACGAAGAGATGATCTGTAGCAGTCGTTGTCGAAGAAAATCAGCGAAAAGATGGTGATAGCGGTACCAACGCCGCTCATTGTCCAAGGGGCAGATAAATAAGTTAGCATGTTCAAGATATTCTAGTCTTTCTTGCCCAAGACCTGAGATGCGCAGAACGGCATCACAAAGCGGACCACACAGGCGGTCGAGGATAGATGTGCGCAGCAAAAAAGTCTGAATGCTCTCGGGTTGCTGAAGCAGAACTTCTTCCATCAGATAGTCCAACACAAAATGGTGGCTGCCAGTGAAAGATTTGATGAAATTATTGGAATCTTTATGTCCCTGCAAGGAAATCGCCGCTAACTGCAGGCCGGCAATCCACCCTTCGGTGCGGTTTTCAAGTAGTGCGATGTCTTCCGATGAGAGGTTCAAGCCCATCACCCCGTTGAGAAATCCCGCTGCCTCGGAGTTGGAAAAACGTAAGTCTGTGATGCGTAGCTCGTTTAATTGGGCTCGAGCACGTAACCGAGCCAAGGGTATGTGTGGATCTTCACGCGTGGCGATGACCAGGTGCATGTTTGGTGGCAGGTACTCAATAAGAAAGGTGAGAGCATTGTCAACCAATTTGGTATCTATAACATGGTAATCGTCAAGGACTAGGACGAAATCATCTGGTATAGTAGTGATTTCATTCAGTAGGGCTGTCAGAATCGATTCAGTTGACGGTGGCTGAGGGGATTGCATCACACCTAACAAGCCTTCTCCAATATTCGCCGAAATCGTCTGTAAAGCGGCAACGAAGTAGGTTAAAAAGCGTGTAGAATCGTTATCCCCTTTGTCCAGCGACAGCCAAGCGGCCGGTCGCCCGCAAGCGGTGAGCCATTCTCTGACCAGCGTGGTTTTACCAAAACCGGCAGAAGCAGATATAATTGTCAATTTTCGGTGCAGACCTTCATTCAGTCGCTCGATCAGACGTGAGCGGAGGACAAATGTAGACCGAGACGGAGGAATATATAGTTTAGTAGCTAAAATTGGAATATTCATTAATTAAATATAACACAGACGCACAGTTAATGAGAATGCATTAGTAAATTTACATTTACGCGCCAACATCCCTTTTCTTCAAACAATAATAGTCAGCAAGTGTTTTATGCTTGGGTTAGTCCCTCTTCGATTAATTCTACTTCCAAACTGCCCCTTAGCTTTACAGTGATGGTATTATACGCAGCATTCAGGCGCAGATACTGCTTTTGCTCACATGGCAAATCACTAGAGACGTATTCTTCTTGATTGAGCGCAAATAATGCAATTTCCCTGCTAGTGGTATCGTGATTCTAGTGCATTTGACTTACCCGGTAACCTGTCCGAGCACAAACTATAAAGAAGATAGAGCGGGTCTAGCATTTTATAATAATACAACTCAGAAAAAAAGAATTTGTTCTGGATGGGGAACAATGTGCCAACTATAATAAGGGTGTGAAAGCACCATCCGCATGATTTGTAAGATCTTTCTCTTACGTAATGAGTCTCGTCATTGCCCAACCAAATGGCTCTTTCCGCACACATTTTAATCCTAGGGCCCGTCAATAATTCTTTAATGCAATTACCTAGTAACTTTTTTTTAATCTACTAATTAAATAATTTTTTATTAAAAACTCAATTGCTTTTCTATAGCCAGGACCACAAATTAATTCAATCCACTTTGTTCAGCTTGAAGAGATTGATTGTGAATAGCAGAGAATTGAGGTGATATCTCTACTATTTCGCTTTGGAAATTCCTTTTTTCAAAAGCAGTTGGTTGCAAGTCTACTAGTTTTATATCAGCTGTCTTGCATATCGGAGTGCACAGAAAGCTCGAAAATATCCGTTAGAATTTGCGGAATTGGCCGTAAAAAATAAGAAAAGTAGGTGAAGACTTCTTTAGGGATATTATTAGTAGAATGTTGGCACGGTGCCACGATGATCGCATAAAACACAAAAAAAGAGTCCCTAAAAGAAAAAACCGAGCCTCTAGAATCGCTTCTAAGGCTCCACAACCAAATCAAGCACATACACGATGAGTGTTCGAATTATGGAGTGGCACTAATTGTCACCCTAAAAGCTTGTTCATTGTTACTACCCTTCCTAAAGGATAATTCGTTATCACCTGTTTTATAAATTATGAAGAGGACACCTTCTTCATCCAAATCTTCTTCCGTAGGTTTTCCTAGTGTGTTGATTATTTCATCACGGCTTGCTTTGGTGGTTGTAAATATGTTATTAACCGTTTTCGTTGTCTCATCATAAAAGTAAAGGCAGTCACTGTACTTCATATACTTTCCGCCCTCATAATATTCTTCCTCTTCAGGGTTCCCTAAGGTATCTTTAATTTCCGTTGTCGACGCACCTAAACTATATTTAATTCCAGTCAGTTGACCAATCTTAGCTGACTCAAGGGTCTTGGCATTTATAACAAACTTTCCGTTTAAATTCTTCCTAACTACACTGTAATCCCAGCTCATTGTATCAGTGATATCATATAACTTGTCTAAAAAGGATGAAGATAGTTGTTCTTGCCCCACCTCGACACTTTCAACAACAGGTTCTCTATTTTTATATGTGATACCGAAGCTCACAAAATTCGTTTTACCGATAACATAAACTTCCCTAGCTAAATTACCCAGTGAGGAGTTTTCAGAATATCCTTTAATAGAAAATCCTTTATATTTATTAACAACTTCCTCAAAAGTGCTCCCAATACCAACGTCCTTTAGTGTCCTGAATTCTTGGTCTTTGGATTTTATCACACTTATCTTCTCATCAATAATTGCAAATACAAGCTTAGGGTACTGATATGCTGTAATCCCATCTTTAACAGATTTGTTTTGTGGTACCCCTAGCTTGCTTACTAACGAATCTTTTGAGTCCCCTACCTTTAAGCCGTAAACCATATAATGATTGCCTGTTATATCTGTATCATCTATTACTCTTTTAACATTATCGATTACTTGCGTTGCGATTACTTCAGTTCTCTTTAGATTACCTGTATTATCAGATATTTTTGAAAAAGTCGTTACATCACAACCACCAGCAAACAGAACGACTCCCATAATAGCAATCAATTTCGATACATTTTTACGAAGCACAAGTTTTCTCCCCCATTTTTCCTACAGTAATCAAATGAAATTTTACACCAAATTTATATTAGAATCCTTTATAAAACTAAACAAGAAAGCCCTAAGAGACGCTTTCCCTCAGGGCTTTCGCTTTGTCCGATGCTTTCGGTTCAATAGTATATTACCATCTACTTCCAGACTTATCTATCTTTATTTTGTAAAACTCTGTAATGTATATCGCTTTTGCATCGTACAGAATGTAAATCACAATCGGAATAAGCTGGCTGTCCGCGTTACAAAGTACATATATCCCATGATCGGTCTAAATATTGTAGAGCTGATGGATCTCGCTTTAGTCCGTTAATAAAAAAGGGGCAGTTCTCGCCTCGGTGTCGAGAACGATTCTCCCTAATAATGAATTACTTTTTAGCCTTTTTTAACATGTATGAAACCTTTATATGCTGCCACGTTTCCACCTACCCAAACGCTACCACGATTAATTTATGCCATGCCCCCCTTAATATGAAAATTTCTTACGTGTCGCAAACGAAGAGATACCGATATCAAAGTCTTCTCATCCTCAGAAAGCTTGTCCAACGCCTGTTCAACGGTTCCATGAATAACTTGAGCTGCTGATCCACATCGTCAAACTCAAATGTGGCTTTAGCGCTTCGATAGCATGTAGCTCAGAATACCTTTTGCCTTCCAACTAAGATGCTTGTCCAGCTACAGCGATCCAATGGATTCCACTCATCAGAAATAGATTAGGCGGCTTTCGAATTTATCTACCGCGCTGATAAATAACAAGAAAAGCCATTTGACCCATAAGGGGAATAGGATTGGTTTTATACCAAAAACCTAAACTTTCCCATTATGAAATCAAATGGCTTTCTTTACGTTATCACCTATAAACATAGTACGGTTACTTGTTGCATGTGTATTGCACCCTAAAGATGAACGCCCATACTGGGCTCACAAATATAGAATTCCTACAGCCCAAATTCTCCTAGACTTGCTTACGCCGTTCCGACCAAAGCGCATAGCCCAGCCAGGCCAAAGCTATCCCCACCGGAATCGCAACTTTCGGCTCGTGCTCGGGCGGAAGCAGCGAAGCCACGGGGGACAACACGGACCCGACGGCAAGCAGAACGGCCGCCAAGCGCGGCATGATGCCGGCACGGAATGTCGCGATGCCAAACAGCAGGCCTCCGAGAATATACAGGGACCCTGTTAGCGACCATACATTTGCGAGGACTCCGAGGTTCGTCTCGCCGGTGAAGCTCCCTATGAAGCCCTCCGCAAGCGTCGGCGCCTCGGTTGCCAACAGCGGCAAGATAGTGACTTCGGCGAAGGTAAAGAGCGCTGTGAGCATCCAACTTAGGCAATACAGGAGATAGCCGGCCAGACCAAGCCACCCAGCTTCTTTCACTTGCCTGGCGTAGAGCCCCGTGATGCCGAGGACGAAGAAGAAGCACATGGCAGTGGCCAAGGCGTGGACGATTACCCATTGGGTGGTGGTGACTGACGAAAGAATGTTAGCTTGATGGAACATCCCAATAGCAACCGCGTAAATTATCCCTGCCACCATAACTAACAGACCTGCCCAACGGATGAGGCTCGAGGTTTTTATCTTCATGTTGCTCTCCTGATTGTTTCCTTTAATAACTGCAGTATTACGATTGGCATTCATGAGTTTCTCTCCTTTATCGAACGATTAAAATTTGAATCGGTGTTGAAATCTAGCCCACTCGCCTGTTTGGGATGAACCTGAATGACCGAGACCAACGGCAGGCAGAGATCACGCACTCCCCTCAGAAAGCCATGTAATGCGGCCTGATCGGCCACTGGGCCAAAGAGGATGGTTGTTCCGTCGCTTTCGTGGGTAAAGCATAGACCCTCAAACCGATCGACCCACCGGGTATCAAGATGTCCCTTGATGCGAATTTCGTACAGTCCAGGCTCTTGATGGTCTTCCGTTGATACATTTGGTTTACTCATTCCGCGTCTCCTTCATATTCATTCTGGGGATGTATCTCCACATCGTCGTTCCTTTCTTGATAAAATGATACACAATGATGTGGTGAGTCGGCATCACCACATGTGGTGATTGATGTGGTGATTTATCAATCAGGAGGCTGTGCGGGAATGAGAAAAAAACCCTGTACATGATTTACCAAACATGCCAGGGTCGGAGTTTTTTGGGGGTGGTATATAGGAGCTCGCTAGAACAAATCAAGTTCCTCAGCCCGACGGATTGCTGCCCGACGGTTGTTCACCTCAAGCTTCTCGTAAATGTTCTTGGTATGGGTTCGCAGGGTATTCAGGGACACCATGAGTTCGCGGGCAATGTCCGGGCCACTCAAGTCGGTTCCGAGCAGCCGAAGCACGTCACGTTCACGTTCGCTTAGCGGGTCGCTCATAACCTGTTTGGTAATCGTTCTTTCCTCAGCCTTACCAAAGGCAGTCAGGAGATGACGGACATAATTCAGGGCGATCCCCTGTTTCACGGCCGCTTCCAGCAGGGCCGCCATGGGTTGACCTTCGTCCACAAAGACGCGGACGTAGCCCTCTGGTTCAGCCAGGGTCAGGGCTCGTTCCAGCGGCACAAGCGCAGAAGGGATGTCGCCTTGCATATGGTGAGCAAGTGCATGCACGACCAGGATTTCGATCGCGCTTCCCGTCCTCTCGCCTTCTTCCGCTGCTTCGAGGAGGCGTTCCAGAAGTCCCATAACCTCTAGCATGGAGCGGTCTGCACGGTCGTTCTTATACCGTACCAGTAGCACCCTGGCCAGTGTAATGTGTTCGAATTCGCTCAGATAGCAAAGGTCGTCCTGGGCGGATAGGCCATGCTCAAGTGCCCAGTCGAGGGCTTCATCCAACCTGCCCTGCGTGATCCACACCCGCGTTTTCAACGCGGCTACAGGACGCACATTTGGGAAAAAGTCACTCTCATACAATTGTTCTGCCTCTTGGAGCAGGTCAAGCGCACCGTCCAGATCTCCTTGTGCCTCCCGTATTCGAGCCATTGCGACGCGCCAGCGATATCGGTTTTGCGGGAATCCGGTGTGTTCGCCCTGCTCCTTGCTTCTCAGCAGGTGCTGCGTGGCGGCGTGCAGATCGTTATGCTCACGGTAGAGTTGACTCATTCCCACGTACATGTCTGCTGTTCCCCTCAATACAGGCTCATCATGCTCAGTCGCAAGCTGCAATCCTCGCTCATAGGTACGCATCGCAAGGCGGAGTCGACCTTGCGCAATCCGTATATCAGCCAGAGCGATTACTCCCCCGATTGCGTCAGAAATGTTCCCAGCCAGCCGTAAACTAGCCATGCCATCGGCATACATCCGGTGTGCTTCCTCGAGATCCCCGATCGTCCAGGATGCGAGTCCCAGTAGCGCAGCTGCCGATCCACGCAGGAGGTGGTCGTCCTCAAGTGCGAGGTCGAGCACCCGCCGGGCGTATTTCATGGTGGCGGAAACATCACCCAACGCTTGGGCATGTGCGGCACGGTACAAGGAGATCGCACCTGGGAGACGGCGAAATTCCTCTTCGTCCACGACAACCATCTCAGCCAATGGGGTTTCCGGTCGCTCACGCATATCTTGTGTCGTCCCCAGCCAACGTTCGGCATCTCGCAGTCGCTCCAGAGCGGCCTCAAACTTGCCGCAAGCCAGTAACGCCCAGGCATACCCAGCGCTGAGCACAGGCCTACAGCGGACTATCTCCTTGGGAAGCGCCTTCAGCCAGCCCAACACCGCAGACTCCTGTCTACTCCTGCGCATGGCTGGACATGCTACTTCGACCAGATCTGCTGCTCGCGTGAAATCCTCAGAAGCCAGCGCGTGGCGGATAGCATCTGCCGCCGAGCCATACTGCTCGTACCATATGCTCGCGCGCCGATGCAGCATAGCTACCCGATCGGGCTGATCCTCCCTCAAATGTGCAGAGAGAACCTCGGCAAAGAGGTGATGATAGCGATACCAATGGCGCCTGTCATCCAGTGGAATGATAAAGAAGTTGCCACGCTCCAAGGCATCTAAACGTGCGATGCCTTCCTCTTGGCCAGTGACGGCATCGCACAACTGGCCATGCATCCGGTCAAGTATGGAGGTCTGAAGCAAAAAGCTCCGGACATCGTCGGGTTGACGCTGCAGTACCTCTTCGACCAGATAATCCACAATGTACCGATTGTCTCCAGCGAATGCTCGAATGAACGCAGGAATGTCCTCGCGCCCCTGCATCGAAAGAGCTGCCAGCTGGAGCCCAGTAATCCAGCCTTCGGTACGGGTCTCCAGCGCAGTAATATCGTCGACTGAGAGAACCAGGCCCATCACCTGATTAAGGAACGTTGCCGCTTCGCTTGAAGTAAAGCGCAGATCGGTTGCACGCAACTCGGTCAAATAGCCCTGGGCGCGTAACCGGCCCAGGGAAAGCTGCGGATTTTCACGGGTGGCGATGACCAGGTGCATCTGTGGCGGGAGATGCTCAAGTAGGTAGATGAGGGCATCGTCAATCTGTTTGGCACCAATAACATGGTAGTCGTCAAGGACGAGGACGAATTTGTGCGGAAGGGCTGTGATTTCATTGAGCAGGATCGTTAAAATCGATGCTATTGACGGTGGCTGTGCGGATTTGAGCGCACCAATCACGCCTTCTCCAATATTTCCATTAATCGTTCGCACAGCAGCGACAAGGTGAGTTAGGAACCGTGCAACGTCGTCATCCCCTTCGTCTAGCGTTAACCATGCGATTGGTCGCCCACAACCACTGACCCATTCGCTGACTAGCGTAGTCTTGCCAAAGCCGGCGGAGGCAGAGATGAGGGTCAGCTTGCGGTCCAGACCTTCGTTCAGCCGCTCGATCAGGCGCGATCGGAGGACAACTTTAGTCCGTGGCAGGGGGATATACAGTTTAGTATATAAAATTGGAAAATTCATAGATAGATACTCCCACGAAGATGACTTTCAATTACATATTTCAACATTATTGATTGCTCCATTCTATGACTCATATCAATCATGATAATTTCAATTAAAGCTTTCACCACTACAGTATATAAACAAACACAGTTGACCATTTGGGTAGACTCCTTTGATTGTAAGTGAAAGAAGTAATCCCATAACAAATCAGATAGTTTACTTAATGCTTTGGATGTCCTATACCTTTATTTTACGGTCAAATACTTTATTTTACTAGTAATTCCATCAAGCAAAAATCAGACTGAGAACTTCCGCTTGATTTAACTTTCTATTCAATGCGTGTCGTACGTGTCATGCCAGCGTTATCCAATTCTTAAGGCATTACAGATCCTTAGCGGTTAAACCAAGATATTAGGACCTTGGGGCTGTCTCAAAAGGTCATAAAGTGACCTGTGAGACAATTTATGGCGTAAACCGTTCTTTGGGTACGACTGAGGTAAAGTGGTCGTGGAACAGTCGAAGCAGGAGAAAGTACAGACGCTGTTCGCCACGATTGAATATGTCGAAAAGCAAGAAGAACATGAACAGACTGAACAAGACCTTTCCAAGATCGGTGAAGCACCTTCGATGACAAGCCAAAAACTGGAGGTTAACGAGAGAAAGGAAAACGCGGGGAGTACGAGTTGTGAAGGTTGTCCGCTTAAGCTCCTGCACGAAAGCGCAATGGAATCGGGAGATCAGCGCCAGTTTGAGGTATCTGCGTTATAAATAGCAAGCCCGAGAGAAGCTCCGAAGCAAGGAAGTGTATCCGTTATCGGTTCGGCGGATGATCGAGTCGGAAAGATGGACAAATGAAGGGCAACCGGGGATTTTGGCGTTAGACCAAAAGCAAGAAATGGCGGCGCAGGGATAACACCCTTGCACTGCCGTCTCTTCATTTTTTACACGATTTTTCATCAGGCGAGTTGTTCAGCAAGCGAGCATACTTACTTTTGAGGCAGCCCCTTTAGAAATCAATCGGAAGGTCCCAAAAAGGAGCAGCTCGTAACGATGTGTTCTATACGGCATGCGTTTCACATGCTCGTAGTTAGAGAGTCGCTCACGAATACACTAAATCGATTTCTTCCAAGTCGCTTAGCTTGATAAAGAGCCTCATCTGCGGCTTCAAGCATTGAATGAGTATTTGCCTCAATAGTACATATTAACTGACTGCTAACCATTAGACCACAGCTGATCGTAACAAAAGAAGCTGTATCAGATGTGTCATGGGGAATTCGTAAAGATCTTATTTTTAGAATTAACCTCTCGGCAAGATGGATAGCAACTGAAACATCTATAGGAGCAATTACAGCAAACTCTTCCCCTCCATATCTGGAAGCATAACCGCTATAATTCTCTGCCTCCTCCTGAAGTGCCACTGCTACCTTCTTAAGGCATTCATCCCCCGACACATGACCATATGTATCGTTATACATCTTAAAATGATCGATATCGATGAGAAGAAGAGAAAACTGTTCCCCTTTTGTCAGTTGTTTTTGAAACATTTTATTGAAATATCTACGGTTAGCTATACCTGTAAGCCCATCGATTAATGCTTGGCTTTTCAATGATTGATTGGCTCTTTCTAGTTCCACCGTACGCTCCCTAACCTTTTCTTCAAGATTACTGTTTAGCATTTGAAGCTTTCCAGCTAACTCTTCGTTAAACGAAAATGCTTTGGAGAAGTTTACTGCAAGTATATACGATTGTACAACAACAAAAGCGAATAAGCCTAGTGTAACATAATCTCCGGTATTGATAATTCCACGACTATATAACACATCGTTCATAGCGGTTAATAACAAAACTACAGCCCCTACAGCTGATATAAACGATCGCTCTCTTTTTCGGGCTATAGCAAAAGTGAATACAAGAAACGTATAGCCAATCAATGCTATGATAAAATATTGAAAGTATGGTAATAGTGAAGTAAATACGTGTGGTCGTGCAAATAAAATGATGAAGCTGTAAGCACCAGCTATTGCTGTCACAAACCGTAGAATTTTCACAGAAGTATCCTTAGGGTAAATGCTTAAAAGAAATAAAGTGAAGGCTACTACACTCAAACTTAGACACAAATATTCAATTTTGATCGCTAGTTCCCAGCTGATATTTGGAAGAAACCTGAATATGACAGTTTCTCCAACAAAAACGCTACGTGTAGCTATAGCTAAGCAAAATATACCGAAATATAGCGCTGCAGGTTCTTTCCTGCGCATCGAATAAATCCCAATGTGATGCACAGCCATAATAAATAATGCACCCGTTAAAAACATTTCAATGGCAACTTTCCGCTTTTGGATGCTTGCTACCCTTTCTGAAGACCCTAGTTGTATAGTGTGTGTGATTCCTCCATTATTAATAGAATTATGGGACACTTGCATCACAAGATCTATTTCCTTTTCATTTGTATGAAAATAAATAACCCTCTTCTCTCGTTTCAATAGCAGTGATTGGGATGAATTTGTTATAATCCCGTTTTGAATAAGTTCCTCTCCATTCACAAAAAGCCTATAGGCGGAGTATAAAGAAGGTATAATTATTCCCCACTCTTGATCTTGTTCTGGTATTCTAATTTTAATCGCATACGTTACGAAGATTAACGATTCATATGAAGTCTCAGCCATATTGTACTTAATCCACGAGCTAGGTACCTGCACATGAGCATCTGGGAGTCGATCAACAAGTTGCTCTGGTAAAAACAAATTGTGCCAATAAACACTCCATATACCATCAAGATTTACAAAATCACCAGTCGCATTTGTTAGATCAAATACTCCACTTTTTGCTCCGTATTCTAAATGATCATGCGCAGTGATTTTGAAAGAATATGCAAATATAATTAACACTACGAGTAGGGCGAAACCAAAAGTAATCATTAGTCTCTTAATGAGTGGCATGGATCAAGTTATCCTTCTCTAATCTAATTTAAGAAAATTAATTCGTCACAATTCCATACTTATTGACTACATTACAAAACCTTTCCTCCATGTGAAGGTGGCCCAAGCGACTTCCATGATCATTAATAACCTGCTTCGGCTTGATCCAAACCTACTTTATCCACAAGGAGAATACTGAAATGCGCATTAACCGGAAGAAGTACGAACTGCTCTTATTGTTTGCTAGAAATAAGATACGGTGTTTTCCTGCGTGGAAATCCTTGATCGGGTTTGGAAAATGGATTAGATCATTAGACGAGACATGGTGAAATTTTAGCTTTATTCTAGTAATTACGAGGAGCAATATATGCTTCTACAGCCGCAGTAATTTGACCACTAATCAAAGACATTTCTTTTGTGTTAAATCACATTTATTACTAAAAATCGGTTACTTCTATTAGTGTAAGAATAAGTCCAGGTTCTATTAGTGTTCGTATGATTTGTTTATGCATAATAGTCCCTATTTCTTAGCAGACGAAGTCACGATAATTATTAGTCGTCATGAAGCACATTGGACATGATTTTTATAATTTTAGGTAATTACATGATATATAGAAATCATACCCAGCTACCCCTACACTTTATGTGGGGAGTTGAATTGTTTCTCATTCAATTCAAAGATAGTTTTGTAAAGAATATATATAGTTCCTTCAATTCTAAAGGTTTGGAAAAAAGATTTCCTTGTACGTAATCACATTGATATGTTTCTAATACATTTAACTGTTCTTGCGTTTCTACACCTTCAGCAGTTACCTTTAATTCTAAGATCTGTGCTAAATTAATTATTCCGCTAACGATCGCTTCATCTTTCTCTAATATTAAGGAATTTGTTATAAATGACTTATTAATCTTAAGCCCTGCTATCGGAAACAATTTCAAAAAGCTGAGTGAAGAATATCCCTTACCGAAATCATCAATATACACTTGAATACCAATTTTTTGAAGGTCTCTTAATATCTCAATTGTATTTTCGGTATCGTGCATTAAAAGACTTTCTGTAATCTCTATCTTCAAATTTTTTACTTCGATAGGGATTTCTTCAAGAATGTTTAAGAGTGTCTCCAAAAATCGATTTCTATGTAATTGTGGGGCAGAAATGTTTACTGTTACAAATAAGTCTATTCCAAATTTTCTATTAAGGTGTACTACATCTAAAGAGGCTTTTTTTAATACCCAATCACTAATACTATTCATTAACCCCGATTCTTCAGCAATAGGAATAAACTCTATCGAGGGTATGTTTCCTCTAATGGGGTGATTCCACCTAAGAAAAGACTCCAAACCTATTACTTTATTTGAACTGACACTAACTATGGGTTGGTAATATATTTCTAATTCTTGACGTTCAAAAGCCTTTATTAGATCTTTTTCTAATGTATATTGTTCGAATATTTCTTTTTCACCGACCATTTAACCACACCTATAGTATGTATTTGAATAGAAAATAGCATTCTATCCAGAGGATCAATTATTTAACTAGAAAAGTAAGCTTTCTTAAATGTAAGAAAGAAGATAGTTCAAGTACTGAATGAAAAATCTAAATAATAAAATTATTTCGGAAAGTTATCCATGCGAGTCTAGGGATAGTTTGTTGGATCAGCTGTAAAAACGCCTTGAGGAAAGTAAGCGGATTTCTTATTTCATGTGCGAATTGATTGTTCGATTTACAAGTAGCTTATCAATATTACGGTATTGAAGTATAGACACTTTAGTGTTATTTAGAGGTGTTTTATTGAAGGGATGAATGTCATTTTAGGCGAATTGGCGTTGCCCAGAGATTTGACGAAAGTACATATTCGTGATTTGGATCCTCCTGTTTGGAGGATCTTTGGCCTGGCTTGTCCGTCCTTTAAGGAAGCATCACCTGCAGTTCAGTTATTTGTCAGAATCGCATTAAGATTATTCCACGATGAATATGCTGTGTAGAGAATATCTCTGGTCAATTGAATCTAAAGAGCACGAAAGTGAGTGAATCGTGCTAGACCCTACCCTAGAGATATTATTTAATTACACTAACTAGGACCCACCTACATTACCAAGTAAAATAAGACCGGGATTCCCTGTAAAAAGGCATCCGGTCTTATTTTTTAAGCACACAGTGCAGAAAACAGAGTTCTACAATACAACACGTTTTAAAATAGTAAGATGATTGTTAAAGATAAAATTAACCTTCAAAGTTTGATAAAGACTGATTCAATTCAGCAGCCATTCGGTTTAAATCGTCGGCTGACTCGGAAATGTTACGTACCACTACATTCTGATCTTCAGAAGCTACTTTAATCATTTGTGATTGTTTGACAGTAGTCAAATACGATACAGTCATACTACTCATAGAAGCGGATACTTCTTCTGTACCTGCCGCCATTTGCTCCGCTACAGCGGATATCTCGGTAATTTGATCCGTAATTTTATTGAATGTTATCTGTATATTCTCAAATGCACCACCCATATGATAAACCATTTCACGACCTTCCTGAACATTCTTCACACTTTCGTTCATCTTATTGACAGCTTTCATGGTCGTATCTAGCATAGTTTGAACCTTTTCTGAAATGAGAACACTTGAATTATGAGATTGCTCAGCCAATTTCTTCACTTCCCCAGCTACGACAGCAAACCCTTTTCCTTGCTCCCCTACACGAGCTGCTTCAATAGAAGCATTTAGTGAAAGAAGTCGAGTCTCATTCGCAATGTTGGAGATGATGGACACAATCTCGGAAATGCCCATCGAAAATTCGGACAGTTTCTCCATCTCTCTAGCTGTTTCTTGAACAGAGAATTGCACGGTCGACATATGTTTAACTGTACTTTTGACAATGTTCTGTTCGATATGGAGACGCTCAAGCGACGCTTGCGCTTCTTCGGACACAGTTCCGGATGCTTCTGCCAATCGCTGTACGCCTACCGCCATTTCCTCCATGGCATTCGAAGTTTGAACAGCGCTCTCTCGTTGAAATTCGCTGCTGTTCGCTACTTCTTTCATACTTTCACGAATTTGATAAAAAGCTTTTAGGGAAAGTTGTGTCATCGCTGTCAGATCGGTTGAAGACCCCCTCATACCCGAGGCGGTACACCGCACTTCAGCAAGGAATATCGTAAAGGCATCGATCATCCTATTCAAATTTTCGCTAACTTGAGCAATTTCATCCTGTCCTTTTACAATAAAACGAGGCTTCAAGTTCCCTGCTGAGAATTCGGAAATGACATGATTCATTCTTTTTAGAGGAAGCAACAAGTAGCGAAGCATTACAAAGATAACGATAGTTACAACGATTAATGCAACAAGCAAATAAAGAATTGTGTCTTGAGTAAAAGACGTTACACTCGCCAAAGCTGTGGATTGAGGCATTATTATACCTACCTTCCAACCTGCATCTTTAATCGGAGCATATGCAACATACACACTAGCATTGTTCTCCTTGGTAAGTATTACGCCGTTATTCGAATTGTCAATATGGTCGGATAACCCTGGCAACCAATTATTTTCTTTCATATTGTTTATCATAATTTGAGACTTGTCAGGATGATAGATTGTTTCACCTGTTTTTCCAAGAAGGAAAGCGTATCCCCCATCTGCAGGTTTGTATGTTTTCATAATTTCAGGAATGGAGCTCAAATTCACATCTATAGCTACATAACCGATTACATTATCACCTTCTTTAATAGCTTTCATCATACTAATTACCAACTGACCTGAAGCGAGATCGATATATGGGTCTGAGAAAGATACATCACTTGACCTGCTAGCTTCTGGATACCACGGTCGATCTTTAACAATAAAATCCTGTTTGGACACACTGCCATCATGGCCTATATAAAAATTGTTATTTAACCCCACAATATAAACAAGAGAGAGCAGCGAGTCAGTTGCTTGAATTTTTTTTAAATTTTGCAGCACTTCATTGTACAACTTGTTAGTAATGGCATCACTATTAGCCTTGACGCTTTTCAGATAAGAAACTGTACGTGGATCTGTAGACATCATACGGGGAATTTCTGCTTTTTCTTTAAAAAGCTCCCCCAATTGATAAGATAATGATTTGCTTTCAATCAGCAGATTTTGTTCTACTTGTAACTGCATATTGGATTTGGCGTTGAGAAAAATTAGCGCACCTGCCGATAACAAAACAACTAACATGATAGGCAAAAGTATCAAGAATAATTTAAGAGATACTGAAGAGCGAAACATGCCTTTCAATTTCACAACCAATCACTACTCCTTTTACAATATAGAGTTTGTTTCAGTATTGCATTATGTCGATCTGAGTACTAAGTCACATGTGTCCCGAAAAAAAGCAAACCCGTCGAGCATCGCAACGAAGGGCTGAAATTAAAAATGATAGCAGTTTTGTTGCACAAACTTCTTATAAATTATTCCTGTAAGAAAGTGGTGGTTTGATTTGCGAGCGTTCCCATCAGGCCTAGTAAGAGATTCCAAACTGACAGCTGTAAGCGAACGGATTTCTAGTAAACATTACGATGCCCATATTACCCTGTCTATCTAGTCTATCTGCACTTAGCACTCTGCAATAGTCTCTATGGTTTTTTAGATTAGTCGCTCTTAAACACTATTCTGTTCCTCATCAATGAAATCATCTTCTAATAGGATGGTGATGCCCTCGATCCATTCATTATGGGGTTTTGTTCTAACTTGCATTACCCTCTTCTTCGTTCTGTTTTAACTGACTATGTCATTTACTTAGTTTACATGTATCATATCTGCAATAAGGTACTACCAAGTAGATACTTAAGTACTGTTCTACAGTACTGTTTAAGTTTTTTTGGGGAGAGCTTCCATGTTAGACTTAATCGTTCTTCCCATAGAGGTATTAATACTCCTATATTTATATGCACTAGATCATCTCACTCAATAAGAACGCAATAATTTACAGCGTGATAGTTTTTTCGAAGAAGTTGATTTACCAACTCCAAGTTGATTAGATATGAGATTAATTATCTATTTTTTCCATCCCATACATATCAAACATCCTCTCAAGAATGATAAATAGCAATCTCCATTTTTGTCGACGACACATGAGTAAAACTTATTTCATCATGTGTTAGTAAACAACGTTAATAGCGATCTCTTTGAGTTAACTGTCCTGGAATGCCAGCCCTGATCAGCTACCATGTTGTGAGGGATTCTGGTAGCGAGAAAAATATGCTTGATTAGTACACAGAACTATGTTAATTTAAAAACAGACCGGTCGGTTTTAAAAATTAAAGGAGGATCTCGATGTCTATCTCTATTCAACACATTCGAAACGCTACATCGGTTTTAACCATCAATGGCAAAAAAATACTGATTGATCCTATGTTAAGTGATGTCGGCGAGCTCCCGCCAGTTCCTTTCACTCGTACACTTCGCAGAAACCCGTTAACTCCTCTACCAGTTCCACTGCACTTTTTCGAGAACATGGACGCCATCCTACTGACACATCGTCATTTTGATCACTTTGATAAGAAGGCCCTCTCCTTTCTGAATAAGAGTATTCCTATCTTCTGTCAACCCGAGGACCAAGTCTTTTTACAAAAGTCTGGTTTCTTTCATGTATATGAAATCCATGATACTTTTGCATGGTACGGCATTCAGATGAAACGAGTAAAAGGACAACATGCGCTAGGCCTAGCCGCCAAGCTACTCGGTCCAGTATCCGGATTTATCTTAAGCACTCCAATGGAAGGTTCCATTTACATCGTCGGTGACTGTATTTACACCTCAGTTATTGAAGAGGCGTTCCGAGTACATCAACCTGATATCGCGATTTTGAATACGCCGCGCGCACAGATGTTGCTTGGGACAATTATCACGATGTCAGCTGAAGATATTATTCGTATTGCCCACTTATCTCCAACCACGAAAATCGTTGCCGTACATATGGATGCAATCAGCCATTGTACATTTAAGCGGAAGCATCTCCAGACCTTTCTGAAGGAGCGAGGCCTTGAGCATGCTGCTTTTGTTCCTCACGACGGGGAGGTTATTGATTTCTAAGAATAATCTTACTTATAGATAAAGAAGTGTTGGAAAAAATCAATCAATATTTCCCTTTAATGCCCATGATCATAAGGCAGGCACGAGCCGCTTTATTACTTCACCAATTTTTCTAACTAATTATATGAAAGTCAATTTGCGGGCTTTATATAACTGTCTCATCCCTTATCTCAGTCGTACATTAATATGATTACCATATTTTTCTAATTTTCTTGCAAAATAGATTAACGAGGTTAACGCTCTTACTGCGCTAGCCTCGTAATGGCAGTTCATTAAATTGATCGCTACACTTCTCTTGAAATAGACTGTAACTGCTCAAAGGTGTTGAGTCTATCTACCTTACCTTCATTGTGATATGCAATGAAACTAAGCAAACAATTAGTTTTTCGTTAATTGTTTGCCGTGCACCTAGCCACAATTGTAATAATCCGACTTTCTAGTCAGCGATACGTGCCTCCTGGCCCTACCGTAGTTGCTCTATGGCATTCATAATGCTACTCCATTAGGTTTCGTTCATTTCTCATAGTCTATAAGAGCTTTGTACGGGGGTTGGTTTGACACTTAAGCATACCCGATCCCTTACGCGCCGAGCTGCTTTGAAAGCTGCACACGTATGTCCTCGACACTTTTGGAATATCTCAACATAGTAGCACACGCCTGCCTCGTTGGATGTTGCCCTTCCTTAAGAATAGCAAGTATGAATAACCGCCGACTTGAGTCGGCCACCTCCTCGAATGTCATGTTGCTAGCTTGAGCGCGACCGTTTTCAGTCAGGCATTGTATTCGGCAGTATGCGCTGAAGCTCGATTCCCAAGGTATCAACGACTATTCACATGCAACCCCATTCTCTATATTTAGCAAAGATTCTTTCATCATTATTTTCTCATCAACTTCCTAACTATCCAAGGCAAGGAATTAATTATCTCCTGTTTAAGTTCATTAGCATTATTTTGCTCCCTTATTTTATTTAGATCTTCTGTTAAAGATTGATGCCTTAACTCAGAACTTATTCTGAGTTCGGATACTGTTTCTTGATATGTCTTCCACTCTTCATCCGTTTTCAACTTGGATCTTAGGCCTTCTAAATCATCAGAGACTTTTCTAGCAATATCGCTTTGAAGCTTTTTTGTTTCCTCTAATTCTTTTTCTTGTTTTTCTAAAGTTTGATTGTATTTTTCTGTTGCTTCTCTTAATTCCAAGAGCTCCCTATTGCTTTGTTCTAATTTTTGCTCCAACTCATTTATTTTTTCTTCTCCAGGTAGCATCAATTGTTGATTTTCTTTAACAAGATTCACAATATATTCATTGAACTGACCTGAACTAAGCTGGGCAATAAATCCCTGAAACAGATTTAGCTCTTCTTCCGAGAAATTCGACCTTACTGAAGGATGTATTATTTCCTGAGACTGATTTTGATTCTCCATTACTATAACAGGAGATATTGCTCTTATACCAACCATCTCAGCTATACGGGGCATTTTATAATTTTCTTTCCGTAACAATAAAATCATTTTGAGTCTAAAGATTGCTTTATAATCTAAAGACAGATTACGCCCTATGCTCCTTGCTTCTATATATCCATTCAACTCTTTCAGCCAATGCCTCATCGTTGGACCAGTACATAAGTAATCCTCTTCTTCTTCATTAGCACAATACCATTTTTCAAATTCAGTCGTTTGATAATCTTTCTGATCTGAAAGATCTTCCATGTGATTATCAAATAACATTTCCTGCATTCCGAGTTTCGCAAGAGTTTTAAAAAGGGCATCCTGACTAAATTCAGTTGCAAGCTTTATTCCCATTGTCGGTTGATTCATATTTAATGGCCCCTACCTTTCTTTGCATTTATCTCTTTATATGATTTTTGTTTATCTCAAATTTAATCAGTTTTATATTATTTTCATCAATTTTAGGATTGTAGTAATTATTTTACACCTTTCTGTCAGCGACTACTAGTATTACTTGAGATAAATTTAGTCAGATAAAATTATCTCAAGTTCGATATTTATTTTTTAAATTCAATTTATTGCGATATATCGCAAGTTACAATAATTTATATTTAATTATCTCAAATTTAATATAATTTATATTAATTAATATCAAAAATATTATCTCAAATTATCTCAACAATATAGAAATTTTTTTGGTCTAAAATCTAAATATATATAGCAGGGGGTACAAGAAGAGAAAGGGATCACGCAAATATTTTCCCTAAAAAAATGATGGGGTTAAACGAAACCACAAAACTACTCTAAACTAGTTTTTAATAAACTAGTTTAGAGTAGTTTATTTCCGATGTTAGTTGTGATATAATTATCCTTAGTAAATGTTTATTATTCGAAAATTCATTTTGGAGGTTATCATTCATGGTAAAAGTAGACTTAAACTTGATCACTGGTATCGATCCAGGTAACACAAGGACGAAAGTTAGTTATTTGGATGATCAAGGTAATATTCAAAGTTTTTCTTTACCCACGATCTGCGCACCAGCTGATGAAAAAGGAGACCCTCTAAGTGAGAATGCTCAAAAAAGAGAATTAGCTGACATAGATCGCTTACACGTAAAGATCGAAAGTAATTCTTTAAAAAGCAGATACTATTTTGTTGGTGACTGGGCACGCGATAAAGAGGGTATGCTCCAACCTAACAACGAAAATTCAGAGAAACACAGCAGCCAATTACATACTGTAGCTACTCTAACAGGATTAGCTATCGCAGCTTTACGAGTTGGCAAGGAAGAAGCACAATTGAAGTATTCTGGTGGTCTACCAATTGAGGAACATAAGCGTGTAGATTCAAACCAAGTTTTAGAACGTTATAAAGGCAATCATATCGTAAGTTTCATTGACGGAAAGTTCAAAGGTAAAACTGTTCGTTTAAACATTGACGGTGGCCAAGTACATGTAGAGGGAGTTACAAGTTCATTAGGATTGAAATATGACATCAGAGATAAGATGCTAGTAAATTTGGAGCGCGGTATTGAACTTGGGGATGAATATGGACTTGGTGATCTCGGTGCAGGAACAACTGATTTAGCGTTATATGAAAAAGATGGCCTTAATGGCTACGTGAGTACAAATAAAGATTTGGGAACAAATACATATATCGATAATATGATTAAAGAAATTTTCGAGCAGCCAGAGTTTAATACAGTTAAAAACCTTTTAAAATCTAGAAATCTTGAACTAGTACGCTATAGCAATCGCGAGGAATTCTTAAGAGATGTTATTTTCCCTGGTGTAGATCTAATTATTCAAGGAAAAGAAGCAAAATTCCTTGTTTCATGGGCAAATGTACAAAATGTAAACGTTACAGATGTTGTTTTAAAACACATGAAAGAGTACTTCGATACCGTTCACGAAGAACTGAGTATATTCTGGTTTGATAAGGCCAGTTCTGTAAAAACATTCCCACTTGTAGGTGGAGGTATATTGTTTGCTTACTACTACTTTAAAGATGTTGAAAGCTTTATCTTGCCGCCAAAAGAACTACTTAAAGAAGCTCCATTTATTACTTCCCGAGCTTATCTAATTGCGAATTATGTTAGTCAATTAGCGGGCTAATATAATGATTTAGATGAGGTGGTGTGATAAATGTCCAATTCATATGGTATATCTGGTTATGAAGCCGGCCGTGGCAGGACGTTTACTCCTACCGTTAATGCGGATTGGATCAACGAGTTTAATACACTCATGGTAGATTTAGGAAAGAGTAGAAATGAATTAACCGAAGTTCTCATTAGAGAAGGATTACAAGCTAGGAATCGTGGTTTTGAACAGTTGGACTTTATGAGCTCACAGGAGATTGAATTTATTAAGACCCCAGTCGGTCGTAAAGTACTACAAGATTATACCACATTATTTTTTGGGAAAGAGTTTGCTGAACAACACTTTCAGCAGCAAAATAAAGCACAACCTCACTCCAATAATGAGGAGCATAGAACTCTTTCTACACCTATTAAGGATTCCGAAAAAAATAACCATTCTCAGAACAATGAACAAATCAATGTCGAGTCTAAAGAATTACCAATTCCTAAAACAAGCGAAGTAGAACTAGACAGCCAAAAAGCTATGCTTCTAAAAATTCAAGCTGAACTTAGTGGGATGAAATTAAAAAAAGCATAAGATTCCAAATAAAAGAAGTTGCCGCGAGCATAAATAGGCAACTTCTTTTTGTTTTCTAAATTCTATAGTTGCATACAATCTTCAATATAATCGATTTGAAGTCTCAATGATATGTTGAACATAGAGAATTGTTCCAAGCTAAATCAACCACAAAACCACTGCACCTGCCTTTCGCCCTGCGCAAACAATTTCGGTCTTGAAATAGAAAAACTTGGCGATCCCTCATTCGTCCTCTATTTATCACAAATTAGGCAGAAATACTTTTCTGAAAATAATTATTGGAAAGTACAATAGATGGAATCATTATTACATTTCAACGTTTTTCATTTTGTATATGGTGAGATCGCTTTTTCTTATC
Source organism: Paenibacillus sp. LjRoot153 (assembly GCF_964253085.1). Lineage (NCBI taxonomy): Bacteria > Bacillati > Bacillota > Bacilli > Caryophanales > Paenibacillaceae > Paenibacillus > Paenibacillus sp. LjRoot153. Next base: position 60,112 of record NZ_CAXUQH020000002.1, read on the forward strand.
TGACCTATGAAAATTAACTAAATCTGAACACCATGCTTTAGTCAAAAAAGCAATTACTTCAGGAAAAATTTGGTATTCCAATGAAAAAAAGAAGGTAACGCCCAACGTTTAAGCTCTTCAAATAAAGTTATAATTAATTTTTCTCAATTTTTATTAAAAGTAAGAAAGCCTATTAAATGTTTGGCTTGTTTAGTTGTCTGAGAAATAAGTAAAGGAAACTAAACTAAAGTAAACTAGTTTATTCTAGTTCACTAACAAGTTTGCCATTTAACAAGAGATCGATAGTTTGCATTGGGTTAAATTTATCAATGAACAAAGAATGATGAATCGAAGCAAACAATATTGAATATTTTCAAAACAAAAAAATCAAAGGGTGCCCCCAATAGGGGATTATTTTTCTTTCTTCTCCTTCTTATTAATTACCCGTCATGGTTGATAAATGGTCGTCATACTGCACGTTAACATTTTTGAGAAAAATTTATAACAATAGATACGAATATAAACAATGTATGTAAAGGCAACTATAATATTGGTTTTGTTTATAAGCGTATTTATATCAGCAAATCTAGTTATTACTTTAATCCCTCATAGTACCCGTATTTTTCCTTAATCACCTATGAATTTTCGGTTATTTATCCACATTAATTATGTATCTACTCTTTACTTAGCCAAGGGTTTAAATTTATCCGCTCCGCTAAATGTGACTAATTTGAGATTGGCAAAGTATGTTTTGCCGCTCCATTCAAAATCTCTTAGAGATTTTTGTTTTGCCGAATGCCACTTCTAGGGTGTGAGATAGACGATGCATCCTAGAAGGAGTACAATAAAGAGAATAACCCTTGCTGAGGTGAAACCAAAATCAATGAAAAAGAAAATTGAAAAAGTGATTGAGAAAGAAGGGCCTCTTCTCATTGTACAAGAACAAATTCTAAGAATGAAGGGTCTTAATTCCGATCAGATAGAAGAACAGATTATTAATGAAATGGACATTCGCACGGGCAAACTTATCCATTTATATACATCGGATCTGCGAGAAGCGGTACTTGAATTAGAGCGTGAAGAAACGGATCTCGATAAAAAATTCCTGCAAATGCAAAAAAACAATCAACCTATCGAGCAAATTGACTTGGATCACCTTCGCTTACTTAATATGAATGTACGCATTCTAAACAACGCGATGGCAAAGAAAAAAATGGCAATTAAGAGAAATACGAATCATCCGTTGGAGAACACTTTGGTCCAATATCCATTTGTCTCATCATCTTATCCAAGTGAATCTAAACTGGAAACGATGAAGAAAGAAGGGGTTCTGCTTCAATATCGAAATGGCTACCATCGACTTTCTTATCGCAATGAGAGAGGGAAACTGCTATCTACCTTTGATGAATTAACCTTACTAGGTCTAGGCTCTCTGTGGCAGAAAAACGGCAGGTTCCAAGAGATCCCTTTTGATTTTAAGGAACTGGCTGCCGAGATGTATATCATTGAACCATCCGGTGGGGATTATACCAACATACTTAATTCCTTGAAAAATCTCTACGCTACATCATTCGTAACAGAGACGTTCTTGGATGAGCAGGGTCTCATACGAGAAGGTATTGAATACGAACACATTTTTTCGAAGTTTGTTTTACATGGTAAAGAAGGACGCGAACGAGCAGGGACTATTAAATTTGCTGATGTGATTCACGATAATTTAATGGCAGGGAAGTATGTAAATGTAAATCTACTCGTTCTTAATGATTTCGAGAATAATGCTACAAAAGCGCTATATCCATTTATTTTGTCTATTCTGCAGAGCTACTATGAGCGCTACGTACTTGAAATGGATAAACTCATCCAACACTGCAATATATCCGATGATAATCCATCAAAAGCCCGTACAATCGTCATGAGAGCATTTGAGGAGTTTGCAGCTTATGAAGTAATCTCTGAACCTAAGTTACAAAAACTTGGTGATCAATACTTCGTTTACTTCTACCCAGCCCAGTCACGCGAACCAACACTGATAGAAAGTGAGAATGTAAAAGGCGATCAACTCTAATTTGGGAGTTCATCGCCTTTTTTAATAAAAAATTTTTAAGGAATAGAAAAAAAATTATGCTCCGCATACCCTGTTATCCGAAAAAATATACCTTGTTATCCGAAATATACCCTGTTATCCCATAAAAAATACCCTGTTATTCAAAATATACCTTGTTATTCAAAAAAAAATACTTTGTTATCCGATATATACCCTGTTATCCGATATATACCCTGTTATCCGAAATATACCTTGTTATCCATTATAATATGCCTTGTTATCCGGATTTATATACCTTGTAATCCAATTGCGGAAATAAGTAAGTCATGATAATGTCGAAATATGGGTGTAAAGTCTTCCAGTTTTTACCCCTTAAGTAAAAAGCAAAAAGCCTCCAATTTGGCGATTGGAAGCTCTGACTTTTACGGAGTGGTTTTGGCGAACCACCTTTAGTTTCCATGTAGGATACAGTTTGGCCTGGCAACCAAAGCAACTAAAAACCAAGGCTCTCAAAACCATTTTTTCAAAATGGGATAGGAGGGTTAGTTTTCTTATTGCCTTTTTATTATACCAATTATATCAGCCATTTTTCAATAGATAATTAGACAGTAGGAGGTGAATTTGATGATTATAGCCAATAGACGCGGTCTTCAATTAGGACTAAAGACAGCACCAGTTGTTCTTTCCGTTTCATTTATGAATGCCCTATTTAATGTGGAGTTACTTTATACATCTGGGAAGACTTTTTATCTTCAAACCAAACGTTTGGAAGGTGAAAGAGAGTACTTGTTGCACCACCTTACGCAAGCAGATTTACAACTGGCGATTATCCTGCAAAAAATATGTAATACGGTAGGACACATACCGGATATTAGTGCGCTGGCCAACATTTACGATCGATTAACGGAATACTTTGTAGAACCAGTTTGCCCTAGTCAATTTTATGCAGCTTTTGAGAAGTTTAGAATACTTGGACTTATAACCGTCGAGCAGAACACGGCTGCAGGCTTGTTTTCTGTTAAGCTTCAGCACTATGTGCAAGAAGGGACTGGACGCATTGGTTATCACATCAAAGCTCATCCCTTCTTGTTTAGCTCATCATTTAGTTCCTTGTCTCTACGAGAACAAAAAATATTCCTATCATTCTACTTACAGCAGGGCGTCAAACCAACAGCGCAAAAAATATCCTTTCGGGTATTTAAACCAACAAATAGTTCTGATATCCAGTATCAGAACATCACTCGCTTTCTTCACGCAAACACCACACATGTCCGTGATTCAATCGAAGTGCTCAGAAGCAAACAAATCTTAGGTGAAGAAGCTTGCTTCTCAAAAGTTTTCTATGAAAAGTCAGGACGAACCTTTGATAAAGTATTTATCCTTGTTAACCCAAAGCTGTATGAAGTGGAACAAGTTTCAGAGTACCACGATCCGATTCCGTTAAAAGTTACTTATAAACGAAAAGCAAACTTTGTTTCCCAGGTACTGTCAGAATACAACATTGGAGAGGTTGAAACTTATAAAGAAGGTAGCGAATTTATAAAAATGGTCAGGCTGCTTAAAACATCTAGTTCTGGAGAAATCCGCTATTTGCTTAAAAAGCTATATGATAAACTAACGATGAGAGAAGCCTACCCCAATCACGTAGTTCCTTTAATCCAAGATGAAATACGCTCCCGTACGAAAGTTCGCACAATGGCCCTTGCTTATCAGTATGGGATCGATCGCCTTGTTACAGCCGGCTGTTCGGAAAGTGAGAAGGACACGCGTGAATACGATTTTGCTTCCTCCTTGTCTGTATACAGTCAGCGTGAATTAAAGGCTATCTTTGCTGAAGCATCCATGAAATTGCGGCAACAGTATTTGGTTCCTGCATCAAAGAAATCTTTAAACTACCGTTTCGACAGCCGACTTGATGGGGTAACTGGAATCATAGCTGTCCGGATGAGTGCGCAGCGGCAACATAAGGAGCCATATTTTTATTTAGAACTCGAGCGGGCTGCTGCGCAAGCTTATATCGGTGCTTATACAAATGAATATTACTTGGACACAGGATCTAACCAGGTGAGTGATAGGAAAGTAGTTGAGCAACTGCTGGATGGCTTGAAGAAACTTCCAGAGATCAGCTTCGTTCCACACATACCTGACGGTTTCCGATTGGAAGATGAGATCCATACCATTAATCGGCAATTAGTTGGCTAAACCCCTTACCTATAAAATAGAAGGGGTATTTGTGTTGTGCTATCAGTTTTGATCTTCTCTCTTTGAAGAGTTTCTAAGGCTAAACCAGTATGCTTAACCAATTTATTCTTTATTTTAACCTATGCGTATGGTAAATAAGGCTACATTATTTGCTATATACTTTGTATAAAACAAAATAATTATTGTGGTTACTTCAACTATATTCAATCGAACTTATTTATTTTTCTATGATAATCAACTTAAATTGTATTAACCAAATATTGTATTGTGTATTAATTAAAAATACTGAATAACTAGTTGTTTTGGGGGTAACCATTGACTATATAAAGAAGGACTTTTAAATATATTTTCGTTTCCAATTTTACTTTGCAATTATAAAATAAGCTGTAATGCACTATTTGTTTTTTACACTTAAGTAGGTCTAAACGATTATGTTTTTATAAACTCAAAATGCCACGAGCCCAGAGTACTCTTGGGCTCGTAGATCTTTATAAAAGAATAATAAGATCTATATAAGAATTATCTTATAAAAGTTTATATTAGAATGAGGCTACTATTAAATTGCTTCATGTAAAAATTTAAAATTCATAATTCAATTGATACTTTAGCTTTTCGCACTGAATGCTGCGAAAGAATGGAACAACTGCGAAGATTGATTAGTTGATAGATAAGAGATGCTAAGTAAAGAGAAATAGTAACTTCTTATTCAACAACCATTGCAAATTCTCAATACTCATTCCTGAAAATCGAAATTTACTTTTCTCTTTGCCTACTTTATGATCAAAAACAAAACAAATAGGAATGAGGAGAAGCTACATTGACACTTTCTTTGCGTAATGAAGTAAAGTCCTCCAAGAAGCTGCTGGAAGTATTTAACAAGAGAGCATACATAGCGGAAAAACTTATTTTCACTGGTGTTGGAGATAAGGATGTATATAATATTTCTGCTCCTTTTATAGACGGTGGTGAAATGGTTATTGCTGGCCGTGTGGAGGCCCGTGATTCAGAGCATTCAGAAGTTATGTTTTTCGTGAATTACGATGGCACATGGATCCCGAGGGCAGGGGCCGTTAAATTTGATTTACAGGATCCTTTTATCACGTTTATCTCTGGGGAGTTAGTTTTCGGTGGCGTTGAAGTTGTGTTTGATACAGAGAATCCCAAGCAGGTCAAAACATGGCGCACCTTGTTCTTTAAGGGGGCGGGTATACAAGATTTAACTTACTTTGCTTGTGGGCCTGATCACATGAAAGATATCCGCCTAATCGCATATGCAAATGGTCGAATAGGTGTATTTACACGACCATTTTGTGTTGAAGGAGCCCGAGCTGTGATTGGTTATACAGAAATTGAAAAGCTCGAAGATTTAAATAAAGCTGTGATCGATGAAGCTCCTGTATTCACGGATCAGTTTAAAAGGGATGAATGGGGAGGCGTCAATGAAGCACACATGTTAAAGAACGGCCTTGTGGGTGTTCTTGGTCATATCTCTTACATGGAAGATGGCGAGATTCGCCATTATCATGCTATGACATTTGCTTTCGATCCTACGACTTCAGAAAGAAGTCCAATTAAGATCATCGCAACGCGTGATCAATTTCCGCTAGGACCTGCCAAGAGAAACGATCTCGTCGATGTAATTTTTAGCGGTGGGCTTCACCGCTTGGAGGATGGAAAGGCGATGCTGTACGCAGGTGTAAGCGATGCAGAGGCACACAGACTGCTTATCGATGATCCATTCGAGGAATACGAGAATATATAAAAAACAGGGGTCCACCTGAGTATCGATCAGGTGGGCCCTTTTGCTGATTTTTGAAATAGAGTCATCTTTTTTAAGATACATTACTGAAGACGAATAAGTTATGATGGAGTCAAGGGGGACTACATCATGGGATTTTTAAGGCGTATTCAACATTATCGCGTATATAGAAGACTAATACTGTCCTACTTGTTCTTAATTATGGTAACGATTGGTCTATTATGTACCATTTTATATTCGATGTTTTCAACGAGAGCAGTAAAAGAAATTGATCTCTCTTCTCGAGAAATGCTTTCGCAAGTAAGCTATACGGCAAATGTCGTGTTTGAACAAGTGCAGAATATTACGAACCAACTGATGAGTGATAACCAGATCATTACCTTCATGTATGCCAATGATGATGATAAAGTCGCGATTTATAACGCTAATCTTCTATTGTCAAAGATGCAAAGCGTATATCCTTTCTTAGCCAATATCAGCATTTATAATTTCACGAATAAAACTTATGCGGATGTCATTTCTCTGCCTCCAGACCCGCAAATGGGAGAAAGAAGACAAACCGGTTATCTTGGTTTTTATCCTCGTAAAGTCATAGATGGAAATGGGCATCCGCTTCAATTACTTACGTTCAAAATTATTCCTGAACCTGTCTATTCTGGGCAAACGAAGTCAGCTATCGTACTTGATTTAAAAGAGACATATATTCAAAATACGATGAGCAGTATTAGCAGTTCGTCTAACGATACGAGTACCTTTGTTATGGATTCAAAAGGCACCGTAATCTCACATTCGGATTCGGAACAATTTATGAAGAACTTCTCGGAAAACAATTATTTTCAACATATTTTATCAGATGAGGGAAGTCAGGGTAGCTTTGTTCAATCGCTTGACCATCATAAATTCCTCACTACTTATGTGAAGTCAGAAACACTAGATTGGGTGTTTGTTAGTGTTCGTCCTTACGATCAATTGCTTTCGGGTATTTATGAACTGCGGAATTGGACGCTCCTTATTGCGCTGTTCCTTTTCATTATGGGGGCTTGCATTTCATTAATTGTTACAGGTAACCTGTACAACCCGATTAAAGCACTAGTAGACAAGGTTACAGAGAGTGGAACTTCGGAAAACAAATCTCTTCTCCGTCTGGATGAGTACAAATTGCTATCGGAGGCATTTTCTAACTCCATACAGGTCACCAAGTCGATGGAATTGAAGCTATCCAGCTCTACTGATTTACTGCAAAATGGCTATATGTATAACATGCTGAAAGGACATTCACAATCATATGCATATAAGGCGGATATTGAAGAGCAGTTACTTTCTCGTATGCAAGGTCAGTATTTTGCTGTTATTCAGTTTCAAATCGATCAATACTATATTTTTAAGAACACCTATAGCATCCTTGATAGGGAGCTCATTCGTTTCGCCATAAGCAATATTGCGCAAGAGATGATCAGCAAGATTTATCGAAATGAAGAGGTCATTCACGAGGAAAATGAAATAACGATGATTATCCAATGGGAGCAGTCTGCACCAGACAAGCAGTTATATTACATCCTGAACGAAATACAAGCGGTAGTAAAAGACTATTACAAGACATCTATATCCGTAAGTATAGGTGATGTGGTGTCGGCTATTGGAGACATAGAGAGATCGTATCGTTCTTCGCAAAGGTATATGGCTTTGAAGTTATTTTGGGGTTATGGCAGTCTGCTAGATGCGACGAAATCGATTCTTCCTGATAAACATACACGTTATCCAGCAGCAATGGAACGCAAGATCATCGATGCAATTAAACTTTGTCAGCCCAAAACCATTCAAAAAGAGATTACGGAATGGACGACCTTATTATCCCGCAGTGGTTCTCCGTCACTAACGTTACAGTATGCAACCTTTTTACATCTGGCAATCACGCGAGAATTTGAAAGTATTGTGGAATGGTGGGATACAGACCCCCAGGAGCTATATTTGGCTATGAATGAACTTCCACAGAAGGAAACGCTAGATGAAATTCAAACCATGATACAGCTTTTTTGCATTCGAATTGTAGGTATGATTGAAGAAAATAAAAAAGGTTTGGCAGCTTTGAAGAACTCCAAGGTGATTGAGGAGATAAAGCAATATTTACAGCAGAATTACCACGAACCTAATCTTTCACTCGAAATCGTATCAGATCAGGTAGGCTTAACTTCGGGTTACATCGGTAAAATGTTCAAAAGTATGGTTGGTACGTCTTTTAATGATCATGTCACACATATTCGCATGAAACAGGCAAAAACATTATTGACAGGAACGAGCGATACGGTCGCTCAGATTGGCGAACGAGTCGGGATTTACAATGTCTCTTATTTTTCAACACTATTTAAGAAAAAATACGGAGTTACGCCATCTCTCTATCGAGAACAAAATCAACAGAATACGTAAAAAAAGGACGATTGGAGCCCATACTGGCGCTTAGTCGTCCTTTTTGATATCAGTGCTTAATATTAATAGGCCGAAACACGAATTATTGAAAAGGAATACGAATACTCGAAATTTACAGTTCCAGGGTAATCTCCTATGCTTAAGGTCAACCCGAAAGCGAGAGGTGCAACGATGCAGCAGACACGGACATCTTTACCGAAAGAAAATGTTCTAAAAGTTAAGAAAAAGACGGGAATTTTGCAAGAGCTTTTCATAAACCGTTTTTCCTACTTATTAATTGTCCCTGCCCTTTTATATGTTTTTATCTTCTCATATGCTACTTACCCATATTTGTTGATTTCATTTCAACATTTTAATTACCAGAAGGGTATATTTGGTAGTGAGTGGATCGGCTTTAAAAATTTTGAGTTTTTCTTTAAGACAAGCGATGCGCTACTAATCACAGTAAATACGGTGAAGTTAAATGTGATGTTTCTAATCGCGGGTACCATTAGCGCGGTATTCATCGCAATCTTATTTAACGAGATCAGAAGCCGTTTGTTTCAACGATTCACACAAACAACGATGATATTTCCGAATTTTCTTTCATGGATTATTGTTAGTTACATGATGTACGGACTTTTTTCTACCGATTTTGGAATGATCAATCAGGCGCTTACATTCTTCGGGATGGAAACCGTGAATTGGTACACGAAAGCGGAGGCCTGGCCATGGATTCTCGTGGCTATGAAGATTTGGAAAGAGGCAGGAATGGGCTCGATCATTTATTTAGCAGCCATTACTGGAATCGATCATTCACTTTACGAATCTGCTGAAATTGATGGGGCTACTAGATGGGACAAAATTTGGAGAATTACAATGCCTCTCTTGGCACCTACAATTGCCATACTGACCTTATTAAACTTAGGCAAAATCTTCTATGGGGATTTCGGCATGATCTATGCCATCATCGGCGATAATGGTGTGTTGTACCCCACGACAGATGTCATTGATACGTATGTGTTTCGATCACTTCGTCAAATAGGAGATCCATCTAACGCGGCAGCTGTAGGCTTGTTCCAATCAACGGTAGGTTTAGTTCTTGTTTTCGTTGCGAATTGGTTTACACGCAGATATTTCAAGGAAGGAGCGCTTTATTAAGATGAAGACACTGAAACGCTTTGATACGGCGGGGATGTCGATCTATATCGTGCTGGCGATCTATGCCCTCCTATGTATTTTGCCTATGTTTCTAACGGTGATGGTATCCATCTCGGATGAAAATAGTATTATTCGGAACGGGTATCAGCTGATTCCAGAGCATTTTTCACTAGAGGCTTATCGCACTTTACTCAACAATGAAGCAGTATTGCTCAAGAGCTATCTAGTAACGATCACGGTAACGGTAGTCGGCAGTCTGACCGCAGTGATTATCACAGCCATGTCCGCTTATACGCTTTCCAATCCGAATGTGAAATATCGTGCAGGTCTTAATTTATATTTTTTCATTACACTGCTTTTTAATGGCGGTTTGGTTCCTTGGTATATCATGTGTAAGAAGTTAGGTCTGGTAGACAATCTGTTTGCTCTTATTGTTCCTATGCTGCTATTCAATGCATTTAATATGTTTTTGGTACGAAACTTTATGGAAGCACTACCCAATGCGCTAAGGGAATCAGCCTATATGGATGGGGCTAATGATGTTCGAATTGCTTTTCAGATTTACTTGCCCTTATGTGTCCCTGTATTAGCTACCATTCTTCTTTTCTATGCGTTGGCTTATTGGAATGATTGGTTCAATGCCATAATGTTAGTAGATAATAAAAACTTATATCCACTGCAGTATGTTTTATTTAAAATCCGATCCAACATTGAAATGCTAAGCATGATTCCAGCTGGTGCAAGCAGTCAATATACCGCTCCTGCAGAATCCGCGAAGATGGCAACCGTAGTAATAACACTTGGTCCTATTGTGTTTTTATATCCATTCCTCCAGCGATATTTCGTCAAAGGTCTTGTTGTAGGTTCAGTTAAAGGTTGATATCTTCCTCATTAGAGGTTTATATAAGATAAAATCAAAAGGAGAGGTCAAATTGAGAAAATTATCCATGATTTCGTTGACTAGCCTATTAGCAGTATCCTTTACTGCAGGCTGTGGAGCAACAAATGAAAAGCCTCAAGCAACTACTGTATCTTCTAAAACAGATGATAAGAGTGTCAAAGAATCAGTTAAACCAGCAGAAGTCGTCACGTTGAAATATGTTTTACCCGGTAATGAACCGAAAGATTGGCCGATAGTTAAAGAGGCAATTGATAAGAAGCTACAAGCAGACGGTGTGAATGTGAAAATCGTCAAAGAACATATTGACTGGGGAGCGTGGGAACAAAAGCTGAACCTGAAGCTTTCCACAGGTGAAGAGTTTGACATGTTCCATGTCATGAACGACTGGATTTCTTTGGCCAATTATATTGGTCGAGGAGCTGTCAAAGATATTGGGACGGAGGTTGCTAAATACGGGCCTGAATTAAAGAAAGCTATACCTGATTCAGTATGGAGTGGTGTACAAAAAGACGGGAAAACGTTTGGTATTCCATCCTACTGGTATGAACCTGCCGTAGACGGTTCTTTTACGGCAAATCGCATCTTATTAAATCAAGCAGGTGTCAAGGAAGTTCCTAAGACGCAGGAAGAAATGCTTGCAGCTATGGAAAAGGTAATGGCAACAGATCATGGATCCACCAAGCCATATCTTCCAATCCGTGGCGGATTGCGTGATGCGTCAGATGTGCTACACCGTGCGTATGATTCGTATCCGTTTGCAGTAAAAGATAAGATTGCTTTCATTGATAAGGATGGCAAAGTCAAGAGCTGGGCTGAAACAGAGGAGTTTAAGAAGGATGCGGCATTCTTCCGTACTGCTTATCAGAAAAAACTTACGAATCCAGATATTCTAGTCGTGAAGCAAGAGCAAATTGATAAGCAAATTAATAGTGCTATTTATCCGTTTTTATTCGGTACTCCTAATAACGTTAATGAGATGAAAAAGACGTATCCGAACATGAAAGACGAAGATTTTACCCTTCAGCGATTAAATCCTGATAAACCGCATTACAGAATGTTTAACGCGAAAAACATTAATGCCGTAGCAGCAAACAGCAAACATCCTGAAGCAGCTGTAAAGTTCTTGAATTGGTTATATACCTCACAGGAAAATTATGATTTGTTCATGTACGGTATTGAAGGCAAAACGTACAAGAAAGTCGGCGACCATGGCATTGAGAGCTTGAAAGATACGGATGGAAAGACAGATCTGTATAAGCAAGAAGACTGGATGATCGGCAACCTGAAGTTCATTCGTACCGATCCAAACACGTTAAGCGCTAACAAAGCTTTGTTCGTTGCAGATCCGAATGCGAAAACATTCTTCGCAGCAGACTTCTTCTTCGATCCGTCTACAATTAAATCAGAAATGTCTAATATTCAGGCTGTCTATACATCTGATATCATGCCTATTTACGATGGTGTGCTTGATTATGATCAGAGGAGCAAAGCAGCTATTGATAAGCTAAAAGCAGCAGGTATCGATAAAGTAATAGCTGAGTATCAAAAACAGTTAGATGCTTATAAAGCATCCAAAAAATAAATGAAATACGGTGGGCTACTCCAAAAGAAAAATGGAGTAGCCTCATTTTTAAACGAGGGGAAAATAAAATCATGTATAGAGATGGTAAGTTAGAATGGGAGCTGGGTCCATTTATCAAAGCAGATGAGGTTAATCCAATATTGCTTCCGGAAGCAGAAGCATCATTCATCTGTCCGGTTAGAGATGGTGAGGTGAACTGGGAGGAGAAGGATTTATTCAACCCTACTGCTGTTTTTAGAGACGGCGAAGTGCATCTTTTATATCGTGCTGAGGATAAGGTAGGTAAATATGAAGGAACTTCTCGGATCGGGCATGCGGTGAGCAGAGATGGATTGCAGTTTAAGAAGGAACAGGAGCCCGTCTTATATCCTGAACAGGATTCATTTCGAACGCTTGAATGGGAGGGGGGATGCGAGGACCCGCGTATCGCAGAGGATACGAATGGCACGTATTATATGATGTATACTGCATATGATGGCATTAAAGCAAGACTTTGTGTGGCGACATCCGTTGATTTAACCTCATGGACGAAGCATGGATTGGCATTTGGACATGCGTTAACTGGCAAATACGCAGACATTTGGAGCAAATCAGGGGCCATTGTCACCAAACGTGTTGGAGAGAAGTTCATCGCTGAACGAATTGACGGTTTGTACTGGATGTATTGGGGAGAATCCAACATTTATGCCGCCACTTCATTGGATTTGATTCACTGGACACCAGTGGAAGCGGAAGATCCGCGCGGGTACCATGCCGAGCCTTTTCTGCTTCCGCTTTTGTCAGTAAGAAAGCATCATTTTGATAGTGATCTCATAGAGCCTGGTCCGCAGGCGATCATCATGGAACAGGGGATTTTGCTTATTTATAATAGCAAAAATCATGGTCAACACGGAGATCCAAGCTATGAGACAGGCGCTTATTGCGCTGCGCAAGTTCTGTTCGATCTGAAAGATCCCAGCGTCGTAATCGCACGCTCAACTAAACCATTTTTAATACCTGACAAAGAATACGAAATTAATGGCCAAATCAATCATGTGTGCTTTGTGGAAGGTCTCGTCTATCACGAAGGCGCTTGGCTTCTATATTATGGAACAGCCGATTCCAAAATCGCTTTAGCGCGGTGTGAGGGTTAATATGAAGATACAGACAATCTCAACGCAAGGGAACGGTATGTGGAACGAGGATTCGCTAATTGTTAACGATACTATTCAACTTTATGGTGTCATAGATGGGGCTACTTCGTTAGAGCCTTATAGAGGTTTGGATGGTGAGACGGGTGGTTATTTGGCTGCACAACTAATAGCTAAAACAATCATGAATATGTCCAAGGATAACGTGGGGCAAAAGTTGACTCTTCCAACTATGCTGCTTCAAGCCAATTATCAGCTTCGCAACGAGATGCTCAAAGCAGGTGTGGATGTGAATCGTAAAGAACAATTGTGGAGCGCTTGTGCATTACTGGTTCGTATAAATGACACCTATGTTGAGTTCGCACATGCAGGTGATTGTATGCTGATAGCCATGTATGAAGATGGAACGATTAGGCTTGTAACCCGAGACCAGTTGGAGGTTGTAGACCGCCCCACCCGTCAGCTTTGGGCGGAGGGAGTTGCGTCAGGACTCACTTCCCGCGATAAATTATGGCAGCTTGTAAAGCCGCAGATTCATGTTGGAAGAGCATTAATGAATACCTTAAATGGGTATTCCGTCTTAAATGGAGAACCGGAACTGGCAGATCATATGGAATATGGCCGAATTAGCAGAGCACAATTAAAGTCATTGTTTCTATTCTCAGATGGTCTAATTGATCCTCAGCGGGAGCATTCACTTGAGCAGGAGTTAAAGCAGATCGTCTTTAGAGTCAAATCGATGGGGCTAGAAAATTATATCCAGTGGCTTATCCAAGTGGAGGAATCTGATCCATCTTGTTTGAAGTTCCCAAGAGTGAAAAAGTCAGATGATAAAACAGCCATTTATCTTGAATTTTAAATGCGGAATGTTGCGTACTTTTTTGTTAGAACTAGGTCGGAGACAAGTCACTCTCCAGCCTAGTTCTTTTTTCTTCAAGGACCAAAGGTTGTGTTTTGGTCAACGTATAATTCTTGATGTAGGGATAAGCAAAGTTACTGCGTAACTCATGGAGCGTGTTATCAAAACTTCTCTCGAACGTGGTACTTAATGGCCCGGATGACTGAGGAGTCGGTCGTATTGCCTCACGTAGCTAGCATTATAGCTCTTATTAATCATAACTTAGTCCAAAAGTTTTCGGGAGACAAACCGCCATTCCCAATAGATGATAATTGTTAGATTCACATTCGGCATAATATTAAACAGTTCCTTTATAAAATTATGTTTTATTATTCTCTGACGCTATATAAATTGAGATAGAGATCGGTGATGTATATTGAATTTTTGATGAGAAATGCTTCTTTTACAAAAACTTAATGACCTATGTCATTGTATATGTCAGTGACATTAATTTGGTGTAGCGAGTGTAAGCTTATCTCTAGATAATAATGTGTATTATAGCAGCTATAATTTTTATACTAACTGTATTATATATTTTCGAGAGCTGTACTATTCAATATGGTGGAAAAGGTCATATAAGGCAGGGATTATAGTGTACAATTTATTAAAACAGGTATACAATATTACTATAACAGAAGAGAAGCTAGCTGGCATCAAAATGGTATAAGTGGTGAAATGGTAAGAGTAAGCCACTTGTCAGCCAAGCGAATTATGAAGTGACGAAGAGAAGGTTGAACCTTTACAGGTTCTAGCTCAGACGGCACAATTGTTAATTCCGTCAAATGCTTAAACCGACCATTTAAAAGAATTTAATGAAAAGTTTGGTATTCACTCGTGTATGGGACGAAAGAGCAGCTAATCTAGGTCGCCAAGGACGTCTTGGTTTTTATGCTCCGGCTTCCGAACTTCGTTGATCGGTTGTGAAATTGCATTAAATAAAGACGATTTCATTACCACAGCTCGTTTGGCACGGACTTCCGATTTATCAAGCATTTTTGTATTCCCATGGTCATCAACATGGTGGACAAATTCCGCAGTAGCTATGGCATTCAAGCAGGAGCATTGAAGTTGACTGTCATTTAAATTGTTGCCGGTATCAAAGGCGTGCAAATTGACAGAATGGACGTGTTGGCTGTTGTTCAAACTGTTACCGAAGCTGTTGAAAGAGGAAATAGAGGCGAAGGCGCTACAAACATCTGGTGCAGTAGAAGTAATTGCACAGATTAATGAAAAAGCGATTCGGCATCTGGAAGCTCCTGTGTTGTGTATTGCTCCGCTAGATACAATCTATCCATTCGCACAAATCGAAGAAGTTTGGTTGCCTAGTCAAGCAAGTGTCATTGCAGGCATTAATCAATTAGCCGAATTCTAATTACAGTCGAAGGTAATAGGAGGTTGTGCACGTGGCTTTGTTTGAATACAAGTTCCCAGAGCTTGGTGAAGGCATTCATGAAGGCGAGATCGTTAAGCTGTTGG
This sequence comes from Paenibacillus sp. LjRoot153, assembly GCF_964253085.1. Taxonomy (NCBI): domain Bacteria; kingdom Bacillati; phylum Bacillota; class Bacilli; order Caryophanales; family Paenibacillaceae; genus Paenibacillus; species Paenibacillus sp. LjRoot153. Next base: position 75,647 of record NZ_CAXUQH020000002.1, read on the forward strand.
TTAAAGTGGGTGACATCATAACAGACGAAACAATTATTATGGAAGTACAGAACGATAAAGCAGTCGTTGAAGTTCCTTGTCCAGTTGAAGGTAAAGTCGTAGCAGTTGCCGTTAAAGAAGGACAAGTTTGTAATATTGGTGAGCTCGTTATGATGATTGAAGTGACAGGCGAACTACCTGCTGAATCCATGCACACAGGCTTCAGCCACGCTGCGCCAACTACTGCTGTCCCAGAGGCGGCGGCACCGGCATCTACAGCAGCGCCTGCAGTTGCTGCTCCAGCAGACGCACCAAGCGCTGGTGCGAGCCGTGAAGTGCTTGCGATGACTAGCGTACGTAAGCTGGCAAGAGAGCAAGGCATCACACTAGAAGAGGTGACACCTAAAGGTAAGCACGGCCGCGTAACACGCGAGGACGTGCTCGGTTTTAAAAGAGCGGGCGCTGTGATGGCGGCTCCAGAAACAGCAAAACTAGCTACAGTTGAAGCAACTGGCGGTACCGCATCTGTGGCGGCTGTGCAGCAGGTTGTCGTAGGCTATCACGTTGAGGAACGAGTTCCATTCAAAGGAATCCGTAAATTTACCGCGAATGCTATGGTGAAATCAGTGTATACGGCTCCGCACGTGACATTGATGGACGAAATCGATGTTTCAGCACTAGTTGCACTGCGTGAGCGCACGAAGCCTCTTGCCGAGAAAAAAGGCGTGAAGCTGACTTACCTGCCTTTCATCGTGAAAGCATTGGTAGCGGCATGTCGCCAATTTCCAGCGCTCAACGCGATGATCGACGAAGATAAACAAGAAATCGTCTACAAAAAATATTACAACATCGGGATTGCAACAGATACAGACAACGGCTTGCTCGTTCCTGTTATCCATGATGCAGACCGCAAAAATATATGGTCGATCGCTTCTTCGATTAAGGATCTTGCCGTTCGCGGACGCGCTGGCAAATTGTCTCCAAACGAAATGAAAGGCGGTACGATCTCCATTACGAACATTGGTTCCGTAGGCGGTATGTTCTTCACACCGGTTATCAACTTCCCTGAAGTTGCAATCCTAGGTGCAGGCCGTATCACAGAGAAACCAGTTGTGAAAAATGGACAAATCGTTGCAGCATCGGTTATGGCGCTTTCCTTGAGCTTCGATCACCGTATCGTGGATGGAGCGACAGCGCAAAGTTTTCTGAACTACATCAAACAGTTTCTGGCTGATCCAGAGCTTTTAGTCTTGGAGGTGTGACAGCATGGTAGTAGGAGATGCTTCTTTAGATATTGATTTGTTGGTCATTGGTGCAGGTCCCGGGGGTTACGTAGCTGCCATCCGTGCTGCTCAGCTTGGGCAAAGTGTTCTAATTGTTGATAAAGCGGAATGGGGCGGCGTGTGCTTGAACCGAGGCTGTATCCCGTCCAAAGCTTTGATCTCCGCAGCCCACACGTATGAGCATGCACAGCACGCAGACAGAATTGGTATCTCTGTTGAGAACGTGAAAGTGGACTTTGCAAAAGTACAAGCATGGAAAAACAAAATTGTTGCGAAACAAACGGGCGGCGTTAGCACGCTGCTCAAAGGCAACAAGATCCAAACGTTTCAAGGCGAAGTGATGTTCATCAATGAGCATGAAGCACGAGTGTTCAATGATGCAGAAGCTCCTCGCTACCGCTTCAAGCACTGCATTATCGCGACGGGTTCCCGTCCGATCGAGTTGAAAGCATTCCCTTACGGCGGAAGAATCATTTCTTCCACGGAAGCGTTGAACTTGCCTGAAATTCCGAAAAGCATGGTCGTTATCGGCGGCGGCTACATCGGAATCGAGCTAGGTCAAACATACGCGAAGTTCGGTACAAAAGTAACTGTACTTGAAGGCTCCGATCACGTACTTCCAGGCTTCGAGAAAGAATTGACGAAGCTTGTAGCGCGCAATCTGGAGAAAGTCGGCGTAGAGGTTCATACCGAAGCACTTGCACAATCCTGCACGAAAACGGAGAACGATGTTACGGTAACGTTCACAGTAAAAGGCGAAGTGAAGCAAGTAACAGCAGATTACGTTTTAGTAACTGTTGGTCGTCGTCCGAACACAGATGGCGAACTTGGTCTTGATCTCATTAACTTGAAACTGACAGATCGCGGTCTGGTCGAAGTGGATAACCAAGGTAGAACGAGCATTCCGCATATCTTCGCGATTGGTGATGTTGTACCTGGTCTTTCCCTTGCACACAAAGCTTTCTATGAAGGGAGAGTTGCTGCTGAAGCGATCGCGGGTCACTCTAGCATCGTGGACTACAAAGCAATGCCTGCTGTTGTGTTCTCCGATCCGGAAATTGCTGGCGTAGGTTTGAGCGAAACTGAAGCGAAAGCACAAGGCATCAATGTAACGATTGGTAAATTCCCTTACGCCGTTAACGGTCGCGCTAACTCTTTGAATGCAAACCAAGGCTTTGTGAAGCTAGTCGGCGATAAAGAAACAGGCCAACTGCTTGGTGGTCAAATCGTAGGTCCGGAAGCATCCAACTTGATTGGGGAGCTTGCTCTTGCGGTTGAGATGGGCGCTAACCTAGAAGACATCGCACTTACCATTCACGCACATCCAACCTTAACAGAAATGATCAAGGATGCAGCTGAAAGTGCGCTTGGACATCCGATTCACACGCTTAAATAAGATGCATTCCGACGGTATCCAATGCCTTTAGATAAAAAGTCCCGAGAGTTCGGCTTTCAGCCGCGCTACGGGACTCTTTTATTTTTATTCTTTGAAAATGGGATTTTTGATACCCAGCAGGAGCTTGTCTACCGTTTTGACGACTCGCGCGCTGCTTTCTTAACCCACTGCACGCTTGAGGTTACTGTAGGAAAACGATGCAAAGAAATCAGCTGAATTAAGATTCGAGCGAAAACTCTTCTGCGAGATCATCCTGTACAATAACCACTTTCTCACCGGGAGTGAATCATTTTTCGGTCATATGACAGATGAATTGGAGTACAGGAATTGCACAAGCATTGACAAGTTACGAGCACGATAAACGAAGAACGAAGCATTCACTTTTACAACACCAAGCGTTATCAGTGTACATTAAAAAAGATGACCCCTAATGAATATTGAATATAGGAGTCATCTTCTGACAGCATAGTGCTCTCTTTAAACCGTCCACATTAAAGGTCACAGTTCAACCATTAAGGTTGCGGAATTTTCATACATATTTCACGTTAAGAAACACTTTGACTTTCCTCCACCTTAATCCCAGTGCTCCTACCTATTGTAATAGCAGCCCCTTGCTGTTTTTCCCGTAATTGCTGGCCTCTATGAAAGAACGGGAACGCCATGAATGCTAATAGCATGAGGATACTGAAGATGATTGGCCCCTGCCCAAATCCTAATGTACTGAGCAACATGCCGCCTATCCAAGTACCTGCACTCTGTCCAATGATCATAAATCCACCAGCTCCATAATAAGCCCCTCTTAAGTGTGCGGGTGCAATTTCACCAATCAGCACATCCCCGATTACATAACATAGAATCTCACCAGTCGTAAATACCACCATAGACAAAATTAACAGATACATATTATCAAATAATCCAAATCCGAATAAGCCTAATCCAAAGAGCAGACACCCGACTTTTAATGAGGTTAGGGAAGAGAAGCGCTTCATCAGCTTTGTAAGTGGATATTGAAGCGTCACGACAGAAAGAGTATTGATAACAAAAAGAAACGAATATACGTCCAAACGATTATGGCCAATAAATTGTGATAATGTCGAATCCAAGTGAGAATAAGCCCCGGCCACGAATATATTTCCGATTAAGAAATAGAGGAATACTTTATCTTTAAAAACAATACTCACAGTTTTTTTCATAGAAACTGCGTCCGATTTCTCTTGACGTTTCATCTTAAACATAACCATGAAAACGACCAAGGCCATAGCGTATAAGGCAAAGATTCCGGCACTTACCATAAACGGCAATAGTGAGGAAGACCCTCCAGCTCCTAGCTTCAATCCAACCAACGGACCTACCGACCCACCAATGTTAATTGCAAAATATCTTGCATTAAATGCATCGGATCGACGTTCCTCTGCTGTGACATCGGCCAACAGAGCGCGGGCGGTTGGTTCAAATACACTTCGAAAGAGACCGTTCAAAGCACTCAATAAGAAGAACAAGCCCGTATCGTCAGCGAAGGCGAATCCTACAAAGACAAAACTCCATGCGAACATCGATGAAATTAATACGGGGTATCTCCCCAATCGGTCGGATAGCGCTCCTCCGATGAAACTACTCCATGTTCCTACAAATAAACTTACCGCCAAAATAGCCCCAATCGTGGCGGGATCGACCCCTTTTACCTTTCCTAGATAAATCGCCAAAAAGGGAATCGTCATATAAAAACCTGTACGCGAAAGGAACGTTCCAATAATAACTGCCCATGCGACCGGATGAAATTTCAAAGCTTTCATACCGGCAATCGCAGAATGCCTTCAAGCGTCACATGAGCGAAACCTCCAACTTTGATGACGATATCTGATCCCCTCGGTATGATGTTTACAAAGAGTGTTCCTGGGCGTCCAATGGCATCACCTTGTCCGATAGTCAGTCGATGAGTTTCATCTTTACTTAGTATACCTTCCAATACAAGGTAACCGGCCATTGCACCGTTTGCCGCTCCAGTCACTGGATCTTCTAAGATGCCAATTGCGGGTGCAAAATCTCGTGTATAAAGGTTAAACCCTGGTTTTGCGTCGAATGTAAATAAATGCGTAGTGCTGATGTTATGTTTTTTATTTAACAATGCCAATTCATCCCAGTTCGGTTTGGCTGCATCGATCGCCTGATGCGTTTTCACAGGAACAATGAGATGCCAGTTACCTGTATTGGCAAGTTTGATGGGAACCTGGTCGTCCAATTGATCGGGAGGTATGCCTAGCAAGTGAGCAATCTCTGATTGATCAAGTTCAATTTCCTTCACTTTAGGCGAAATCTGCGTCATGGTCACCATGTTAATCTTATTTTCGCTTTTATCCCAATGTACCGGAATCAGACCCACATTGGTTTCGAAGACGACCTGGTCTGCTTTTTCAGCCCATCCGTACTCAGTTGCAAGCAACCAGGCGGCACCTACTGTAGCGTGACCACAGAAGTTGATTTCTTCTTTCGGTGTGAAATAACGGACCCGAAAATCTGCCTCTGGATTGGTAGGCGGCAGTAAAAATGCCGACTCTGGCAAGTTTAACTCATTGGCAATCTGCTGCATTTGCGTTAAAGTTAAATCACTGGCATCAGGTACCAAACCTGCGGGGTTGCCTTCGAACGGGTACTGGGTAAAAGCATCAATATGGTAAACTCGTATTTGCTTCATTGCAACGATCACTCCAGTTCTCTATTTTAAGTTTCATTATAGTGGGGTTCTATTCCTACGTAAAATGAACGTTTACCATACCATACATGAAAAATAAATCATGGGAGCGAGATGCAAAAGTGACTCTATATCAATTAGAAGTTTTCCTTGCTGTCGTGAAGACGGGCAGCTTTACTAAGGCAGGAGATCTTTTGTTTGCAAGCCAATCGGGCATTAGCCACATTATTGCTGGTTTGGAAAAAGAACTAGGGGTTCTTCTTTTTACACGAAACCGGGACGGCGTGAAACTGACTGAGACGGGTAAACAAATCTCAGTACATGCTCGTGAGATCGTTAACCAAACGGAACAGATTCATCAATTAGCTGCTGAGGCAATAGGTATTCAGAGCGGGACAATACGGATCGGTGCTTTTCCTAGTTTCTCGATCAATGTAATTCCAGGTATTTTTCAAGCTTTTCGTAAACAATATCCGGGCGTAGAACTGCTTCTTTTTGAAGGAAGTTATGCAGAGATTGAATCATGGATCAAGGCAAGTGCCATTGACCTTGGTTTTCTTTCCAACTCCTGCGATGGATTAGAAATCATGCAACTAGTTCGCGATCCGTTAGTTGTAGTACTGCCAACGACTCATCCATTAAGTAAGAATGAGGTTATCTCCATCGAGCAGTTGGAGCATGAACCGTTTCTTTTACTTAATTCGGGTTGTGAAAGTCTTGTTATAAGTGCGTTTCAAGAAAAGGCGCTGATTCTAAACACGCAATTCGAGATTGCAGAGAATTCCACAATTATCTCCATGGTGGAGGCAGGATTTGGAGTAACAATCGTACCTTCCATGATACTGCCGGTTAATCCTGAGAATGTTGTGGTTAAACAGTTGAATCCTCCAATTATTCGAGAAATAGGATTGGCTTTGCGCTCACAGCAAATTGTCACCCCAATTGTAGACGTCTTTATCAAAGAGACGCAAAAATTGCTGGCGGAAATCTAGTTGATATCCGAGTTAATCAAGTTAAATACCGCCACCGATCCCGACCAGTAAATCCAATATCATCGGCGAAAGCTGCCGATCGCCGCGTTCTAAATATTTGCATACCCCGCTCATTATTCCCGACCATAATAAGAACGAGTATTAGCCAGCCACGTAGTAAAAAAAGGCAGGCGACCGATTGGAGTTACCAAAAAGGTATCGGTTACGCTGCCGAGATGCTTGACAAACAGGGAGGGGGGAGTGGTAGTAGAAGGCAACGCTGTTATTATTCTTTCCGATATCATAACGCATTTTTACGATGACGGGACGGGCTCTGTTCTGATCCAACGAGTCCAGTCGCGTAAAGATGGAAGCTTTACTGGTGTCTCAACGCTGCGATCGTTTAGTACATCGGATTAAATTAGGTTACGAAGAGATTTCAATAATATCTTCGATATTTACATACTGATGGAAATGTTTTCTTACCACTCGAAGAAAGATTAATGTTATTAAACAGGAATTTAATGAGGCTTACATTTGATTCGGTGAAAGAGCTTGAAAAGGACAGAACTTAAGGTGCATACTCGCAGATCCAAGATTGGTCGCTAAGGAATATTGCGGATATATTCCTGCAGCGTTTGTATCAAATGAGTTTCCCCAATCATTCCTCTATTTTTATATTTTTGACAGAAGCCACTCACCATCAAAAGTAGTTGTCCTTTCGTGGGTAACAGGCAAGAAAGTCGTTCGTTTCGACCTAACAAAAAATCCTTCTTTTTGGTCCACAAACTCACAAGCAAATTTAACGGACCAGAATGATTGTGCAAATGTCATCCAGTACAATGGGACCTTCTCGTTCTACAGAGCAAACGATGCCTCTCAATTTAAAGGCTGCCTTGACGAAAGTTTTAGCAAGCTCTGGCTCACCGTAAAAATCTGCAATGATCTTACCAGGTCCAATACAAGGCAAATTCTCACCTTCACAAATTAATCCAGTTCCCTCAGAAAATATCAACCTACTACCCAAAGGTAAGCAGGTTAATCCGCTATAACCATTTAGAGCTAGATTAGCTCCTAGCCATTCTGGACGAATTTCTGGAAGCCCCATGATTTTTGCAATGATCGCACACTCCTCTTGGGAAACGATGCTGATCTGCCGTCGATTTGCGATCGGGGTGCCGCGCGGGTATATTTTTTGTCTACCGTCTGCTGGTCGCAACAAACCGTAATGACGATCTCCCGGTATCCCGCCTAAATCGACTGTACAGCTTTGTACTTGGCGTGTAAGGAAACTCCCCTCATCATCGGCAATCATGACTGCCTTAACCTTGATAAGATCCATATTCACCTTCTCCTCAATATCACTCATTTTAGATTTTTTGTTGTATAATTTTTAACGAATCCTCAAGCATTTTCAACTGCTGCTCCGTTAAGGAAGATACAAAATAGTTTTTGATTCCGTTAGCATATATTGGCCAAGCCTTACGCAGCTGCGTTTCCCCTTCCGATGTCAAGATCGCATAAGATCCACGGCGATCTATTTCGCTTTTCTCCCTACGGATCAGCCCTTCCTTCTCCAGCCGATCCAATAATCGAGTTAATCCGCTCTTGGTTAACAGTATTTTCTTGTTGATATCGTTCACACGAAGCTTTTTATTCGTTGCTTCATAAAGGGCGATTAAAACATCATAAGTAGATAATGGAACACGCTTATAATTAGCCAAGTCTTGTTCAATCCGCTCAATCACTTTTGCATGCGTTTTTAAAAATTCGCGCCATACTCCAATTTCAAATTCTGATAATCTATCCATGCGATTTCTCCTATCATTGAGGATATTAATTAAATATATTGCATTTTAGTTGATCGCGCAACAAATTATAGTTGACTGAACAACAACTTTGTTATAATGTAGTTGTGTAATCAACTATTTGGCTTGACAGAACCAATTAAACGGAGGTAGATGTACATGAGCAAGGTGAAAATCACAAAATATGACGAAGGTCCTTTCGTTATTCAAGGCAGCGTAGAGCTAGTAGATGGAGCAGGGCAGGTATTCACTACAGGAGATTCCATTGCCCTCTGCCGTTGCGGACACTCGCAAACACAGCCTTTTTGTGACGGTACTCATAAAACTAAAGGCTTTAAAGAAAATACTATTGCACGGTAATGAATAGTTAAATGCCAAAAGACCACGCTGATATATTCTCTTCAGCGTGGTCTTTGTTATAGTTACAAAGTCTATAAGAAAAATCTAGTATTCTCGCTTCTTGTTGGACAAATAAATAATGTATTATTTCGAACGTGGGATTAGAAAATACACCACCGATATTGGGAACGAGATGAAGAGACTTGCTGCGCAAAAGCGTCACATATAACTCTCCTTTATCAATTGACCGAATTGTTCAGCAAACTAGGATTGGTTCAAGTATAGATTCCTAATCTCATCCATGCGATGCATAATCATGTTCTTAATAGAATCAGGTTTAATCAAGACGGCATCTGCCCCATAAGTGATTACAGTATCAATGAGGCAAGGCACATCAGTAGGGGGTATGACGCGCTCAATTTGTCCAGTACCATCCTCATGAATTGTGAGTTCGCGAGAAAACCATGAATTAGATCTACATTTTATCACACCTCTGATGCTCAACTTAATCAGGATGGTTACCGCTTGCTCATCCGTCCCCGATATTTGATTTTCTGAAGATACCCAGTCTTGAATATGATGATCACTGAAATCGAGAAGGCTAGTTTGGTTTGATGCAATTTTTAATGACGTCACACGATCTACTCGAAATGTTCGATAACCCTGAGATTTGAAACAGTAAGCTGGGCAATACCAAAAGCCATTCATCGTGTAAACACCAATGCTTTGTATATCTCTTTCCGAAGCCCCTCTTTCTGATTCGTAGGTGACGGTCACGATTTGATGATTCAAAGTGGCGTTAAACAAATCGGATAAGAAGGGCGTTTCCAGTTCACGAGTCGGTACCCAAAACATGACACTGGATCGAAGTTGGTCAATTCGGCGCTTACTGTCTGTGGGCAAGTATTGGTAAAACTTGTTTAAGGCAGACTCTACTTCGGTATCAAAAGGCAAGTATTTGTAATGCCGTAAGGACTCGGCAATGAAAAATAACCCTGCGGCTTCTTGTTCTGAAAAGTAAAGCGGTGGCAGCCTTTTTTCATTCAAGAGATGATAGCCCCCTGTTACTCCTAATTCAGAGTAAATGGGCAACCCAAACTCACCTAATTCCTGTAAATCTCTTAGTACGGTTCTCTTAGAAATCTTAAATTGGGATGTCAAATCACGAATATTGAATTTCTTCTTTGCATTGATGAACATCAGCATATTCAGTAGACGTTGTGATTTGTTCATAGATAGGAATCCCCTGTCCTTCTTTTTTTTTAGTATAGCATGTAAAGGTGCCATAATGTGACACCCATACATGGTAATCTTGATTGTATTCAAGGAATCAGAAACGTTAGACGTTATGACTATGTGAGGTGCAGGATATCGTATGCAACAAGTTAATTTACATGATGGTTGGCAGTTTAAACGAATAGAAACAGACGATTGGCTGCAGGCTGATGTGCCTGGGTCGGTTATAACCGATATGTATCGGCAGGGAATCATTCAGAATCCATATTGGCGAGCGAATGAAGATGAGATAATTGAGCTCGGAAAACAATCGTATGAGTTTCGTCTTACTTTCCAAGTGGAGGAGAGTATGCTTTCGTATTCTCGGGTTTTGCTCGTATTCGAAGGACTGGATACCTTAGCAGATATCACGCTTAACGGATCGTGGCTAGCAAGCACGGACAATATGCATCGTACTTATGAATTCGATGTTAGGTCGCTGCTTCGAGAGAGAAATAATGAACTTCACATTATATTTCGTTCACCAGTTGAGTTCATTACCCAGCAGCAGGCTAAAAAACCATTATGGCATTCGGCAGAAACACTCAAAGGATTTCCACATTTGCGTAAAGCACATTATATGTTCGGATGGGATTGGGCACCAGCTTTTCCCGATTGCGGAATATGGAAATCTGTCTCTTTGATCGGCATGAAAATGGCCCGATTCGATAACGTTTATGTGACGCAGCGGCACAGTGAAGGTCAGGTAGATCTGGATGTTCAAGTCGTTCTTGATCGGACTGCAGATGCAGCTATGCGGGTTGAATGCACATTAATATCACCCGATAAAATGGAAATTAGAAATGGACAGAGCAGGATTGATGGGTTTTGTACAAACGGTCAAGTGTCGTTGAAGATTAATAAGCCTGAGCTATGGTGGCCAAACGGATTTGGCAAACAACCGCTTTATTTATTTGATGCAAAGCTCTATTGTGCGGTAACCGGAGAATTACTCGATACAAAGTCATTTCGTATCGGTATTCGCACACTGACGGTTCTTAGAGAGCCTGACGAATGGGGAGAATCGTTCGGGTTTGAAGTGAATGGGATCCCTATATTCGCTATGGGGGCTACATATGTGCCAGAGGACAGCATGGAGGAAAATGGCTCGCGGGAGCGGACGGAAAGGCTCATCAAAGATTGTATCGACGCCAATTTCAACTCCATTCGAGTCCGAGGGTGCACACACTATCCGACAGATTGGTTCTATGATTTATGCGATGAATATGGATTAATCGTGTGGCAAGAATTGATGTTTGACTGCGCTGCCTACGAGTTGACACCAGCATTCAAGGAGACAGTACGGCATGAATTACAGGATAATGTTCGTCGAATACGTCACCACGCGAGTCTGGGGCTATGGTGCGGCAATAATGAAATCGAGTGGGCTATGACAGATTGGAATATTAACGTAGAGACAAAGCTCTCTCAAGATTATCTAGAATTGTTCGAGAAATTTATACCTGAACTATTGAGGGACATAGATCCTCATACATTTTACTGGCCTTCATCCCCCTCGTCTGGCGGCTCCTTTCTCAATCCGAACGATGAGAATCGCGGCAACGGTTATTGTTGGCAGGTTTGGCATGGGCCAAACTTGTACAGGGATTATCGGAAGTTTTTCATTCGCTTTTGTACGGAGTTCGGCATGCAGTCATTTCCGAAAATGCAAACGGTGGAGAGCTTTACGAATCAGGACGATCGCCATGTTTTTTCGGCTGTCATGGAGCAGCATCAGAAGAGTGCGCAAGGTAACAATAAAATCGTATCACACCTTGCTGAAGAATATTTGCATCCCAAAGATCTGGATTCTTTGATTTACACTTCTCAAGTCTTGCAAGCTGAGGCCGTCAAATATGCGGTCGAGCATTGGCGACGTCATAGAGGCAGGTGTATGGGAACGTACTACTTCCAATTAAATGATCGTTGGCCGGCTGTATCCTGGTCTGGAATTGATTGCTTCGGTAATTGGAAGGCTCTTCATTACGCGGCTAAGCGGTTTTTTGCCCCTGTATTGCTGTCTGCCTGCGAAGAGGAGACGAGTGTTTCTCTTCATGTTACCAATGATTCCCCTCTTCATGTAACAGGCTCGATCATTTGGATGCTTCGAGATCCACTGTCCAATGTGTTGGATGAGGGGGAGACGGAAGTCGAGATTCCATCGTGTCGTGCGATCCGGGCTATTTCGCTTGATTTTTCTTCTCAGCTTGGATCGGAGTCTAGGCGCCAAGAGACATATTTACAGTATAAACTGGTAGTGGAAGGGCAAGTCATCAGTGAAGGGTCAGTCTTGTTCGTAAAACCGAAACACTTTGCACTGGTCTCCCCGAATATTACAGCTCAATTAACTGAGACATCAGAGCATTTTAAAATTAACTTAATATCTCATTCTTTCGCTAAATACGTAGAACTGGCACTCTCAGAGATGAATGCGCACTTTGAGGACAATTTCTTTGATATGTCGGCAGGGGAGACGAAAGAAGTCATCGTCTTGAAGTCGAGGTTACCAAAGTTGATTACGTCAAGCGAATTTCAGCAGCAATTGCGGATTCGCAGTTTATTCGACTCATATTCATTAAACGATTCAAATAACAAACATAATCAAGAACGATGGGAAGGTATTCAGGAATGAACGACATGTATCCGAACTTTGATCTAACAGGGAAAATAGCAGTAGTTACAGGGGCCAGCATGGGTATTGGATACGGTCTCTCAAAGGCTCTCTCGAATGCCGGGGCGACAGTCGTCGTTACGGCCAGAAAACAAGAGGATCTGCAGCGTTTAAGCGAGGAGATTCGAAGTGAAGGGGGTAAGGCGTTCCCTGTCATTATGGACGTGACAAGCGTGACGAATATTCGGGAAACCATGAGACAGATTGCCGAAAATTTGGGCAGAATTGATATACTTGTTAATAATGCTGGACTTGGCGCAAATCATCCTGCAGAGGATGTTACCGAGGAAGACTGGGACGGAATGATGGATGTGAATCTGAAGGGGCTGTTCTTCTGCTGTCAGGCCGCTGGCAAAATCATGCTAGAGCAAGGTTACGGTCGCATTGTAAACATGAGCTCTCAAGCCAGTACTGTCGGAATACGGGATCATGCTGTTTATTGCGCTTCCAAGGGAGGTGTCAATCAATTGACTCGCGCCTTGGCATTGGAGTGGTCATCGCGTGGTGTAAATGTCAACGCTATCGGTCCTACATTCACTTATACACCAGGTACAGCTGAACGGTTGGACAATCCTGCCTATTTGGAGCAAGTTGTAAACAAAATTCCGATCGGAAGAGTAGCAAATATTCGTGATGTCGCAGGGGCAGTCATTTATTTAGCTTCTTCTGCAGCAGATATGGTAACGGGCACGCTTCTTATGATTGACGGAGGTTGGACTGCTCAATAGAATAATGTGTTCACTGCACTGCTTTCCCAAACCGTTTAGAGAGCGTAGCTCATGTAACACACCAATTTTTTATCATGTGCAGGTATTTATAGAACGTACTGGATATGGCTAATTTTATTTCTTCCCAGAAACCAATGTGGTTTATTTAAGCTTCAATGGTGAGAAAATTCTAAAACTACTATGATTTCCTCATTAATCTAATCAAACAACTCTCACTATAAAAACAAAGAAAGCATCTGAAAATAATCGGGTGCTTTTTTTATTCGTCGTCTGGGACGGCCCAGACTCAAGAATTTGCTCTATATTACATCCGAAATATTTAAATAATCTATCTAGGACATCTATTGAAACTTTACTTAGCTTAGCAAGTTGTAGAAGGACTAATACTGAGTTTTTTAATGGAGCAGTTATCATAGACACGTTATGCAAATTAGTAATTTCAAAAATCCTATTCTGTGTGTATTTCACGGAGCGTTAAGAAGAGGGCTCGATCATCTGTTGAGATTCACTTTGATATTTTGAATAAACAGGATCCAGGCAGAAAATGCGGCTTCTTGAATGATCTTATCCTTGGTCTTTAAGTAGATTACGATTGATTCAAAATAATCTTCAAGTGTATCCTCTGTCATAAACTCGAAATACGTATAGTGACAAAAGCGACCTTAAGAAAGATATGGTAATTTTCTAAATTTAAAACTTCAAAGGGGATTTAAGATAACGTCCAACGAGAAAACCAATACATTACTGTAAATGCAACTGTAAAATAAAGCTTACTGCCCAAAGTCTTTTTTTTGCGTTAAAGCACAAAAAATCTTTTCAGTGAAAGTCCATTTTTTTTCGTTTTTTTAAGTTGCCAATTGGTGTATTATTTATAATACAGCGATGTGGTACAAGGCGTTTCGCAATCGCTTAGAGCTCCCGCAAAAGCAACCAACTATTTCACGTGGTTAAACCGATAGAACGCATGTTATTCCATGTGATTGCATTTGTTCGTTGTTAATAAAAGGTGAAATGATCCTTACAATAATAAACTCAAATTCTTTGTAAAACCAGGCTAAAGAATGGTGACCTCAACAATATGGTACTATCGGATTTTTAAAAATCAAACCAAGTATGGCATAGGCATTACGGTGAGGTGGCCGTACTTGTACTGTCGCTAATATCACTAAAGACGGGGGGAGTAAGAACATGATCAGAATTCATGGACTGAGTGTATATGAAATGCTAAATAGAATTCCTGTTGCATTTATTGCGGTAGATATGACATGGAAATTTACATATACAAACACTGAGGCAACAAGACTCTTATTACGCAGTCAGGAAGACCTTGTTGGAAAGTGTATATGGGACGAGTTTCCTGAGGCAGTTCATTTAGCATTTTATGATCAATACCTTATGGCAATGCGTGAGCAAGTGACAGTTGAATTTGATGCGTACTTCCCTCCATTAGGAACATGGTTTGATATAAAGGCTTACCCCTCACCATATGGCCTTTCTGTATACTTTCAAGACATTACAGAGAAAAAACGGATAACTATACAAAAAGATCAACACTACGAATCACTTTTTAAAAATAATCCTGATGCTGTATTTTATCTAGATTTAGATGGAAATTATCTAAGTGTTAATTCTGCTGGCGAACAATTAATAGGATATAGGGAAGATGAGTTGCGACAATTGTCGTTTATCTCATTAATTACTTCAGGTTACTTAGATATGACAATGAGATCTTTTTCAGAAGCAACAAGGGGTGTTTCTCAGAATTATGAAACAAGGACTATACATAAAAAGGGTCATATCATTGATGTTAAGGTAACCAATATGCCGATTATTGTTAACCAAGAAGTTGTGGGTGTATATGTCGTTGCCCGAGATATATCAAAAGAAAATAAGAATGAAAAAAAGTTGTTCGAAACTGAAAAGCTTACCGCTGTAGGACAACTAGCAGCTTCAATCGCACATGAAATAAGAAATCCGCTTACTTCTCTCAAGGGGTTTTTACAGCTGATCCAAACAATTATGCCTGAAGTTAAGAAGGAGTACTTTGAAATTATGCTGGATGAGCTGGCAAGAATTGATATGATCTCAAGTGAACTGCTTATATTAGCAAAGCCTCAAGCAAATGAGTTACGATATGAAAACGTCGGGAAAATTATTACCGATGTTGCACTGCAACTTAGATCACAAGCATTAATAAATAAAGTTGAGATTAAAACATTTAACCTAGAGTCATTGCCTCAGATCCAATGCATAGGGGCTCAAGTGAAACAAGTATTTATTAATTTGATAAAAAATTCAGTTGAGGCAATGCCTGGAGGTGGGGCGATAAGAGTTGTTGGAAAACAGTCTAACTTAAATCTGATAATGATACAGGTTATAGATGAAGGATGTGGAATTCCCAAGGCGTTTCTTAACCAAATAGGGAATCCATTTTATACGACAAAAGAGAAGGGAACTGGTCTGGGGATGATGGTAACGCTAAAAATAATTCATGCTCACGGCGGGAGCATCGATATTTCCAGTGTAGAAGGTAAAGGCACAACTATAGATATTTACTTACCTGTTGATCTACCCATCCAATAAAAGAATTGTGCCAGCACCATAATGAATCACAAGTAGGATTTAGGCTGCCTTACTATCTGAAATGAATGTAGTCAGGTTTGTGTTTTTTCTAGGCAAATCTTCGGTCATGGTGATGCAATCATTTTCGCCACGGAACTAACGAGGAGGAGAGTTTTAAAGAGTTCTCTCAAAAGCAACTTGAAAGATTAACACATCCCACATTCTTGCCAAAGGCAATGCAAGAACGAGATGCATGGGTGGCAATTGTTGCCCAGGAGTTCGAAATTGCAAACCGTCGTTCTTGGGATAACGATCGTATACTTAAAAACAAGTTAATGAAGTAATAGCGAGCCCCTCAATTAACTGAGGGGCTCTTATTGTTAAAGTGAGTGGGGGTTATTTTAAATAAATCGGTGGCTCTTTTGAGAATTGAATTTTATAATATAACGATGGGGAATGGCTATAAGTAATTGTCTGAATATTATGATATAATTAAGGGGAGAGGCATCGTGAATTTTGGACATATAGAAATGGATAACTCATTAGGTGGGCAGCTTGTCCTCCCAAGATATGTGTTCCATGCTACTCTAAAAGAGTATGCGCCAGCTCTAAAGAAAAAAGTTCTTGATAAATCCTGGTGGAGAAAAACAGATAGGGATTTTGGAGCTGCGGTTCACACGACAATTAGCTTTGACCAAGAAAAGGACTGGGCTATTAAAGCAGAGGAAAAGAGGATTGGATCCATCGGATGTATTATAAAAATACGCTCGTATCCTGAAATGTATAAGGGGTTTATAAATTGTCTTGTTTTTTTAGGAGAAACTGATCCACAATGGACTCGATTTATAGTGGACCATCGATACGATTGTGATGAAACTGGTAAGGATCCTTGTGGAGGTAATAATCATCCAGCGATTGTTATTGGCCAGATGGCAGACAACAAAATGGACCTTGTCCGTGATGACTATCTAATGAATGCAAAAACAATTGCGAATAAATACGATTGGTTTTATGAGCGAATTACACGAGATAAACAAGATCGCAAGCTTGATGCTTTGCAGCTTGGGAACCAAATTGCCTTTTGTGATGAAGGCATGAGTGAGATGCTACAAATGGAAAGTTTTTTTATATACGATGAAACTCGAAAGGAGTGGATTGAACATGGTGCTGGATCGATTTGAGGAACTGATATTTAATGAATTAAAGAGATTCTGTAATGATGATGATATCGCTAGAGTAATCATGGACGACTACTTACCCGTCATTCGTATGCTTAATGAACAACATGATGGGGCGAGAGTACAAGCTGAAATGCTATATAAAAATTTTAAAGATGGTGTAGATCCCACTACTTGGATAAAACATATAGAAAGAACTCGTAACAAATATGGTGCGACTGTAACAACGAAGTCATCTGCTTCGCCAATGACAATTCCGCAACAGAAAATACCAAGAGGTAGTGTGTTATTTAATGTTAGAGATGTGCTTAGGGCAGGAATTATTACAGAAGAGAGAAAAGGCAGACCAGCAGCTGGATTAACCTTTCGACGATATAATATAGTGGATAGTTCTGGAAGTGACAATAAAATTGAGCAGTTGAATGACAAGATTCAGCCACAGACTTCCGTCGGTCCTATTGGCGGAGGCAAGCGAAGTAAAAAATGAGAACAATGCCGCCTATGCTGAGGCGGCATTGTTTTTTTATAACAGCAGAAGATCAGTGTTTTTCAATAAACGTTTCTCTATTTTCTAATTAATATCTTTCACATCCAAGAACCGTGTCAATTCTTTTGTATCCCGAATATCGAGGACATTCAAAAGACGTAGCATGTTATGGCTATCTGGAGACGTTTCCCCGGCTTCCCATTTCTGATAAGTCCTTACTGACGCGCCAATTGCATCTGCGATTTCTTTTTGTGTATATCCTTCACGGTCTCGGATCCGCTTAAGCTCTTCATTATCGAACTTCATTAGTTGCGGTCCTATGTGTAAAGGATACCAGGCATCACTACCGTCATCTTGCTCACCGAAGCAATTCAGGCCCCATATGGAAGTTTTTGGTCCTGCTTGTATAAACAGTTCTCCTTTGAGCTGGCCGTTCACCTTTGCCCAGACTTTCACCGGGTTTTTGATCTGTATTCCAATCCACCGAAGGATTGGATGTCCGGAATCATCACACGGAAACGTACCCGAGACGCAAAATTTTTGGCCGTCACGGCGGATATAATCATAATTGTATTGCTGTGCTAATTGATAAATAATCGGCAGAAGTCCGTTTCTCTCCAATTCTTCATTGTAAGCTACAATGAAATGCTTCGGCATTTTATCACTATGAGGGAGAGTATGGATAAGTTCCAGGTAATGAGACCATTGGAAGAGGAATTCAGTCTGACATGCATACCCCGTTTGTTTGATGGGATAATTGAATATCTGCTCCACATCCAGCAAATGACAGTAGTGCATGTCCTCCAGTGTTGCGAATAACTGCTCAATATATTCTGAAGCTCGATCGTAATATTTGTCCTCCCGAATAATTCCTGATATGTAGTGATGTAGCTCCCCTATTTGGCCATGTTTATTTTTGGATCGATGAAAGTAAAAGGGGATCCGTCTAATGAAGGTCTCTTTTGGGAGGGAGTGATTTGGAAAGAACATTTCGTTTTCCTTTTCCCCTAGATAGGGAAATATTTCTTCACCAATGTTCTCATGCCTATCGAAGTAAGCTAAGAGTTTATTAATTACTTTGGGATCGTTGATATATTTCATCAAGTGTTCATCTATAGATAGAGAAATTTCTGGCATCTTCAGCACCTCCTGGTATCTTATTTCCAGTGTAACATGAAGAATTTGGGTAATATAGATGACTCATTATTCGTGCTGGAAGGGGAGAGTGGCGTGATTTTAATATGCAGAATTGTGGTAACGTAATGAATTCATGCTTTGAAAACGTCACATGATTCGTGCTTGCCATACTACGGTAATAAATTGAGTGGATGACATCTATGGTAATGAGCTGCATGCTCAGCTCCTTTTGATTGGGAAGGTTCCATCCAGCTAAAGCTTTCGGGGAATAGGAGAGAAGAGACCTGTAAGAAAGGGAGCCGCGCATCAACTCCCTTTGAATGGATTGTTTATTGACCTGCGCTCGAACTTATCACAACGCGCCTTATTCTTGCAAGACAGCCTAACGGTGAACGAAGAGGATTCATAGAAGGAGATCCCGTACTGGACTTTACGCCCAGTGACAGGGCTCTTTTTGTCATTCGTTCAGTCTTGCAAGCGGCGTTAACTTGGATGCGTTTTTCGCGCAGGGGAAATCAAACATCACAAAGGAGCTGTTCAAGATGGTAAGAATTTATGTCTATTTAGTGAAGCAAATCAAAGAAAAAAGTGCTTTATATAACTTGGAAAGCAAGTGCGTTCGTTCGCCTAAAGATGTACACAACATAATAAAGAAGTGCTCAATTACATGAATAAGCGTCGGAGAAATTTAATGCTGCTTCCATCATTTGCTTTCATAATCATCAATCTGCCTACGATTGTACGCCTTTAAGGTAAGGAGGTGCGCTGCACCTCCTTATGATATTTATGAGTGCTGCTGGAAGGATCACGAAGTGAAAATCGGCCGCGCTCACCCGGTAGCTGTCCAGATCCGCAGCTCTCAGGCGGCGCGGCAGGAAATTATACTTTAGCTGCAACCTGCCTTTTAAAATCTGTAAAGATGGACATACTAGGAAATTACATAAACTAATCAAAGGAGTGATCCAAGATGTCCGAAAAGAAATTGACTAAAGCAGAAGCAATTTTGTTTAGCAAGCTTGCACAAGCGGCTCAAAATAAGAACGGAATAAGATTTGTTCCGAAACCTGTAAAATAATAGTCTAAATTTTTCTCCTCCCTCATATGCTTGTACCATAGTGGAAACATGGACATGTGGACTTATGGCCCTAGAGTTAATGGAGGGTTTCAGGTCGGAAGGAGAGTAGGGGAGAAGATGTTAAATGCAGAACTAGTTAGTGAGGTAAGAGGGGAAAATAGGGTAAAGCAAAAGCGCAGAGAACCAAGCCATAAAATTAAAGATATGAAATTTCCTGTTACTTCAGAGCAGCGAATTGAGTTAAGAAAGAGAGCTAATAAAGCTAAAAATGAAACAGAATCCAATACGAAAATTCTTCTTCAGGCTCTTCAACAATATAAATTGAATCCGCATGCGTTTCCTCCGCTCGAGTACCAGGATACAGGTGTATATATGCATGCGAAACCAACGTTGTTATATTTCGAGGAAATTGAAAACTTATATATTGAGCTGGACGAAGCATCTCGCCGCAGTATGGTGTACAGGCTTATCATGAATTACATCGGAATGGGGGTTCGACAATCATGAGTTTTAGCTTTAGCCAGGTTAATGCGATCGGGAGAAAGATGAAAGAAATGATGTTGGATCGAGATGAAGAGAGTTCAGGCTTTCGTGGTTTATTTTCTAGTCATAAATCAAAACAAGCGTACGAACCACTCAAGATTCGTGCAGCAGACATTGATTTTTTACGAGCAGAGGTTTTCCTTGAGGATATCTATGAATTAGGTCAAGTTGAAATATCAATGGATCAATTAATTGCCCTATTGTACGAAGATTTTATTTATAAAGTTCGTCAAACAAAGGATCTAAGATCGATCTATCTGAACGTGAAGAAATTGAAAGATGAGTTATCTTTCACAAACATGTTTTCGCAGCTAGTTGATGTATCCGATGATCATCTAGTACTTCATAAAAGAAATACGTTCAACCAACCGAAATTATATATGCTTGAGGTTCGTATGCATCGTAGATCTGCCTTACGAGGAGAAGTATTTCTCATGGATATTCGCCAGTTTGATCCATCATTGCATTTAAAGTTGGAAGAGCTGGTTTCGTTACTTTTTTTAAACATGGTGGAACGTATTCGTACCGGCGATCAAACAAAATTGGTACGAGAAATTCTTCAGCACTTTTCATCCCGATAATATATCATATAAGACTTCCGTATGGCCTCCCAAAACCGCCACCCAAAAATGCGCAAGCGATCAGGAGAAAGAAGATCCTGTATCTTGTGCTTTTTTTGCATTTCCATACTTTGGAAGAATAAAAGACTTTTTCGTCTTTCCATCTTATTCAACTCAACTGGTTGGCCAAGGGAGCTTCTAATGGATTGAGTCAATCTAATACTTTACTTATTTTCTCAGTTTAAAACCCCTATTTGTACCATTTGAAAAACCTGCATCATCAACTAAACTAGCATCAACTACCTTATACTAACTTGTATTCTAGAAACATATATCTTTTTACAAACAAAGCTTAATAAACTAAACAGTTCGTCCCTCCACCCCTACCGCTTCTTCTTTCCACGCCTGTTAAGCCTGCTACTCCCTGCATTTCGAGGCCTTTGATACCATAATTTTATTCTGATCCTTTTCCTTTTCTATTTCCATTATTTGTTGTTACTTAGAAGACGCTAGTCTAACACGGTTTAAATTTACTTTTCTAGGTACGTATAGTCTGGTAGGGTGTCGGTGCGGCAGCGTTGGCTTAGAGATTGTTTGAATGGAAATACAATAAAATCAAAGGCAAAAAAATAGTTAGGGATTTAGTGAGGATAGCAAGGGTGCTTAATGTATTTTAGTAACAAAGGAAGTGAGTAGGAGGGATTTGATGAAAGTATCAGAGGTATGAGTAAATATGCATACATAAAAGAGGTGATAAGTGGATTGTAAGGAGGCGAACGAAAAGATGGATCAGGAGAGCGAACGAACAGGCAAACTAGCGGGCGAGCAGGCAAAAGGTCAGAATAAGGTTTTTAAGTTTCGTTTGTATTAAGATACATGTTTCTAGGATACATGTTTACAAATTCTACCTGTTTGAGATACAATAGGAACTATAGTTCGTACATAATCTCAGGAATGGGGTTGTTTAGAGGTTTCTTGCCTCCCCTATTCTCAGAATAACCAGCTATTAAAGTTGGGAAGCATCTCTCTTATTACTTACCATAAGGGTAGGTGAACAAGTCGTATGTTAAAAAAATACATTTGTAATTAACCGCAGAGAAGATGAAAGAATGCCTCCTACAATTTCGAACTTAAAGACGTTAAATATGTAACCTGGAGTCTTAAAAAGTGGCTGCGTAAGAAAAAACCATAGCAAGTGTTTGAAACATTAAATGGTAATGAAATGTGTGTGCCGTAATGGAAGATGAAATTACATGAAATCCTCTATCAAAAATATAAAGAAGTAACAATGCCGTAAATATCTGCTATTGGTTTACAAGGAGCGGCGAGCTACAAGGTCATCTCACCATGTTCAGACTAAGATCGGTCAACTAGCAAATACCTATCAAAGGAGTATCCGAATGAACGGGAACACTTTTCTACAAATCATTTATGCGATACGTGATGATAAATTCGGAGACATCTTTTCCCTCATTCGCCAGGGATTTGATGATGAAACCGCGTTGAAAGCAATCACTTACTTAGTCGGTGACGATAAAAGGGTGTACGGTATTTTACTTAACGCACTTGGAACCCATGAACTGTGTGAAACTTTGCTTGAAACACAATGGGCGTGGGATCGCATTATCGAAGCAAGACCGAATTCAGTAGAATTCTTCTTTTTTGTTTCCTTGAAGAATGGAGGCGACGATCCATTTCAGATCGGCTGCAGCGTTGCTATGGATAAAGGCATAAGTACGGTCTGGTTCCATCATACCGTGACAAACGCACGTATGTTAGACCCGCAGCTCTGTGTGGAATGGAACTCGCTTTCTAAGGAAGATGAGGCCATGTGGACATTATTAGCCAATAAAATTTATGGACTATCGAATGAATGGTTTATAGAGGCTGCTAAAGCAGCGAATGACGCTTTATTAGTGCCATATGATCTTGATAATTGATTTCATTTAACGTTCACGGATACTAAATTCATTTAAGTTTGATTTTAAGCCAGGGGGAGTTTCAAGTTGGCTAGAAATAAAGTGATTGAATCAGAAAAAAAAAGAACAAAGGTAAGTCAGATTTTAAAAGTCCAGGAGCTCATCGACTTCTATGTATTAGGTGAGATACAGGATGAACCACGTTATGTTCGCCAACTTGATGAAAGCATGGTGGCAACGCTAAAACAAGGCGTGAATGTTTCCTATATGAGCCGTAGAATTGATTTCATGCATGATCAAGGATACCTTGGTCGGTATTGGGATGATGATTACAAACGCTACAATCACTACTGTCGAATCTCAAATGATGGTCTAGCCTACTTTAAGAAAATGATGCTGTCCGTGCCTAGTAAAGTACAAGAGGCAATTCATTTTTATCAATCACTTGATAAGTACGTGAAAAGATTTACAGACCATGTCCCCCATAAGAAATTGAATGAATCTGTTAAGACGACACCTACGAAAGTAAGCCGCATTTTAAAAGTCGAGGAACTCATCGACTTTTTTGTACTAGGCGAGGTTCAGGCTGAACCGAGATACGTACGAGAATTAGATGAGCTCATGGTAACAACGCTTAATCGTGTTGGCGTGAATCTATCGTATATGAGCCGTAGAATCAAATCCATGCATGAACAGGGATTTCTTGAGCGGTACTGGGACGATGAAGATAAGCACTACAATTACTACTGTAAAATTACAGATAAGGGGACTGTGCACTTTACTACATTCATACTTTCGGTACAGAGCAAGGTACTCGATGCGCTTCAATTCTATCAAGCGCTTAATAAATACGTTAAGAAATTCGGGAAAATGGATTTAACAAAGTAAGGTGGGTGATTTGCATGGACTGGAAAAAAATTTGGCACGCTTTGAAGGAACCATTTGGAACTACAAAAACACATAAAGATAATAAAGATCGAAAATTTATCCCTGTCGAATGGTATGAACATCGCGCCAATGAGATTGCTGGCGAAGCATACCGTAAGGAAATTCGAGAATACCAGGTAGATCGGCATCAAGGTTTTGTTAAAACCGTCGTTCGGGTGTATATCGGGGAGTCCTTCCGTGACGGTTATGGATTTAAAGAAATTGATGAGAACGGGATTACTAACGCGGTCGATTTAGCTTTTAGTGAGAGTGTACGTAATGCATTTGATGGCTACGAAATGGGCTGGGAAGACCTCAACATTTATGTTAGAAAGGGCATAAAAGTAGGGGAAGATGAGGAAGTCTTTTGTAAGAAGTGTTCTCTAGTCTTAAGTAAAGAGGATAGAGAGTTCATTAAGAGGTACCCGCTTTTGAAATTTGACTTTCACCCTAATTGTGTCCCAGAACATTTAAAGAAAATATAGTGCCTGGATTTTAATAATTTTTTTGGAAATTGTACCTAAACCCGAAAGGTGTCTTAAATGAAATAAAAATCCACAAAATTTTGCTCGATTGTGGAAGTGGAATACTGCCTATCTTACAGAAAGATATAAGTGAATTGACAAAGAGAACAACGAACGGTTGAATTGAGGAAAGTCGACAGGTTCTTATCCTACTAATTCAGCCGGTGACAGAAATTACTGTTACCGACATAAGTCTCATTATTTCTAATAAGATTGAAGGATTAGAAGCATATGTTGAAGTCAAATTAACTGGTGTCGACAAAAGGTGATCATCCCGTCATAGAATTAGTGGCGACATTCAAAATTCTCTCAAGGAGTTGATCGTTTTGAGTATCTTTCGAGAAAAAGTATGCGTGGTCACGGGGGGAGCTTCTGGACTGGGTCGAGCGCTATGCAGGCAGTTGGCGGCTTATGGGGCAGACGTTACGGTTGCAGACCTGAACGCGGAAGCCGCAAAAGGGGTTATGCAGGAAATTCTCGAGCGGGGTGGTAAAGCGACCTCATGCCACGTCGACGTAACAGAACCTACATCGATAGAAAAGCTAGTGAATGAAACAATGGCTCGACTCGGCAGATTGGACTTTATGTTTAACAATGCCGGTATTACCGTGATCGGCGAGTTTCGAGATCTACCACTAGATGAAGTCATGAAGGTATTGAACGTTAATTTGAAAGGCGCGGTTAATGGATCTCATTATGCTTACCAAGCCATGGTACGGCAAGGGTTTGGTCATATAGTAAATACGGCATCCGGCCTTGGTCTTGCGCCAGGTCCGACCCAATTGCCTTATGTCATGTCCAAGTTCGGTGTGGTCGGGTTGTCTGAAACACTTCGTTATGAGGGTTTGGACTTAGGGATAAGAGTTACTGCCGTTTGTCCTGGCTTTATCCAAACTTCACTTATTGAAAATGTACGTACTTTTAACGCGAGTCCTCAGGATGTCATCTCACAAATTCCTGTCAAAGTGGTTGACCCGGACGAGGCAGCTCGTCTTGTCCTGAGAGGAGTCGCGAAAAACCGAGCGATTATATCATTTCCTTCGTATGTCGGTATACTGACATTCATTTATAGGTTTTTTCCTGGCTTATTCCTCCGTCAGTCACTCAAAAGCATCCGTGCATTCCGAAAAATTCGTAAGGAAGCAGATATAATGAAAATCACCTAATTGCGGATAATTCGGAGTCGTACAACTATGATTAATATGAAAAACCAACTCAAAAATGGATAACGGTCATGCTGTAAGCATAATTAGGATTTTATTTCAAATCCTAGACCACTACTCCGTTACTTATTCAGGTTATTTTTAAAAATGTCGATTTCGTATTTCCGCGTAGGTTCTACAATTCTGTCTCACTCTAATACTGTAATTTCTATCAACAATATTGACAAATATTAAAAAAGTGTGGAACAAATACTTTTTAGGAAAGTAATACGTCATGCGAAGGGCTTCTTGGAAACCATATTTTGAGGTCTTTCTCAACATATTTAATTAAGACTGCCTATGTTAGATTCCGGGCAGTTTTTTTCTTGTGTTGGCTTAGAAACTCAGACACTAGTCTTGATGAGCCATGAGATAAAGGAAATAGAAACGATATTAGATAGCTTTATAGCAATCACAAATGGTTCTTTAATTAGAATAGCTGATGTCGAGGAATTACATGAATCAGAGGGACTTGGTATAACGGATTGGATGAAGAAGAATTATGTCTAATTATTATCAAATTTGTTAGGGTTGCTCTTTAACTTTTTCATATTCCATATACCAGTTCCATTTTCTCATGCTTGTTAGATAACTTCGATTATATATGCAAAGTACCCGTAAGATGGGCATTTCTTTCATCTCCCAGGTCACAGTTGCTTAAAGAGTCATTATTCCTCAACATACTTTCCTTCAAAAAGTAAAAACAACACCTTCAATTAACACTAAAGTGTCTATCGTCAATACCATATTATTGATAAGATACTTGTAAATTGAACAGGTTGCACAGACAAATAGAAACCGACTAGTTCGGGGGCTTCACCATTCTACTTGAAGATAACGGTGATACGATATTAAAGTGAAAAGCTTCAAGTTATCTGTACTTACTTCCTTGTTAACCAAAATGAAAGTGATGAGCTACTAGCAACACACCCTATAATAAGGATGGATTCTAAAATGAAAGCAACTGTAGCAACCAAATACGGACCACCGGAGGTTCTCCGGCTCATAGAGATCGAAAAACCTACGCCTAAAGACCATGAAATATTAGTAAAAGTGCATGCGACAACAGTAAACGTCGGGGACTGTAGAATGCGAAGTTTTACAGTTCCCCCCATGTTCTGGCTACCCGCTCGAATCGCATTAGGTTTTAGGAAACCAAGAAATCCGATATTCGGAATGGAGTTAGCCGGTGAAGTTGAAGCGGTAGGTAAAAAAGTAACACGGTTTAAGGCAGGTGACCAGGTTTTTGCATCCACCTTCAAGGCAAAATTTGGTGCACACGCCGAGTACAAATGTCTGCCCGAGGATGGGGCAGTGGTAACAAAACCGAACAATTTCACCTATGAAGAAGCCGCTACTCTTCCTATCGGAGCAAATACCGCTCTGTTTTTCCTCAGAAAAGGCAACATCCAGCCCGGGAAAAAAGTCCTCATCAATGGCGCATCGGGAAGTGTAGGCACTTTTGCTATACAGCTTGCCAAGTACTTTGGGGCGGAAGTCACCGGGGTATGCAGTACTGCGAATGTTGATATGGTGAAATCTCTAGGAGCCGATAAGGTCATTGACTACACGCAAGAGGATTTTACGAAAAACGGCGAGACCTACGAAATTATTTTTGATACGGTAGGTAAGACTACACAATCACAATGTAAAAGCTCGCTGAAGAACAAAGGATATTATCTAAATACTGTCAACGGCGGGACAGCTGTCCCACGCGAAGAAGATCTAACTTTTCTCAAAGAACTTACGGAGAAGGGCAGGCTGAAACCGATTATTGATCGCTGCTACCCGCTAGAGCAGATGGTCGAGGCGCACCGCTATGTCGAGCAAGGGCACAAAAAAGGAAATGTAGTCATCACTTTGGGGTGATAACTAAATCTCAGATGGGGAGCATTGGTCAAACTCTAATTGTCTTAGCGACCAAATGAAATCGGCAACATCGGTGAATATGATTTCTAGCATTGCTCAGTAAACCAAAATATTAATAAAATGCTAGCTTTGAGTAGGGGATAACATTTCTTTTCGTGTACCCCTTATCTGGCAAGGGAAGCCCCCCCAGCTCCGCCAAACCGAGATCGAGTAAGTTTCGCTCCCGGTATCTTCTGAACATATTGTGAAACGCACACAGGGTTACTAAATCTGTCTAAGGAGCTGAAATGAGAGTGAATATCTACAGTGAAGATCCTCGGCTAGATCAGGTAGGGAAAACTACTCCTAAGGAAACCAAATCGCCAACAAAAGCAACGGCAGGGTTGCTCGTGTCCTTCGCACTGCTCTTGCTCGGTACCATTCCAATCATATTTGGCGTTTTCCGAATAACTGAGTTGGTCAGCGGTGCAGAAATCACGCCGAACAACGAACGATTCTTTGCGTCGCCCCTGCCGTTGGTGCTGCATATTCTGAGTGCAAGCGTGTATGCCATCCTAGGAGCGTTTCAGTTTGCAAACGGCTTCCGGACTCGCTGGCCCGGCTGGCACCGCGCGGTAGGGCGGATTCTGATCGTATGCGGGCTGGTGGTGGGGCTTTCAGGTGTTTGGATGACCCTGTTTTATTCCCGCCCGCCCGGCACCGGCGATTTGCTTTATGCATTCCGGCTCTTGTTTGGGTCGGCCATGGTAGTGTCAATCATACTCGGCTTTACCACGATCCGGCGAGGGGATGTGATCCGACATCGCGCATGGATGATGCGCGCATACGCGATCGGTCTTGGCGCAGGAACGCAAGCGCTGACTCCGTTGGCTGGATTACTTATCTCTGGCCCGCCGACTGAACTCACCGGAGCGCTTCAGATGGCAGCGGGCTGGGTGATCAACCTAGCAGTAGCCGAATGGGTCATTCGCAAGCGGCTGGCACATTCGGATCGCGATAAACGTAACAGATTCATTCACACATCATTATAGATTTAACAACACTATTTCCCCTTGATGACCCAAATAACGTTAAACAAGAAAATCTGATGTTAAAACATCATCAGATTTACATTATTCCTACTTATACTGTGGAATTGTAGGCACCCTTACAAAGGAGATGAACATAGTGTCAATCAGCTTAATCCTTATATTATTACATACGGCAATGGAAAAGAGGCAGTTACCTTTTATGAGGAGGCGTTATCGGGTTAGCTGGTTCTGATACAAAACTTCGAAGAGATCCCTGTGGATCCGAATCATCCCATTCCAGCCAAAGTGAAGGATTGTGTCATGCATGCCGCTCCAAATGGAGAATTTCATGCTCATGCTTTCTGACGCGTTCCCCGGGCAGCCATATCAGATCGTAGAAAGGACTCTTAAAAACGTTACTGGTATAAATTAATTTGTGAAAATTATTTTTGTACTATATGTAAGATTTCCGAATTTGGCGAACTAAACGTATGTTCTCGTTTTTCTCGCGTAAAAGCATACAAGGAGCTGAACATGAAAGTGATTTCCAAAAATAATGGTCGAGCCCACAAGGTGCCTCGACTCAATGATTTAGAGAAACCTACTTCTCAGAAAACCAAAGCACCGATAAAAGCACTATTGACTGGGTGGCTCGTGGCCGCCGCACTGCTCATGCTTAGTGCAATTCCAATCGCTTTCGGCGCCTTCCGCGTAACTGAGGTGGTCGGCGGTGCGGAAATCACGCCGGAGAACGCACGTTTCCTTGCATCCCCCCTGCCGATTGTCTTGCATATCCTGAGCGCTAGCGTGTATGCCATCTTAGGCGCGTTCCAGTTCCCAACCGTTTTTCGGCAGTACAGCCCCGGCTGGCATCGCGCAGCCGGGCGGATTCTGATCGTATGCGGGCTGCTGACTGGGCTTTCAGCGCTTTGGATGACCTTGTTCTATTCCTACCCACCTGGCACAGGTGAGCTACTTTACGCATTGCGGCTCTTGTTTGGAGTGGCCATGGTCGTGTCCATCATCCTCGGCTTGGCCGCGATTCGGCGAGGGGACGTGATACGGCACAAAGCTTGGATGATTCGCGGTTATGCAATCGGGCTTGGCTTAGGCACGCAGATACTGACACAGTTGGTCTGTTTATTGATCTTTGGCCCGCCGAGCGAGCTCAGCGGTGCACTACAGATGGGAACGAGCTGGTTGATTAACCTGGCCGTGGCCGAATTAGTCATCCGTAAACCGGGCACAGGCAAAACTAAGGAGACGTGATGTCAAATAATCAAATTTTTCAAAAACAATGCAAGTGATTCTTTCGTATATCAAATTATTGTTATTAATATTGATGGAGATCCATGGTTCAGACAGAAATGAGGTCGGCACTGCAAGCGCAGATCCAGGAGCTGGACTCGGTCATACGGGAAATGATTCAGAAGTTTAATGTTTAAATGGAGGATCTTTAATAAGGTTCTCTTTTTCATTTATTTTGATTTTTTAAGTAAAATAAATTCCATCTAAGGTAAAACATACCGAATAAATAGAATAGAGCTGAATACCACAACTTCCAACCAATATTGACAATATGACCCGTTATAGTACAAATCCGCTCTTAAAAAATTGAGAAAAGCACGACAGCCACTAGAGTAGGAATCTCCAAACTTATTTTCCCGAAGTAATCAATGGGAAATCACTCATTTACCAGCTCGGTGCGCTGGAACTTCCGCTCGCTGCCGGTTGTGATAACTCTCTAGTTGCCATCGATGAAGCACATTGCATAGTCAATGGGGAATCCAATTTAAAGGGGGAAGGAGGAAGAAGGAAAAAGGGACAAGATGGGTTTCTTTCATTGATCAATATCGACTAAAAAAGGTGCTAGTCTATATGACAGTAAAGAAAAGTGTGAGGAGCTATCCGGGAAGTAGTTATTTTCATGCCGATCTATGCTATGAGCAGAAATGAGACAAATTAGAGAGCTTTAAAAAGGTATAATCCCGTTACTATTCACTACATCAGCATCCGGTATGGGGATGAATATCCCAGATATAGATGGCATTATTCACTACCACATTCCTGAATCAATTAAAGAGTATTATCAGCATGTCGGTCGCGGCGCAAGAACGGGTAGACATTATCTTTAAAAAGAATTCAACAAGGTATACTTTGTGCTCAATTATTATAAAAGGAATTGAGATAAAACACATCCTGAAGATACCAAGCATGCGAGAGAAAAGGTCTTTCAATACTTGTCCAAAAAACGTTCTTGACTCAAACACAGAACTATGCTAATTTAATACGGACCGGTCGGTATTTAGCATCGGGTCTCGATGTTGATTCAACACATTTGAAACGATACTTCATTTTAACCATTTACAGCAAAAAATGCTGATTAATCCTATGTTAAGTGATGTCGGCGTGCCCCGCTGGTTCCTTTCACTCGTACACTTCGCTGAAATCCATTAACCCCACTGCCTGTTCCGCTACACTTTTTCGAGAACATGGACGCATATTCTAATAAACAATGCTTTAGTGATTTCCGTTCATTTCAGAAAGTAAATATCTCCTCTGGATAGAAAACTTTATAATTGTCTATTCAAATATATACTACAGGTGTGGTTTAGATGGTCGTGGAAAAAGAAATTAATATCAAAGATAACTGTGGAGACTTGCTGAGAAGTGAATACTCATGGATGTTTAACATTCTTTTAGAGAATTCCTCTGAAATGATAAGTATATGGAATAAAAATGCACGTCTCATTTTGTTCACCTCAATACACGGAAATTATTTTGGTAAAGAAATGCCACAGTACCTAAAGGATATTCTGTCTTTTGTTCACCCTGAAGACTATCATGCAATGTTAAATGAGATTGAAGAATTATTATTTCGACTGAAGGGGTTCAAGGCTGTTTATCACTTTACAAGCTCCACAAAAAAATCGAAATATCTTTCATCGGAATTTAAAGCTGTAATTGATGATGATGGACATTTAAAATATTTTGTTGTAATATCACGTGATATTTCAGATAGCAAAAGCAAAATAACTGGACAAAAAAAAGAAGTAAAAGAAAAAGTATATCAAGGTTTAGCTAAAGAACAATCAGTAAATAGTTACAAAACTTATTCCAAAGGGATGGGTGAACAAATATTCGAACAATTTACATTAGAAAAAGATTTAATAAATGCTTTTGAACGTCAAGAATTAGAAATATATTACCAGCCCATAGTTAGTGTCAGTTCATATAATGTAATAGGTTTGGAGGCTTTGCTTAGGTGGAATCACCCCATTAGGGGAAATATATCACCGATAGAGTTTATTCCTATTGCTGAAGAATCTGGGTTAATGGATAGTATTAGTGATTGGGTATTAAAAAAAGCCTCTTTAGATGTGGTACACCTAAATGGAAAATTTGGAATAGATTTATTTGTAACAGTAAACATTTCTGCTCCACAATTACATAGAAATCGATTTTTGAGGACAATCCTAAACATTCTAGAAGAAATCCCTATCAAAGTAGAAAATTTGAAGCTAGAGATTACAGAAAGTCTTTTAATGAAGGATACCGAAAATACAATTGAGATATTAAGAGACCTTCAGAATATGGGTATCCAAGTGTATATTGATGATTTCGGAACGGGATATTCCTCACTCAGCTATTTGAAATTGTTTCCGATAGCAGGGCTTAAAATTGATAAGTCATTTATAACAAATTCCTTAATATTAGAGAAAGATAAAGCAATCGTTAGAGCAATAATTAATTTAGCACAGATCTTGGAATTAAAGGTAACTGCTGAAGGTGTAGAAACGCAAGAACAGTTAAATGTATTAGAAACATTCCAATGTGATTACATACAAGGTTATCTATTTTCCAAACCTTTAGAATTGAAAGCACTTTATAAATTTTTACAGAAACACCTTCGTTCTGAGTGAGAAACAAATCACTCCCAATGCTTCAATGTGCACTTAATTACCTTGACCTCGTATGCTAAGAAATAGAGGTGCTATATACATAAACAAATTATACGAACACTAATAAAATCATAAAATCTGGAACTATTCTTACACGAAGTGGGGTTACTAATATGAAAATAAAGCCTTGGACCACAAAAGAGCTGGAAAAGATGATCAGCCTTTCCTCTGTGTATCCTCCTATTGAAATTGCTAGAGAATTATCTCGTCCCGTAGCTTCTGTGCGCCTAAAATTGCGTAAATTGGGAATAAAGAGTCTGACCGATGAGCAATGGAAAAAAAACAAATTTCAAAATCATATTTATAACGAGGGCAACCTGAACAAAAAGAAAGATAACCATATACTAGAAGCCCCCAAAGAAAAAAACGAATTCGAATCTCCTGTTCTAAATGAATTTTGGGAAACACTCGTACAAGTGGCCAGATTCGCAAAAAAGAGGGGGAAAAGCGTAGATGTCATTTCGTTTATTGAAGCATACCGCAAAATTCGCATTGATAGTTAAACATTTAGACAATTATACAAGGAAATATGTCTGACAAAAAATTGATTGAGCCAATACATTTGTTGATTCTCCAACACTTAGAGCAAATTGTGATCCATTAGTGTAAGCATTGAACTTATTCTCGGAAGTGGCGATGGGTTTGTGATTGTCCATCGGATGTTATCGCATTTTGCAAAAGTGAGCGTATTGATGTGTCGTATTGAGTAAACTACCGTTTCAAAGAAAAATGGCCGGAAATTATGGTGATTTTGCGCTGGATAGCAAACCAAAGGAAATAGCAATGATTAAAGCTTGGTGGAGCTACAACTAAAATCAAACAGCCTCACGACCTTTTTATCTTCTGCAAACATTAATCGTTACATGACGAAGAGCATTTAAAATTCTATGTGTACAATCTATTGATGTTGGTGCATTTACACTTTAACCTTCGAGGAATATCCACATACTATACATCGAGAGGAATTAATCTCATGAAACTAACTATTGCAAGAAAACAGTATTTGTCGTTTGCTTCGGTGCTTCTATTACTTCTAATAATATCCGCAACAAGCCTTCTAAAAATCCAATCAGTAAACAATAGCTATCAGTTTCTCCTTGACGATCGTGTTACGAAAATCATTCTCGTCAAAGATATGGTTTCGGAGTTGAGGGAGCAATTTAAGGAAATGCGAGGTTTTGTGCTATCAGGAAACCAATCGAGCATGAATAATTGGTTAAATGCGAAAAGCATCTATGATGAAAAATTTAAAATACTCGAAGGCATGGAGAATTTACCTGCAGTTAAACAAAATCTTCAGGATTTAAAAGACTTGAATGAGCAATATTTGAAGTATGCGGAACAATTGCAGGAGTATAAAAATCAGAACAAGAGTGCTGAACTCAGTAATCTGATTTCTACTACGGGCAATGAAATAAGTAAAAACTTTTTCCAAAAAGCGAACGAAATTATAGATGTTCAGCAAAAGCTGTTGGACGAGACACGTCAGCAGACAGATTCTTCTGTAAATACAACAATCGAGATAGTGATTTGGATTAGCGTAGCTGCAATTGCTATTGGTATTTCCGTAGCCATTATAATTAGCCGAATGGTTTCCGTCCCCGTCTCCCGAATAGCACAAGCGGCCAACCAAATTGCTGGGGGTGACTTAACAGAAGGCGACCTATACATGAAAAGTCGTGATGAAATTGGGGAGCTTGGTACATCTTTCAATAGAATGAAAAGAAACCTGCTCGAATTGATTTCCGGAATCAATAACAGTGCGAATCAGGTAGCAGAGTCAGCTGAGGAATTGTATGTTAGTACAGAAGAGGTCAGTAAAACGGCGCTTGAGGTAAAGGATCGCATTCAAGGCATGACGAAAAATGCGGAAGCTACATCTCAAGCGAGTATGGAATCCTCGCTTGCTATGCAGGAGTCTGCTGCCGGCATTCAACGCATCGCTGAGTCTGCACAAGTAGTTTCGGAGACCTCCGTAGACACTTTAAGGGCTGCTGAAGAAGGCAATAAGGCAGTTGATGCAGCAATTACGCAGATGAATACGATTAAACGCGGAGTTGTGCAATCTGTGGAATTAGCTGATAAATTGACTCGACAGTCGGAAGAGATTAGTAAAATAACAAGTGCTATAACGGAAATTACTTCACAAACGAATTTGCTGGCATTAAATGCAGCGATAGAGGCAGCACGTGCAGGAGAGAATGGTCGAGGATTTGCAGTTGTAGCCGGAGAGGTTCGCAAGCTGGCCGAGCAATCGAAAGATTCTGCGAACCAGATCATTTCACTGATCACATTGGTTCAGCAGGATACAGCAAGCGTAACTGAAGCCATGAGAAATGGAGCGAGAGAAGTAGAATCTGGCGTGAAACTAATGGATAAGGTAGGAGACTCCTTCCGCTCTATTCGCTCCTCTATTCAAACTGTAACTGGTCAAGTACAGGAAATTTCAGCATCAGCTGAACAGATGTCGGCGAGTACTGAGCAAGTTACAGCATCAGTGGAAGAGATGACGAATATATCGAATGAGACTTCCAAAAGTGCCAAGGTAGTAAGCTCGGCAACTCAAGAGCAGCTAGCTACAATACAGGAAATTAACATAGTTTCAAGCACGATGAGTAAGATGGCGGTTGATTTTCAGGAAATGCTTAAAAATTTCAAGGTATAGATGACAGATCGCGAATGTCCGAGATGACATACGCTACATTCCAACAAGCACCAGAATCTTTACTTAAAACAATTCATTAACAACAATGGATTATGAGACACAAGTCATACGTAGCAGTCATGTCGGATGACAAGAACATTATCATATTCCCGACGGAGTTTTGTGAGCAATCGGGGAACAATTGAAGCATGCAAACAGGCAGCATTGTGTTACTACTTCACTTCACGAATATTCAATAAAGGTGAATTTATATAGCTCATAAAAAAACGTTATATGAATGAACTGCATGACAATAAAGCGGAAAATCGATAAACCTAAAGAGAAAATTTATTATATTTTACCCTCAACTTTTTGGCCGAAAGTTACGTCATTAAAGATGATTGACAAAGTGGAAGGGGTGCAGAACATGAATAAAAAAATTGTACCGATATTGGCATTAACCTTGATGATGACACTTGCTGGATGCAAATCTTCTGGAACTACGAACAGTGCCGTGAACGCGTCAGAATCGCCACAGTCGATAGAGGCAGCAACGGCAACGCCGCAGGTGACCGTATCGCCGAATCCCTCAAAAACGCCAATCGCGGGAACAAGCAATAAGCCGACGAAGGTGGCGATGACCGGGGTAACGGCTATCCGCTTGGCGGATGCTAAGGTCGGTTGGATCGGTGGCAATGGATGGATTGCCCACACAACTGATAGTGGGAAGCAGTGGCAGGTTCAATATGAGGGCAGCGGCGAGATCAAGCAGTTGTTTGCACTGAATGGGCAAGAGGCATGGGCCAGCATTGGAGATGAGGGCAAGCTGCTTAGTACCAAGGATGGCGGCCAGCACTGGACATCCGCGGGCAGAGTGCCGAATACGGCGGCATTCTTTCATTTTATATCGAAATCGGAAGCGTTCAGTGGGAACGCCCATACCGTGGATGGCGGGTTACATTGGACAAATCTGCCGGTGCCGGATGGCATCACTGGAGATGCTTATTTCCGCGATGCCAAGAATGGATGGGCAGTCAAGCCAGGCAAGGATACCGTGGATGTTCTCCGCACACAGGATGGAGGAAAAACATGGAACAGAGTTATGTCCCGCAAAAACGCAGCCTCACTCACAGGAACAGTGATTCGTTCTGCGGGAGAGAACGATGCCTGGATTGAGCTCATCGGCGGATCAGGGATGAACCAAACGTCGTATTCCTTATTCCATACAAAAGACGGCGGAAAAACCTGGCAGACAGTGTTGGCAAACAGCACCGCTGGAGGTGGAATAGCCCCTGGTTTCCCTGTAGGTGACAACACAGGCCCTAAGAACACGGGTGCGAAGCCCGGGCCACTCTACGTTGTAAGCCCCGACGTAGCTTTCATGGGCGGGCAGTGCCTGAGCTGCGACAAGCCGAACTCCATCGGATTGACGAAGGATGGCGGCAAAACTTGGGAGAACGGCAAAGAGACGTTCACTGGCTACGGCGAGTTGTTGCTGGGCATGGCAGACGCGAATCAGGGCTGGCTGATCACGAATGACAATACGCAGCCTAGCGTGATGTACACCACCAGTTCGGGTGGTGCCAACTGGGCGAAGGCGCATAACTTTGATGCGCCGAAATAACCAAAAGCATTACGGTCAATTGACATGATGGAAAAAAATGTACGAATTTGTTTGCATAAACAGCGGTTCATATAAGGGTAGAGAGATTGTAAAAGCTAAATAATATTTTGAATTGCATCTTAAAGACACTTCTAAACAAATAGAGGTGTCATTTTTGTTTTACAAAGAAATATAAAAGACGGCATTCACCTAAGGTGGAAAAGTGAGTACACCTTAGAAGTCAGCTATACTGGTCCTTCTTAGTAGTGGTGACGAACAAATGTTTCACATTTCAAAAGCTACTCCTGTTAGTTCGAGAATAATAACTATTGATGCCATAACCAATTTATTCAAAGTTAATCATTTTATTTCCTGACTGAAGAGCTAGGAGCTAATGCATTCCATTACAGAGCAAAAAATATTTTACTTATAATCTACGATAAAAGATAAAGTGATTGAAAATGTGGATGCATTCTGCTGAACTTATAGTAAAAGCGAATCAAATGGAAAACAACTTAAAACAGTGGTTATACAACCAATAACTATATAACAAAACGTAACAGGCTTCCTGTTTTTTTTGCCGCAATTCTCAACGTAATCCCAACACCATATTAAGCCTTGATTTCCTCGCGGATTGAAGAACAGAGAGAGAATAAAACAAACAACATCTATTGTTCACTTTCAGTGGAAAGAAGGAATACAGAAAAGTACCAATGAGACGATACGCCACGTTGCTAGGAGGCCACCATCCGTTCTGAAGTTAACGTTCAACGGGCCTCTCTTTTCGCTCGTTGTGGTTTCTTCTGTTAAGAATAGTGTGTTCTTTATGGCAGAAATAGATATGGGAATCGAAATGGTAGTTTGGATTACCATAGATTGATCGAAATACGAATAGATATTACGCTGACAACGGCTTTAATGTCGAAAAATATTTTTTTATACATCTATTTATGTGACAAGATTCTCCGTACATTTCCTGTAAGATGGTTTCTGCTGCCTTACACCAATTAACACAATTGAAGGGAATGACTTAAAAACAAATGAATGATTTGTCAGTCGAAAAACTTATACAAATTGAAAGTCAGTGCCGTAATCCCCAAGATGCTATTATTATTCGTTTATTTTTAGAAAGTATTGAAGTCCATGAAATTGTTTATTTGAAAAAACAATCACTTGAACCTATTAAACGTATTTTAACGATAACCGATTCTTCAGGAAGAGAAAGACAACAGTTTGTTAGCACTAAGTGTGTTGAATTATATCAGAAAGCAATAAATCAAAAAAATTATCTTTCAAAAGAAGAAGTTGTTGCTCTTAGGGACACTGATTATTTAGTAAAAGTAAGCTTTATAGATTACGTTGCTTATGAAAGCATGATTCAGGATATTGATTCCGTCATTTTACGTACAATCTATAAGAGACTTCATGATTTAGCAGAACTAAATTCATTTCCTGAACTTACTTATCTACATACGGGAACACAGTTAATTAGAGAACTCGTAAAAATCTGAATAGCATTCGCTGCTCGGTATCAGTCGTCGCCGAACAAATGCAGGAAGTTGAAGAGCAAACAGCAGTTACCGAGGAGACAAATAAAATCAGCGTATAAATAAAACTAGTGTTATAGTCATCGTTGTCTTTAACTATACATGTATACATGATTTATATTTCGAACATAGATGGAAGAACAAAGACTGAATGGAATACCAGTGATGGGAGCAACATCATGCTGTTGCCTAAACAAGTAGAGATTTATTTCGACATAACTCGCCTTAATGCAAGCACAATTAATGAGGGAATATGTAAGACTGATTTAGCGAAGATGTTTGAATAGGCAACAACCTAAAGCCATCAACTTAACTGTTGGTGTTTTTTTTATTTTCACCCATATTCTTATGAGAAAACGAGCTAGTCAAATTGTATCCCCTTTCATTATAATGCGTTTATGAATTACTGGAAAATGTATTGCATTAGTTCAAAAGTAATAGTAAAATAGTCCCATTAATTCAAATTGTAAGGGGTATTATTTTGAACTTATCAGATATCGAACAGGAAATTGAGATACTTAGAAGTGATATGGTTCAGATGTTTCTAATAGGTAACACGATGTCAAGTGTTCCTATATTAGAGTTATCAGAGAAATTGGATGTTATGATCAATTTCTATTATTCGCATATTAACAAAAAAAATTGATAAAGAATTGAATAAGAGTTTTTATCATCTAACGTACTCTCTACAAAATCGTCTATAATTAGAAAATTTGGGAGTCGATTATGAATAGTTATTTTTATGTTTAGTGCAACAAGATACATTTAAAGATCGATTAATGAAAACATATTTAAATCGGGCTTCTGATATGTAAACGCAACAATAATAATTAACGTAGGTTTATGTAATACGCTGCTACTACAAAAATAGAAAAATCATACAATTAGCAACTCATTCCTGTTTGGTCAAGCCCCAATTTAGTAGACTTTAATAACCCTAGTAAACAAGATGGCGACCGTACTCAACCGGAGTCAGCTTGTTTACTTTCTTCTGAATTCGTTCTTCATAATAAAAAAGGAGAGGTGAACAGGGGAGAAGTCCAGCCCACAGAACAACGCAGACTATCGAAAACCATCATCAGAGGTCGTGACCTCGTATGAACCCTCGTGAACAATTGGAGTGCCTTTGAAAACAGGAAGGGAATCCATCACTTTCGATGGTGCCAGATACGCCTTCGGAGAACTAAGTACGTATAAGGTGAGCATCCTAGGACCAGGTGTGCCGTTGTAAACCGACTCAAGCCATTTTCATCGATCTCTTTTACCCTCGAATGTCTCACCGGTTGTTTTCAGCAAAATGTCGCGGGTATCAGGGCATTTAGCTGCGCTTCGACCTTTATATTGTTCTATTTTCATCAAGGAACAGCGCTACTTCGAGTTCGTAATAGTTTTGCCCTGTTCATAACCTAAAATTTTGCTAGTATGATTCTCACAAGTGGATCTAAATTTCGTAAAAGAAGTTGGGAGTAAATGGTAATTCGAAATATACATAGTCTTTTAGGGTATTCCATTGCATTTGGCCAAACTGAACTTCAAGCTTTTCAGACAGAAAAAGGGTTGACCGATACTAAAAATCAAGTTGAATTATTGAATTAAGTGATGGTGTTAAAATTTGTGCTGAAAATGGTTTGCGTGCACCTGCTGAAATAAATAATCGGAGTTTTCTTGATGCTTATGTGGCTTATAAATATATCCTTAGCGATCCTCAAAAAACCGTGGAACGGGCTAGTGCTTATAAGGTAGGTTATCACCTGCAGCAGATTGAAGCTGCGACTGACGCAATTGATGCCAAAGACATACTTGGAACAGATGCTCAGCTCATGAATGAAGCAATTCGTCACCATACAGATATCATCAACCAACCGGAATTTAAGCCCATATTGGATGAGTTTGAAAGAATGAAAGGTACATTCTATCCAAAATGGTATGCTATATTTGGTGGTCCAGCGTCACTTAAAAATTAGTACAAAACCTTGTAGAATCAGAATTGATGTACCAGATCTACAGTGGTTTATCCAAGAGTGCACATAACTATATCGCTTTGCGCGCATTAACCCCAAGAGGATTGCAATCTGTACGGTCAGGCTTCAATCCAGATATCGACACGAATAACCTAAATGTTATTAGTACATTTTTGGTATCTTCTATAAATTGCTTTACAGACAACATGTATCCTGAATACATGAATAATCTGAAATTACAAGTTCATAGAAATAGGGGATTGAACTTACTTTGGAAAAGAAATTGCCATATCACCTTATCACATTTATTGTTTCATATGTCATCTTGGCTTCTTATTTTAATTTAATTCCGCAACTATTTCCCATGAATGATGTGCTGCGCTTTATTCACCTTCTATCATTCTTCATTGTTGCTTTTGTAGTTGCAAAGAAGCTTTATAACAGAGGAATTGATCAGTACGGTATCATTTTTAGACAGGGATGGAAAAGACATCTGGGATTAGGGTTTTTACTTGGCTTTATTGCATGGGCGCTCTTGTTTCTGCTTTATTTTATATTATCTAAATACACATTCACTGGTGTTATTATTGACCGTAACACAGTTTTTAAAGTTGTTGCAATCATATTGGGTTATGGATTTGGTTCCTTGATTAGCGATATGGTCGTTCGTGGATTGGTGTTTAATCATTTTAAAGACAATGTCTCTCCAAAGTACGTATTCATCATTGCGTTGATAGTTTATGCGTTAGATGATATATGGTATGAGGGCTTCGATGCTCAAAATACGATTTTTTCATTAGCGCTTGGTTTAGGATTAACTTACGCCTATTACAAAACGAACGCCATCTGGGCAAGTGCAGGCATGCACTTTGGTTTGAACATGGTGTATGGTTTGTTTTTTGGAGTTTCTGGAAAAAGTGGTGATGGTGTTTTTTCTTTCATTATACAACCTAATCCACCATATTTACTCAGCTGGCTTTCTACTTTTATCTCATTACTATTGTTTATGTTTGTTTACATTATGTTTCATCGTTCAATTAAGTAATTTTGTTAAGGATGGTGCTTTAAGATTGATAAGTAAAAAAATCAAATTCAGAGTTATTTTAGAAAGCATCAGTTTTAAGGGTTCGTTTCATGGCAGCGCAAAGACGCTGGCCGACCTACAAGAGCGACATCTGTACATAGTTCCATACGAGAATTTGGATATATATTCTGGCACATAAAGCTATATCCTTGATCCGCAGGATCTGTATCAGAAAATTGTAATGCGACAGCGTGGTGGGTACTGTTTCGATTTAAACACCTAATCATTCAATGGATTATATTTCTAAGCAGAAGAATATTACATCTCAGGCTGCTTTGAAGCAATTTGTACAGTTGTTTCCAAATGAACTGCTAAGAGTTTTCAGATATCGTCATCATCTATTCAAGGTGCAGAAGCTACTGTTAAAGCTCGAATTAACGAATGGTAAACATACAGACATTACGTTTTTCTTATTTTTAAGTAAAGATTATGTGCAATCGAATGATATTTTCCGGCTTATTATTGAGCAAGAAAAAGGCACTTTATGAAGCTAGAAGCTAATGAACTAAAAAGTAGATCAGCAAGATATTAAGAAGAAATGTTCAGGGGTCCGACTCACCTCGGGAAATCGAACCCTTGTCCATACAAAACCACAACTATTAATACTGGACAGGGGTTTAGTATGCATCCAGGACAACCAGCTGATACCATTTTAGTTGGTCCAATACGTCAGTCGCGTCGTTACTCTTTTGATGTGTACCGCCGTTATGGAATTTAGCGAAAGCTAAGAATTCGAATAGTGGGTTGTGGCCATTAGATTAAGAAACTTTCCAAAATTAATTTATAAAGAAGCACGCCGGAAAAATACTGATTAAAACCATGGCATTTCAACAAATAGCAGTCGAAACTCGGAATGGAGTTTCGACTGCTTTGTTTATAAATCTCTTATTCCTCACATGCTCAAGTAAGTACTAAGAAATAAAAAGCCCTCCATATCAAAATGAAGGGAGAATCCTTCAATCAAAGTTACAGTATTGTCTCAAATTGAAAGTTGTTCTCTATATTTTACCCACGAACTTACCTTCAGTTCTCGTACGAAATATAAACCTGTCTTCATGAACACTTCTTGTCCCTTATTGTTCTTATGATAGTCAATGTTAACGACCATCTCTTGCATTACCACATAATATTTAGGATCCCCGCTTTTAATCCAATGGAGTGAATTTATTATGTATAAACTCTGCCATACTATTAACTCCGCTTTATAAAGAAATTCGGATTCTTCTTCATTTGATTTTCCGCCTTCATATAATTGCTTTGATACTGTAAAAATGACTTCATATAATTCTTGTTGTAAGAAGCTATTACCTTCTTTATCTTTATAACTCAAAATTTGATCGTAAATATTAAGAGCTTCTTTTAATTTAACGTAAACATCAGTCTTTGTTAAATGAGTCTGATTGATCAAACCAGTTTTAACACTTTCCATAATGTTAACTAATTGATCAAAGAAGTCAGGGGCTTGGTCCAGAATTTTCTGATATCTTCTCTGACGATCAAGGGTTTGCTCGCGCATCCATTTTTTTGCATCTTCTTCTCTTTCTTGCTCATATTTTAAGGGATTAGCGGCTTCTTGCTGACTTTTTTTGCTAGAAAACAAATTGGATAAAAATGACATGGATACACCCCTGAAATAAAGTTTATATATATTACTATTAAAGTTTATTTTATATCTTCAATTGTAATGGTTGAGAGATCGGTTTCCGTCGGATTACTAATTTTCACGATCCGGTTTGCGTTATGGGTTAGCATTTGTTCGAATATGTTTCGAACCGTTCTTGCATTTCCAAACGTCTCGTCCTTAACAGATATAAGTGAATTGAAAGTGGTCCGTAATTTACTTTCTGCTTCTTCAGTAAGTATATAACCGGTCTTAGTACAAAATTGGGAAAAGATGAGCAGCAATTCATCAGCACTATAGTCCTGAAAATGAACAAACCTATTAAATCTTGAACGAAGGCCAGGATTAGACTCTAAAAAGTGTTCCATTCTGTCAGGATATCCCGCTGTTATCACAACTAAATCATGCCTAAAGTCTTCCATTAGTTTTAATAAAGTATCAATTGCTTCTCTACCATAGTCGATTCCGTCGTTGCCTGAAGCGAGGGAATACGCTTCGTCAATAAATAATACACCACCAATAGCACTTTGAACAACTTCTTGAACTTTCAAAGCAGTTTGTCCTATATATCCTGCTACAAGTCCTGAACGATCAACCTCAACAAGGTGCCCTTTCGAGAGTAAGTTAAATTCCTTATAAATTTTGGCTATTTGCCGCGCTACTGTTGTTTTTCCTGTTCCCGGATTACCTGTAAAAACAAGATGAAATGACATGGGTGCTACTGGCAGATTACGTTCCATTCTGAGATTTCTGACACGAATAATATTAATGATGTCATTGACGCTTTCT
This sequence comes from Paenibacillus sp. LjRoot153, assembly GCF_964253085.1. Lineage (NCBI taxonomy): Bacteria > Bacillati > Bacillota > Bacilli > Caryophanales > Paenibacillaceae > Paenibacillus > Paenibacillus sp. LjRoot153. The sequence continues at coordinate 118,990 of NZ_CAXUQH020000002.1, forward strand.
TTTAATTGATGTAACCCAACTAACTCATTCAGTTCCTCCAAAAGCTCAGTAACCACATCTCTATGAATACTTTCCATCGTTACAGTAGAGGGGAGCTTCTCGGAATTGACGATTGATTTTCTTTCAGAATCCATGATTTCTTTTATTTTGGAAATGTGAGAGTTTAGTAATTCAATTACTGCCTTGTTATCACATATTTGACATGCCGCCGTACCTACAACTTCGACGCATTGTATAGCGCTTTGACCTAAACTGTTGGTAACCCCCTTTGACTTAAGGGCATCATCGATCTGACTAAAAAACTTAAAATGCTCAGGGTTAATAATAAACCTTGATTTTTTTTGGACAAAGGTATCACTAGTTATAAATGAATTTATCTGCCACGGATGTTCGAGGTTAAAATCAAACATAAATTTAAAAAATTCCGTGTGTCTTTTATCGTAATGTTCTTGAGTAGAAAATAAACTAAAAGTCAGAAACTGACAATGCATTTTAAAAATATTATTTAGTTCTTTTAAGTCATCATTACCACCAAGGACCCCTATCATTGTATCAAATAACTCTTTCGCAGACATTGTGTATGTATCCATGGTTAAGCCGCCCCCCTCTAAGGTATCTAATCATATAATACTGTATTTTGGAGATATCTTCATATTTTTTAAATTTTCCGTGAGAACAAGGATCAATCTTAGTGTAATTGGAAGATAAAACCGTTAGACTGAGAACAAAGTTATGGACCGGTACGGTCCGTTTAGCGAATGGATACTATAGTTGATTTTTTGGACTACGCTACCGCACCGAACATCCTCAGCATCACACGACGGCGAATTGTGGATTTGCCAAGCTACGGCTCACCTCCATACAACAAATCCACAACGGTGACCTTAAAGATAACTTCTACATACTTTTCGTAGACGGTTACCTATTTGGGGAAGAGAAATTCGTCGAAGAAATCCGAGAGCAATTAATCTCTGGCACGTACCATCCGCTACCTGCTAGGCGGAAAGAAATACCCAAACCGGACGGAAAACTTCGCCCATTGGGAATTCCAGTTATCCGCGATCGCGTCGCGCAAATGGCAACGAAGCTGGTAATAGAGCCGATCTTCGAAACGGATTTCAAGGAGTTTTCGTATGGATTTCGCCCCAAGCGGGATGCCAAAGGAGCAATCCGTCACATAAGGCGTGCCGTAAGGAAAGGTGTTTACTGGGTAGTAGACGTTGACATTTCCGGGTATTTTGACAATATTCCGCATGAGAAACTGATGAAACTTGTGGAGCAAAGAATTAGTGACAGAAGAATACTCAAACTCATACGAAAATGGCTAAAAGCAGGATTCGTGAAAGATAATCAGTTCCACGAAACTGAACTCGGTAGCCCACAAGGAGGGGTCATCAGTCCATTACTTGCAAACATTTACCTGAACTACCTCGACACGGTCTGGGAAAACAAATTCACTGAACTTGGTACACTCGTGCGCTATGCGGACGATCTGGTCGTCCTTTGTAGGACCAAAGAGCAAGCCTTGAAGTCGATTGACGTACTGAAAGCTGTATTCGGCAAACTCGAATTACAGATGAATACAACGAAATCTAAATTGATCAACCTATGGGACGACAAAGTAGGTTTCGACTTTCTAGGCATGCATCACCGAAAAATCCCAAAACAAGTTAAGGGAGAAGATCGCAATATGTTGCGAAGTTACCCCTCGAAGAAAGCCATGAAGAAGATGAAAGAGAAGGTAAAGGAAGTCACAGAGCCACGTAACCGACTATTCTGGACAATGAACAAGATGGTCGAAGAACTCAATCCGAAGATTCAGGGATGGAGAAACTACTATGCTATGGACTCTTTTGCAGATCTATTTCTCAATAAGATCGACTGGTACATTCGAAAAAGACTAATGCTGTTTTGGAACAAGAAACGAAATGGTCGAAAGAAGCATAGTAACTTCAGAGTAACAGGCGTCATTGCTACACGCTCTGGACTAAAGAAACTAGTAGGTTAGGAAAGAACCGTAACGCGGAAGAAAGAAGAACATCGGAAAGCCGGATGAGGGAAAACCTCACGTCCGGTTTGATGCAGGGGGAGCTGAAAAAGTAAAAGGAGGGCTTTCGCCCTCCACTGAAAATTCAGTTCTCTACTCTACTGAGATAAAGCTCTTGTCAAAACCAAATGACAAGAACTTCATCCCATTCCCGATTTTGACAAGAACTTTATGTCATTCCCGACAGAACGTAGGGAGTGGAGAGCTTATCGACTAATCTAACGGGCAGCATAGTTGAATAAATCAAAACAGAACTACGGTAATATAGTGGTATAATATTTTAATAGTCTTAGATAAAGGAACTTACTTATGCAATTATTTGAGCACTAATTAGAAAGAAAAATCGATTGTTCAAAAGGTATTTACGAAAATGATGAATCGTAATCAGCTCCCTCAGTATGATTTGATTCTCTCACGCAAGCTTGTGTATTCGCAGGATTTCATCTCTATTAGTTTTGGTTGATGAATGAAAGAGAGTCAGATTTGCTAGGATGTGTCGTTAGAAAGTATACAGGAACAGAGATGGAGGTAGTCTCACCCTGCGGGACATGGAAACTGTGTAGTTCCTGTATCTAGCGAGAGCCATTCATCCAAACCATAAACAAAATCCATCACTTTCTAGATTTGGATAACGGTTAGAGTCATCTAGCGAAAATTCAAAAAGTATTCCGGCCCAACTCCGTTGTATCTCTTAAATTCAGATGTGAATGATGTCCGAATGAGTAATTTCTTTATTTTACCAATTCGACCAAGTAGATAAAGGCTTCATGGATATTTCAGGTTTAGTTATTTATACCTAATCACAAACAAATATATAATTCTTGTTTACTAGATATTGGGTTATTATATATAATCGATTTAGAAAAGACACATCCTGCATAAGTTGATGTGTTTTTTGAATTGAAATAAAATACAATCATGCTGTAGGACTGGCGCTTGTATCAAAATTTCAACCTAAAAGCTAGTGCAATCAGAGAACTCATCACCGGAGGTTGATACTGCCATGTTGCTTCGCAGGAAAATTATTATGTACGTTGGGGTGACCACGCTTTGCCTGCTAACGCTTCTATACTTGATTTCGGAGAGGGCGCTACTGCACAATTATGAGCGGATGGAGCTTGACAGTTTGCGTGAAAATATGAAACAAAACCTGCTCTCATATTTTGATGAATACACAAATCTCGGAGCAATTGCAATCAACTATGCAGGCTGGGACGATACCTACAACTTTATTAATAGACCGACGATCCCACTGGACAACGACCCTTATCTCACTGTCAATTATACCGATTCTTTATTTGTATCAAGCCGACTTAATATTACCCTCCTGATGAGTAACCAAAAGCAAATCTACTTTGGAAAAGCTTTCGATTATGGCAATAACCGCCCTCTCGCCTATCCAAGCTCAATGATCGAAGCATTAATGAAAGCGTATGCACCTTTCTTTGAACAACAGGACGCTTCATTCCGAAAGCAGGGGTTATTGATTGTGGACAATAAGCCGCTAATAGCTGCCTCATACCCCATTTTAACGAGCAACAATGAAGGGCCTGTTCACGGAACTTTGGTTTTCGCACGTTTCTTGGACGCGAACTATATTCGGTATATTTCCGAAAAAACGGACATGCCTTTGACAATTTCTATTGTGGATCCGTCCTTTAAGCCACCTGCACATGCCGTCACCATTACGGGTACAGGAAACCGGACCTTGCCGTTTTGGGCGGAGTCTGATAAATCGACGATAAAAGGCTTCACCCTACTTCCGGATGTCAACAATAAACCTTCCATCCTTTTACAGTTCAAAAAGCCGAGAGTATTATATAAGGAAGCCCAGAAAAGTATTATGTTTTACTTGCTCTATTTCGGGCTTTCCGGGTTGGTATTCTTTTTCATCATTAGATATGTCCTTCAACGAACGATATTTACTAGATTGGACCATACGATTAACGGGATGAATGTGATCAAGACGAAACAAGATTTTTCGATTCGCATTCTGGAATCCGGAAAAGACGAAATAACCCAGCTAGAGAAGTCGTTTAATCACATGATGATGTCGCTTGAGCAATCGCAAAACAAGATTCAATATCAAGCGAATCATGACAATTTGACTGGTCTCGCAAATCGGAAAGCCTTTTTCGAATACCTTGAGAAAATGATTAAACAAGGCCGCCAACGTCAGTCACGCTTTGCCGTACTATTTATTGATTTGGACCGTTTTAAATTGATCAATGATACGATGGGGCATCATATGGGTGATCTGCTTTTGATGGAGGTTACCGAGAGATTATGGCTTTGTCTAAAGGATGGCGAATTTCTTTGCCGATTGGGTGGTGATGAGTTTTGTATCGTTTCCAATGACGTTTTTGATTCCAAGCAAATCGAACAACTATCTAAGGTTATTATCGAGTCAATCAACGAGCCCTATAAGCTGGATGGCTATCAAGTCACGATTTCCGCTAGCATAGGAATAAGCCTGTATCCTGATCACGGAACCGATTCGGAAAGCCTGCTGCATCATTCCGATGTGGCTATGCTGGATGTCAAAGAAACCGGTAAAAATAATTACCGCTTGTTCTCCGAATCAATTGAGGAGATTAGGACCAGAAGAATGCTAATGGAGAAATACTTGAAAAGTGCGATTGATAACAAAGAGCTTACCCTTTTTTACCAACCAAAATGGGATCTCGTGGAGAATAAAATTGCGGGGGTGGAAGCGCTTCTCAGGTGGAGGAACCGGCAGCTCGGATATGTATCACCCTACGAATTTATTCCCATTGCTGAGTCTTCCGGCATTATTAATGAGATTGGCGAATGGATCATGCGATCAGCATGTCGGCAGTATGTCGCTTGGCAAAATCAATTTGAGGACATGTCGCTGATCATCGCCATCAATATATCGGGTGTTCAACTGCTGCAGCCCGATTTTGTTGAACGGATTCGAGGTATATTTGCAGAAGAAAAGGTCGAGCCATGCCATTTCGAGCTGGAAGTGACGGAAACTTTTGCAATCGAAAACTTTGAAGAAGTGATTAACATCCTCGTCGAATTGCGAAATTTGGGGTTTATGATTTCCATTGACGACTTTGGTGCAGGCTACTCTTCGATGAAATATGTATGTCAACTTCCCATCCAATGTATGAAAATCGATAAAACGCTGATCGATCACCTCGCGGATAACGTTCGAAGCCAAGTTGTTGTATCAACATTGATCGAAATGGCACACAGGCTTCAGTTAACCGTGGTTGCAGAGGGGGTTGAGCTGCCGGAGCAGCTTCATCTTCTCCAAACATACCGATGCGATCAGATTCAAGGGTTTCTTATCAGCAAACCGGTGCCAGCAAAAATGATCATCGAATTGTTGGATAATAAAATAAATAGATTTGTATAAATGTCGAGTGATAAGAATATATACCGTTAAGGATCCGCAGAAATTGCTGATTTTTTATTTTATCGGAACAAATTCTTGTAATTTCTCAATGACAAGAATTTGTTCCGATTGCCGAATGAGGCCGAGAATATATACTGATTACCGAGACATAACTGTTTAGAATTTTTACTCATGTCTGATGACAAGAACATTCAATATCTCTTTCCGGACGTATTACAGGAAAGTTATCCACGTCGTCGGTAATGATGCGTACAGAAGCAAAATTCACGAGATACCATCCTTCCTATAATAAATGATACAATACCGTATCATATCATTTTGGACCAGAATACTTTTCATTTATCTCCCACTCCTTTATGTTTACTTACTCCGATTTTTAAAAAACGCTACTGGCAACAGTATGTCAGCAGCGTTATAACATTTTTTCGGCTTACTCCCGAACTCGATTTCGAAATGCGTCATTACACGATATGGATGTTGCCGCGTTCCCCGATCTCAACCTTGGTGTAGCTGTTCAGCAAATCCATGTTGGTCGAATAGCCTTGCGGTTTTGGCAGCTGACTTGGTTACATGATCACAAAATGGTGTTTGTACATATGTCCTGCTGGGCGTTGAGCTATACCAGTTAATAGCTTCCCAATATTTCCAGTAAAGTCAATAGAACTCGTGTGATATGGTGAAAAGTATGCATGCTAAATAACCATAGCCCCATACACGCCTTTATATGCAGGGACGACCTGATCTAGAACAGCTTGGAATTGTAGCTTTGTCTGCACATACATCTTAGAAAAAGACTCAAATTGCCGGTCAGATAGCGCAGATTAAGTAACTGCTCACCCTTTTTTTTGAATGGTTCGAACTCTTCTTTATAGTGAAGCTCTACCAAAAGATACGTCCACGGACAAGCTGCGTGAATTCCAACTGTTGTTGACGCAGGAAAGAATTGAGTTGTATTGGCCTGCTATTGGAGAAGTATAGTTCGTTGACAATAAAGGAAAAGCACCCACTCTGGTGTTAGTGTTAGCCGATGAATACTAAAGGGGAGCTTTTCTTTTTTAAAAACGAAAGCGAACTCTAAGCTTACGAATTACTTACTAAAAAGAGAATGTATAAAGATATTCCTCTACCCAATTAATATGCTTATGATCACGCAACTTAATCTTGACGTGATTGTGGTAAAGCTCAACCCAGCGGGATTGGGGTGTTTCAGTACATAAAGCTCCACCGCCGACGAATATGACACCGTCCTGCTGAATCAATTGATTGGGTCGATCCATAGGGCAGTGCGTATGCCCGGTAAAGAAGAAAATATTTGGTCTTTGACGCAACAGAGCCATAAGCTTCTCGGACTGGTTACATGTACGCTTCGATTCGGCTACAGTACCGTTCACTGGTTGGTGAAAGAAGATAAAGAGGGGGAGGTGATAGTCGCTTACATGAAGCTGCTGCTCCAACCAATTCAGCTGCTCATCCGAGAGCCAGCCTGCGTCATTCATATCCGGTGTATAAGTCTCTGTTGATAAAAACAGAAACAGGAAGCCGTGTATGATTTTTGCATAATAGATCGAATCATGACCGCTGAACGCAAGAAAACGCTGCTGAGCTAACTTGGGTGTAAAGTTCAGATCCTCGTAGTAGCCGTAATATTCGTGATTACCCATCGTAAAGTAAACGGGAAATGGGCAATTCTCCTTCATATAAGCTAGTACTAGGCGCCAGTCTCGTTCTTTTCCATTTGTCATGTCGCCGTTTGAAACAAGAAAATCGGGCCGGAACAAGGCGATATCTTGCAAACAGGCTTCAAGTTGCGGGACCCATTCGACGGGTGCATTCGTTTCCTTCCATGCCATAAAGTGCATATCGGATGAAACGCAAAAAGAGAGCAGTGGCTTCATAATGATCTAAATTTCCCCCATCCATGGATTTATCTATCATTGTAATCGATGCCTTTGCGGAGGGGAAGGAGAACAGCATAAAGCCGATATGTATGCAAAATTCTCATTACTGGATTTTTCGCGGAATGAAATTATCAACCAAATATGAATTAATTAATTGGAAAAATTCTTCATTCTTTTTATAATAGACAAGTCACGATAGGGAGGGGAAAGCATTGATAGAGAGCCGAAAAATAATCAATCTTATTCTTATGGCTATCCCATTATTCGTATTGGGCAGCGGATGCATGAGTGGAAGGGACTCCATTAGCACGGACACAGGTTTGGAGAAGTTACCTATCGAAAATGCGGACAGTGCTAAAGATAAAGTAGAGCTTACCTTCTGGCACGTATACTCCGACAAGGAAGCGGCACCGCTTCTTGAGCTAATCGAGACATTTAATCAATCGCAAAACCGTATTGTGGTGAAAACGATCGGAAATCAAGATGCAACCAAGCAGCTTGTCGCTATATCGGGCGGAAATCCACCGGATTTAGCGCTTGCATATTGGAACAACGTCGGACCGTGGGCCGATGGAGGGAACGTCCTGGAGCTTGACTCCCTAATGAATGACGAGCATTTTGACATGAATGCATTTATCCCCGCCGCCATAGAGCGCATGAAGGTGGGGAAACATTACTACGGGTTGCCTTTTACGATGAGTATATTGAATACACTGTTATATAATAAAAAAGACTTTGCCGAAGCCGGGCTGTCTGCTCCTCCAGAAACGACAGAACAGTTATTCGATTACGCTAAGAAGCTGATTAAAAAAGATGCATATTGAAACTTGACGCTGGTGGGCTTTCTTCCAAACTATCCATGGACGGATAATGTTTTTTGGCCCGTCGTTTTCGGTGGTTCCTGGCTTGATAAGAACGGTAAAGTTACGCCTAATAAAATCGAAAATGTAAATGCAATTAGTTACCAAAGCCGTTTTATCCAGAAGCTCGGCAGCGATGCGATCGACGAAATTCAAAACCAGTATGGGAAAAAGGGGACAGCTTCGTGACCCCCTGCTGACAGGTAGTCTGGCGATGATTTTAGGTTGGGAGTATGACTATCCGGAAGATCGATCCGATGGCGGCCCCGTAGGGGTGGCTCCGTTGCCTTAGCCCGAAGCAAGACCTGACTTGAAGGGAGCCGGTATCGTCAGTCCGCGCGGCTTATTTATTTCCCAAAAGACACTTCATCCCAAGGAAGCCTGGGAACTTATGAAATTTTTAGTTAGTCAGGATTCGCAAGTTGCCTTTGCGCTTAAGAGAAAAACCATACCTACATTAATAGGGGCGCTTGACGATCCTCGTCTTCATACCGCCGACATGAAGCAAGTACAATACTATTTTGATGCGGCCAAAGGGCAAAATTTGCAGGGTTTTCCTAACAGTGTTTATATTAAATCCTACTTGCAGTCACTGACGGAGGAAACGGAGAAGGCGTTTAGGGGCAAGCTCTCTCCGCAGGCTGCTATGGATCATGTAGCAGAACGCATTCAACCGTTAGCCGATTCTATACAGAAGTAACCACATCGACGGTATTCTCGTATATGATGCATGAGAATGAGTAGAGTGGGACAACAATTTAGAACCATACAGAAAAAGGAAGAGAGTGTCTCTCTTCCTTTTTCTGTATGGTTCTCGATACATTTGCAAAGAACTCGATATAGAGAAGCGATAGGAGCAATGTTACACTTTTATCGTAAGCGCTACCATTTAATGCTGAGGAGGAAATTTATGAAAAAAAAAAAAAAAAAACAATCCAAATAACTGCTGCTATCACTACAGCAACAATCGTAACTTCACTGTTCGCACTGCCTGTTGGAGCCGAAGAGAGAAAAGCCGTGCCGTCCGAAGTCCGCAATTTGGCGCTTGGAGCTCCTTATAACGTAAACCAGGGTTATCGGGATGACAGCCTCATGGGCTATGAGAATAACCGTTCATTACCCAATCTGCTTACGAACGGAAAATATGGGCAAGTCGGCACTGACAGCGATTTTATGGATCCTGAATGGATCGGCTATTTGCGGCAGGTGTCCCGTTCCGTCATGATAGACCTCGGTTCCGTTAAATCTATCGAAAGCGTAAAGGCTGACTTTATGCAGCACGGGACCGTAGGTATTGGGCTTCCTCGTTATTTAGATTTGTATCTGTCTAATGATAATGACACTTGGTATCGCGCTGGATCTGTAGAGCCGTCGGATCCGCAAACCCAGACTGGGGCGAGAACAACGGTGGAGATAGACGGCGTAAGAACGGAAGCTCGCTATGTCAAAGTGGTATTTGCAGTCGGTACCTTTACGTTTATTGATGAAATCGAAGTGTTGGGGCAAGATGCTGGAGGGAAAGGGACGAAACGTCTAAATGGGCCGAAGGAAATCCTGTTCCATGAGGAAGGCTACCCTGAACAAGGATCCTCGCAGATGGGTGGCGTAAGCAACATGTATCTGGCATATCTATACCAAAAGGGGCGCAATCCGGACGAAATGAGTTTGTGGACGAAAGATGACTTCTACCCGATCATTGCTCATAAAAATACGGCAGGAGAGACAGACCGCTGGCTATTCGACACGGTGCAATTTATGGCGGGTGGCTCGATGGAGGAATATGCGAAGAAGGAGAATTGGGAATATCTTCTAGATCAAACCTTCAATAAGCAATTCAATCTTGGAGCGTTGGACAAAGCGGCTGTAGAGGCAAAGACGGCACTAGAGAGTAATGGAAAGATACAGGATCAGCATAAAATTCAGGTTATTCTTCCAATTCCTTTCGTTGATCCGATTTCCCAAGTGGCATGGGGAACTATGGCTGGTAAGAGTCTTGAACTCAATCCTGCCGTCGTCGGGGAGAAGGCATCACTTGCAAACCGCGTTAAAATTGTCGACTGGTATATACAAAATGCTAGAATTCGTTTTAAACAAGAGAACTATGGTCAATTAGAGCTGGCCGGCTTTTACTGGATGAAGGAGGAGGTTGGTTACAATTCCGCGAGTGAAGCCGAATTTATCCAAAAATCAGCTGAAATTGTACACCATGGTAGTACTGGACATGAAAAGCAGAAGCTGTACTGGATTCCCTTCTATCAAGCGAATGGATTTACGTTCTGGAAAGAGCTCGGCTTCGATGCCGTTATGATGCAGCCGAATTATTATTTCAACGCACAAAACAAACTAGCTGATTGTATCCTGGAAGTTGTTTATACCTTTCAAAGTCGACAATTAGTTGTTCACCGACTTGCTTATCGGCTAGATTCTTATTTGTCATTTTGGTCTCAATGATGATGCCATATTGAGGTAAGAGAAAGTCAACTCTTGAATTTGCGCCAGCATAACTGGATACATAATCCTCGGGTCTGATATCATCAACAAACAATTTCAAAATCGCCAATAATCAATCTTGCACATCGTACTCGTCATTGATTGTCAGTGTTGGACGACCACCGTAACGGCGTTTAATGTTAACATCGAACCTATTAAAGTTATTGCAAATCTTAGCAATAATAGGCATAATATCAACTTTAGGAGGTACAGGCGGGTTTTGTTCAAATGCTCTAAGGATACTGATAAGTGGACGAAATTTATTATCCCCAAAACCATTTGCACGTACAGCTATATCACGAAATCGTAATGTATCTTTATCTCCAGGAAATTGGGTTTCCGTGAATCGTATTGCAAGAGCAAGCCAATCCTGATACTTTTCTCCCGTATAGTACCCTCCTTGGCTTGGTACATAACTCTCTCTTGCAGCTTTTTCACCCATGGCAATAAGTTCTGAAATATTCATTTTGATGCTCCTCTAGTCAGTTTTTACTCTAGATGTAAAATACCATATTTTAGGATGGGTGAGTAGCTTTCACCATTTTTTTTTGCTTTGAATGTCTCTATGTTTGGCTTCAGTATTTCTTTTCAGTACGTAGTCTTCCTTGAGTACATCAATATCTATTTCTATTAATTTTCTATCTTGATGTTTCCATCTTGAAAATCCTTAATCCATTTTGCAATGCCAGCTGAAAACTTGCCTGATTATCCTACCTGGGTAATGCAAGAAACTGATTCTAACAGAGAACCAACAGGAAGACCAATGTATGGTCTCTATAGCAATCAATGGCTCCTTGAGCCACATAACGATAAATAAAGCTGATCATCCAATTAACTTTTCAAAGGGATTAAACTAATGGAAAACAAGGGCTGAATAACAAACTCCAAGGCTAACGTGAAATCGATCTATAGCTTCAATGAGCAAAAGTGCAGTTGCATACTTTACGAATGTTAATATGTTTTGGTAGGAGGATTATTTTATATGGATTCAAAATTAATAATTGTAGAAGGATTGCCTGGTTTTGGGAAATCAACTACAGCTCAACTTATTTCTGATATTCTGAAGGAAATGAAGTTTGAAGCAGCACTATTTATGGAAGGTGATCTAGAACATCCTGCTGATTATGAGGGAGTTGCATGTTTTACAAAAAATGAATTTAGGAAGTTTTTGTCCTCTTGTAATGAAGAATTTAGAGACTTATTCAATAAACGAGTATTTGAACATGATAATAATTATTTCCTCCTGCCATATCGAAAAATAGAAAATGAACTGGGATTAAAACTTCCAGATGAAATCTCAACCACAGTTATAGAGAATGATATTTATGAACTACCCTTGCACCAAAATATTAATTTGATAACAGATAAATGGAGTCAATTTACTGGTAGTGCTCTAAATAGCGGGAAAGTCTACGTTTTTGAATGTTGTTTTATACAAAACCCTGTAACTGTTGGCATGATAAAATATGGTTTTATGAAAGAAGAAGTAATAAATCATGTAACCAATTTAGCAACGATCATAGAGTCATTAAACCCACTATTAATTTATATTGAGCAAACTAACATTGAATTTTCGTTTAATAAAGCAGTTAAAGAAAGACCAATAGAATGGTCAATTGGGTTTATTAATTACTACACGAATCAAGGGTATGGTAAAGAACGAGGGTATACAGGATTAGCTGGAACTATTCAAGTACTTAAAGCAAGAGCAGACTTAGAAAATGAAATACTCGATAAGTTAAATATAAAGATGGTGAGAATTAATAATTCTACTTATGATATTAACCTATACAAATCGGAGTTAGTCAGCATTATTAAATCCCACTTCTTAGAACCAAAATATAATGCACGATCGTTAAAGGGATGAATTGAAGGTGAGTAAGAAATTACCGAATTTAACAAAGGTTTGAACCAGCAAAAGACCTTCCTAAAACCGACAAACGAACAGAACTGATTGATTCAGTAAGTTACAATTTTATCCGGGAATTCCCTGCCTTTAGTGCTGAATAGAAATTAACTTTGGGTCACAAGAGAACTACGAGACCAACCTACGAAAAACAACTCGAATGACTATTCCAGTATCCCTATAAATATAAAATAGAATTAACTGAAATATTGTGTGGTTCCCTTCGCATTAAACAAATGAAAAATTATAGTTGAGGGGCTTGCTTCGATGCAGCACCACTTTTGTTTATTAAAGAAATGGCAGGAGAGAACAATAAAGAGAATGAATTTCTTTGTATATGATTGTTTGAATGGAGGAAATTTTTTGAGCAAAAAAGCAGGTCTAATTCATCATGTTGAAATATACGTTTCAAATTTAGAACGTTCTTCAGAATTCTGGGGATGGTTTCTAAATGAACTTGGTTATGAGGAGTTTCAGAAATGGAGTCAAGGAATAAGTTGGAGGCATGAAGATACTTACCTTGTCTTCGTTCAAACAGAGGACAAGTACCTAGACACCGTTTATCATAGATGTCGTGTAGGGCTGAACCATTTGGCTTTCAACGCAGAATCTCATCAGCAAGTCGATGACCTCACCAAAAAGTTGCGTGCACGAGGTTTAAAGATTTTGTACGAAGACAAACATCCGTATGCTGGAGGGGAGCAACATTACGCAGTATTTTTCGAAGACCCTGACAGAATTAAGGTTGAATTGGTTTCTCCTTTTCATCAGCAATAATTGTAATAAAAGAGGGCGGTCAGTTTTATCGACGGATTAAAATCCACGAAAGCGGTAGCCTAGTGATATATTCTTGTCCGTGACTGCTGTTTTTTTTGATATCAAACCAATAATTGTATGAGTACGCTAGAGGAAGGGGGAAGCTCGACAATTGTCGAATATGAGGTCATGTGCATCAACGAGGGGTCATACGGTATACGTGTGCAAAAAATATAGAGCTAAACTGTAAAAATTTTAAAGCGTTAATTGGTTAAGAAAATTCAATAACTACGTCAAAGCAAATAAGAGTATATAAGTATTTCGTTTATACATTGACGTTTATTGGAATTTATGTTCTTACGAATCTTAACACTATAGAGACATGGATTTTAGTTTTTAGGGAAAAGTTCTTTTCTAAGCGACAACGACGATGCTATGTAATCTTCTTGGTCGAATAACAAAGCACATAGTGAGTCGTCTCGAAATTAATTTGGTATTTTCTAAGTAAAAATAAAAGAAGAAGAGAGGATATTTAGATGAATGTAAATAATTTAATAATACTTAATTTTGAAGAAGTAAGACGTAGAAGTATAAAAGTATGGAAATCAATACCCGAAAAAATGTTAAATTGGAAACCTGATGAAGATGCTCTTACTTGTGCTCAAATGATTAGACATATATTAGAAGGTGAGTTTCTTTATCACCAAATTCTTATTGGGAGAAGTAGTAAAGCGTTATCTAATTTAACTAATCCTTTTAATACAAAGGAGTTCAAAACGGTAGATGATGAACTTACATCCGCACAGCCATATCGTGAAGAATTCTTGGAATACATTAAAACAATTAGTATAAGCGATTTAGAAGATATAGAAATAGACCGTTCGGATGTAGGCTATGTAAGAACACTTAGAGATATGTTATTACGCATCGCTTACCACGAATCTGTTCACACAGGTCAATTGTTAGACTATATGAGAACAATGGGGATTGACCGCCCTAAGATATGGGATTGATGGTTTAGTCGAGCTAGCATTTCAAATGAAAATAAAGTGAGGCAAGGTTAACGCAAGCGTCGTTCCCAGCGTAGCAGAGTTTTTTATTACTGCTTTCATTACTATTTCTACACTATTTTCGTCAGTGGTTCCAAAATATTTCATTGTTTTCTCTTGAAAAACGTGGAGGCAAAAAGTTTCAAATATATAAAGTACAAAACAATAAATAACCTAAAATTGGTTTATGTTGCTTGGATTGTTCGGTTTATTATTTGTTCTATTTAGTCTTAAGATATCTATCAGGTAGAAAGGTTAACAACATACTCTTATTGTGATATGTTTATAAACCAATTTGTTATTTTTATGGCTATAAGTTCTTGTTTTTATCTCAAGGCAAGAACTTATGGTCTTTTGTTGTTCGTTAACAATGAAGTTTTGAAGTTAAATTAGAATACAAATAAAATTATGAAGTGGTTAAGTGAATCAACAAAGGCTGAAGTATAAACAAATTAAGAAGTACTTATTACAAACATAATCGTAGGGTTTCATTCAAATATATCTGAAATGCCCTCCCACAAGCACTTAAGAGGCTGTCCCAAAAGTAACGATTGTTGGTAATCAGGACAGACTCATTCGTTGTAAAAGTTGAATATTTAAATGAAAAAGGAGCTAAGCGGCTTGTATTTGCTTAGCTCCTTTCTTCTTGGCGTCTACTGCTGCTTTCTTGAGCAGATTGTGGGCAAGGGAAAGCCACCCGACCTCCAGACTTACTTTGGGTAAGCCTCGAAGCAGAAATCTTTTGAAACTGCGATTGTTCTTTATGTCACCAAACACAGGCTCTGGTTCGATCATACGCCGAACCGCAAGGGCGTAACCATCTTCACTTCGGAGCTTTTCACGTGCCTGGTTTTTCAAACGCAAGTAGTTCAGACTGACTTTAACTTCTCGATTACCTTCCACTTTCGTACACTGTGGTTTCAAAGGACACCCTTCACAGTTTATGCTTCGATAATGGCGATGCTCGATTTCGTATCCACTTTCGGTTTTCTCCTTGCTTGCTCTTCTGAAAATAAGGGTTTGCCCCGCAGCACATGTCCATGTGTCTTGTTCGGTGTTATACGTCCAGTTGTCGATTTTACTAATATCCTTTTGCCAAGCGTTACTTTTCTCGCGGTGGTAGGTACTGTATTTGACGATGGATTCGACTTCATTTCGCTCTAAATAGTCGTAGTTTTCTTCGCCGCCGTATCCTGCATCGGCGATGACGGTAGCTGGTAGCTTGCCAAAAGCAGACTTTACTTTCTCCAAATGAGGGATAAGACAGCGCGTGTCGGTAGGCCGCTGGTGCACGCTGTAGCCTAGGATGAATTGATTTTCGGTGCCAATCTGTACATTGTAACCAGGCTTCAACTGGCCGTTTCGCATGTGATCTTCTTTCATCCGCATAAACGTAGCGTCATTGTCGGTTTTACTGTAGCTGTTTCGGTTTCCTAAAATTTCTTGGTGAGTTTCATACATTTGAAGACGAGGGAGTAAGTCTTTGCGGAGCGCGCGCACAGCTTTCTTCAGCGATTTATCCTTTGGTTTTGCTTGCAGTTTTTCTTCCAATTGTTTGACGGCAGTCTCTAATTTTTCACTTGTGATCTCTGATACCTTACTTAGTTCGCTCAAGTCTTGGCCGGCGTGCGCCCGCTCTTCTTGATTTTCGGCTTCTTCAATGGTGGCAAAAAGTGTCTGTACTTTCTCCTGGAGTTTGGCCTTGTGCTTCACGACAGCTTTACCCCAAACAAACGTATACCGATTGGCATTCGCTTCGATTTTGGTGCCGTCAACAAAGTAATGCTCCAGTTGAACGTATTTCTCGTCCGCTAAAAACTGCAGAACCGCAGTGAACACCGTCTCTAGCACAACTTTCATTCGCTCGGACCGAAACCGGTTGATGGTACGGAAGTCTGGGCGTTGTCCGCCGGCGATCCACATAAACATGATATTTTTGCGAACAGCTTTTGTAATTTGACGAGATGAGTACAAGCGCTGGGCGTAAGCGTAAATGATAACTTTCGTGAGCATCTTAGGATGGTAGCTGTCTCGACCGCCACCTGGATAAGCGGCGTCAAAGATGGCGTCATCTAGACGATTTACTGCTGTATTAATAACTCAAACGAGGTGATTATGAGGAATATCTTCTTCCAGATCCATTGGCAGCATAAGTTGATCCATGGTATATTGAATGTACAAAGAAACCGTTCCTTTCGTAAATGGTGGGTCGCACTTCCATTTTACCAAAGAACGGTTTCTTTGTGTTTTACGAAATTGAAAAAAAGGGCGCCTCGCCATTTTCATGGCTTTTGGAACACCCTCTTATCGTATCACTATTACACCTCATTGAAACTCTTGAAGGTTTTCTTCGAAAACCTGTAATCCTTCGTGTGGAGGATAGAGTTATTGTAGCAAATAGCATTTAATAGTCAGAAATTTCAGAATAACTTGACTTATAGTTAACGTTGATAATATATTATAGTCTAAGCACATTCAACAAGGTCTAATATTTGGTCCCCCAAAAAATCACATAGAGGAGTGTCCTGAAGTGGAAATTGCACTCACAAAATTAAGCCAATTAGAGAACATGGAGTTAAAGGAATATATCTCGTTTATAGAGCAAGAGTTGAAAATACAAGGATATTCAATGGATGCTGATATAAGAATTACAATTGTTTCGTATTTCCTTGAAGATTTAAGTCTTAGAAGACCTATCAACGGAATGAATGACTCCTGCGTATGCGTCACATTACCTTGTAGGAATTCTTCTGTTAGCGAAGATCAGATCGTAGTCAAAAAGAAACAGAGCTAAAATACGAAGCGAATCCCTTTACGGAATTTTATAATCTGCATCCACTAGCCGATTTTAATACTGCAGCTTCTTTTATTCAGAACCCACCATTATAAATTTCTGAAACGGTTTTCCTCCGTGGAGCAGGATAAATTTGAAATGTTGGAATTGTCCAAGCAACATGTTCATCATTTCTATAATAGCGTCTGTCTGATACTTATTTTTTATTTCTACAACTATGTTATTACTTCAGGACATCTCCTATTAATTTCTTCGTGCTATTCCATTATAAGTTCCATTGATGGATCCATAACCTCCCGGAAGATATCAACCTCAGTAGATTGTTCTTTCAATTGATTTGTAAAGAACAGAGCCCAAGCACTGTTCTTCGAATTTTAAATTGAAATATTTCCTCAAAAACAATAACGCTATAGACGCTAGATGAATGAACATTAGTTGGGTTACTTATAAAACAATTTCATTAATACGGTTTGTCGATGATCCAGTTAATCTTTGCAGAATCATTTTTCAATCAGAATAGTTATTATCTATTTTGAAATCCATAAAATTCACTTGAATAACGAATACGCGTTCAGGATAAAAAAATAACAAGAATACACTTTCATACATGGTGGTGGGAAAATGAGTTTTGATTCAAGTGTTGAGAGATGAAGCGGATGTTTCCTTAATTCATAGTTGTTTCATCTTATTATATATCTGCATTTTTTTTATAAGAAGAGCAACAAAAACATAAGTTAAATTTAACCTATATTTTTGTTGACTTATAAAAAAGAATGTGTTATTTTTGTAATAAGTTAAATTTAACCTATAAAAAAATGAAAATGGAGAGAATGATATGGCAAAAGGTTCGCTGATTGTTGGTTGGGGTGAAATAATTCCAGGGCGTGAGAAGGCAGCACAGGCCACGCTTAATAATGCAATGCAATACTGTATACGATTGCAACAAGAAGGAAAGATCGACCGCTTTGAGGTAGTTGTTCTTGAACCTCACGGCAGTGATCTTAACGGCTTCGTCCTTATCACAGGGGACAAGGAGACAGTGGCCCAACTGCGAGTAGAAGATGAGTTTGTCTCGGTTATGATTGCAGTGCAGCTTGTACATCGAAATGTAAGAGTGGTAGGTGCCTATACAGGGGCTGAATTGCAATCATTGTTCGCGATGTGGGATGAACAAGAAGATAAATTGCTTGTTGAATAAAATGGTTGTTAAGAAATTATTGGATTCTAATAAGATTGCACTAAACATTGCCATATAGCCTAAGAAATGGGCTTTGTCAAAAATGGAGCGCCTCGGAATGATGGGTTTGTCGACGGGTAGATACCCAACACCATCAAGGAGGCGCTCTTATTATGAAGTTTAAGCAAAAATCAGACGGACCAAAAACGTATTGAACGAATTACCACTTCACATCCTGCTGTGGGCATTGATATGGAAGAGGAAACTCAAGTAGCCCAAGCTCGAATTATAATAACGAAATCACTGATGTTTTCAAAGATGGAGTAAGATCGTGGAAATTACATAGAGCAAAACGAGCCCACTCGAATCATGATGACAGCCCACAGAAACAATAGAAAGGGGCATGAAGTTATGTACTCATTTTTGAAAAGAAATCCTTTGTTCAGAAAATACTGGGTTTCAACGTGGTTATCAGAGTTAGGTGACTGGTTAAGAAATATGGCGCTAATGTATGCTGTTCTTGATCTTTTTCATAAATCTTCTGTTGCCATGTCTTATATTATGTTCGTTGAGTATGCACCAATTTTCTTGTTTGCACCTCTTGTAGGAGTGTTTGCTGATCGTTGGAGCCGTAAACGGACTATCATGGCTGCTAATTGGTATCGCGCAGGAATGGTTGTGTTATTACTTGAGGCTGTGTGGTTTGGACCTTCGTGGATCATTTTTCTCGGAGCTTTTCTATCTGCTGTCGGGACTTTGTTTTTTCGAGCACCAGGGAATGCTTTCACCATGCAATTTGTTCTAGAAGAAGATCGAAAAACTGCAGCTAGCCTTCGTCAGATATCTAGTAGTGTAATGATTTTATTAGGACCAGTAGTGGGTACAACCATTTATATGTATCTAAGCGTACAATGGTCTTTTGCAATCACCATCCTTTTGTTCGTAATAAGCGTTATGCTCATAAAATCCATATTCACAACTGAAATCATTGAGAGAAAGGGACTTAGTATCTACTCTGTTTGGAATGATTTATTAACTGGAATACGCTACTCTTTTCAACATACAACTGTACGCCCCATTTTAATTTCTGCGATGTTTGTTGGGTTTGGTGCCGGTCTCATTCAAGTTTTGGAAATTTTTATTATTACCGATTTTCTTGAGCTTCCCCAGACATTATTGGCTGTATTAGGCACTATACAAGGGGGAGGTATGTTAGTTAGTGCTTTTCTTGTTCAAAGATCGAAGTTATCGGCAGCTCAATTAATTACCTACGGGATGATTGTCATGGGTATAGGGCTTGGATTAATGGTTCTGTATCCGCATCTTGCCATTACAGCAGTAGGTATCCTTGTATTTAGTTTAGGACAAATTTCTTTGAATGTAGGGATAGCTACGTTAATGCAAACCAAAGTGCAGTATACGTATCAAGGACGAGTTCAGATGACCTTGCATTCCGCTCTAATGGGGGCATTGACTGTAGCACTATTAGCTTCAGGATGGATGTATCAATTCATTCCTTTACGAGCACTTGTAATTAGCGGAGGGGTAATTATTATATTAGGTGGATTGTTAAGTAGTTGGCTGTTCTCTTACGGGAATCATACAGAACTCGCAGAACATTCAGTTTAATATTTTAGAGTATATGCAACATGCTCGTATCCATTTTATTTAAACACACTAGAGGAAATCAGAAGTGAAGGTATCTAAGAGTCTAAAAATTCTAGGTAAACACTAGAACTTTAGTTCAACCAAAACAAGGAGCAATCTGCCACGGCAGCTGCGCCTTGTTTTTATTAGGTAATGAAGAGTAAATGAACCGAATCCGCTTCCAATCTGACCACCAAGAATTTACACATAGGTATTTTGTAGGAAAATTTATTCTTTGTTTCATTTTAAAACCAATAGTCGTCGGTATGATTCAATAAAAATAACACTTTATGGAGGTAGCAGCATGTACATTAACAATTCACATCGGTTGTTGGGTGCGATAAACGACACGCGTAACAAAGCAATAAAAGAGATGGATTTACTACATGCAATACCTATAGATGGAATTGCCAATCGTAACCTACCTATCAAGTCAAGACTTCCCGTCGATCATGTAACTATCTCTCAAGAGGCATTGGATTCATTTAAGAATTTACCACTGGATCAGCATATTAGGACAGTTGCTCTTACAGATACTGATTTGGGCCGTTTTAAGGAAGCATTCGTAGATGTTGATTTTAATCAAATCAAGTTCAGTGAATCTGTATATCAGGATCCGCTTGAAAAAATAGATCAACTAGTCGAGTTAGAGGCAAGATATCGGGATAACATTAAACAATTCAAGTCTGGGGACGAACAAAATGATCAATTAAATAAACTCAATGATCTTGTTTCTGAAATTAAAAATAACATAGTAAACGATTTAGCAGACGAAATGGGTAATTTTCTAAAAGGTAGTGATTTTAACATACCAAAATTCAAGCAGCACTTAGAATCTATTTATGATAGTAAAAGAGAATTTTTCCAAAACATGACTGACACCCATGAAGAGGATTGGAACAAATATAGAGTTTCTGGAATATCTGCCTCCAATATTAATTTTTTTAACGAAATAGTAAGTCATGAAAGTACAGATGTAAATACGAATCCGTATAAACTTGATTTACTAGGGGAAAAGGATCTCTCAGCAGTCATAAACATTATCCGTAGAACAAATGATGGCATATTCAGTGCGGACGAAACACCAGCGAAGCCAGAAGATATGTTTGCTAACGAATTATTCTTTGGTGCATCCTTAGGTTTGACTAAGGCTAAAGCAGCGATGATGATCAATAATGTCGAGATTTCAGATTCGATTCGTACCGCATTTACTAGATCATTGGATCGAGTAATCGTGACGAAAATAGATACAATCGCTAAAAATAGTACTGCATTCGGGCGTGGTATTGATCGTAGCCTCATTCAGAATATAGTGAATAATATCGGTAATATCGTTAACGAGCCTAGTGAACAATTCAAAGGAAAATTAGATCATGCGTTCACAGAAGTTGAGCGGATGTATGTCAAGAAATCGAAAGAACTAACAGCAAATCTATTTGATATAGGTTATATTCGCTCAAATGATTCTCATTTTGATGAAAATTTTGAAAAAGCCTTAATGCTGAAGACAAAAACAAAAATTTCCTCGTGGTCAGAAGACTGGAACCATTTTATCGAAAATTTAGAACCAAAAGACGAAACCAAGTATCAAATATAACTAAATACAATAAGGATGCCCGCTAAAAGGCAGTGTACGAAAGTTTAAGGTATTCGCGAAGTAAAAGTATGTATGAACTATTTGTGCGAAAAAAACAAGTACGAAAAAAAACTCCGTAGTGAAGATGGTTATGCACTTAGGATTCGACGTATGATAGATCCAAAGGCAATGTTTGGTGCAGAAATAACAATCGTGTATTCAGAGACTTCTACTCCGAGGCTTTTCCAAAGTGAGTGTGGAGGTCGGTTGCTTTTCATGCCCATAACAAGCTTAAGTAGATTCATTAGTTGATATCAAAAAAAAGGAGTTAAGCAATTTGTATTTGCCTAACTCCTTTTTCGGTTTTAAAATTTACTTTCTTTAAGTTTATTAAATGATACTTTTGACTTTGTCTCATTATATATAGTTATTTTATTATTAGTTTGTAGAGAGGGGGGCTAATTTAGATGCTTCCGATACTTTAAGTGATTTCTCTTGTTTCTTTAAGATAGTAACCACCAAAGAAATAATTACACAAATTAGAGAAGTAACAAAAAGTGTCCATATATCTTTATCCGTGTTTACTCCACCAAATTGTAAGTTCATAATTCCTTCCACCGCATAGGTTGCAGGCAGAAATTGGCCTAGCCATTGATAAAAGCCACTTAACATTTGTTTCGGTACAATTGTCCCGGAAGTTACGAGCTGTAAGGAAAGAACAGCCATATTTAAAAACATACCAGCCATACCCATTGCCATAAGGAACATTTGAGCAAAAAACATGAAGGTTAAAAGAGTTAAAAAATGAAACAGCCAAAATGAACCGAAGCCACTCTCCATCTGCCCACCGAGAGAGGCGATAAGTGAAGATCCGACTATAGATATGAGTAAAGCTGCAAATACAATAAGCAGGGAGCGAACGGCAAAATGTTGCCATTTGGAAATTAGCGCACCAATCGTTTCAGAAACTTGGTGAACGTTCATTGCCATTAACATAGCACCAACGTAAGAGGCTAATATGAGCATCATTGAAACCATTTGATTTTGCATGCCATTCACAGGATGTAAAGATTCTACTTCAGATCCAACTTTATTTAAGAGGTTTTGTGCGGTCCTTTGTGCTTGATCTGTTGGTAGCTTTAATTGTTGTAATGCCACTTCAGTTCCTTGAAGTGAAACATTATGATTTAATTCATTCGTAACTTTTGTAACGATGGTTTGCATTACGCTTTTTGTAAGTTGGGGATTGGATTCATTCATTATGTAAGATAGTTTTGCTTGCGTACCAGGGGATGTTAAAGATTGACCAAATTTTTCTGGGATTGTCACAATTAAATGGACATCACGTAGCATAAGTTCATCCATAGCCTTTTCCTTAGTGGACGTTATTATTTCAAAGGGGAAATTACTTTGCAATTGTTTCTCAATGGTCTTACCAAATTCACCATCTTCATTTACGATGGCAATTTTCAAATGATTGACTCGATCTAGTACACCGTCATAAGCAGTCATCCAAACCACACAAAAAATTAGTTGAGCCATCAAAGCTACTACCACTGCAATAGTGGTTTGAGGTTTTTTGAAATACATTATTATTGCTTTTTTCATTATATTTCCTCATTTCGTATTATATAATTCACATTTAACATAGGTTCATATTAACCTATAAAATTATTGAAGTCAACTAAAATATATAGGTTAGTTTTATCCTATGTACTAAGTTTGTTCTACAAAAAAATATATGTTAGAATTAACTTATAACAATATTATCTTAAGAGGAGGAGATGTTTTCATGAGTTCAATTCGATATGCTCTTCTTTCCTTATTGGCGCGCGAACCACTCAGTGGCTACGATATTAAGCAACACATGAACAATCGATTAGGTCCTTTTTGGAAAGTTGGTAGCAATCAAGTTTACCCTGAATTGGCAAAAATGGAAGGAGAGGGATTGCTAAAGTTACATGTGATTGAACAACATAGCTATCGTCCCGCACGAAAATTGTATGAAATCACTGAAGAAGGACGGGAGGCTTTAATACTTTGGACGATAGAACCGGGGGGAGTAGAAAATTTTCGAGATGATTTTCTTTTGAAAGCTTACAATTCATGGCTTGTAGAGCCTGAGAAGATGATCGCCCAAATAGAGGACATAAAGAAGCAACATCAAGAAAGATTAAATGCCTATTTAGATAAAGTGACGGAGCTTACCCAGCTGCAAGAAACTTTAAAAAACGATGATCCGATTTTTTCTAGCATTTCTGTAGTTGAATTCGGTGTCAATTATGAACGCTTATATATAGAATGGTGTGAGAATTTAATCAATAGGTTTAAAAGGGGAGGGGTATTGAAGCAGTAGTATTGATGGTATTAATCTCTTGATGGAACTAATTTACAGTGCGACAAGATTGGTACATCTTCAAAAATTAAGGTCAATCTCCATTTTACTATTATCAAACGCAACGAAAACAAAATAAGGGGTTTTCCAAGCAAAAGGAAAACCCGATTCATATTCCTGTTTTCTTATATTTATGCGAAGGAAAATATAAAGTTTGGGATTTGGAATAGTAACGAATTTAGAATGAATAACCCCGTTGTTAAGTCATTATATATCCTATTGACAGACCGTCCGTCGGTTTATAATATAGGAATATGACAACTGTAAGCGCAAGATATCTTGAAATTGTATTTATAAGCAATGGAGGTGCTTATTCAAGAGAAAGGCTGATGACAGGCAAAGCTGCAGGATATCATTCAGCGCTCATGATTGTCTAATGACTTCTATTATTAATTACGTAGATAGTAAAGGGGAACGTTTCACTTGGTAAATGTTACAACTAATCGTCAAACTATAATTCATTAAACGATTCACCAAGAAGTCACGAATCAAATTTTCTATTACCCTATTAGATGGAAGGAGAGAAAGAAATATGGTTCAGTTTAAAGTAAATGAACAGAATGCAGAAGTTAATGGGGAAACAATTAATGCAATGGTTTGCGGAATGGGAGCCTTTAAAAATACTGCATTGAAGTTTTTATCCGAAAATGGAATTGAAAACCCAATACCGGGCAATTGGTACTCTTATCAGTCATTTATGAATGCATTTGAAAAAATATCTAACAAGGTTGGCCAAAAGACACTATACATGATTGGTAAATCCATACCAGAAAATGCAGTCTTTCCACCAGAGATAAGTAGCTTTGAAATCGCAATGAGCTCAATCGGGGCAGCCTACAAATCGAATCACATAGGTTTAAATATTGGTGAGATTATATTTAAATGGACTGGTCCCAGATCATCTGTTGTAACGAATAGTTCAGCCTATCCAGAAGCATGTGATGAGGGGTTAATTACTGCTATGGCCAATAGATTTAAACCAAAAGACGCTGTTGTTATAAAAATTAGACTTGATGAGACAAAGATGAATAAATCCCAAGGCGGAGATACTAGTCACTTTATCCTTGAGTGGTAAAGCCCTAGAGTATATAAGTTCTTTCTAAGTTAATTAGATCTCCTATATGAAAACTTTAACCTTTTGCCTACAATGGTTTTTCAAAGAAAGTAGAAAATGGTTTTTAATAAAAGTTAGCCCAATAACAATGATACAGAAGGCTGCCGATGTAACATCGGCAGTCTTCTATACTAAGAAAAACGTATGGTGCATTGGGGCTGTCAACCGGTACGCTCGGGATAAACATTAACCCATGTAAGAGACATAGTGCGTAGGTAATGAATGAGATGACGTACGGCATTTTAGGATTTCCGATTTGGGATGTCAGACTGATGCTGGTGTATTAAACTCAATTTATTATTATATCATGTAGAGGTGGCATAACATATGGCCAATATATTGGTAGTAGATGATGCAGCATTTATGAGATTAATGTTAAAGGAAATCCTCACGAAAGGAGGACATCACGTTATAGGCGAAGCTGCGAATGGTGTTGAAGCCATCAAGAAATATAGCGAGTTAAAGCCCGACTTGGTTACGATGGATATCACGATGCCGGTATTAGAGGGGGTTGATGCTTTGATACAAATTAAGCAAGTGGATCCAAATGCCAAGATCATCATGTGTTCGGCGATGGGGCAACAGTTGATGGTTGTAAAGGCTATTAAGGCAGGTGCCAAAGATTTTATAGTTAAACCGTTTCAACCAGATAGGGTGCTTGAAGCAATCAAGAAATTATTGGCATCCACTTCAAGATAAGGGTAATTATGGATATTAACTGTTGGATCTTACTGAGATTTTTAACAATGCATGCGATAAACTTCCTTCTTACATTTGTTAATTCAGTGAAGATAAACTATTTAAAGTTGATCGTACTTTGAGCTGTAGTCCAAGAGGAATAATACGTGCGAGTACTGGAAGTCGTTAGGTGAACTGCAATACATTTTGGTATTATGAAAAAATTAATGGTTGGAAGATTGATAAATAAGTTATAGGAGTGGAATAGAAATTGCGTTTGATATCAATTAATGAATACGACGAAACAAGTATGCAATTAGCTAAACCTGTTTATGATGCAAAGCTTAGAGTTTTATTAGCTGCAGGCAATACAATCCATACTAAATACTTGGAACGGCTGAAAGAGGTTAAAATCTCACATCTTATTGTTGAGGACAAAATATCAGAAGGGATTACCTTAGAAGAGTTGTTGGATATGCCAACATGGCTTGAAGTGATCAAAACCGTGGAATTATCCTATGATATGGTAAAAATACAGAAGCCGATTCCGCTGAAAAGCTTGCTTCAATGTGTGGGAAGGCTCATAGTGGAGATGAAAATTCGGCCTATTCTGCTGCCAGTACCTATAACTGTTATAGTCGGTGAATTAAAGACATACGCTCATGCCGTGAACGTTACGCTCATGGCACTGCAAATAGGAAAATACATGGGATATAATGATCTTCAACTTAGAGATTTGGCAGTTGGGTGTCTGCTTCATGATATTGGTAAAGCTGTTACAGATGATACTTCGAAACATCCTGAGGAAGGTTTTAATATATTGAGGAGTGTTCGTGAGATTAGCTTATTATCAGCACATGTAGCTTTTCAACATCATGAAACGATAGATGGTCTTGGATATCCCCGTTCATTAGAAGGTCAAGCAGTACATGATTACGCGCAAATTTGTGCTCTTGCAAATTTGTATGACAATCTCATTTCAGACGAGGAATTTTCACCTCATGAAGCGATTGAGGTGATTATGGGTCAATACGGGCGAACCTACGCGGAGCAACTCGTTCAAGCGTTTGTTAAGTCAATCCCACCTTATCCGCCAGGCACAAAAATTCAATTAAATGATGGCCAGGAAGCAATTGTAACACGTATTGGAAGCCATATGCAGCGGCCGGATATACGCAATACTTCAAATCAAATAGAGTTGTCATTAGCGGAAAATTCAACGTTAATAATTGTAGGTACATTATAAGATAAATGATCAGACGGCGACCGATACGGGCCTTCGCTATTGACCGCCGGCTGGGCGCTGTCAAAGAAGGGATTTCGATAAAAATATTATTTAATGGTTGATTATGTTAGATATTCCATCCTGTACTTTATAATCGAAAGGGAGTGGCCAAGCGGGTAGAACAGTTAATTCGTCAAGATAACAAGGAACAGGCTCGATACTGATCGGGTATGAACAAAAGTTCTCAATTTAAGAAAAGAGATTATTGGATGTGTCGAAGAAATTAAAACTCTATTGAAAACCGTCAGTCGGTATGATATAATTAATTTACAACAAACCGCCGGTTGGTTTTATGGAGGGGGATTAAAAGAATATGACAGTAGCAAGTGCTAGTTTTCAAACGATCATGAACGCAACGGAGTTGCTTATCCAAGAGAAGGGTTGCAGACAGACAACATTACAAGATATCATCCAGCGCACTGGATTGTCTAAAGGCGCTATTTATCATTACGTATCTGGTAAAGACGAACTACTCGGCTTAGTCCTTAAATCGCGTGTCGAGCATATTAATGCACGTTTCACTGAGGTGGTAACGAATCCGGATTCATCGGGCATTGATAATCCATTAAAGCTCATTGCCGAAGGTATGATTCGTTCAACGAGTCATAAAGATGTTACGAATCAAATTTTCATATACCTGCTTAGCCAGATGGATAACCCGAGGGTAGCGGCAATAGTCCAAGAAGTGTACGGATACACCTTGCAGACTTGCATGAGATGGGTTGAAGTAGGGAAAATGCACAAAGTGATTCCAGTAGAGCTTGACGGAACAAAGACTGCAGAGACACTTGTTATGTTCATGTACGGCATGCGAGTGCAGAACACAATTATTCAGGAGCATAGCCAGATGACAGTGCAAGATATAATTGCATTCTTGTCTCGCTCATTGCGTTAAGGGAGAAGGGGGATTAAGTGTTACAAAAAAAAATCATTTTGCCCGTCTTGTATGTGCTTGCTTATCTTTTAACTATCTATGTGGTGGTCCAATATTTGATCTACAAGCCGAGCCAATCAGGTATGGTATCTGCTAAGCTAAAGGACGCATCATTTCCATACGAAATATGGAAATTGTTTTTCTACCCGCACATCGTACTCGGTATAGTCGCGCTACTCATCGGTGCATTTCAGCTAACGAAACGGAGCCGTAAAAACCTAAAGCTTCACAAGAAGCTAGGCAGGATATATGGATATTCGATTCTCTTGAACGTGCTGATAGCACCGTATATAGCGCTGTATGCCACCGGTGGTACGTCATCCACAATCGCTTTTTTGGTTTTGGACATCTTTTGGTTAGGGACAACGGCTATTGGCATTAAACACATCAAAGATAAGAATGTTGAGAGTCACCGGACATGGATGCTTCGAAGCTATGCTATAACATTCGTATTTGTGACATTCCGACTAGTGCTTGGAATTGTCCAATTATCAATTCATGCTCCAAGCAGCTTCACATTCCCGACCGCCGTGTACCTTTCGATTGCACTTAACTTGATCCTAACCGAAATGTATCTCAAAAAGCGCAGCCGTAATATTATCCAATCTTTTGAAGAAGGTGCCTAATATGTCGAAACGCAATTACATCATTTTTACACTTCTGATCAACGGTATTGTACCTTGGGTATTATATGTTTGGTTATCTAATTACATGAGCAGCATAGCTGCTCTTACAATTGCCACATTGGTACCGTTGATTGATAACGTAATCCATCTGGCGAGATACCGCAAGCTCGATGCTTTCGGATCGCTCATGTTGTTCACGTTTTTGCTGACATTAGTGTTAGTACTGTTGGGCGGAAACGAAAAAATCTTGCTTGTAAGAGAATCGCTTATTACTGCTTCAGTTGGTGTTGTATTCCTCTGCTCGTTGTTATTCCGTCGGCCAATCATGTATTATCTGGCGTTACGTTTCATTGGTAATAACGAGTTTGCGGTTAATTGGAATTATGCATACTTCCGCTTCGTAATGAGACTCATGACGTTCGTATGGGGTATTATGTTAACAGTGGAAGCGTCTATCCGCGTAGTCATGGTATACCAGTTTTCCACAGAGGTCTATTTAGCGCTGTCTAACTTCGTTTTATACGGTTTCATAGGTGCTGCCGTGATGTGGACGGTTGCGTACCGCCGGTATAGTGCCGCTAAATTCATCCGTATTAAGCAAAATAATATACTACAGCGGGAATGATTAATCAAATTCTGGAATCAAATTGATGAAATTGAGAAGATGTCGCTGTAGCAGAAATCATTCCTCACACAAGTTTACTCCTAACTCTACACGTGCAGAAGCAGCCCTAACAATCCTGAACTTAATTCTCCAGTTAACGATGATGTTGGTGATAAAGAAAAAATCATTAGCTGCTTTACGTTTTCGGAAATTATTAAAGTGTAATAAGTGAAAAAAAAGCAGTTTAGAACTCGTAGGTCGAGTTCTAAACTGCTTTTTTTGTAACTCTCACAACAATATATATAAAAATAAGAAGTGGCAATCAGATTCGGTTTAGTTTTGGGTTTCATAAAGTTTTACATTATGTTAAATACCTGTAGTCTGTTATTAATTCATAATGAGAAAAATGTATCGGTTAAATTATTATATAATTTCGTCAAACTTGACTATTGGTTGAAGTTATCATAACGTGGTAGGTAATTAATTTGAATTACGCAAGTAACTAATATAATACGTAGTAATAATTCGAGAATTGTATTTCAATAAATGCGATATGATCAGTGTTGGATCTCATTCGAAAAGAACAAGAAAAAGATGAATCCCTTTATTATAGATTGTACTTTCAAAAGTATCTATTCCTTAGAGTAGATGGTAGGGGACATTATTCAATGCTGGAACAGATAAGGCCGATGTTTGCGTTTTTACTTTGTCCTAAGGATGCCTACAATTGTTTCACTAAATACTCCATCCTGCTTTTCAAATGAAAACATACAATTTCGAAAATATTAAAATATATAGTATAATATTACTGATGTCCTGTACCAAAATTAAGAGCAAGTTGATTGAAAGCGCTCTCTCGAATAAGTTCGCATTAATAAGAAATTATAAAAAAAATAGGGGAATCACTATGAATAGGGAAAAAAACAAAGAATATACAAAAAGAAAGCTAATAGAATCTGCGCTTGAACTCCTTTCAACTCAAGAGTATCAAAAGACTTCGATAGATGAAATTGCAAGAAAAGCGGGTGTCACAAAAACTACTTTTTTTGCATATTTCAATTCAAAAGAAGAGCTATTATTTAATTTTGATCTAGAGCAACTAAAAATATTTGACCAACAGATGTCAATATGTATGGAAGATCCTAAACAATTGTTGACCAGGTTAAAAGAAGCGATAGTAGAAATGGCAAGAAATCTACACAAGACCCAAATAATAACACGAAACTTAATACATCTAGGTACAATTAGCCCAATCTATAATAAACTCTTAGCTGAAACCTTTAAAAGTATGGGGAACATTATGTATAAAGTTATTGAGCATGGTCAAGAAAAGGGTGTTATCAAACAAAGTGTATCTGCAATAAATATTGCGGAAAACTTAGTAATTATCTATATTGGTGTTGTTGTGCAGTGGAGTTTTCTAGATGAAGTTAATAGGAATTTAGTTGATGCTATGGATGAGATTATCCGAAATTATATGAGTGGTATTGAGGTTTAATATCTTTTTCCTAAGCTTACCAATTAATATTATGGTAGGCTTATTTATTTTCGTGAATATGATTAAATAGTAAAACCATTACTTAAATAGTCTGACTATTCTAATAAACTTGACCTTAAGTAATTTATAGTTTATGATTATCGACATATAATGATAGTTTTCGAGATTATATAGGTCGTAAGTAATATATTATCTAGGAGGTTATTAACTATTGCAGGTCAAAAGTATTGTATTATATAGGATCATATAACTATTACTAACTAAATCCGCACGTGGAATCGCTTAATGTAAGTCAAAAAATATATTATTCACTGGGGTGTTTAAATGAGATTGCCAACTATTAATCTGAGAAGTGTGAGAGCAAAGACTTTATTTATTATTTTACCTTTAGTTACGCTTATGCTTGTGGCTGTTGCTTCATTGGCATTTGTATATTCGAAGTCAATCATAGTTAAACAATCCCAAGACCAACTGAATCAACAAGTTCAAACCATCAGTTCAAGAATACAAAATCGAATAACAGCTTCAAGCAAAGTTCCAGAGGTTTTTGCTAAGACGGTAGAAGATATATACAATAAATTATCATTGGATGAGTATCATACTATTGCAAGTAATGATTTAAAAATAAATAAGGACACATTTGGAGTAGGGATTTTTTTTGAACCTAATGCATACAAGTCTCGCACGAAATATTTCTCTACATATGCTTACTGGGATAAGGATAATATTGCTACATCAGAAGAGTATAATGATCCCACTTTTGATTATCCTAATCAGGAATTTTATAAAAGTGCGGCAAATCAAAAAAATGTAGTGTTCTCCGACCCCTATCTCGATGAAGTAAGAAAAGTAGATATGGTTACCGCAACCGTCCCAATGTATAGTTCACAAGGACAATTTATTGGTGTCACGAGTGGAGATATTGTTCTTACGACTATCAAAGAAATTATTAACGAAACAAAGGTTGGAAATACAGGATGGGCGTTTTTGTTAGACAAGAATGGGACTTACCTCGCAGGTCCTGAAACGGATAAGATTATGAAAGAAAAGCTTCAAGAAGATTCAAATGCTTCTTTTGCTGATCTAGGAAAAAGAATACTCGAGGGTAAAACAGGGAATTTAATTTTTAATTCAAATGCAGGGAGTACGCAAGTTTATTTTCAGGAAATGCCAGGAACTAATTGGATCATTGCAATAGCCTTACCAGACAAAGAACTTTTAGCACCCATTTATTCACTTATTAAGAAAATAATTTATGTTGATTTAGTAAGTATTATACTATTCATTATTCTTATTCTTCTTTATAGCCGTGATATTACTAGGAACATTAGTAAAGTAAATAATCTTTCATATTTTCTTTCACAAGGAGATTTTACACAGATAATACCTGTAACTAGCAAAGATGAGTTTGGAAAGATGTTAACTAACTTTAACCAATCCACGGAGATGTTAAATCATATGTTAACTAAGATTTCTAATCACGCAAATTCAGTGGCAGCTACCTCTGAGCAATTGACAGCTAGTGCGGAACAATCAAGTTTAGCAGCTGAAGTTATCTCAGCGACTATTCAAGAAGTAGCTGCAGGGGCAGAACAACAAATGCTAGGTTCAAAAGAAAGTGCTAGATCAATGGAGGAGCTAGCACTAGGGATTCAGAGGGTTGCAGAGTCTTGCTCGGTTGTGAGGGAAGTATCACTGGTAACCTCCGATAAGGCCTTCCAAGGTAATGGGATCATTCAAAATGCAATTTCGGATATGAATCGTGCCAACCAAACCGTTGGTGAAACTTCGAACCTCATTACAAAATTGAGTGAACGAACAAAGGAAATTAATAACATAATAGAAGTCATGAGTGAGATCAGTTCGCAAACAAACTTGCTTTCTCTAAATGCAAGTATTGAAGCCGCAAGGGCAGGTGAATATGGAAGAGGATTCTCTGTAGTAGCTACTGAGATACGAAAGTTGGCTGAACAAAGTAGAAAGTCCGCTGAGCAAGTAAAAGTAGTAATTGAAGAAATACAAAATGATACGGCAGATGCAGTAAATTCGATTCAAATTGGGAGTCAAACTGTTGAAAGAGGAACTAATCTAGTCCAGCAAGCCGGTGAAGCATTTAATCATATATTACAAGATATCGATTCTATGGGAGCTCAAATTCAAGAAATATCAGCTTCAGTGGAGGAAATGTCAGCAGGTTCTGAACAGGTGACTGCTACTGTTGAAGAACTTTCTAGAATAGCTGCAGGAGCATCCGATAATTCTCAATCCGTGGCGGCCTCTAGTCAAGAACAACTTGCTTCTATGGAGGAAATCTCAACTGCCTCGAAGTCATTAATTCAAATGGTTCAGGATCTACAAGATCAAATATCTAAGTTTAAAATCTAACTATTTCAAACTAAAATTTCTTCTCCGTTATCTTTAAATTACGGGGAAGAAATCACCCCTATTTTAAAATCAATTGTTGAGCACGACCACCGGCAAATTATACATAAACATTACAAGTTCACATATTATTACAAGAATGCGTTATGTTATATAAAATCAGTATAATTCCATTGTGGGAGCGTTAATTGTAATGATCGATGTAATAGTTACATATTTATCCTTTACTCTAATCAATATATGTTCATACCCTATACACTTCGTAGTAAATATTAATAAAAATACAAGATTTCGGGAAGATGGTCACTTGTTTGCATGGATGGCTAGTTTATGGATAGGTGGTATATATTTATTTCTTTACTCCCTATTTGTTTATGTAGTAATTTTCTGGGTTTTTAACAGAAAAAGAAATAAGCCCGAGTATTTACGGAGTTTTTTATTGCTCATTATGCAATCAATATGCTTATATATGAGTTTCCAACTAATGAATGATTTAATAACTTTAAGTATACCTCTTCTCGGGATGTATTTAAGTGTTATTAGCTGTCTTTATTTCACTCAGATTACGACAATCCTCGTCTTTCACTTACTGAATCGAATCCCTTGGAAGTTTCGAGAATGGCGACGAAATATATTGCTCCTAACATGGGTAGATGCTTTCTCGCTATGTACTTTTCTTTTAATCAGTAAAATACTGCCGATTATTGAAGGAAATATAATTTATCAGATTATTGCCCAAACATTTCTTTTAATATTTGTAATTATTCGTTTTGCCCTAAGAAATATAAGTATCCTGCATCAGAGTAAAATGACTGAAACTATAGAAGAGGTAAATGTATTAAACCACAAATTAGAAGTTACAAATGATAACATATTGGCAGCTTTTGCCTCATCCCTTGAGAAAAGAGATGCATATACCGCAGGACATAGTGAGCGAGTCGCCAAATATGCATACCTTATAGCAGGTGAATTTAAAATAATACCGAGTTATAGGCGAATTATTCATTTAAGTGGTTTATTACATGATATAGGAAAAATAGGCATACCGGATTATATTTTGCATAAGGAAGGATCTCTATCGGAACACGAGTACTGTATTATGAAACAACATCCATTAATAGGAGAAGAATTGTTGCGAGGTGTTTATCAATTCCTTCCTATTTTAACAGATGGCGAGAAAAAAATAATTTATGAAATAGTGCTATACCATCATGAACGTCCGGATGGATTGGGTTACCCAATGGGATTAAACGATGAGAAAATTCCGATTCATTCAAAGATAATGGCGGTAGCAGACGCATTTGATGCGATGACGAGTAATCGTTCATATCGTCCTGCTATGACTCAAGATAAAGCTTTAGACATATTAAGAAAAGGTTCGGGAACGCAATTTTGGACACCAGCAGTTAATGCATTAGAGGTAATATTGCAGGAAAATTTTAAAAAAGTATGATCGCCATATACCGACAGTCGGTATATGGCGTGGTTAGAAACAAGCATAGAAATGATGAAAATTGAGTTTGAATTTAATTCATTATTTGGAATATGATCTAAACCAAATATTTAGAAATGGGGATGTTCACTTTGAAACAACAAAGTATAGTTGTGGAAACAATAAACACCATATACCGACAGTCGTTATATGGTGTGGTTAGAAACAAGTATAGAAACGATGAAAATTGAGATTGAATGTAATTCATTATTTGGAATATGATCTAAACCAAATATTTAGAAATGGGGATGTTCACTTTGAAACAACAAAGTATAGTTGTGGAAACAATAAACACCATATACCGACAGTCGGTATATGGTGTGGTTAGAAACAAGCATAGAAATGATGAAAATTGAGATTGAATTTAATTCATTATTTGGAATATGATCTAAACCAAATATTTAGAAATGGGGATGTTCACTTTGAAGCAACAAAGTATAGTTGTGGAAACAAATAAACACCATATACCGATAGTCGGTATATGGTGTGGTTAAAAACAAGCATAGAAATGATGAAAATTGAGATTGAAATTAATTCATTATTTGGAATATGATCTAAACCAAATATTTAGAAATGGGGATATTCACTTTGAAGCAACAAAGTATAGTTGTTGAAACAATAATCGATTCTTTCTATTTAAAAACGATTACTAATGGTATAGTTCAGCAACTTATTTCAGAAATTCAACACGTTGCTCAGCGGACTGTAAAATTAATAGATACTGTTAAAAACACCGGAGTTGAAGACGTTGATACATTTTTAATGAATATAAATGAAGTTAGAGTTGAAACCGAGTTAACTTTATTTCAAACCTCAAAATTATTTAAACAAATTCAATCTGAGATTGAAGATGTCGTCACTTTTGTCAATTCAGGAAGATTAAAGGAAGAAGAAGGAATAAAATTTCTCCGCGAAATAGTTATGGAGATGGAGCAGCTTACTTGCGAGTACATTAAATTATTAGAAAAAACTTTTTTACTTAAAGATTGCCTATCTTTTAACATAGTGAATTAAGATGTCGAGTCTGGGAAGGAAAATAGTGCTTCGTGAATAAACAAAATTATAGAAGATATTGGTTAAAGTGGGAAGATGAATTAATAATTAAGTATTATCCAACTGTTAGTATTGACAATTTGCTGAAACATCTTCCAATCGATCGAAATAAGCGTGCTATTAGAGATAGAGCTCATAAATTAGGAATAAAAAAAGTCTTTGGCAAAAAAAATGATGAGTTCATAGAAGATAGTAAATATTACAAATCATCGAAATTAATAAAATTTTATGAATATTTATTGATGGTGAAAAATGTTTCCATTAAGACTGGTATTAAGCCTAATATGGATTCAGTATTGAAAGTATTTCGAGATTCCTTGTAGATATTACTTTGTATTCACTAATTTTCTTCTTCTCTTCATAAGCTAATCAATCCGTTAATAATACATCTTCCAATTGATACTGGACTTACAGGAAATAACTGGCCAATTTTAAATATTTTAGACGGAGACCTTTATGGCTTTTGAGTATATTTTATCTACGACCTTTTATGGGTCATTTGTGACTTTGCTAGCCTTTGGGGTCATCAATTTCTTTTCGTACTCCATTCATTATTTATCAAACATCAGCAAACAAATGATCTTCCGTGAGGATGGGTATTTGTTTGCTTGGCTAGCAAGTCTTTGGGTAGGAGGGGTCCCATTACTCTGTTATTCCATATTTATTTATATGGCTGTGTATTTATGGACTCGAAGGAAAAAAGGGATGCCCGTCTATCCTAAAAACTTTGTTCTATTCGGATTTCAAGCGACAATCATGGTTATACTTTTTTATACAACAAAGGATTTCATTCTTTTCAGTTTATTTACTGGTTTATTCTTGAGTATTATGCTTTCACTTTTTTTTGCCCAAGTTATTACGATCATTTCCCTTCACTTTCTTTTCGATGTACCTTGGGAAGAAGAAGGGTGGAGGGAAAAAATCATCGAGCTAGTATGGATAGATGCCTTTTCACTATTTCTATTTTTACTTATGAATCAATTTTTGCCAACTATCGAGAGTCATGTTAACATGCAATTGGTATCTCAGACTTGTCTAATGATCTTTGTCATTTTTCGGTATGCTTCGCGTATGAATAGTATTTCTCAAAAGCAACAAATGGTTGAAACTATGAAGGAGTTACAGGACCTTAACAACAAATTGTCTATGGCTAATAACCATGTTTTAACTGCCTTCGCAGCTTCGCTAGAAAAGCGAGATTCATATACAGCTGGTCATAGTGAAAGGGTTGCTAAATATGCTGCGCAAATAGCCTTGGGACTTGGTATGGCCCCAAAGCAACAAAGGCTAATCCATCTAGGTGGTCTGCTCCATGACATCGGAAAGATCGGTATTCCGGACAATGTGTTAAATAAACAGGGGCCTTTAACAGAAGAGGAATACTCGGTTATGAAACAACACCCATTGATTGGAGAAGAATTAATCAAGGGAGTTTATCAGAATTACCCCCTATTAAATGAAGATGAGAAAGCAACAATAATAGATATTATTTTGTATCATCATGAGCGTCCTGACGGGAAAGGTTACCCGAAGGGGTTATCAGAAGAACAAATTCCCATATGGTCTAAAATTATGGCAGTAGCAGATTCATTTGATGCTATGACAAGTACTCGCTCTTATCGAAAGGCAATGACAAATGAACAAGCGATAAATGTCCTTATACAGGGTTCAGGAACCCAATTTTGGAAACCAGCGGTTGATGCTTTTATTAATATCAAAGCGGGAGGTTGATAATGTTCGGAGGTGAATACAACGTGGATAACCATGAGCTAGCAATATCATATAGAGAATTGAAAAAATCTCTAAATGAAGGAAAATATTCAGCTGCAAAAAAATTCTTAGAAAAGATATTATCGATCTATATAACTCAACCTTTAAGACTACCTCCCATCACACTTAGGTACATGGAAGCCTTAATTGCCCTGAAAACTGGGGATGTATCATTCGCCAAACATTTATCTAAGGAACTTATTGAGAAAAGAGATTGCATCAAATATTTATCGCTGTATTGTCTCACTCACGCGTTATTAAATGATGTATCGGGATTATACGAAATCAGGGATAGAATTCGTCGAGAACTTAGTGATAAACGGACTGAGCCAGTTAGAAAAATAGACTTAGTAATCGCTGAATGCCTAATAGATTTGGAAGATAATGATACTTCCTTTATATCTTTCTTAGAAGAGTTTTATACGGAGAATTGTGAAGTAATTAAAACTACAAACATTTCTGAGTATACGCGGCTTTTAGTTAATATTCACTATCTTCTTTCCCGCGTACCTACGATTCCATTTGCATATAGTGGACGCTATCTATCTGAAGCAGAGGGAATAGCCGAAAGAAATGGATTGAAATATCGTCTTGTCAACATATATAACAGCTTAGGAACCGGGTATCACAAAAGCAACCTGTTTCGCTCCTATAATTATTATTATAAGTCGTGGAAGATTGCGGAAGAATTAGATGTGCCTTGTGAAGTAACTATAATGAATATGGCAATGGTTTGTTTAGAAATTGGGGATTACTTATCAGCGAATTATTACATATCGAAGGTTGAGCAATTTGACCCGTCTAATTTTTCATCGGAGTTGCTTCTTGAAATGGTTAAATTTTACTTGCACATATCAAATTATGATATGGCATATGCATGGATAAAAAAATTAACCAGAATAACCCGTGTGAATAAAACTAATCAATTAAGAGTACGGGTTTTTTCTCATTATGTTTTAGTCTTAGTATTTATGGGAGAGAAGCAAAGAGCCTCCAGATTATGGGGCAAATTGCAACATCACCATGGAGCCGGTTTGGATCTAGATGAATACTTTTTAGCTACTCTATATACTTTATCTGCAAAGGTAGATTCTCCGAAGCAGCTGAATGAATTGCAAAATCTTCATAAAGAAAGATCTAATCAGGATGAGAAGAAAATTGGCATACTTTCACTTATGTATACGATAGGATTGAAAGTTACACTTGATCAAAACAATGTGGAGAAAGCTACTCTATATTATAATAAATTGCTTGATTCGATACGAGAAGATGGTCTGTACTTTTATCAACCATATGCAGATTATTATGCTTCCCAATTGGAGCTGATTCAAGGGATGGAAGATGATGCGGAGTTGTCACTTGAAAGCGCGCGTAGAGCATTACTTATTTCTAAAAGAAATGCTTTGATCACAATTAAGAGTCCGGATGAAAGCAAACACCTTGAAAATGCCCTTCACTATCGCAGAATTGTCCAAGTACAAGCATATTTTCAAGCATCTAGAAGCGCTCTTGAATTGATGATGAGACTTTCAGTTGTTTTACAATCGATCTGCCGCTGGAAACATATATCTGTTAACCTAGATAGTCAGTCACAAAAGTTCCAAAGCGGAGAACCATCCATAAGGAGTAATTCTTTTATAGGTGAAATCGAATTTACAACTTTGAATGAAAAAGGTTATCTTAAATTTGAATATGAGACTGAGAGTGATCTGTTAAGGTTACCCAGAGACAAGCTGCAACTTATTATACAAGCTTTTGAATTTTCCCTGCATGAGCTTAATATTTCGGAATTATACACCAAGGATGTCTTAACAAATATGTACAATCGAAACTACGTATTGGATAAGATTCGTAATGATTTTAATGCATGTCAAGCAATATGTAAGGATCTGACCTGCTTAATGATTGACATCGATAACTTCAGGAATATTAATAACAGCTATGGGCATCTGGTTGGAGACAAAGCAATTATTGAGGTTTCGAACGTTATCCTAAACAAACTTGGTCATAACGGAATTGCTAGTCGCTATGGTGGTGAAGAATTCCTCGTTGCGTTACCAAATGTCGGTCAAGAATTCGCGGTAAATATTGCAAATGAAATCCTAACCGGTATAAGGGGAATCAAGCTTGGGTTTAACATTACAGCGAGTATAGGATTGTCTTCGTTTAAGGATGACAGTCCGTCTGATGTGATTGAATTAATCGACCAAGCGGACAAGGCTGAGATATGGGCAAAGTCAAATGGCAAAAATCAAGTAGCTTGTTTTTCCTCTATCAAAAAAAACAACATTTGAGAACAAATAAGAATACATGTAGGAGGCCGATATGATTGATGAATCCTTAGTTATAAGAAAAGTAAGTCATAGTGTTCTCCAAGGTTACCTAGGGTTACAGCCAGAGCCGCTTCCGTATCTTGAACGGCAACAAAGATTTGAAAGTAACGAGGTAGGGGTCATAATTCAGATTATAGGTCAAATGTATGGACAAGTCCTATGTAGTATGGATAAAGAAACTGTCAAACAAATGATTAGTAGGATGATGGGGGGAATCGAAGTGCACCAATTGGATGAGATGTGTTGGAGTGCATTTCAAGAGTTTGGAAATTGGATTGCTAGTGGTATTGCCACCGAGCTTTCTGCACAAGGGATTCTGGTTAATATTACACATCCCATAATTCAAGAAGGAAATTCTGTAATTCATTCCCCTAATATGTATTTGGTTGTTCCGATCGCGACCGAGATTGGTGTAATCGAAATCTATATGAAACTAGATAAGAATTAAAATTAGATCAAATTATTTCTGTTACGACAATGCCTGCAATGGATGATAAAAATCTTTCAAAAGGTGGAGATCTCTTGGATTATAATGAGGCATTTGAAAAATACATTCAGGCAACAAACACACATGATTTTAGTAATGTCAGAAGTATATTAGATAATAATGCTGTGTATTGGTTCGCTGACAAAAGCTTTACTTCAATAAACGAAATTCAAAATTATTTTGAGAATACTTGGAATGTAGTAAAGAATGAAGTTTATACAGTGAACAATGTTCAATGGATCGCTGTAGATAGTAATTCTGCTATATGTATCTATACTTACCATTGGGAAGGTTATCATAAGGGGAAGTTTGTTTCAGGAGATGGAAGAGCAACGAATGTATTTATTAAGAACACTTACGGAGATTGGAAAATAGTTCATGAACATTTAAATAGCAATTAACCACCTATGGGAGACGGAGTAATCACATGGATGTATATTTTGCTATATAGGTGTTACCAATTACAGTTGCAATACTGTGTTAACCACTACCATCGGGGCGGTCGTTTACGCTGACTCAACGTTCAAATTTTTTAGCTTATAAAAATTCTGGTTTGAATGTAAAGGTGAATGGTTCATTTCTCGACCTTACTAGTGAAGATGGTATGATGTATCAGATCTCAGATCGTCCTAAAAAGGGTGCATTAAGAGCTACAATTAAATCGTTAATACATCTACTGTTGAATTAGTCAGCAATTCAAATGTAGTTATTTCCCCAACCTATAAACCTACTCCGAGAATTTTCTAGTGCAATCAAACAACAAGTACTTAATCTTATTAAGGCATATGGTTATGCTGAAAACTGAAGACTGAAGACCCTTCTCATCTAGATGCCTATGTGGTTATCGGATAAATTAAGCAATGAGTTCCTTTGGAAAGTATTACTGTGTTTTAAGGTTTTTAACTCAACCCTCGGTAAATGCCGAGAGGCAATAAAGACAGGAGACAGTATCGCTATGGTCAAGAAATTTATTGTTGAAAGAAGCGCGAATGTTGTTGCATGGGTTATTATTGGAAAACTATCTTATGAGGAAGTAACTGAGTCGATTGAACTCATTAAGGATTCAGTCAGTGAAACTAACTAAACGGAAATTGGGTTCAGTAAAAATTATTGTTGATAATTCTTATATAAGCACTCAGGGTGGAATAGTTTTCGAAAAAAAAATTGCTGATAAATGGGTAGAACTTCAAAAATGGTTCATTCAAATTTTGGATGTGAACGATAGAATTGCAGTAATCCAAGGTGGAGCAACAATGAAATTTCAAATGACAAAAATAGGAAAAGATATTGGTTTGGATAAAATAGAAATGCATTTTTATAATGGAAGCTATATGGAAACTAAACTTCAAGCGTATCAATATTTAGGGATTTCATATAATTCGCTAATCGATAATATGACAAACTTTGCTTAGAGTATCAGAACAAGTCAATTATTTAGATCGACCGAAGCGATATGGGATAAATTCGGACTTTGTAAGATTTCTTACTGCATGAGAATACTAGATTGAGCAACCCTAAGTCTTGAAATAGATCCTTTTGTTGAATTTAACAGTATTGGTTTGAGCTTTCTAAATACATTTATTACTGACCCTTTTAGACAAGAATCCCCTTTTGTAAACTTTTTAGTTCATATTATTTACCAAAAGGGGATATTCCCTTTTTTAGTTTGAAAATAAAAGTTTACTCCAATTTGTTATTTGCTCGAGTACAAATTGCAAAGTAGAATATGAAAGGATTGCATAAGTAATTTCTTCCAATATTTGTAGTCTTGATATACTATAAGCGTTTATACATTCCGATTACTTCTGGATTTCCTGTAAAAGCATCCAAACGTATACTTCTGAAACCTTGCAATTTTGCCATTGTTCTGCAACCTGAAGCAGTTTTTTAACGATACCTTGACCTTGATAATCAGGATGTACGGCCAAAGGATGAATAACAGCAGGGCGCCCCGATAAATCTTTCCGAATAACACCAGTATATTTATGACTCAGTACTTCATTTACTACAACTGCGCCTATACAATTGTTTGCATGAATGATCGTATACATCTGCTCTTGTTTCAAATCCTTACTTATTACACAGCGGTTCGGATAATAGCGATCCCATTGAAAGACTCCACTAGATCTCAAATTCTGGGTTACCGCAGCGTATAAGTACTTTACTTGTTTAAGATGTTGAATAGTACCTAATATAATATCCATGACTTCGATCCCCTTATCAAAAAAATAAAACATATAAATATCCCTTCAGTAGATATCCGTCAAAATGAAGAAGAATATATTGTAAGGCAATTGCTTCTTCTAGGGATATTAATATCAATTTCACAAACCGACCGACGGTCTGTAAATTCATAATGAGAGATAATAGCATCCTCATGTAGTGTAATTACTATGATATATCGGGAATTTGTTACGCTTATTATTGCCTAACTGATGCGACTACATTTTTAACTTATTTAAACCAGGTTAGTAACATTTTATGTACCCTCCAGTTATGGCAGGCAAGGCTCAGAATAATTAACGTTATCACAGTGAAAAGGCGGCAACAAATGAATACCTCTTTAAAACTAGAAGAATTCCAGCCTGATAACCTCAAAATCATATTAGAAATAGTAAATTCTAATCCCTCTTATAATCAAATGGAGAACGGTCTAGAACATCGTACCAGTGAGGAACTTATCGAGGAACTACACTCTCCCAGTCAGTGTTGTCGTTTAATCAATGACGTTGAGGAGACAGTAGGCTTCATTTTATTTCTAGAAAAAAATCCGAATGACGGCTTTCCTTGGATCGGATTGCTTATGATTCATGAAAATTACAAAAGGAAGGGATATGGAAAAGCGGCATTTAGGCTTTTAGAGAAGTATCTACATGAGCAGCGTTGCTCCACCGTACGTATTGGCATTTTAAAAGCAAACCAACCGGCAAAAATCTTCTGGGAATCACTCGGTTTCACTTACTACGACACAAAAATTTCCAACCTCAAAATAGAAGTCGATTGCTATGAAAAATATCTATAATTTTGAGTTGCTGGTATATGCCTAGTTGGAATAGTTACCTAATAGTCTGTTATCAAATGGGTGATACGAAGGAGAGCGACGAAAGTGAAGAGACAATCCAACCGTCTCACTCCTACAGTGTAATGAAAGGCATACTGGGATTGAATGCGATTCGACGATTGGGCCGTTCTGTGGCTCTTCACTTACTTTTAACTCCACTTGTACGATTTATTCTGTAGTAGTCACCAACACAGAGATGAATCTGCCATATTTTATCGTATACATGATGGCAATTATTTCAGTCATGATTTGCAGCAGAAGTACTAAAAAGAAACCTTTATAAGAGAATAAAGGTGAGATTGTCTGCGCGTAATCGACCGTACGAATTTTGTAGAGGAGACTTTTGACAGTCATCACACTCGTCAATTGGCAGCAAAACGATTAGTGGATCGGTCCCGTTATGAAGTGGAAGAATCAGATCGGAACAAGCATCTAGAGCAGGCAAAGCAGCTCTCTTTATTGCTATTGGCTGCAAACGGAAACTCCGAGACCTAACAGAGGCATGGGTTATCCAGGGCTGCGTCTTGATCTCGATGTAACGAGAACGGAGAAGGGGTTAGAAAAGCTCCCTACATTCGGGAGTCCCGTCGAATTGATGCCGAGTTTACCGTGCTGGAGCAGCACACTCGGCCGTCATGGACGGGCACGGACCCGAACGTTTCACAGAAAGGAGGTGACAATCTGATGGGGAAAATTGGAAACGACCATAGTTAATCGCAAATCGGATATTATATCGGCGGCAATCGAGGTGTTTGCGGAAATAGGATTCTAC
The DNA here is from genome assembly GCF_964253085.1 of Paenibacillus sp. LjRoot153. NCBI lineage: Bacteria > Bacillati > Bacillota > Bacilli > Caryophanales > Paenibacillaceae > Paenibacillus > Paenibacillus sp. LjRoot153. The sequence continues at coordinate 163,062 of NZ_CAXUQH020000002.1, forward strand.
CGTTCAACAACGGCACAGGTTGCGGAACGGGCCAAAATATCACAGCCGTATATTTTTAAATTTTTCTCAACGAAGGAAGCATTGTTGCTGACAGCTCTGGAGGTATCATGGGTGCGAGTGATCGATTCCTTCCGGAAGGTCGTGGAATCTGCATCACCGGAACAGTTGGAGTCCGATCTAATCCAGGCCTATGAGGATATTCTGGACATGTATCAAAATGAAGTTCTGCTCCAGATGCAGGCTCAGACCATGCGTGAATACTCGATCCAGGAAGCGATGCGCAATGGATTCCGGGAAGTCCGTGGAATGGTTTTGGACGCTTTCCGCGTAGCCGGCATTCCGAATGCAGAGGAAAGAACGTTGTTTTCTTAGCCCGGGGTGTGCTGTGCAGTATTTCGGTAGCGCTGGCAATGCCCGAACTGAAGGAAATATGATGAAGAGGATTTCAAGTTGTGAATGGCTAATCAATCTCAGTATGTATTGAGTAGAGTGTAATTGGGAGTTGTCCAAATATCCTCAAAACATTATGAAAGCGCAGGTAATACAATGAAAAACATTTCCACTAAGAAAACCCTCGTTATTATCAGTATCGCATCGCTGGCTTTATCTGTAGGAGCTGTAGCTTACGCTGACTCAACATTGCGTCAGATCTCAGCATATCAAAATCAGGAACTAAAGGTAAAGGTCAATGGAAGTGAAGTAGACATGTCTAGCGAAGACGGTACTATGTATCCAATCGTATATGATGGACATAGTTATGTTTCCGCAAAAGCTGTAGCAGAAAAATTAGGTGCATCCGTTAAGTGGAACAATGACACTCAAACTGTAGAGATCAGTAATGGAGCCAACAGTAGATCCGGTGTACCTGATAAAGACAACACTGTTAAACCACCACCGACACAGGCACCACTTCCGACAACAGCGCCATCAAAGGGCACATCTAGTGATAGTGGCAGCCTGTCTGATCCTGTAGCTTTTGGATCAACTTTTACTTATATAGACAAATATAACTACAATGAAGGCAAAGCTAACAGCACATCCGTAAAATACGCTGTAACTCTTAAGAAGGTTACTCCTATTACACGTGAACAGATTGAGAACTTAGGATTCAGAAAGCCAGAAGCAAGTACTACTGTAGATTATGTTATGGTAGAGCTAAGCGTAAAAGCTACTGAAGCTACGATGAAACATGGAACAAACAGTGGCGAAAGAGAATATACTTACTTGAGAACTTATGTTCTTAAAACTTGGGGATCCAAGACCCTAGACGGTAGCAATAGTATTATTGGTGGAACAGATTATGGATTCGATGGAGCATTACAACTTAATGTAGAAGAGCAAGTAGAATTCACTGAAGTTACACCAGGGTCTTCCAAGTCATACGAAATCCAAGGTAAGATTTTGTTACCTATCTTAAAAGGCCAAAGAAACTTACTAGTACTTCGTAACCAAGATTCAAATTTGGAATACAAGGACACTATGATTCACTTCAAGCTGCAATAGTTCTAAAGATTGGCAAGCTAAGGATACTGACGATACAGTATTAGAACCAATTACTTATAACGGATCTACATACCTTCCAGTACGAGCCGTAGGAGAAGCATTTAAAAGATAGGCTACGATGCAGAAACGAATACAGTTATACTCGGTGATTCTGTGCAAACTGCTTTTTCATCTCGCACGAATCCAGCGGAGATAGGCACCAAACTTCACTTTACAAAAGAAGATATCATGTTCCTTTAAGGGAGATATATCTGTAAATCAAATTATTCGTGGTGATAACGCTTTGACCATGATCAAGTCAGCAAATCAGTTTAATGGCGTACCTGCTACCGGTAAAGAGTATATACTTGCAAGTATAACCAAGGAATTCAAAACACGATGCAAGTGCTGATCTAAGCGGATATAATTTCACTCTTGTTTCATCCACAGGCAAGGATTATGAAAAATGAATTGTAGTAACTCCTGATCCGACTTTTGACACTAAACTCTACGCGGGCGCATCACATACGGGTTGGGTTGTGTTTATCGTCGATAAAAATAGCGCGGCTCCAGTGGTCACATTTGCCAGAAATTACGATAGTTCCGGCGGAGTATGGATTAAAACAGTTAAGTAGAATTTTAAACAGAAATAGATCCACAGTTCATTTCTTCCAGTGGATCTATTTCTGTCAATCTACATTTTGCTGGCGGTACCCCAAGGGGAGGATGATTATTCCGTGATGGTGCCTTCGCCTTTTGCGAAAGAGCAGTTGGAGGTTCTTTCGTGCAGCCGCTTTCGACCCGATATCAGGATCGGGAGCACAGCCGTACGCTGATAGCTCGTTCTATCTACGAGCTATCAGCGGGGTGATCGGGTAATTATTTGGTGTTTTTTCTTTCGTATGCATATATGAGCAGTGTGTATGAGGCTTTTACAGATTTTGTAGGTGAGCTGGAGGATGATAGTCAGCTCAACGTGCTCGTGCAGCAGGCTGGCGGACGGTTAGTCCGCTCCGAAACGGATCACGGCGTGCTGATGTTGATCGACGACCGTTACCTGCAGTTTTTTTATCAGCGTTTGCTGCCAGGGAATGGCGCGACTATACGGTGCTGTTAGTGCAGCAAGGCAAGGGCTAGAGCGTGAAGATGAGGGAAGCAACGTCATTAGGAGGTTGCAGTATTGCGTCAATGATAGAGATTCTTAAAGTACTTACAAAAGGTATCCCATACACTTCTTTGTGTTAAGGGATTTTTTGTTACTTCCTTATTTTCATTTATCCTATCTTGCAATCACATCATCCTGCGCTCGTGCTTACTCTAGAATATATAAAAAGGCAGCCATAGTCAAAACTATGGCTACCAGTGTACGGAATCCTAAGGTCTAATATTAACCACGAAGCAATTGAAGTACGCCTTGAGGCTGTTGGTTAGCTTGAGCCAACATAGCTTGAGCTGCTTGAGCAAGGATGTTGGATTTTGATTGGTTCATCATTTCTTTCGCCATATCTACGTCGCGGATACGGGATTCAGCAGTAGTCAGATTTTCAGATGACGTATTCAAGTTGTTGATAGTGTGCTCCAAGCGGTTTTGGTAAGCACCTAGCTTTGCACGCTCACCCGAAACAGTCTGAATTGAATCAGTAATACTCGTCATAGCTTTAGCAGCACCGGCTGCAGTTGTTATATCAATGCCTTTTATTCCTAAAGAGGTAGAATCCATAGCATTGAGGCTAATATTCATGGTTTGACCTTCATTACCACCAATTTGCATGGACAAAGATCCGTTGACTGTAATATTTGTGTCCGCAGAAGTAGATTTAAGAGTAAAAGTTAACCCATCTGCATTTCCACCATTTACACGAACATTATTTCCATCGTAAGTAAGTGATGCCCCTGCCCCGAAGTTTGTTGCTGTCAAGCCACTTGCGTTAGTACCAGTAGTGCTCAGAGGGGTACCACCAGAAGTATAGTCTACAGTCGCAATAATATCAGCGCCTTCTGTTACAGATAGTGTTTGAGACGCACCAACATCAGTACTTCGAATGCGGAAAGTATTACCAGCACCACCAAAATCGGCAACTACACCTTTAACACCAGCGTTAATTTTATCTGCAAGAGATTGATAGGTATCTGTTGCAGTTGCGTTAATATCTACTCCGTTAATTGTTAATGTACCGGCACCTACGACCGTTGAAGTAGCAGTAGCACCAGTTGCAGTTCCTGTTTTCGCATAGTCAGCCAGTGTTGCTCCAGATGCATCAACAGTGTACGTGCCTTGTTTAGTTGTAGCTGCAGAGTTTGCTTTTCCTACAATTGTTCCATCTGCAACTTTTAGGCCACTTGAACCGTTAAGAAGTTTCTTGGTATTAAACTCAGTTGTATTAGCAATGCGGTCGATTTCAGAACCTAATTGATCTACTTCTTTTTGCATTGCATCACGATCATCGGAAGTATTGGTATCGTTACTCGATTGAACAGCCAACTCGCGCATACGCTGAAGGATGTCATGAGTTTCATTTAGTGCACCTTCACCAGTTTGAATCAAGGAGATACCATCTTGAGCGTTACGAGAAGATTGATCCAATCCGCGGACTTGACCGCGCATTTTTTCGGATATTGCAAGACCAGCAGCGTCATCACCTGCACGGTTGATGCGAAGACCGGAAGACAACTTCTCGATGGACTTGCTTTGGTTGTTCGTGTTGGTAGACAACTGACGATGTGTGTTAAGAGCTGTTACGTTGTGATTGATTCTCATTGATAATTCCTCCTTGGAATGGTTTGGTCAACTTCCATTTTGACCATGGTTTTATATAACAAACCCCGAAAAGGCGGTCTATTAACGAAAAGGAAAAGACGAGTCCTTGTCCGCATTCACTCCGGTATCCTACCGGATGATTGTGGTCAAAGACTCGTCCTTGAGTCTTGCAATTACTACTCTAAATTATAAGAAAATGGTGACGAAGTCATTTCGTCATTAACTGGGTCATATATTTCACCGCGTAATATAGAGACTTCTTTTGGTGCGGTAATCGCAAGACGAAGGTCGCCGTCTTTGCTTTTGATAACTTGAACCTTGATACTATGCCCGATCATTACATATTCACCAGGTTTCCTGCCTAATACCAGCATGATGCGCTCCTCCTTACTTTGCTACCAGTTGAACAAAAAAAGGATGGCTGAATAAACGCATCTCCTTCCGCATCCTGCGGAGAAAGACTACGCCTATCAAGCCATCCTTGACTCATACTGATATTAAATTAATTATTCTTGCTTACATTCATAATATCGACATTAAGATGCAAAAAGTTAATAGCAATTTTTAAAAAAAATTTCCCTTAAACTTTTTGGAAACAGAGCTTATAAGTAACAAGGTTTTCTACAGTGATTAAGAATGTGTTGAAATGATTCTATCGATCCCACTTTACCAGTGAATACAAATCAAAATTGGTAGCGTGAGAACAAACAATAGTGAAACAACAAAAATCTGTCATATTCATATCAAGCAAAGGGTATCGGCCCATCGGTAAATATAAAAGGAGGAAAAATTGATGTTAGTTTTAAAAAGAAAAGCAGGGGAATATATCATCATCGGTGATTGTATAATAGTTCGGATAATCAAAAATAAAGACGGATATCTTCGCCTGGCAATAGATGCGCCCAAGGATTTGCCAATTTGGCGTGGAGAAGTCTACGAAGAGTTACAAGCTAATCAGTTAGAAATTTTCTAAACCAACCTTTTTTCATGACCTATGGGATACGATGCAAAAGAATCCACTGCACTTGTCGCAGTTACTTCTGTGGAAAAAGTTGCAAGAATGCTCCGCTGCTATACGGTGCTGTCTGTGCAGCGATAAATAAAATCTTACACATAAAAAAGCGTTGCACCATGTGCAACGCCTCTTCATGCTCACTATCCCTATAGCGATATTTGATAAATCTTCACGACATCCGCGCGAGTTAGCTTCTGGAAGTTGCCGAAGTCGCCGTAAATCATGGCTTTATCCGCCATGAGCTCGATGCTGGAATCGTCGATGTTGTAATCCGCCAACCGGCTTGGGGGCGCCGATGAAACCAGCGTCCCTAAGTCTTGAAATAGATCCTTTTGTTGAATTTAACAGTGTTGGTTTGAGCTTTCTAAATACATTTATTACTGACCCTTTTAGACAAGAATACCCTTTTGTAAACTTTTTATTCCATATTATTTACCAAAAGGAGATATTCCATTTTTCAGTTTGAAAATAAAAATTTACTCCAATTTGTTATTTGCTCAAGTACAAATTGCAAAGTAGAATATGAGAGGATTGAGTAAGCAATTTCTTCCAATATTTGTAGTCTTGATATACTATATTAATTTCTCAAAGCATTGATAAGGCAGTTTACGAAAAGGAAATCGAATCTCTCCAACCATAGTGTATCCTAAGCGTTTATACATTCCGATTACTGCTGGATTTCCTGTAAAAGCATCCAAACGAATACTTGTGCAACCTTGCAATTTTGCCATTTGTTCTGCAAACTGAAGCAGTTTTTTACCCATACCTTGACCTTGATAATCAGGATGTACGGCCAAACGATGAATAACAGCAGGGCGCCCCGATAAATCACTCCAAATAATACCAGTATATTTATGACTCTGTACTTCATTTACTACAACTGCGCCTATACAATTGTTTGCATGAATGATCGTATACATGTGCTTTTGTTTCAAATCCTTACTTATTACACAGCGGTTCGGATAATAGCGATCCCATTGAAAGACTCCACTAGATCTCAAATTCTGGGTTACCGCAGCGTATAAGTACTTTACTTGTTTAAGATGTTGAATAGTACCTAATATAATATTCATGACTTCGATCCCCTTATCAAAAAAATATAACATATAAATATCCCTTCAGTAGATATCCGTCAAAATGAAGAAGAATATATTGTAAGGCAATTGCTTCTTCTAGGGATATTAATATCAATTGTACAAACCAACCGACGGTCTGTCAATTCATAATGAGAGATAATAGCATCAAATTCATGTAGTGTGATTACTATGAAGGAGGAGACCTAATGAAAACATGGACAAAACATGAAGACCCTACTAATAAATACGGAGCTACATTTACCTTGGGAGACAGAAATGTCGCGTTGCCACCAGGTGCAGTGATTTCTGTAACAAGAGGAGAACTTTTTAATATTCCACGATTGATGATAAAAGGGATGTTAAATCAATTTATTATGAAAGCAATGACTAAAAATGAAGACCTTCTATATGCTGAATTGACTAATACAGGGAGGCGTTGGTCAAACGACGACCGTCATGAAAGATGGCAAGCGTATGAATAAATTCAGGACCAAAGGCTTCCACAATATTACACGAAGATTTTTTAGCTGGGTATTTTATAGTGAAAAAGTACAGTCCTATTTTTTAACGTGGGAGCTTGAGGGGCATCTACCTCCTGCTGAGGAAATCACTACGCATGTAAAAACTTACGGTCGACATTTTTGGTAAAATGGACAAGAAAGCGGATCCAAAAAAATTAAATCCTCTGGAAGAAGACTAATAAATTCTAACTATATTAGAAAATTGTTATAGATGGGGTATTTAATAGACGTTCGGCCTTCAGAATAATTTCGTCTTCTCCGTATGCTAATTTAACTTAAAAATGGACTTGACTTAGAGTTGAATCTAAGGTGTAAGATGTACCCATTCGACAATAGAAGGAGCTCCAAATAATTATGAATATCAAAGAAGCAGCGGAGAAAACCGGGATATCTGCACATACCCTTAGATTTTAAGAAAAAAGTGGTTTGTTCCCAAAAATAAGAAGAACCAAAAGCGGGATTCGTGAATTTACAGACACTGACATTAGCTTTTTAATGTTCTTGGTTGCACTAAAAAAAACGGGTATGTCTTTGGACGATATCGCAGACTTCACGAAAGATGGATGTATTCTCGAAAGAATAGAGTCGGGAGAAATGCCGAAGGCACCGTTAAAAGACCGACTTCGCATCTTAAAGAATCATCGGAACCACATAGTGGAGCAACAGCGCGAAATTGAGTTATTGCTTCATTCCGTTAATAAAAAAATCTCATTTTACGAGCATTACATGGAGTCTGAAGATGAAATCGTGGAGGAGAGTGAACAAAATGTGCAAGAATAGGTATGAAGTCGGGCTAGATATTATGAATAAGGTAGTTGGGGAATTGGGCAGTCATACGCGTGAATCTTTGAAGGAGATTGCCCCCGAATTCGAAAAAATGTTAGTAGAATTTCCGTTTGGGGACATTTATAGCCGTCCAGGATTAGATCTAAAGTCACGTGAAATCGCAACTGTTGCAGCATTAACCGCTCTGGGATATGCTACTCTGAGCCTGAGATCGCTTTAATACCAATTGGTGATGCGTATACAATGTCTCCTCGTGAAGCTGCTAAAGCTGTACGGCTTTTGAACGTAAAGAAAGTAATACCGACGCACTTTGGAGTGCTAGATTTTTTAACTGGTAGACCTAGCGACCTTTTAAGTTTACTATCCGATGTACATGATCTTATTGTTTATGATATTATTCCGGGGGATACTATTATTTATTAATTGTAATTGAAAATGTTAGCATCATTGAGATAACTTTTTTTCTTCTTCATATGCAGTTGGCTTCCGAAAATAAGGTCATAGAACTAAATAAATTAAAAAAGTTGTAGACTGAGAAGATGAAGTTTTAGAACGATTGATGGGATTTGTTAACTGGCATTTATAAAGAAGAAGCAATCGTTATTTACGAACTGGTATTACAGGGAAGCATATGATGAACCAGATGATAGATAATTATAATAAATGAAGCTTTAGATGTTGATATCGTTGGGCAAATAGTAAGAAACATTGAACTTGGTTCTTAGTGTTGTTATCTGGGGTCACTAATGAACAAAATAACAAAGTAGTAGTATAGGGGAGGAATTATTTATGGCTTTAGAAATGAGACTGTGAAAACTGTACAAAAGAACTTCATAAAAATTCGGTAGATTATATTTGTACGCATGAAGTAAAGAAAGTACGAATTATGTATGTCCAAATTGTCGAGGAGAACTTGTGAAGAGGCCTAGAAATAGGGAATCGTCAAGTTGTCCGATTAAATCGTAATAATTTAGGGAATCTCTTCTATTATTTCTTAACTACTAGAAGCACACAACGATAATCAAAGCAAAAGTAGGACAGCACGCCTAATTAAATCATTCATACCGCTTAGTATAAATGATAATTTTTGATTATTTTAAAGCAACGTTTTAGTTAGAAGATAACGTTAAGTCAATATGCACATTCGCGGCTTTTTTTCAAAAAGTTGGTTAAGGAAGCGAGTCCCCTGAAAGAAAAGTTTGATTATGATAGATTAGAGGTGATTTAGATATGGGCAGATGAAAAGGCAGAACTGCTCATTAATTTACTATTACCAAATGATGTTATCTAAAGCCAAACGACTGATTCCAACTGTACAAACTTGTGTTGTAAAAATTTAGAAAACACGAAATTGTAAACGAAATTTTAATATAGTATTGTCTGCTTGACTTAGAGTTGACTTTAAGGAGTAAGATGTATCTAGTCGACAACGAATGAACTGGAAGAAGAGCCATTTAAAGTGCTTTAGCAATAAACAAAGGTGCTTCTAGAGGTTCGGATAAATTGCAATAACTGCAGTACTTGTGACCTGAAGAGTTAGACTATTTAATTGGGATGCCAACGCATTTTTTTATTGGACGTAACTATAAACTAAAGGTGGTATTCTATTGAAAATGAATTGGAAAACATTTGTATGTGGTATGATTGTAGGTTCTGCTCTATTCTCAAGCGTTTCTTTTGCTGCTCCTGCAATTGTAAAAATGATTGTTAACGGAAAGGTAATCACTTCTGAAGTACCGCCTCAAATTATAGACGGAAGCACCATGATCCCCGCACGTGCTTTGGCTGAAGCTCTTGGCGCGGAAGTTATATGGGATCAAGGAAATAATACCGTCATTGTTGAGAGTGAAATTTATAATCAGCTAATGAACGAAAAAGCAGCGGTTCAATTAGCCGGTGCTGCGCAAAGACATTACTGGCATATAGCAAATGGTGGTTCGGGCGTTGAATTAGTTGAAAGAGGTTTTAAAGTAGAAGATAACAGTTATCGGTGGATGGGTAGCGATTTGGATTCCAAAGAAAAGTTAATTACGTATCTAGAAGAAGTTACTTCACCAGAACAATCAGCGGCTTATTGGAAAAAAGAAATCGAAAACGGAATGTTACGCGAAATCAAGGGCAAACTGTCGCAACCAAATGCCGATGGTGGAAGCAATAGGGATTGGAATGCATCCATAGCCACATTAATCAAGGACGGGAACACTCAAAAAACATATTCATTGAAAGTTCCGTTAGGAGGTTCAGATAACTATGAAGTGCACGAAATAAAAGTGAAACTTGTAGAAGGTAAAGGTTGGCGCATTGACGGTACATTAGATTTCATTAAATCATAATATTTTTAAGATTCTTGATGTTTTATAGTCCTTCTATCAGCATTAAGGTAATCTGAAAGAGTGTCTTTGTTTTTCTCTGCCAAATCGGAAAGAATCTAATTATATATGAGGGAGGTCTAACAAAAATGTATTTATTTAACACTTTTCAGCATTCGGATGGATATGTACTCAAAGTCGCAGTCTCACCAAACATTAGCTATTTTTAGAACTTCTCTAATACTAGAAGGATACCCGAAAGTTATGTACGATCCACCCTATGCATTTGGGGGCGTACTTTTCTATACTTGAGGTACGGAAAGAGACACCACAAACTATGCGCATAATCGCGGTGACAACACATTGTAGGGAAATTTGTGTCATTAATGTAGGTACATTTGTTTCAATAGATAAATTGTCAGTTGACAAGAACATTATCTTATTCCCGACAACTAAAACTCTTCGGCAAACTTAGTGAAGAACAGCGTTCTGGCTGTAGCTGTTACGAAAGAACTCAAGTTAAATCCGTGAATTGCGTTTTTCAGATCTTATATTTATTTTTATGTGGCTGTCAGACTTCCCTAAAAATGAGATTTACCTGGATTAAGATTGAACAAGAAAAGAGCGTGCAAACACACGCTCAATTTAACCCAGACTCAATGATGCAGCAGTTAAGCTACCTTTACCTGATTAACCGGTTTAGTACTTCTAACTCTGAGCATCGGGAATATGGCTAATGAACCTAACACGAATAAGCTTGATGCGATGATGTAGATGATACCGAGAGGAAGTTGAGCTTTAAGTACTCCAACCAAGCTCATATTTATAAGCATACCTCCCATAAAAAGCGGATTTAAGATGCCGTTAACTCTACCCACGAACGATTCCTCAGTATGATTAAGAATAAGCGTATTACATGCAATATGAATCAGCGGCACCATCAGGCCGAAGATGAATTGGGTCGCCAGGGCCAGCCACACCAGGGTTACTGACCCCATGATTGCTGTTGAGGCGGCGCAAGCTACAAAGCCTAATAAGAGCATGGCGTGCGGTTTCGCTTTCTTGGAGAGACTCATCGCGAACATTCCCCCAATCACCATACCTACGCCATTTACCGCTGTAAACCATTGTAGGTCTTTGGCGGTCAATCCGAGATGTTCGGTAACCAGAAAAATCCCTAGCGGGTTAACTAGTCCGAGCCCCATCCCTGCTGTTAAGAAAAAACAACCCATGTAGATAATAATCTTATTGGAAATGACATAACGCAACCCCATTATCATTTCCTGCGACAAATTCGCAGTCGGTGCACGTTCTACCTTTCTATTAGAAGGTATGAAAGCCAGCACCGCGGCGGATAGCAAGAAACAGGTTCCCATAATAGCGACTGCCGTGTCTATCCCGAATCGGAAATAAATCAGAGTTCCAAGCATTGGACCTAAGATCATGAAAATTGCCATCATAGTCTGGTATATGGACATACCAAGCTGCAACTGCGTCTCGGGAACGTGGAGCTTGAACAATTTCATTCCTGACGGCTGTGAGAATTGAGACAAAATGGACGAGATTAAAGTAACGAAGAAGATCGCTTTCCACCCGCTATACACCAGCGCCAGCAGTACGATAAATACGGATAACGCACTAAGCAAATCACATATCACCATTGTACGTTTGGGTCTCCAACGGTCGGCAAAAGCCCCGCCAATGAAGGAAAATAGGAAGATGGGGGCAAATTCAGCTACGGATATCAGAGAAATTGCCAAGGGATCCTTATTCGTCTGTTCCGTTACAAAGAGCAATATGGCAAAGTTGCGTACCCAGATGCCCATCTGCAAAAATAGCCCTGACAATAAAATCGATTGTACGAAGCGATTGGTGAAAAACGATAGCATACTTGGGGGATTTCCTTGTGTTTGGGAAGACATAACGATTCAACACCTTTCAATGGAATGAACCCATCATAAGACAGGACTAGATGTCGAGACGCGCAAAATTTGAAAAGCTTCACGCAAAGTTTTGCGGCTTCCACGCAATAAAGCGAATTATCAGGCTCTATTGGGCAAAAAAAGCGGACGTCCGCTTTTTTTGCCCAATAGAGCCTGAAGTATTCATTTATAATAAGCTTTGACCTAAGAAATCTCACTGTAGGAAAAGGAGGCAACTCCAATGAATCAAGTTCCCGTCCAGCCATCTGAAATATATCGAATAGTTGCCGAGAATACATCGGATATCATTGTTTTGGTTGATAACGAGGCCATTGTTCGCTTCGTATCCCCATCCATTAAGTCCTTAGTAGGTTACAACGTTGAAGAATACGTGGGCATGGACGCATTCGATTCTCTTCATCCGGATGACAGAGAACAGGTGCGCCTCTCACATACAGAGGTAATACAATTGAAACAGCTGGTGGAATTGGAATATCGGCTACTACATGCCCAAGGCCATACGGTACATGCGGAAGCTCGAGTTAAGCCCGTTCTGGATAGTGAAGGAAATGTCGAATATGTCGTAGCGGTTGTCAGAGACGTGACCGAAAGAAAAAAAGCGGAGCAATTATTAGAAAACATTTTGGATTATGTAAACGCTGCGGTTTGGTCGACAGACAAAGACTTTGCTAGACACTCGTACTGCTCGGAGAGCTTCGAGAAAATATCCGGATTGCCGCGTTACGAAGTCATGTCCAATCCGATTCGAGTGCATGATCATATTCATCCCGACGATAACACCGTGCTCATGGGAGAAGTGAAACACGTCCGTATATGAAGTTCTTTTCTATGTCATACAGCGGAAGGAATCGAGAGAAATCGAATGCCGCATTACGAAGTCGGAGCAAGGGGAAAAGTTCGTCAGCATAACGTTTGTCCCTATCTTCCTTTCAGGCCAACTGAACGGCATACATGGAATTGTTAAAGATATTACGGAACGGAAACGAGAAGAGAGGGAGTTGATCCAAAGCGAAGAAAGATATAAAGCCCTCCAGCAAAGCTTAAACCGTTTCTCGAACGACCTTACCGATGTCATGAAAGTATCGGAACTTGAAAATCGGCTCATCGATGAGGTAAGGGCGGTCCTGCAGGTCACAAACGTATCAATTAAAGAAGTACCAAAAGGGCAGGAACATGAGATATTGAACAAACAGGATATCTGGGTTCAAATAGGAGAGAAGCAGCAGCCTGTTTACCTAAGGATTGCTATGGATCATGTCCTGCTGAGGATTGAGGAAGAATGGATGGAGACGGCCGTTCATTACGTCACCATTCTCTATGACAATGACCGTAGCAGAGAACGTCGGCCTTTCGCTGTCCGCCAATAAGACGCCTTCTGCAGAAATTGCGTCAAGAGTCGAAGAACTGCTGAAGGATGTCAATCTGGAGGACAAAGCGGCCCATTTCCCATCGCAGTTAAGCGGCGGGCAGCAACAGCGAGTTGCAGTTGCAAGAGCGCTAGCGATGAAGCCGGGACTGATTCTGGCGGATGAGCCGACGGGGGAATCTGGATCAAACGAACGGAGAAGCTATTCTGAAACTTCTGTCGCGGTTGAATAAGCACGAAGGCATTACCGTCGTCATGGTGACCCACGATCATCATGTAGCAAGGATGGCGGATCGAATCATCATGATACGTGATGGAGAAGTGGTTCAGGACGGAGGGGACCGGCTGTGAACATGTGGCAAGTCGCATGGCGCAACTTCATGCGCCGCAAGCTTCGTACGCTGCTCACCTTTCTGTCGATCGTCATTGGCATGGCTTCGACCTTCGCCGTGACCGCTTCCGTCGATACCGCCAAGAGGACCTTTCCGCTGTATTTGAAAGCGGCCTTCGGCAAAGCGGATTACCTCGTTTCCGGTACGGACACTTATATGCCGGAAGAGGTATTTCACGACTTCGAGAAGCTGGACAAAACGGCTTCTATCGCTGTCCTGAAGCAAAGTACGAAGCTGTACCTGGAGCAAGAAGGGATTTCCGCCCTTCAGAAGAGGGTGGAGCTTAGCGGTTACTCACGAATGAATACACAGCTTACGAATTTCCAAGTGGTCAAAGGAAGCTTGACATCCGACGGAGCCGTCATTACGGAAAGAACGTCAAAAGCGTGGAAGACCGACGTGGGAGACACGATTTCCTTCGATACCGTTCAAGGTACCAAAAGCATACGAGTATCCGCCATCGTAAAGTATACGGCCGAGCTGATGGGGCCCTCCAGTTGGATGATGGCAAAGTATCATCCCTGGTCGGCAGCCGTCCCGCTTTCTGTACTGCAGGACTGGTTCGGGCTGGCCGGGAAAATTCAGAACGTGCAAATCAAGTCCCTTCACGAGTCTGACCGGAATGCATTAGAGCAACAGGCGAGCGAATTTGTGAAACATTACGGAAATATGTATATGCAGCCCGTCCTGGTCGATTTCGGTTCCGTCAGCGAATCGGGCACCTTTTTCCTGGCGCTCTACTTGGCCGGATTTCTCGGCATCGCGCTCAGCGGGTTTATCATTTTCAACAGCCTGTACGTCAGCGTCAAAGAGCGGAAGCAGGAATTTGCCGTTCTGAAGACGATCGGATATTTACCCCAGCAATTACGGTCTTTTGTCCTCTTCGAGGTATTGCTGCTGTCGATCGCGGGAACGGCCGTCGGTTTGTTGCTCGGATACGGCTTCGGTGGCTTCTTAACCAGGCTCATCTACATGGTGTTCGAAATTCATGAAGGTGGAAGCATGTTGATTCTCAAAGGCGTTGCGGTTTTCGTGATGTCAGGTTTGCTGGTTCCGTTCGCGGCCGCTTGGATCCCGATTCTCCAAGTGGGCAAGATCAGCGTTATCGAGGCGCTCAAGCCAAAACGCACCGAGGCGTTCTCCCGCAAGTGGCTTCTGATCGTCTCCAGCTTCTTCATCAAGCATTTGCTTCTTATTGTGCCGTTAATGCTTGGGATCACACTTGTTTACCCGTACTTGTTTAAACTTTTGATGTTCCTTTTGCGGCCGGTCTATCGGCGGATATTTGGATTCAGCGGCCAACTGGCCGCCAGCAATATTAAACGGAATTCGGGCCGAACTTCGATGACCTCCGTCATTCTCTGCTGGGGCATTGCGATGGTGGTTCTGATGAGCTCGATGAATTCGGCAGTTATTCAGTCTTACGAAAAAGTCGTCTTTTCCTCTTACTGCGGCAACCTGGATATCCATTTCCACCACACGGAAAAATCGGATGTAGAGCAGCTGAAACGCATCCCGGGTGTTGCCGATGCGAGGACGTATCCGCTTTATTCCGCCAACTGGACCTTAAACGGCCAGCAGCGCAAGCTCCCCGTATTCGGCGTAGGGGAATGGATCGACAGTTTCCCGTTATTCGCAGTATAGGACAGAAGGCGCAGCGATCTGGTAGGAAAGCTGCAGCCGGACGAAATCATTCTGGATAAAATCGCCTACAAAGCTTGGGGCGTCAAGGTAGGGGACAGGAGTTTTGTATGTGCTTCTATTGATGATTATCCTAACTTTGCAGCTAGCTGCTTGTGGAACGAAACCATCATGGGAGAACGAAGAAGTGACGGCCGTAGGCACGAGAATTCTTTCTGACGATGTGAAAGCGGTCTGGACGATTGATGACGATCCAGCGTCCGGGTCCGGGATGAAGAAACTAATCCGGCTTGAAATCAAAAAGAAGGATGGCGGACGGATCGATGAGTTCGAAGTGAATCACGAAAAGTTGCTCCATCTGATGGTGATCAGCAAGGATTTATCCTACTTCAATCATATCCATCCCGATTATAAGGGAAACGGCGTGTTCGAAATTGCAAATGACTTCCCCGCAGGTGGCGAATACCGGCTGATAGCCGATTTCAAGCCAGCCGGCAGCGATTCCATGACGAAGATGGAATGGGTTCGGATCAAAGGAGAAAGCGTGAAGCTCATCCCGATCGTCCCGGATACGAGTCTGGACAAAACCTTCGATGGCAAGCGGGTGAAGCTTGTTATGGTTCAACCGGCGGCGGGCAAGGAGCTGACACTTAAGTTTACTTTCGCCGATGCTGAAACAGGACAGCCGATTACCGACCTGCAGCCCTATTTAGGAGCAATCGGACATGTGGTAGTATTGACGGAAGACGGAGAACAATATTTGCACGTACATGCGGAAGAAGGTCAAGGGACGGGACCGGATGCTGTATTTGAAGCATCGTTTCCGAAGAGTGGAGTCTATAATATATGGGGACAGTTTCAAAGAGACAATCAAGTGTTTACGGCATCCTATGTTGTAAACGTTCCATAATGAACGGTATTCGCATGGCTGTTATATATCTTGTAAGGGTGGTGAAATCATCATGCAAAATGTTACGTTAAGTGTCCAGGGAATGAGCTGCAATCATTGTGTACTTACAGTCTCGGGTGCTGTATATAAGCTCGGTGCGACCGCAACCGTCGATTTAGCCTCAGGGTCCGTGGCGGTACTATTCGATCCGAATAAGCTTTCTCAGGAAGCGATCCAAGCTGCGATTGAAGAGCATGGTTACGACGTAACCGGATTCAAAGCATCCATAATTTAATAAGGGATTGAAGTTCCCTCTGACCAGCTACTGATTGCTGGACGAGGGGATTTTTTTATAGGTATGATCATGTTTTGCGTGCTGACCGCAATCTTTTGCGTCTCGGCGTGCATTGTTTGCGCGCTACAGGTTCTCTAATTGCGATAAGTTGAGTTATGACGAAAATGGTACTGTTGAGAAATTATAGGATGCAAAGGGGCGAGAAAATGAATCGGGACCGTTGATTAAATCCGATGGGGATAATCTGTCCTATCGGCTTACTCTGAAGTTTTGGGTCTATACATTTAAAAAATTTCAATAAGGAATCAGGGTATTTTAGATATGATTACGAGGAGGAAAAAAGAAAATGAAGAAGTTATTTCTACGTTTAGCTGTTTATGTATTGATTTTCGTTGTGTTTGTGGGGGGGATCGGGTTGTATGGCTTTAATCGGCATCAAAAAGATTTTTACTTAAACGTCCGCCATGAGCCGGTTCCTTCGCTACAAGGAGTAAATATACCTGAGCACAATCCCAATAAACCTACAGTAGCAATCGTATTAGCGGATTCAATAATTCCAACGGAAGACTTTGATTTTCTTATTCCTTACACACTGTTGTCGATGACAGATGCTTATAATGTATACGCCGTTGCACCGGACAAAAACGTGAAGTCCTTATCAGGCGGACTGGATGTAATACCACATTACTCTTATAAAGAACTGGATACCCTATTAAATAAAAGCCCTGATATTATTGTGGTCCCTTATATGCCCATAGCAGATGAACAGAAATATCAACCTACTCGCGAATGGATTCAACAACATTCCAGCAGTAAAACCACCACTTTTTTCAGCATTTGTGGTGGGTCACAGAATCTTGCCGATGCAGGTTTATTAAAAGGGAAATCAGCCACCTCACACTGGCAATTCGTTCCCATATTAATGAAGCAATATCCTGATACACTTTGGAAAGAGGATATGAGGTACGTTCAAGAAGGAAATACCTTAACTTCAGCCGGTCAAAGCGCAGGTATTGATGCAGTACTTCACCTGATATCTCAAAAACTAGGAGAACCCGTGGCTGCAAAAATATCTAAGGAAATTAGTTATCCTTCTTACCAATTCGTTCAAAATCCAAAGGTGGACCACCCTTTTTACGTGGATATAAAATTTGCAACATATTGGCTAAATCTTGGATTCCATTGGAATAAGAAACAGATGGGTGTACTTCTGTATAAAGGTATGGAAGAATTAGCTTTATCTTCTTTATTTGATTCTTATGGAGACACCGGAACGACACAAGTCTCGACCGTTTCTAGTTCGGATGCACCAATTTCTACAAAACATCATCTTAATATACTGGCCAGGCATCAAATATCGAATGCTCCTAAGTTGGACAAAATGATCATACCAGGTGGCGACGCAAAATCACTAGCCGCAGCAGAAATAAGGCTTTGGAGTGAAAAGGGTAATGCTAAAGAGACCCTCATTATTCATAGTGATTCACCAAACAGATATGTATTCGAAGCACCATTGGAAGACTTAGCTAAACAAGAAGACCTATTAACTGCCAAGCACGCTATAAAACGATTTGAATATCGTGCAAATGGTATCCATCTTGAAGGCAAACCGCTGCCATTTAGAACATACAGCAATATGCTGTTAACCGGTTTACTGGCATTGTTGGTAGCTTTCTATATAGACAGACGATTCATTATGAAGAAGAGAACTTCCAAAGTAATTAATACCTCACTGGAAATTTCAAATGGATTAAAGGGCTAGGTTAGTTAAACGACCTTCTGACAACTGCAAGAAAATAGCTAGCAATTAAACTGGATTTTGAAACATTAGATTTAGAATGGAAAAGGTTGAAACAAATATTTGTTGCGTACCCCCGTCGAGCCCTTCCAGATCAATCATGAGAAGCTGCTGCATCTGATCGTTATAGTTAGGGACTTGTCCTACTTCAATCATATCCACCAGGAGTATAAGGGAGAGAGCGTATTCGAGATCGAGAACGCTTTTCCTGCGGACGGTGACTATCCGGGTCATTGCCGATTTCAAGCCGGAGAACGGCGTCTCCATGACCAAGATGGAGTGGGTCCACGTGGAAGGGAAGAAGGTGGAGGCTACATAGGGTCGTACCGGGGCAGGTACAAGATATCCTATAGGATCGAGGCTGTCTCAAAAGTAACTACTAAATAATTATAGAGACAGACTCAAGCTTTGGAATAGGTGAAAAATTGAATGAAAAAGGATCTAAGCGACTTGTTTGCGCTTAGATCCTTTGTTTTTGGCGTCTACGGCTGCTTTCTTGAGCAGATTATGGGCAAGGGAAAGCCAACCGACCTCCAGACTTACTTTGGGTAAGCCTCGAAGCATAAACCTTTTGAAACCTCGGTTGTTCTTCATGTCTCCAAACACAGGCTCTGGCTCGATCATCCGCCGAACCGCAAGGGCGTAACCTTCTTCGCTTCGGAGCTTTTCGCGTGCTTGGTTTTTCAAACGTAAGTACTTCAGACTGACTTTAACTTCTCTATTACCTTCAGCTTTCGTACACTGTGGTTTCAGGGGACATCCTTCACAGCCTATGCTTCGGTAATGGCGATACTCGATTTCGTATCCACTTTCGGTTTTCTCCTTGCTCGCTCTCCGGAAAATAAGTGTTTGCCCCAACGCGCATGTCCATGTGTCTTGTTCGGTGTTATACGTCCAATTGTCGATTTTACTAATATCCTTTTGCCATGCCTTACTTTTCTCGCGGTGGTAGGTGCTATATTTGACGATGGCTTCGACTTCATTTCCCTCTAAATAGTCGTAGTTTTCTTCGCCGCCGTATCCTGCATCTGCGATGACGGTAGCTGGTAGTTTACCAAGAGCAGACTTTACTTTCTCTAGATGAGGGATGAGACAGCGCGTGTCGGTAGGCCGCTGATGCACGCTGTATCCAAGAATGAATTGATTTTCGGTGCCAATATGCACATTGTAGCCAGGCTTCAACTGACCGTTGCGCATGTGGTCTTCTTTCATCCGCATAAACGTAGCGTCTTTGTCGGTCTTACTATAGCTATTTCGGTTTCCTAAAATTTCTTGATGAGATTCATACGTTTGGAGGCGAGGGAGCAAGTCTTTACGGAGCACGCGCACAGCCTTTTTCAGAGGCTTGTCCTTTGGTTTAGCTTGCAGTCTTTCTTCCAATAGTTTGACCGCAGTCTCTAATTTTTGACTTGTGATTTCAGACACTTCACCCAGTTCACTCAGGTCTTGGCCGGCGTGCACCCGCTCTTCTTGGCTCTCGGCTTCTTCAATGGTGGCAAACAGTGTCTGTACTTTCTCCTGAAGTTTCGCTTTATGCTTCACGACAGCTTTACCCCAAACAAACGTATACCGATTGGCATTCGCTTCGATTTTGGTTCCGTCAACAAAGTAATGCTCAAGCCCCACGTATTTCTCGTCCGCTAAAAACTGCAGAACCGCGGTGAATACGGTCTCTAGCACAGCTTTCATTCGTTCGGACCGAAACCGATTGATGGTACGGAAGTCCGGACGCTGTCTGCCGGCGATCCACATGAACACGATATTTTCGCGAATAGCTTTTGCAATTTGACGGGATGAGTACAAGCGCTGAGTGTATGCGTAAATGATAACTTTCGTGAGCATCTTAGGATGGTAACTGTCTCGCCCGCCACCTGGATAAGCGGCATCGAAGATGGCGTCGTCTAGACGATTTACTGCCGCATTAACAACTCGAACGAGGTGGTTTTGGGGGATATCTTCTTCCAGATCCATTGGCAGCATAAGTTGATCCATGGTATATTTAAGAAACAAAGAAATCTCTCCTTACGTTTAAATGGTTGGGTGGTACCTCCATTTTACCAAAGAGAGATTTCTTTTTGTTATTTTAATGCAAAAAAACAAGGCTATCTCTTAGGTCTTTTTAGACCTTTTGAGACAGCCTCATTTTTTTCTTTGAGCTTCATTGTTTGCGCGCAGGCCGCAATCTTTTGCGGTGTAGTGTTCATTGTTTGCGCGTTGCAGGCTCGCGTTTCAAGATAAGATGGTTTCAGACGGGAAGGCGGCGAAAAGAGCCCTATACCTGAACATTTAAGTTATATACGTGTGAAGGAGGCCTGTCAGTTGAGTACGTTCAAGAGTTTTTTACCTTATGTAAATAAAGAAAAGAAGTTTTACATTTTGGGGTTTGTCGGCAGCTTATTTCGTTTTCTTATCCCGCTCTCTATTCCGCTTGTATTTAGATATCTGTTCGATAATCTTCTTCAGAATGAAGCCTTATCCCGTACAGACAAAATAGCGCAATTGCTGTTCATTGCGGTTATGATGGTTGCGATCTTTTTTGTTGTCCGTGCGCCGATGGAGTATGTGAGACAGTTTTTCATGCATAAGGGGAATAACAATGTGATCAAAGCGCTTCGCAAAGAGGCTTTCCATAAAGTGCATACCTTGGATGCAAAATATTTCGCTAATAATAAAAGCGGAGAAATCGGAACCCGGTTTTTCGACGATATCGAAAGAATAAGAGGGTTCATGACGGCCGTTTTCTCTAACGTTTGGATTGAAACGATTGTACTGATTTTTGTGATCGGCGTGATGTTTACTTTAAACGTGAAATTGACGCTGCTTTCTGTACTGCTGACAGGCATTCAATTTGCGCTGGCCCATCTTCTTTCGAAGAGACTAAAACAAACGACGCGTTCCATGATGAATTACCGTTCGATTCTTAGCGGCTTTATTATGGAAAAAATTCAAGGATACTTCTTATCCAATCTGTTCTCTTCGGTAAAAAAGGATGAAGAGGAACTCGACCAGCATTTGCAGCACTACGAGCGAATAACCGATAAGCAAGACGTGCTCAATGCGATATCGTTAGCTTCCGTTAACGTATTAAGCGATGTAACGCCTTTTATTGTGGTAGCTATCGGCAGTATGTACGTCATCGACGGCAGATTAACCCTCGGAAGCTTGATCGCTTTCTTTGCTTATGTGGATCGTATGAAAAGTCCCGTTGCGGCTTTGGTTCAAGCATTTCCGACGATCGCTGAAGGAAGTGTGGCTCTGCAAAGAGTTTTTGATTTCTTCGCTACGCCATCGGTAATTAAAGAAATCGATCGGCCTGTTCATCTAAAAGCGTTCACGGATTCTATTCGTTTTGATCATGTCTCTTTTTCATACGATGGCAATAGCGAAGTGCTTAAGGATATCTCCTTCACGCTCGAAAAAGGCAAGACCTATGCATTTGTCGGAGGCAGCGGTGGGGGCAAGAGTACGGTGCTTCAACTGTTGACCCGACTGTATGATGTGGATCGCGGTGAAGTTCTGATCGATGGCGTGAATATCAAAAACTATTCCATATCCAGTCTTAGGGAGCATACGGGAGTCGTTTCGCAGGATAGCTTTCTCTATAGCTCTTCGGTGAAAGACAACATTAAAATGGCGAAGCTTGATGCTACCGATGATGAAATAATTGTTGCAGCGAAAAAAGCTTTTGCCCACGATTTCATATGCATGTTAGCTAATGGCTATCAGACGGAAATTGGCGAAAGAGGAATAAAACTATCGGGTGGTCAGAAGCAACGGATTGCTCTTGCCCGCGTCTTTTTAAAAAATCCGGCAATGATCTTACTTGATGAAGCGACCAGTGCCCTTGATAACGAAAGCGAAAAGCTCGTTCAAGCATCGATTCATCAAATTGATCGCGAGAAAACGATTATTATGGTGGCGCACCGTCTTTCTACCGTACTGCATGCAGATAAGATTCTTGTTGTTAAAAATGGCCGGATCATCGAAAGCGGAACTCACAGGGATTTGTTGGGAATAAATGGTTATTACAAAGAGTTATATGATAAACAAAATTCAGATGATGTGTACTCCTTTTAACTGAAAACAACGAGGTGTTTGGAAATGAATATATACGCTTTAGAGATTTTAATGCTTCAATGTAAAAATGAAATTGAAAAGGAAGCAAGGGACGGATGGAAATGGAAGACAGAGAAGTATGTACAAATCATTAAATTCGCTTGTTTGAGCTCCACAAAAAGAACTGCAGGAAAAGTGAATAGTTAGAAGGGGGTTGTTGGAAATTTTAACTAGCGCATTTTATGTGAAAACACCAAGTTGTTGTTGTGTGTGGGAAATGGGATCAAGTTCTTGTCATTTATGACATCAAGTTCTTGTCAACTGATATATGGTGTGTAACACGGAAAAAACCATCCACAGTAAAGATTAGTTCTCATTTAAATAAAGCAAAAAAATCGATAAAGAATGGAATCTTCTTTATCGATTTTTTGCATATCCATAATGATTCTTTGCTGACTCACTATCCCTAGCTCATTCGCTCGGGCCGATCAAGCGAACATAGCGGGACTAATCCTAGTTATGTTCCATTGAACGTATTTTCCTCTAAAACTATTATTGGTACGAAAAAAAATAAAGAAATTAAATTACAAGTGGATAACACACAGGCGATGGTTGATGGTAAACAAGTAATTCTTGATATTCCGCCAAAAATAATTAACGGAAATACAATGGTTCCATTACGGTTTCTTGGAGAAAGTTCTGGTGCTAAAGTTGAGTATACATATTATCCTCATCCTTACAGCACAAGAACAATAACAGATGACGAGAAGACTTTAAGATCCGCTTATAACGATGCACTATATACATATAACGTTGAAAAAGAGAACTTTGAGCAGGTTAGGAAAGAGTATAATGCTACCGTTAATAATTCTTCTACGAACAACCCACAAGACGATATACCTAATTATTATATTGTAGGGGATTAATCTCTAGAGATCCATTCATCGTATTTGGTGTCACAGGCAGCGAAAACGCTCCTTTAAATGATCCGGGCTTTATAACAATAGCATCTAATATTTTAATTACAAATCCAGATAGTAGTAAAATTATGTATAACAAGTATGTACAGGGTGTTCACTATTACAAATATACAACTACCACCGTAAGCCGAGCTGGATTTACCGTTCCCTTGTACGTATTCGGAGATGTTCCAGATTCCATAAAAAAAGAGAGGGGAATTGCAGAAGTAGAAAAACAAAAAAAATTAGATAACGCATTATCAATTGCAAATGCAGCTGAGAAACGTTTTAGTTCTGCAAATGAAAGTTTATACAGTGCTAGAACCAGTTTAGAAAGATATATGACAGAGAATTATGAATCGAAAATAAGCGAAAATTCAAAAAGTATTGAGTTATATGTTGATTATCAGTCGGTAGTTTGGGAGATTGGTAGACTTTTGAGTTTATCAATACGTTCGCAGATAGATGATTTGTTCAAAAGAACAATTGAAGTAGCTAAGTCTACAAACAGCAGGCAAGATCTAATTACTGCTGGCATCAATCTATTGAATTTGGTTGATACATATAACACTCAAAGCATGGATTGGCGAGTTGAATACTACAAAAATATCGCAGAAATTGATCCATACATATTATTAAATCATATTGAATCTGATAATCAGAAATATTACACTGCAGTTGCCTTATTAAAACTACAATTAAAGGACAAGGCTGCACATCTTGCAAATGAGATAATGAATGGAAATGATAAAGATTTAGCTAATAAAGCTAGGTCATTATTAACTGAAATTGTAGGTCCCTTTGAACTTGTTTCCTCTACATGGGAATTGATAGAGATAGAGTCTGGTTATCGCACTTTTCATGGCGAACTTGATTTAACCTTGACATTTAACAAACCAATAACTTTTCCCGAGGAAATAGATATTTGGCGATTAAACAAAGATCGATCCAAGGAGATTGACGTGGTAAGTAAGATAATGAACCAAACTGATCAAATTGCTAGATTAGATAATATATGGACTGAGGCTCAAATTTCAACTGCAGATGACACTAAATTTTCAAGTTTTAATGAAGTCTATTCTAGTGGTGTAAAGTCCGATTCTTGGAAAATAAAATTCAATTTAGACCTGGATTACTTGCTTCGTGAAACCGATCGGATAGGTGTTAATATCATGGATAAAAAAAATGAAATTAACATTTTCGTTGCAGAACCAACCTATCAGAAATAAGGAGATATCACAAAAAAAAAACAACTCCCCCCATTTACTCATTGCTCACTACAATTATCGAATTATTGCATTACATTAATTGAAATAAGGATATATAAAACATTACACTAACGGAAACAATAAGGTCAATAGAAGAGAAAATCCAAATTTAGAAACGGCTGCTGCAAATTATGAGCGGCTTTTTCTTTTTTCTTGTAAAGATGGAAGTAACAGTACTTCCTTAGCATTGACACATGTCGAATGGAGAGATTTGAATGGATGCCGGTCGATATTGTAAAGACATTGCTCCATCAAAAGGATATAGAGGTAACATCATACTATTCAGCTCCAACAGCACAGCAAGTTTCGGAATACATAAACTGGCTTCATGAAAACTGGATCTCTTTCGTCGATATTCAAAAGGGCATTCTTAGATGTCCTGGAGAGCTTAAAGAGGGATTTAGGAAATTACCAAAAAAATAGTTGGAACATTATCAAAAGTGGTCGGAAAGGTCGACTAATTTGGCGTTTATTTATAGAGTAATTTTATTTTGAGGATGAAGTGGGCATCGCCAGCATACCAGACTAAGAATATTCCTCTTTAAATGAAGTCACACAAATGAAGGAGGAGAAGAAGCGGGAGTTTTAATCCAACTATAAACTTCGCTATTACGAAGACATGCTTCATGGCATTGAGGGACTCACACTTTTGCTCGATGTCTTTAAATACTGAAATTTTGATACTAGGTTTGGTTATAACTCTCATTGTAAAGTTGAAGGAATCTCCAAAGATTTTAAGGTTCTAATTATATTATTGATTTTTCGTATCTAGGACAAACGATGTTATAAGATAAAAAATTAGTAAATCAAAATTATGTTGAAAGCAATGAGAATTATAAAGTTAATAAATTTAATAAAAATAATAAAATGAATAAAACTATTAAATTTTTTTGACATGATCATTATAGACACACACCCTAATGAAAATTCTGATATCGTTAATTACTCAATAGCAGCTTCAGATTATTGTGTAATTCCTTTGGAGATAGATTTAGATGCTCAACTTGCTGCTAAGAGGTGTGTAGAAATAATAACTGACTACCAAGATGCTGGTTACAGAGTGGATTATGGTTTAGTATGGAATAAAGTTGAGATTACAAAAGGTAAAGCAAAATTACAATTGGAACGTATGAAGAAGGAATTGATCCAGTATGGTATAGACCAACACAAATTAATTGGAGAAATCCGCTATTCAACCACAGTTTCAACTTCAAAAAATGAAGGCATTATGTTGAATCGAATAGATAATAAGTATACTAAGAACGTTATGAATGATATTAGGGTCGTAAGCAATCGAATATTTAGTAAAATAAAGGGGGAAGTAATGCTTGAAAGCTAAAGGAATTAACTTTTCCCAACTTGATGACTTAGATAATAAAATACAAATAGAGGTAACGGATCTAGATAAAAAATCTAGACGAAATGTACTCAATAAATATGTCAGTGAAGAAGAAATTAAGAAAACCAAAAAAACAAAAAAAGCTAAACCGGTCTGTTTCTCAATTCCTTCTGAATTAGATAGAAAAATAGATGAATATTGTGAAATTAAATATATGAAGAAGTCCACTTTCGCCGTCCTGGCACTCGAAGAATTTCTAAAGAAGAAGTTGTCTGAAGAAAGTGGTATATAAGGATTGAAGATCTTAAAAACAACAACAATGATTTATATGAATATTAATTTTAATACTAATAATATGTTTGTTAAAATTAATAAACTTAATAAAAATCATAACATTAATAAATTAGAAGCAGATTCATAAACTAATCTGTGGCTACCAATAATTAAATGAATTATATATTTAGTAATTTTTTATTAATATTAATTCTAATAATTCATGTGTAAAAATCCTTCTAGAATCTGTATGGTCTTGGAAAAATGTTATACTTATAAGGAAATTACAGAGAAGATATGATTAATTTAAATTTTTATTTATAAAAATAGGTTGTCTCTAAAGCCATGAATTTGGCGGGGCAACCTCTTTTTTCGATTTTATAAAACAAATGAAACCGTCCCTTAGAAAAGTGGAAGTGCACCCCCCCGTCTCGATTAATGATAGTAGTTGCTTTTGAGACGCCATTTTATAAAAGCGTTTATTTAAGGCGAATACTTTGGAACAAAAAAATGATTATGTATTGTCACAAAAGCCTCTTCTCATACAGTTTACAGTTATGATACCAATTGATAAAAGTTGATTTAGTACATTCCAGCCTTGAAATCTATCAGACTAATCCTATGATGTAGCAGAAATGAGGATCTCAGTGAATTTCACGATTGATGGAGGAAGCTCCTTACATGGTAAGCGTATTGAAGCACTGCCTCAATGATGCACTATGATAAAGGCGCAGGGGGGACTATTAATTCAGTCTAAAAACCATTATTAATGTACAAAAAAAATTATCATTTTTGTGATAATTATTAAAGATATCAAAACTATGAATATTATTATTATTAATAATTTTAACAATATTAATTAGCTTAATTTGAAGACTTTGAGAGTGATGTTATTGAACACAGTTAGACCGTTTATGACAAGTGAGAGTCAAATCACCTTCAAATATACAGGAAATTACGGAACATGCGGTGGTGTAGCTCTGAATATGTTTCAAACAGGAAAGAAACTGTCCCTAGCTTTTGAAATTGCTCAGGGAGAAGTGTTGAGTGAATCCAATTCACATACTACCTATAAAGCGAAAACTGAGGTTATGCCCGGAGCGGTCGTCACCGTAATAGTTACAAGTCTAAAAGGACAATCGACCTGCTATGTCGTCATGCGAATAGACGCTTCTCATGAAGACAGTCGGAACTTATCAAGTGGCAGGAACAAGCAAGTGTAAGATTGAAAAGGCTCGGTATAAATGGCCAATTGAATGTTATGGTGCAAGGTTATGTAAATAGGCAGAAACAGTCTGGTCAAGAGAGCTCCATAGCGCTGGTAAATACCATAGTTTTAGCTTTTAAAGGCAAAACCATAAAGCTACAAGGACCAGTACACGGTAAGTGTTTCACTAGCTTCTGGAGAGTTCCAATCTTCTATTAAGAGTGGTAACCAAATGGTGATTCAGCAGTCGCGTTACATCAAGCGCCTACGACTGGCATGTTGCGACTATCCGTAGGTACTCCAATCATACAATAGAATATTGATAAATAAAGAATAAAGGAGCGAGCAGCTAAAGCTGCTCGCTCCTTTATTCTATTTTCTTTGAGATTCGGTGAGCTCAATATTAATAAGCTATCTCATGTTTAATAGATTAATAGATTGGTTATAATGAGTAACAAATACAACTAAATAACAAATACATAGGAAAGTAAGTAAGGAGGTGATCTTAACATGTCAAAGAAAGCCAATCAAAAGAAACCAATTCTTACATCCAATAACCCCGTTATTATTAAAAATCGCTATTGTTTCCTGAAGTGGGCAAAAACAGGTAATAAACGGTATTTGAATGTAATCCAAGGAATGGGAATATGATAACTAATTTTAGGCTCACGTTAATGACGAATCGGAACAATTCCTCGAGGTACAGCCGTATATTGATCTGGAAGGTACACTTTAGTTAATGCTGTGAGTGCTGTCGGAGAAATTAGCGAGTATTTTATGAATAAGAAGAATTGCTAAAAAAATTCTTTGAAGAAATTGCTCAAGGCACGATTGAAACCAGATTTTTGAGTCGTTTTCCTATTTCTCGTTTTCTTTTTTGTTTGTAACTTTTTTCTTATCGGTTTAATAGTTTCATTTGAGGTTGTTGTTTTAACTTTTTGTTTCTTATTGTCTTTTACATTCTGCTGGATATTATACTCCCAACTAAGCACACCGTTTTGAAGCGTTTTTCTATTTAAATATCCAGCCTTTTCAAGCTCAGTAAGTCCTAACTTAATTGAACGTTCACTATCTATTTGGCTCATTTTCTTTAGGATTTCCATTGTTAGTTCCATTTCTGCATATGAGAAAATTATATTGAAAAAGAGCCCTTTAGCTTTAAATGAAATCTGATTGTCATTTAATAAGGCACTTACTAAATGTTGAATTTCATTATCCTCCTTTTCGCTCATTCACTCATCCTCCTATAATTACTTATATTCTATTTTGGTTAGAGGTTTTTTGTATGGTATAAAGAATATCTATTATACCATTATCTTTAGATCATAAAGTAATTCTTCAATTTGGTTTTCATATAACGCTAATATCCAGTATTGTTCCAGACAAAATTATGGGAATTCTTGCTGAATATTACGGATTAATTATCAAGTAAAAAAATTATAACTTTAATAAAAATAATAATTTTAACAAAAATAATAATTAAAAAATCGCTTTTGATACATAAGTTGATAAATTATTAAACGATATACAGATTAACATATTTATACTACTCCAATCAGTCATGATATGTTAAGAAAATTAAAGATTACATGATACAAACAAATATTGTTAACCTGGTACTTAGATTTTAGCAAGTAAGAGGAGCTAAGGTGAGAAATAATCTCTAAAGTAAATAGCCACGAAAATGCATTTATTTCTGTTTTCAATAACCAAAATTTAGTGAGGAAAGCAGAGTCTTTGAGAAATACTTTTGTAATATTCTTACTATGGAACAACAATAATAAAACAAGCCAGTTCCGATTATGTCGAGACTGGCTTGTTTTATTAATTCATCACCGTTACTTGCCGATTAGTAAAATGATCTACAAGAATAGAATGCTTCCGTAAGGACTTCTCATGAATCAAATTGATTTTACCATTATCCTGTTTGCCAAATAATTCGATCAACTCAAAATTTTCATGTGACCAATTGTAATCTTCAAAAACTACCATGCATTGAAGCCAATCCTGTTGATAAATACCATCCTTAAATAAATGTCCATGCGCATATAAGGCGATACTTTCTTGTACCACTCTGCCAGATGAGATATATTGCGGGAGACCTGGTTGTTCTGGCATGAATGGAAGCAGCGCTGTGAAGAACTGATGTAAGATCTCAATATATGTAGATGGATCATTGCGAATAGATCTAGTAAGTTCAAAGGAACTTTGCATTTTACCTCTAAATAACATCGTAGTAATCGAATACAGCCAACTAAAAGAGGTGAAATTTTTGTTAAAGGAGGTTAAATTTCCTCGCCGCTCAACTCCTGCTGCCTTTAAATAAATATTATTACTTACAACTTGTTGAATGATTAAGTTAATAGGATCAATGGAGTCAAAAGCATGACCCAGCTCTTTACTAACCAACTGCACTTTGGAATTTATGTCTCCAAATAACTGGCATTCTTGTTCCTCAGATAAACCAATATAAATTTGCGTAGCCAAGCTACTCTCCATTAACTCCAAACGCCTTTGTTCCAGCTGATTAATGCTACCTTCAGTCTGTATAGTTTCCTCATTTAGCTCTATATCGTTTGGAAAACGTCGTTTCTTAACTTTCAATAATGCTAATTTTTTTTCTAAAGAACGTACTTCTTTCTGGATTTGTTCGTTAACAAAACTTAGTGCTAATATACGATGTTGACCATCGAGAACACTTAATTTTGAACCAGGCATCAATATAAGACCTTTCTCATCCTTAGTCAATTGATTGACTTCACGTAAAGAGAGAGCTACTGGCCCAAAGAAGATACGATCAAGTTCACGTTCTTGTAGATATGCAGCAATTTTCTTACGCTGCAAAGCATTTAACTTTCGTTGTACTAAGGGATCAATCACGATATAATTCAGCAAATCCTGAACCTGTATGGCAATCGTTGCTAAACCAAATTTCTCGCGAACCGGGTGGATAGCCATGTTTAGACGCAAACCGTTCATGTTTACTCAGCCTCCAAATCATGGATATTGATATGATTTTCTTCATAATAGTCGCGGAAGAATTGTAATGCTTTCATAATACGTGTACGCCGTGGCAGTCTGCTACTTTCATCTCCAGAATAAATTCCATCCCACTCGATATGTGGTAGTATCTTAACCGCATGCTCTAGTGCATAACGGTTGAATTGGCCTGTCTTCGTAGCTTGCCCATGCAAAAAGATTGCAAGTGATATTTGTATATTTTCTGTCCAACATTGATGCTTCCGATCCGGTTCAGGTAACACACGCATTAGCGCTTCTAAATAAGCTAAAGCTAGAGAATAATGGTGGTCCAAATCTTTTTCCGTAAAATGATATAAATTTCCTCTGGCAAGAGATTTCATTCGCCCTTCAAACAATCCTACTAATATCTCGATTAATAGGTGATACGTCATAATGTACTCGGGTGCTCTACCTCGCTCAGAAAATAAATCCACTGAGATTTGACTTATAGAAGGTGCTTGGGACAAT
The DNA here is from genome assembly GCF_964253085.1 of Paenibacillus sp. LjRoot153. NCBI lineage: Bacteria > Bacillati > Bacillota > Bacilli > Caryophanales > Paenibacillaceae > Paenibacillus > Paenibacillus sp. LjRoot153. The sequence continues at coordinate 193,924 of NZ_CAXUQH020000002.1, forward strand.
TTAGTGGCTAGAACATGATAGAAGCGGCGTTGTTCTCGCAGTACTGCTAAATTCCCACCAATTTTTCGGGGGAGTTTATTAATATCAGAGAAAAGTTGTCTTTCTTGCTTCGCATCTATATCGAGGTAGATTAAGACTGATATTGGGAAATTAAATAAATCGCCTAATTTGAGCGAGATTTCTTCCATTTTCTCATATTCACGTTGATCTTTGGCACTTGCCATTGAACTTTGAAGAAGTTCGGCTAGACGCTTAAATGCAGCAATTCGATGCTGTCCATCGACTACGTATAATTTTTCAATGGCCTGAAGATTGTATGTTTTACTTTTTTTATCATACAAACCTGCACCTCGAGCTGAAAGTACGATACCAGGAAAATAGATGCCTTGTTGGTTGTCTAAAAAAAGTGAAATATAATCCATTAATTTTGATAAATTCTGTGGAACGATTGCACGCTGTACTTCTAAATCTATCTCGTATATAGAAAATAGCTTACTCATTGTGAGTGTAGTTACGAGAGTGTCATGACCAAATGCCCTAGATACCATTCCTGGAATCTCTACGAATGTTGTTTCTTTTTGCTCTGAAAAAAGCTGTGATAATGAATATACTGGATTCACACTTTTCCCCCTTAATTTATTATTTAAATTCATATTAACACGATTGGGCTGAATATATTAGCATATATTGGAGGGAAAAATTTCACATTAAAAGTGTTCAAATATTACCGGAGCAAAATTAATTTTAGGACGTGGAAAGCCTTTTTTATAAATTGTTACAAATTATGAAGAGCTATTTCTAAATAATGAAGCTCTTACAATGTATTTTAATTGTGAACTCTAAAACATAAAAGAATAGTATGAAATTAGTAAAGTTAATAAAAATAATAAAATTAATAATATCATTAGTTTTAATAAAAATATTAAAATTTATAATAACAGATTAATGAATTAAGATATTCAGTAGAGGAATCCTAACAAATTTAAATATTTTCTTATGTTGTTTTCTTTTTCGTGGAATTTAATTTATGCATTTCATTCGTGAAACGGTCAGGTGCAATTCTGCAACAATTCTCTCAAAATGACTTGAAGCGGCAAAACTAGCTCGCAAATAATGGAACTTTAATCTAGTTGTGGTGGGAATAATGTCCTGTCACTTTTTTATTTTCGAAAATCAAGAAATGATTAATGGGAATTTGCGGGGGCATGCTATTTTTTTGCGCGATTAGTCATGCAGGATTATGTATAATAATCTTAAAGGAAATCCCTTGGTTTAGACATCCTTACTACTAGGAGAAATCAAATGTATGAATCAATTTCAAGCTATTAAAGGCGCTGAGCAGTTGCTTAAGAACATGTCAGTTCCAATATTTTTCCTTGATCTAAATGATCAAATCATATGGGCGAACAACAAGTTTAAGAAATTATTTGGAAACGCATCGGAATATAAGCTGACATCTCTATATGGCGATTTTGAAGAAGAAAAGACCCCTATCTATAACGATGTTAATGAAACAATTGCATTTAGTGTGATGTTGAAATATAAACCCCTCGCACAATCAGATGAGATATACCGAATCATAGCGGAAAATACAATAGATACGATTGTTCTGGTAGATAATGAAGCTATTGTTCACTATGTCTCTCCTTCAATAAAGTCGCTGGTTGGGTACGATGTTGAAGATTACGTCGGGATGGACGCATTCAATGGCATTCATCCCGAAGACAGGGATCGTGTGCGCCGATTGCATGCTGAGGCTGTCCGAACGAAGTTGTCGGTGCAATTGGGGTATCGGGTCGTACACGCGCAAGGTCATACGGTTCATATTGAGGCCCGGGTAAAGACAGTTTTGGACAGCGAGGGTTATGTTAAATATGTTGTGGCTGTTGCCAGAGACGTGACCGAGCGGAAACAGACGGAGAAGTTGCTGGAGAATATATTGGATAATGTGAACGCCGGAGTGATGTCGACCGACAAAGATTTTTCCCGTTTGACGTTCTGTTCGGACAGCATCGGGAAGATGTTTGCTATGTCCAAAACGGATATAATAGCAAGCCCCATCCTTATGCATAGACATATGCACCCGGACGATGACGCTGCCCTTATGCATGAGGTGAAGCATCAACTAGATATGGGAATCCCTGTCGTCAAAACATTTCGATTGCTGCACGGTGAAGAAACCAAATGGATTAAAATGACGATACATCCATATTTGGATTATACGGGAGCAGTCGAGCGGCTTGACGCCATTTTGATGGATGTTACCGACAAGAAGCGTTCCGAGCTGGCGCTCGAAGAAAGCGAGCAAAGGTACAAGTCTTTGTTTGAAAACAACCTGGACGGGGTATTTTCCATTGATTTGAACGAATTTTATTTTGTGAATGCCAATCGATCTTTTGAAACCATAACCGGCATTCAATTCGACAATTTGTACGATCGTTGCTTTATGGGATTAATTATGGATGAGGATCACGAGTTGGTGTATGAAGCGCTATTCCATGTCATTCAACAGCAAGAATCGAGAGATATGGAGTGCCGGATCATGAAGTCCATGCAGGGAGAGAAAATTGTAAGTATCACGTTCGTACCCATATTTCTTTCCGATCAATTAAATGGTATCCATGGTATCGTAAAGGACATTACGGAACGGAAAAGAGAAGAGAGAGAGCTGATTCAAAGCGAAGAACGGTATAAAGCCCTCCAGCAGAGTTTGAATCGCTTCTCTAATGACCTCGCCAACGTCATGAAGGTATCGGAACTCGAGAACAGGCTCATAGACGAGGTAAAGGCAGTACTGCATATCACTAATGTATCCATTGAAGAAGTGCCCTGGGGACAGGAACACGATATCATCAGCAGGGGGGGCATCTGGATCAAAATCGGCGAGAAGCAGCAACCGGTCTATTTGTGGATAAACATGGACATTCCAATGCTTAAGATCGAGGAAGAATGGATTGAAACAGCTGTTCATTATGTCACCATTCTGTACGATAACCTTCACTTGATTGAAGATTTGATGAGACGCCTTGAGGATATGGTAGCGAAAAATGAAACGCCCAAATGGATGTTACGATTGCTGTTTAATTTATCAGAGAAGGAGAGGTCCTCTCTTTCCAGCGATTTGCATGATTCGGTGCTGCAAGATTTGATTATTTGGTACCGCAAGCTTGAATCGTTGCGTTCCTCCGTAGCATTCGCTAAGGAAACCCATCTTGTGCTTAAGCAAATTGAAGAGGGACTTCTGGATGCCATTCATCAGATTCGCATAACTTGCAATGAGCTACGTCCTCCATTCCTTCTTAAAATGGGGCTCGTGGATTCATTAAAAAGTCTTTTCTCGTATACGCGAATGTTTTCCAACTATGAGATTGAATTTTCGGCAGAACAATTGGGATATAAATTAACGGAGGAACAAATTCTTGGGGTTTATCGGATTGTTCAAGAATTGCTGAACAATGCAACCAAGCACTCCCAAGCAAATAAGGTGGCCATGGTACTGACGAGCGAGAAAGGGAAAATTCGTTTTTCCTATTCGGACGATGGCATCGGAATGGATTTATCTGTTTTTGAGGGTTCATTTCAAAATATGGGCATTGCAGGAATTGAAAAGAGGGTTCTGAGCTTGGAAGGGGATGTGGAATTGAAATCCGCCCCGCAGCAAGGGTTTCACGTCACGATTTCTCTTCCGACAACTACACAACTTAAAGGTGAGCGCTATGGAAATCTTATTGGTTGACGATCATAGATCGGTCGTCGAAGGAACAAAGATGCTGATCGAATCCGAACCGGATATGAAAGTTACGATTGAGACAGATGTTTATTGTGTGACAGATTTGGTACGCCTGAAGAAGTTCGACGTGATGCTTTTAGATTTATACATGCCGAATACCAACGGTGCTGATTTGACACGTAAATTGCTTGAATACGTTCCAAATGCGGTCATACTTATTTATTCAGGATTTGATATAGCACCGCATTTTAATTTGCTCATGGATTCCGGCGTTTCCGGCTTCATTGCCAAAACTTCCACGCGAGAACAGTTGATTCAAGCCATACGTTGTGCAGCGAGGAAGGAGGCTATGATTCCGATGCAATTACTCAAACAACTAAGGCGTCAGGAAATTGTGGTGCTTGGAGATTCGGAAAGTGAAAAAACGACAATTACTCCCGATGAAGAAAAACTGTTAAGGGAATTGGCGAAAGGGAGAAGCAATAAGGAGATTTCCAAAACACTGATGATCAGCCAACGCTCATTGGAGTATAGTCTAACCGAAGTTTTCCAAAAGCTTCGTGTAAGTTCGCGGGTTGAAGTCATCAAAAAAGCCAAGAGCTTAGGTATACTGCCAGCGGAAGATTTGTATTAACCAGTGTGAAAGGACGGGAGAAACCGGCTTTTTTCTTTTGTTAAAAAAACAATTTGCGTGCAGTCATAAAATAATTGCGCTGGCGAGTTCATCTTTTAGCGTTGCCATTTCATGTTCTAGTTTACTATTGCCTCATTCCGATCAAATGTAGCAAACCTAAGGCAAATGAGATCGTGGAAGGGAGTGAATTGTAATTAGTCGAACCGGCGGTCGGCAAAGAACAATGATGAGGTGAAATATGCAGACTACTGCATTAGGTCTTTTATATTCTCCGATATGGCTCGCATTTGGTTTTATCTATGTAAACGGATCTGCCAAAGGAGCTGGCCAAACCAGCAGGAAGGGCACTTATTGGAGCAGGATATTTGCAGCTGGAGCAGTTCGCCAAGCTCAATAAATCCGAAGTCTTGCAGTTACATAGGATGGGTCCCAAAACAATGGAACAATCCGTCGTGTCCTCGCCGACAAAAATTTATCGTTTGCTGACGAGGTGCGCAATAATAACGAATGATATTTTCAGATAATATTGGTCCATTTGTAATCATCTTCAACTTCTATACGTTATAACAAGAGACAGCAAAAATATAAATGTGGAGTGATGCGGATGACGAGGATGAGCTGGAAATCGTTCGAAAGCGGGATTATCGTAGGCTCGGTGGTGTTCTCAACTGCTTCTAACGCAGCTCCGAAGGCCTTAAAGCTCATTGTGAATGGGTCGGAATTGCACATGGGGGTTCCTGCACAAATTATTGATGGGAATACAATGATTCCAGCAAGAGCGTTGGCCGAGGCGTTGGGGGCGCTCGTAACCTGGGATTCCGAAGACCAAGCCGTCATTGTGGAAAGTAATCCGTTTAGTAATCAAAATGAAATGGATGCCAGGAGGGTCGTTCAATTGGCAGGCTTCGCGAAGAAGCATTACTGGACAATGAGCATCGGCGGTAAGCAGCATCCTGAAGGCGTAGCGGAATCGTTCACTGTTCAGGGAAAACAACAGGATTACCGCTGGCTAGGAACCGATTTGGATAGGAAGGCAAAGCTTACCTCTTATCTTGAAGGAGTGTTTGCTCCTGAGCGCGTGGCTTCGTTCTTGGATATGCTAATCAAGACCGACGGTCTCGTCGAGATTAATGGAAAGCTAGCACAGGTAAACGCCGACGGCGGCTCACTAATGGAGTGGGATAACGCCAAGGCAGTCGGTTCTATACGCTAGTCTGAGGATATGTGCAACCTATGATTCATATTCCACCACCAAAAAAGTTTTGGTGGTTTTTGATTTTTTCATCAACATTCCATTGTATCGTTTTTCTTTGTCAAATATAAGTTAAACAAATTGCGTGGTCTCCGCAAAAATTTGCGGGGAGAGGGCTCTTTGTTTGCGCGTTCTGATGTGTCATCCTACTTTATGATAGTTCCATACCAAACATGGCATTGATACTAGCCAACGGGAAGGATGGAAATCAAATGATCAAGCTGAACAAAGTGTCTAAAGTGTTTTCCTTGGATGCGGGGAAGTACACCGCCCTGAAGGAGAACGACATTCATATCAAAAAAGGTGAATTCATTGCCATCATGGGCCCCAGCGGTTCGGGAAAGAGCACGCTGCTGCAACTGATCGGAGGTCTCGACCTTCCTACCTCGGGAGATGTCACCGTCGATGGCGTACGATTGAACGATCTGAACGAGAAACAACTTACATATTTCCGTCGAACGAGAGTAGGCTTTGTGTTTCAAAATTATCAACTGCTGCCCATGATGACCGTGGCGGAGAACGTCGGTCTCTCTCTGTCGGCCAATAAAACTCCAATGGCGGAGATCGCGACAAGAGTCAACAATCTACTGCAGGATGTTCATCTGGAGGGAAAAGAATCGCACTTCCCGTCGCAGTTAAGCGGAGGGCAGCAGCAGCGCGTTGCCATTGCAAGAGCCCTTGCGATGAAGCCGGGACTTATTTTGGCGGATGAGCCGACGGGAAATTTGGACCAGTCCAACGGAGAGAGCATTTTGAAACTTCTTTCACGTTTGAATAAGGAAGATGGAATCACCGTCGTCATGGTTACCCATGACCGTAAAGCTGCGGAAACGGCGGATCGAATCATCATGATCCGTGATGGAGAAGTCGTTCAGGACGGAGGGGATCGACATTGAACATTTGGCAAATCGCATGGCGCAATTTAATGCGCCGTAAGATGCGAACCGTGCTCACGTTTCTTTCGATTGTCATTGGAGTTGCCTCCACGTTCGCAGTGACAGCATCCGTCGATACCGCCAAGAGAACATTTCCGCTGTATTTGAAAGCGGCTTTCGGCAAAGCGGATTATCTCATCTCTGGTACCGAAGCTTTTATGCCGGAAGATGTATACAAAGATGTCGAAACGATGAACAATACGGCATCTGTCGCCGTGTTAAAGCAAAGTACAAATCTTCATGTTGAACAAGAAGGGATTTCCGCCATCCAAAAAAGGGTAGAGCTGAGCGGTTACTCGAGACTGGATACGCCGCTTACGAACTTCAGCGTGATCAAAGGAAGCTTGACGTCTGGCGGTGCCGTCATTACGGATAGATCGGCAAAGGCGTGGCACGCCGACGTGGGAGATACCCTTTCCTTCGATACGGATCAGGGGATCAAAAGTATCCAAGTATCGGCCATCGTCAAGTACACGGTTGAGCTTATGGGACCTTCCAACTGGGGAATGGCGAAGTACCATCATTGGGCGGCAGCCGTGCCGCTCTCCATATTGCAGGAATGGTTCGGGTTGAATGGAAAAATTCAAAATGTTCACATCAAGTCCGTTCATGAATCTGACCGTAATGCGTTAGAGCAGCAAGTGAATGAGCTTGTAAAGCGTTACGGTAACATGTACATGCAACCTGTTTTGGTCGATTTCGGTTCCGTCAGCGAATCGGGCACCTTCTTTTTGGCGCTGTATCTAGCTGGATTTCTGGGCATCGCTCTCAGCGGGTTTATTATTTTCAACAGCTTGTACGTAAGCGTCAAAGAGAGGAAACAGGAATTTGCCGTTCTCAAGACGATCGGGTATTTACCTGAGCAATTACGGGGGTTTGTCCTTACCGAAGTATGGTTGCTGTCGATCGTGGGAACGGCCGCCGGCTTATTGCTCGGATATGGATTCGGCATTCTCTTAACAAAAGCGATTTACATGGTATTCAGTATCTATGAAGAAGGTAGCATGCTGCTAATCAAAGGCATTACGGTTTCCGTATTGGCCGGACTGCTGGTTCCGTTTGCCGCCGCCCTTATTCCGATTCGCCAAGTCGGCAGGACCAGCGTGATTGAGGTGCTGAGACCCAAACACTTCGAAAAGACGATTACTCGCAAGTGGCAGGTTGCCACTGGGGTGCTGCTTATCGTTTCCAGCTTCTTGATCAAGCATTTGCTCCTTATCGTGCCTTTAATGCTTGGAGTGGCGCTCGTCTATCCGTACCTGCTCAGCATGCTCATAGTTCTTTTGAGGCCATTCTATCGAAAGCTATTCGGATTCAGCGGCCATATGGCCGAGAGCAACTTGAAGCGGAATCTGGGACGCACCTCGATGACCTCCGTAATACTGTGTTGGGGCATCGCCATGGTCGTTCTGATGAGCTCGATGAACTCGGCGTTTATCCTATCTTATGAAAAAACCGTCTATGCCTCTTACGGCGGCAACCTAGATATCAGTTTTCATCACACCGAAAAGACGGATTTAGAGCAGCTGAAGAAAACTCCTGGCGTGGCCGACGCAAGGATGTACTCGCTGTATTCCGCCATCTGGACCTTAAACGGCCAGCAACGCAAGCTCCCCGTATTCGGCGTTGGAGAGTGGATCGACCGGTTCCCGTTATTCGCGGGTTCGGGCACATCGCGCAGCGAGCTGCTGAGCCGGCTGAACCGCGATGAAATCATTTTGGATAAAATCTCCTATGCCGCTTGGGGTGGCAAGATCGGGGAAAACATCGAGCTCGAGACGCTGCAGGGGAAGCGTTCCTTCAAGGTTGCCGCCGTTGTGAGCTCAATGAAAAACGGCGGTTACGGCGCTTTCATGAAAGAAGATTCCTTTCAAGAAAGCTTCGGGATCAAATACGCGAAGAACGCATTGGTACTTAATGACAACATAACCTCCCCGCTGCAAATGAGAGAAAATATTTTCGCCCGCTTCGGCGAAAGGATCGAGGAGATGTTCGGCCCTGAAGATATCGTCTCCATGGTAGGTTCCATGTATGCCGGAACCTTCAATGTCATCAACGGCCTTGTCATTGTATCGATTGTCATTTCAGGCATGGGGATTACGAACACGCTGCTTATCAATATTATGGAGCGGATTCGCGAGCTTGGTATGATGAGAGCTGTCGGGGTTACGCGCCGGCAAGTGATTCGGATGATCATGCTGGAAGGCTTCGGCATCGGACTGGCAGCCGCCTTGGTGGGGTGCAGCTTCGGAATCCTATTGATCTATATCACCTCAACATTCCTTGAGATCCGTTCCTTGACTTACCAATTTGGAGTTTCTTGGATCAGTTTCCTGTGTATTGGCATGTTCGGCATATTGGTAAGTTTGGTTTCCAGCTTCACGCCGGCATCCAGAGCCGCGAATACCCGATTAAGCGAGGCGTTGCGATATGAATAAAAGGCTTTTGATTTTTCTCATGACGATTATGATCCTGTTCTTATCCGCTTGCGGAACCAAATCGTCGTGGGAAAACGAAACCGTGACAGCTGTCAGCACGAGACTGTTATCGGACGATGTGAAAGCAGTCTGGACGTTTAATGACGATCAGGCGTCCGGATCCGGCATGAAAAAGCTGATCCAGGTCGAGATCAAGAAAAAGGACGGCGGGCGGATCGAAGATTTTAAGGTCAATCACGAGAAGCTGCTGCATTTGATGGTCGTGAGCAAAGACTTATCCTATTTTAATCACATCCATCCGGATTATAAAGGCGGCGGCGTGTTCGAGATTGTGAACGATTTTCCCGCGGGGGGCGAATACAGGCTGATCGCCGATTTTAAACCGGCAGAAGGCGATGCCATGACGAAGATGGAATGGGTTCGGATCGAGGGCGATAGCGCGAAGCCCCTCCCGATCATCCCGGATATGAGACTGGTCAAGACCATCGAAGGGAAGCGAGTAGAGCTGGCCATCGATCAACTGGCGGCAGCCAAAGAACTGACGCTTAAGTTTTCCTTGACGGATGAGAAAACCGGCGGGCTGATTACCGACCTGCAGCCTTATTTGGGCGCTATCGGTCACGTTGTGATCTTGACGGAAGACGGGGAGCGATATTTGCATGTTCATGCCGAAGAGGGGCAGGGAACGGGACCAGATGCAGTATTCGAGACATCGTTTCCTAAGAGCGGAATCTACAAGATTTGGGGACAATTTCAAAGGGACAATCAAGTGTTTACGGCAGCCTTTGTTGTGAATGTCCCATAAAGAGTTCGCATGGTTCCATATACCCTATAGATGAGGAGAAATCCACTAATGCAAAGCGTTACATTGAGTGTTCAAGGCATGAGTTGCAATCATTGTGTAATCACAGTCTCGGGTGCTTTATATAAATTTGGTGCGACCGCAACCATCGATTTATCTTCAGGATCGGTGACCGTACAATACGATCCGAGTAAGCTCTCTCTGGAAGCGATCCAAGCTGCGATTGAAGAGCAAGGTTACGACGTAACTGGAATAAGAGCATTCAAAATTTAAAAAAGATGGAAATCCCTCTGGCCAGCTATCGAAAGGACATTGACAAAGTCCGAATAGCGTTGTTGACAGGGGGATTTTTTCATAGGTATCATCATGTTTTGCGTGCAGACCGCAATCTTTTGCGTCTCACCGTTCATTGTTTGCTCGCCAAAGATTCTCTGATCGGGATAAGATGATTTCAGGCGAAAAAGGTACTGTTGAGAAATTGTAGGATACAACAATCAGTGGTGAGGGAAATTGCTCTAAACCGAAGAGCTTATAAAAAATAGCAACAGACTGTACTTAGATGCCAATGTTCAGCCGCGAAGGTTGCGTAACGAGGGAAGGGCTCTGGCTGCTATGGTCGACCGTTCCCCCATCAAAGGCAAAACCATTGTTATTGCCGATCGGGGTTATGAAAGTTACAATAATTTCGCACACATTGAACGCAAAGGATGGAACTATGTCATACGGGTAAAGGATTTGGATTCGAGTGGTATTCTTTCGGGCTTGTGTTTGCCCTCTGGCGGAGAATTTGATCGAAACATTCATCTGACACTCACAAAAAAACAAACTAAAGAAATCAAGGCTCATCCCGAGATTTACAAGTACGTCCCTTCCTCGTCTACCTTTGATTTTTTAGATTTGCATGAGAATTTTTTTCACCCGATTTCCTTTCGGGTTGTTCGTTTCGTCCTGCCGAGTGGTGCTTATGAAACCGTTATTACAAATCTTTCTGCTGATGATTTCCCACCCGAGGAGCTCAAGTCCATTTATCACATGCGCTGGGGCATTGAAACCTCTTTCAGAGCGTTGAAATACACCGTCGGGTTGACGAGTTTTCACGCAAAGAAACAAGAGTCCATCATCCAAGAGATTTTCGCAAGATTAATCATGTACAATTTTGTTGAAATGATGACTTCTCACGTCATCATTTCCCAAATGGATAAACGGCACCACTATCAAGTTAATTTCACGGTTGCCGTTCATGTTTGTAGACATCTCCTGCGCTCAAGGGACGATGAACTCCCGCCCGATGTTGAAGCACTGATTCGCAAAAATATTTTGCCAATTCGACATATCCGCCCAGGACAGCAGAATACGCGCAAAATCCGTTATAAATCAGCTGTTAGCTTCGTCTACAGAGTAGCATAATTCGGCTCACTTGAACATTTTTTAAGCGGATATTCCATCCGCTTTGTTTGCTGTGCGCGTTTTTTCTTGCTTGCAAAAAAACAAACGGCATAGGGCTTATCCCATGCCGTTTCAGATTACAATTTTATTCTCTTCCTAGTTTTTGAGCGTAACTTAATGACATTGACTGCTAGGCAGCCCTTCATTCAACGGGCAGTAGAGCGTGGTCATGATGAGATAGTCATAGGTAATCTAGACCCTTAAAATTAATCTGTGAGTGACTAGGAGAATAATAGTGTAATGGTACAATAAGACTAATTCCAACCTATCAGGTTGAGAAACGGAATATCTAATTTGATTTAATTTGATTCATGGTGACAACGAACAATAATAAATTAATGCGATGGATAAAATTTTATTGCAACAATTTCAACCAAGGTACTGTAAGCGAAAACTAAACTCAACGAGGGGATAGAAACTGGCGTAAGCATTAGAGAAATGATGGGGAAACAAAATGAGGAGGAATTTACTTGAAGAAGAAATTATTAATTGCGCTTGGACTTACTGGTGTTATCGCAGCATCTATTGCTGTTGGCGCTTATGCGGCAACGGATATTAAATTATTTATTAACGGGAAAATAATCAATACGGATTTGCAGATCGTAGATGGATCCAGCTATGTTCCTTTGAGGGTTGTTTCTGAGTCACTTGGAGCTAATGTAAAGTGGGATGGGGACAAACGGGAGATTATTATTACGGGACAAACGAGTCAAGTAGGCCAAACCGTCTATGAGAATACCCAATATGGCTTCCGTTTCACGCTGCCGGACAGTTGGAAAGGGTATACGATCGTAACGGACAAATGGGAGGGTCTTTCTGCAGGGGATGCGCAAGGCGATAATGTCAGCGGCGCGAAACTCAGCATCCGCCATCCCGAATGGACCGCTGTAAAACCTAGACAGGATATCCCTATTCTCGTCTTTGCTGTCGACCAATGGAACGAGCTTCAGCAGGATAAATTCCACATCGGCGCAGCCCCTATCGGCCCAAGCGAACTGACGCGCAATGACAAATACGTGTTCGCACTTCCGGCGCGCTATAACTTTGCCTACCCTGATGGCTACCAAGAAGTGGAAGATATCTTGAAGAGCAATCCGATTCAACCGATGAAGTAATCAAATACTACAAAAAAATAACCCTTTGCCGTATACTGCCTAGAGAACTAACTCCACAAATCAAGACCCCCTTTAAAATATATAACTTAGACTCGCGGCCCGTTGCTGTGGGTCTCTTTTTTTATTCACCAAATGGTTAGATTAGTTGAATTGTATAACTACACAAGATAACATTATAATTAACAAACTCTTATTAAAAGTGGGGGAAAGATTGAGATTGTGGAAAATTATTAATTGTTTTCAAATTGGTTAAATCATATTTTAGAGCAAGGTACCAAACCGATTCCAAATATGAAAAAGTTTTTTGCAGCAAATGTTAATGGCAATCATGGGAGTGGAATGATAGGCAGTAGAAGTAAGTGCGATAAGCCCGATAAGTTTGCCGCATTTGTCCAACTGGATGTTTGAGGTGTGCGTTAGGATAGAGGTTGTCATTATGAAGTTTTGTAGTACTTTAAAATTGAATTAACAACCCGTTCAGTCGCGTAAGTTGACTTCTGCGGGTTGTTTTTATTATTCGCCAGCCCCCTCACAGCGGTTCTACTCAAAATCACGCGTAGAACCGCTGTGAGGGGGCTGGGAATCAATGAAATTCTGCTTTTAAGAAAGATAGAGTTAGGAGGTGTTCTTGAAGTGACCTGTCAGTTGTATGCAACAAACGAATAACTACATAATAATTCATTTATGGAGGAATGATAAGTATAAATTTGAAAAATGATAAAGGAGAAGAAATCTTGGAAATAAACAACATTAGATTAACAGCGCCAGAGATTGCTAGTCTTTGGACACAATATATGTTTGATACCATGTCAATTTTATTTTCCCAATATGCACTTGAACACATTGATGATAAAGACATCCACGCGCTCTATGAAACAGCCTTGGAATTATCGATAAATCATGTGCAGCAAATTAAAGATTTTTTGACACAAGAAAATTACCCAATTCCACAGGGTTTTACAGAACAAGACGTTAATAAAAAAGCTCCGCGTCTGTTTCAAGATCCTTTTTACATTTATTATCTATATGTTATGACTTTACAAGGAATGACTGGTTATTCACTGTCTGTAAGTACATCTATTCGATCAGATATACGGAAATATTACATAGCATGCAATAAGGAAACTATGATGCTTTTCGATAAAACTATTGATGCCATGCTTAAGAAAGGACTCTATACGCGTCCGCCAGTAATTGATCCGCCTGATAGTGTAGATTTTATTAAACATCAAAGCTTTTTAACAGGATGGCTAGGGGAACGCCGACCTTTAACAGTTTTGGAAATTGGGGATATAACCTTTAATATGATTAAAATGAATCTACATGCTGCGTTAAAGGTTGGATTTATTAAAGTTGCCAAATCGGAAGAAGTTCGCCAATTCATTATGAGAGGACATAAAATTGCCAATAAACACATTGAAACATTCGACTCAATATTTCGTGAAGAGAACCTAAATTCACCTATATCTTGGCAATCATTAGTCACTAATTCAACGTTAACACCTTTTTCCGATAAATATCTTATGTACCAGGTTCAACTATCTACACAATTATCAATTGCTTTTTATGGTACTGCTTTTAGTGTTAATGCAAGAAGAGATCTTAGCGCACAATATGTTCTATTTACCGGTGAACTTGCAAAATTTGCTGAAGACGGTGCAAATCTCATGATAAAGAATGGTTGGTTAGAAGAACCGCCAAAAGCTAGTGATCGCAAATCACTTAATAAGAAAACATAACGATATATTACTATGTGGAAGGATTGGGCAAATCCTAGTTGTTTCACTAATGAGAACGATAGTCCAATCAATAAAGCATGGAGGCATCCGGCAGATGATCGGTTGCCTTTTCTCAGCTAAAGAGCAGTTTTGCTTGATCATGAAATGCGGAAGAGACCCGCCTTTTAGTAGGTTTCTTCCACATTTCATGATATTGGATGACTCATTTTGTGTCAGCTATCCAGCTTGGGCCAGCGATGATAGAGGGTCGCCTGCTCGAAACTATAGGCAATACGAATTTGTGTGGGCTCGCTGTAGGCTCTCCCCGAGAAGACGACACCGAAAGGGCTTTGATTATTTACTAGTAGTTATGTCGGGTGACAAGACCATTATCTCATTAAAGGCCGCGCAAAGCGCGGCTTTTTTTATTTATGGGATCAAGTTCTTGTCAAAACCAAATGACAAGAACTTGATCCCATTACCGAAATTGACAAGAACTTGATCTCATTCCCGACAATAAACAGGGAATCGCATTCTGAAGGCAGTAATCCATGAATGACCGAATGCACTTTTTGAACTAAACGGGAGTTTACGGTAATAGAAGCTGTAAAAGAGCTTATCGCAGAAAAGGTTGATTTGATTGCAATTTCGGCCAATGATCCAAAAAGGCTTGTTCCAGTGTTAAAACAAGCGAGGGAGCAAGGTATTAAGGTGATCACTTGGGATTCTGACACGGAAGCGTCTGGCCGGGACTTCTTCGTGACCCTGCTCCCCATGTCCTATAAATGGGAAAATAAAGGCTCTGTTTCTCTAGAAAATGGATCTCCGTTAAAGATTAATGAGATCGTGTCAAAGACATATCTAAATGGTTAAAAGGAAAACCGCTAATTGGTGCTTAGCGGTTTTTTGGCGCTTCTTATGGTAAGAATAACAGAATTAGAGACATGGTTACATAATGAATTAAACGGGTATTCAGAAAGCGAAATCCCAGATTATAGAGAGATACATGGTGAAATAGAAGCATGGAACCCTTATCACGGATGGATACCAGTTATTTTTGAAAGTGCGAAGGTTGCTGGTTCATTATCTAAAAGGAAAGTAATACTGATTAAGCAATTACAAGAGAATATTGATAGTATTGAATTGACTCCGGACGACCATAAAGAAGTTATAAATGAATTAGAGAAGGTAACAGATGAAGTCAAGAATCAGAAACCTGACGCTACGAAAGTAAAGAAGTCGCTTAAAACAATTGGCAGCATACTTGAGAAGGCAGCAAGCAGCCTGGTTGCTTCAGGCTTAATCCATGGGATATCTAAGTTTATTGGTTAAAGAGAACGAGTTCTCCTCTCAATCCAGAGGAGGATTTTTTTATATGCGCCCTATAAAACTATTGTACATAATTATACATACATAACAACGAAACATAAAAGTTCCGTATTTTGAATTCCTTTACTGGCTTTAGCGTGGGAGCATGGGTTAGTATGTTTCCAGGGAGCGTTGCGATACGATATAATGGGATGGGATCAAGTTCTTGTCATCAGCCGACAGATATAATATTATATTTTGTTATGCATTTATGGAGGGTTATTCTGATATTCAAACATATGTATAAAATACTAGTTTTGTGAATATGTATACCTAAAACAAAACAAACGGATTTTTAGCAAGGATGAAAAAAAAGCTGCGCTTCAATTTACCTACATAAACTATAAACTTCAACGTAGTATGTAGATATGCTAGTTTCTAACTACTGTATGTTTTTTGGTATGGACATCCGAACCCTGCATACAATCTCCGATTTCCCATGCTTTTTAGCGTATTCTTCGAGCCAATTTAAAATTGATTTAGCAATCCCTTTTCCTCTTGCTTCAGGAGAAACGGAAAGCCGATAGAAATATAGTGAATTAATTCTCCTCTCAGTCTTAAATCTTTAGAAGTATTAATTTACAAATCCGTAAGTAATGTATCTATATATTGTAAAGTGGTTTTTCACACGCAACCACCGGTTAGCTGGTTTCTGTTTCGTGTTTCCTTCTTCTTATTCATACAGAACCAAACCTAGCCGTAATACTCATTAGATCATGTTCTATAGAAACCCCTACATTGTCTAAAGGAACTGTCACCGAATCCAGATCTATATCTTTGCCAGTACAATTCACATCTTTTATTGTCTTCTTTTTCATAATCTCATAGGGATTATTTATTTTGAATATCTCTTTAAATAATGGACCATTAGGACTCAAAAGTTCATGGAATACTTCTACAATCTTACCAGTTACAGACCAACTACCAGTTAACCATTTTGATATACGATTTTCAATATCTTCGACGAAATCCGTGACTTCTTCAATAATTCCTTCAATATTACCAAGTTCTTTCAAAAAAAAGTCCTTAACTTCCCCACCTGGAAGATTATCTTTAACTATTTCCTTGATCCCATCATATAAACGTTGAGAAATTATGTCCATTGGCCCAGATTTATCAATATCGAGAGTTGTTGGAATCAAATCTCCTGCGATAACCCATTTATCCCCTTGATTTTGAGCATAAACCCCAATTCTCAAACTTACCATTGATTTAACAAGAGAAGCTATTCCTACATCACCTGTAGATCTAGTTGGATCTCCATCAAAAATACAATGTTCCTTTGTATGGGAAGGGTCTACAAAACATTTCCATGATGTTGGCAAGTAAGCACATGGAACATCTCGACATATTTGTTTAAACTTAATATTAAGTTTAATCCATAACTCCTCAAAGTCAACATTAAGGTCTTTGATCTCGATAATATCTTTATCTACAAACGATATTGTACCTCCTTTTAGCTTGAAGGAACCAGAATAAGTTAATGAGAATCCATGTTTCATGTCATCTTCAGTTTCCGGAATAATAAAAATTGTTTGATTCTTTTGAATTGCTGATAAGAGTTCCGAAAACATATCTTCACTGAAGGTTGCGATTACACTATTCATTACGTCCCTACCCCTTTTAACGTTTTGGTAATAATATCACTGAATTCAATGTTAACGAATAGGTAATCATCTGTCACTTTAGCTTGTATCGTATCAATCTCAACGTAAACAGGGGGGAGACTAATCTCTAACCCATTACATTGTTTTAATTTCCCAACGTTTATTACGGGATATGGATTTGGTATTTTGAATAAAGTCGCATTTAATTTATCTTGATAATAGTCTAAAACTGCACCAATAATAATGTTACCTAGGCCAATCTCATTCAATAAAGTGCGTTGTGCCCACTCTTGTATGTCATCCCCTACATCGAGTAGATTTCGAACAAACTCACCGAACGATCTAATTTTTTGAACTAATACACGTTCAAAGCTCGAATTACCGGGTATTATGTCTTTAATCGCTTGAGTCAATTTTTCTTGAATCAGGTCACCGAGCGAATCGGCAAAGTCAATTTCAATGTCGGGAAGATCAGGTTGTCCCGTTATCGCCCAATGGCTCGGGACTCCATCAGTTTTCTTCTCATCAAGAATCAAATCGAATGAAAGTTCGACACGCGGCACTAATGGCACGAGGTTGAATTTGATAACGACATCAGGATTCGCCTCGAATATGCTTTTTTTGGGAACATTAACTATGCATTTTTCATTAATTGGATTTTGAATGATACACTCATCTCCAAAAGCAATTTCGTCAATATCTAATTTGATTGTCAATTTGAGTTCATCAAAAACAATATCTAGTTCTGAAATACGCAGCCGATCTGGAGCAATGAAGTCTACTGTTCCGTTCTCTAATCTTGCTTTACCTTTTAAAGTAATGGTTACTGTGGACATACCGCTTCCACCTTGATAACTGTACGGTTTGGGAAGAATGGGTATTTGTAAAGTATCTCGCACTTTTTCAAAAACAGCACGAAACATGTTTAGAGAAAATCCAACCGAAATGTGACTCATATGCAATTAACCCCTACTCTCTTTAAGGACATGGTTTACTTGCAGGCTGCAATTCCGCGTCCATTGTTAATACTAGTTCATTGCCATTTATTTGAGGATTTGATGCTATTGCTGGATAAATATAAATGTTGCATGTCCCATTGGCAACGCATTCTAGGATATCTTCAACCATAACCTTTGCACTACTTTTGAGAGCTGCGTAAATAAAAACTTCAAAGGTTTTGCTCAAAACATCTGGTTCTACTTTAATTAACTTCATTGATTCAATGTTCGGAATCATAAAATGCTTTTCTACACCATCGTGTTTTAATCGAGTTAATTCAAAATGACCAATCACTTTTAGGTCTAATTGAAAACACTGAAGATGATTCACTTGAATCATTTCTATATTTGAGGGGTTTTCCTCATTAAGGGCCTTAAAGATATAAGGTTCTAATTGTGCCTTATCGGGCAAACCGACTCCAATTTGAACGGATAATTTTATCAAAAATTGGTTTGAATTTAATGGTTCAGTTGTTCCAGGATACAGCTCAAACGTCATTTCACTAACTTGATAACAGTAATCAATTCCAAAATTGTTAAAAAGTATCAAAGGTTTGATACATGTCAACAACGGGGTTCCCCAATCCGCACCTGGTTTAACACATAGCAAGTCCCCATTACTATTTAGTCGTTCAGTACCAAAGTTAAACATCGATGGACGCTGCTTCATCATATTTTTAATTAATATGTTGATTCCTTCTTGTTGAAGGGACACAGAAGCTGCATTATGAATTGACATACACATGCCTCCCTTTTCTTTTTGATCTGTCAAATAAGTTGAGTAATTTCATTTCTTTCTTTAAGACCTGGTTTATACAAAGTTCATACAGTTCAAACTGAAAAAGTGTCTACTGGGTTATCTTCTAATTCAATCTGAAGCAAATATCTACGTTTGGGTCTTCACCAATATTTTTTGGCAATACGAATCCGCCAATATCCCCAAAACGTATTCCGATTGAAGCAAAGCATGCCTCTATGTATTCCGAGCATATATAGGCATCATCGGGGTCACGATGTCCAATTCCCAAAGTTAGTCGAAGCGCTATCTTGGATAAGTCCTCTATATCGTAACGTTTCCCCATCAAATCTAATGCTATGCCCATAAGCTTAGCCGTGACGTCCTTGATTGTAGCGTCGTTGGTCAGTAGCTCGTACAAATTTTGATGTCGGCCAATATAAATATCACCATCATAAGCCTTTTCCGAATGAGAGTAATCATTAAGATATGATGATAAAGGGACTGTTCGAACCCCAATGTTCTCTACGCTTTCAAGCACCATGAGTCTATCGTGTATCCACATAACAAAACCTACGTGACTGTAAAGTGAATTTGATATCTTACGTATCAGATTGCTCATCGGGTAGTTTCCGCTACATAACAGAATGTCCCCATTATGTATGCTCCCACGAACTTCTTTATATTTTGACATAAGCATTGATATTAACAGCCTCCTTGGTGTGTTACTAATAATATCCTCCAGGATACTTAAGAAAATACTAGGTAAAAAACGTAATAAAATTGTCTATTCTAGAATTGGATACGCTACAGCTGTCACTAGGGGCCATTTTAATGTCATTTTTCTCTTCTTAGAAAAAAAACTCCGCCGCGGGTTAAAGGTGCTATTTTATTGTCAAAAATGGAAAAGGGAGTAGATTAATGTCATTCAATCGTGAAAATAAACTATTCCATAATGTCGGAAAAAGAAAATAGTGATCAAACTTCCTATGTAAATTTATTACTTTAAACGAAACTTGGCACCTCATAAGTTGATACTTCAAGAAACCTAAATAATTCATTTAATAATGAGACGCTTTCTCGAATTACTACCAGCTTTAGTGCAATTGATTAATTGGGGTTAGGCTCATTCCCAATCCTTCAAGTTTTTCTATGATTTCATTTAATGATTTTCTTCCCATGTTTCTTATATTTGAAAGATCTTCTTCAGTTTTCTGAACAAGTTCATTTAACCTATTAATCCCTTCTCTTTTCAAGGAATTGTAAGATAAGGTTTTTGACAAGTTGGATACGCCCATAGGGCGAGGTGTGGCGAGCGCTAATAAAGGACATTTCATTCCCGAGCTTTAGACTGATAGTTAAAGCGATAGATAAGTATGAGGAATGGGGTTTAATTATACATGCTTAGTTAAAATAAAAAGACTACATTCACCCAGGAAGGAATAGGTGCTTGTAGTCTTTTGGTTGCCTGCAAATATCATCAAATTAGTATCTAAAGTTCCCTGTAGAGCCTGAAAGTTGTTGTTCTGCGATTTGTACTAACCGCTTAGTAATGTTGCCACCAATTGAACCAGCATCGCGTGTAGCAAGGTTTCCGTTGTATGCTTGAAGCTGAATTCCTAACTCTTGAGCGACCTCATACTTTAGTTGTTCCATTGCTGCTTTCGCTTGTGGCACTACCAATGTGTTATTGTTAGCCATGATGTAAATCACTCCTTTTCTTGGTGTATTATTATAATGTGGAGTTTAAGGAATATTATACATGCGTTAACCCTTTTGCTCTTTTCATTATTTGAAGGAAAGCATCAAGATCCTCTTGTGCTAAAGTTTCAGGGGACGCTTGTTGTTTTTGTGATTTTAATTCATTGTTTTCTTCCCTAAGTTTTATGTTTTCTTGAAGCAACTCATCATACTTTTGCATTTGTTCATTGGCTATTTTAATGATCTTATGCAAAGCTTCATTATAAGAAATAGACTGTTCAACTGGAATATCCGCGGATAAACTAACACTAGATATAGTAGCTACTTGTTTTATTTCTTTTTGTGCTGACTTCTGCTTATACGACAATCGATTTTGTTTTGCTAATTGTATTTCATTGTCATACTTTTTCCTGATGTCTTTATTCCACCTGAATCCACACGCAGCTGCCGTACGATTAATTTTAGAGGCGGCTTCCTCGAAAGCAGCCAATTGTGTGCTGCTAGACCTAATATGAGATAATACTACCTCGGCCAATAATTGATCATGTTCGTCATTCCATGAGTCCTCACGTTTTTTCTCACTCAAACTCTAGTCACCTCTTTCTATTAGAATTCTTACCTGTAATATTAAATTTATTCAAAGTTAATGAATAAAAGACCCACATATAGTATATATAGGTCTTTCTAATAAGTTATTTAGGGAAATTTGAGCCCACGTGGTTTTAAGAATTTCAAAATCGGCAGCCTTTAATTTTTTTATACTATAACCAGTGGTAGCCATTGACAGAGAAATAGTTCCAGACTCCCGCTGTTTTATTAACTATCTTTCTCGTTAGCTTAATCCCCGTCGCCTCCTTGCAAAAAGACAGTCCTTTTCCTAAAGTATAGGACTGTCTTTGTTGTATCAGAAATCCCCGTACTTTCTAAGAATTAATTATGTTATCCAATGTCCATTCTTTGCTTAACTCAACCCCTCAATACATCTTGATACCTGATCCAATCGCAGTCCACTGTTCCGCTAAACGAGTCAATGGTATCCAAACGAAATTCGCCATGCTTGCTGCACGTCACTATACCTGAAATAGTTCGTGACTGGTACTTGTCATATATCGTGAGTTGTACGGTTTTTTTATGAATATGAGATTGGCTAAGTGTAGCTGAAATTCGTCTAACTTGAG
Source organism: Paenibacillus sp. LjRoot153 (assembly GCF_964253085.1). Taxonomy (NCBI): domain Bacteria; kingdom Bacillati; phylum Bacillota; class Bacilli; order Caryophanales; family Paenibacillaceae; genus Paenibacillus; species Paenibacillus sp. LjRoot153. The sequence continues at coordinate 215,582 of NZ_CAXUQH020000002.1, forward strand.
TTATACGTGATATATATGATATGAACCAAATCTACACAGGTAAACAATGATCCCATTTTAATGCCGGTTTTCAAAATGTAATGACGTTGGATTTTTTCTCCATCGAATTCATCTTCATCTAAAATACCACTTCAACATATTCAACGTTATCTTTAATTAACTCGTTAACCTTTGCGAGTAGATCACTTACTCTGACTGTAATAGCCATATGTATTATCTCCTTTTAATAAAAGCACAAATTTTTGTTGAACAGACATCTCAAATAAAAGATTCACTTCATTCGCAATTCGGAATATTTGACAGCCCTCTGGCTGTCTATCTCTGTCATTATATTGCATTTTATTAACTTCAAAGCCACCAGATAACAAATGATATGCCACTGGGATTATTAAGAAAATTATTAAATATAATATGATCAACTTATTTTTCAACTTTTCCTTTTTTAGTGTATACGCTTGCTGATACTTCTGCATCCGCTTCATGTCTTACTCTGTCGGCTCTTTAATTCTATTCCAGTCCATATTATCTTTTAAATCCGCACGTTTAACTTTTTGACCAATTGCATTTAACTTCACTCTGCGAATAAAATCCCAGTAATTTTCTTGTACTTGTTTCGATACGTTCTGTCGCGTTACACTTTTCACTGCATCAATAATATCCTGTGAGGTAATCTCCGTATCCTCAATAGCATCATGCAATACTCCAACGATTTTCTCATCGTTCGTCTTAAGAAACATCATAACTCTTAATGGATGAAGTATGTAAGACTCACCTACTTTATCATACTGGCCTTCATGAGCTTTAGATGCTATCTCAATTGCTTTGTTTAGCGTTGGCAACTCCCCCCTGTTTTTTTATATTGTTACTTCTCCCTATATATACCTGACAATATTCATCCAAAACCATCATGTAATAATAGCCTGTGACATCATCATAATGATTTAGGTCATGAATTTCCTATAAAGCACCATATAATTCCTTTCTAGACATTACAGAATAGAGATGATGTCCGAAGATACCATCTCTTTTCTAATCAAGTTAATGAATAACTATACATTATTTAAATAAATTAGACTTTTTTAACAGTAATTGCATCATCTTAGCAACCTCTACTCGGGTTATTAATGCTTTAGGTGACAGAAGACCTGCAAATAAAGTGCTGTTTAGTTGGTAACATTATCATAAGGCCATGAGGATCTTCTACAGGACCAACTACTTTACAAGCATCGACTTTAGCAGTAACGCAGCGTCTGTAACTAGCCATAACATCTTGAGAAATGGTTCTTTGAATTAAACTGAAAGCTTGCTCTTGGGTTAATTTGGTGATCCTTCCTTGATTGACTTTTTCCAAAAATTGTCTGTATTCTTCCTCAGTTGTATCACCACTTGCGCTTCCTCCAAACATCCCCAAAATATCTACACCTAAATCAGCATACAATTGTTTTATTTCTTATACTGTTCAAAGTCATACTTTCGAACCATTCATGTAAGTTATCTTCAAAGCTTGATGATTGGTTTGTAATAATTTCATTGTAAATCGGAGTGCTCTTTAAGAATTCGTTACAGTCCTAAAATCACAGTCTGGCAAATTTATCTCTCCTCTGCATCAGTTTTATTTATTATGGTCTACAAAAAAAAATGTATATGGTGCAATAACTGATCTAACATTGGCCCTTAAACGATGGTAAGATAGAAGGTTGAATTACTATCTTTGCATCCTTCCACACCGCGGTATAACCCCCATGAAAGTAATCCCAGCTCGTCTTCGGGATCCATAAAAAAAGATTATTTATCAGTCTCTGTGATGGAGAGCATTGTATATAACGTCGGCATGTGTTGACGGTTCACACTAACAAGTTCGCTGGAAGAGATTACAAATAGATACGATATGCTACAGATATACCTTCTGACTATGTTCCGACCTTCCTGGTATTGAATATTATTCTACTTTCCGTTATCAGTCAGACTTAAAGAAGAAAGAGATCAAGTTGTTCAACATTTCCCCCGTTTGATTGACCTTTACCTATATGTGATACTATTGTGTAAAGGAACGCTAGTCGACTTCGGCAATGTTTAGAGTACAAATTTTTTAACGGCAACGTAGAAAATAAAATTAAAATTTAATTAGAATAGGAATTAGGAGTGATAGTCCATGGAGCTGCCGCGATATAAGGGGATTGAATCGATTCCAATTATTGTTCTATGGTTTTTGGAGAATGATGACAAAATTCACAGAGATTTATTGAATGTGGAGGGAATAAAGGAAAAACTAATCAATTGGAATGTAATGCTTTTTCAGGGTGATAATCAGTTCCAAATCAAAGAAGCTTTAAATGTGCTATTTCATGAATTTACATACATAATAATTCCACAGCTTGAAGATCTGAAAAGTAAGCTGAAACTTAATGATGAACAAATAGATCAATATAAGTATCTTCAACTACGATTAAAATTTCTAAACTCCCAACTACGAATCTCGGGTTGGATATACCGAGAACAATATGGAGTTGGTTTTGAGCCATATGGAAATCCTAATGTAGTTCTCGGCTTCTTCGAAGGATTTGTGGATCATTATGCTATTTTGGAGGTTTATCCTTCTGCTAGTTCAGAGGATATAAAAAAGGCATTTCGGGCAAAAGCGAAAATACATCATCCAGATGTAGGCGGAAATGAGGAGTCCTTTAAAGCGATAAAAGATGCTTTTGATATTTTAATGGACGATGAAAAACGTAGAGAATTTAATCATATATATGAGATTTTTCAAAAGCGGAATGATTATGTTATTACCTCTAGTAATAACGATTATAATCAATTCGTAGATCAACCGAATCATCAATTCAGAATCGGTTTTAAATGGAAATCCTACCTTCGAAACCTTGGAATCCTTATTGCTCTTTTATTGGTAATAAAGTTTATTACTATTTTGAACATATCAACTTCATCAGCTCCTACGACAAATTCTTTGGGCTCCCAGTCATATACAGCAACCCCGGTAGAATCGATTTCAAAAAAACAGCAGATAAACAAATCGCTAGAAAATACGACCCCAAAGGCTGTGTTATCCCCGATTAAAGATATTGAAAAAGATAAACAACCTCAGAATATCGAAAATAAAGAAAATGAGTCGATTAAAAGATTTTCACTTGAAGCGAATAAAGATGAAGTAAAGGAAATTATGGGAACACCTGTGAAGATAACCGATATCGGTCCCTTAAGCACCTGGTACTATGGAAATTCGACTGTGGATTTTAATAATGACAAAGTTACGGGATGGAACAATAGAGATAAGAATTTAAAATTGGAGCAAGTCTCCATAAAAAACGGTACATATTCGTTAGGATCTACCAAAGAAGATGTTAGAATTTTCATGGGCACTCCATCCGAGATAATGACTATTGGTCCTTTAAGCACCTGGTATTATGGAAATTCGACTGTGGATTTTAACAATGGCAAAGTTACTGGTTGGAACAATAGAGATAAGAATTTGAAATTGGAGCAAGTAACCATTAAAAACGGTACAATTTCGTTAGGATCCAGCAAAGATGATGTGAAATTGTATATGGGAACGCCATCCCGGATAATGACAATTGGGCCACTAAGTACATGGTATTATGTCAATTCAACTGTGGAATTTAATAATGGAAAAGTTACTGGTTGGAACAATAGAGACAAGAATTTAACAATAAATTAGTAGGATCTTTATTACCATCGTATATAGTGTTTTAATGAAAAATGGAGCTAGTGCCTAATAGGCTAGCTCCATTTCCCAAAGATAAATTACATATCTTTACAGACGATTCTTTCTTGAAGTAAATTTTATTGATTGATATTCCATCTGCCCCATATCTTATGAGCCTAGCTTCCATTTTGTTTGTTACCGAAGAATACCCAGTCTGGCCAAAGGCCGTTGTCTTTTCCATGTACTGGATGCCGTAATGACACAGAATTATACAATAAATCCCACGGACGACCATAGTCGTTTAATATTAATATAAGGGGTTGTAAGCTACTTATGCTAATTGTATATCATGAAAAGTTATTATCAGGGTCATCATCTGGATCGGTTCTTAAGTAGCCTGTCTCACCACCACGATGATATCCTTCCACTTCAGTGCCATCCGCCTTAGTGTAACCTTGAACATCTTGAGGTTCAACGTGATGAATCCCTGGATCTTGTTCATCGATTACAAAGTCGCTGTCTATATCAAAATCTAGATCGAATGCTCCAGGTAATAGTAATGAAATGGATACAGCAGCTGTCTTTGTCACGAGACTTTTCACTCCTCTCTTTACCCTTACTACATCTCCACTTACTACATCTCTAACACTCTTACCGGTATTTGATATGCTCATTACCGTTCCTCTTAATACTCTCCTTCCGGCTTTTACAACTTGCGTCTCTCCACGATTAATTTGCTCATCATCACCCGTAATAACGCCAGAAATAATACCTATTGAACCGTCAATAGCAATTGCTGCAGTATCTATGGATCCTTTCGTTACATTTGCCAACAACCTACCAACGTCACCTATCGGTTTAACTCCAGTTATTCTTTCTATATATTCGAATGGGACTTTAATGATACTAGCCAGTAAGTTTCCGATAAAGGATCCGAACGCTTCGATAATACTAGGTTCATAATAATAAGTATCCGTCTCAAAAGGATGTTCACGTATACGCTTGGTAAGAAGTAATGCTTCTTCGCGAGCATCTTTTTGAACTTGAATCTCTTTTGCTCGAATACGATTGATTGCTATCTCTGTAAGTCGTTCAGCTTCTTCTTTAGCTTTTTGTTTCTTCAATTCAATACTAGCAATCGCTCGATCTATCTCCTCAAATAAATTAATGTTATTAGAAAGTTGGTTACGTTCAATTGCTAATTGAGCTGCTGTTTCAATTTTTTGCAGCGTATTCTTACTTGCCGCTTGAACAATTTCTATAGTAAGTTCGACACGCTTTTTAATTTCTTCACGTAGCCTAATTTCTGAAACACGCATTCGCTCATAAGCTTCCTCTATTTGCATATTTCTAACAATTTTTTTCCTTTTCCCGTTTCTCGAAAATTAAATCAACTTGCTCATTTATATGTGTGATTGCATTCTGTCGTTTTTCAATTATTGTACTATAGGTCGCATCAGCCATTTCAAAGGCTGCCGCTTTCTTGGAGTTTATGCGATCTATAGTATCTAAAATTATTAGTTCGTTCTTTTTCTTTTTTTCGAAATATCTTGTGATTGCTTCATCAATTAGTGATACTTTTTGGCTCTTTTCTTCCATAACTCCTCCTGTTTTCTTGTGCATATTACCAAAATATCATAAAAACAATACTTAAAACAGAGAAATAACAGTAGATTTAATTTGCATTTCTTTCACGTGCAGTTATTAATAATTGTTAGGGCGTTTTTTTAACAAGCTCAATTGCCGTCGCACATCCAGGAAGAAAGGAGGACACACATGTTGGACGAAATTACGCCAAGTGGGGACTAAAATATGGGGAGAATCACTATCATAATGGCGGATCAAGCAGTGGTACATCAAGCAGCAGAACCACTATACAAGTGAACACAAGAAGCCAAAAGAAAAAGAAGCGGATGACTACGTATGGTAAGTTAATTTCTATAAATCCCGAGGGAATTATTACAATGCTCCATAACCTGATGATCTGGAAAATACATTTATAAATGTGTAACAATTAAGCCGTCATTATGTATAATTACACCTTGCTTAATTAACTCTTTATAAACCTTAATGAATTCAACTCTCGCTTCAGGAGTATCAACGATCCCAGACTCAGCATAGTATTCAAAAAGATTGTCTATTGTCAAAGTAATCTTGTGTCTAGATTCTTCATTAGCAGAAGTGTAGACTTGAATCGACTCAATACAATCAAGATTCATCCCTTCAATGTTCTTAGATGTTAATTCAATACTTTCACCATTAACTGTGCAGGCGTTGATACGTAAGCGTCAAACAGCCCCACCTTGTCATCACTTGAGCCTCAGTCCATATTTTATTTAATCTAGCAATTTGATCAGTTTGGTTCATTATCTTACTTACCACGTCAATCTCCTTGGATCGATCTTTGTTTAATCGCCAAATATCTATTTCCTCGGGAAAAGTTATTGATTTGTTAACAGTAAAATGGGATTTTCACGTCCATAAAAAAACGACAAGAAAATCCATACAAATGAAAAGAACCTTGAATACTATCAAGATTCTAAAGCGGGATTATCCTGTCGTTATACTTCCACCATCAACAACAGTTATATCATTTAATACGAACTTCTATATAACCATAAACTCGAACTAACGAAGATTAGTTCGAGTTTATATGTTACAATTGTTCGGAGGTCAATGTTACGCCGAGTTCTCAAGCATTTTGTTGTTGTATAAGCCCGTATTTTTTACAATATTTGTATGTACAAACAAATAAATATCGTTTAAAGGAGAGATTCTATCATGAAAACATTAGTTCTTGTTTTTCACCCTGACCTCGCTTCTTCCCGTATCAATCGCCATATGGCTGAAGAGATAGAGAAGCAAGAAAATGTCACCGTTCACCGTGTCTATGAGGCTTACCCTAATGAACAAATCGATGTGGCAGCTGAGCAACAACTCCTGGAGCAGCATGACCGTATCGTTCTACAATTCCCGTTCTATTGGTACAGCACACCGTCTCTGCTCAAAAAATGGGAGGATGCTGTCCTAGCCTATGGCTGGGCTTACGGAAGCTCCAGCGACAAGCTGCATGGCAAGGATCTACTGGTAGCTGTCACTACAGCCGGCGTTCAGGAAGGTTACTCCCCTAGTGGTATGAATAAGTACACAATGGTTGAGCTGCTGCGCCCTATCCAGGCAACCAGCAACCTCATCGGCACTCGTTACCTGACTCCTTACACCGTCCACGGTGTGAGGAAAATCAGCGACGAACAGCTTGAGCAAACCGCGAAAGACTACGTGGCATATGCATTAAACTCTTATCTTGCGCTGCAAGCTTAATATGAATTGCGACCAACAAGCCCCTTTATCCTGAAGCATTCGAGATATAGGGGCTTCTATCGGCGAATTAGCGAGACTGGCGCCAAACGACTTCAGCACAAAGCGAACTGGCCCCGAGCAACTTTGGTGAACAGGGAGTTTTGCTGATTGAGAATGTTTACATAGATCTGTGACTCAATCGTTTTCCACGGTGTTTCCCCCTGGCTTTGAAGAGACCGGTCATACACTGCCTTCCAAAGTTCCTTGGCGGTCAGAGGTTTCCCCTCTTCGGTCATAATTTTCTCGGCTGCCGATAAAAATGTTAGTTTAATGGAACCCTCCGCCCTATTGAGTGTTTTTTAAGTTGAAACGGTTCTTGTATGAATAATCCAACAAACATTCTCGTGGGATCTAGTTCGATAATCTTCTTGTATTCCCTTGTTTCTTTCGTATTACCAATAAGTTGCGACTTCAGGTCTCTTAGCAGCAAGTCGAATCATTATATGCTACCTTCGCGGATGACCAGCCCCACGATTGCATTTAGAGCAGCTGAGATTGGCAACTTCTTGCACTCGCTTCTGCACGAGGATAAAGGGGCGGATCTGGAATCGATCGATTGAAGCATACTCGCCCCCCTCTCACTTTCCTGCGCTTCAATAATCCGCAGGATATTATCGCGGTTTGGCTTTTTAGACTATTATCCAAATCTCTCCTTTCGACATGTGTCAAAGAGCTAAGGGAGTACAGTTACTTCCATCTTTACAAGAAAAAGAAAAAGCCGCTCATAATTTGCAGCAGCCATTTCTAAATTTGGATCTTCACTTTAATTAAACTTTATCGTTCCCGTAAGTGATGGTATATTTCCTTATTTCTTATAGGTTGGTTCTGCAACGAAAATTTTAATTCCATTTGTTTCATCCATGATATTAACACCTATCCGATCGGTTTCACGAAGTAAGTAATCAAGGTCTAAATTGAATTTTATTTTCCAAGAATCGGACTTTACACCACTAGAATAGACTTCATTAAAACTTGAAAATTTAGTGTCATCTGCAGTTGAAACTTGAGCCTCAGTCCATATATTATTTAATCTAGCAATTTGATCAGTTTGGTTCATTATCTTACTTACTACGTCAATCTCCTTGGATCGATCTTTGTTTAATCGCCAAATATCTATTTCCTCGGGAAAAGTTATTGGTTTGTTAAATGTCAAGGTTAAATCAAGTTCGCCACGAAAAGCGCGATACCCAGACTCTATCTCCGTCAATTCCCATATTGAGGAAACAAGTTCTACGGGGCCATCAATTTCAGTTAATAATGAACTAGCTTTATTAGCTAAATCTTTATCATTTCCATTCATTATCTCTTTTGCAAGATGTGCAGCCTTGTCCTTTAATTGTAGTTTTAATAAGGCAACTGCAGCGTAATATTTTTGATTATCAGATTCAATATGATTTAATAATATGTATGGATCAATTTCTGCGACATTTTTGTAGTATTCAACTCGCCAATCCATGCTTTGAGTGTTATATGTATCAACCAGATTCAATAAATTGGTGCCAGCAGTGATCAGATCTTGCCTGCTGTTTGTAGACTTAGCTACTTCAATTGTTCTTTTGAACAAATCATCTATCTGTGAACGTATTGGTAAACTCAAAATTCTACCAATCTCCCAAACTGCCGACTGGTAATCAACATATAACTCGATACTTTTTGGATTTTCCTTTATTTTCGATTCATAATTTTCTGTCATATATCTCTCTAAATTCGTTCTAGCACTGTATAAACTTTCATTTGCAGAACTATAACGTTTCTCAGCTTCATCTGCAATTGATAATGCGTTATCTAATTTTTCTTGTTTTTCTACTTCTGCAATTCCCCTCTCTTGTTTTATGGAATCTGGAACATCTCCGAATACGTACAAGGGAACGGTAAATCCAGCTCGGCTTACGGTGGTAGTTGTATATTTGTAATAGTGAATACCCTGTACATACTTGTTATACATAATTTTACTACTATCTGGATTTGTAATTAAAATATTAGATGCTGTTGTTATAAAGCCCGGATCGTTTAAAGGAGCGTTTTGGCTGCCTGTGACACCAAATACGATGAATGGATCTCTAGATATTACATCCCCAATTATATAATAATTAGGTATATCTTCTTGTGGGTTGTTCGTAGAAGAATTATTAACGGTAGTATTATACTCTTTCATAACCTGCTCAAAGTTCTCTTTTTCAACGTTATATGTATATAGTGCATCGTTATAAGTGGATCTTAACGTCTTCTCGTCATCTGTTATTGTTCTTGTGCTGTTAGGATGAGGATAATATGTATACTCAACATTAGCACCAGAACTTTCTCCAAGAAACCGTAATGGGACCATTGTATTTCCGTTAATTATTTTTGGCGGAATATCAAGAATTACTGGTTTACCATCAACCATCGCCTGTGTGTTATCCACTTGTAATTTAATTTCTTTATTTTTTTTCATACCAGTAATAGTTTTATTAATTGAATCCCACTCTAGATTTAGCCCAAGTGCATTAAAAATAGGTCTGACTGGAACAAGTATTGTACCATTTAAATTAGCTGGAGGTACTTCTAAAGATAATATCGTTCCATTTACTTCAATGACCTTTCCCAATACTCTTATGCTGGCTTGACTATCTGAAGCAAACACATTGCTATTGAACAGAAGAAAAATGATACTAACAATTATAAAAACCCGTTTTAACAAATTTGACGCCTACCCTTCCAGTCTTAAAGTTGTATTTGTATTCACTTCCAAATATTTTTTATACTCTCAACGGATATTTCTCGATTTTACTTGCCACTTATTTTCTCCAGATAACTTCAACTCATAAAATCATTTTATCGATCATGCAGGTCACATTTTGTAATAATCCGAAGCGCTCATTTAGAGCTGAAGCTACCACCGCTTACAGTCGTGATCCAAATACGTTTAGTTTCAGTTTTAATTGCTAAATTACTCTCCCCGTTTGCATGTGCTAGTTTCTTGGGATCTTTCTTAATATTTTCGAGAACATTCCTTTCCCTTGCAGCATGTTGTTTTACTCTCCTATGTTTTTTTACCAATTCAGCTTGATTCTTCTGATATGTAATTCTTTTTTTAAGAATCTCCAATTCATCAAGTAGCTCAACTATTAATGGACTCTCTTCAAATTTGTTTAATACCTTTCGTAAATTCCCCACCATCGAGCTAAATTTATTAAACGTTTTTTTCCTTTTTGTCTATCAGAATCTAATTGTTTGGAAATATATCTAACATTTTGCTGAATTCGTTTAATGGTTTTAAATGAAGTTTGAGAATGCATCCTTTCACCACCTCCTAATTTAATTAATCCTACAAGTATATATTTCTATTTTTCTAACTGTACATCCTTTTATGCACAGCATACGAAGCGTTTTTTTAAAATTTGAAGGACACCTTTCATTAATTTGAAAAAGGTCACTTTCAATTCCCCCCCTTCTCCACTCCTGAAAAGTCATTAAAACTTTTAATAAAAAAAGAAGAGCCCGTTCTATTGATAAAAACTTCCTTCTATGTTTCTTCGTTGTCTTGTATATGTAATTAGTCTTAGTAAATTTTCCTATCCATTATATTTATCTGCAATGAATTTTTCTAAACTATGTTGTGAATTACTGCTTCAATCCATATTGATCATCACATTACAGAAAAGAGATGATATCCGAAGATACCATCTCTTTTCTAATCAAGTTAATGAACAACCTTACACTATTTAAATTAAATTAGACTTTTGTAACAGTAATTGCATCATCTTAGCAACCTCTGCTCGGGTTATTAATGCTTTCGGTGACAGAAGACCTTTACCTCTGCCCGAAACGATACCCGTAAACACACTATCTGCAACTCCACTTTTTGCCCAATCCGACACAGCTCCTGCGTCAGCAAAAGTTTGAAAGAGGTTATTAGTTTGCTTTGAACTAGCTCCTTGAAGTCGAGTGATTCTCATCGCATTGAATAACATCACCATTGCCTGTTCCCTTGTAATTTTATCATCCGGTCGGAAGCTGCCATCCTCAAATCCGTTGACTAAACCATTCGAGTAAGCTGTTTGAATGGCATCATGATACCAAGCGTTTTGATTCACATCTCTAAACGGAGTCGTTTCCTTGTCTAACTTCAACCCCAATCCACGTACTATGATCGCGGCGAATTCAGCCCGAGTGATGTTTTGCTCCGGTTTGAAAAGACCATTTTCAAATCCACTAATCACCATCCTCGAGCCCATATCATTAACCGCATCTTTCGCCCAGTGATTTGCCACATCACTGAACTCTATCGGGTGCCATACCACGGTGTACGTACTGTTCGTTAGGTTGTTGATTTTAGCATAATACTTTCCATCAATAAGCACAACCTTCGTCGGTACATGGCGAACCGACCCATCTGGATCTATAACGACACCAGTTGTTATTTTGCTAGGATCTACACCATCGGGAATGGCGATAGTACGCTCGACATAAGTGTTAAACTTGGACACATCAATCGTTTTATCGCCATAAGTACCAGTTACCGTGAAATTCAATGGCGGAGCCACGATTGTAAATTCGCCCTTGCTTGCAGCACTGTCTACGACTTTCACCGTATCTGTTGTCGGTTTGGCGATTTCGATGTGTATTGTAATGTCTTGAATCGCCACTGTTTTTCCGATCTGATCCGACACCGCATCGATATTGATTTGTTTGGCGGGGAGAGTGTACATAGCGCTATCGGTTTTTATTTCGATAACAGCATCCTTGCTTTCCATACTTTTAACCATCTGGCCGTTCAGCTCACCAACGACAACATCTGACTTGGCATTTATCGGAATCGTAACAACTGCTCCCTGACCTTCCGCTGTGAGCTTATCCTCCAGTTTTTTCTGGTCAATAGCAATGGTAGTCACAGTTTGTTCGTTTACCTTGGTTGTTGTTGCCGTTCCTGCATTCTCTACCTTGCCGTTAACAAGCACATCAACTCTGGTACTCATTGTTTCAGACGTACTAGGAGTTGTAGGCTGTGTAGGTGAACTGCTGTTTTCGTCGTTACCGCTCGATGGCGACCTTGGGATGACAGCGTTTGAAGCAGCAGATAGTTCACTGCTTCCCACTCTATTAATAGCCTTCACAGTAAATGTATAGCTCGTTCCATTCGATAAGCCTGTAATGGTTATCGGGCTTGCAGTACCGGTTACTGTGATATCTCCCAATGAAGCAGCCACCTCATAGCGTATGATAGCACTACCGCCATTATCCACTGGAGGTGTAAAGGAAATAGTTGCTTGTCCATTGCCAGCAACAGCTGTAACATTTGTCGGTACCGCTGGAACAATTACAGGAGTTGCGTCAACTTGATTCGATTGTCCGCTCAAGCCACTCAAATTCCCTGCTTTTACGATAAAGTAATAAGTCGTTCCATTAGTTAGATTCTTAATATTATAAGTAATGTCGGTTACTGTATCAGCAACTGGTTCATTACTAAATTGACCTGAAGTCGTTGACACATAAACATTATAGTAAGTTGCTCCTGGTACCGAACTCCAATTCATTGTAACTTGACGATCTCCTCCAGTGGCTACTAGATTCTGTGGATTCACAGGAGCATTCAGCAAGTTCACCACTTGCGTCATCGAAAACGTCACATTAGTCATGTTCGTTGCCGATACCGTGACCGTTGTAGTATACGTGCCTTCTGATAAACCATCTTTTGCTTTGACCGAAAAGGTTGTCGTTTCGCCGCTATTAAGCGTCGAATCCGGTAGCGTGATCACAAAATCGTTAGCATTTGTGCCACTTAGCGCTGCCGTTAGATTAAACAAATTACCTGTACCGATGTTCGTGATGGTGATGATTTTGGGTTCACTTGATGTGTAACCTTTAATCAAATCAGTTGCTGTTTGATTGACTATTGCTGCAATCGAATAAGTCGGTGCTGCGGTTACCGTGATCGTCGCTGTATCCGTCTTCGTGCCATCATACGTAGATGTGGCTGTGATCGTGTAGGTTCCTGTTGCTGCGTCTGCCGCTACACTGACTAATCCATCGTTATCCACCGTGACTTTATTGTCCGAATCGCTGCTCGTCCATGTCACAGTGGTCGCCGAACCCCCGACCGCATCTACTGTCGCCGTCAACTGCTGCGTTTCGCCTTGCACGATGCTCGCTGTTTCGGGCGTTACGCTTACGCTGTTGACTGCTGGTGCTGCGGTTACCGTGATCGTCGCTGTATCCGTCTTCGTGCCATCATACGTAGATGTGGCTGTGATCGTGTAGGTTCCTGTTGCTGCGTCTGCCGCTACACTGACTAATCCATCGTTATCCACCGTGACTTTATTGTCCGAATCGCTGCTCGTCCATGTCACAGTGGTCGCCGAACCCCCGACCGCATCTACTGTCGCCGTCAACTGCTGCGTTTCGCCTTGCACGATGCTCGCTGTTTCGGGCGTTACGCTTACGCTGTTGATTGCTGGTGCTGCGGTTACCGTGATCGTCGCTGTATCCGTCTTCGTGCCATCATACGTAGATGTGGCTGTGATCGTGTAGGTTCCTGTTGCTGCGTCTGCCGCTACACTGACTAATCCATCGTTATCCACCGTGACTTTATTGTCCGAATCGCTGCTCGTCCATGTCACAGTGGTCGCCGAACCCCCGACCGCATCTACTGTCGCCGTCAACTGCTGCGTTTCGCCTTGCACGATGCTCGCTGTTTCGGGCGTTACGCTTACGCTGTTGACTGCTGGTGCTGCGGTTACCGTGATCGTCGCTGTATCCGTCTTCGTGCCATCATACGTAGATGTGGCTGTGATCGTGTAGGTTCCTGTTGCTGCGTCTGCCGCTACACTGACTAATCCATCGTTATCCACCGTGACTTTATTGTCCGAATCGCTGCTCGTCCATGTCACAGTGGTCGCCGAACCCCCGACCGCATCTACTGTCGCCGTCAACTGCTGCGTTTCGCCTTGCACGATGCTCGCTGTTTCGGGCGTTACGCTTACGCTGTTGACTGCCGGTGCTGGAGCGGTTACCGTGATCGTCGCTGTATCCGTCTTTGTGCCATCATACGTAGATGTGGCTGTGATCGTGTAGGTTCCTGTTGCTGCATCTGCCGCTACACTGACCAATCCATCGTTATCCACCGTGACTTTATTGTCCGAATCGCTGCTCGTCCATGTCACAGTGGTCGCCGAACCCCCGACTGCATCTACTGTCGCCGTCAACTGCTGCGTTTCGCCTTGCACGATGCTCGCTGTTTCGGGCGTTACGCTTACGCTGTTGACTGCTGGTGCTGCGGTTACCGTGATCGTCGCTGTATCCGTCTTTGTGCCATCATACGTAGATGTGGCTGTGATCGTGTAGGTTCCTGTTGCTGCATCTGCCGCTACACTGACCAATCCATCGTTATCCACCGTGACTTTATTGTCCGAATCGCTGCTCGTCCATGTTACAGTGGTCGCCGAAACCCCGATTGCATCTACTGTCGCCGTCAACTGCTGCGTTTCGCCTTGCACGATGCTCGCCGTTTCGGGCGTTACGCTTACGCTGTTGACTGCTGGTGATGGCGTTGCTACATCCCTAATTTCGACCTTAAAATACATATCAACTTCTTCACATACATTGGATTCATTACAATATTCTTCATTACCAACAAAATCAGGATACGAATGCACATATTCCCAAAACACTTTTCCATCCGCGTAAGTACTTTGAGTTGACACAACAATAGCCATACTATCATTATGGTTTCTAAATACGAACGTATATTGATTTCCGTTAATTACATTTACTTCCTCAGTAATTGGAAGTTCAACAAATGGAAATCTATAATCGTTAGGAGGCGAATCGCCATTATAACCAGTGTTAAATACTGGAACTGGTTGACTGTGTAATAACTCCCCATCTTCGCCTTCTCCAGCACGAATCTCCAATATGGCAACATCACTCAATATCGCTGTTGAAACCGAAATACTTTCGATTACACCTGACTTAGGTGCAATAAAGGACTGACCGATAAAACTACCTACAAAATTTGAGAATTGAACAAAAGCAAGCAAATTACCAGGATCATTAACAATCTCAACAGTTGGAGCAGGTACCGCTGCCACCATCGCCGTCGTCTGCCCAAACCTCACAACCTTGTTATCCCCATCCACTTCCGTCGCGCTCGATGCTTGAGTTAACTCGGTTCTAGTCGCTGCATTAGCAGGAGTAGACCACACAAGAGCAACAGACATCATGCTTACTACTAATAAAATAGATTGAAAGATTGATATTACTCTGTTTAGTGCCTTTTTTTTCATAGGTCCTTTACCCCAGCTTTCACAATAAAGTAATTGGTCATTCCTTAATCAGATTTTCATGCTGTACGCCGCAACACTGAGCGTCATCAAACTGACCGTGAATGGTCGAGGTATACAAATTGTATGAATTCTAGTGATCCACATGCACATCCTTCAACCAAACTCTTTGTAAAAATTTCCAATTCCCCTTTTGCATTTAAACATTTGGTATGAGGCTGCTCACTACTCGATTGATTAGATGACTTTCTTATCAAGCTATTTTTTTGTGAAAAACTTATAAACCAAAATTATCCAGAATTATCCATACACTCAATTATAACGCTATACATCTAGGTTGTAACTCCTATATTTGTAGGACTTAATCTCTATTCCATCTTTTGTTTAATCATATAATTCCTGCAGACTACCTTACATCTACAGGTCTTTGGTTTCAGGTGAACAAAAAATTTCCCCGACACTCATGTGTCAGGGAAATTTTTTGTTCCTAAGCTCCTGTTATAATCTCGCTATTGGCATTAATCACATCAATAATCCCAATAATTCTCCGAGCATTTAAACTGCTCTTCCTGTAGAACCTTTTTCTCCAGCATCCCGTTCTTAACAACGTAATCAACAATCAGTTTCACGAAGCGGCTTTGATTAGCGTTTAAACGTTCCGTGGACGGAAACTCTGAGAAGGCCTCATTTACAGCCGATACTGGATATTCTTGGATTCAGCTATCTCTCAATTGAGATCCCGCAGCAGTGTCGGTGAAAATCTTGCTGGAGGGAATCAATCCTCCAATTCCAATTCAAACGACGAAAATCGATGTTATCGCTCCAACGCCATCTGAAACGATCTTATTCATTAAATGCTGCACGTTAGCATGTCTTGAACCGAATCCGTCGGGAATGGGATCAGGTTCTTTTCATTGGGTTTTGACAAGAACTTGATCCCATAAAAAATAATAAAGCCGCGATTTACGCGGCAATTAATGCGATAATGTTCTTGTCACCCGACATTTTCTGCAAAGTTCCCCTCAATTTTCGTTTTCAATTGTTTTGAGGGATCACTTAAAAAGAACGGCAAGCAAAATCATCAATTGATTTTTTAATTTTTATTAATTCCTTCTGCTCTTTTTTACTGATCATAGACCATTAACCGTCGAAACTCTGCCTCTAACTGCCATAGCTCGTCCATCACCCTCTGAGAGATTTGGCGATCGATCCGCTTTTCCTTTGCACCGAATAGATCAAGCTTATCGAGTCCGTACATGACCAGCGACAATACCAATCCCGTTAGCAATCCTGTAATTACTGGGGAAAGCCAAGCCGCGAACGGAGCAGTTACTGTGTTAGAGAGTAGGAACTTTTCAATCAGTTCGTCCAGTAGTATACCGCCAGAAGTAATAAGGATCGTCACTCCCATCTTCAGACATTGCTGGTAAACTTCCTCTCGCAGCATGCCTTCTGGAGGATTAAGCACGAAACGGATCATCTGAACAAGCGACATAAAGCCTTCCTTTATAATTCTTACAAGTCGCTTCATTGTCGTTATGAACTGATTGATGATGAAAACGAGCAATTCTGAGAGGAAACCGGCGATGGCGCCGTCCATAAATTGTTTAATGATTTCCTTCCATTTGCCAACTACACGGGTTACGATGGCTTTAAAACGAATCGTTAGCTCGTCTTTTAGCTTGATTGATTGTTGTTTCTTCTTTTGCAGCACGGCTCTCGTTTCATTGAAGACCTCCTTGGCCAGCTCGTACAGAATATATCCGAGGGCCTTACGAAATCCCATTTTCAAGGAGGTTTTCCCGCATTGGACCAACACTTCTTTCCCTACAGCGCTGGCTACCTCGACATTTTTCATCCGATGAGCTTTTTTATAGGCTTCCTTTGCCCGCTCTTGATCGATCTCGAAATACTCTGCGTTTGTCTTCGTTGGGTCCTTCTTCGATCGAACATTCATCCATTTCAATAAATCCTCATCGCTTTTGGACTGGTTCAGGCTGCCGTCGGTCCAAAGGATATTCTCAGCGCTATTCACTAGCTCTTTCCGTTTTTCTGAGCTCAAAAACAACCTTGCCCAATCATCCCTGTGCAATTCATGGGCTGAAACAATATGCTCGATGTGCGAACGTCCATCACGGTTCAATTCTTTGTTTGTGTACCCGTCATTGATTGGCTCTGGATCTTGAAACCTCTCTTTCCTTTGCTTGTTCATTTCCTTTTGTGGCGCATAATTTTGGCGGTTGTAGCTGCTTTGATAATCCCTCAGCTTGTCGCCGCTTTCATCGTTAGGAATGATCCCTTCATTCGCATTATGAACCGTTGGAATTGCACCGCCGTCAAACGCTCGAAGCATGTTCAGGGACAGTCCAAATGGGCCAATTAGTGATTGCAGAAAGTTATCGCGGAGCTCATCGACCATTTTAGTCGAATATTGATCAGTGAACTGTTTTCGAAGGTCCGTAACCGCTTGAACGCAGTTGGCAATTTCAAGATCCGTCAAAAAATCCGAATAGCATGCTTGCTTAGCTTGAGTAGACCGCGCCCTGCTCACGAGATTGTCCCATACCTGGTCTTCGCTTATTGCGATATGCATTGGTTTGGAATCCGTAATGGGTTCCCACTCGATATTTCTTTTCCTGTTAAAATCTTTCAGGTCCGCCTGCAGATCGGCGGCCTTTGCAGCCGAGGCGGCGATCTGCTTTTTTAAGGTTTCGAGCTCTCTAGCGTTGTAGGCAAGAACGTCCAGTTCTTCCTGGAATTTATTTGAATCACTCATGCTGCACCTACTCCGAAAGCTTCTCCAGCCATATTGACCATCTTTATGAGGCGTTCTAAATATTCCACTCGATCTTCAAGCTTGTTGGCGTATTCTTTCGTCTTAGCTGCATTTGAGGCTGTCTCCGTATGCATGCGATTCAGATCTTCCATCGCTTTTTTTAGCTCCTGAATCACTTCCACTTGCTTTTTGATTATCTTTTGTAGAGCAAGCTTCTCGGCATGTAGTAGGTCCCGCTCCATCTTCTCTCTTTTTTCTTTCTCTTTCTTTTTCTTGTACAGGATACCTATTATAGCAATCGGCAATAAAGGCAATCCGATCAGACCGAGCAAACCCGTTGCCCCTGTTGCCAACCCGAAGCTCGCAAGTGATGCACCCATGGCTGTCGCTGCAGCCCTAGAGGTGAAGCCTCCAGCCAAAATGGCTGCAGCTAGTGAAGGAGAAAACTTCGCTGCGGTAATAATTTTCTTGAAATCCGCATCTCGAATGTCTTGTAAAGTTCGATTACAGTCAGCAAGTCCAAGGTCAATCTCTTCAACGATTTTACCGGTCAGCGCTAGATTTGCGATTCTATCATCGTACGTTTGGGTCATGGTGGCAGCACCTTTCCTTAAGTTAAGAATTAATTAAAAGCATACTAGTTCGTTGTATGAATCATACGACAAAAGCCCCATACCTGTCGACTAGTACAGGAACTTTGACCTAGTATGGGACTCCGCCCCTTTCTCGCTAGTAATACTATCCCACAGCCTTGTAAATGCTCATTGCTCTTTCATTATACGCCTCTTCTGCATCACGACGCTTTTCATAGACGTCATCAAGTCTCTTTTGGTGTATTCGGTGTAACAGATAATCACACGCATAATAATTTTGTTGAATTAAGTACTTATTAGTGTTATTTTACTCCATGACATTCTTACATTTTTAGTTAACTTTTGTTACTACAAGACGCTAAATTAGCGTATGGAGGTATAAGAAAATATGCCTATTCTTCTTGCTATTATTGGTATCATTTTATTGACAGTTTTCTTCTTCCCTTTGATTAGCGCATTTTTTATCGCTTTATTTGCAGTAGGGGGATTGTTGGTATCTATAATGAAGGTACTTTTTTATATTATCATCGTAATTGTTCCGCTAGGAATAGCGTATTTCATCTTCATGATTCCAAGCTACTTGAAACAAAAAAATATTAGAAATAAACTAATAGCTGATGCGGATATAAAACGGAAAGCTGGACTTCTCCAATACCAAAGAGAGAATGGGCAAGTAGCAGGTTTAGATTATCGAACACTTAAAGCTTATTTCATTGAACATGGTTCATACAGAAACCATCCTATTTTTTTAGCTTTATCCCCTTCACAACGGAAGGAAATGGAAAGGTTAATAACAGAGAAAGTAATTAACAGAATGCACATCAATAAGTAATGACAGTACTAATAAACTCCCACTATGTATTCCCGCTTAAGTTGCCGATCGCGCTAGCCTCGTGGTGTTTGAAAGATCACTCGTTCTCCGTGTTCGTGGCTTTGGAACAAGTGATTCTTCATTCTCCCATAGAGTAACCTATTTTTATTTGATATGTCGTATTTAATTGAAGATGTCTAATAGTTTAACTTTATCAGTTGTTGTAAGTTTGTACGTACCGACTAAGACATTAGGTTCCATTTTGAGGAGATTAATCAAGTCCAAATGTTCACTAACAATGGATTCGTTATGCTTTGAATTTGCTATAGATCAATTAAGTTCAAGTTTTTCCACAAAAAAACAAGAAGAGACCTGCATTAGGTCTCTTTTCGATTGCATGAGGCATGGAGGAACCCTCTTGATTTATTGCTGATTTTAATTCCTCTGATCTTCTTCCCATTGATCATAATCTTTGTCAAATTGGTCGAGATCGCCGTCTCTTTCGAAATATTCCTCGGGGTCTGGACGTGAATCATAATCCCAATTTCCTTGTGGGTCATCTGGGTGATTATCTGGCATATGATTTAACCTCCTTTTTTTCTGAGTATTATATCGTCTTTATTTTAATTTGTATATTATTGTATTGTTTTTGATAAGGTTATCAATACCCTTCGATGTTTGGACAATCTTATCGTATAGTTTTGCCCGTTTCTACCGGGATTGCGATCAACCAGCCTATCACCCGATAGTGGACTAAATGTTTGTCCTGCGAGGTGACCGATTATGGAGTATATTGTATTCTCAAAAAGTAGTTAATATAATAAGGTATAAAATTTGATATTTAATTTTTATTGTTAGCACGGAGTGCGTCGGATTTTATTATCATTTTTTTGCCGAAGGTGATAGCAATATTACTCAACAAAAGGAGGAACACTATATGGTTGAAATGATTGGGCCTAATGGTAAATTAGATATGAACGATCCAATTTGTGGTGCAATTTACCAATTTACTAACGTTAATCTTTATAATGATAGCACACTGATTCCCAAGTCCAACGATAACTATTATCTGCATGGAATCCCTATGATGTTAACATGTGGGATATGCGAACATGACCAGTTAACACTTAAGTGTGGTGACCAAACACCTTTTAGTTTTGATACTGCGAACGGAATCAAAATCAATGGATTGATTTTAAGTTACGAAGAAATGTATTTATTCTAGGTAACTAAATCTAACCTAGTAATCAGATACAAACAGGGTAACTCAAAAAAATTAATTAGGTTAGAAATCTCTTATCCATGGATACATGCAATATTATTGGATATTGAGCCTATTATATCAGTTAATATTAATGGCTCAAAATGAGAACCAACAATTAAATCTATATACTACACCACTCGAAGCAAAGTATCCGTTCGTCCCACCCGTTAATCCACCAACAACGATACCTACAGGCCCTGCAAGTGAACCGATCGAGGCCCCAACCTGCGCTAGGGAATAGGAACCGACACTCTTGGTATCAGCTGATGCTGTGTGGCCGGCTCTGTTTAGCGCCACAGTGATACCGAATAACAGGAATCTGAAAGGACAGATGATAATAAGTTCTTGCCCCTCGACACTATGATCGCCATAACAATCGTAATCAGGTGTAGTGAACTTGATGTCATAAATGACAAGAACTTAATCCCGTTTCCAGCCACCGCCTATTGAAATCACCAACATAGCGACACAAACGCCCAACCTTTATCTTTCATACAGAACGGACTTCCGACAGGAAGTGTGTTGTACCAATTACTCATGTCGTTTGACAAAAACTTGCATCTTTCTTTGATGCTATCACTTCTTTACCTACAACCTTCTAGTAATAGTTCCCTTAGTATTATGTTAACAGTCAAGTCTCGATCCGCCCATACCGGGCATTAGCGTTCTGTTTTTCCCACTTCTCTTCGCTGCATATAAAAGAGAATCGACCTCTGCGAATAATTGGGATCTCGTGCTGCCCTTTTGGTATTCCGCCACTCCGGTACTTATTGATACCTTACGATCATCCATCTCCGTATGCTGCAATTGCAAGATTCGTTTCCTTAATTCCTCTAACATGAGAAATGCTTCAATTAACGTTAAACCTGGGAAAATCACCGCAAACTCTTCGCCGCCGTATCTCGCTAAAATCTCATTGGGTGAAAAGGATTCTTTTAACGCGTTTGCCACACGAACGAGAATCACGTCACCTATCGCATGACCGAAGGTATCATTTACACTTTTGAAATTGTCGATGTCTATTACTGCCAATTGAAGAGGCATACCGTTGTTATTACTCTGAACAATCAATTGCTCTAAATACTCATGGAATGATTTATGATTATATAGGTCTGTTAGAGCATCAATCTTTACCATTCGATCCATCAGTGCATTCTTTACGAGAAGCTCCTGTTCGGTCTTCGCCATTCGAGTAAAATTATCCAGGATATCCTTCCCTCTACGGATTACACCTCGTAAGATATAGACCATGCCAAGAAAAATAAAAATAAAAGCGAATAATTCATAAATCGATATACTCTGTCTGACTTGGGAGTAGAGTGCATAAATAACTGAGAATGTCACCATATTCACGACATATGCGATCGTAAGTTGCTTAATATTATTATAAAACAGGGCAACCAACATAGAGAGCAAGAATACGTATTGAATATGGATCGTCTTATTTGCAATGATTAACGAAGCAGCAATACAGGTACCGCTTACAATGATGATCAATGGTGTTTCCACCTTATAGGAATACGCTATTTCGTTTATTCCCATGACAATCAACTGAATCAACGTGGGAACGATCATGGTATTCACGATGTATTCATGAAGCCTATGAGGCTCATTGTTCATCTTAATAACAAGTGCAACAATTTCGGCGACGATGGAGATCAGGATGACAGCCCAATATTTTTTCAGTACCTTCCTGTGTAATTGGTGGATATCGGGTATATGTTGGAACTTTGCAGTCAATGTGCTTCACCCTTGTAAACAGAATGATGAATAGTTGATTCCCAGAATAGTAATCGACAAATGCTAGCCGTTGAATTTTCCGAGTTTAAATGATACAACAACGGCGACACCGGAGTGTTGTAATTCGTCAAGTGCTCCTTCACTGAATCTAAACTGCTGGTATGGACGACTTATCATCATCGTATCAAATTGTGTGAAATGATAGGATGTCAGAAAACCTAACTTAAACCCCTTCATTTTTTATATGCGTATCCATTATAGTTTCGGTTGTTCTAGGACATATACCTCCTTGATACGATCTTACAAAAAAGACTACCTATTTACCTTTACTTATAACATTCCTAATTGCGCAACAATCAGGTCATCATAATTTAGCTTCCTGAAACCTGATTTCTCTTGCAGGTGCCCCTGGATACTATCGGGTCACAAGCACACACAATAGTGGAAACTAGTACTCAAACCAGTATCTGCAGTCCGAAAGATAGCTTAATTAAGTCTGCGGAAACAAGCCTAAGTTTAATTCGACTACGCGTAAAAAATTAAGGTCTGTAATTCCAAAAATACACGATTGGAACTGATACGGGCACCACAATCTATCTCAACTTATATAGACGGGATCATCAATAAGAGGATTTTGGTGGAGGTACAAAAGAGACTAGATACTCTCAATAAAAATGCCATATTTGACTATGGAACACTGGGGAGGATTACATCGACTCGGATCGGAATTACGGAAGTCTGAAAATCACAGAGGAACTGAGAAAAAATGGTTTCAAAGTCGCTGTCAAAACGGTTGGACGCATCATGAAAGAGAAGGGTTTACGTTAACAAGCTGTAGTGAAATTCAACGTTCAAACAACAGATTCAAATCATAGCCACCCGATTGCGCCTAATTGGCTGAATCAGCATAAACCTATATTTAGCAAGCGCTCTTGACTTGTTTGCCGCAAAATTGTAGGCTGGCAGCTTGGCAATCGCATGACCGTGGAACGCTAGACGCCATAAACCAAGCATACCAGGCCGGGGTTCGCAGTATGCGTCTAATGAATACCGTAAACTGCTGAAAGAATACCATATGATCCGTAGTATGAGCCGTAAAGGCAACTGCTACGATAACGCATGTATAGAGGCTTTTCATAGCATTCTCAGCGAGAATTAGTGTACAGATATAAATTTCAAAGCCGCCAAGAAGCACACCAACGAATCTACTGGTACATTGAGTTTTTCTACAACCGGAAGCGTACGCACAGCAAACTCGGCTATTTGTCTCCAGACAAGTTTGAATCGCAGTTTTACAAGCATCAGAAACTGATTTCTTAGCTCTCTTTGTGTCCACTCTATTGACTCAGATACAAAGTGGTTGCAATATAACCTTGTCAATAAATGTCGGAATAGGTAGATAAACGCTGTATATTCATGGTATTATTTTCTTGTAGTAAAATTTACTTTAGGAGTGGTCATGATGTCATCAGAAATTTTAAAAGAAAGAATCATTCAAAAAGCATGGGAAGACAATTCTTTTAGAGAAAATCTTCTTTCTAATCCAAAAGCTGCTCTTAAAGAAGTATTTGGTTTAGAAATTCCTGATCATGTAGGACTTAAAGCTTTAGAAGAGACAGATAGTGAATTTATACTTGTTATTCCTACAAATCCTGCTAAAATTTTGGTAACTTCGAACGGTACAGACGCGCAATGGTAATTTACTTGTCATTATAATAAAAAGGGGTACTTCAGCTATTGAAGTGCCCCTTCTCTATTATTCTCATTATGATTAATTGAGGGAAATCTAATAACAACCTCCGTTCCAGCATTTTTTTGACTACTAAACTTTATTGTCCCTTTCATTGCTTCTATTATTCGGAATGTAACCATTAGACCAAGTCCTGTCCCCTTTGTTTTAGTTGAAAAATAGGGTTCTCCAAGCTTTACTAATTGGGCTGGTTCAATTCCAACTCCGTTATCTTTAATATGTATTACTACTTCATTACTATCTTCGTAAGCCCTTATGTGAATTTGCCCATCCTTTTGAAAAGCCTCAATACTATTTTTCATTATGTTAATTAAGGCCTGCTTTAATTTTGAGGAGTTCCCTCGCATATATAGATCACTAGGAATGTTAATATACACCATTCCCCCATATGAAGTTGCTAAAGGAACGATTATCCCTTCAATTTGTTTCAATTCTTTTGAAATGTTTAATTCGTTGAATTCCTCTAATTGAGGTTTTGCAAATGTTAAGAAATCACTAATAATTTCAGAAGCTCTGTCCAATTCACCAATAGCTATTCCTATATATCCCTTATTTTTTTCATTTGAGCTTTCTGTAATAAGCTGTAAAAAACCACGTGTAACTTGTAGAGGATTTCTTATTTCATGAGCGACAGATGCGGTAAGTGAACTAATAATCTCCATTTTTTCAGACAGTTGTAGATGCTGATTATAGAATTCAAGTTCTTTAGAGTAATTAATCAGTAAATCTTGAGAAGTAGAAAAACGTTTTCCTAATATGACGATTAGAGCACAATTAAAACCTATAATTCCCCATTTCCACAAAAAGAGCTGATGCGTTTGAAGACTAAAATAGTACCAAATGAGGTCAATAGTTCCTAATAGAGTAAATATGCCAAAGCCAGTTGCAAATATCAAAGCATCTTTATTTCCTCTCTTTGCAAAAACAATAGAGAAGCTAGTAAGCAATAAAAATTGTATAATCATGATATAACCTAAAACTGTAGAAGTCATTAGAAAATATGCGTTATTATATTTATAATCACTAAATTGATTTATCACCATAAAAAATACATAAAAAATCGAATAAATAATTTGAAATCTTCTAAAACTCCGAATTATAATAAGCTGTCCATTTTCAAATACTTTTTCAAAATAGAAGCTCAGAGTCGGTAAGAAGATTGCCAGTGATATATCGAACAAGTCTGAATAAATAGCCCCATAGTCACCAAAATAAACAAATGTAAAAGGAGTATTTGTAATAAAAATAGCTCCCATAGTTACAAAGATAATACTCAATGAAATCCAACTTGCGATCTGTGATCTTTTCAAAAATATGGAGCAAATAAACATAATCATTGCAATAAAAATAGACGCACAACCTATAATAATACTTCCTAAATCACGCAATAAAAATTGTCTCATTAAATTGGTATGTTTTCCTAGTTCAATTTCTGAGTTTATTCCTAATCTATCAAGGCTAGTTTTTAGTTTTAGGTAGATGTTCTTCCCGGCATCTTCACTACTTATTGGGATTAAAATACGCTGTACATCAAACGGGAATCCATATTTAATTTCATATACTAGTTGATCTTCTAAATACACTGAGATATTCTGAGCATAAATTTCGCTTATTAGAATACTATATTGATTTGGTAACTTTGATGGCAATTCCACTTTTGCCCAAGCTTCCGAAGTTCCTTTGGGTTTTTCAGGAAATTTCCTATAGTCAGGAATCACTTGCCAGTTAGAGTTAGGAATATCCCCTATTTCTTGAACTGACAGATTCTCGTGCCCCCAAAGAATTCTCCATTCTGTAATAATGTTCTTATCATTTTGACTTTGAGCAAGCAGCTGGGATGAGTTGAAACCGCATCCAATGATAATCATTAATAATGCAATCCAAAGGGATCTTTGTATAATTTTTATTTGACTCACCTTCCCAATATAATATTAATCTTCTATTTTCTATATTATTCGACATTATCCTTTTTTTCTTAGATCATAAAGCTCGTTACTGTGTATCTTCATTTAAAATGTCGAAACAGCTTGGAGTAACCAAGCTGCAGGGAGGATAGGCTGTAGGCCTTATTTCTACAATTTATTTCTGCCGCGGATTAAGGAGAACGTCGACTTGACTGAGTAATGGTATCATAGCCATAGAAACGGTATAAATGCATATCTGCTAATGCTTAACGTATATTACCGTTAAAATATTGGCGGCTACCCGTAATGTGATCTAAAACATACGTTCATATATTTGGTAAAAAAACACCCCAGTTAGTCATGAATTGGACATTGACTTACTGGGTTCTGGTGGTGTGCAACTTGGAACAAAATGTTATCTTTACCGTATGAATAGTATAACGTTTGAGGGAGAGAGGGAATATGATTGCAACGATTAGAAATAAAATGATGGAGCACTTAATATCCTTGTTTGTCCAAGTTGCCTCCACTCCATTTATATTGGCAAACGGAATTCTTAAATCAATTGTCGAGCATATGAATTATAGAAATTTCTTAGGTCAAGAATCTCAGCGATCTGAAACAGAGGGAATTGCTTAACTTATAATGGCTGAACCCTTGGTGGAGATTTAGTAATGGGAGATGACGATTACAAAAAAAGTACAAGGAATACAAGGAGAAATATGAAATCCTTGTAAACAACCAGAAACAAAAACAAAAGCAAGGACAAGCGCAGGGTGTGACCGACACTGACACGGTATCCAATGTGGGCAACCCTGTCGTTAATGTGAATGTGTCCGCTGGTTAAGGTGGCGATGCGGCGGTTACCCCAGGTCCCAAAGTATTATCTACAGGGGTGCTGAATACGCTTGTTGGTGAGATCTCTGCTCATATTGGCCAATGTGAATCCAACTCAGACTCTTTCAGCCAGAGTCCAAGTAATAGATTGGAATACTGGAACCCCAATCATTCTTTTAAATACGTTAGCAACTGTCGCCCTCAATACCCATCAGATATTTTCGCAGGTTGTAACGACATTCCATTATGAGGTACGTATATTCCATCCAGGCAATCCAAATTTAATGTCAACACATTTGCAATCGATGGAGGTATTCTCACTTCCAGGTTTAACTTTGAATCAGGATCAAATGATGAGAATAAACGTATAAAAACAATCCCTACATCCCTCCGCTAATTGTGTTTGGGTATTTTTTTACAGCGTGTTGAAACGGTTCTTCCCCTAGGAATCTGAAATTGATTTCACATTTTAAAGAAGCCCAAGAGCGGATCCCATCAGGCCTGTATTGATGCATAAGAACAAAGCTTTCTAGATCCTGGTCGATCTGCTGATCCGTGATCTGTAGAACCAGTAGCCGAATGTCTTCCGTAACGTGTGATTCCCCACAGATTCCACGCCTGCGTAGTCAGCCGCTTTGTTTAGCTACCTGTATGATTGGGTGGGAGTAATGGCCCCCTCACCTTTACGTGAAGGGAATAGCCACTCGCTTTCTAGACTTTCGTACACTAATGTTTAATTTTCCCATATGGCGTTAGTAATTATAATTTGTGGCGCAGCTATCTCTATAAACATACAAATATCTGCAATTCTCTTGAAAATTATCTCTAAATTAACATTTTCGTCTTGATTTATGTTTGAAGCAATACGAGTCTTCTCTCCAATTTTATATACTTTAATTAAAGGAAATTTATCATTGTATTCGTTCAGTTTTTTATACTGCAAATTCTCACTCATCTTATCACTAAAAACAGGAATTGATTCCGAAGTAATGTAAATATCATTAATGTCTTTTGGAAAATTAATGAGTATATTCATTTCTGGCACTTTCGGTTGCGAACTAGCATAACTAACAATAACTACAATTCCTGCTTCTAAACCTACCTCTTTGGCAGTTTCTTCATCAATTTTATGTGCAGCGTACTTGGTTCCATCCTCTTTAAATTTGCTAATAATTTCTTTAACAAATTCATTCCGTTTGTCAAAATGGTCAAGAAGTCTTCTTAATATCCTCTTCTCATTTTCAATTATTTCGCTAGGAGCACCCATATTAATTAATTTATCTAGTTGGTTATTATGAAAGCTTATTCTTGCCATATTTTAGTTCCTCACTATCTATTGTTTTGTAATATACACTTTACTATTTCGTTAGCACCCAAATACTACCATGTTTATTAGGGCTATACAATTACTATTTATGGCGTTAATGTTATCATCAACCTGTGCTGCCAGTATAAAAGAGGCACAGAAAATAAAAGAAAATGCAAATAATGAGATTGAACGTAATAAAGTACACGACTTTCAAGATGTGATTGAGGTTGGTAAGCTACAAATCAGTTTTACAGATGACGACAAAGCAATAAGACTGAGTAGTTCCCTTGCAAATAAATATAATAAAAAGAATAATGGAAACAAATTTCTTACACTAAGAGTAAATCTTCAGGCTGTCGAGAAAGTCTCGGCAGACTTTATTTCTTTGAGTGTATTTCACCACATTACCGCGTTAATATAATGTAATAATATTATATTATTGAAAGTGGTGACACCTATGTTTCGTTCTAATCCGAAAGACCCTCAATTAGACTATGTACTCGTATGCATTGATTTAATGGTCCCGCAAAATCATTTACTTCGCCAAGTAGCTGCTCATATTGATTTCTCATTTATTTTAGATATCGTTCGTCCTTTTTACAGCGACAATCGCGGGCGACCGTCGATTGATCCTATTTTACTCTTTAAAATGATGTTTATTGGCTATTTTTATGGGATTCGTTCTGAGCGCCAACTCGAGCAAGAAATTAATTTAAATATTGCTTATCGTTGGTTTCTAGGACTTGGACTTTCTCAAAAATTCCCTGATCACACCACTATTAGCTGGTATCGCCGGACTCGCTTTAAGGACACGACCGGAAAAAATGGAAGTGGTTAAAATTGATTCAAAATATCTAACAGCGATATATGTGTTTACGCCGATCCGCCTGCACAGTGGACGCTCCTTCAGGCTTTACGTCTTCTTACCTCTCAGACAGCGTTGACTTACTAATACCGTAATGGCCGATACCTCGGTGTAGGAGTTACCAGCAAGTAGGTTTACTGCTCCGTCCTTCAACTGGTTAAGACGATGTTATCTAAATTACCTTAGACCCGCGCTCGTTTTTCGCTGTCTATCTGCGCGAAGTATCTTTAAAATGCCCGTAACGTATATATAAGATAAAATTGTTGTTATTGCTTATTTTTTGTGGGAAAATTATCCACGAAACCTTTGATATACTGATATACTGAGTTGATTAATAAATGATTGAGGGAGGTAAACAATTAGATGAGTATCAACAAAGTCATACGTAATGTATTATTTGGCATTACAATTCTATCATTAACTTTTATTGTCCCCCATGTCTCTGCTGCAGATAGTGTTTATTCTTATAACAAAGATCAACAAGACGTACTAAAATATGTTAATGAAATACGTTCGAGAAGTGGAATACCATTGGTTGAATTAGATCCATCGCTTAGTAAAGCTGCAGAGAATCATGTAAATTACTTGGGAATTAATTTTAGATGGGATGGAAGTAATAATCCACATCCGGAAGTAGAAGGAGCAAAGGGCTATACAGGCTTTTCAGATAAATGGCGAATAAAGGCTGCTGGTGGTTCTTTTGATTTACTTAGAGTTTACGCGTCTGATGAATCAATTGCTATTAATCCGGATAGTGCCGTGGGAGCAATCAATTCTTTTATAAGTGGGGGTAATCATAGAGGTTCAGTACTTGGTCCTGATATAACCAAAATAGGTTTCTATATAGGGAATGGTTATGCAGTACTAGATTCCATTTCACCTTTAAAGCAAGATAGTCCAATAGTTGGAGTATATCCTTACGATGGGATGAAGGATGTACCTTTAAGTTTTTACGGTCCAAATGAACATCCAAACCCATTAGAGGAATTCGGTATTTCAACTTCAGGCTATATAATATCTGTTACCCGAAACTTCAATCATCCGATCTACGATTTTAAGGCATCAGTAAATGATAGTAGCGGTAATGAAATACCTATATATGTGTCAGGAACATCAATAATCCCAAAAAAAAGTTTACTTGTAGC
This sequence comes from Paenibacillus sp. LjRoot153, assembly GCF_964253085.1. Taxonomy (NCBI): domain Bacteria; kingdom Bacillati; phylum Bacillota; class Bacilli; order Caryophanales; family Paenibacillaceae; genus Paenibacillus; species Paenibacillus sp. LjRoot153. The sequence goes on from NZ_CAXUQH020000002.1 coordinate 245,876, forward strand.
AGAGACTTATACCGTTGAGGCAGAGTTCACAATTGACGGTGAAAAGCAAAAGAGAGTATGGAGTTTCTCAACCTGGCGTCCACCTAGCCATATAACAACTCGTGTTAATGGCAAGAGTATATTTTCAAACACTTTGAATCCTAATGGCATAACTATAACACCTATGAGAAATATTTTTGAGGCATTAGGAGCTACTGTGGATTGGAATAATGACAAAAAGTCTATTTTGGCCAGACTTAATGGTAAGGATATAGAAATGACGGTAAATTCTAATGTTGCATTAATTAATGGTATTGAGGTTACTCTTGATCAACCTGTTTTATTATACGGTTCGTTAGCTTATGTTCCAATCCGGTTTGTAAGCGAAGCGCTAGGTGCAAAAGTCGAATGGGACAGTGAGAACAGAGTAGTTAATATCACTAAGTAACCCCTAATAGAAAAAATCAAATCCATTAAACCTTACAATACGCACCCTATGTGGTGCTTTTTCTTTATCGAAATTTGATTAGACAATCCTCCTTCTATGAAAGAAAATTAGGATATAGGACGGATTTCCTTCAAATTACTACGAGATCTCGTACTCATAGGTGTTTCTTGAGCAGATCGGTATGAGGGCTATGTGAGTTATGCACCCTCGATTTTTGCCATAAATCTTCTTTAGTTCTTTCTTCAAACGGGACTTGTTAAAACAAAACGGTGCCCGTTTGTTTGTTTTTTCTTACCTCCCGGATCAGAGTTGACTTACTAATACCTGTAATGGCGGATACTTCGGTGTAGGAGTTACTAGCAAGTAGGCTTACTGCGTGGTTCAGCTGCTTCTCACTGAACGATTTCGGACGCCCTTCAGTAAAGCCTACCTTCTGTCTTGCAATGGCTTTGCCTTCCTGCGTACGCTCTACGATCATATCCCGCTCGAATTCTGCGAAGCCGGAGAAGATGGTAAGGATCAAACGACCTGTAACGGTATCTTCAATCATTCCCATGTTCAATACGTTGATCTTAACGCCCCTGGTGAACAATTCCTTAACGATTGTAATGGCATCGACCGTGGATCGTGCAAACCGATCGAGTTTCGTTACAATCAAGGTATCGCCTTGCTTCAGGACCTTGAGCAACGCTTGGAATTCAGGACGATCTTTTTTCGTCCCTGTGAACTTCTCGGAGAACACCTTTTCAGCACCATTGGCTTTCAGCTGTTCGAGTTGCGCTTCTAAATCCTGACTGAATATGGACACGCGTCCGTAACCATAAATCATTGACATTTCCTCCTTTGATTTTGACCATAAGATATGACCCCGATTTCTGCCTTAATCCTACGTTTATCAAGGGTTCGTGTCAATACTTTTAAGTTGTGACACCAAGAGGTGAATACTATAGACAGCGACAGACTGGACTTATATTAATAGAAATCGGGGAGGTTGCCTTGTATATTCAAAAATTATCCATTAAACTAGATTAATATAAAACACTTTTGGAACGGGTGAAGCCTTATGTACATTGATTTATATTTGTCAGTAACTACTCATAATGAGGGAATTGATCTTAAAAAAAATACAATATCCCTTGACTCTTCATTTTGTAAGTCTTCACAAAACCTTTTTAATCCACAAAGAAATAATGAAGAAAACGGGTCGAAATACCCTATTTTTTTTATAACTTATGATAAAAACGGATATAAGATGAATAAACGTGACATATATGAGAAGACATTCCATTCAATTTCCCTTCATAATGAAGGTTTAGTTATAAATAAAGGTTTAAGTGATGAGTTGGTTATTCCACCTAATATATCTAGAGTAATTCAACATACATATAAGTCGTCGATCTCTACTATTATTCCAATGCTCTTCTTTGAAATTAATAATTCAGATACAATGTATGGGATCTTTGCTTATGGTACGAGTGCAGGAGCGGCTGAGGAAGATTACGGAGTCATTTCGCGACTAATAGCCAGACGCGGACTCTAAAAGCGTGTGGAATTTAATAATATTCAAACTCTGCAATAATCGAATAAAATAACCTTTAGGGATGGGACCCATTGCATGGAGAATCAACTTTCATGGGAACAATTAGATAGTTGGCTACAAAGATTTATTAACAAACCACTTTATGTTGTACATTCTATTACTGAAATCCCTAATGATTGGGACTCAAATCTCGTTTTTGTTTTTCACAATTACTTTATCATTTCAAAGGTTCGATACGTGAGCAGCGAAGGTCGGTCTTTACATATAAGAGGTTGGCAAGAGAATGAGAATTTAAATTTATTTAAAAACAAAAATGCAGTCATTAGAGAACTTCAGGGATTCGTTACAATTACCTCATTTGATTCTATCAATAAGACTGAAATTAGCTTTTCCTCACAGCCTTTTTAAATGAATGTAGCGAATCTCAGACAAACAATTTTATGCACGCTATAATTTAGCACTCTGTTCGGGTTGATGAAAAAATCATGATGGTCTTTCCATTATGATTCTCACCCCCTAAACAACCCGCTCCTCATTACTAGAATCTATTACTCTAGTAAAAGGATATCCTAATCTAGTAAATGCTAGATAAATGAAACAACAGTATCACAGGACTGGTGTGTTCTCTGCTTATTTTAAGGGGGGGATAATTTGGGGGTGAAACTTGAAGGAATGAAGAAACGTCAGATTTCTGAAGAGCTTAGGATAGAAGGGCTACAAGGAAAATCTGCCGGAACCAGGGAAATAAAAAAGCGGGCGGTCCATTAGAGACCACTCGCCTTTTTGCTTCATGGACCGTTGAAGTAAATATAAATTTCAAAATTTAAAATCTCCATTACCGTACTTCTTATTTATTCGTTGTCGAGCACGTTCTGCTAGTTCCTTCATCCTGGCGTAATGAGCGCTGCTAACCTTCGGAGCTTCCGGGGCTATGATATTTCTAACGTGATCGAAAACTTTCTCAAATTCACTTTCTTTCAGTATTGGGAATTGCTTTAAGAGATCTTTAGCGATAGAAAGAAAGTCCCCCTCCTTTTTCGGCCATTTCCTCGATAGCCACACTCATTTTTCTGTAAAGATTGGAGCGTCATCGGAGTTCATTTAGCACTCTCCCCTAAATAGGTTTATTTACCCATCCAACAAGTACTTCGCCCTGCGATCTCCCAGTTTGCCGGATTACGCCATCTCTTGTTCTTCATGAACATCGCTAGTATTTGAGCTCGCACGCTTTCTCAAAGCTTCGTACAGCCCTGCCGGACCGAGAAGTATATCTCTTAATGAGTGACGTACCTTCTCCGAATCTAGTGCCTGCTTACTCATGACGCTATGGGCGGTGAAGGCGTCCATTATGGCATTCATCAGTTCGTTGGACAGATCGGGGGAATTAGCAAATTGCTCCTTGGTGTTGTTTACTGCTTGCTGTACTAGGGTGTCCGATTCCAGTAATTTGCTCTTGAGTACATGGTTTACATAAACCAGCTTATCGTCATCGGGTATTCGTGAAGTGAATTAAACTATCCTGCGTATTTGGGTCTTGGTATCTGATTTGAAACGACCTAGAAATATCCCCCTTATTAGGACCTGGGTATTGCACTTCAACCAAGTGCCGCAGTTTCCAGCACTCCATCGTAGTACACACTCAAATTACGCTGATCGTCCAAGATTACCGAGCACCGGTGGCGCAGAAGCTTTTAGAACAGAATTTGTTTCCGACTACGCGGCTTCGGTAGTTTCATGTTCCGGGAAACGGTCCCCAAAAACATCAATCCACTTTTTTGAAGCATTGATTTTATCTGTTTCTTTGAGAGCTTCCTCCGCTTTTTCAACTAGATTTTCCAGCTTATTCAAAAAGTTATCTCGTCTTGTGTCCGACCAATCCGACATCAACTCTTCACTTGGAAACACCAGTTTTGTAAGTAAAAAAGTAGCGGAGAGTGTCTTGCGTATCGCTTTGGCTGAGGCTGCAAGTGCATCATCATCATCAATCCGGGTGATCGGATACAAAGTGATTCGCAGCCAAGATAGTTAAAACATTCCACTCAGCAATTTAGTTTCACCTTCTTTATTATCCTTCCACGCCTTTAGATATCGAACGAGTCTCCTATACGAACATTTCAGATGCTTCCCCCTTTTTGTCTAACTTGAATTTTCAATACTATATCGACTAGCAAAGAATGCATACACAAATATTAACAAGACTAGAAGAATACCTCTAAACCAAGGACCAATGAAAATTAGTAGAAAAGTAGTTATTAGAAACAGACCAAATATTGACCAATTAACAGTTGAATTCTTAAATCTCTTTTTCATCATTATCTCAGAAACAATAATATCGAGTATCATAATAAATAAAACAAATGCAACTAGTACTGAAATGATAAGAACTTTTTCTTTCCAGTAATGAGTAGTGTTCAAAACAGAAAATATTAAAAATACAGTCAATGAGACAAAAAGGATTATTCCAGTATGTACTAATGGCTCAACAAGTGAGGACAATTTAGTTTTAAAATATACTCCAATATACTCTGTTATCCCACCATTGTTTTGGTACGTTATTGGATCATATTGAGTTCTTTTTAACCTTAGTATCTCTTCTTTAAGTTTTTTTCGCAATGCCTTAAGAGATTCATACTTTTCTTCCACATCATCACTATCAAACCACTCGTCAAACTCTTTTAATAACTCATAGGGAATAAATACTTTTGCTTTTGATATCTTCATTTCAAGTGGTGATATTTCTAACCTTTCTCTGATGATTCTTTTCATTTCAATTTCTAATTCAGAATATACTTCAATAGCCTTCTCAGTCTTTATTATTAAGTTTTTTTGACTTTCCAAAACAGTTGTTCTTAATTGTCTATACATTGATATACCGACTACAGTTAACACAATAATTAATAGAGCTGACTGCGGGTCGGGAAAAATCGTTTTTATTAGATCAAATAAGTAATTCATAGCATCTCTCCCCAATAGTAGTATTTATTATACGTTACGCCCTAGATCAGCAATAGTTTCAAAATATTGACGGTTTTTGTCACATAAAGTGAATACCTCTGTATTCCCCTGTGTTATCTTTCCTTTTTCCTTTAACCACTTAGATGCGCTGATGGAGATTTATCCACAATTCACAAATAAATTGTGCACATTATTGCTGTGAATAATGTTATTAAATAAACCACCTTTTCAGATACCGCTCAATTCATCTATTCTCCATTCTAGTTTACACATGTATTCAATCATTTCTATTAAAGTTGAATGCGTTACAAACCCAGGCATTGGGCAGCTTTTTAATTTCCATTGGAATTGGTGATACATTCGAAGAAATCACAAAATTTCGATGGGTTGAGGTGAATGGTATGCGAATCAAATCTTATCTCAAACATTCCCCTAAAAATTATCTGATAATATAGAAATTGTGAAAGCATTCTCCAGTACAATACGAACTGTTTACCGCAAAAAAGCGCTGATAAGTCCAACTTCATATTCAATAATAGTCTTTCCCGGCGGGCACCTTCAAGAATTTTACTGCAATGAAGCTGGTACTCTCTCGCTAATAGTACATCAATAAAACTCAAAATAAAAAGGATGTCCGTACATGGAATGCAGTAAGAGTGCATCAAAAAATTATAGGTGGCCGGTCTTACCTGTATTTTATATCCGTTGAAGAAAAAGGAACGTGGTTGCATCGTGGTTGAGAACTCCCATTTTACCAAAGAGGAATTTCTTTTTGTTATTTTTATAAAAGAAAACAAGGCTATCTCTTAGGTCTTTTCAGACCATTTGAGACAGCCTCATCTTCTACCCCAACTTGGCGCGCCTCACCGTACGCCATTGGCGCAAACGATCCATAACTTGCTGGAGTTGACGTGCTGCAAGCCGCATACGAATAAGATCGCCTACTTGCTCCCTTAAAGCTGATTCCTTTGATTCAATTTCAAGCTGTACGACCTTTCTGCACGCTTCGAGCTGCTGTTGCACAGCTTGGTTAAGACGATTCATAAATGAGGCAGTCCGCTCTTCGCTTAAATCTTGATCACAAACTTCCGCTACTTGGTCCCACGTCTGATTAATAGTGTTCACGTATGTATCGTATACTTCTTTCTTTACATCACCGAGCGATTTACCGCCGAGAAGTTGTCCGAGGAACCCACCTATTAGCGTACCGATGGGGCCAAGAAGGAACGTCCCCACTATCGCACCCGCTACAGAGCCGCCGTTAAGTCCATTGCCGTAATTGATATTGCTCAGCTCGGTTTGTAGTCCCGCAGATGACGTCAATTGGTTTGTAGATAACCCTCTGAGGAACGATTTCGAATCGAAGGACGTTGCGAACGGTAAGTTCCGATATAATTCTTGTAAAAATGACGCTGCTTCTTCGGACACTTTCTTCCCCATACGTTCCAACTCGCGTTTGCGGGCGATGTCGATGCGCGTTAACGCATTTTGAAGCAGTTGAGTCGCCTGCTCCTGCACTTCGTTTTTCAATCTGCTGGCCGAAGTAACTTCTTGTAACCACGCCACCATAGAATCTGAAGTGCTTTGAAACGCATCGTTCAGTTCCTTGATCATGGTATCGACGAACTCGGAGCGATATTTAGCTATGCTGTTACGGATAAGCGCTTGTACTTGATCCTCATAAATTGTGAAATCCTGCGGGACGACTTTCTCCATCCTGTGAATTTCTTGCTCTTGGATTTCTACGGATCGGGCAAAGGCATTATTGATCCCCTGGTGCACCTCGATCACAGTTTTCGCTGAAGCGTCGATGAACAAATCCAACTGCTGATGTTCCGCTTCCACGAAAATTGCTTCAGTGACCACATGCATATGTTCCGCGTATCGGTATGCTTCACTCGTAAGCTGCTCTCTCGGCATGGAACTAACTGGGTATACGACTACATCCGGCAAATGAAAATAAGCTGCAAGATCCCGCCGGACTCGCGCCACGGTTTCATCCGCCGCATCCCCGCCATCGCAGTCGAGCTCAGGGTCTCCAAGTACAAGATCCATTTTGTTCAGCAGAATGAACGTCTTCCCCGCTTCCTCCCGGATGAATTCCAAGGTGCTCATCTCTTTCCTTTTCAGGGCGTTGCGGGCATCCATGATGTACATACACATATGACACGACTTCATCTCAGCTTCTGTGACAGCGGTACGGCGAGCGTCCGAGTTGAAGCCAGGCGTATCGACGAGTACAACATGAGGCGGCAGCTTGAGCAGCGGCGCATAGACGACAACGCGCTCTACCCACTCTAGTGCGGGAGAACCTACCTTCGTATGCTGCATCAAAAAGGTGCTTACTATGTCTAGGTGCTGCTCCAGCAAGGTCGTTCCGTCTTCCTGAAACCATGAAGACTCGGTTTCCATCGTATTGCGAAGCTGCCCCGACTTGTCCCAGACCTCCAGTCGCATCCGTTCGCCGTATCTGACTTCCGTTGGCACGCCGGTTGCCTCCTCTTGCGTAACGAAGAATAGATTGGTTCGGAAGATCGCGTTAAGCAAAGTCGTTTTCCCTGCGCTCGATTCGCCCGCAATTGCAATTTTAATATGCTTGACCGGCTTTTTCATGACCGCTGTGGGGACAACTTCTTGCATTGTCTCTTTTTTTCCAAAAAACAAAGATTTCACCTTTCTGAGCCACGAAGCTTTTGATGGCTGCACTGCCGCTTCGTCTAGGCCTGCCGCCGCTTCTGCATGTCCATGCTGCAAACTATCCACTTCTTGCATTCGCTCATTCAGCAGTTGGTAAAATTGTTTTGCTTTGTCTCTCATTGGAAGATCCAACCAGGTTGATTCAGAAAAGGTCCCCGTAAGTTTGGACGCTTGAAGCATGCCCTCAATCACTTCAGATTCATTTTCATAAGCGGCCTGTGACATTTCTAATACTAAGCGCTGATTATGGAGTAAACCGTGTATCCAATTAAACGGAGCATGCATCGGAAGTCTGCCAAGCGCGTCAGATAATTGATTAACGTCGCCGAGCGCCCACGCCTCATAAGCTTGAAGAATCGTAGCGGCGTGCTGCAAATAAGGTTCGGATATGAGTCCGAGTAAATGGCCGTTTTTACGTTTCCACTCCTGCAGAGCAATCATTACGTGACCTTGGTAACCGTTGGCCAAATGCTCCTCGGCTTGTAGAAGAAGGATGACGAAACCAAGCGACTCTTCTTCCAAAAGCTCCAACTTTTTGAAGAAATCCAATTGTTTTAACTGATTCATGCCTTGTATGGCTTCAGGGCTCGTAATTCCCATGGTGCGTGCGGCACCGACTGTTTTATAAGCGACATCACGGATATGTAATAGATGTGAGTCATATTCATTTTTAAATCCGCTGTATCCCAGGAATTCCGCTAAGTCCCAGCTATCCCTACGTTCGGGCTCCTGCTTCACGCTCTTACATGATAACAGTTCGGAAAAGTTCTCTTGGGCGAGCGATATGCTATTCTTCAACTCTGAAGAGTCGTCGAGGCTTTCGAGCGCCTGCAACCAGGCAATATGATCATAGGACTCATTGAAAACCTCTAAAAATATGGTCCGCATTAAGTCCACGGATGATTCATCTTCATCAGCAAAGAGATTTTCATATCGTTCAATAAAGATCAAAAACGCTTCATGCACATATGATTTGGTTGATGGATACAGGTAATGAAGACAATGAGCCGCAAAGCTAAAACAGGCCGGATCAAGCCCCTCGGACTCAGTGATATAATACTTAAAAGCCAGGCAGCTGTTTTTTATAAATTGCTCGAACTGACCTTGTGCCTTTGCATGTATGGCATGAATCAGATATCGCTGCACAATCCACCGATCATCTTTCAAATCCGATAATGCCGGAAGAAAGCGTAACGTTCCGTTGTGCCACGGATACCACAAATATTCAGCAAACATGACCTGAGGATGGAACAGTATCGCCTTCCATGCCCCTTTGGAAATAAGGGAAGTCGCTTCCACTTGCTTTCCAGTTACACGGAGCACTTTGCCAATCAATAAATCGATCATCCCTGAAAGAGTGTCGATTTGTTTAAGATGTTGCAATTGCTGCAGCGCGTTCTCATATTCACCGCGATACATGAGTTCAAAAATTTCAGGAAACTTACTCTCTACCTCCTTCGGAGGGAAATCGTAACGAAAATGAATCACGTGTTCAATGACTGCGTCTAGCAGGTTGTCATCCGATAAGGTGACGGTAAAAACAGAATCTTTGGAAATATCAAACCAGTCTTCACCGCCTATCCGAAACTGAAACGTGGCGTCGTCCACCACTTGAGTATCACGAATATTGCAATAAGGATTAGTCGAGTAAAAGAGCTTCTGCTGCTTGCCGATGACACCGAATCGATAATTCGTGGCAAAGCAAAGGCCTGTTATTTCGCTTTCCCCCCACAACGTTTCGCAGTGAAACTTCGACTCCGCGCGAAAAAGAACAGTCTCCCCTTCGATCGGATGCAAACTCATAAATTCTGAAATCATTGGATCCACTTTTGATACAGGCGCTATCGGCATGTTCTGTGAGCCTCTCTTTGCAGATTAAATGAAAGTAGGAAATTGGAATTGATGGACCTGCTTCAACGGATCGCCATGAACCGGATTCGTCACTTGATCCATCCAAGCCTGATGCGATGCGTGGAGATGAGCCGCATCCGTCATTGGCATGCTGAGGAACGTTTGCCCGCCCATTCCATTACTTTGACTGTAGCCGGTTTTTTGGTACGATTCGTTGAAGTAATCTTTGCCGCCCAAAGCATTAGCCTCGGAATGCCCGGTTTTGTGGTACTGTGCGTCAAAATGGTCCGTTCCGCCGAACGCATTGTGCTCCGAGTGACCGACCTTTTGAAAGTTGTCATTGAAATAATCTGCGCCTCCGAGAGCGTTGGACTCACTATGCCCTGTCTTCTGGTTAATCGCATTAAAATGATCGTATCCCCCAGTGGCATTCGGCTCGCTATGTCCTAACTTTTGGTTCAATGCGTTAAAATAGTCACGACCGCCCATGGAATTCGACTCGCTTCGGATTGTATCGTCTCCGTGCTGATGTTGTCCTGATAGGCTATGGTGCAAAAAATCATGTAAAAAATCGGACATGGCACTTGCCTCCTCAATTCGTAATCGGAATGGTATGGCTTAACTGACCGCGGATAGCTGTAAGACGTTCCCGCAGTTGCAACAATGCTGAGAGCTCCAATTCCACTGATTGCAGATTAGGAGCCTGCTGTTTACTCTGAATCATCTGCACGAGGGAATCATATTGTTCATTGTGGTACTCTTTGAAAGCAATCAGCATGTGATCGAACCAAACATCGATCGCCATGCTTGTTTCCTTATGATGTGTATCAACAATATCACCCACTGCAACTTCTAAATTTTGAAGTAATTCGTCCCGCAGTTGTTCCAGTTTCTTGTTTTTGGCAAATACATTATAAGCCATCCCTACCGCCCCTCCGATGATCGTCCCAATTCCTGGGAAAATAACCGTTCCGACCGTTGCGCCCACCGTGAAAGGAGCTACTTGCTTGATCACCTGCTGCACCTGGTTTTGCTCATGAGGTGAAATGGAAGCAACCCATGAAGGGATTGGGATCCCCGATTGCGCGACCACCTGAGTCAATGGTAACCGGAAGTGCTTCTGATACTCTTCACTAATATGAATTTGAAGTTTTTCTATAAAAATTTGAATTTCAGAAGCCTTCACTTCAGAAAATCTCCGGAGCTGCTGCTCCATATAAAGCGGGATTTCCCGCTCCAGCATCTTTTCCAAATTGGACTGACGGGAACGAATATCGTAACGTAAGTCGTTGATTGAGGAATCTTTAAATTTGGTGTAAGATATCGAAACCATTTCTTGAAGCGCACTACGCCCAATTTTTTCGATGCTTGTAAGCAGACGAGCGAATTTTACTGACATTTCCTGTATGAGCACATCGAGTTGATCTGCAAGCTTCCTCCACTGTTCCTCATTGGCTTGATGAATGGACTGCTGCCATTCCACGTGTTCCACGAGCAAGTCGGAGGCTAGCAAGAGCTTTTGCCCATTGCGTTCATCCCGCAGCACTCGGGAATCTTCACGAAGTTTACTTATATACTCATAGACTCGTTGCAATTGTGGAGTGAGACCCATCTCTCCCGCAGCAACCTGTTGAAGTACCGATTTTGCCGAGTACGGGTGAACGGAGAGATTTTTCCCAGTAACGTTTTTCACGCGTAACTCCGCGCCTTCGATGGCCTCCTGCAGTTCATCTTCATCGAGCCGATCGCTCTTGGACAAAATAAACAAGATTTGATCCAGTTTATTATAATAAACTTTCGCTTCCAGAAACTCCGCCTCCGACCGCGTCAGCGGGGCGACGGCATCTAATAAAAACAACGCCGCATCGCAATGCGGCAAAATATTTGCCGTAATCTCCGCACGGCTGGAGACGAGATCATTCACCCCAGGCGTATCTATGATCACGACGCCATCACGGAGAAGAGGATGATCCACATATATTTTCACGAATTTGATGCTTTCCGGCTCTATGTTATGGTTGGCCGACAGCGCCGCCAAATGTTCTTTGCAGAGCGTCAGTTGTTCCTGCCTGCCATCCGTGTACCAAATCTCAATCCGCTCGTTCTCGCTGTACTCCAATACATGTATAAAGGCGGTGGCGGGCAATACGTCCGTGAAAAGCAAATTGTTGCCGATCAATGAGTTGACGAACGTTGTTTTCCCCCGTTTGAATTCCCCAAGAACGGCGATATGAAAAGTATTGCGCAGCAATGAGCCCGATACAGCATCAATCAACAGAGATGCGGTTGGTTGTTTCACTTTTTGACTGATTTGTTGAAGTTCCTCGAGTATGTTAGGAATCATGATAATGCCCCTCTAATTAAATGTAGCTGTTCGATGATCTTTTGCAAATCGTTCGTATTTCGCTCCATGGAGTGAAGCTGCGCCTGCAGGTTTTCTGAATGATCAAGAATCCCGCATCTTTCGCTTTTCAGCGTCGACGAAATGCTCTCCAACCGTCCATGGACATGCTCTTTATAGTATGCATGCAGAGGGGCGATCTCATTTTTTGCCATTTGTAACGCGCTTTGTTTGCTTTCTTGAATGATCTGATCTATCTGCATGCGAATATTGCGTTTCATTTCGGCAAGTGCTTGCTCAAGCTGTTGTTGCTGCTGTGCCTCGTCCATCTTTCCCCCTAACAAAAAGGAACCGATGATTCCGGCAACGATGCCAATGGGCCCCAATAACGCAGCAGCTACATAAGTAAGAACGCCTCCTGCAGCGGCAGCTTTCCAGAACGTCGAATGTTCACCAGCAATTTGCTGTGTTCGGCGAGAGGCATCAAAACGCGGCAAGGCTGCATTTGCTTCATACCGTTCAACTGCCGATGCGTTATGAAGTGCCAAGGCCATCGTGTCCTCAGGAGAAAAGAACGCAGTAAATTCCTTACGCAGCTTGTCGGATAACGACTGCTTATGGTCGCTAATTACCGCCAATACCGCATCCAACGAGTGGCGAACGCCGGAAGAGAGCTCCGACTTCAGCGACTGGACGTCCGACTCATTGGTTGATAGCTCTGTTTGGCGAATTAATGAATCCCTCAAATCAGAGAATCGTTGTTCCACTAGAGTTTGAATACGCCGGGACAACTCCAGCGATTCTTGATCCATTGTAACGGACAACGATTGAAGCTGGACTTGCAACCGCAACTCTTCGGTCTCAAGACTTCTCAACTGCACTTCCAACTCCTCCTCTGAGGAGGACAACAATCGAATTCGCTCCGAGATGGTTTGGATCCCGTTGTATGCGATACCTATCGCGCGGTCGACATGCTCTTCCAGCCGATCCTTGCTCGCGGAATGAGAGAGAAACTTATGCAGTTCGCTTTCAAAACGATCAAACGCGCTTCGCCACGCGCTGGATTCTTGCTTATATTTTGCACGCAGTGCTTCTTTAGAAGATACGGTGTGAATAATCGGCTCCTGAATGGCGGGGACCTTCTCAACCAGCAGCTTCTTTACGTAAGATCGCAGCCGCTCGGCGTTATGTCCGTCCGGTTGATCATCCACCTCATCCATGCGATTCATGACAAAAAGCAGCCGATTAATGTCGTTTTGTAACACTTTCTCTGTTATGAAGCGACGTTCGCTCTCAGATAACGGCTGATGTGAATCCAGCAAAATGATGCAAGCGTCCGCATTGCGAAGGTAATTGTAGGTCACCTCTTCCCGGAGGTCATCCAGATCATTAACCCCCGGTGTGTCCACGATGACGCAGTTCCACGCTTGCATTGGCCCGGGGACGGAAATGCAAATTTGCTTAATTTTATTAGCATCTGCGTTTGCTACGGTTACGATGCCGTCTAGATATTTGTTCACTTGTTCATCCGGCAACGAATGCTCGACACGAGAACCATCGTGATATTCAATCGTAAGTTTTCGATCCTCTCCCGGCACAATAATATTAATCGTTGCCGTCGTCGGATTCACTTTTGACGGTAAAATCGGCGCACCCAGTAATGCGTTTATGAAAGTAGACTTGCCTCGGCTGAATTCGCCTACTACAAGTAAATTCATCGTTTCTCGATTCAGACGCTCTACCGAGGCTTTTAAACGATCTTCAAATCCTAGCGGCTGCAAAATTTCATTCAAATTCTGGAATATGTGTCGAATGTTCGATTTATGGTCATGAAAAAGCAAGATGTTTACCCCCAAGAATGGAACAAATTTTGCTAAAAATAAGGTGCAGAAGTATGGCCTAAAATTAATTCGACACCTAATAACAAAAACCTCCAAATAACGGGACATAATTATCAAAATTTGGATGGGGAGGGGGATTGTGCCACTCTTATTGGGCTTCTACAATCCCATCTTCCCTCTTTTACTTAACCCAATCTGCAATTTGCCAATGCCTCGCAATACTCAAATATCTCCTCCGCGCAAGGCATCTATCAAGTTAACAAGCTGCATGAGCTCAATAGTGTCCCATCCCTATTAATTGCCCAAATGACGATTCTCATTTGCTCCGCATCAAATCTTGGATTTGCATAAATTCGGACTATTGCCTCCAGCAGCCCTCGTTATAGTTATTAACCTCTTGGATGTAATCTTTGTGCCTGGCAAGCGGATCATATTCTTTGTCGTATTAAAATGGAGCGTCTGACGCTCGTGGCAAATACAGGACTAAAGCAAACAAGACATGGGTGGATACTGATTGTGCTCATGGTACACCTCGTGTTTCACAAGCAAATAAGATTCTATTTAGACATCAAACATCTCATTTTTTACAAAGAAAACACACATACATGAGGGATCTAGACCCAAATTTATGCGTGTTTTCGCATTTTTTTGTTAATTTGTTTTTTAAATATTGCCACTCAGGTTAGTATATAGGACCATTAACAAATACGGCTCTAAAATGAATATTTATGACCCCTTCTACATCTGTCTGCATTAGCCTTTTCTTTGTGTCAGAAAGCCATTTGTATACTTCTTTACCCCTCATTGTTTTATCAATCATATTAATCTTTAAACGTTGATCACCTGTTACTGGAAACTGCTCAAGCGTGATGGTAACAGAGTATGCATTCAAAGGATCAAAGTAACGTTTGAATGGCTTTGCTATCCAATCTAAATCTTTGTAATGTAGTGAAATCTTTATCTCAAATATTTCGTCTCTCATCTTTATCCTCCGAATTATTCGCCTGTTCATACCTGTGGTCTGTCTAACCCAATGTTTTCTTTAGCTAGTTCTTTCGAAGACGAGAAAATAAGCATTTCAACAAATCTAACTAAAGTAACTCTTTCTTTCTGAGCTTCCACTTTTAATAGAGGAATCAGATCGGATGTTCGAAGAAACTGATGTAGGGCTAAAATGTAAGCATGATAATGTCTGTAGCTTTTCGTTTTCCCGCCAAAAAGCACAGTATGTATCTTCGCGTCATAGATCGGAAACAAACCAGGGAAAGTAAAATGCAATAACTTTGTAGTGGTTGAGAGTGTGCTATTCCACGATTCATTCACATGTATTATTTTATCTGCAAGTATAACAAAATCCTTAATTAAAGCAGAATCTGATTTATTAGACGAAACAAACATTGTCTCTCCGTAATTTGCAGAATATATATCACCCATAAGGGATTCCAGCCCAATGCTTTCAAGCCGAACATCTCCGAAGTGCTTCTCTAATAAAGATAAGGCATTCATTGCTTCTTCATCTAGGCCTCCCGCGGGTATTGCGGCAACCCATGAAAACACCCAAGAGATCCATTCCGCCCAGCATTCCAACAATGGAGACGTTCTACTTTCCTCATACCTTCTTATGATAACTGGATACGTCGTCTGATACCAACGATTCTTATCTTTATATTCTCTTTTCCCATTAATAACAGTTCGGTTTTTCATATGATCATACAGCTTCTTCTCATCCGAAAAAATATCGTTCAACCTAGTAAGTGCTATTGTGATCATTATTTCCTCCGTAGGCTTATTTCAAAATGCTCATTCACGGTAAATTCCCGAATGTCGTTTCCTTCACCATCGTCCCACTCCATCCAATCACCTTCGGTTTCATTCCACACACTTAATCCTAAGGCATTGGGTGAACACAATGTTTCATGAATATATGTATCGATTAATATAACTGCAGTTAGGAGATTAGGAACAGGATAGCGATTAAACACACGTTCATCTCCAACCTTTTTAGTAAACCATACAATATATTTTTCTGGATAGGCTGTTACTTTATTACGATCATCTTTAAACTCTTCAATGGCATGCCATGAGTTATAGAAGGTTGTCCTCAAACCCTCCTTCTGGTGGACAACAACGCTCCGTTTATCGTTAAACTCTAATATTGGCACGCAAGCAAAACTTCCATCCTTAAAATTATAGCCTATCACGAGCTGCAAAACTTCCATCCCTCTTAGTCTTTCTTCTTCGTTATTGAAAGCCTCAATTTTGTAAACTTGATAAGGTAGAGTTGAATGGTTATATGCTCCGTCAAACTCTAAGTGCCTTACTCGTATACGAACTTTTTTCTCGCCTTTTAATGCTTGAATGCTATACTTTGGCAAACCACTAGAATCTCGTGAGACTAGGTAACCTTGTTCGGTTAGCATTTCAGATACTAATCGCTCACATTGTTTCTGATCATATTTCAACATCTATTTTCCACATCCCTATGATTCTTTATAACCATATTGTACCATGCGCTCGAAATTTGGTAAGCCAACATCAATAGTAATATTGCCTGCATCGTTTATGGATAAGTAGATTTTTTCGCTAGTATTTATTGGAATCAAGTAAATGAAAAGAATAGAACAAAAAAAGCAATCCCTCCAATTGTAATTGGAGAGATTGCTTTATGTTTATTAACTAAGCTTTTAAAAATTATTTGAAATGATCCAAGAACTAGGTGTGATATCTATCCACTTTTTTCTGTTATTTTGTTTACAAACCTTAAAATTAACGATAATATCCTCCTGCTCCTTCAGTCTATCAAAGGCTGTTTCAATTTGTCTCGTAATTCTTAAAATCATCGTTTTATTTCATCATCTGCAGATATTACCAGTTGCTCAATTAGTTGATCCATGTCGAATCTTCTGAATGATGAATCTTCAGATAATTGATCAAGCAAGTTAAGGTAAATTATTCTTGCACATGGATTAGGTAACTCATTGTAAATTACGCTTTTAAAAACCGTAATTGCCCTCAATAAGATTTCTATAGATCATGTCCCCAAAAGTAACTATTGCTTCGCGGTGCATCTAGAACAAACCCAGAAATCCATTGCGTCCACTAATTGGTAATGATGAAAGGGGGCTATACAGATATAACCCCGATGTGAGCCATTCTGGTTCGTCTAGTGCGATATAAAAAGAGCAAGGGTTCCCCCTGCCCTACTAGTTAATGTATAAAACACGATATTTTCGTTAGATAATTCCACTTATTCTTGTCTGATATTCTGCGCATCGTCATACATGGAACCATAAATTTGTACGGTTTTGTCTATACATATGCTCAAATTAGTTTTTGAATTTCCATTTAAAGAATGAATGTGAACTGTATATTCACCATCTGGAGCATTAACTTCGGTATAGAACTTGCGTTCATTAAAGACTTCTCCAGATATGGTAGTAGTACTTCTCATCGGTAGTTCCCATGTTGAATCATTCGCAGATCCCCCAGTCTTTACCATGTTAATAGAAGTTAAATAGTCGCCGCGACTATCATAGATGTCTGCTGCTACTGCATCAGGACCTGAATAGCCACCTCCATAAGCTGAGGCTCCTCCAGGTACTAGCGTCTCCCAATTCGTGCTGTATTGAATATTTGCTGTAATCTCAAAACCATTGCCAGCCCTGGTAATTTGATTAGGATCCAGCCCATGCCTTTCAGCGTATGGGATGATCTCCCAGCTGCCACGGCTTTCTCGATCTGAGCTTCTCGGATTATCAGGATACGTAGGTATTCCTTGCTTAGTATTTATAGAAATATTTGCATTCATAGACTCTTCATACGTTACGTCTTTTGTTGTGTATATTGGATCGTTATAATCAGTTTCTGTTGAGCAATTATAAACAATCTTCCCTGCTGAGTCCCGAGAAATATCGCAATTTTCCTTCGTTCCATACCCAGTGATCCATCTATAGGAAGTATCCCAACTTCCCGTTGTTTTGTTCGTGCAACTTCCACCAGCATTGGAATAAACTCTAACTAATTGGTCTTTACTGTTATTACTTCTATCGCTTTCCTTAATTGATCTATCTGGGTTGCATACAGCTACAATATTACTATTTGCTGGGTTTGCTGGAGCTGTCCAGTTAACAGTCACATTATTCTGACCTCCAGCCGGCAAATATACGTTCTTCTCGCCAATAATGTTCGTGTCTGCATAAAAGCGTACTAAGACTGTATGATCATCCAGGGAATTGTTTTGAACCGTTGCTGTAACGGAAATTGTTTTGTTAATTGGGACGCGGGCATCAACTTGTAGGTGTTTTAATACTAGATCAGTTTCTTTTACAGTGACATCCCATTCATTTCTATTGTTTTCGTAATCATATTCTTCGAGTGCTTTACCATCTAAGCTCTTCTGATCCGGATTAATGTTAGCCACAAACGTTGATTTTGTTTGCGGATAACTGCCTAATACTGTTATTTTTTTCTCTTCATTAGGTAGAAGTTCCACGTCTATGTAATCAGCAGCCTGATCTCCAAGTCGATATGCCAGCTTTGTACTGATTGGATGATTTTCATGATTTCCTGCTCTAAATGATATTTCCGTTTGTGTTCCTGGTTCTTGAGGCATTCCAGGAGAGATTGAAAATGAGTCTGGAACGATATATAGGTCATTAAATGGAAGGATCAATGGAGAATTATCTAGTCTTCCATACCCATCGTCAATACTTCCTGAAATATCAAACGCCATTCCAAGATTATCAGCTATTTGAATGATAGAATCCACTTTGATAGCATTTTCAGAAATGTACATACTGCCGTCTGCTCTTGTTTTGACGTATTCTTTTAAAGATATTGGTTCCATAGTTCTAGGTGTATTTAAACTTTTGATGATTAGCTTAGGATCAAACAAGTTGTTGTTACCGAAAGCCCTCACCATGGCGTATACCTTATCTTCATTATAATAAAGGTGCACATAAGGGGCTGGTGAGACATTGAATGTATCGATTCCCTGAATTGCAGCTGCATTTCCTGTAGAAATTACGTTCCAGTTTGGTGCGGTACTCTTCCAAACCCCACCAGAATATGCAAACAGTGCTGGTACACGAATGTAGGGAAACCCGTTCACTTCATAGTAGCCATAAAAATTAAATTTTTCGCTTCGAGCTTCAGCCATTCGCTCTAAAACAAATTTTGGACTCCCGTTGATACGTTTTACGAGTTCTGCAATATTTGGTTCATCTTCTTGTTCAATACGAATTAAATCGTAGGTTCTTTGTCCAAAAACTCTACCCGCAGCTTTATCTTCATCATTTTCTTGAATATTAAATCCATCAATGTCCATTGTGAAATCATTTTCCGAGATCGTTGAAATCCCAATATTGCTCAATTCATCTGAAAAACTAGCGAAGTTATTTACTACATGTCGTTTCCAGTGTGTAAGAATTGAAGCCCTACCTAGAGTAGTGAAGGATTGAAAATCATTACTAGAATCTGATAAGTCCCCACTTACCCATGCGGGATCACCATAAGGAATTTCTGATATTGGAGAAATAGACTGCGCAAAAGCGGCGGTGCCGCCTAAGGATGATATTACTAATCCCATGACGACAACCGCCGCTGTAATTTTATTGAATGTACGTTTAAAAAAGATCATTTATCTTTCCCCCGTTTCAAACATTTTTATCATACTTTCGAGGGGGATAGACTCAAAAATTTGTTTGTTATTTACCATTTTCATTACATTTACTAAACCTGTTTTAAAATTGATGTTGTATTGTTCAACAGGTAGATTATTGTTTGATATTCCTACGAGCAATTTAACATCATCGCCTTTCTTAATGGTATCACTTTCTCCCATTTCAAATGGCACTGTATCCGTGTTGTCGGGAGTTTGCTTGCTTTCATTTGTTAGAATTGTCCACTTGCCACGGGGCATTTGGGTTGAGTCAACAATACCTGCTCTTAAATCTTTCGAATACTTACCTAGATCAACAAAAGAAGGCAATTTGGGAATTGTAAAAGTGTAAGAATCGCCATTATCAATAATGAGTGGAAATAGCGCTGAACCAAGGGTTGTAACTTCACCTTTTATCCATGTTTCATCTTTATATAGATCGATGATTGGGCTATCTTCATTTGGTCTAGGCTTAATAGCGATGTTGCCTAGCTTATCCTTAATGTTTTTAATGAACTGTACTGATTCTGCACGAGTGAGATTTTCA
Organism: Paenibacillus sp. LjRoot153; assembly: GCF_964253085.1. Taxonomy (NCBI): domain Bacteria; kingdom Bacillati; phylum Bacillota; class Bacilli; order Caryophanales; family Paenibacillaceae; genus Paenibacillus; species Paenibacillus sp. LjRoot153. Next base: position 265,734 of record NZ_CAXUQH020000002.1, read on the forward strand.
TTTGGAGAATACTTTTCATCAATAGTTCCAACATCGGTTTTACCTACTGCCAAACCATTAACCATAAGGTAACGATAGGAATCATTAATGATTTGGTAGTTGGTAAAGTTAAGACCAAGAGTAGATGTAACTAGAACTGCTACATCTCTTCTGTTTATTACTAAGTCAGGTGATTTGTACGTTTGATCAAGATATTTATTGGCTGTTTCTAAGTAGATGCCCTCTTTTCCTGCATCTTGAGGGCTAATGTTGTCGAAGTATGATCCCGTAAGAAAATTCACCTTACGAGCATAAAGGATATAGGGTATTTTCCAATCCTCGTATATGAGTTCCATATTTCTTGAATTTTTGTAAGTTACCTTTGTTCTAGTTGGATCTAGATCCGCAGGGTGATAAGAATTTAGCAGTAGAGTTAAAAACTCTGCTTTGGTAACTTGTTTATTTGGTCGGAACGTGTTGTCCTCATAACCATGAGCAATATCATTGGTAATAGCCCATTTAACGGTTGATTCAGCCCAATGACCACTAATATCGGAGAATTGTAGGTTGTTAGTAGCTGTTTGTGCTGTTGCACCCGATATAGGCGTGTATGAAGCTGTTAGAGCAAGTGTTAGACCTAGTACTGTTAGTCTTTTAAACATATGTATTCTCTCCTTCCAAATTATCCCGAGTTATACTTAATATCTATCTCTATTATAAACTATATAATATTTTTATTATATAATTATATAGTTTATAATAAATATCTTACCTCCTTTAGTAAATTGTCCTTCTATAAATAGAAAACGGGCGTTTATCTGGAAATTAATCATCCATAGATAAACGCCCGTTCGTTTACTTATCTCTTTTCAGCAGCCAGTAATCATCAACCGTTTTAGCATCATAAATTGATATAGTTTGAGTGTTGTATTTATCAACTCCGTTTGAATGACGTACATGGAATGTGAAACTGTGAGTAGCATACTTATCAAGATCTTTGTAACCAAGATTCCACAGCTGCCCTGTCCATGTAGTGCCATTGGTTGAAGTCAGATTTACAGTATCTCCAGTTGTGTTTAATGTTACATCAACGCTGGTTGCTCTGACATTACTTAACGGATCAATCGTAGTAGTAGTTGCTGCTAACATGAAGACCTCTCCAGCAAGAAACATATTTGTTGGCCACGGTGAATTTTGGCTTCCACTCACTACCATATTGTAATTCTTTCTGTTGATCTCCCAGATGCTCGAATGGAATATTTTTCCTAATATTGAGAGAACACCCACACTCACATTTTTTGTAACCGCTGAGGAAGCTCCAAAAGGGTCAGTAACCGTTAAAGTAATCTTCCATACTCCTTGTTTATTCAAAGAATATATTGAGGTGTTCTCCGTTGTATTGGTTGTTGTCACACCGTTTGGGTCAACTATGCTCCATGAGTATGTCAACGTGTCTCCATCTGGATCTGTACTCATATTAGTTAGATTGATTTGATCTCCTTCATATGCAGGCTTTGGCGTCCAGTCAAAATTAGCCACAGGAGAACGATTAATTATCATCCATGTTTGTTGTGACCAATCTGACCATACAAAACCATCATAAGTTCTAGCGCGAACTCGCAATTTTTGTCCTGCGGGTAAATCTGCATTTACTGTCCAACTACCAGTCGAAAAGGTTGAGCCCTGATAATATTGTCCTGAATCAAGGATCATCACATTATTGGCCTCATTGGTGACTTGGATCTGGAAGTAACTGAATGTTGTACCCGGATCAGGATCGGTTTGTGTCCACTTTAGAGTTGGCCGCATGCTGCTGAATATTGTTGGTGTTGCTTGTGTGCCGTTAGGATCCAACATCGTTGCTATCGGCGGACGGTTAGTAATCAACCAACCTACGTTCGACCAAGGCGACCAAGCTATCCCATCGGAAACCCTTACTTGTACTTGGTACTTTTGTCCCTGAGCTAACGCTTGTGAAGTAATCCATTCCTGTGTATTTGCACTTGTTCCTTGTGGTTTGATACCACTGTCAACAAAGACATTCCCTAATTCATCTTTGATTACGATTTGGAAAGCGGCAAACGTTGTACCAACATCCGGATCCGTCTGATTCCAGGTATTCGTAGGCTGTAGTGTATTCACATAACTAGGATTTGATTGCGTTCCATTTGGGAATGTAAGAACGGCTGCAGGAGGTTGATTTGGCAACGGAATGGTAATATTGATTGATTGTTCAACCCAGTCGCTCCATGCTCCGAATTCGTCAGCGACGGCAGCTCTGACGGTATATAGCCCTATTTCAGTAGGCCGCGTGAGCTTTCCTAGCTGAGTTACGCCACTTGGCGTTGTATAGCTGTACCTGTTGTTAAAAATACCTCTGGTACTTTGATAGTTTTTCCCCGTCGCCTCTGTTGAGTAGTTTGACGCGCTTAGCCATCTATCCGGGTCGAAACCTGTTTCCGTCCATTGAATTGTATGATCTGGAATCTCAGCAATTGTGAATTGTTCTATTGGCCTTCTGTGAACCAAGATTGAATGAGTTGCAGGATCTGACATTTTCTGAAACATGGCAAAGACAGGTGATGGATATTTGAATCCAGCTGGCGCAGGGTCATCGAGTTCTTGGAATTCAACCTTGAATACGCCTACTTTGGAAATACTAGGACTTGGCGTTTGGATAACAACGCCATTATAGCTGTTAGTTCCTATAGGATCGGAAGCACCATCCCCAGCATTTAGAAATTTATAAGGTTCCATATTAGTAAATTTCCATGTTGCTAGATTAGGAATAGCAGGATCGTTCTCAGGATCAAGATAATTTGTACTATAGGTAATTGGCATATTAACAATGGCTTGATTGGCAACTGCCGTATCACTACTCTCGTAATTCATAGCATTAAAACCTTGAAGCTCTACATACGGGGCCTCTGAGTAAAGTCCATATCCCCCAGCTACTAAGAAAGCATTGTCATACACATCGATAATTGGGACTCTTGCAGCATAAACAATAAGATGATTACCTCTTACTTTTGCTTTGATCTCCACATAAACCCCAAGCTTGAAATTGTAAGTTTTGCTTGTTATAGTGGTGGACACCCCGTTTACTATTTTAGATAACTTGATAAGATTAGGTGTAGCTTCAACCCTATACATATTTTTGTTATCCTGTGCTCGGAAACCTATACCAGAAGTAACGCTATCACTGTAAGTATTTAAGTTAAACTTGACCTTAAGACTGACATCTCCGTTAAAAAACCCTTTATCATTATTGGATAAGAAACCATAAGTACTATTACCAGCAGAGTTGTTTACATCTGTTTTAATGGATAATATCCACTCTCTTCTACTTTGATCACTACTATAATCTAAGTAGCCATAATATACCACTTTCACAGTCCCATCTTCGGTCAAGTTAATGCTTTTTATACCGCTAGTCTGAGTACCGCCGGAGTAGTAGTTATAAAGGGCTAGCCCTGTAGGAATATCGACTTCTTTAGCCCCAGAGAACATATCATAGACTAGCACATTTGTTTCTCCGTTACCCAAAATTATTTTACCATCTGAAGAGAGCACAGCTTTAGGAACTGGAACCCTAATTTTATAGTCACCACTGCCCGGAGTAGTCTCTTCCGAAGGTATAAATGTTTTTGTTCTATCAACAGTAATGGTTTGTCCGGTACCTAGATCATAAAAATACAAATCCCAATAAGATAGCCCTGCGGAAGATGTTTGATTGATATAAGCTATCCGATTATTAAATACCCCTAAACTATACTTTAGATTATTAGTAGCCGTTCTATCTGTTACAAGATTCAACAAAACAGAGCCGGTGTTCGCATCTAAAACTAGCCTTTGTCCGCCATAGCTAATAACAATCTTAGATTCGTTATCGGATAAATATTCTACAAGGATACTCGTCCGATTACTATATATCCAAGAAGTTGGGGTAGGCGTGTATTCCCACATGACAACGCCTCCGCTGGTATACTTTACTAGGCTACACGAATGTGGGTAATTGTCATAATAGCCATAGTCACACTTATTCTTGTAGACATTACCACTCGAATCCCTATTGAAAGGCGAGCTAAACTGAGTGGTACCACGCTGTACAACATAGCCATCCCAATCATAACCGTAATTCACCGAGTCCATGAGTACCCCATCTGTAACTTTAGGGTTTGGGCCAGTAAACATGGATGGATATGTAGTTGGTTCTGGTGGTGGACATGTTGGAGAATCAGACCACGCAGACCCACATGTTATTGTTTTGGTACCTGTATATACGGGAGCTACGGTCTGATTATTGGGATTTTTTATGAAATTCAGAATATCACTAATTCTGGTTATATATTCATTATAGATACTATTTTGCCAATAAGAGTTATAACCACCTACTCTTTGAAATACCATATCTGATTCAAATTCTGTCATGTTAGAAGGGGAATAGATTAGTTTGGGTATCACTTCCTCGCCCCAGCCACCATTATTAGAAAAGGTGGGCGCACTACCTACCCCTGATCCGTAAAGTATAGCGGGATTGTCTTCATTGTAGAAGTACACCGCATCATTATTCTGCTCGGACTTCCAAAGATGCTTACCAAACCTGCTTTCCTTAGCGAAAGAAGCATAATAACCGTCTAACTTACCCGTGTTACCACACTCACCACAATAACTTTTTGTTGTTGAAAACCATTTAGTTACTACGTTAGACCCGGTAATTGATTTGTATGGGGCGTAGTTCGTCATATTTCTCGTGCTAACAGAGTTATATGCTGAGCTATAGTTATATAACTTAGGAGCCGAGACTTTTGTTAGCGAGGAAGCTGTCCATACCGACGAGTTTACTAATGTATTAGCTGTTGGTGTAACTGTCGTTATATTAGCGGGTTCTGGTTGAACACCAATAGCTGAGAAATCCACTTCAGGCATTTGATTGACCACTTCAAATGGAAAATCTTTATCCGTTGATTTCTTTAGACCAAGACCTTCTTTTAGATGAATGTGAACATTACATTTTTTCGCCACCTGAGTTGGTGTGTAGGTAAGGTTCCCACCACCATCAGGGGTAATATTAGTGACTGTTTCATCCGTTAAAGAACCATTATTATTCATGTCACAGGATAGTGAAACAGTGTGCTCTGAGATCGGATCACCGTCAGGGCTGAAGGACTTGTCTTGAAAAGATATCGGTACATTTCTTATGCCTATATCATTATAGTCAAGTCGTGCAACTGGTGGTAAGTCTTCTTCCACATTCAATGTTTCATGGGCAAAGTATGAAGAGGCCAGTCCAGTACTATCCGTAACACTTAATTGAATATCTTTCGGCCCATATGTGGAGTACACTGGAAGGTTTGTACCTAACCAATCACAACTACTGATCGTACGATATTTGTACGGGCTGTAACTGTTAGTGCAGCTAATTGCTGGAGTATACGCACGACCTTCTACAACTTTTGGAGGTAGTGTGATTATGGGCACTGGGTTCGGCTCGACAACTCTCAGAGTCGCGTTATACGGACCGGCAGAGCCACCTTTACCATCAAAAGCAGTTACCTGTACGGTGTGGGTACCAACAGTATCCGGCACTTTCAAGTTACTAAAAGATTCACCATTTGGATCATATCCAAGTCCGTCTTTAGTATCACCTATCCAGCGAATCCACTCACTACTGCTCCCACTAAAATTCCAAAAGTAGATTATAGAGTCACCATCGGGGTCATAAGGTGTTCCGTCCTCACCAAGTTCTGGGATTCTAGGTTTTGTTACATGCCCTAAGCTTACCCGCTCACCAAGAGGAACCTCTGTAATGGGGTCAGAATAACCTCCGGAATAATAATCTTCATCAAACCACCCAGGCTTGAACTCTGGATCACCATTGCCAGCATTAGCCGTGACTTCAAAACTAGTGGGCCCAATTGTTTTCTTTGTGCCACAAGAAGTCGTGATATCGTATTGCACGGTTATGGTACCAACACCAATACCATTGTAAGGAGATGCGACAAAAGTTTGATTCCATGTTCCAATGGAGTTTAAATGATAGATCTTCTGTGTGCCATTTTGGGAATATATTAAATCCCCTTTAGCTAAGACACAACTGGCCCCGCCACTAACAGCCACATCCCTTAACCAAATGAATTCAGCTTCCCCATACTTCACTGACGGGTAATCCACGGATATCGTACCAGTAATAACCTCTGGCTCACTGCCACCTCCGCTACAAGAAGCTTGTGGAGTAATCGGGACATTTAACACGTTGTTAGACTCGTCAGATTCATCCACAGCGTGACCGTCATCTAAAGATATACTTAGGGTTTTGCTGGAATTCATCGTATAATTAAAAGTTCCTTGATAGCCTAGTCCTGAATATCTAGCTGTAGTCACGTTTATTGAGGAAATCTCTACGCCATCAGCACGAATACTGATCTTGAATGCTGTGGTTAAATCTAGCCCGTTGTTCTTGTAGTTGAAAGTGTAAGTTGTTGGTTTGCCAATGCCCACACAAGAGTTTACAAGAGCTAGGCCACCTAAATCAGGCTTTACAGTTGCGGCGTATGTAATTGTGACAATACCAACGTACTCGTAGGTCTTAGCTTCCCAAGCTAAATTGGCGGCCATGTAATAGTTCCTGTCTGCACCAATTTGTGCAAAGGTATTCATACCTGCAACAGTGTCTGTTAACATACGGCGAACATACACTTGACCTTGTCCTTCTGGACCTTGTCCCCAATAGAACACTTGAGCGGCAGCTTCGCCATTAGAACCATCATTTTGTGCGTCAGCTCGGCTGTCAGACGTGACAGCGAAACTAGCTTGTTCCACTTTAGCGTTACTGATATCAACCCCTCCGGCCACGTTGCAAGCTTGTCCGTAAGCAGGCTTGATACTACACATAGATACTGGGGCAGGGGCGTCGTAAGAAGCCGTAACTGCAGCGCCTTCCATTCCCCAGTTTGGAAACTTATCATTTGGATCTCTGCCGTATGTGTAACGTAAGTTGATAGGATACTTCCCACTTCCGAAACTGATCCCAGTACTAGTATCAATACCACTCAAAGGTAAGGTTCCCGGAGCAGCCTGCACAGTATCAATCATGATATTATCGCCACATTTTACGTTACTTGAGGGGAAGCCACAGGCGTCTAAATAAGCAGTAAAATCAGGTATAACTGATGAAAAGCTGTTAGGATCACTTCCCTTATGCGCCCAAAGACCGGTTTGACTTGGGTGGTCAGGGTCAGTTACTTTGAAGATGTGGTGACCAGGTATTGACTTTGACCACCCATAAACAGTACGCCTCTGTCCTATAGCATTTACCATAATCTTCCCACCGCTGGGTGTTACAGGAACACCTACACCATTAACTTTTACAGTCACACTTTGAATGTTACCCGAGCCTAAGTCTAACGGTTTCGAATAAGTCGCAAACGGATAGTATGCAGAACTTGGGGCGGCATCAATAATAGTGTCACTTGAGAAGTCTATGTACTTAGTAACCGTCCCCGCAGGCGGTGCAGCTGCATTAGCGTCTGGCGGTGGTAAGCCAAGCGCGGCAGTTTCTAATAAAATCATTAGTAAGCTAATGTAGCGCACTAATTTTCTTATCCTTCGCAAAGGCATCTCTCCTTTATTTTGTAGCGCATGCAGTATGAGCGCATTTGAACTTAGGTAAATTCAAATATGATCATAAGAAACAGTAGGGCTGTGATAACACAGCCCTACTGTTATTTTTTATTAATATCTGTAAGGTAGATTTCTTTATTTCCGACTGTAAGAAATAATGGGAATGGCAATGTGCCATCAAGACCCTTTGCATTAAGCGCCTTGTCGATCGTATAGTAAATCCAACCCTCAGTCTTTCCAACCGTAGTGGTATCCATCGCATATATACTAGCGCTATCACCAGTAGCACCAAGACCTATCATACTCAAGACACTACTATACAGATTCAATCCTGTCTCAGTACCTGCAACTTTGTTGTCAATGATAACGTACAATCCGACCACAAGTTTTTTCTTTAAATTCTCAGTACGTATCTTGTTATTCGGATCGAGTGCAAAAATCCCCTTGACAACATAATCATTAATATCCAACATGTCATGAGCAGCAATAGATGTAATCGTAACATCCATGGAGTCCCCATAACTATACCTAACAGGCAGTGGAACCGAAGGAGTGTACATATACACTCGGGTATTGGATCCCGTTAAAGCCAAATCAGCATTTCCTAAAGCTAAGCGATCGACAGGCAACTTCTTGCCTGCGGAAGCAGCTAAGATTCTTTCGATGACTGTCACACTTTGCGCACGAGTTGTGAACTGTTCAGGCCCCAAATCTCCCCCAACTAACCCTTGAATGACTCCTAAGCTAACTGCTTTATACATGGCAGAAGTATCATATAGATTAGCAACGGAAGGTCTCGCAGATTGGTCCAAGTAACGTACAGCAAGTTTTGACATTTCAACTCTAGTCAACTTCTCATCAAATTTCTCATTGGAGAAATCAGTGTCGTGATAGACTCCCAAGGTGGTGGCGGAATCGGAGTAAGGTTTATGCCAAACAGATCCTTCGGTCGGCTTCGCAACCACTTGCTTAGTCGCGACCAATAACATCTTAATAAATTCCGCACGTGTGATATTGTAGTCTGGGCGGAAGGCGCTGTCTTGATAACCATCAACATATCCCGCACTCATGGCGGATTCAATACTCTTTTTCGCCCAGTGTGATCCGATATCAGTTAATTCGGTAGCAGGCTCTTCTGCCACTGAGGGTGATGGATATAACTGACACCCTGCCAATAATAAAGATAAAACAATAGTTACCATTACTAATTTTCGCATATTAATTTTTCCTCCTGCTATTCTATTTAGTGTTTTATAATAAAATTATATTATATTTTTATATTTTATAATACATAAACTATTGAATTCTAGTCATATTAGAAAGCTTATACTTGTGTGCCTTCTAGAAAAATTAAATGGGCGTTGGATAAATATAATTTTAATCATTGAAACGCCCTATCCATATATCTATATATTCCCTTTTTAAATGTAATTGCTTGTGAAGTGGTTGTATTGTGAGTAAATTGGATAACCCCTACTATAGATGGGCCTTCAATCTTCTCCTGAACGGCAACGCTTTGTCCACGATATGTGGCTGTTGAATTAAAATTATATGGATACACTGCTTTCCCTTGGGCATCCTTAGGAGCTTTATCGTCACCAAGAAACCAGATACCTACAATAGATACCGGTGTATTAAAAATAGAGTTTGCTTTGGGTGTTAAGTCAGAATTTAGTTGAAACTGTTCCATTAAGCTTTGTTTATAATTTTGAAAACCGGATGGCTCATCAAAAATAAGTATTCCTTGCGCTTTAGCATCTTCTTTAGAAACGGCAGCATCGTGTGCAGCAATAATCGCAGCTGCATACCCTCTTAGTTCTCCAGTTGTAATTTTCCTATCTTCGTGGTCGTACACCATAAACAATATAAAGACGATAGACCATACAGCTAAATTAATAACTAAACGCATATGTTTTATCGCCCCGTGTATTCTGTTTTTATAGTTCTTTTAGCTGTATAGAGGCTATTTTTCATCCCATCAAAAAATATGTAATATTTGCGCGGGTACTTAATGGTCAATGTAATGGTGTCATTACCTTGACCACGAACTTTACGCAAAGCAATATCGTTCGTTCCATCAATCTGAACTAGGACTGGATCCATTCCCCTTGTGCCTGCTAGAAAGTCTTTAATTTCTTGCTTTATCTGAGGTGTGATATACCCTTGTGGAGGTACTTTTAAAGCTGCTTCAGTAGCAGCTATTTCTATGTATGTAGCGTTTTTTGCATCACCATGGTCAAGTATGAGCGCAACGCTCATGAACGTCATGATCATTAAATATAGTACGGTTTCAAATGACCACTTCACGATCACAGCTCCCTTTCATTGGTTATTTTTTAGAACGACGTTTAAATCCAATTGTCCAGAACAATGTAATAGTAATAAATTTGAACAATTTGCTAGATTGTGAGGAGTTGCCAAAATTTAAATCATTAGATTTTTGATTAGATGGGTCCTTTATTAAGACAACAACGGCAATAACAGCCCCGACAAGTAAATAAGCGTATACTACATTTAATAAATAATTCATATCATAGTCACAACCTTTTCCTATTATAGTTAGTAAATTAGGCGATTGAACCCGCTCCACTCGGCTTTAGATGCTTACGCTATTGCAGCAATGAGCGTTGATATTACTGGTATTCAATTTCAACAGCATCAACCTTGGCTGTAGCTTTTGTTTGAGCACCTTTAGATTTATCTACGAGTCCTGTGCTGGCAGTAAATACTAATGTATTGCTAAAAATGCAATTAATCCTACGTCAAGTACTTTGTTAGTTGAAAACTCCATGTAATGAAACAACTCCTTTAGTTGGTAGAAGGATCCCTTTCCTTCCCACCATCTATTGATTTAAATACTGTGCCAATGCGCGTTGCTTTTATTGGTATGAAGTTACAACAGCATCAACCTTGGCTGTAGCTTTTGTTTGGGCATTTTTAGATTTATCTACGAGTCCTGTGCTGGCAGTGAAAACTAATGTTATTGCTAGGAAAGCAATTAATCCTACGTCAAGCACTTTGTTAGTTGAAAATTCCATAAATTATAAGTCTCCTTTAAGGTGGTGGGTGGATCTGCTCCACCCACCGTTAATTTTATTGGTATGCCGTTACAACTGAATCAACCTTGGCTGTAGCTTTTGTTTGGGCACCTTTGGATTTGTCTACGAGCCCCGAACTTGCGGTGAAAACCAAAGTTATCGCTAGAAAAGCAATTAGCCCTACGTCAAGCACTTTGTTGGTTGAAAATTCCATGAAATAAAACACTCCTTTTAAGTTTTTTTATATGAGAAGGCAATTGCCAAGTCATCAAATTAATAAACTACATCAAAGCCATAGGCCCAATTGAAAACGGCCATGACACCCCATAACAGAGAAATTATAACTGCACCAGTGTTAATGAAAAAGAGCACTTGATTAATATCGCTCATTCTAGATGCATACTCCGATTGATGTCTTCGATTAAGCGTTTCTTCGTTCTGAGCAAGCATTTCAGATGTTGCTGCATAACCAACACTTGATATTTCGTTTAGAATGGACGTGATGAAAAAAATATCCTCATTTTTAGGATGTCGCATCTTGAATTTTCGCAATGCTTCGTCTTTTCCTACCAGTCCCCAGTCATGTTCTAATTTGTACAAATCATTCCTTAGGATATCGAAGTAACCTTGGAATTGCTGGATTAATGCTAGAGGAGTACGTTGTTGTCCTTCTTTTGTTTCATTTCGAAGCAACTGGATAAACAAGCCTGTTTCTTTATTCACTTTATGTCGTTTGATCCGTTGGAATAATGGTGCAATAAAACGCATAAAAGGTGTACCGATACGTGCAGAAGGTGTTAAAAATAAGAAAACCGTGAAAACGATCATCACTCTAAATTGCAAGTTTCCACCATATAAGTACCAATTAGCCCCAAGAAAAGCTAATAAAGAGACACAACATATGTCACGTAACATATACATGGAACTACTCTTTAACGGCCAGCCCATACTTTCTAACAGACAATCAATTCGTTCATCTGCGTAGACACTCTTACCTTTCTGTAGACTAGAACGAAAGCTATTAAGAATTAGCATTTGCATATCTTCTAGGGCTCCAGTTCTTCTCGTTTTATCTATGGATAAGAACATTAAAAGAATAGCAAGGATAATTAGAAATAAACCTCCATACATTACGAGATAAAATGCATGAATAACAAGCCAGCGAAGCATATTTTCACATCCTTTCAAAATAGTCTGCTCTATAAATCGAGTTTTCTCTTACCTAAAATGACATTTAAAGTGATGGATGCAAAACCTGCAATGAGAGCAATGACAAATATATTCATTTGTGAAGGGATTTCAAAAAGAAAGTGTTTCGCTAGCTTATCATCAGCTAAGAATCCCCCTACACCTTTCCAAACAAAATATATAAGTGGAAGTGTTATGTAACCAACCATTCTCAGATCTCGTTTTTTAGGTTTATCTATTTCCTGGACCTGTTTTTGACCGTGCATTTTTTGAATGATTGATCTCAAACCCATTCGTATATCCTTTGTTTGCAGCATTAATGTTTTGTTTTCCCTCCCTGAAGTTAACCCTGTTCCCTCTCGTAGCAATACACAAAAAGCCATTGCAAATTTGCTGCCCACTTGATTTTCAAATATGCGAATGATGAGTTCGATTCTATCGTGATTTTGTCGTTGTAAACTATGAATAAGACGATAAGTTAGATCTTGCAGTGTACCATTAGGTAGTAAATCTAAAAGATCATCCAGAGCAGGCTTGATATTCTTTTTAACGAGGTATTGCTTTTCAAACTCTTCAATATATGGGAGAAGTTGGTGACTTAATTTACCTCTACGCGACTGAATTAATGAAAACATAAGTAGAAATGGAGTTATACAAGCAAACAAGCCAACTGCTACAGGAAGCCAAATATTGAAGGTGTTGTAAGGTAATTCTTCTCCAACTTGAGACGACCAGCCCATATAGGTGTGAACTAGTAAATAGCCGGTAAAAATCCCAATTAGTACGCTAATAATGATAAATGACCATACAGCTCGCCTTAATGCTGCAATGCTTAAATCAACAAATGATCCGATATGCAATGATAATGTAAATAGTATCTTGTTCTTAAATTGGCGTTTATCTTCTTGTTCGCGTTCAGACCACATACTATGATAGATATTTGCTTTTTTTAATTTTTTACTTAAAGTGAGAGCCTGGATCATTAAACTTAACGAAAGATAAAGGGAACTTAACAATTCTATAAATGCAGATATCATGATCCAGTTTATTTGGATTTTGATCCAAGCGTATTGCAAATGACTGAGCATTAGACCGCCCCCGCAAGAGTTATTATTTTCTCTTCTTCAGGCATAGGGAAGGCTAACGATAACTCTTTTAACTTTTTTAAGCCTTCATCAAATGCCTCTCCATCATACTTCCGCATGCGCTTGGCTAACCGAGGCTCTATATCTGCATTGAATGTCCAATTCTCTCCGTCATACCACATTATCCGCATGCTTGTTACTGAACTATCATTTGGATTGAGCACTAATGCTGAAATTTCCGAGTTGATTACTGAAAGGTCATCCTCGCCAAATTCCATTACCATTACAAAGTCAATTTGATTAGCAAAATCGCTCATCGAAATGCGAAAATTTAAACCATTTGAATGACGTAATTCTTTTCTTGCTAGTGTTGAAGGGACGTTAGTTGCATCACGCTCATGCATTGTTGCCATGACCAGACCTCTGGTATTAGCACAAGCCTCCTTAAACATTGAAGCCTCGATTTCCCTTATTTCTTGCATAATATATTGTTGAGTGTCCATTCTTAAAGTTAGAGGGAACACAACAGGTACTAATGTTTTTTCATCACCAGAGAACTCTGTAATATCACGTTCAGGAAATTTATTTTTAAAGTCTCCTTCAAAGACATGCTCCGCAACTACAGTAATTTTGTTTGGCTTTGTTTCACTAAACAACGAAATTAGGAAGGTTGTTTTTCCTGTAGCCGGTTCGCCTGTGATAATCAGCTTAATCCCACAACGCGCTAGCATACTGTAAACAGGAATAGCTTCGTCAAAGATTGTACTCATCTCAGCTTGTTTTTTTAATGTGTAATGTTGAACAGTTGCCCGGCGGAATACTACTGTAGGTGCTTTTGTTGTAGGAGGCAGAGCTATAGTAACGCGCGTTCCGTCAAACAAAGAAAATTGTGCGTGATTTTTATCTCGCGAAACAACTTGCCCTTCATCATTTCTTAAAAGATTTTCAATCATACGCTGTACGCTTTTCATGTTGTTGTATTGTTCATGTAGTCTATGATCGTCTTTCGGCTTTCTATAGCGAATCTCACAACCGCTAACACGGCATTTGCCAATGTGCCGGTTACGCTCGTACCACACGGATACAGCACCAAGGCCAAACGTTTCATGATAAAGAGCATCAGTTAAGTCTTCATAAATACCAGGTATAGGAACGTCCTGCATTCGTTGTTCTTCGATTTGTTGACGTATGATTCTTTTTATAGATTCAACAGCATCGGGCTCGTATCGGACAGCTCTGTGTTGTAATACTAGCATTCCTTTTTTCTCATCAGAGGCAGCTCTTAACAGTCGTTGTTCAAAAAACATGTCAATTGATCGTAGAGCCATTTCGAACTTATCGTTATTAAAACGTGCTGAAACTTTCCCTTCTTCTCTACGCATATAATCCATGGTTTCATGGATAGGGATTTCATTCGTTATCAGATGTTGGGTCATAAAGCTGCCCTCCTCCTTAAAAATCTAAATGATGTTTTATTACCAGTATCCTGTCTCTGTATTCTTTCTAAGTGATTATTTGTAATAATACTTTCGATTAAGCGATCAGCAGCTTTAATAACTGGACCTTTCTTGTTTCCGCTAGGAAGTAGGCCCAATTGGAAAATACTACTCGATTGAAGATTTATAGCTACATCGTTTTTAGATTCACCCGAAACTCCATCTAAGTTATAAATGAATGGAACCTGTCGAAGATTCAACTGAAATAGAAACTGCATCTGTTGGTGAGCAGCATAAAACTCTTTCATCTCTTCTACTTTCGATGTAGCAATTAGGTACTTCTGTTGGATATTTTTAATTGGAACTAATGTAAGATTGTTATCCCAATAAGGCGAGATTAAAAATATTGTAAAGTGAAACGCTTGTTGGATGATATTAATCATCTGTTCTAGCTTTGCAGGAGAGTATCCCCTGGACATATCCATTTTTGGGTTACCGCCAATATAATAAGTTCCGTCAGCGCGCTGTACTGCGATTTCTTTTATTCTGCTTGGCTTTAATCCCGCCGCGTCATATTCCTTATACAAATGAAGCATGGTTGATTCCGTGTTCTCTGATAACGAATATGGATTCATGTCAATAATCGCAATATCACTCTTAGTTCGCTGAGAAAGAGCTGATGCAATACTATCCGCTATGGTCTTTCGTCCAGCCCTGCGGTGACAGCTAATAAGGGCCATTGACGGTGGGTTAGAACTATCATCATGAAAACGATCAGGAAATAGTATGAGCTCAATGTCAGCTACTAGCCCATTGTCCGAGACATCTGTAATAAAGCTAATGTGATTGAGAAGGCACACTTCTCTTGTCTTGGCATAACGCTGCTCTTCCTCTTCATTCATTCCACCGCGCGCTGAAAAGATATATAGGATTTTGTGATTTTGAAAATTCTGTTTAGCTAACTCTAGCATGGGAAAGTCAACATCATCTAAAAGGAATGTATCGTAATTTCTTTGTTCCGGTTCAGACAAATAGACAACTTCTTGTAGGTCACTTATGTTTTGAACAAGCGTTAGTAAACGAGATGATTTTCCTACAATTAAAACGCGCAATATATTATACCCTCTTTCATATTAGTTTGATTGGAAACACGTATAGGGGCGCTGAATAGTTATCAACGCCACTAAAGCTATTTCCAATAGCTTTAAAGTCCTTTAGAGACGATTAGTATCTTATAGCCTTCTTCAACGGCATTTTTTAACTGTGCAAATTGCTTCGTGGTCATGTTCAGCTTTACTTCGGCCGGTTTCCCGGTTGACTCAGCTCGATCATCACCTTCTTTAGTGTTCTTTACCATACGGTTCGCGCCATCAACGACATAACGTAATCTAAGTCCAGTAAACAGTGGAGTTGTTAAAGGTCGTTCAGGTAGATCAGGAACACTGCCCATAGTTTGACCTAGACCTTGTGCTTTTGCTATGTAAAAATTTTTTACTTTTTCTGATGGCGTAAGCCATACTTCCGTTTCATCTCCAGCTCTTACCGTGAAGTCGGTTACCTCTAACCAAGTTGGAGGTATTGGATACTCTATTTCATCTTTGTTGGGCACTAAATTGGAATCTCTTACATGATTTAATGTTAAATAGTCTTTTGGATATAGTGGCAACACCATAGTTTTATTGAGTATTCCTTTCAAGTTATCCGGTGTTACCATGTTCGGATTTACAGCTGCAGCTAATATTTCTTTAATTTCAAATAGTTCTTGAAAATTCTGAGGTGTTATTTTTGTATATTCATCGATTTTGACATCGCCTTTTGGGACGAAAACAGCATCATGTGGCAGTAGTGCTTCCCCTTTTATATAAAGCATGAGAAACATACCTATGCCTACAAAGAACAAAGTAATCGCTACGATGAACATGGATGAAACTTTAACTCTCACAAACCCACTTCCTTTCTGATATAAAAAATAACCCTTAATTTGGGGCTATTTTTTATCTTCCTTGCTTGGATCCGCAGCAGGATTATTATCTTGTACTGCTTGCTTTACACTATCGGGCACAAGTGTAGATGTCTCTTTTGAATTAGCTACATCATTCAAATACATTTTCATGTAATTTTCGTTAACGTTTATAGGTCCAAAATAAACCTTGCCCTCTTCTTGATATTGTACAAGGGCGGTAAAAGTATCGTCATTTACCTCCAATACGACGGTTTGCGGAATCACACTCTTACCCGCGGTTTCATTTACCGTGTAACCTTCACTATTTAAATGATCCCGGACTAGGAGGCCTTTCAACCGTGCATCGTCCTTAGGTGTAATTACCTTTCCTTTTGGAGGTTGACCGGTTTCTCTATCAATAGCACCAGTATTTGTTGGTTTGATGTAAACGAAAGCGTCAACCATTACACCAGGCTTAGCATTGTCACCGGCCGATAATGAGAGATCAGTTTTAACCCCAATTAATCTTTTATTTTCAGGTAAACCTAGCCCAATACCAAATGGGGTCCCTTTCGAATGGGTAATCTTGCTTTTACGAAGAGGTTGATCTTTTTGTATGCCGATTTCACCAACAAACCATTCATCACCTTCAAGCTCCGTTTTGTTATAAAGGCTATCGTCTGGGATTTCGCTAGTAACTATTTCTCTAAGCTTTACTTGTTCTTTGATTGTGCTAAAAGGTTTTAGATCCTCACTAGCGACAAGAACCATTTTGGTAGTCGTATGTGAAGTAATAAATTTCATTGCAATTAAATATGAAGCAATGGTTACGGCTATTCCAATAAAGAGAATGACTAGATTTCTTGTTGTTTTAGTCCAATAGCGTCCCAAAATCTCACCCTTTCATTTAAAACCAGTTAAGTACGGCGTTTTCTTAGGTACAGTAATGGTATACTCCCTTAACCCAAATATTTTAGTGCTATATATGGCTATGTTCGTAGAAAAAGTAGATTCTAATCTAGGGCTACCTTTTCTATATTGAATTCGAATAACTAAATAGCTACTGGTGAAAAGTTTGTTTTCTAGTTGATTATTCAAGTTTAGGTTATTCCTCAGTATTTCTTTTACGCCAGCATTTGCTTTATTAATGTCGATCTCTAATTTCCCAGCACTCCTGGTATCTTGGTCTGTTCCAGCAATAAGACCCGCATCAACAGCTTGTGCTAATGCATCAGCTATTTTTTGATGCGCAGCATATACGCGAAATACATCTGTAAATACAACTGTGAATACAACTGAAATAAGAATGAATAGAATTATCTTGACTCCTGAAGCTCCTGCCATATTAGATCTGTCCCCTAACTTCGGAAGTACGTATGTGCTAATCCTGATTGAAACACATCAATTTCAGCCGTAACCTGCTTCCCAAATGGTTTCAGGGAAAGCACTTTATAGGTCGTTTGTATTGTAATACTAACAGTAGCGCCGCGTTGTACTCTTTGTGGAGTAGCAGTTACAATCATCTGCGATGGATCCAGTCCGTAATCTCGTGCCAATTCCTCAAAATATTGTTCTGTTTCGTAACTATATCCGTTATCTGCTTTCATGATTTCCAATGTCTCCGATGCAACAGAACGAATCTTTTGCTTAGTTGACATGTACCCGTAAACATCTAACCCAAAGTAAGTGAAAACCGCAAAAAGAAGTATCAGAATGGGGATAGTAATCGTCATCCCCTCGCCTTTGATACTTCTGAGCACATAAAGTATTTTCTTCATTGATATCCTTAAAAGATACCCGATATTCTTGTCTTAATAGTCTCCCAGAATTCCGGTATAAATAATTTAATTAACCCCCAAATTAAAGCTGCGACTAGGACTACAATGATCATACTAACCATCGTACTTACTCCCTTTGTGGTGCCTTCTCCCCTATTACTTCTCAATATTTTGACTACTCTTTCACCCATAATTTGTGTTTTGGTAATAAGGTTTACTTGAATTTTTTTGAACATTTTTTTTCCTCCTTTGTGTTAATTACATAGTTAGTAACTCTTTAAAAATGGTGAACATGGCAAACCCAACAGCAACCAAAGAAAACCCAATCATGATGGCGTATAAATAACCAACACGTCTGGGTCTGTTTCTTGCGATTTGTTCAATAGATAATCGTCGTAATTCTTGAATATCATCCTTAAGATTATCTAAATATGCTTTAGCCTCTCTATATCCAGTGGTAGTACCAATTTTTACGGCGGCAGAAAACTCCATCATAACGGGGATGGTTGTTTGTCTTGCAAATTCTTCAACCGCGGGAACAATCCCGATATCAACTATATTTTTGTTCAATTGGTTTAATAATTTTTTCATTCTACCGCGTGTATGTCGTTCCATCTCTTTAAAAACTGTGATAAATGATGTTCCTGTTTCTAAAGCCAGCATCATCTTATCAATAAGAAGTGAGAGATCCTTTTGTACTTCTCGCTGCATTGAGCGAAACTGTATCCGGATATCATTTACTCTCGTGTAAAATAAAACTATTGTCATAATCGGGTAAAGTACTATCGTAATGAGATTACCAAAAACAATTGGAACAACAAGAGAGGATAAGGATATGAGTAATGCCCAGACCAAATTATCAGCTAGCATCTCATTAAATGTACGTCTGTCTCCAGATAAGAATGCCTGCATGTTCCTTATGTTTCTACCAAATATTAACTCAATTCGAATTTGTTGTAGAAGGGCTGGTAAAATTGAATATGCTAATATTTTGCTAAGCCCCGTACGCTTGGGTTTCAATTCAGAATCATCAAGAGATAGTTTATCAGCCCATTTTTTATAACGATCGTTAATTGAGAAATTCGGTAAGAGTAAGGATACGATTCCAATGGTGAATAGTAGTGTACCTAAAGCAAATAAGAGAACAATGATTTCCATTTATTTCCTCACTCTCATAGTTCATCTAATCTCATCGTCAGATATTCATCGCCCTTTACGATGCAAAAGATGGTAGCTAAGAAAAAGAGACAAGTATAGATCTGGCCAAAAAAGGTGTCTAGATATATATTGGCATTATCTACATTCATCGTCGATAGAGCAGCTGGGATTGCCCAACTTGCACCAATAACCGTGTATAACCGTTGATACCTTTTTTTTGTTTTGGTTTCTTCTTTTTTAATGAGCTGTACATCAAATCCAATGTTTTCAATGCTTTCTTTAAGAGATGACAGTGTTTTTTCATGAAATCCTTGTTCAGTAGCAATAAGAAGTTTGTCTGTAAAATCTGTGAATTTATTTATCCGGATACTTTGATTCCATTCTCGCATAACATCTGCAATGGGTTCCTTTACTACTAGACCATGATAAGCTCTTTCGAAATGTATCTTTGTTTCACCATACATATCAGGAAGAGCCACACCTAATGCGCGTTCAACCGAATTAAAGTCTTTTAGCTTCGCTACGAGCATTTTCATGTTAGAAGGAAGTTCATAAAGCAGGTTTTTGCGCTTATGATACTTTATTTTCCGGAAAATGAGTCGTGGAATAAAAAAACCTACAATTGCTCCAGCAACAATAAAGATTATGCTTTTAATTATTATTGTTAGAATAATACATATTGTTGCTGAGATAAGAATCAGGATTAAGAAATCTTTCGGTGTAATATCTATGCCAGCTTCCTTGGCCTCCTTACTTATTTTTTGATAGCCAAAAGCTTGTAGGAGCTCTAAATTAGCATTCTTTGTGTAAATGTTGGTACGCGCTTTTGGTAATATGATGGCAAGTATAACAGTCCACATGACCGCTAGAGCTAACCATAGCCATGTCATGCTTGATCCCACCCTTCACCACACCATCGAACTAATACCTCAGGGTTTTCTCTGTAACGTTTAATCATTTTTGGAATCATTTTTTGTAAATTACCAACACGAACATGCTTCTGTTGAAGGAAGTCATATTTAAAAATAGGATTCAAGATCGGCTTTTCAGCTCCCTCAAATCCAATTAGTTCCGAGATCTCCGTTACAATCCTCACGCCGGTTTCATCATTATATTCCTGGAAGTTAATGATATCGAAAACCTGAACTACACGACTTGCAGCAGTCCGCGTGTCACCGTTTAGCTGAACCATACGTACAGCTGCTTCAGAAGCCGTATTAGCATGAATGGATACTAAAACTTGATGTCCAGTATTGGCTGCTATTAATGCTTGTTCAGCTTGATCCTCGTCTCGAATCTCTCCGATAATTAGCACATCCAGGTTTTGGCGAAGCGTGGTTTTAACTAATTTGGGTAAATCAATTCGACGCTCTTTTATATCGTGCCATTTCACAATAAGTGCAGCCATGTTTGGATAGCTTGCATATGCTGGCTTTTGCTTAAGCATCATTTCCTCACTATCTTCTACGGTAATGATGCGATCCAATTCATCCATATACAGTGGAAGTCTCATTAGTGTACTTGTCTTACCACTATTGGTGCCTCCTGCGACGGTGATATTCGGTCTGGCTGATACTACATCAGAATAAAATTCAATAATTTCTTGATCCACATTTCCGTAATCAATACACGCTTGGTCTGAATAAACATCAGGAGGAAACTTACGTATTGAGATTATGGGATGGTTTGCACTGACTCCACCCCTAGAAACATCTAATATGACATTTACACGAAATCCCCGGTAGTTGGCATCAATGATTGGCTCATTCGCACTTAATGTTTTTCCAAGAGGCATAAGTAATTTATCAATTGTTCGGTAAATATGCTCGTTATCATTAAAAATGATCCGCTTATCATGAACAGGTTTACCATTTAGTTCAATAACTGTTTCAGTTGGTGAATTTATTTCAATTGATGTGATCTTAGGGTCATTGAGAGCTGGCTGTAAAACACCAAGCTCAGTTATCTCCCTTTGAACAAAAGCGGTAACACGTCTTAAATCCGTTCTAAATCGAATACTTTTTTGTTCTTTGATGTAGTCACCAATGGCATACCATATTCTCGCACGTGCTCTATCATCCACAAAGGATTGAATGTAGTCATGAGGGTGTTTTTCTTTTAGGTAAGCTTTTGTTTTATCAATTAGCGACATGATCATATGAACATCGCTGTCATCTAACAGTGATGAATTTTCGTTTGAACGGAAGTTTAAAAGTTCTACCGGGTTGACGATCCCGATATGTTTAGTATTAGGAAGAGTTATTGGAGTGAAATTCTCTTCCTCAGTACCTTGTTTTCCTCGAGTAGGCTCCATGAACTCTAACGCTGCT
Organism: Paenibacillus sp. LjRoot153; assembly: GCF_964253085.1. NCBI lineage: Bacteria > Bacillati > Bacillota > Bacilli > Caryophanales > Paenibacillaceae > Paenibacillus > Paenibacillus sp. LjRoot153. Next base: position 287,291 of record NZ_CAXUQH020000002.1, read on the forward strand.
ACGGCATCCTTTGAGCGATGCAGGACATTTATTCCATCCAGCTGCAGATGATCCTGCTCACTTATCCAAATGATTCGCTTCTCATCAATGTGATTAGCTTCAATAAGGCGCTTATACGTTAAATAAGCCCATAACTTCTCTGAGTTATGGGAAAAAGGAATTACTATTGCATCTGCAATTTGCATTGAAATAAGTGTCATTGGATTTACTAGTTGCCCTTGCAATGCAAACCATATGTAATGGTATATTGGTAGCAGCCGCGCTTTTAGGAGCTGCGGAAGATTGACCAGTGTGTTGTTGTCGTTTAACTTGAGTAACGTTGGAATGTCGGGACGTTGATTAATATCCGCGATAAGATAATCAGATTCATTATCCTTGCCCAATGCAATATACTCATGTAAATTTTGATATTCTCCGCGCTCATAATCCAATAACAAACTATCGAAAGACTGTTGCCGTTCAAATTGTCTGTCTTTTTCACGGTACAATAATCGATAAGCAGTTCTTGGTACACCGATGCATGGCGGTTCAACAATAATGTGTTTCCGCGACGGATACTCTTGAAAGGATGCTTTATATAGGTCTAACGTTGTTTTCGAGACATCAGCTCCACTAGGAGAGAAAATGGCTATCATTTTTGGTTGAACAAAAGCTACTTTCTGAACTTTTGATTTTTTAAACAAATTCAAATATAACTCACCACCCTTATTTTTAAATTAAGACAAAAACAAAAAAACCTTCACTTTTCAGGAAAGGTTTTTTTCATATATTTGTCTAAATTAGTGTTTTTCGTCACATAGACATAGCTTCGCCCATTACTTTGTCAATATACCATCTCTAGTAATCATGTGTCAAGTTTATTCAATAGATTTGCAGATTGTATTATTTAAACCATTTCCTCTTGGTATTTTGATTAGGTATAACGGATCTTACCATACGTTCGATTGCAGATTTATCCGTAGTTAGTTGCAGTGGGTTTGGGACATATGGGTTTTTAATAAAGGACATTTTTAATTGTGCCTGATCTTTCTTACTAAACGCTCCAGTCATTTCTTTATACATATCATCATCTGCAAAGTTAACTAGGACATACCAGCTTTTTCTAAAATCCCAATTCGCAAACTTGTTCCAAACCATGTAGAAATCTTTGAAGTCCCATACGGCTGCTCCTATGGTCATGATCTGTACATCACAGCGCATGAATTCTAATTGCGTGCTGTCATCTTTGATATCTCCAAAATCTGCAATCACATAATCATACTGTGATCCAACAATTCTAATGTAATCTTCTAACGATGATTTGGGATAGAAATCCACTTTCTCATACCTAAATCCATTTCTTATTTGAGATGGCACATTTGTTCTGAATGTGGCAAAGGTAGAATTTTTATTATCATCCAGCTTCTCTACGCATGCAACTTTAAAGCCTAGTGAAGACAAATAATAGGATGTTTGCAATGCTTGATAAGTAGTTCCTGTGCGACGTTCAGCACCAGCTATACCTAACTTCACTGTACCTACTATGCGTTCTTTAAAAACGATAGTTTGCTTAGGTAATTTTACATCCTCATCTAATAGATCTAATAAATTTTTATCCTGGCGTTTTTTAGTTCCGTCGGATTTAGAAGCAGTCTCAGGTATAGTTTGCTTTACTTGTTCGTCCAACTTTGCCTGCTCAGCTAGCTTAGCTTGTTCATCCAGCCTTGCTTGCTCAACTAGCTTAGATTGTTCATCCAGTCTTGCCTGCTCAACTAGCTTAGCTTGTTCATCCAGTCTTGCCTGCTCAACTAGCTTAGCTTGTTCATCCAGCTTTGCTTGCTCAGCTAGCTTAGATTGTTCATCCAGCCTTGCCTGCTCAGCTAGCTTAGCTTGTTCATCCAGCTTTGCCTGCTCAGCTAGCTTAGCTTTGTGATTAATTTCGGAGCTTATTAGTTCTTGTGAAGCAGGCGCTTCTGTTTTTTCGACGTGCGTTGATGAACTAGGCGGAACAGTTGTAGAAACTGTATTCGTTTCAACAGCTGTCTTAAGAGTGAAAGCATCATTAAAATCATCATTAACTTGTTCCAAAGTTTGTTGATAGGCATTAATAGCTGCGTTTGGTTCAGTTCTTTTAATTGGTAATGTAAGGTGCAATTCTGATTCATCCATATGATTATAAGCAGTTCCATATGGATTAGTTTGTTGACTAGGTTGTATTTCTAGTTCTTGATCAACAGTCGTTATTTCAGAAACCCTTTCAAAGGGCTCATTCGTTCCTGATTCTTTATTTTTGCCATGATTCTTGGCTTGCTTCTCCTGGTCACTTGCCAGTTTACTATCCAGGCCTCGTTTACCTCTTGAAAGAAGTTTAGCGAACATTCCGGGTTTAGCTAGTGTAGTTTTATTATCAACATATGAAGAACTCCCCTGTTGAATCTGGGTAGTATCATTCGAAATTGCAGAGCCTATAAATTGTGAATATTCCGCTATTGTTTTTTCATAATGGATCCACTCTTTAAGTTCTTCGATCCCAAATTCAGTTGTAAAATGGATATCATATATGCCTAATTGAACAATTGGGGTAATGAGCTTTATGTCTTTTTTCATGTCTAATGAGAGTTGTACAATTAAACGCGTTGTAGGTAAAAAACCTCGAATTTCCCGTAGATTTGTGTAAATATCAGACTTTCTTGCAATTCCTGCTGTACCCTCAATAATGATTATTGAATTAGGTTCTACTTTTTCTGCGGCAGCAGCCTCTTTGAATTGTTCTAATGTATAATCCATTCCACTGACAAAGAAGCCCTCATTTTCGAGGGCCTTCTTCAATGAAAGGATTACGTCAGAAGGATATACAAGGTGTAGGTTCTTCATAGAAATCTCCTATTCATATTTTTATCCTAATTTTTTTATAAGAATATCTTCATGTCTAGGAGGAACTCTTCTTAAAAAGGAATCCATTTCAGCTGGCTTAATTTGATAATTTACTTCTAATGCTTTTGTTTCCGCAGATAGTTGGAAGTGTGCATGGATGAAGTCCCATTCTTGTTCAATCTCTGAAAAGAAAGTAATTAGCTGATCTGGCACTCCGTAATAAACTAATTTAAGCTCGATCATGGCTATTTTCCGGTAATTGGCGTACTTCAAAGTAATATCTTTCTTCTGACGGTAGGTCTTTTCAAAAGAACGGAGAATATCCGTCGTTGATGTTGATGCCATTAATACACCACCCCTTTTAGTTATATTACCAATGTTTTAGCCTGAAATTTTTATATGTAAAATGTCTAAAATATCTGGTAAGTAATTGATAGTTAAGTATCCTAATATGCCAAGTGCAAGAATACCAAATGCCAACCCACGAGATTTCTTCCAAAATATCCCTAAAACAAGCAGTGCTAAGAATACAATCGCATAAATTCCTATTGCTAGAACGCTGCCTGATCGCGCTGTTTTCCATAAATCATTACCTTTACGTTCCAATTTTTCTTGAATTTGTTCAGGCGTTGCATTTTTCGTGCTTTCTTTTACTCTTTCCGTAATTACACCAATTTTTTTATCGTCAGCATTGCTTTTTTGAATCTGTTCTTTGGTGGTGGTGCTACTATCTTCTGCAGATACGGTGAAGGTCGTCAGGTTAAAAAAAAATGTAAATACAAAAATGTAGCTTATGATTTTTTTCATGAATAAGTTCCTCCAAGTAGTATATTTAATAGCCTGGATAATGCCCCCAGAAAAGGTTCGGGATATTATTAACGTGTTTCTGATATCTTGATGTTGCGTATATGTATCTCATTGATGCAATGATGTTATCTACGGGATTCCAGATATCGTCGAATCCAGGTAATTTATACCCTCTAAACGTAGGAGGCATAAGTTGGCATAGACCAGCTGCTGTTTGGTAGCCATCTTTGTTGGAGTAAAAAACGGGGTAGGGACCAACTGCTCTTGGGTTACCGCTACTTTCCTTCATAATCAGTATTAGCATTCCTTCTCTCCATGACTGGTTGATATCTGGATTAACTCGATTCGCGATGTTAATGGCCTGATCTAATGCTTCTAAGATATCTTCCGGAGGTAACGGATGATTTATCCATTTACCAATAGGTTTTACAATAATGCCGCCTGCCATTTTAGGGTCAAGTGATTTAGCCAACTCAATTACAACGTGTATTTCCGTCTCATTAGATATCCCTTTCCCCTTTAAGTATGCAAATAGTGGTCGATACTTATCTTCTGGCTGCACTATCTGAGATAGAACTTCCTTTGTTGTGATAGTTGTTAATTGTCCCGAACAAGTACCAGGAGATGGATCTGTCTGAGTGCTACTAACGTCCGTTCGATACTGGTAATCAAAGTGGCCTTCAATGGTATCAGCAGTTTGAATTAATCGTTTCACCGTAATTTGAATTAGATTGTCAACAATTTCATAACTGATTATTGGTGTAGCTTCTGTATCCTCAACTTCTTCACCAGTAATCGGATCGTTTTTCAGCGGTTGCTGGGTTCTTTCTACACAGGATTGAGATTGTACGGAAATTGGGCTTTCCTTTAATACAAATTGTGGACGTAAATCACGGAAAACTTCTTGTGATTTAATAGCGATTTGTTTCCCTTGCGTAAAGATTGGGTCATGAGTGATTCGGTCTACTGCAGCTAATACCCCCCATGACAACGCATGCATTTCCACCTGTACAGCTTCATCTTCAGCTAAATCATCTTTCCACCCATTTGCAGTTTGCTCATATTCCTTTAAGAATCCCATTCTTTTCTTTACTTCTTCTTTATCTTCTGTCATAAAAAAGGCTGAAACTTTATCTTCCATGGAGGATTGTTGGCTGGCGATGATGTCAGCTGGCATTATATAAAAATATGAAAGACCTAGATACCCCACAATAAATAACGCTACCATGGGGACCCAGATGTAAGTAGTGCTAATAGCTATCAATCCGAGAGTACGCGCCATATTTCGTATTATTTGCCTAACTATTCGTTTTCCTACTCTTTTACCAAGTCGAACTGCACTGTGCAGAGCTCCTTCAAGTCCACGTTGTAGGTTGTTTTCAGTTTCTGGCAATGCAGCCCCTCCTTTCCGTTAAAGCCATGTTCCGCGATTAGGATTGGTGCTTTCGCCTCCGGCGAAACGATTTACTTGTTCATATAATTGAGTTCGATTATTTAAAACGCTTCTTGCTTCTTGTACTCTACCTTTTTCGTTTTCATAACGCGCATTTACATCGTTGTAATGTCGTTCGGCCTGCACATATGAATCAGGCATTGTAGGGGCAACTTCAGCCATCTTCCATGTTGTATTATCGTTAAACCACTGAGATCCCTTTCCGTAAAGCCCATCCATTTCCTGAAATCCGTTCTTGGCATTGGTAAAGTTTACTTCTGCTTCAGCTATCCTCTCTTCGTCCCCGGAACGTTTGGCTACAGCATATTCAGCTTGAGCTGCCTTAAGATGTTCAGTTGAGTTAACCAAATCTGGATGTGCCATCGATGATAGGGCTCTAGGTTCGAAAGTCTTGTTTTGTTCATACCAAGCGGAGCCTTGGCCAAACATACTTCTCTGAGCGTTAAATTCCGCTTTCGCTGCTTCCTGTTGCGGATGTAAAGATCTCATAGCCTCTGAAGCATCCCTCATTTGGTCAGAGAAGGTTTGAATTGTACCTCCGCGAGCTGTTGCCGATGAGCCAACTTGCCCTCCAGAAAGCGACTCCATGGCACTCTGAGCCCCCCATCCTAATTGCACGGCAGCGTTATTTAACAATCCGCCTCTTCCACTCATATAGTTTTGTTCTAGTCCTGCAAAGAAGCCTTCTTGGTGATTCATAGCTCCAAAGACGTTATCCATACCTTTTCCGGCCGATCCTAATAAATTTGAAGCGGATTGTCCGATACCTTGACCTAATCTAGCTCCCATCAAAGGATTCCCTGTTAGTGCAGTACTAGCGATGGCTCCACCTAGTCCTGCGGCGGTCGATAAAGCACCACGTACTATACCGTTGCCGCCTATTTTAGATAAAACTCCATTATTACTATCCGGGATTAGTCCTCCGTCCATGGCTGAACCTAAAGCGTTATCATACAACGCCCGTCCACTTGACTTACTTCCATTTGCCATGTTTGCTAGCGACATAAGTGTTCCAAGTCCCATTAAAGAACCTAATCCGCCTAGAGCTCCTCCCATGTGGTTATGATCGCTGTCAAGTTTTAATATTTTTCGTATCATCATTACAATTGAGCCCATACCGAGAAAGTAAGCTAGGAAAATCCAAATTGATAAATCAGATCGATAGTGAATTGATACAAAGAAAATACCAAGCGCAACGGCGTGAATGGCATCCATAAATACATTTGAAATAACTTCGGTCCACCAAGTATTTAATGAATCTCGATATTTAGGGAATATTGATGCACCGCACACTAAAGGGAAAGATGAGAATAATATAGCTAGGAATATTAATCGCATAGCATATTGATAGTTAAGTGTCGCTGTCATCATTGCTGAACTCAATCCAATACCTGCTGTGGCAAGGGCTCGATTAGAAGTGAAATCTGCGAAACCCATATTCCCCCAGACCATATTTAGAAATTTATCCATATAGATGTTATGGTCTAGCATGAGCGCCCATATGCCGTCAGTTATCGTATAGTTAATTGCAAAGATAAAATCCCATAGGTAAGGGCCATAGATAAGCGCTACGATACCTATCATAAGTGCCATGATATAATCTTTTGCACCGATCCTAGCTCTAGTCTCACCACCGTAGTAAGCAATATAGAAACCGATAAGCACAACACCCATAACAAATATTAGAGGTGCATAATTTGAAGTTGCCGTGTAGAATATATCAATTGTTTGAAACATACCAGAGTCAAAAATGCCATATTCCTTTCCTTCACGGCAATCACCGTTATCACAGCCCTTTGTTAGTTTCTCAATATCTTCAATATCATTTGGATTTTTACTGTAAACGAGAGAAACAACATCCTGCATGTCAAATATTCCAAAAATCCAGTTTGTAAATCCGTTAATTGTATTGGCAATCCATTGTTCGCCAACACCAGCTTTGTATTTGTCATCCTTATTCTTTTCGACAACTTTTGATCCCAAAAAACCAAAGTCAGCAATATCTTTTGAGGGAGGTTTATTGTCTTCTTGCATGGCATCATCTAATAATTTGCTTAGATCACTATCACTTAACTCACTATGTATGACCTTTGTCGGATCAGTTACATAAATAAATGAATCCATAAGATTATGTTTTAAATTATTTGAATCAAATTCAGATAGAGAGGGTTTGTTGACGAAAACTCCACGGAATTTCATGTAATCACGAATACTAGAATACCTATGTTCAAATTCACTACATTTCCCACTGGCCATTGACCCGTCGCAAGCATATGGGCCATAGTATTTCATTAACAATGATTGTATGGTATTAAAACCCTGCTGAGCTTTTCTAACATTTTCAACATCATTTTCGTCCCATAAACGATATACAATATCTGCTCTTGTGGGATCTTGTGGAGCTTGATGGTTTACTGCCTTATCATAATCACTTGCTACTTCTTTCTCATCCATAGCAAAATGAAAAAAATCACTCTCTTCAAAAGAACCATTGGCTACCTTTTGTGCAGCCCTTGCAGCCTTGCTTGGATCAAAATACAATTTGTAAGCAACTACCGTATCTCCAATTTTCTTAGGTAGATACATAAACCCTAGATTGTTTATCTTTACATCGTAAGCAAAGATAACGCCATACAACAGTAGCTTACGCTGAAGAGTATCCACCGCGAGAATTTTTGAGGTACAAGCCTCAACATTAATTTTCCCTAAACCTATTCCGGCAAGAAAGCTCGTACACTCTTTATCTGTTTCTTTTAAAAGTGGAACGAGCTCGTTTGCGATTTGTGAGACATTATTTTTTTTTGAATTATCGTTAGGGTTCCATAACTGATCAACACGTGACCAGGAGTACATCCCATATAGAGATTTATCTATATCTGCAAACACTGCTCCAGATAACACAGATAGAAATATGATAAAGGAACATATTAGTAAGAATAATTTTTTTGGGATGTACTTAAGGGTTGCCAATGGATCACCGCCATTCTGCTTATTAGGAGGATGCAGCTGCTTCTTCCATGCTTGCTTGGATTACCTGTTCGACAAAGATTGTTTTCATGTACTCTTTTCTTTGTGCGAATAAGGGGTCTGTAGATTCGTTACAAAAAAGCATGTTTTCGTAATCCGTTGCTTTAAACTGTACAATTGCACTTTCATTGCCTGCTTTAATGACCATTAAACCTCGACGGGCGTGATTAATTAGGAAATTTGCTTCCCCTTCGGAGAGATGTAACTTGTCATGTACGCTTTCAATGTCGTATTTCTCCTGAAGACCAATAATTTTAACAGTGGAGTTCTTAATTGCTGCGATACCGGCTTTGCTTTGCGAATAAACTTCTAATCCTTGTGTAACTGAATAGACAGCAGTCGTCGTAGATCGTCCTTCGCGGTATGTGTTTTCAGACCAGATGGCTCCATAATCTAAATCATTAAAGATATTTTGGGCTTCTTCAATAACTTGAATTTTTTTAATATGAGGGTTTTTCTTGGCCCACTTTTCTGTAATCCAACGTTCTGAAGCAATTAAACCAATTGGACGCATAATATCCTTATCCAATCGATTTAGCGCTATTGCAAAGGCAGGTGCATCCTGTATTTGAACTGTGGATTGGCCATCGAATATTGCATAGGATGGAACGTTTCCTAGTTTAGTGAAAGGCTTTAATAACTCTGCTGCTTTTACTATTGATTCAACGTTACTGTCCATCATTCGCATGTATAAGCCGCTTAGTACTGGCATATCTTTTAATTTTTTTCCTATGCGAAAACGTCCATCGGTAGATGTTGAGCCACTATTTTGGTAAAGACTTTCGACACTTTCAGTGATTTTAGCATCTACGTATTGCTGGCGGATTGCGGTTTGAATGAATACTTTGACTTCTCCTGTAAGAGCATTACGATCATAGACAGAGATCATTTTGAATGCCATTGCTTGTACAGCATTTGCCGCTTCTTCAATGTCAACATAACGAGTACCGTTCGGGATTTCTGTTATATCAACATCATAAATGTTGATTCGATCTGGAGAGTATTGTGAGAGCTCAATAAAAGGCAGTCCCATAATCATCATGTAATCTTTATACTCGCCTTTCCAATCCAGGATCGCAGCTCTTCTTTTAATATGTAAGTTTCTATTTACAACCATCATGACCGCATGCGTTTTTCCAGCGCCGGATCTACCAATCACTGCCCCATGTTGATTAGGAAAAGAGGGGTGCCAGTTTTCAAGGAAAACAGGTCTTCCCATTAAATCCAGTCCAAGTAATATTCCTGTCCGATGGGTCAGCCCGCCTCTTCCAAATGGAAACAGGTCTGCTAGGTTTGATGTTTCCATTGAAATGAAATGCTCTTTAGGGGCATCACTATGGGAGAGCGGCAAAATGGCTTTTAGTGCATTTAGTTGCCTGCCATCAGCAGCTTTCATAATAATCGATTTACCAGAAAATCTTTTTACTAAAGCATTGCAATACATTTTCAAGCTCTTCCAATCTTGCGATGAAGCGACAGCTTGAATTGATACACGATAGCTCCGTTCCATATTTCTTCTAATTCTTCGTTGGCGAGCCTTTAAATCGTTTATTTCTTCTTGCATTGAATCTCTCTTAGTTTGATTTTTTTCTGTTTCCTTGTCGGATTGCAAACCGGCTATTCTGCGCCCAATAGAGTCTAACTCCCGGTTGTTATCTGCGGGTCTGACATGAATAGCAACGTCAAGATCGCCATCGCCAAAATCTCCTTTAATTAGGGTATCCAGCATACCAGCCCAAGTGTTGCCAGCTGTTATCTCAGCGAAAAAGCTTCGGAAATATCTGGTTGGAACTATCGTTCCGCCAATTTCTACAGCATAATCATTTAACTTTACACCTTCATGATTAATTTCATTTGGTATGGTTTCTTTTATCATTGACGGGCTAATAAAATCGATAGCTTCCGGTTTTGCATCATAAAATTCACTTTGTTTCTTAAAAGGGCGTTGATTAGATTTGGTAGCCTGCTTTTTGTTTTTGCATCGGTTTAATATCTGTAATATGTTAGCCATTAAGTTTCCCCTCCTGGCCAAATTCCATTTCTAACGCACGTTTAGTAATACTATCTAAATCAGATGTGAAACTTTGATTAGATACAGCATCATCTAGTTTTGACCAAAGCGTCATTTCTTTTTGAAGTGTCTTGAAATTCATAGAATACACACCGGCCTTATCGAGTTGTCGGTACATCATTCCTATCTGTTCGCAATGACCAAAAATTTCATTTCTGGCCTCATCTAACATTTGAGCTGCAAGGTCGATTAATTCCTCATCATTTACCTTTTTGTCTTTATTGAATTTAGAAAGTAAATCGTCAAAAACCGCATTGCCCGTCTGCACCCCAGCATCAATGCTTTCTGCAAGTGGATCTATATGAAGCATGATGTAACAACTATAATCCCTCGTCTTCTTTTCTTCTTCAATACTCATACATTGGTCTGCTACACCTTCAGCACATTCAACCATTCGAGGAGTTAGATATGGATTGCTCTGAGCCTGGTCCCGGTAATAGGCAGCATAATCTTTTAGATCTAGGTATTGAGATTGAATAAGCATCGTGTAGGGGAATCCTAAGGTATTCATCATATTTCTAAAATTCACCCATACCATTGCTTTTTCTTGATTACTGTTGGTGTCGTTATTCACGGGCCAGACTTCGATAACATACCGAAATGTGTTCTTTTGCCGAATTCTACCTTCTGGTGTAACTTCAACATCCTTTTCAAGTAGATCCTGAACTGTTTTAACAGAATTCCCTTTTTTGAGTAGAGGAATTATATATAAATAGAACACGATACTACCTGCAATGACTAAAAATATGACCTGATTCATTTAGTAATCTCCACCTTCCCTGATGTTCTTTTTACGATATAAAAACTTCCTTCGCTTAAAGCGTAACCGTAAAATTAAACCCAGATAGTTACCAAACATCAGCCCAGTTTTATTATGTTTTGCGAAACCGAAAAATATTGCTACTGCTATAGGTAAGAGGTAGTGGATCCTACAAACGATGAAATTATCGATAAACGGGATAGTAGGCACGTTCTTGCTCATTTTCACGGCCATATATATACCCGTCGCAATCCAAATACTTTGACCAAACGAAAAGCGCCCAATGAGGCGCTCTTTAATTTGTGAATTGTATGGTAAAGGGTGGTTATCTCCCCACATGGGCGTTCACTCTCCTTTCACTTTATACTGGAGCGTTAAACGAATAGCCGAATACACCGAATATCATGCCCAGGACCTCAACTGGGAAAAAGGCAACATATAATCCAAGTAAAAAGAAAACAATTTTTGTTTTCATTTGTGCTAAAGCGTTAGCATTTCCGCCTTGTAAACCTAGCGTATACCCAATCCAACAAATCATTACGATAGCACCTAAGATTCCAAAGCCTTGAGCTGCTTGCACAACTTTTTTTGTTGAATTGTCAGCTTTTTTAAGTGCATCATCTTGCTTAGCATTTTTAATATCTTGCAGTATTCCGCCACTGGTAGCAGCTGAAGAAGGTGCCGGAGATGGACTTTCAGCAAATACAACTTGTGCTGTAGTTAAAATAAAGAAAAGTGCAAGGATAAAAGTGATTAAGTATATTTTCATATGAATTCCTCCAGTTAAAAGTTAAATATTATTTTTAGATGAGTTTGTACGTTAGTCCAGTTAAGAGTAAAGAAAACCCCTAAACCCATTAAGTAAAAAGATTCAATAAAGACAGGCGGGATCCCGAAGTTCAATGAAAACCTTTTGGGAAAAGGATATAGTAAGGCAACATTCCCCGTAGGTAAATCAAGGACTAAATGGCTACCAAAACCGAGAATAAAAGGTATTAGCAAAGATGGATAGCTTGTCCATATCAGTAAACCCAGGGCTGCCATTATTGGCAAACAATGAGTAATCGTTCTTTTCCCTACGGTCCCCTCAATCAGCTTTGGTAATATTGGAATAAAGCGTCCGACTAAAGAGTTATTTCTGTCAATATCGCAAATTACTGATGAAATTGCTGCGACAATAAGTTTACTAGGACGATGAAACCCAAGAGCTGCCGCTAGTGACACGCTAGTAATTACATGTGTGGCACCAGTCATTGATTACCACCATCCCTCGCCGTTCGTTCTGAACTAAAGAGGTGTTTTTCTACGAGGTTCCATGCATCTTGAAGATATTTTACTTCAGAGTAATAAAAAGTTGATTTCTTTTCGCGTGTACCACAATATAACAGAATATAAATTTTGCCCTCTATTGAGTGAAGCAAACGGATTCGATAAGAGGTTTTTTCTCCGGAATCTTCTGAAAAGAGGATGTTTAATTCTAATATAAATGTGGTTGAACGTTCGTTGATGAATGGCAACGATTCTATGTTTTCTAAAAATGGTTTTTGATGTATGAATTCGTGCACAACGACGGATGGCAATTCTTCTAAACGTTCGTTTAGAGATTCAGCCAGCAACAGTTTAGCCAGTACCATGGGTAACCTCCCTTTTGCTCAGTCTCTTCTCAATCGCATATAGGAAGTGTTCGACTACTATTGGCGAGAAATGACGACTCTTTTGGTCAACGATATAGGTAATAGCATGTTCATGGGTCCATGGTTCTTTATATGGACGTTTACTACAAAGAGCATCGTATACATCTGCAACCGCACAAATTTGACCTTCTAGTGGGATTTGGTTTCCGCTTAGACCAAAAGGGTATTCCGTTCCATCAAATTTTTCATGATGTGTTAAAGCGAATTTATATGCCATCGGACCCCATTCGTATTCAACCTACATGTTCTGGAAGATAAAAAGCACCGATTAACGGATTTTTTTTAAGAATGTCGAATACTTTTGACGATAATTTACCTTCACTAATGAGAAAATACCTTGCTTTTTGTTCCGATATTATGTACTCGACATGCGTATAAAATAGCCTATCTTGTCGTTAAACTTCATATCTAATGCAGTTAGCCAAGCGTAATCTGCAACACGTTCCATGTGGGAACATTCAACAGGAGGAAGCTGTTTCATCAATTGAATATATGTATGACGATCATTTGCCAACTTACACTTCCTCCTCAAAGTAATGTTCTTTTAAGAAAACGCGAGTAACTCTTTCGGGCTTCACGAAAGAAGTCACTTTCAACTGGCGTTACTGGCATAACTTTTTCCAGATCAAGCATGGATTCTCTACATGCACGAACATCTTCTGTTTTACTGTTATTATTCTCAAGTCGTTGTGAATGCTTAGAAATCCTCTTATGTGTGCTAAGACCATATCGATCAAAATTACACATCCGCTTTACCAGCTCATTCACTGTAGTTCCGCCTCCCCATCTGTGTTGATAGGAACTGGCGGTAGGGATAAATATCATTGCAGCGCACCACTGCCCTTATCTAACAAGCCCCATTCCATCTCATGAAGGACGAATAGCACCTGTTCGAGAGGTTCTCTTTTGTCCTTATAGTACTCAAGCATATTTGTAGGCAAGCGCAAATAGAGCGCCGTCTTTTTGGTGTAAGCACCAATCGCATCCCATAATCTCTTACCGCTTTTTCTTGCCTTAGTATTAATTTTGTTGATAGCTGCTACGAGTTCTTCATGTGAAACGCAGGTACCAGCAGCGAGTTCTTCCGTCGTTTGCTCTGAAATTTGCACAACTTGAGTTGCTGTTAGACCTTCATAGAATGTAAAAAATTCGGTTTCGGGTATTGCATGCTTTAAGATCTGATACACTTTCGGCATTCCTTTTATTAAATGCCATAGGTTTGCGGAGAGTTCAGATAGTCCATTAACTAATTGAACAAAAATATAGCCTGAGACTTCACCCACAAGGTGTGACTTACCTCTTCTACTTACGACTTGTTCGCATGCATAAACAGATTGGACCTCATTGCAATGATTGCGTTGTAGAACGCCCATAAGCAGCTGCTTGACGGTTATTTCTTTACCTACTTCTACTTGAATAGCAAAAATAGCCGACATAGATTTTCCTCCCCTGTGGCCTTAACGTTATTGGTTTTCGTTCGTCATTATCGATCTTGAAGTCGTAGTATTCGACAAAAGACGATAAAGTAAAGTCAAAATATAAAGATTCTCAATTTCTAATTAACCGTGGTTAAAACATGAGGAAAATAATTGGCAATAATATTAAGCAATATCAATTGGCTGCAAAGCTTTTGGGTGAAGCACATGCTTAGATATCCCAAACTAGTCAGACTACGATTTCGGAGATTGAGCGTGGCGAACGATACCATTGAAGTACTGATCAATATTTCTGATGCTAGGCGTTAGTGTTAGGTCTTTGTTATCAGATGAGCAGCATATTCCTCAAGATGTTTACCAATTATTAGAAGTTACTAAACAATTACGTGTAGAAGAAAGGGGTAAATCTTACTGCATTTTCTTAGAACAATAGTATCCCGTAATGGACAATACGACCTGTGAACTAGTACAATTATATTGAAGATATAGGAAATTAGGCACAAAATGTCATATCTGGCTAAAATTCGTTCATAAATGGCGCGGAGAATGTCGAATAATGTTTATATGATTTAAATTGTCCAACACTAGTTGGAATTATTGGGGACTAAACACACGTTTATAAATGACAAATTAGCCATAAGAGGTGCAATAGTGAAGAGGAAAAGAGAACTGACAGTAGTTATCGCAGAAGATCAAGCTTTCGACAGAGAACATTTAGAGTTCCTTGCCGGTCAACTTGATTTAAAAGTCGTAGGTTCTTCGGGTTCTGGGGATTGGTTTATTGATGATTGTATTAAATATGAACCTGATCTTGTGTTTTTAGATATAGGACTTCAAGGAACTGATGGGATCAGTGCTTACAAAAAGTTATTAGAGAAAGGCCTTTCGCCTTACTTGATAATTGTATCCGGAACAAATAGTCAGAGCCTTGTTCTGGCTGGTCTTGCTATAAACTGTATTGACTTTGTAATGAAGCCAATTACCATTGATCGGTTATCGGAAGCCGTCAGAAAGGCAGAGAATGTGCTTGAGAAAGACCTAGTTTTTTCAAATACGGTACCAGGTAAAATACTCGAATTGAAGTCTAACTACAAGACAGTTTTTATTAATGAGAACAAACTAATCTATGCTAAAAAAGTTAAAGATGAGCATAAAACGACTCTGTTTATCGAAGGAGAGAAAGATACTGGAATAAAAATTAATGGTTCAATTGGTAGCATACAAGAACAATGTTCGGATTTTATTTTTACACCGAATCCATCTGAATTAGTAAATTTCAATTATATTCATTCAGTTTTCGCGAGTGATCGTTTTTTTGGTTCTTATGTTATTAAACTAACTCATAATAATATTGAGATAAAATTATCTCGTAGAAAACGAAAGGAATTTGAGTCTCTGTTTGCTGCTTTTAATGAGAAACTGACTTACAACACACAAAAAAAATGACGAACCCTTTTTTATTGGTTCGTCATTTTTTGTTTCAGAGCTTATTCACGATATTTGTGTTATGTTTTCTTGTTTTAACAGATAATCTAAGACAATTTTCAAAATCGCAAGTGTTTCTTTATACTGCAGTAACAGAGCTACCTTGTCATACTTTTCTTGAGTGAGATCACTATCAATTAATAGTAATAGCCACAACGCGTGCATAGCACTGAATCGGTGATAGTCATCAATAAATGTGTGCTTTGTAGGAGATTCAAGGTTATTTCGCACATTGACATACTTTGTTAGAATGTCGATGCGTGATATCTGATTGATTGCTGGTCTTCTATATTCTGGGCTTGTAATATCCATAAGGGTATAAAGGTCCCAGAAAGCGCTATTCTTATGAATATACTCCCAATCAAGGATAATGAGTTCATTGTTCAACTCAGCTATGTTAAGTGGATATAAATCGCCATGAGAAACAACCACTTCACTTTCTAGATGAAGCTGAATAATTTCACGGTACATGTAATCGATGTCTTCATTTGAATAACCGTTGCCCACCAATATTCCCCTTAATTGATCCACCTTCGATAATAAAAATTTTCGTATATCCTGTTCTAGTGGAGAATGACCTTCGTATTCATCAAGTACTAGATCAATTGGTAGAACATGCCAATACGGCATGCAAACAGCTGCCTTTTTCATAGTATCCACATCGAATTTATGCTCCAGCTTTCCTAGATCCTCTAGGACCATCCAATAATTTTCTGGGTCGGTGGTTTTAGAGTAATAGTGTATCCTTGGTATGCGGACTTCGGGGATCCGAGAGCAAATATTCTCTTGAACCCATACTTCTTTACCCATACTAGGAAAATTGGTTAATGGTTTATAGATATAACTGTTTGTTATATTGTTGTTTAAATGTACTTTGATGCGCTCCACACGATTTCCGTTCCGACCAATATAGATTACTTCGCGGTCATGTGGGATTCCGAAGCTGACTTCACCAGAGTCTGAAAAGATTAAGACGTTCGGATCAACCATGTTTGAGCACCACCGTTCTGTTCTAGTTTAATAAAACTTATTAAGATATTATTCAATGATTAGTAGTTTGTTAGAGAACCAGCTGCATAGCAAACCGGTTTTCACCGTTCTCATGCGATACACTAATAGTGCCTTGGTATTTTTTTATTAGTTTCGTTACAATAGCCAACCCAAGTCCGCGATTCTTTCCGCCTTCTTTTGTGGAAAACCCAGATTTAAATATTATATCCACAATTTCATCTGGAATTGGATTACCTGTATTAGTTACGTTTATGTTAAGCAGACCATCATGTATCGCACCTTTAATTTTAACTCTCTTTTCATTAGAAGAATTGTCCATAGTAGTTGCTTCAAATGCATTGTCGAGTAAATTACTAATAATTTTCACAACTTCAGTGGACTTAATCGCGCTATTACCAAGTTCTTCCATGGTACTAAGTTCGTGTTCAAAGGCTATTTTTCTATTAACTGCCTGTGCAGCCTTTGCTTGGACTAGTGCACAAAGCGCTGGATTATCGATTTTAATAATATCGTTAGTTTCAATGGTTTCACCTATGATCTCTTTTGCGTACGTCTTCAACTCTTCCAATTTTCCAAGTTCAATTAGAGAGTGAATTGTATTGACATGGTTTGTAAAATCGTGCCTTTGTTCTTTAATAGAGTTGAAAAGTGCATCGATGTTACCTGTATATATTCCCTGAGCGTTTAATACAGCCTCTTCTTTGGATCTGTTTAACATCCTAAGTGTAATAACAAACACGAATAAACTAATAATGGTGACGGACAAAATGATTAGAAGTAAGTTCAATTGTTGTTTAAACAGAGTGTCTATTATTGTTTGATAATCAGTAACAATACAGAGCAGTAATTCTGCATTGTAGGGCCCCTGAACTAAATTTTTTAAAGATATGTATGTTCTCATTATATCTTTACCTTCAACTTTAATGAAAGTATTTACTTTTTTACCTCTTTGCAGGTCGTTGAAGTCAAAGTTCGTACTAGCTGTTACTACATCCGGATATGAATACTTACCAAATTGTACTTCGCGTTGTTGATACCAATTCGGATCCATAGGTACTTCTTGCTTTTGCTCGTCTAATTGATGCTTTATTACGCCGATCTCAATAAGCCACTTATTTTTCTCAACTAGTTGGCTTATTGTTGCATCAACA
This sequence comes from Paenibacillus sp. LjRoot153, assembly GCF_964253085.1. Classification (NCBI taxonomy): domain Bacteria; kingdom Bacillati; phylum Bacillota; class Bacilli; order Caryophanales; family Paenibacillaceae; genus Paenibacillus; species Paenibacillus sp. LjRoot153. Next base: position 305,039 of record NZ_CAXUQH020000002.1, read on the forward strand.
CCTGTAGCTTTTCTAAAGTTAAGTAGGTGAGTGTCATGAACATAAGGATCTATAAGGTAGTTAGTTCCGCCATCATTATAATAACCCCATTTATCAATGTTCTTTGTATTTGTAGATGAAGTATCAAATGGACCACTCCAATAATGAGGAAGGAACTGTCCGTATTTAATTAAATCTCCTTTCTTCGCATCATGATTATCGAGTAGTTGATTAAAGGCTGGAAACCATCCCTGAGTCCAACTTTTTGTACTCATTCCTATCTCTTTGGGATCTGTTGAACGATATCCAACAATATCGTCACCCTGTTTCTTTAAGAGAGTAATGCCATCTATCAATAGTTTGTTTTTTATTTCAGTTAGTTTTTCATTCTCTACTTTTTCAACATCCGCGGGAAGAGCATATTGAGTTGCAACTGAAGCGGTCCGCAGGTTTAGGCCAATCATATCTTCGAATAGTTGCTCACCTGTGCTAGAATTTTGTATAGCTGTAGTCATACTATTTACAATGGTTGAAATCTTCTCTTCCTGTTCCGAGACCAGTGCTTTTTTAGTGGTGTAATAGTAAGTAACATTAATGGCAGAAATAATAAAAATTACAAATGCAATGTATAATGTTGTCATTCTTTTCAACGTAAATTCCCTCCAGTACTTTTATAAAGTAGACTAGTATTTACTTTGCAGAGTGAAACTTCATACGACTTATTTCCTATGCTTTTGAATCCTGTTCTGAAGATCAGAGTTGGTATGCATTTAGCATCTGATGTTAAAGCTTGACAACAAATACAATAGGTTGTTTGCAGGTTGTTTCCTCCATTCGCCTGATCTGCTTGTTCTAGCAGCTAATCTGGACTTATCCCATTGCGAAATCTGCTATACCCTATACTCAAAATAACGAAGCTTTCACGCTCAACTCTGGCTCGAAAATTTTCCACCCACTCATAAATGTACGAAATTACATCCTCATCATTGATAACCGCAATGATTCCCTCGACTCCATAGCGCCCAGGGTAACCATCTTACAGAATCTCAGCCACTTTCTTTAGAGCCACATCTTCAACGTGGTGTCCATGCATATCGTTAACCATCTTAAAATTATCGATATCAATGAACATTAGGATACAATCGCCTTTCTCCACACATTGCTTTATTCTGGAGGTAATTACTTTACGATTATAAAGACCTGTCAGCCCATCTAATACGGATGACCTTACAACACTTTGTAACATGCTTAGGACACGTTCGAATAGGACTAAGAGAAGTATGAAAAAATAAATGACAGGAAGGATTTGGACTGTTGTAAGAAGCCATTTGGGGGTGTTCCATAGGTCTATAACAGAGTATCCCAGGGTAATAATTGAGTAGATGATTAAGGATAATTGGTGTTTACTAGTCTCTCCTTTATTAGGGTTGATAAATTGCCAAGAGATACACAAAACTACTAGTTCAAAAATAGAAAGCAATATATTTCCTAACGTATCTGAGGTGTAGTTGCCAATGGCAAAAATAATAAAGGGGAGCAATACCGCGGCTGTCATGTAGTAATGAATGTTACGTTTAATCTTATTAAGGTATAAAGTGTAAATTTCAATATTTAAAATCACATGATAGCTTCAGAAGCCTGGATAGTAATGGGGTAATTGACAATATCTCGTACAATAATGAAGCTGTTAGCCCCGAAGCTAGGAATGGATATGTTTGTTTCCTTCGTAGCTGGTATAGTCTTAATATCATAACGAGCATTACTATTAGCAGAACACAGCAAATTGTACTCGTAAAAAGTTGAAACGAGAGTTGTATAGAGAGCAGCCCCCCCATGTTTACATAATTATTATTATGATGACTATCGATCATTTTATATAATAATAATTTGCCTCCTTTTATTGCGAATTAATTTCTTAAAAGTAAATATTGTTTGAATTATTGAATTTGTATTGCTCTTCTATTGATTTTTTACAACAAAAAACAAGCCTCTAAAGGAAACCCGGCTGTCGTCTCAGGAGATTTATGTCTCATGGCTTAGACCCGTGGCTTTGCGTCTCCACCTTTCGGTGGATTTGCCTTTGTTCAATATTGCTTGTAAGTAGGTAATTATGTTTATTTAACTAGTCATATAGACCCGACGCTTCCCATGATAATTCACAAATACTTATTATTCAACTATTTCTCGCTAAAATATTTTGGATTACTACAAATTTCTAAAAAAAGTGTGTGAATTTTCACAAAATTACACAACGTAACATTTTTTATTGTGATATCGTTCTTAGTTTGGATTGCTGATCCTACGCGGTTTTTTAATTACAAAATTGGTATACTGCATAAAATAAACATTAGACTGAAACACCAATAAAAAATCAGCGACAGCCTTGGACACGAAAATAAAGTCCTCGACTACCGCTGATCTATTGAACTCGTTTCTCGTTTGATTAAAAATCCAGCTGTAAACCTTCCCCATTATTCCATTTATTCACGAGACTTCCATCTGATCTAACTCATCTTTATCATTAGGCCATATAAAATCTTTTTCACTGAGATGATCGTCAAAAAATTTGGTGCTCCTTAACATTTTTTTGAATTTTTCACCATTTTTTGAATAGACGATATTGTAAAAGATAACTAATAGCTCATATGATGAAAGCTGTGCACGTAGTATCCCTCTATAATTTTGCTTCTCTTTATTGTTTTTCAGTTCATCTTCATGGAACGTTAGATCTTCAATCAGTTTTACTATTCGATATAAATTTCTAAAATAATGTCCCAGTTCACTTTCATAGCTTGTATAAACTTTTTCAAACGTTTCTACTTTCAATTCTTTTAGCGGATTATTTAAGAATTCGTCCTTAAACTTTTCTATATATGTGCAAGAATAAGCTCCATCTGCATGCTTGAAACTCAGTTCTTTTAGCCATTCTTTATAACTATCATTTTTCATGTAAACTTCATTGTTATATTTTTCAGTTAGAACAGCTCTTTGGTCATTCCATCCTTTATTTGTCCCATTGCTTAGAGTTTCAAAAAAATGATCAATATCTGTAGTATCTGGTTCATCATCATAATCATGATTAAAAATAATTTTCGGTTCATTATTAATAATATATTGCATTTTATAGTACCGAAAAAAATCGTTTTTTATGAGTTCATCCAGTAGTCTTTTTTCTCCTTGTAATATATAACTCTTAAGTGCATCGCAATATTGGTCGTAAGTAGCACCATTATATACTTCTCTTAATTTTTTAAGAACTATCTGCATTACTGCTCTACCCTTAATTTCTTCAATAGAAATATCTTTAGTAATACTATGATGTAGATTAATCATATTAAAGAACGTGCTCTCAAACTGCTGCTTTTTCATTGTGACATTTGTAATCTGATATTCTTGTCTGGTCTTTTGTACTTCCTCACGTTGCAGCGAAAGCTCTTGCTTTTGCATAATTATTGCAGCAGTAACAAAAATGATACTTGTCAGCGACAATAAACCAACAGTCGTGCCACCAAAAAAATCACCTACAACACCTAACTCTTCAAAACTTTTTAAAAGGAATTCTTGTTCGAAATATTTCATTAACAAAAAAGGGACACTAATAGCACTAATAGCTGTAATAAAACCAGCAGTAATCCACCAGTTTTCTTTATAATGAAACCATTTTAATATATTAGAAAAAAAATTCTTAATTTTAGTCATGGTATACTCCCAGTATCTTTTTGGATGAACCTATAGTATCAGTTTTAAAGCAACATCATCAAGGATATTTAAACATTTTCTACAATTATATAAACACTCTGCCACCTTCTTGCTTGTTGCACTTTTTGAGTTCTTTCATGGCGCCGTCGCATTTTTCCAGTATATATTTTCTCACTGTGCCTATTTAATTTTATTAACGATTCACTAGTTTCTTTAAAGTGACTGCCTGTCAAGGCAGGTTCTGTTTACGTAAAGGATTCAGGTATCCATTGTTCAATCTGTAATTCATTACTTCCAATCACATATTTTATGTTGTTTGAAAATGGATTTTCCATAGTCTCTTCATGACCCTTCATTCCTGAGAACATGAAGCCCTTGATGTCACGCCGATATACTACATCCTTATCCGATCTTTATATGAACGATCTAACCGTTTCCAATTCGATTTCCCTACTGTCAAACGCTTCAATTCCACACTTACGGTAGTTGATGTTTCTGGATTACTCGGCTCTTCCGTTTTCCCATAATACCTAGAAGTGTACAAGAAAGAAGGTGAAGTTTCATCAAACTACGTTTAAAAATTTATATTATCTGATATCTTTTAGCTGTTGTACTCCAAATTCGTCTAATTATACGTAATATTTTCCAGCCACCTTTAAAGATAAATAGATTACGAAGATTCGTAATTACCATCATAGCGACAGTAATGCGTTTACTTCTCTCCTGATTCTTTGTCCGTACTATTTCTTCCCCAATTATGCCTAATTCTTTATACCAATTTTGTAGTGTAGCAGTAGTAGCATACAATTTTACCGATGGGTGTTTTATTTTGAATGTTTTAATTGCTTCTATTCGCAGTATTTTTTGTCTTTTACTACTGGTCCAGGTTAGTCCATATGCATAGTGATTATGTAATTCGGCTTCCATACTGGGAATCGTCCATGTGAAAACATATAGATCATTAAGATAATTACCTTTAAATTTAAATGTTACGGTTGCAGGTATGTATAGTACAATACTAGCTATGAAAGGGGAAAGTATGATAATTATGATTAATAAAATGATAGAAATGTTGCTCATCTCCAAATGAAAAAAAATGACTGCCTGGGACCGATGATAGGCAGAGCTGCTACTAATGCACGGACGTTGTGGATTAAGGCTTAGCATTCAGAGACAATTGACGACGATATTTAAGCCCATACTTATTTGGGTCTAGAACAACTTTAAGAGGATATGACAGATTATATTTGGGTTTACCTTTATGGAAGGATGCTGCTTGCATGCCATTAATAATCTGGTCAAGTAGACCTGGCGCTTTAATCATTACAATTGCATCACCATAACGCTGGATCAGCTTACCGTAAGGTATAATGCAGATGTATATTCAATTAAGTGATTGTGTTTTTGAGCATAGCGCATTGTCTTTTTGATTCTTTTTTCAAAAACAACTGCAGATTCCATTCCAGTAATATGAATTTCAATCGTATTGTCCAATCTTAAATATCCAAGAACCTGGTTTTTTCCTACTCTAAGATTCCACCATACGGCTCTTGTCAAATATAGTACATCAATAAAAAATATTAGTATTATCGGGTAATGAATATTGGGAATTAATCTATGAAAATGGAAGAACAGGCTAAAGTATGAGATAGTGCAAATGGCAATACTCAAACTTACACCATCTAATGATCTTCCGAACAAACGTATGACAATAAAACTCAGTGGGTTCCAAACTATCCTTCGAAGTAAACCTATCATTCTTTGCTTTTCTCCCCTCGATTGCCATATGATAGATCGATAGCAGACAAGTTACCTTTGTTCTTCAAATCCTCATTAATAATTCTAAATATTAATTCAGCGCGGGCTGGATTCATCGTAAATATTGGGATATTACTGATATTCGACTTCTTTGAATAAAGGGCTGCTGCACTAACATGAACTGCTTCTTCAAGCGTTATTTGATCAATTCCTGGTGAGAGTATTTCTTCCAAGTGTGCAGTGTCGTAAGGTAAATAATCCATATTTGCAATACGAATCAGGTACATCAAAGTAAGACTCTTACGCTCTTCTTCTACCCACTTCATCGATTGAACTAGCGTTTATTGTGGATGTTATACCCTTTAGTGTACCAAGTTCTATAGCTTTAATGAGATGATACGATATAAGGCTTTTATGCCTTAAAATGTCTTCAAATACAGTTTCGTCAATATAGACTACACTGCCGCGGGGAATGTTTAATTGGAACAGTTTTGTTTCTAGATAATCTTTTGCTTCTTGTTCGTTCAATTCAATATCATCACTTCACTATTATCGATAAATAAATTTATATAATTTGATGCTCTCTTGTTATTAATTTTCATCCTCATAGACATGCTCTTTAGCAGATTCAGTAACTGTGATTGGTATTATGAATTCCTTTGGTTCAGGGTATTGCTCACATATGACACTTGCTTTTATTTCATATTCACCTTGCTTTAGTGCAACTAATTCAACTTCATCATCAAATTTTTTCTGTCTTGTGTGTAATAGAGAATCTAATCTCATTGTGACCTTATTATCGTCAACCCAAAGGTTATATGTAGAGTTCTGATTCATTAATCTGCCTATGTTGATTCCCAATGGAGGTCTAAAATTTACGTTAAAATGTTGTCCCATAATAAAACTTCTATCTATCAAACTATCTATTTTCTCATACATTTTGTTTCTAGCTTCTTTCACAATATCTTTTGGAAAATGTTTTGGGCGTATTGGTTTGTCCAACTGCTCCGCAGTACCTTTTACAAGTAAAACAATTTCTTCGGGGAATTCCAAATCCACATATATAGAATCTGCCTTAAGTGTCCCATCGTTTATGATAACAATATCTAAAGGAAATCTTGTATGCTGTATACGGGTGTAAGTCTCTAGAACTTGATTATATGCATGAACTTCTTCATGAGACGGAATCATTTGATTATACCTATCGACTTCTTCCTCTGTGATATGTTTTCGCAAATAGGTATCTAAATCCTCAAAATTCAGATGTTCAAATTGTTCCTTTTCAAAGGATATTTTAAATCTTTCTAAATGAAGTTCGCTTTCTCCATTAAGAAGCACAGTGAAATTCGGCTCCTTTTGTTCACTCAGTGATATAGAAGATTGTGTTGCGAGTGCCTTATTAACTGCTGTTAGACGCGCAATCTCCTTCTTCAAATATTCAATATCCTCACGATCAGCTCGAACCCATCCGACTCTTGGGTTCTCTTGAATTTCATTGCTTAATGAAGCAGATACAAGAGCCGCTAAATGATCCGGAGTGGTCCAATTCTTTGCGTTTATTCGACCAACTCGAACTTTTTCATTTATGAATCTTTGTAGTTTTCCTTCATGATCGGCTGTTTCCCTATCGGCCATGGGAAGAGGAGCAGATTTGTCCCTATCTATGACAAATGCGAGAATTGGAATGTTTAAAGACAAAGCAAAATCAAATTCCATTTCTGTATAACTCATTCCATATTCCTCGTTGATCGTTCCATAGCGGTGTCCAACGATAAGGATGTAATAATCACATTCTCTCAAAATATTAGTGATGTATTCCCACTGCGTTTTATTTGATGCAGTAAAATTCTCCATACCAATGGGGATGTGTTTTAAACTCAATATCGTTTCGATCACACTACTTCGTGCTATGACCAAATCGGTGTATGTGGAACTAACAAAAACTTGATATTTCTTTTTCACTGAACCTGGACCCCCTTTAGTATTTCACCGGCACAACAGCATACCTGGCGTATTCGAAAAATACCAATGTACTTGTACGATTTATGAACCTCATGTCGGCGCGCCATCTTATATTACCCTTTAATAGATTAAGAACGGGACAGGAACACCCCAATTGCCAACTTATTGTTCACGCTTACTTCCACGAGTTTTGTAAGGGAATATTTTTTTATTCCATGTAGATGCAGTTCTTATTGTGATGCCTAATTCTTCAGATATTTTTTCGAGAATTAGACCTTGATTACGCAACAGTTTAAACTTTTCTATCATTTCATTATTTAATTTTTTATGTCTATAAATCAGCGAATTTGTTACTGAAATGAAAGTTTTACCACACAATACACATACGTAACGCTGTTTATTATCAAAGAATCCGAACTTGCTTATTTGAACAGATTCGCAATAAGGACATGCCTCGCTAGTATTTGGTTCCACCTTACCCCTCGTTTCCATCATTACTTAATTATTTCCCCTAAAGAAAGAACCGCTACCCTGAGAGTGCCTGACAGTTTAGAATAGAGTCGCAGATATTAATCTTATTTAATGAAGGAACGTTGGTAATCTCTTAGTAACCTTTAAACTAAACTGATATCTCGGAAGGGAAGAAGCTTTCTCTATAATCCTTTTTCTTTCTAACTCGGTATGCTATATCAATGTACGGCTGCTGCTCTTTGAAACTAGAAATAATATGCATGTGAAAGTGTACTTCCTTATCTGAACTTGTATTCTTTTTACATTGCCATTGAATCTTGAATTTACTTGTGTCTGTTGTTCGTGCGTCCAGGCCCATGACATGGATTTAAGCATAAATAAAAAGCCTCAGTATCACCAAATGCAGTAACACCAAGGCTTTCCATCTTTATAAACTTGTATGGAGGTGAGCCGTGGCTTGGTAAATCCACAATTCGCTGCCGCGCGATGCTGAGAATATTCGGTGTGGTTGCTTAGCTCTAGGATAGTACCCCTCCAGACAATTCTTTGGAATCAATCACCAAACCAGCAGCATGAATGAAGTCAAATCCAAGTATACCGTAAATCTCCATGCCGTAATTCATTTCCCCAATCTCAACTTAAAGCCTTCCAGTGAAGCTTCGCCTGTCCTCATTTTTATTGTGATTAGATAATGGCGATGGTATACCACAATATCTAATCACAATAAAACTTCAAATGATTTACTATGCAATATTACCTTGTTCAATTTTGATACTTAATAAAGCAGACACAACGTCATCAATTAAAAACCCATCAGGAAAATCTTTGATTAATTCAACAATGTCATCATTCATTGAAAACTTTTTGATTTTTGCATAATTAATTATACCTTCCTCATTAGTGGCTACCGCCACAGTAAAAAAGTCTCGACATCGTTCTTCAAATTTAATAACTGGCAGACTATTTTTAATCGAAATATTTAGTTGGATTTCACTCTTATCATATACTTGAAATCTTGCGTTGCCGTGACTGAAAAATAAATCCCCTTTCTGTAAATTTTGTTTTGAATACTCTCTCAATTCTAAAAATGTTCTCAAAATATCATCCCCTGTTGGAATTATTTGATCCTAAGAGCAACTGACAGACCACTGTGCTTCAAAATTGCTACTATTATAGAAGTGGGGTTCAAAAAAGCTATGTTTGGAGTCAGACCTCTTACCATAAGTATTGAGTCGTTTAATTCTGGATGTAATCATCTAAAATCCCTGTCCAGCATTGACCATTGTGGTTTTATATGGACAAGGTGTTCGTTTTTCCGAATCGTGGCTTGCCAAATCCACAATTCGCCGCCGCGTGATGCTAAAGTTGTTTGAGGAAGTGGCTTAGATTGAACTACTTATTTTGCCGCCTGCTTCTTGTATTCCTCGTGAAGCTTTCGTAAGTAATAAGCGACATTAGAAGCATCATCATTATTTAACGACGTTACATAAACATGCATCCCACTTTCTTTAATCATCACTTCACGTTCTACAATAATATGAAATGGCCCATCTTTTTTTAGATTAGTCCCTGATTTAATTTCAATAGTTCTTACATTTTCAAAAGGCGGCGTACGGACTACCTCAAAGCATGTTAAATTAGCAAGTTGAACATTTGCTATCACAAACAACCTCTCATCCCTTAGATTATAGTCTGGGTATGGGCTGTCAGCTAACCAGATTTGTCCTACTTCCCACCTCCTCCTCATCTCTTGTGTAAGTCCAGCTTTGCGAATACAAATAGCGTATTCAATCGGATCTAACTTTTGTATCTTCTCAGCCAAACTTGAAGCCAAGGAATATTCTCTTGTTTTATCAACAAAAAATTTTGTCTCCAAAGCCCTCTCCCCCTATATATAAACGCATATACTTTAATGGGCTCAAACGAACTGTGACTCATTAATTCCCGTATAATATTGTGATGTAGCTAGAAAGCTATTTTGGGACGATATGTGAGCCAATCATAGTAACGAATCAACTTTCTAAAATTGGTTTTAAGTATTTGATTTTCATCGTTAAGAAGATGTAAGTGCGAACCTAAGAACTGCTTAAGCGACTCTGTATCAATCTTATTTTTACCTAAAACAGGAATTAATCCGACGGCTTTTTGTAAAGGTACCTTTGTCAATAAATCCTCTAAATCATTATAAGCCTTTCTAAGTTCTTTGAGATTAGCTTTCTGGTACCTGTTCAAAAAGTCATCGTACTTCATATTCAGCTTTTTATGAAGATTTGGTGTTAAGCTTTCCTGCGGTAGTTCACTTTCCGAAATATATTTAAATACTGGAAGGTAGGTGTTTCCCCTTAATAGTAAAGGTAACGTCTCCAAGACGATTTGCTCTGGAACCCAAGCATTCTCCTTTACAATCCCCTCAAAAAGTTCGTTATCAGTTATGCTACCGTAACCTTTCAATGAAATATGTTTTGATATTCCTACTCCAAAAACAAACTCCACTTTAGAGGTATCAAATTCTTTCTCAAGTTCAAGAGCAGCATGAAGTTGATTGTTGGGATCATTATGTTTTACCAATTCATAAATTTGAGTTTTCATCTTTCGCATTAACTTTGCACTGAATTTCCTCTTGTTTCTTGACATTGCTTCATAAACATTGGAATAGTCGTTACATTTAACAATTGTAATCGGTAAAGGAATTTTATTTATAAGTATTGTCCCTTCCTCAAAAGAATCCGACTCATTCCCCTTTGTCCTTTGAACAAATATTAGCCTATCTTTTAGTTTATGCAAATTTTCGAGACTCAAGCAATTCGTAATAGATTCAAGAATGCTCCCTATGTTTTCATCAGATAACGAGTAGCCAATAAATACAACTGGATGTTCAACAAAAATGGTTAATAACTTGGCTGCAAGGTAAGGATTCCTATCATTAAAATCTTTATAATCTTCGTCCGTCAGGACTAATGAATCTGGGACCGTACAGCAACCATGTATTTTGTATATTTCATTAATCTCTTTCGGGTCTGAAAACAAAAGTTCTTTTTGCCCAATGTACTTCACAAACTCTTCCTTTTCAAAAATTTGCTCGATCAGTCCGTCCCAATTTGTAGTAATTATCCCATCAATATTGACCTTTTTAAGACTATCAATTTCCTTATCTAAATCTGCTGAATTACCATACTCGTAAGTCTTATCTCGTAAATACTTTGTAATTTCTATCTTTAATGGGGTCGTTTTTCCTGATATTCTGCCTTTGAATTCTTCTCTGCTAGCTTTATATTCTTCTCCAGTAAACCAAATCTGATGGAAATCATTGGCCAGCAACCCTGCAATCTTCTCTAGTTTTCCTCCAACAAAAGAGGAATAGTATTCATAACCCGCTGGACTGAAATCAGCAAACTTCTTTAACAATCCTTCCCAATCCTCAAGCCCTAGGTATCTTCTTGAAAATCCAGAACCAATAAATAAAAATGGTGAGGAGTCAAATTTCTTAAGGTGTTCAGCAAGCCTTTCTTGGACATGCTCACTAATTCTATCTTGAACTTTCATTCTATCCCCACCTTTTAATATTTGTAGAATAATTCCTTCTTTATGCTTCATTTTACAACAAATAGGTACATTTTCCCACAAAAAACATTATTACTTCTAGCACGATAATGCTTCGTACTTCTATCCCATAACCTCAAAACAAGTAACCTCTATCCCTTCGGGATGGAGGTTGCTTTCTTTTTGCCGCATTATCATCTTACACAGAACAGGAGCATGACAATGGATCCCACACAAGAGCTACTATTCGAATTAATCAAATAGGCATATAATCTCGACGGCTCAATCGACTTCTTAGCCCTCACCTTCCAAGAAGATTCCGTCGTTAACCCCTACTACGACCGCACGGTCATTTTCATAGGCATGATGCCTACCGACGTTCAGCTTACGCATGAAGACGAGTGGGGTATATACACCCGCCGTTCCGTGAATAGAGTCCGATAGAGTCGGCGCTCAACCAGGCACTCCTGAGAGCCATAACCGTCGAAGTGCTTTTCAAGCTGGATGCCGCAAGCGTTGCTTTTGACGGTGCGCATATCGAACAATTCGCCGCCGCTGTGGACAAAAAGGAACTATTTCGCCTCGCAAGTGATGCTATGTAACACAAAAAGAGCCTGCCACGTATTTCATGGCAAGCTCCTTTTCGTTTTTGTGGATTTGGCATATGGAGGTGAGGGGAGTCGAAATCCCCGCTTGGCTTTTGGTCGCTTTTACCAATGTATTGTATCTCTTGATAATTCAGCACTCTTGCGTTTGGACTTATACTGTCATAGCGTGATTTCCAGTAACCTTACGTAATGATAGTCCCCAAATAGTCCCCAAGCAGATTAGAGGATACGTTTGTCGATAACCTTACGGGACATATTATTACATCATGCCGCCCATAGGGTTAGCTGCTGTAACATTATCACCGACAATTCACGAGAGCGCGTAAAATCAAGGTTTTTGTGTTTTGTCGTTGTAACATCTTTAACGAAAGGAAACCGTTTTTCACTTGCTAGCGTTACCCTTTTGTTACCCTAAGCTGATGGTCAAATTAACAATAAAGAGTACTCTAAGGTAATTTATTGATTTTTAATTCTTATCCTGTTATTTTACGTTGTAATGATGATTCATGTTATATTCTCACATCTATTTTACCAATACTTCGCTCCCTTGTTTCAAGGTGAACACCCATTCCATCGAGCTTAATCGAATGATAGTGGAAAAGTCGATAATTAGAAATAAGGGACTAAGCTAAAAAGCTTTGTCCCTTATTTCTAATTTCCCCATTTTTTAACTGAACGCTTTGACATTCCATCTTTCCCTTTTGGGATGCTTTCAACTGAACTATCATAAGCGTCTGCGTTAAATCCGATGAAAATAAATGGTTTACCTTCTGCATTTTCAAAGTAAGGCTCTAATTCCTCATAATTTGTAATACGGTCGGTCAAGTAGTAGGCAAATTCTTTTACGGGCATAAGAATAATAGCCAAATCCAGTTCTTGACGATTTATTCCTAATATCAGCTTTTGCATTGCACGGTGGCCTGATCCAATATTTCCTGTTTCAAATTCAAGTCCAACTCGCCTTAAAGCGTTACCTTCACGAAATTCCTTATATACGTCTATCGGGCCACCTTTTTCTTTTTCGATCTTCAAAACATCAAGCGGTTTTTCTCTAAACCAGTTGTAAACTTCTTCAAGCATTATGTAACAGTTTTCTTTCAATGGTACAACACCATTGATATTTTTTTCGGAATTATTGGCGGTAAAGTTATTTGAACCTCTTGGCCAAACGGATGAGCAAATGGACGAAATCACTTCATCAAAAGCTTGTTTAAATAGTTGGTCGTTGTCTAACAATTGTTGTGTAATTCCTGTTAAATAGACTTTCTCAATCTTCAGACAAACACACCTCACTTTATACGGAATCGTTATCATGACTGTCTAGCTCAAGGGATTGAAAATCAAATAAATCCTTTGGGGTAACCTTTAGTGCGTGTGCAATCCGTTCAACATTTTCTAAAGATACATTCCGTGTCCCACGTTCAATGTCAGAAATGTAAGTTCTATGTAGACCGCAAAGAAACGCAAATTCCTCTTGTGAAACCCCCATTGAACTTCTTATTGCACGTACCCTTTTTCCAAATAGAATTCTGATATTAGTCGTATTCAAAACTCGCACCAACGCCTTTCCATTGACGCAAACATCAATCGAATGATAGAATTAAGTAGCCTATGAGTCTACAGACTATAAGTTACATGGAGTGGTGAGATGCGTTTTTTTAGTATTTTCGACATGCTTTTGCATAAGGCTAGACTTAATGGGGATTCTGTTACGGATATGTATGCTTATTTCCGAAAATTCGGAGTTAAAAAGGCCGATATCCTTTTCACAAAAGATAGCGGAATGATTCCCCAAAATGGCCTTCTATTGGATACAATCCTTTCTTATCTTGAAATGTCCACTACCTTAGAACTTGAATTAGCTTTGGGTAGAATACCTTCCGGCTATGAACAGACTTATTTGAAGAATGTAAAGGAAATTGCAAAGTTATTGGAAAGTAATCATTCATCCGAACGTAAAACTGTTCAAATTCCATCTGAACCATATTTTTCATCAGATCACGGGAAACTATACAACGGGGATTGTGTGCAACTACTCAAGTTGATTCCGGATGAAAGCGTGGATTGTGTGTTTGCAGACCCTCCTTTCAACATTGGGAAAGAATATGATGATGGAGTAAGCGACGACAAATCCTTTAGTTCCTACATAAATTGGTGTATGGAATGGCTTGACGAGTGCGTTAGAGTTTTGAAACCGAATGGTTCATTATTCATCTACAACATCCCAAAGTGGCACACTTATCTTTCAAGTTATTTGGATGGAAAACTTAATTTTTGGGATTGGATAGCCGTTGACATGAAGTTTAGCCTACCGATTCAAAACAGGCTTTACCCTGCACATTACAGCCTTCTTTATTACGTGAAAGGGAATAAACCGAAGACGTTTAATCCACAACGTATGCCGTTACAAACTTGTCGTCATTGCGGTGGAGAAGTTAAGGATTACGGTGGGTATAAAAATAAGATGAATCCCCTCGGTGTAAACGTTTCTGATGTTTGGACAGACATTTATCCAGTAAGACATAGCAGCACTAAAAACAGGAAATTTAATCAGTTGCCTGTTAAACTATTGGATAGAGTTATTTCAATGGCTACCAACGAAAATGACGTTGTTCTTGACCCGTTCGGGGGAAGCGGAACTACATTTGCAGTCAGCGAATTGTTAAACCGAAAATGGATTGGTACTGAAATGGGTAACTGCGAGATCATTAAAGACAGGCTTGAAAACAAGGCAATGGACATAGAATTGCTTAAGAAAGTTTACGAAGAAAAGAACAAGCTTTTCCCCGACAAAGTAAAAGAACTGCGTAGGAAGAATGGCTTTTGGTTGGCAGAGGATTTTATAACAGAAGAAGAATGTCCGAATGAACCGGAACAGATTACAATTCCGTTACCCTAAGAAAAAGTCCCGCGGTGTAGATCGCGGGCTTTTTTTTGTATTTGTCATGCGCAGACACTTTCTCCAAATATTAAAGCATCCCTGCATTCGTAAGGAAATTGCCAGAATACAAGCCGAAGTTGTTCGGGCTAAACTGCAAACCCACGCTGTCATTGTTGATGTTTACGATGTTAGGAGCCATTGCAGAATTCGAGAAGGACTTAATAAATGAACGAACAGCTGAGGGCCGTGCTAAGGCAAAAGGGAAGGGAACACATATGGGGCGTAAGGGACAGGATGAAAAGCAGGTCAAAAAGGCATTGGCATTGTTCGCGGCAAGAGATGACAACGGCATTAGCGTAAATGATATTTCAAGCATGACTGGGGTTCCACGCTCAACGATATATGCTAAGCTTAAGAGTTATAATTCATGAAACAGGTTCCCGAGTGATCATTATGATAATATATAACTAAGAATTTTGAGCATCCTTATTATCTAAATTGAGATGGAATTTACTTATGACATTGGTCCCTGAATTAAACAATATAAAGAGACCTCGAGAAAATAATCCCTTGGCCTCCTTTTTCTTCTGTTTTTACTAAAATAGATTATTGCTTGTTCTGTAAGCTTCGACCGCAGTCCTTAAATTTCGTATTTCTGTAACTAGATCATCATGCGTAGGACCATATGTTAAAGTCTTTATATTATAGCTATTTTTCCAATCCTTCACCTGATTATGATTAACACCTTCTCTAGTGACTACATAGTGTTCCAAACTTTCACCAGTAGTGAGATAAACGGTTTCTAATAAAAGGTTAATATCAGGATCCTCCATGCCGCACCCAATAAACAAGATAGTATTTGTAATAAAAATCGCTTGCAATATATTATAAAATTCAGCGTATTTCTTTTTTGTCTCAAAATATTTACTTTTAGTAAAAATCATTTCCTGAGTACTTTCGATAGTTCCGTGAGCCTTGATTATTAATCTTTGATCTGATCTTAAATGCTCAATGATATTGGAATCATAATATTTGATCACTGTATGACCCTCATCACGGCAAGCTTTATCATATATTATATCAAAATTAGTTGTGATGGTGATTTTAGGATCAATCATCACTATATCTTCGTGAATTTGTGTTGGTTCATATCGTGGTTCTAGATACTCACCTCTAAGAAAACGATTATAATCCCCACGATCTGAATGATCAAAAATGCACTGTAAGGCAAGCAAATACTTTCCTTGTCCAATAAGTTGTTGAATATACTGCCTTTCATTTTGATCCTGTACAAGGTTAGTTGCCCCTGTTAAAAACTGTCCCCAAGTACTCGGTCTTCTACCTTCGGCATTTACTGCTTGAGCAGATACTCCCGACCCTAGGAAAATAACACATCTTCTTGCAGCTAACTCTGCAATTAAATGCTGCGGCCATGGAGGATTCATTGAACAGTCTCTCCTAAATTACTAAGAATTTTGTCACATACTGAATCCATTACTTTAGTATAATCTCTCATGATTTTATATTGATTCCCTACAAGTCCGTCTGATTTTCTTAATTGATGTATAGGCGCATTATTGCTCTGAGCTAATGGAACTAGACTAAAAAGATGCGGAATATCACCAAGATCACAATTTTCCATTGTCATACCTTCATCTAGGAAGTCATCAAGATACGTTGCCATTGCTTCAGGAATAAGGTATTTGATTCTATCGTAAGAAGCGATCCCTCTTCTCTCCCCATCAATAACTTTGGTGATATACTGCTGTACAGAATAACCAATAAAGCAATAGTTTCTACTTGTATTGGTATTAATTTGATATCTTCCGTAATCCAGTCGGGGGTGTTTTTCAACTAACACTGTCAAAGCACTTCTATATATCGTCTCCCATGAATTTATCCATTCTGACATATTTTGTACCCCCATTAGACTGAAAATATCACAGCCCATTGGAGTGATAAAAGCATCAGAGTTTAATAAAATACTCCGGTTTAACGCACCTAAAGATGGTCCTACATCGAATATTATTAGATCATAGTCATTAGCAAAATGTGATTTAAGTAAATTCATCCAATTTGTTACTCTAAATCCACCGGGATCACCAGCACTACAATCGTTCCAACTATTACTTAGCTTATCTTCGAGTAAGGATAATCTCGGATGACCCGGAATTAAGTCTATTCCAAACCGATTCCCTTCTTTGGGAAAGGGTACATGAGTAAGATCTAGAGTCGGCTCACCTAAAGAAATTGGTTCCATAAAACTCAACAGAGTTGTTTCTCGCGAATCAGGACTATAAATCCTTTCCCAATGCTCTTCGGAAAGAATCATTTGAGTTGAATTAGATTGTGGATCAGCATCAACCAGTAATACCCTTTTATTTTTGACAAGTTGCAAGAAGGAAGCGATATTAACAGCAAGTGTGGTTTTACCAACGCCGCCTTTATTGTTAAAGAAAATAACTGTTTTCATTTTACCTACCTGCTCCCTATTACAATCTTTTTCTACTATTTTCCTATTTGTATATTATAACCTTTTTAAATAAAAAGAAAACTACAAAGGAGGTTAAACCAGTGGTGTTAGGGTTTCCATTGCACTATTTTTTCGTTTGATTGGACATTTTTTCAATAATCAATTTAGACTCCCACTCATCCAATGTGATTAGCGGAAGTCCCTCATATTTGACTAAAATATTTTCAATCTCCAGCTTCGATTCATTCGTCCCTTGTTGTTCCAACTCAAAAATAAGTCTAAGATCGTCGGCAGAAATAGGAACCGTCATCAACATCTCTTCTGAATTTGACTTCTTGGTGGTTTTCTCAAGTTCAGATATTCTTCTTAGTAGTGTCATCTCCGGCTTTCCTTTGTTTTCTCTACTTACAATTTCGCTATTCGTTCCTCTAGATCGCCATCCTTAAGGCTTGTTAGTGTTATATTCGCCAAGTATCCCAGCACGCGTGCCCGCTTCTCCTTGTCCATTGAATCCTCATGCCTGATTTCGTTAATCACTTCATTCAGCAACCGCCTAACGTGCTGTGGCTTGTGGATGCGGATGTTCTTTTCAGTGTTTGCCAAAATGAACCCCTCCCTAGGCCTGGAGGCAAAATGGCGACAATTGGACCGCCATAAGAGAAAACTACATTGAAAGTAATGCCGTGCTCAAGAGTGGCAGACTAGAAGCAATATTGAACTATGCGGGTAGAAAAGGGGGCGCTTTAAGTTATGGAGGAGAGAGACTCAATCCGGAGGAATGTAAGCGTGTGTTAGATATGCTTGCACTGATGTTCCCAGATAGAACACCACTTTACTATTCAAAAATGGAGTATTCTGATTTAACTGAGGCATCAGGTCTCAACAGTGATGGTGTTGATGACGATGGTGAGAATGGAGGAATATCTTGATGGCTTACGTTTACAAACCACACTGTAAATGCCCTGGAATGCAGACAAAGAAATGTTCTTGTGGAGCGTCCTGGTCGTATATGGTCAATGTCGGTATAGACCCTCAGACCGGACGACGTAAACAAAAGAAGAAAGGTGGCTTTAATTCGAAATCAGATGCGGAAACTGCGGCTTCCATTATGGTGGCGGAACTCTCTCAAGGGACGTATATCGAGGAAAAGAACATTTCGTTTGAAAAGTTTGCTGTGGAGTGGCTTATTGGATATCAAGGAACGGGAAAAGTCAAAATCAGCACTGTCCGTCTCCGTCAACATGAGATTAGCAGATTAATGCCCTATTTCAGTAAATTAAAAATGCGAGACATAACTAAGAAGCGATACCAAGATGCTCTACATGATTTGAAGGCAAGTGGCTATGCCGATAATACCATAGACGGTGTCCATCGGACTGGAAGGATGATTTTTAAGCGAGCTGTCGAACTTGAGGTAATAAAGAACGATCCAACTGAATACTCCATTGTTCCAAAAATTCAGAAGACTGTAGTTAAGCTTGAACAGGAAGTAGAAGTTCCGAAGTATATGGAGGGGGGAGAGCTCAAGCGCTTTCTGCGGACCGCTGAGGAAAGTGGATTGGATGGCGATTATGCCATATTTCTAACCTTAGCCTACACAGGCTTACGAGCTGGAGAACTATGTGCTCTCAAATGGCGGGATATCGACTTTACAAAGCATACAATAAGCATCACAAAAACTTATTATAATCCGAAGAACAACATTAAAGAGTACCAACTGCTCCCGCCAAAAACGAAGACATCAAAGAGAACAATCGACGTTGATGAGATAGTCATAAGTGAGTTAGAAAAACTCCGAGCAGAGCAAAAAACGGTTAAGATGCGTTACCGTAAAAGTTATCATGATCATGATTTTGTATTTGTAAAAACCGATGAAGAAAATGCTGGTTATCCTGAATACATCAAACAGATCGAAAACCGAATGGCAAGATTACTTAAAATATCTGGGCTGAATCCGAAACTGACACCTCATTCACTCCGTCATACACATACGTCTTTGTTGGCAGCTCATGGTGACGTTAGTTTAGAAACAATTATGGCCAGGCTCGGTCACAAGGATGATGACACCACCAAGAGTGTTTATCTACACGTAACCAAACCAAAGAAAAAAGAGGCTTCCCATAAGTTTGGTGAACTCATGAGAAGCCTCTAGTTTTCTGCCGATGTTACCCATTAGTTACCCTCAGGATACCCCGACACCTTAAACCCCTTATAAATCAAGGGCTTTCGGCACGTATTACATCATGCCGCCCATGTCGTTATAGGCTGTAATATCGTTATAAATAATATAAAAAAGTCAGTAATAATTGAGGAGCAATACAGTGTTATTAATTTTCAACTTATGTGTTACCATTTTTCGTTAGACCACAAAACTCCAGCAACGAAAACATAATTTGCAAACTACGATATGGCAAAGTGTTAGCAATTAAGTAACAAAGTCCCGACAACAAGGGGCCAAAACCAGCCTTTTTTTGTGACTGCCAATAATTCATAATTTTTTCTCATTATGAATAAAGGCTTGTCCATGTCTTCTTTAATTCTCCGCAGCCCAGAAACATTAATTACGGCAGAAGGATTTGGTTGATTGCTTGTGCTCAATATATTCCCTCCCTTGAGAAAGGAGCAAACTTGCTGTTCCCATCCTCAAAATTAATTTTATCCCTATCTAATGTCAAACCAATATTTTGAGGGGTTACTATCATCTTGTCACCGCCTGAGTATAAATATGCCATAGAGTTAAAGAGACTACTACGCCACATTGATTAAACTCAGAGAATTTAATTGCCATACACATTTAGTTTTAGCTAGATCGAAATGTCCTTTTGATACAATTGTCGCATTCAAATCAGATCCCTCTAATCAATAACAAAGATCACATCACCTGCGAAGTCGCTTATGATACCGGCAATAGTAGCAGCTTCGGTTAAAGCTGTTACTGTTTCATTCTCTACTTCACTTAACGCGCGTTGGATAATTTTTTGATTCTTCTCGGTGATCTGTTTAACATTTTCCTGTCTCCACTGAATAGCAGTTAAGTAGAGTTCCTGGAACATTTCACTTTTTGCTGCTATCCATCTGTATTTGAACAGTAATTCTGAATATGCATGCTTTAAAAATCGACCTGAAACATTAACAGGTAACGAATGAGCCCGATTTGCGAGTTGCTCAAGCATAATCATGATCTTAAATTCCAGATCCGTTGATTCCGTCTCTGTGTTGTCAGACATTTGGTAACCAATCCGTGCTTCCGAAGCGGTACAAACGGCTGCAACATCATCATCAGGAGTAATTTCCACTGGTACGGTATCTGCATCGAGCCAACTTGCAGATCCTGTTACTCCGATAACAACAAAGCCACCAACGATTTCAGCTGCTTTAGCAGCGTGTTCAATATTTTTGCATTTTACTAAGCTCATTTTTTCCATTTTGTTATCCTCCAATAAAGTTATTGTTTTTTTACATAGAAAAAGACAGAGGATGCATCTCCACTGCCTTTATGTCATTTAATATGGATGCTCGTTTGCATCTTTTATATTTCAAACGCAGCTGCTGTGGCTTCAGATGTAAAATCCTCCGCGCATACAACATTGTCACATAACTTCTGGAGGAGTGTGATTCCCCCTTCGTTACCGATTTTAATCCCTAGCATAGAGAAGCCATCGCGTCTTTTAGCGTCCAGGAATACGTCAAACCACTGAGCATCTGAAGCAGATCCATCCGTAATGAAAATAATATCAGCATTTTTAAAACGCGCATTACTCATCACATTAAGAGCTTCAGTTAGTGGTGTATCAAAACGTGTTCCTCCACTTAAGAACAACTCGGTTAACTCAGCGATTTCATGCAGGGGTATCTTTCCTTTTTTCCAAATACGCTGTTGTTTCACTTGCGTATTAAATGGAATTAAAGCGAAATCTCGCGTCTGCTTTCTGGCAATGCCTGCTAATGCAAGCATAAAACCTATAGATTGTTCATCGAGTGAATCCATACTGCTACTTCGATCTAAGCAACATATAATAGGCCCTTTTCCAAGTTCCTGCTTCCCTTTGACTTCATACTGAGATAATTGCCCTTCAGCGAATCTTCGCATAAAATCTGGCCGAGTTGCTAATTGCTTAAAGTTTAGTAGCTCTGTAGGTAGAATCCTGCTGAGGTCGTTTCCGACTTCAACACCAACTTTGACGGTTGATTCTTTAGCTTTAGAACGCTGTTTTTTTAGGGATGTTTCTCTAAATCTCCCGGCCCATTCAGCGATCTTCTTTAGCTTTTTATTGCTTTTTAGCTTTTCAGCTAATTTGAGTTTATCTCTAAGCGGTGTTTTATTGAGCTCTCGATCTTCATCCCCTGGCATATTACCACCTGCAAGCGCTCGTAAAGCGTCTTGTTGACCATTCATATCCTGTTTGGCTTTCGCTAACATTATGTTGAGTGATCCATCCTGAGCTGCTTGAGACATTGCATTAGCAAGATCCTGCGCTGCCTGCTGGAGGTTTTGTGCATTGGAATCGGATTGACCCTCACTACCATTTTGTTGTTGCTCACTGGCCTCTTGCTGCGCTTGCTTCATTTGCTCCAAAGCCTGCTTCATTACCTCATCTTGGTTTGCCTTTTCCTCAACCCAGTTATAAACCTGTTCTGATAAGTTTATAGTGCCAAGTGCTGAAGCAAAATCATTCAAAACCGTTTGTTGACGGAATTTCTGATAGTTTTCTTCAGCCATAATACGCTCCAAGAGTGCGTGGTTAGGAAGTAGGTCCAGTGCTACCTCTTCTAAAAGACGAGGGCTAGTCTTAAAAAGACCAGCCCATAAGTCTCCCATTAAAGGAGTGAAGTTTGGCAAAAGAGTATCACCCTGCTCCGATATTTCCTGCAATCGCTGCGATTGGTTCAAGATTTCTTCGTATCTTCTGCGATCAAATCTATCGGTATTAAGTACAGTTCTTACTTCCTGGGAGGCAGGTAGCATTAAACTCTACCCCCTAAACCTAGAAAATGAGTACCCATTCTAGCAACAGCAGCTGTCACTTTATCTGCAACTTCATTAATTTTTACCTTTTGATCTTGAGAGGCGGATTGGTCTTGTGTTAAATCACCAATACGTCTTCCGATATCAGCGATTTTAACGTTAATTTCCATTGCATCGTTAGATGATGTTTGAACAGTGAAATGTCCTACCAACTCGTCAAGCTCTGCCTCATATTCACGAAGGAGCTTATCGATGCGGTCTAGTGCATGTTCCTCAACGATGGATTCAACCTTTGGCCGTTGATCTGGAGTAACCCAGAGAGCACTTTGCAATAGCATTATATCACTAAGAACGACTTCCATCCGTTGTTCAAGCATTGCTTTCGCGCGTAATAACGTTAAAGCTTGCTTATATCTACGGTCTGAAGGTTGAATGCCCTCATCCCGTAGTTTACGGCGAATTGCTGCTAATGCATAAAGTACAGTATCAGGGATAAGAACCATATCTGACATCTCCTGAAGTTGCTTTAATTCATCAAGCGTCATTGAAGGCGTTTGATTATAAAAGCCATCTCCTCGAAGCATGGACAAAAAGTTCATATCGTCCTGTAGATACGGGACTTCAAAGCGGATAAGAAAACGGTCAAATAACGCTTCCAACCCTTCCGCATCTCCTGGATATTCATTGGACGCAGCGACCATTGTCATCAATGGGCAATTTATTTTTTCTGTACCATTTTTAAACTGGCGTTCATTGATGATCTTTAAGAGTGTGTTTAACACTGCACTATTTGCCTTGAAGATTTCATCTTCAAAAGCAATATGTGCCTCCGGCAAGGATCCAGTAATATTTCGCTTGTAGACATCCTGTGCTAATTCGCTTAATGAAAGTGGTCCAAACACTTCTTCAGGTGTCGAAAACTTAGTCATTAAATGCTCATAGTAATTGGCACCTTGAATGATATAGGCCATTTCCTCTGAAAGTGCAGATTTAGCTGCACCTGGAGGCGAGATCAGCAAAAGATGTTGTCGTGCTACTAAAGCGCAAAGTAGCGCTTCAATTACCTGGGAACGCTCAAAATATTTATTGTTCAAATAAGTACGGATTTCTGCAAGTTTTAACATAGACATGGTTAATGTCCTCCTTTATTTGGCCTCTATTGGACGTTTAATTTTTTTTGCTCATAGCAGCAATAGCCTGAAATAAGTCCGATACAGCAGTATTAATGCCTTTTACCGTATCCTCCATTTTGTTCAGATCACCACTTAGGATGCCCGCATAGTCTTGATATGCATTGATGACATCCTTTGCTTGTTCAAGGGATACCGTAAGCTCCCCTTTTTTCTTTGCTCCCGTTGCGGCTATCTCAGCAGCTTCACGAGTATCAATTAGAACTTTTGTCAGGTTCTCCAATAGTTTACTTCTGACCATATCTTGGTTTTCGTTGGTATTGATCATGGGGACAGCAAAGCCCTCACCATTCTCTAACTCACCTACAACCTTATTAAGTGCTTTCAGCTTGTTCTCATGCAATGCTGGAACGAAATAAACTCCACCGCTCGGACGAACAGGCGTAGGGCTGCATGAATATAACACCCTGCGTACGATGGATCTAAGAACATTTCCTTCGTAATGTGTCCGAAACTTCTCGTAGTCTCTTTGCATATCAGCTGTCATTTCCTCTGCTACTTTATCAAAGGAAAATGAATTGATTGTATGAGTTTCTTTGTTGAAGGAGAGAATTGCAGCTTGCGGTTCGTATTCCAACTTAACGCCTTTGGAATCAACAGTTTCGGCCACAATATGACGAATCACCTTTTCTTTATCCGCTATGACTTCTTTGGCGAAATAGTTGATCCGTATCCCTTCTTGAGTTGTAATACTGCGCTTCTTGCTTGTTGCTCTACGAAACGCATCTTGAGGTCTTACTCCGGATGGAAGCATTCCGATATCCAGTCCATACTGCGTGAATAAATCCACGAGTTTATCATGGGACACTAATTGCTCACCTACACTGTTCCACGTTAGATATCCCAACATAGAATTCTCAGTACCGTTTACTGCTGCCATTGTACTCAAAGTGATTGTACTCATCTTGTTATCCTCCTCGCCCTTATCGGGTTTTTGTATATATAAAAAACGAACGCGCGTTTAATTAAAGTTAATGATAGTATAAACCTATCATCTTAAATTAATTAACGCGCGTTTGTATTTTAAAATTGATATAAAAAAAGCCGTCAATGAACATTCGCATACACGAATAATTCATAAACGGCTAATTTAAACAAATATATGTTTGGATGCACTTAAAAAAAGTATCATCTCTTGACGCTAAAGAAAGCGTTCTAGATATCCAGCAGTACAACTACGCGAAATTTAACGTTGTACGAGATTTCTAGAGTCGGGTAGTCGCGGCTAAACCCGTTTATGTGTGACCCATCTTCCAGCTCGTAAAAATACGGGGAAGTCCTCACACTGGTTTCGGTCTTCTTTGTTGAAAAACAAAAGAGCCTACACAGTAAAATACAAGTTCTATTTTACCCCATATGCCCAGGAACAACAACTAATATTTAATTAATCATGAAGATATTTGATAGTCAATGGTGCTTCGCACCGTCCCGATATGCAAGCGATTTCTGTCTTTTTGAATATCAATCTTGTTTACTCGTCCTCATCTTCGCGTGAAGCATTTATAAAAACAAACATACCACCTTTCACACCTTCACTCACATCTTCAATTTTCATTGTTTTAAATCCAAATTCAGTTTTCGTATTAGATACAACTACTTCTTGATCCGGGCTAAATTTTTTTAATCTCTCTATAAGCTCAGCGACAGTTATATGCACGTATTTCCCCTCCATTTCTATGCTAATCCTGCAAGCAGGTCGGTCTTTTTAAGGCAGTCAATTGCTAATTCATACCTATGCACGTTTAGTTCCAATTTCTCTCCACCATGTATTCCAGAAGTTTATTCCATAATTCTATTTGAGAACCCAGTCCGAAATTTCTTATTAAACACAACTCATTATAACTACGCTCCACGATATCCATAAATCTTGGAGCTTCCTTATTTTTCGAACAACAGAGACGTGCTAAGGCGTTATAGATTCTTTTAGATAAGTTCAAATCCTCTAAAATAATATAAAAAGCTTCTTCTTTAAATAAAAAAAGATCTTCTAACGGAAGGTCCTCAAATGACATATAAAAGTATCGATAAGCGATTGACTTAAATTGGGGTTAATTTTAATTACCGGAGAAGCTAGATGTAAGCAACTTTTGCATGGATATTTCCTTGTACACATCTATCTTACAGTCTCATTAAATACATGCCCTTCTTTCATTTCGATTAATGATTTTAAACGTGCGTTCTCTTCATTTATGTCTTTATAATCCTGTAGTATATGATTAAACATGCCTGATACTTTAGGATATTTCTGCATGATCTCCATGAATTCAATAAGGTCCTCAACGTCTTTAATTACATTTTCATCATTTTTTTTAAAGCCGCGACGTTTCGGTTGCAATTTAGGAATGATCCAAGCTTTCCCAAATAGTTTAGCGTTGATTTCTCCTTCGTTACATAGGACACCAACTCGAGTGTAAGTTAAATCCCACTCTGCAGCTGCCTCATGGGTTCCCATAATATATTTCAGAATATCATACTTATGACGAAAATCGTCTTGCGCATTTGAATTTTTGTGCTCTTCTTTATCTTTCATATGGGTATTCCTTTCTTCCGTTTTACCAGAGATTTTAAGTAGAAGGTCAATTTCTTTGTTATTAATGTATTTCTTCACGATATCTCTCCTTGTTTATAAAATGGATTAGAATTCACCAAGAAATTCACTAAATTGCTTTTCAAATGCTTGTATGCCTTCAGATTTTTTAATTTCATTCGTTTGGTATAAAAATTGCAGTACGCTCTTTACCATGGAATAATCTTGCTGCAACCTTTGGGATCCAGTTCTCACGACCTAAGGCCGTTAAAGTGCCCAACAATTGCTTGTTACGTTTTAACAACCATCTTCTCCATCAAAGTCAACGCTTAAAACAATACCCACAGTAATCTCGAACCAATCGGGAAAGCCTTGCAGTTTGGCATATTCTATAACCAAATATGATCTACACCCCTAGTGTTCAGTGTATATTTTAATATAATTTTGGTCAATTAAATTATATTATATAATATATGTATGGAAATAAAAAAGACGGGATTATCCCCGTCTCGATTTGCGAACTAGGTTTTAAGGCAACAGGATAATATGTTAAACGCAGGTATAACACACTTTTTTAAATGATTTTTCAAACTAAAATGAGTTATTCAGCAAGAATCTCACCACTCAAAATTGTAGATTTAGATTTAGTCTTTTCAATTCCCTTTTCAGGGTCGACTAGCACAAAAATTCCGTATTTTTGAAGGTTTTTTATCTTCCCTGTTAATACACGAGGTTTTAAACCAGGGATTGAATATTTTGGTGATGTAACGAGTGGACTAGACAATTCATGAAGGGAAACGGTTTCGTCTTCTTCGTCAGGTACATAATCATATTGTTTAATATGATCTAGCCAATCACTGGCGGTGAATCCCTCCGATTCTGCTTTACAGAATTTTTGTGCGTAGAATCTTGGAACTTCCGCGTCATCTTCCCCTATAGCCTGAATTACTTCATAGTATTTATTAAACGTATCCATAGCGTCTTCCTTAGATCCCTTGATCTTTTCAATCTCATCAACGATGTTTTTGTTGAAATCGCTGAGTTCGTGATAAGTAATTTTAGTATTCATTATGCTCAGACCATCCTTTCTCCTTTGAAAAAGTGTGGTATTTTCTTAATCTTAAAATTTGATATTCATCAGAACGGAAAACGATTTGAAAGTTTAGATCTTTGTAGCTTATTTTATGACCGGTGCTGCTACGAATTATTTGATCTTGAAACCATTGAATAGAATCATTCTTTACTTGTTCCTCGGATAAGCCTTGGGCTCTTTTCGAATCGTGGAACCTTTGAAGTCCTTGCAACAAATTAGAATAAGAATTATCTGCGATTGGGCCTGAAATTAATATGGGGTCTCCTGTAAAGTTCGTATCGCCGTTATTTTCTATCCGTTCACGATAAATACGTTTCGACCATTCATGACAAATTGAGAGGAAGGTATCACTATGATTAACTAATATTGACAAAGGTTGATGCTTTAATACTTCGAATTCGAGCACACATGGAACTTCACCCTTAAGTTCAAAATCACGTTGAATTTTATTTCTACTAAATTTCGACGCTCGATCAAAATCAGGTGTTGTATATAATCCAAAACCGAAATCACGTCGATAAATAATGTTGGGATCAACCGCATCTCTGACAACCCAATTTTCTTTATTTAATGGTTTAGCTTTAAACGAGTCTAATAAAGTAAGCAATGTACCATGGTATACGGTATCAGGAAGAAAAACTTCCAATAAGGCCACCTCATTTATAAAACTTCTTCCTTTATATTGTATCAAATTCAAGACACAATGTCAGTGATTTACTTCAAAGTGACAACAGCTTCTATATACTTTTCCTTGGCATTCTTGAAGTTTGAGTCCGAAATTTGCAAAACCTCGAGTAAAATATAAGAACGTACTATCGCATGATAATTTGTACTTTATAACCCAGCGGGAAACGGCGGAGTATGTATATATGACATAATATTCTATGAATTCACTAAAATTATTAATCGACATACTGAACCCCGTGTTATTAGAAAACACATTATACGCCAACAAACCTCCCACATGAAGATGGCTTTCTTAAATTATTATGATCTCACTTAAATCGTATCCCTTATTGGCATTAAAATGGTTCTTATTACGCCACGGGATTCAGTATAAATTCTTTGCCTCTATTGGCAATCGGAACAAATTCTTGTCACTCGACATTTCTTCAGTCCAATTACGAAAATAACTAGGAAGCACTACCCCTACATCAGCCACATCTAGTAACTTATCGTGAGCAAATGCTTCATGAACGATGGTCATATGAACACCCTCATTCATAGCAGCATTGATAACTGGATAAAAATCAGAGTCACCTGTTACTATTACTGCGTGACTAATCAAACCCTTTGTCGACAAGTAGATTCCCAGATTGTTCCATGACATTATCTAGATATCCACCATCTATAGAGACAGCAGTTTTTTGGTATGAAGGTTCTTTTTTATCCATTGTATACACCACTTTCGTTTTTTTTACAAACACATGCTATTTTGCTCTTTGTTTGTTTTTATTGTGATCTGTATTTTTGTTGCAACAACACTTCAGCTGCATCAATGGCCTCTTCTTTAGAGAACCTATAATCCTTGCTTATATAGTTGCCGCTATCAAATTTGCTCAGTTCTTGGATTCGAAACAGCAGCCCATCTTCATAGCCTAATTCATCCGGAAGAGTGCTTTCATGATAAAACATAGGATCTGTTTCTTCTTCAAGAAGGAGTTCTTCACCTGAGATACCATTCCATTGAACCGTCATACTTAAGCTATCTGGTCCTCCGTTATATAAGAAGACAATAATTCCTTTGCCATCTGGCTTCAGTAGAGATTTACTAATTTCGATTTGTGATCCCATCCAGTTTTCTACAAGGAAACGCTTCGGATGTGTCCAGTCTTTAACGATACATTGTGTACCATGCAGTTCAATTGTGGTTCCTGGCTCTACTGCGATCGTTTCATCGGCAGTGTAATGGGAGGTCATGATGTCGCATACAGACTTAACTGCAAGAGATTCGACAAGTGGTGTATGGTCCACATCAGCGATTATGGTATGACTCGCTGCCATAGATAAACACCCCTTCCAAGTGAGCAGTTTTGCCAACTGCTTTACGTTCCTGTTTTATCCGTATCAATGCATTCTTAATATGCGTAGGTTTACTGGTTTTTTTTTGATATACAATTGTCGCCAGCATCCCAATGAAGCAAATGATAACTGCGACTATACGGAATATTGGATGTGCATTTAAGTACGATTCAATAGCACTATTTATTGGATTTATCATTTTTATCCTCTCCACCACAAACGCAATGTGCCGAGTGGCACGATTGTTGCGTTCGTGCCACTCGTTTTTGCTCCCGGAGTGAAGGGCAATTTTTGAAACTATCGGTTAAACTTTATAAGAAGAATATATTCTCATTCGTGACCGTATTCGCCATTATCATCCAAGTTGTGGAAAAATAATCTCTTCCAACTCGTGTGCAAGGGCCTCTGTGTTATAAGGGTAAAGAAGGTAGACTTCTCTACCCTTATTAAATCGCCTCATAGCTTCTTCATAACTAATCTTCTTCATGCCTTCCCAAGTGCAGTCAGATGCGGTTTCAGGAACTTCATTTTTTATTACTTGAGAATAGCTAGTAATACTACAAAACATTTGAATCTCCATTTCGACAGAAGGGATTACTAATAATTCAGCCTATTAGAGTAGATCTTAATTTCATCCCTACACTCATCATCTTCTTGCTTTGTGTTTTCCATATTTTCCTCCCCACACGAACTCAAAGTACCTGATGGCACTATTTGCATTCGTGCCACCCGTACTATGCGCCTAGAGTGATTCGAGTTTTATTTTAATTTTTATACTTGAGTGACTGTAGGTAGCCCTCCTACCTTAAAATGCGCCTGAGGGCTACTTCCTTTGTTTTAGATATATCCCTGCTCTCTTAAACTTCTAAACTTTTTATTATCACCTATAATAATATGATCCAATACATTGATACTCAATAATTCGCCGACTTCACAAAGACGATTGGTTAATGATATATCTTCTGGTGAAGGAGTTGGATCGCCCGATGGGTGATTATGAAATAGCACAATACTTGCTGCATTTGCTAATAATGCTGCTTTAAAAACATCTCTGGGATTAACAATTCCATAGTTAAGAGTTCCTCTTGATATTATGTGTAACCCATTAATTTTGTTTTTCGTGTCTAAAAGCAGCATTCCACAGATCTCAACTGCTTCACTTGAGATCTCTAAGATATCCTCGACAATATCAACGATAGCCTTCGGAGCATTGATCGTATTAGATAATGAAGGGTGACTGTACAAAAAGCTAGATTCTTTTACCATTTTAATTTTTACGATATCTATATTTTCCATTTGCAATTTCACATTATTCGCCCTATGTATACACAGGAGGAGATACCCCTCTGTATACAATCATACAGAGGGCTCCCTCCTTTTTTATTCGATTTTATTCTTCAGAATCAGCCTTCTTATTATCAAAGCGCATAATAATTGACTTTTTAAAGCCAATATTCTCCATAAATTCCTCGTTAATATCTAAGCCTTTTTCTTTCCTGATTTTTTTTAGATTCGCCTCAGTAATTGAAATGTACTCATAGGGATCTACGTTATCAATAGCTAGGGCTGCACAAAGCATCCTTACTACCTCTGATGACCCTTTCCAAGAAACGCTAGGGAATTTACCCCAGATTTCATCCCCGAGTCTTAAGGAACCTTCGAACTGTTCCTCCACGATTTTCTTAAGCTCATCTTGAGATAACTTAAGAGCCGTTTTTAATCGTTCTATTTCTTTAGTTAACGCCGCGGCCCTTCCAGCTGCTAGCGCTCTCTCTAATTCTTTTCTAGCTGGATCTAATGTAAAGGAATTTGTCATATCTCATCCTCCTTGTTATATATAATCCAGTCCATCACTTAGCGTGAAGTGCAAACTTAACCACACACTCTGCAGCTAACGGACAATGACGGCAATCCTTAGAAGGTTTAGCAGGAAATATTGCCTTCACGTTCTCGGGTTGCAACTTAATCATTTCAACCCGTGTTAAAATTTCTTCGGCGAGTTTTAATGCCCATTGAGCTGCTTCATATCTTTTTTCTGCCGGAATGTTAATACTTATCGGCTTTTTAAATCGAAGGTAGTACACAGTAGCTAGCACAGATTCGACTCCTGTAATCTTCTCAGTTGCCCAAGCGTATAACGCAAGCTGCTTCATATGACGATTGGGATCCATCTTCCAATTTGTTTTCCAGTCAACGATTTCCGCACTCCCCCCTGGTTGCAATTCATTACAACCTAATCCTGGTTGTAGTACATCGATGTAGCCTTGTACAATGGGTGAGTTATTTTCTTGGGATAAAGGAAGTTGGAAATGAACTTCCGTTCGTTGTGCTGATAACTGCAAATAGTATGATGGAACTCTACTAATTAATTTGACAATTTCTTCGAAAGTTACTCCATCAAAAAAATCGACTTCTACAGCGCCAAAATATGCAGCTTCTTCATTTGTTTCTACCTTACCATTTAGTTTCGCTTCAACTCCTGTATGTACAGCCTTGCCGATAGCAAGAGGAGTTGTCATCTGTTCTTCTTTACCTAAGATGTATTTGTTATAACCCCGATACATACAGCACTCAAATAGAACCAGGCGAGAGAATGAAAAGATCATGAGAAATCAAACTTCGTTTGCTTATAAGCAATGCCATATTTGCAAAGTAAAGAAGCAAGAGTGTCATTGTCCATAGCGGACTCAAAGTAACCTGTCCATTCACTGGCAGCATAAGCCTCAGTAATGAGAGCCTTGACCTCTTCGAGGATTTCCGATGATTCAGGTCCAAATTCCATTTCGGTAATCTTTATTTGGTATTCTTCAATTAAAGTATGCACTTCAGTTGGCATCGAAACGATCTCAACAAACTGCATGTGTGACTCACTACGTTGGATTAACCATTTTGATGTTTGAAGTCGCTTGATGCCATAATTCATACCTTTAACCACCTTTTATCTTTCCTTATGGTATATGGGGAATTTGATTATTTTAGCAAGGGTGTATTATTTAACTGGTTTCATTTTAATTACTTTAAAGTTACCTAGTTCGGCTACGTCGCCTAAATCCTTATTGTCGTCTTGGTATTCTTCATTATCGTCTCACTCCGGAGAATCGTTTCACCGCTAATGATGACTTGTCCATTCTCAAAAGCATCATTAAGTGCAGCTTCGAGACTTTTATTTTCTAAGATCTTTCTATTCAAATTAATAGAACAACCGACTCTAGCCCAAATTGAAACAACCATATTACTTTTAATCTACATATCGTCCTTTCGAGTGGGGGTTGTCGTTTAATTGCAATTGTCCCCACTCTGGGTTGAAAAAATATAATATTTTACAAAAATTGCTTCATTTATCTGATCTTGCGACGGCATACTGGTCTTCCGTTAGATCAATAAAAACCATTTAAGGATAAAAAAGCATCTATCACTCCGATATCTCTTTTTCTGGTTACTCATATTTTGTATTCTCCTTTTTATCCAGCATGCTGGTTCTCAACAGTCGTTGTATTTTTTGTTTTTATTGATTGGAAAAGTGAATCCGTGTTGCGTTCTATGGTTTTAACCCAGTCAGGCTTTGCTCGATAGGCTACTCTTAACTCTTCTAGAATTGGAACGTTGATTCTGCGACCAATCTCTGTGATCGAGGTCACTATCCGTTCCTTTTTTTCAGAATCCTTGATTTCACCAGTAATAATACTGATATACAAATGAGTGTAGGCATCTTCACGCAATTCCTGTTCTTTGGCTTTCCATGTTTCCCAGAGCATATCTAACGTAAGTTTGAAATACTTAGGATCTCGCTTCCTCATCAATTCCCAATCGGGTAACTTTGCACAACCAATTAGCCGACGCTGCTCATGAGTTAGTTTCAGTGCAGGATGTACATTCCGAGTTTTTTGGGACCGATAGCGGTCAATTACCTCTACCTCACTAACGCCTTCAATTTTCGAAATGAAACTTGCTATTCCACCCACCTCACTACAATGCCAGCAACGATAACAGTTTTTTACGGGGTTGAGGGAAAGCTTAAAGTTATGGTGATGACAAAATGGACAAATTGCATAAACCTCGTCTTTACCGTCATTCTGACGTGGTTTAAATTGAATCCCACGTTCATTTGCGTAACTGACGATATCCGGAAATCTTGTACCCTTTTGTGCCATGCCCTCATCCTCCTCTCCGTGAGCTATCGTTATTGATCATTCTTGGCTTTACGATACCCTCACAGGAGTTTATTTTTAAACGCAAAAAGGGAGCAGCCATATTTGGCCATTCCCATTTTTCGAACATCAAGTGCTTTATGCAGCTTGTGTTACTTTAAATGCAAATTCAATAAAATTAAATCCATTTTCACTTTTAGTTGCGATCATAACTGAGGAGTTATCTGGAATTAATTCCAGGGCATTCAGTACATGTTCGTCTCTTGCAAGAGCTGTGTAATTTGTACCATCAGATCGTACAAGACTAAAATATAAAAATTTTGCTTTACTTGTCGTCCTACCTTCTCTGCGAGATTTGATTGTATATAATTCTGCATTTGGAGGAACAACTACTGCACTATGTTCAGCAGCTTCACTTTGGGACGCGACCGGCGCTTCTGGTTCCACTTGTATGGCTGAGGATTCAATAGGTTGTTCTGACACGACCTTTTCCTCCTCTTTCTGCTCTTGGACTGGATTTTCCGGTTTCTGAACAGTGGAGGATGTAGTTGCTGATTCTTCAGATTTCTCTTCAGTTTGCATAGTGAGATTTTGATTTTCATTTTCTGAAGTAGTAGTACTAACCTCAATTATTTCCTTAATGGGCTGAACGGTAGGTTCAACAGATTCAGCTGTAACTGGTGGTTTCAGCATTGTAGTAATATCTGCATCTTCCCCGAATCCATCAAGATCTGCATTCACTCCAAATTCCTCAATCGTATACAATCCATCAACAGGGAATTGTCTTCTCATTACAAAGACTTCCGCAATTTTCTGGATCATTGCAGTTGGATTGGAGCGCCATACTGGATTATTGATACAAGCTTCAGAGTATTCTTTGAACTCAACGAAAGTACTGATGGTATCGTATCTTTTATGCCTCATTACTGCCCACGCACCCAGAAGATTTCCTCGCTTGGCACCGAATTTATGTGTTACTAATCCAGTGACATTATCAAACGCGAATTCATCTCCTTCACGGACAACGCCTGCAAGAGGAGCACCAACATAATCTGGTGAAGTACGGGACTTCCATAGGTAACCATCTCTTGTAGTAAGAGGTGTCCATCTAGGTCCAAGTTTTGCTTCCCTTTTTTGAAACATAATTTGTCTCATTATGGGGTTTAATCCAACGTTTTCGCAATATTCAACAAACAGCTTGAGTTCCATCTCTGTCCCTTTTTCTAGCGCTACGATGTGTTTAATCATATTCAGTTGTTCCTGGTTGAATTTAAGTAATTTCTCCATATTGTTATCCTCCCTTACTAAGCATGCCGCTCATTTCTGCACGGATCACGACTTACAAGTGTGTTTTTATATAACAAAACGCACGTTTCCCGGATGGTTACGGTATAACGCGCGTTCGGTTAACTTGAATGTATCCTAGACTAAGTCCAGGAAATAAAAAAAGCCGTTTTTGATATACCTAAAGAAGGTAATATCAAAACGGCTTTATCTTAAACGAAGTGTAATGGCTGAACCAAAGTTGGTCTTACCTTGACGAGATAACTCGTAATCCGTTCCCTACATCTATATACTTCATATTCACATAGAGGGTTACTAGGATTCAGAAACGTGTTGTTTCTGTTTATACGCAATCCATTTTCCTGCTCGTTTTCACGGGGAAATCTTTGCGTGGGATTCAGTCTGTTGTGCTATGATTTTAAAATCAAATTAGCAAAACAGCCTACACAAATAATACAACCTTATTTTAATCAATAATTTGATTGTTGACAAGCCGTAATTGAACATTCCCACACTTAGCACAGCTTGAAGTGGGGAATTCTTGCGAACAGAGAAGTAATCGTCTCTTTCTTAGCAAGAGATCCCTGCGGTTCCCGCAGTTCTACAAATGATTACAAAGCCATTTGTTTTATATTCTGTGCTGCATTTTCGTCACGTTCATGCATTGTTTTGCAGGATGGCCATAATCACTGCCGCACCAAATAGGTTTTTACTTCTTTATGGACGAAACCGCAGACATGACACGTTTGGCTCGTTGGAGCGAACGTATCAACGTGTTTCAAGGTACGTCCAGCCAACTTATGATTTTTGAGCATATTCGCTACCCTCAACTGTTCGATGATGATCAATAACGTAATTAATATGAGAGCCTGGTTGGATTAGAAAATTCTATCTTGAATATAGACTCCTCTTTGTGATACCTTACCTTGACATTTTTTTAGTAGCATATTTTCATCATCCCTTCTCATTTCGTTTTAATGGTAAAGCCGCTTATTGCAATCAGATCCAAACTAAAATGTAGCCGAGACGCAAAAAAAGCAACCGGGTTTATCCGATTGCTTTTCCGCTAGTTTTCATAAAAGATGGTAAAGCGTCCCATTGGGTTTCATGAGGTCATTATAGCATGTAGCATGTCTAATGGCAAGCGGCGTCTGCGGCTTTCGTAGTCTTTATGTAAAAATACTGGTATACTCCGCTACGGCATTGGATTGATCAAATCCGGATTTATAGAATAAGTTCTTCATTAAGTCCCGCTTTTTAGCAAGTTGATAGCGGGTATTAGGTAATATCATCTCTAGTTGCCGGACATCGGTCTCGTTCCATAACCGATAGTCCAGGACAGCATCACGTCCCACATACCGGTAATCAACCCATTTTGCAGGGACGTGCCGAATGACATTAAATGCAGCCAGATCCTTAGGCATAGCCACGCTACATTGAGTCCGCACAATATTTTCAAGAGATTCCTCCCCACCGTAATATACCGCGATGCCATGTTTAATCCGTTCTTCTACGTCTCGGCCTAACGGATCCGTGGCACCTTTTAAGTTGCCGTACTTATTTGTAATCCGCAGCCGAGAAATTTGCAGCAACTTGTCTATGTTTAGGGTAGTTAAATTTAGAGGAAGTCCTGATATAGAGCCAATATTGAATACGCTGGGGTACTCGTACTTCGTCTTGCTTGTGGTTGGAATAATGGTTATGACTTCGAACATAGGATTAGCATTCAAAACTACGGCGTAATGGTCACCTGTATACTCGAAACCGACCCCGGCTAAATGACAATGAATCACATCAAAGGGTTTCACTTCAGTAAGAAATTGCGGTGGAGGAGTCCAAGTTGTGGTGATGCTCCCTGCACGAGCCGCAACAGGTGGTGGGGTTCCGAAATTCATGAAGCGGTTCCCATTCGTAAATGTATTATTTTGGGCCACTGCCATAATTTCTAAGCGCCGAAGAAGCTCTTGCCGGTCGCCAGCCGACATCCCTGAAATTTTTTTGAATAACCCATCCATATCTCGAAGGATACCCGCAACGTTTTGGCTGTTGGCACTAGTTAAGTCCCGATATACCTGTTGAAGCTGAGCGATTACAGCCGGATCTACGGCATGAAGATTTGTAATCGTTCCAAGCATAGTGATTAGATCCACGTCTTCCTCTCCTTGTCAATCTATCATAAAATGACAGCAATAGAGTTTATTATACATGTTCTGACCACATATAGATATATGAAGTACTTTTTTGAATCGTTGCCCATTGCTTGCAGCCAAGCGTACATCCCTTACTGCCTTGTCCGCACCAGCACAAAAAAATCTTACTGATTTGAGACTAATTCTGAGAGCCTCCAACCGTTTTATTTAAACGAGTAATATACTTAAAAATTATCACCAGTAGGCCTAATATAGCGCTGCTGAAGCTCGAATATCTTTCTAGATCGATTCGTACAGCGGTTCGACGAAATAACACATGCTTAATTGCTTGTCTAATTTTAAACCTTGATATTCGATGAGGAACAGCACTCTTGGCTGTACGAAACAAGATTGTTATATCTGGTACCTCGACTATTTCATTTACTATCACCAATAAAAAACTTTACATCGTGAACTACATCTTGATCCATCTGGACAATTACTACGTAGCGTGAATGCGGTATTATCAAAAGTAACCTGATAGCCGCTGCAGCGTAATGACAAAAAAACTTATTGAAATGGAAACAGCGCCGGACTAGGACTTTGAAATAATATCTTAAACAGGCGCTACTCATATTAAGCTCTAAGATTTCTCCAAGGGATTAGTGTTTCTATCTCCCCTCCTTATGGAGTTTGATAGTATTTTATGGCGCTGCAATATCAGCGCTCCTCATTTTGACCAACCTTCACCTGTCCATCTATAAAACAAAGAAGCAAGAGTTAAGTTACGATCATATAGTTCCTGTTCTAAAATTACCCTGACTACTATGCATTTTATTAAAATGTCTTGTAAGGGTTTTAGGAAGTTCAAATTCTCTGTAACAACAACCAAATGCCTATTAGGATCAGGAGGGCTGTACCGCCATTCACTTTGAATATCCGCGGTATTCTCTTTTACTATCAGTACATCCAATGGTGATTTCATCTCTATGGTTCCAGTACAAGGTAATTTGCCGGTATAGACATTCGGCTTGTTACCTTCCGCGATGAATTTCTCACACACCTTAAAAAATATCATCTTACGTAGAACGTCTATTGTACGGTAAGCTACCCAATAATTTAACATTCCCCATAAATCAAACAAGTGAAAGGAGCTGATCCCCAGCGTATAAACGTGCATCTCAGCTCCATCTCTAAGTAATCTATGTTTTTGAAGAAATCCCTTTTTCTCGAGCTTCTTAACCTTTGCTATCCTGCCAGGATAAAACAGATTTACGAATTGTGTTGTTCCCATAATCCCGATATTTCGCAGTGTTGTCAGTGCCATCTTATCATAGGGCTGAAGGGATACGGACTCTTTAGCAAATTTAAACGAGCTTTCATCAGTGGTACGAAGTATGCATGGATCGTACCTCCACTCATATGTCACAGATAGCGGACTGAAGTCGTACATTTTTACTACACCTGCCTTTATTAACATCCGAGAATACTGGTTACTTTACTGATGAGTGTTCTCGACTGTTTTTCTTTTAATAACGAACATATGTGCTAAAATAATCGTATAAGATCTAAGAAAGGAGGTTTGAACTTTGCTACAACATAAAGCGTATCGGTTTCGTATTTACCCAACCAAGGAGCAAGAGAACGTCCTTCGCTGCCGCTTCGTCTTTAACCATTTTCTTTCTAAATGGAAGGATGCCTACTACCAAACGGGAAAAGGCTTATCTTATTATGCCTGTGCAACCCAATTACTTTTAAAAGCTGACTTTTCATGGCTTGAAGCAGTAGATAGTATTGCTTTACAGTCAGCCGTTCGCAATGTGGCGGATAGCTTTGATCGTTCTTTAAGTAAGCCACATGATTAAGAATCACAAACTGGCGAAATCGATTGCCGAAGTGTCTTGGGTAATGTTTCGCTCGTTCCTGACCTACATAGCGAACTGGTATGGTCGCACGATCTCGGTAGTTGCAAAAAACTATCCATCGAGCCAGCTTTGTCATGTGTGCGGAACCCATAATCCAGAAGTTAAAAAACTCGGCTTGCGACAATGGACGTGTTCAAATTGTTGTACCGTTCATGACCGCGACGAAAATGCCAGCCAAAACATCACATCAAGCATGAAGGATTGAACATTTTAGCGGCAGGTTAATCGTCGCTAACCCGCAGGAAATGCGGATTACGCTTGGCTAACTTCCCTACAGTAGTAGAGATAACCCAAGAATCATGCGAATTCATTCGTGTGAGTTTTCAAACTCGACGTTTAATTTCACCAAACATTTCTTTCTTGGTCATATCAATTTTCTTGATTTTAACGATGATTTTGTCACCTTTCTGATAAGTACCAATTGATCGAATATTTTTACAAAGAACATCAACGCCTGGAGCCACGTTAACGAAGAAACCATATTCTACAACGCCCGTTACCTTCCCTGGGTACTCTCCTGCTTGTTTGAATCGAAGTAAGCAGTCTGGGTAAGGATTTTTCAATGTTGCCTTATGGGATACTTGAATAAGTCTCTTTTCTTTATCGAGTCGTATAATTTCAACTTGAATATGATCACCGACATTGTATTTCTCAGTTAAATTATCTATCCATGCATAGGATATTTCTTGACGCTCAATGCGCGTTGTTTGTCCACCGATATCGACTGTAATACTCATTGGTTTCACTTCTCGGATGACTGCTGTAAGCCTCGCCCCCTGCTCTGCCCGGCTCCATAAAAGTCCAGACATGTGTTCTAATGCTGCAGTTCGGTTAGCAGTAAATAGATTATTGTTGCGATCATAGTTTTCGACTTTAAAAGCAATTACATGGCCGTTTAATTTCCGGAATTCTTGTTCGCTCTTTGCACCAGACATGGATAGAGGTAATAGCCCTCTCACTTCACCCAGTTGAATATGGCCACACAACTCTTGTTTTCCTTTGCCTACCGAATACAGATCAATTCCTGATAATTCAGCCTGTAAAATCATACTGTTTTGAACAGCTGCATAAATTTTCTGCCAATCTTCATTAATTTGAGGTTGCTGAACTTTCGTTGGATCAAATCCTTCTACTAAGGTGTTTAGTAATTCTGTCATGATTAATTTCTCCCTTCCCTTGTGCGGGTTCATTATTTTTTGGTTATGAAGTCACTAATTGATTAAATGATTAAATAAAAAAACGGCAAAAAGACATGAATAGGATTGTATCCTCTCCACGCTACAATTCAGACTATCTAAATGAGATCCTTAAAGAAATCATCATTTTTTGATTTATCGCTTCTTTCACGTATACTTCTGCCATTATTTAATGCTGCTTCGATCTCAGTCTTCAAACGCGTGTTTGTTTCTTCTTCGGTGTGCTCTTTTTCAAAACTGGTTGTAGCGATCTCTGTTTCTGGAGCGTTCTCATCTGGTACTTTTGAATTTCGGCTCATATCTAACTCTTTCTGTTCAACAGCTGGAGCAATAAACCGCACTTTATTTTGAAAGGGCAA
The DNA here is from genome assembly GCF_964253085.1 of Paenibacillus sp. LjRoot153. NCBI lineage: Bacteria > Bacillati > Bacillota > Bacilli > Caryophanales > Paenibacillaceae > Paenibacillus > Paenibacillus sp. LjRoot153. The sequence goes on from NZ_CAXUQH020000002.1 coordinate 345,249, forward strand.
CTCATCGTTTTCTTCATCTTCATCATCTTCGGGCTTATCATATGTGGGATCGAGTTTAACAAGCTTCCCATAGTTTTTAGATGCCCAGTGAATTAGATTGAATTTATCTTGTTTAATGTCTTTTATTGCTCTTGAATTTTCATCAAGAAGGATTTCCTTCCAATTTTTCGGGATAAATATTCCCTTTCCTATTTGTGGTTTTTGAGGATGCCCATCCTGTAATAACTTAGCTACATAATGAAATCTAGGTAACCCATCCATCAGCTGCGTATAGGTATAACGGTACTCATCATTATCAGTATCCCTATAACTATTTGGCATGATGGAAGGTGCAAATAAATTTGGAGAAAAGGTTGATTGACGCACTATTACTGGACGTTTCCCAAATTCTTCTTGAAACTCTTTCGCATCTAAAGCAGCTAATCCTGTGAAGGCTATTTTATTCCGGCATGATGTCATGAAAGCCTGCTTCATCGCTTTTCCAGATATCTTACCGCTTTCTACCTCCAGCTGCGCTAATGATTGAATAGCAAAAATCCCAGCCGTCTTATACTCAGCTGCGATCGATAAAAAGCGTTCCATTTCTGCACTCATATATCGACTTGCCTCATCAACAAACAAATAGTGCGGGATCCGTGTATCTTCAATTCCGCCACGCCGATATGTTGCGCTCATTAAGTGCATCATAGCAAATTGTCCGAAAGCATCACCAGCATTTCTGAGTTTTCCCATTGCGGTGTTAATTGCAAGTATTCCACCAGTTTCAAAATGTTCGTCCAAATTAAAGCTACTTTTTCCTTCTAAAATACGTTTTAAGCGTGAGCTAGATGTTATATTCTCCATCTGCGCCCGTAGACCGATAACAAACTGCTGATATTTCTCACGTTGGGCCCCTAAAAGCTCACTTTCGAAGAATTGGACTAGATCCGTGTCTCCCTCACGACTTTTAAGCTCTACAACTGCTCTCTCGAGCTCTGCAAGATTACGGAGAGTACGTACCACATCAAACAAGTTAATATTGTCACCATGCAGTCGCTTAAGCAACTCTGTGACCTTTCTTGTTGATAGCTCCTGGATAATAGCGAAGAAAGCTTCTTGCTTACCGAATAGTGATTTCAATACAACGACCGTTGCTTCTGTAACGTCTTCGATATTTCCTTCCATGACATTAAACTGATCGGTATTTTCATCTAACGGGTCGATATGATTGCATTTTAGTCCCATTCCGCTGCTAACATCAGCAACCATTCTTGCAACATCACCCTTAGGTTCAATCACGGATAACCCCAGTCTCATGCCGCGCTTTTTGGCCAGAAGGAGCTGATAGATCATTGGCTTTAAAACCGTTGCAGTCTTCCCACATCGAGTAGGACCAACGATTAGCATATGGGTAAAGCTATCCTTCCCACCCCATATGATTTTTTCCTTTTGTGTTGCTAAGGCCATATCATTCCTCCCCCTATGATTTACCTCTACATCAAGTTACCAAACTTAAATAACTTACTTTAATCCACATTCACAAATAAGTACGGCTGATCGAAGGGGCTCATACTGGATATGCCCGACTTCATCCATTGTTTCTTTCAAAATTATATTCGTTTCGATATCCATTTTGGTATGATCAAAACCAACAATTGTAATGGCCAAGAGTTTTATTACAAGCCCATATACTTCGATAGCTAATTCTTTTATGCTTATTCTGCTGTCTTTCTGTAAGATATTCTTTTCCATGACCCCCAGTAGACTTTTAGCTAGAATTGCAAAAAACGGGGTTTCCTGCAGATTTGTTCTACTCATTACTTCTTCAGTAAAGTTAAAACTTCGTTCTTCCTTCAATTCAGTTTCTCTTTTTCAATCTCGATTTTCCCTGACGACTTCCCCTAACTCGAAAAATACTCCGTCTAGATCACCGTCAACAGGTTTAGGGCTGGGAGGAGTTTTAAATATATATCTCCTAAAGGACTCCCACTGTTCTGCCCATGATTTTTCAATCAAAACCATGCTTTCTTTCTCAATATTTCCCCTTTTTCTTTTGAATTGATCTCCGATATGTCCTAGAAGAAATATCAAATACCCGCCAGCTACAAGGAAAATGATCATTCCGATTCTCATAATTGTTTCAGGTCTGAAGAATAGGACATTTTGTCCCCATGATTGATAGATCTTGCACCCGAATGCACTGACAATGAATATAAGCCCGATTGATCGATAAAGAATATCCATAGATTTGTCCATAGTTACCTTTTCCCAGGCAGCACAGAGCAGTACCAGAACTGCTAAGACTAGAGGGACACTAGGCCACATTGTTGGTTTACCCACAAATACCGCTATCCCCATTATCAGAGAAAAGATGATTCCGATTATTTTGACTAGGGCATCAATTTTCAACTAATCACCCCTTTCAAAGGAGTTTCTGTTAGAATGAGCGTTTGCCAAATACTATCTCTCGCGCCATATAACTTTCCACCAGGATGCTGCTTTTCTAGGGTAGTTGCTATGATCTGACTGAACGTTAAGTTAGGATGGGCTTTCCAATATTCCCGAATGACTTTCATGATGATGGGAATGCGCGTTGGTGAATGTTTTTCTTCTAAGACAGATAAATCATATTCTTCCTTGTTATATTTAATCAGGAAGAATAGACTCATCCATTCTTCATCTGAAATAGATTCCAGCTGCGCTCCGTTTCGTTTTTGATTCAGCGCATCGGATAAGAGCTGACCTAGCCGCCATTCAGATACGTTTTTCCACTCCATTTCGATCTTTTCCAACAACCTGACGTAAACTAAAATAGGAAGTATTGACTGTACTTTTATTCTTTTTGAATAGATCTAAGAATCCTATTAGACTCCCCCTTGTTTTTTATAGAAAACATAAATAAGCCCGTTACTCTCTCCTTCAGTACTGGAAAGTTTAACGAGCGTTCATAATTCTATTACTTAGTAGTAGACTTCTTTTGCCGGTATGTCATAGTGCCGAGAATATGGTGCGTTTTTGTAATCTTCCATACCTTTTAAACTTAATCCAATAACTAATACAGCTGCTAAGATAAGAAAAACTAGAATCTGAACTATCTGTGATTTAAATATCACGAGAAGCCCTCCCCCCTTTATTAATAATGGCCACACAACAAAAAAAAACCTATGCGTCAGCACGGGTTTTTACGTTTTATATAGTGTGGACATAGCTCCGCCACTTCATTGTCAATGATAACATTTCCCAATTACGTTGACAATACTTTTTGTGAAATTACCTTGAGTGTACCTGTCTACTTATTCTTATTAGTGAACTAATCCAGCCTTCTTCATGGCAGCTATAAACAATCCTACTTCAGCCTCCCAAGTCATCACATCATCAACTAATGGATCAGGTTTTTCATTGGGATGCGGTACCATCCCCCATGTTTTATTGATTAGATTCCCATCAACATCATATTCAGGTATCATGATACGTCCATCATTCAGTGGGATAAGCTCAACCTTATCTGGACCAGGCGCATTAACTTCTTGTTCCTGAGCCTGGTGTATCGCACGCAGTTCACGATCATTACGGGGTTCTCTACTACTCAAAAAGCCAACCTCCACCTACTATAATGCCAACCGTCCCTGGAAACTCTTGAAAACTTTCATCCTTGGCTCTACATCTAACGTCCCCAGATCTTCTCGCATAGCGTAAGCCTAGGCTGCTTACAGTTCTGTCAACCCGCGCAAGGCTTCGGCGGTGCCAGCGTTCTTTAGCATGGCGTAACGCATTCGGTATTTACTGTCACCAGTCTCTTGTATTGTTTTTAGTCAGCCCTAGCTATTTCCAAAATATCAGCGTCTACGACTATGTATTCCATTTGTCTCTTCCCCCACTTCTCCTATTTTTCGAACACATATTTGTATTTAATGTAATTCCGAAAATTACCTTCTCCATAGTGTACATGTTCCCACCTCCAAATCGCTGTAATAAGTGTAACACGGGAAAATGTGTATAATAGACGGATAAAAAGACCGCATTTTACACGGCGATTAATGGGACAATGTTCTTGTCACCTGACACCAACATTTCTTGTTATGCAGAATTTGCTTAATACGCTATTATTTAATCATCTTAATTACAAACCACGATAATTAAATTATTAAAATAATTTACGATATGTGTTAAATACTACCACAAAAACATATTCATTTATTGCACTAATCTTCTCGTTCAAATAGCTGAGAATGCTGCCGGAAAATGATCGTCGGCAGCATTCTCATGTTTTGTCATTGAATTATCGTTCTACGTAATTGTCAGCATAAAATAAAGTATTAGACTGGATGTCTTTATTCCACGAGTCATATCGAATAGTCAAACCGTTATACTCCATGAAATAAGTATTAGACTGACCCTAGAAATTGAAAAAGCGACAGCCTAGTACGAGAAAATAAAATCCTAGACAGTCGCTGTTTCATTGAATTATCTTTATCCAAAAATAATAGATTATTAACTTATTATCCTTTTATTTTAGCTTTTCGATGTTTTGTTATCATCATCACAAAGTTAACCAAAAAATGGACATTACTTGGAACTCCAAGTTCTAACAATAAAGTCTGGGTGTATTTCATTCGTTTCTTTTGATTTGAAAGGGTAGAAAATATTTCGGTTTCTTTTATCTTATCTAGTATTAAATCCGCAACCTCTTGATATTCTTCACTTTTAAAAAAAGGTAATCCGTCGATTACATTACCCGGATTGATATTATAACCATCTGGAGCTATCGAGTCATATGCCCTTATTGCATTATCTTCTAACTCGCTTAACGTTGTAAAAGATGTATCCTTTAGAGGTATTAAACTTATGCTAAATTGATCTCCTGAGCAATAATCCTTATATACTTCTGGATTTCCTCCATTTTTAATAAAGTGATTATAAGCTCTATCCAATACTCTTTCCGCTTGACCTACGTAATACATATCTTTTACAGAATTATAGATGATATAAATACCAGGGAAATTCTCTTCGTTCTCTCTTACATGTTTAATCCTAAATTCTAGCAACATTTCTGGAGTGAAATTTTTCGATTTTTTCCTTTTATTATCTAAATCCTTTCTTGTCATTTTTTTTGAGCCATTTCGTTCAGCAATTTTCTTTTTCAAATAAAAATATGACGGCTTTATTCCTGGTTCAGATTGGACACTTAATACCTGTCTTATCCATTTCCGTTCATCTTCTGTTATAGTCAGAGCAGATAGTGCAACAGTTCTTTGAGAAGAAATTTCTCTTTCTGACAACACTCGAGGGATTTCTAGCGACTTTTCATTATCCATTCTTATGAACCTCACCTTTTTTAAAAACCAATTTCCACTGAACTCTGCCCGTACCTCAGTTTACTGCCCTCGCCAGTCTAACACTTTATTTTCATCTAACAGTAATCATGAAGGGTCTAAATATCTGGCTTATATCTCTCGATCATCTTCAACTATCTAGGAAAAATAATTTGCAATTGCCATTGTAATTTCTGATATTTCATTCTGAAATGTATCATCAAGTGTCCAAGATACAGCTATTTCAATCAAGTTAATGTCTTTAATCCCTTCAAGTGAATCAAAACCGTAGCCCCTATTTGAAACATTTCATTATCAAGTCTTACGAAACTAACAGAGCCCTTTTTCTTAAAACCATAGTTTTTTAATTTTCTATATACTTCACCGATAATTTTCTTATAAAGTTTATCTGCTTCACTTCTTGTGACTAAATCCATTTCTCCAAACCGTTGTCGTGTTACGGTGTCAGTAATAAAAGATTCATCGTACACAATATGACTCTCCTTTGCTTTTAAACAGATAAATTCCATGTTTTATCCCTTAATATTGTTACTTAAAGATAACCTGTTCGAAACATATAAACTATATTCGTCCTCTATACGATTTAAACAAAACATGAACGCTTCAATAAAGTCTAAATCTGCATCATTACGTTGTTCGTAAAAATAACGCCAGATTGTAAAAGTATCTTTATGTGATTTTAGGAGTTCTATAAATTCCTCTTCTGAAAGACGATGAGGTTTACCGTGTTTCTCAGACTTGAAATAATATGCTGCTATTGTTCTTTCCATAAAGTCCGAACGAGTTCTTTCAGAAAGTTTATTAAAGAGTTTATATAAGTCATGACCTTTTGGTGTTTTCCCACTTTCAGAGTGTGAAATACTTTTTAAGGCAAGCTCGCAGGAAAAGGCGGCATTTGTAATAGCCGGAAAAAGATATACCGAAAAAGTATCGTTATAAAATTCGCATACCTCGTTGTGTTTATCTATTAGGCATTTATAAGCTAAGTAGTAGGCACTGGCTGCTGATTGTATTATTTCGCTCATTTTCTCAAATAGACCACCTATTCATGACAGAATCAGTTCAACTCAATAAAATTGCTCTTTCATATTTTCTTTGGCTTAGTCCCACCAAGCGTATAAATTTTCTACCATTTCAATCACATCAGGTTTAGTGCAGAATGCAACAAACTCTTGTTTCAACGTCCTTGTTACATATTCTTTGGGTACAAAGAGCGTATCTAATGACACTCGATAATCTCCACGCAATAGGAAATTCATGATTAACCCATGTTTCTTATTCCCTTCAACCCCATGCTTATTAAGAAGAATATCTAAAACTTTAATTACACTTCATTTACCAATTGAGATAAAGAGAATGTTTCATAAATATCAAATTCCTAATTCCTCTTTTTTGGAGAAAATATCTGCATATTAGAAAAGCCCCTATTTCATTAGAGGCCATTAATAATCTATGGTAACGTGCAAACTTCTTCAGGTTTAATATAATGTTTAATATTTGGTATTATTTTAAAACTTGACTGGTATCCTCTTTCTCCTTTGTATGAATCAATTAATACTTTAAGGTGATCTGGATTTTCGACATTAAATATGGACTTCGCAATTTCAAAATGTGATTTTGATTTAAATTTAGATAAAAGCTTAATGTCAATTGAGTTTTCAAAATACAAATATGTTATAGGAAACCAATTATAATCGTTGAAATCTTTCTGAATAGAAATACTTGAAATATAGTGTAAAACAATATCGGCTGCCAAAAAAGATTCTTTGAGTGCTTTCGGAATCCTTTTAACTAAAGTTTCAGCATGGAAGCTATAATGATTTAATTGCAGTCTTTGTTTTCTACGCTCTAAAGAACTTGCATATGTTCTAAATACAATAAAGTTCCTCTTTTGATTGCCAGAGAATCTCGATTTCAAATTATAGTCTGCGAAGATTATTTCTGATATAAGATGGTACGATTTATTTTTAATTAAGATTGCTATGACATATAGAAAAAGTTCATGAATCAAAAAATTATATTGATCAAATTGATCATCGTAATAACTACCTTCTCCTTTAAATTCAGTAAATCGATACATCTCCTCAAAAAATCCAATAATTTGGTCACTATCTAAACAGTCTGATTCTAGCATAATATTAAAAGCTTTTATAAAATCATCTCGCAAATGTAAAGAGGACTCAATTTTTTCAAAAACTTGTTCGTCCAATAATGCTGCGTCTGGAACTTCTTTTATGTCAAGCTGCTCTAAAGAATCAAAAAAGCTTTCAGTGAACTCGCTCCACAAATATTTCAACCTTTTTGGAGCTCTCTCGAGTGCAGTAGCCATCTTCCGTACTACAGAAGATGTTTGAAATTGAACGGATGTTTCATCAAACAAGAAAGCAGGAACTTTTCCACGCATTGGCCTTTTATAGAGCGGAGCATCACAAATACATCTTAGTAATTTTTCGAAATTTTCCTCATAGGTGTTCTCGTCAGAGAGATCTATATATATTCTTGATGAAACAAATACAGGAAATACCTCTTTGCCCTCTTCATCCCTCTCCGCGAGTATTGGGATGAATTTTTCCTGTTTTGATTTACCATATAGTTCTGGTGTAATAATTTGCGTTTCTGTGCCTACTCCACCTGATCGCGAATCGGCTTTTTTCTTATATCCTGAATCACAAATCAATAAAACTCTATCAATTTTGTCAGATGTAACCATGCTCTCCATGAATGCATATTTATCATGTCCTTCTTTAAGATCCCACTTATCAAGATGAACAGCAATCCCGTTCTCTTCTAACTTCGTTGCAAGATCTAGTACCCACTTTTCGTGTGCATCATCAGTCCAAGAGTAAGAAATGAAAACTTGTTTTTCAGAAATTGACAATTCTTCAGCCTGCTTTCCATTAAATATTTACCATTATTATACACTAAGTGAGCACATAAACTAGTTAAAAGAATCGCAGCAGAGATAGGCTCGTTTAATCAGGTTACTGGACATGCAATTTTCGAGATTGGGCAAAGGCTTGTACACGTAAAATATACATTAAAATATGGGTATCTCTGGTAATAGACTGAAGAATTCTTTTAGTTTACTTAGAGATACTCAAATAAAATTTGGTCAGAATGGAAACTTGCGTATTGATCTAAAATTGCTTTGTACCAATTAAGACAGCGTATAGGGAAAATGAATACCGACAACAAGTAGGTGTTTAATGGAAATGTCTTAGCAGAGTTTAAAGCTATCCGTCAGCTTGACGGTCACGACTATATGACACAAGATGTCTTATAGTTATCGAGGTCTTTAGCGTCTTTAAAACCTCCATAAATCTTTTTATTATGGATTGATCATTACTAATCAAAAGAGTGAGTCCAGAATCCCAACAAACAATTTCAACTTCTGCTTTGGAATGTTGGACAGTGACACCTGGTTTCCATAATTCTGGAGTTTCCGCAAGCGGTAAACACTCAAATTCTATATATCGATTACTTCCGTATTTTTAAAACCAGAAAGTATTCCCTAATACATTAAAAAACCAAGATTTTCTAATTCGTTTTAATTGAGTAAGGAGCTTAAATTTAATCTTTTTCTCTTAATCTAGGACTTTATTACTAGTAATAGAGATGTTATAATTTTTAGAAACTTGATATTAGTTCTTCTGTATACGATAAGGGCAAAACTAATGAAAATTAGTGACGCAAAGCTAAAGGGGCTAAGGCGATTTATTTCGCTACGCTTGCCAGCTACCGAACCCAGGGAGAGATATATAATCCCCTTTGTTCTTTATAAGGGGATTTTTTATGTTCATATATAATAACGGGTAATAAGCCTACCCATTGAGGTGAAATTTAAATGGCAAGACTAATGATTGTAGATGATTCTATGTTTATGCGATTAATGATAAAGAACATCTTATCAGAATTAGGGCATGAAATTGTTGCTGAAGCATCAAATGGACTTGAGGCAGTATCTCAGTTTCTTCAACATTCTCCAGACCTAGTTACGTTGGATATTACAATGCCTGAGATGGACGGTATTACTGCTTTAAAGGAAATTAAAAAATACAACAGTGATTCAAAGATAGTAATGGTATCAGCGATGGGGCAACAATCTTTTGTTATTGAAGCCATTTCTTTAGGTGCTAATGATTTTATTGTGAAGCCTTTTGATAAAGATAGGGTAGCAGATGCAGTACAAAAGTTACTAAATCTATGATGTATTACTTACTGTTTCACAAAACTCAAGAAAACTGTCCATCAATTAGCTGCCCACACTTCCCGTTACTTCAAGAGGTCTTCATGGTTTCTTTTTGAACAAACGTTCCCAGTTAGCGTAACAAAAGCTCCCCTTGCGCAGTATGTGTTTCACCGTCCCTTTAATTTTTTGTTTAATTGCACGGCTTCCGTTAAATTTTTTGCTGAATAGCTAAGTACAGAAGTACCACCTGTATTTAAAATTAAGAATTTCTCTTTGTTAAATTCTAATGATATTTCTGTCATATCCGAATTTATATAGGCATTTCCAATAAGGGTACGAGTAGTATTATCATAAGATATAATCTGGAAACCATTTGAGATTATAGTATGTTTAAATTCAGTCCCCCCGACGTTCAGTTTTCCAATTAAATGCATTTTCACTTTTATCAAAGGTACCATCGAGTTGGATGGGAATTGTCTTATGTATTTGAGTTTCAACGTTGTATGCAATAGCATTACCCATAATTTTGATCGACTTCGTTGGTGTTGAGAGGAACAAGTAAACGACACCTGTACTTATCAGAATGCCTAATGCAAAGCACATCAGATTAATTCTTGTTTTATTCAATGCTACCTCCCCTTAAGAATTTCATTAGTCAATTTGTTTGTATATTTACAAATTATAACATTTTCGCGAGATCATTTATATATCTTTTATTGCGTTAAACTCCCGTTTGTTTAGCAAGTTACAGGTCAGTCTACTGCTTGTCGGCAATCGGACAATGTTGTTGTCATTAACAAATGACAACAACTTGATCCGATAACTAAAAAATCCCGCGGTTTACGCGGACTTCATTCGGACGATGTTCTTGTCAACCGGCACTTGCTGCCATATCGTCCGCAGGTTTACGTGTGTAAGATTCGCTCTAGATATTTATATGTTTTAGGAGCATACTTTTGTAAATTGTTCCTCGTAAGTTCATTGTTTAAATAAAAAGCGAAACACTCAGCAAAGTATTCAGCTGGATCGTCAGATACATGTGAGAAATACGCATCGTTTCCTGTTGGCATAACATCTTTAGTAAATAGTTTTTTCGACTCTTCTTTCCAGTCAATTATAAAATCAGAATTAGAAGAATACTGGTCTTTTTGAGAATTGTTATTATAGTCAAATGCATGGCCTACTTCGTGTATCAAAGTATTTAAATAATCAATTGATTCGATTTTAAGCATGATTATTTTATTTTTAGGATCATGTTTTCCACTGATATTATCATTTGTATTCATTGAGACATCCGAGAAATTCTTTATAAAAAATATTTCGTACTTATTGACAACTAAAATATCCTGTACTCTTTTAGGAAGATTTTGAAGAGAAGTAATTAGAACTTTCACTTGATTATTTTCAGTGGGATTTTGTATTTTGTATGCATATACATTAACAACATTTCTTGATATCAGATCTGCATCTTTTGGTTTAGTTAATTCTTCATGTTCTACTTGTGACGAATTGCATGAAATCAAAATCATTATTAGTGCAATTGGTATTGCACCTATTATTAAAAGTTTCATTATTGTGTTAGAATTCTTTGCAAAATAAACTTGCTCCATTCTCATTCATACTCCTTTTATACATTCGGAAAGTAACTAATTGTCGAAGCCATATGAACCAGATCAGTCAACCCATCGGCCAGCTCCACTGTATTAAAAGACCTGCGACTGCCGCGTTGCGCACAGATTCTCTAATGAATTGTGAGAAATGTGGGAATAAACAACAAAACTCCAAGAAAAATAATCACCGAGCTTTTATTTCAGTCATTCAAAATGGCTTTACCTTAGTTTGGAAGGATGAGTCACATTCGTACTACTAACAGCTCGTAAATACATCGTTTGTGCGCCTATTACCATATCACTTACATTTATTAATCTTGAAAAAATAGGTAATTGAATCACATAAAATTGATAGTTATGTTTGTGAAGGAGAATTTCAATTTCTTCTAATGCAAATCTATCTTCATTTTCGTAGATAAAGTCAAAACAAAAATGTCTGTTATTAATTTTCTCCAGATCTTCAAAAAATCTAAAAAAACTCTTTTGTACCTAAATACCACTCACCATTAAGTTTACAGCTATGATTAAATAATAATTTGTGTACTAGTTTTTCTAGGCCAATAATATCCTCTTCATATTCAGATGTAATTATAAAAATATTTGAGATTTTATGAGGACAATTGGTTTGAATAGCTTTTAAACGATTTTGAATGCATCTCGTTTTTCCGATTTTCAATAAAATATCATTTTTAAATTCACATGCTATTAGGTAGACAAAATACATACTCTCCGGGGTCCATTTGTTCATGTAGCCCCACCGCTCGCCCCTCAAGCATATATCACAATCGTTGGTTGCCTACATTAAAACTAAATTATCGAAATAAGTTTTTAAGTACTCTTCGTCTTTCATAAATAGTTCATTAATTTCTTTCTCTTCTAATATTTTACGAAATATTTTTCTCATTAGATTATCCAACTCAACGGATATTTTAGTCTGTTCTTCAAGAAACCATAACTTCTTAGGAGATATTAAACTTCCATGAACTGTACTTGATCTAATTTTATATGCTTCTTTAACTAGATTAAAAATCACCTTTCGTTCATCTAAAGTATTGCAAATAAATTTAGCGGTTCTTTCAGAAATTTTATGTGTTACTTCTTGTGTATCAGTTGAGAACAATGTTTCAAGCATTGTACAGTAATGTACGATTTTAATTGGAATATGTGCCTCACCTCTTGCAGTTTGTAAAAAGTAATAAAATCGTTCAATTCTATTAGATTTTTCTAATAGAAAGTCTCGACTTGCTGAAGCAGGGTTACTCTTAAAAAAAGAATGGTCTGTAAACATTAATTTATAATCAATTGCTTTTAATATTTCATCATGACTAAATGTTGTCTCTTCATGGAAGCCTTTAGCGTTGGTAAATTGATTTGCGCGAAAATTGCTTGTCACATCGATTCCAGATTCATCTTTTATTACAAGATATCCCAACTCAGTATCTATACTATGATCTTTAATAAGCCATAACATTGTTGTTAGTGACTGTGTTAGTAACATGTAATAGTCCAAGAAAAGCAACTTATCCTTCTTAGTATTGTATTTATTAAAATTATGCGTTAAATCACTGATAAGCCCCATTGAATATACGAAACAAGAATTAAACAAATTATTATATTCCAGGAGACCCACCATACGTATAAAAATCTCTTCACTAAAGTGTTCTCTAATTCGCTCATTACTATTTGATAATCTCAATTCTTCAAATATATTGGTCCCTTTATTCATTTTTGTAGTGATTTTGAGGTAATTGAGTTTTGATATAAAATAGTACTTCATTTCGAATCACACTCTTTCTTTCAAGATTAATTAAGATTATCGTTTAGTGTCATTTTCTACAAGAGCTTTAATTAATACACTTCCTATCCCACGTTTTCTGATGTGCGGGATGATGTCAAAGTTTTGAATTTCGGGAATACCGTTTTCAATAACGCTGGGATATTTGTGATTTATATACGACATGTCCCCAACCTACAAACTCACTGTCATATATCACTATGAGTGTAACTCTTTTATTATTTTGGTTTTCTTCCCAGCAACTCTTTACGTAATCTAGAGGTTAGCTTATATCATGACCTGCTAACAAAATCAATGTCGCTCTGTCTCAATAGACGAATTTATAATTGTAAATTCATAGTTGTGTTTTCTCTCAAGTAATTTTAAGAAAAAATTCCTTTAATAACACACTAATAAGGATTCAACTGGGTGAGAACAACTATTGTGAAACTCTCCTCCCGTTCAACAGATGACGGCAGCCGATCGAGTGCTGGCTGCCGTCATGTTGTGATTGAACTATAGTTATCCGTAATAAATCTAATAAATGTTTTCACTTGATTTTTCCTATTTTCCTTAATTGATTCACTCTTCTTGCTGTTTCTTGCATTTTGATGTCAAATTAATATCAGCGAAAGAAAAGCAAGTACGATGGCAGATATAGACAATATTATCGCTATTTTATTTAACAACGGTCTGTCATGCCACCCTTTCAAAATGATCCAATTTCTAACCTCATTAAACCGTTTCATATCGCTAAAATTCTTCCACACTCTGTTCTCAACAGTATAGATTAAATTCCCCAATTCGGATTCATCTTTCACCCTTTCCCACTCATCTTTTAAATAACCCTGAAGTTGCGTTGTAATGATATTAATACAAATATGAATTAACACTTTATGCTTAAATAAGAGGTTCTTCAATCTCTTCTCTTCTTGTTTATAATTTCTATTTTGAAAAAAATCTTCATCCCGATAATACTGTTCGACTTGTATATCCGTGTTGATCTTATCAATACTCATCTCACTCATGAAAACACCGTTGTTAATAAGAATCATTAAATCATCTTGAATGAGTTTTGAAACAAGAGCATCGCAGTTGCTTAAATCAAGCATATCTAAATAATCAGCATGCCGTGCTTCATCAATCTCTTTTGCTTCTGGTAATATCAGATTTGCCACATATTGATTGGTCTGTGTAGATTTAATGGAATCAATAACTTGAGCCATTTTGTTAGCACTAATCTTAATTTGATCGACAAGAAAAGACAAACTCTTGTCCCTTGTACCTTTGTGGTTAAGTAACAATTTAATTTTCGCATTACCTGCTACTAACTTATCGTTTAATTCGAAAACATCTTTATCTCTAAATACTTTTCTGTCAATTTGATCAACAATTGAAAAATAAGCTGAAAACTCGTCCCTTAAAGAACTCATCCACTTAATTCTTTCAGATGTAATTGTTTCCACGAATCTCGACTTTCGGTTATTAAGGAATGAAAAAAGTGCATTATACGCTGAAATAATAAATGTTAAAAAAATACCTATTGCGTAAGCGGTGTCCTTATCCATTAGATCAAGCCTTTCAATTCTAAATTGATAAAGTATATATGTACTCCGAAGGTTATATGTATTATTATTCGAACCGCTTTTAGTGGAGCAATCCTTCCATTACTGATCTTCATATCCTTTCTGTATGCAGACATGAAGAAAGCAATCGTCAGGGTCATCCAGGTGATTAAAAAACAACAAAAATATTCATCGCTGAAATAATGATCGTGAAGCTATCGTTTTCTCCGTTAGTTCAACCAAAGACATCGTACAATGGTGAAATTCTTGTGATTTGCTTGAATAGCGTGTAAAGTTCCGTTGTGCGGCTAAATTTCATCCGTTTCTTCACTATCCTCTGGCGAATCCTCATCCATAGCGAAATCTTCTAAGAGTGTTCTGTGTGGAATTGAGTAATAGAATTCTCGTTCATCGCCATAAATAACTTCGTCTTCAATGTTCACGCTGTTAATCCATCGAACGATGATTTTACGATCATGCCGATTTCGGATGGCCGATTCAATATCACTTTCAAAAGCTGGCACCGGGAAGTTGTCCATAGTTTTTGAGAACATATCAGCAATTATATAAGTATTTTTGAAATGTGGATCGTGACTGGTAGTCTTCCCGATGAATAAATGATAACCGCTGATATACCTGCCGTCCGTCCCAACTTGCAAGGTAATGACCTTTCCGACGGTGTTACCCATCAACCTAGCATCCACAAAAAAACGATGGTAATACTTCATCAGCACGTGCCGGTATTCGTTTTCCTTTAAAATGTCAGCTATGTCTTCCCATGACCAAACGATTACCTGCATCTGATTGGTCGAAAGTGCGGCGGCAGCCTGCTGCAATTTGGTGTCTCGTTTTGCCGTAGTGGCGATAATGTAAGTGCTGATTGCTGGATTGAATCCGGCTATACCAGCCACTTCTTTTGTGATCTCTTGAATGGTCAATTTCTTTCCAAGCTCTTTAACCTTACACTGAACGCCAAACCATTCCAATGTATCCCTATCACGGCCAAATACATCAATCGAATATTGTGCCTGTCCACCGGTGCCGTTCAGTAGAACACCATCCGAATTTTTAAGACGCACCCGCATCATATCTTTGAGCAAATGCTCAAAGTCCTTTTCATCCTCGATCGGCGGTAACTGATGACTGTCAACGTTCATTTAGGACCCTCTCCATACATGAAATAGTATAATCAGTTCTTACTTATGGAATATGAGATCCTTTGTCTTCGCTCGAATCTCATAACTCATCAAACAGGAAAGCGTTGTTTCATAGAGACACAAATTCGTAGTAAGAATAAATTTATTATTCTACTGAAAGTGCGTTACATGAACATTCCGAAATGCTCTTCATACTGATCGTTATTAACTTTTGGTGCCCTGTATAATACTGGGTCAATCGTTGGATCTGTGGATATTGGCATCTTCTCAAGTTCGGATGGCTCGAGAACCACAACTTCAATGTGACTAGCAGCTCCAACGTGACGATATACTTCCTCTTTGAAGAAATCCCACGTAAATATGCGAAGTTTCTGCTTCATTTCCATGAAACCTACATCTGAATAATTTCTAATTACTGCAAGCCGGCACAAGTCATGTGATAAATACTCCAAGCAATAATACTTTTGACCATCTTCTTCTATGATCTCAAAAGGCTCGAGCCCAAATTTGTTCTCTCGCGGCTGAACTCGTCCATATTTCATTGTGAAATAATTCACATGTGACGACGGGGCCAGAGTGCGCTTGAGAATTTCGGCACTTGCTCCTGCGAGAGGCAAAAGATGAATATGAGCAGCGAAAACCTTAGCGCGCGCCACCCTCTCGTACATTTGCTCCATGCGTTGAAAGTGGACTCTTTCGCCGGATCTATAGAGCAAAATTGCCCTGGGGAGCTTTAGATCGTGTAATTCATGTAAGCACGAGAGTAGCTGCTTATCACGGCCACCTTCATCCAGTAGATATACGGCATACTCATGTTCACTATTTGGTGGGACCAAACATCCGATCATCCTTACGTGATTTGGCAAATAGCGTCTACGTTTAAATTGACGGCTATCGTCTAAGATCCAACCATCTTTAGCCAGAGGAATATAGAACCTGCGAATCGCACACAGGTTTTGTACTCGGTACTTGCTAGCAAAGTCATTCAAGTACCTAACCTCTACATCATCGTTTACAATCATGCCCCAACGTCTTAGGAGCTCCATTCCGCCCTCTGCCATCGTAACTAATAGCATCTTACTTTCTCCCCAGAATCTAGCCTGAGAACGAATGAGTCCAGCTGTCTCCATTTGCTTTAGTCTTTTATAGACATAGGTAGTCTGACTACCATCAAAGTGCATGGCCCGTATATAATCAAGCGGCAGCAGTCTTAACCGGTACGTATCATAGAGTAGACGTTTATCCCGCGGTGTCAACTCTATACTCAACGCGCGTTCATAATATCTAATAATGGTCACCCCATTGGTTTTTTATAAAACATTTAATGCCTTTAAACCCGTATCATTGGCGTCTACTTTCGGTCTACCCGTCAATCAGTAAGGTGTTATCGCCGTGCTACGCACTCCTTTTTACACCCTCCCTCCCACCGTGTACCCCTTCATTACCCGCCTGTGCAGCCATCTTTATTTAAGCGTGGTTTGTCCATTTGGTTGTCGTTCTAATCACAACCAATCTCGCTTTTTCCTCGTGCTTTTTCGTACCATTTAGTTCGTTCCAGTCCTGCTCAGTACCTCCTATCCACGCGCCCGCGGCACGCTCCTAGTCGGTACTTCACCACCGTTATTATATATGCCACGGAAAATACTGTAAATATACTTATTTGATAAGTGCTTTTTAGGGAATTAAGGATCTAAAATGGAGAAAATTTGAAAATCTACTTTTTTTAGGGTGCTGAAACACGGTGTAACGCCTTATATTAAAGGGGTTTTACTAGTCTAAACTATTACATCTAAAATACAGATTTCTGTAGTAATCTAAAATGATTTCTTTTATAAAGTCAGTATTTAGCTCTTATAAGTTGCCTAGTGAATAAAACATACGTTCTGCTTCTCTAATTACTTCAATCTTGTTTTTATCTTTTGAAACAAATACTTCGACATGTGCTCCAGCCTCTTGATCTAGGCAACCAATCTCCATAATTGAAACGTCTTGCCATGAATCATTTAGTAATATTCCCGACAGCTTTAATGCATCAATTAAATATTTTCTGTTTCTGTTATCTAGATCCCTTTCAAGATTATTCGGAAAGCAATGCACGATCAATAGAAATGCTTTTTCATGAAAGGTCTGCTTTATCTTCAGCCGTTTAACTGCTTGTCTTGTGACCAAAATATAGTATTCTTTATTCCAGCCGCGGTATCTTTCCCTAAGTATTTCTTTCGGTAATTCATTAACTTCAAAGTATGGCGGTAGAAACCCCTCAAATCTAAATTGCAGCATTTCAGGCTCATGATGTTCTATAATCTGGCAATAAGGCAATAAATCCCGTCCATCATCATTAGCATCCAATGGGAGCTGGCTGGATATGTAGCTATATACTTTACGCTGCGCTATACCGATAGCAGCCAAAGCTTCACGTAGTTCCCCTTGCATGATTTCTTCAAGCCTTTCCAACTTGCGTTCATTTACTAAGAAACTATCGGTAGATTCCTCTTCTGGTACATTTACTCGCGGAGATGGCCTTTTGTATATGTTTGATAAATCATTACCATTTGATGTATTTTTTGATTCATAGAACCAAGTGTTATCTTCACTATTAGACATTTTCCACCTCATAATCAAAATATCTTTATCAATATAAAGTAACACCATTTCAGTGTCACTTTTAGTGTTACTTTATAAATTGGTTATTAACTTGATTCCTTGTAATATGTAATGATTCACCTAATTCCATCCAACTAAAATTATCAACATATTTCATCCAATTATAATTATTCCCACTCCTCCTAGTAACACTTTTAGTGTTTCTTTTTTCTTCAATTCACCGATTTCTAGTATTTTCTGATGTCAATCTCTTACAATATATTTATATTTTTTAGCAAGATTTTTTTGAGCTACTTCTTCCAGAAAGATCACTATTCCTACTGCGTCTGTCAATCATTATCATTGCTCAAGAATTTTTTGGCTATATCTAAAGCTTTAATATCATCATCTGAAAACTACAAACTCATTCTATAAAGTAGTTGTCTATTTTCTCTCTGCTAATATCTCATACCTTCTGTTAGCAGTATGGATACTGTTATAAATGGAACCAAAGGGATCCCCGTAGCAGCTTTTATTCTCTTGTTCGTTAAGCTTCCCTTTATCCATCTGAGAAGATAGTATGAAATAACAACTACGGAAAAAGCAATTAATGAAAGTATAGTAAATTGTATACCAAAAATTAAACCAATGGGTGCGTATATTTTAATGTCGCCACCACCAATATCTCCATTACTCATTAAACTCACAAGAAGCAAAATGAAAAAGCCTACCGCTGCTCCAGCTAAATAGTAGATCAACGAGTGTTCACCATGATAGAAAATCCTAAATAGTATAGCAGATGCAAAAAAAGTTGCAGTTAATGTATCTGGGACTACACGATGTTTTAAATCAATGATACTTGCAGTAATCAAAAATAACATAAGCAAGCTTATTTCTAGATACCATTCAAGCAATATGGATCCTCCTTTCTTATCTACATCAATGTTATAAGGTATATTTAAAACCCATATATCGCTTTGGCGTAAGCAACATATAGGTCAGAGGTTATTGTTACAATTCTTATATGGAAAAATATATCAGCTTATTTGCATCATCATTTTCTATTGTGCGTTTCAAACCAAATACTTTCAGGAAATCATCTGCTTGAACATATGTCCTTCCATCTTTGAACACTGCACCTTTAATGTCATTTGGATTCAATGAAATATAATAGCTTTTAGTTGCTGCATATAGCGGATATTAATAGGTAAGAAATTACCCAAAAATGTTAGTAAGAACACCTTTTTCATCGACTGCCGGTGGTTCCGGATCAACATTTTTATCATCAGGTACTACTTCAACTATCTCCTTCTTAGGAGTGTCTACTTGAGACTCTAATTGCTGTAATTCATTTTTCTAGACTACTATTGAATTTCCGTTCATTTTCTCCTCATGTAGCTCACTAGCCTCATCCATAGAATCATTTTCTTCCAGCAATAGCTTGCTTGAAATAACAAACCTTACCGCTTGCTCCTCAACAGGTGGAGTGTGAGTATCAAGCTTATTTAATACTTGGTTTGATATACCATCGACTTCTTTTTGTATAAGCCCAAAAATAGCATTATCCAGTCTTCCCGATGCAATTTGAATATTAATCCATTCTAGGTACTTGCTCTTAAGCTTCTTTGGAATATCCAATAGCAGCTGCTCACCTGGC
This sequence comes from Paenibacillus sp. LjRoot153, assembly GCF_964253085.1. Taxonomy (NCBI): domain Bacteria; kingdom Bacillati; phylum Bacillota; class Bacilli; order Caryophanales; family Paenibacillaceae; genus Paenibacillus; species Paenibacillus sp. LjRoot153. Next base: position 365,096 of record NZ_CAXUQH020000002.1, read on the forward strand.
ATCTTAATTAAATGCTTAGTTGCTGGTAAGAGCAATGCATCAAGTGTAGTTCTATTCTTATTTGTTCCTTTATTCAGTAATGAAAGTAGATACGGTACTTCCATCCCCCTAGTTGGCATCTTAACAGTGTATGTTTCACCGGGCTGAAGGATTTTTTCTGTTTTTTTAGCCATTCTACCGACTTCCCCTCAGCTTATATTGAATGATTTTTCTGGATCGAAGATTGTTTTTGACCATTTTTCATTTTACTTACCCTTCCAGTATTTCTTTCAGCTTCAGTTAAAAACTTCACTGCCAAAGGAATTAATCTCTGTTCTCCTTCTCCAGTAACCTCTTTTAAAGTACTATTTCCAATATCATGTCCGACGATTTTTCCAATGTTTTTATCTCTCGTTTGTCTATTTAAGTAAAGTAATTTAGTTGGTATTATCATAATTTTGTGTCGTTTTTTTGTAACACTTTAAAGCAACACTTTCTGACTGCTATTATTATATATTTAATTACATATATTGGCAATATAGTATTCCGATAATCACCTGTTGTCCAACGTTTATTGTTGATATTAACGTTTAAATACTCTTTTTTAACTAGTGTTACTTTTATTTATTGTGTATGAGTCTATTGATGAGTTAATTATTCTATTAAGTAACACTAATAGTAACACTTTAATATTCAAAATAAATGCTATAGATCCCTAAGGAAGAAGACAAATAAGAGCATATCCCTCTTCTAACTAGAAGAAGTTATCTGCTCTTATCAAATTTACAATATTTGTACTACCCTCCGTTCCACTCCAAGCGCTCGGCATAGAGCCCCAAAATATCCGCGTTAGAATTTTCGTTGTCAACATATTGCTCAAAGTGCATTTCAAAGTTATCTACTTTACATTCGTTGTTTGTGAAAGATTGCGCCCTTACTTACCCCCGCCGCATTTTTTTCAAAATATGAGAAACCTAGAATGAAGTTTTTTAAAGTCACAAAAAAAGCCGGCTATCACTAACGATAGCCGGATCCCAATTTCTAAATATTTAAATCAGCATATCGCTTCGAATTTCAGAAGAGATACGGGATAGGAATCATTTGGAACATCGTATCGAAAGAAAGAACCAATAGCTGCAACTTCTCCATCAAAGAGTTCCTTTAGTATGACTTCGCCGCCGATCCTTTCGTGTCTTTTCCATGTAGAATGAATGCTTGTGCTGCAGCTATGCGTGCCAAAGGAATTCTGAAAGGGGAACAACTCACATAGTCTAATCCCATTAAATGACAAAAGAAAATTGACTCTTTATCTCCGCCATGTTCACCGCAAATACCTGTTTTTAGTGAAGGCTTAATAAGTCGCCCTCCATCCACGGCTAATTCAATTAATTGTCCAACACCTTCTGTATCTAACACTTGAAAGGGGTTATGTGGAAGCAGCTTATGATCGACATAATGGGTTAGAAATTTCCCTTCCGCATCATCACGACTGTATCCATAGGTCATCTGCGTCAAGTCATTAGTGCCAAAGGAGAAAAAGTCCGCATAAGCCACAATTTGACGCGCAGTAAGCGCAGCACGCGGCACCTCAATCATCGTCCCTACTTTATATGGGCACTCTCTAAGTTTGTCAATTCCCAGAACCTGTTCGGCAACGAAATCAACAAGCTCTCTTACTATTTTAAGCTCATTCGCATGGCCAACTAGCGGAATCATAATTTCAGGAAAGACTTCAATTCCTTTGTTAATACACTTGGAAGCCGCACGGAAAATGGCCTCGATCTGCATATCATAAATCTCTGGAAAAACAATGCCCAGTCTGCAACCCCGCTGTCCCAACATGGGGTTCGTCTCGTGTAGCGCTTGTACTTTACGCAGTAGACTAGCTGTCACTTCTCGTTCCGTATCTGATCCATCTAACTCATATGTCAGCTGAATATGTCTTTTTTGCAGATCCTCGAGACTTGGCAAAAACTCATGCAAAGGTGGATCTAGTAACCGTATCGTTACCGGAAAACCGTCCATTTCTTCGAACATGCCTTCAAAATCTGATTGCTGCATGGGCAGCAGCTTCGCAAGCGCCTGCAATCTTTTCTCCTTATTATCCGCTAGAATCATTTCTTGAACGACAGGCAGACGAGTTGGAGAAAAAAACATATGCTCGGTTCGGCATAATCCGATCCCTTGAGCACCTAATTCTCTGGCGATTTTAGCATCTTCTGGATTGTCTGCATTGGCATAAACTTTCAATGTTCGAAGCTCATCTGCCCAATTGAGTACAATATGAAGTTCATCCGTCATCTTGGCTTCTCGTAAATGCATGGCACCAAGAATGACACGCCCAGTTGCACCGTCGAGTGTAATCCAATCTCCTTCTTCCACGATCCTGCCTCCAGCCGTCATTCGCTTCTCATCAAGGATGATACGGACTTCTTCGCTGCCGCATACGCATGGCTTACCCATTCCTCTTGCCACTACAGCTGCATGGCTTGTCATTCCGCCACGGCTAGTAAGAATGCCTTCCGAGGCGATTACGCCATGGATATCTTCGGGAGTCGTTTCATTCCTAGCCAGAATGACTGTCTTGCCAGCACGGTTCCACTCTACTGCAGTATCGGCGTCAAATACAAGCTGTCCAACCGCAGCACCCGGAGAAGCCGGAAGTCCTTTTGCCAACACATCCTTAATTGCAACTTCATCAATTCCTCTGTGCAAAAGCTGATCAAGATGAGATGCTTCTATCCTTCCAATAGCTTCCTGCTTAGACAATAATCCTTCATGGACCAAATCGACGGCAATTTTCAGCGCAGCTTGGGCATTTCTCTTCCCATTACGTGTTTGCAGCAAGTAAAGCTTATTATTTTCAACTGTAAATTCAATATCCTGCATATCTTTGTAATGCTTCTCAAGCTGCTTGGAAGCACCATACAATTGCTCGTAAATTTCCGGCATCTCGTTCTCCAATACAGTAATCGCAAGCGGAGTCCTTATACCTGCGACAACATCTTCGCCTTGCGCATTAATGAGATATTCACCGAAAAACGTATTCTCGCCCGTAGATGGATTTCTTGTAAAAACAACGCCTGTGCCACAATTCCCTCCCATATTGCCAAAAACCATACTTTGAATGTTGACTGCTGTCCCTTGATCATCTGAAATCCGATTTATTTTGCGGTAAATCTGAGCCCTTGGGTTATTCCATGATTTAAACACAGACTCTATCGCCATTCTCAATTGCTCATAGACATCCTGCGGGAAAGCACGACCAGTCTTAGCCAATATACACTTTTTGTAATCATCTATTAGAAGCTTCCAACCAGCAGTCGAAATATCTTGATCTTGCTCTGTGCCCTCCTCCTCTTTAAAACGATGCAGTAGTTGTTCGAAATGGTAGGATTCTATACCTAGAACCACATTTCCAAACATCTGCATTAAGCGACGGTAGCAATCGTAAGCAAATGTTTCATTACTAGTAAGAGTCGCCAAGCCTTGTACGGTGATATCATTAAGTCCAAGATTCAAAATGGTATCCATCATACCTGGCATCGAACTTACAGAACCCGATCGCACAGAAACCAAAAGAGGACTTTCAGCATCCCCGAACAATTGTCCTTTTTGTTTCTCGAGCTTTTTGAGCGCTGTTGAAATCTGTTCAAGTAACTCATCTGAGATCTGATTTCCCACCTTAAAAAAAGTTAAACAAGCCTCTGTCGTAATCGTAAATCCCGGAGGGACAGGAAGACCAGCACGAGTCATCTCTGCTAGATTTGCTCCTTTTCCTCCTAGTAGCTTTTTCATTGAAGCGTCTCCCTCTTGGAATAGCAATACTTGGTTCTGAATCATCATTTCTTGGCCTCCTTACTTTTTTCAATACAAATCATGGCCTTACACAAGCCATAGAATTTTTTATACCCATCCGCTGGTAACCGTAGCAATCACTTCATTTCAAGATTTACAAATGATGCCCCAATTAAATCGGTGAATAGCCGCCATTTCTACTTGGTTTGTGTTAGACATTTCTTCCCCCCTTTATTTGTATCTCTTCCGCGCGATTTGGTCATCCTGCGTCATAATACTGAGACTGTCGATAATCATAGACTTCACATTTCCAATAATCTACTGGTACAAGTGGCAATCCATTGCAGTCTCCGCTCGAAGTCGGAATAATAGAGTTCGTACACACTCGGGACCTACGAAGGTCTTTATGCGGGTTATCATGTGAGTTTGATCATTCATATAAGCGTGAACAGTAGTCAGCCAACCTTGCTTGACACGAAAAGCCTCATCCAGAATATGAAGAATAGGTGCGATACAATTCGTTGTACAAGAAGCTGCAGAGATTAACACCGTTACTGCTTCAGATTATATCGATCTTCATTCACTCCCTGACAACAGTCAGATCCATGTTCGTCATAGGTGCAGTAATCACTACCTTTTTGGCTCCAGCAAATAAGTGCCGTTCAGCACCGAGCTTGTGATTGAACTTTCCAGTTGCATCTACGACCAATTCTACGCCTCTAAGATTTTATTGATTCAATTTATTATCATTAGCTATTTTATTCATTTTTTTTTACTGGCTGTGAATTTGTAAACTTCTAACATGATAGCCTGTTCTGTGAGCTCTTCTCATGACCAAATGAATGATATCCCTTTCCTCTATTCCTCGATGGCGGTGCTCACATCGCCGGATCCTTCCTATCATGTAAATTAAAGCTTTTTGATACATCGCATGATTGATAACCACTGAATTTCAGTTCTCTTTATTATTTAAAAAGCGAGCTGGCCGCCGTCCACCACAATCGATTCACCTGTTATAAAAGTCGCATCCTGACTGGCCAGAAAGGCAAACACGCCTGCGACATCCTCTGTTTTCCCTAGTCTCCCCAATGGAATTTTGTTGCGAATATAATTGTCCATAAACTCCGAATCATCAATGGATTCAGTCAGTGGAGTCTGAATATACCCTGGACAAACGGCATTTACCCGGATGTTATAACGCCCGAGTTCTAAAGCCATCGTTTTCGTTAGCAGCACTACTCCACCCTTGGAGGCATTGTAATGGGCATATTTTTCCTCACCCACCAACCCGTTGGTTGAAGCCATATTAAGGATACAGCCGCTTTGTTGCTTTACCATGTGCCGTGAAACTCGCTGTGATACATAAAACATTCCGTTCAAATTGACATTCAGGATTTGCTGCCAATTATGATCAGTAATATCGAGAAACGCCTCTTCCCAGGCTATTCCTGCGTTATTGATAAGAATATCAATCCGCCCCAAGAGGCTAATTGCCTGATCAATGGCATGGTCAACTTGTTGAGGAATGGAAATATCTACGCAAAGTGGGAGAACAGTATAGCCAAGATCCGCAAAATCTCTTGCCGTTTGCTCCAGTTCCGCGCGGTCATTGGAAAGCAACGCCAAATGCGCCCCTTCCGCAGCAAAACGTTCGGCCGTTGCCCTCCCAATCCCACGGCTTGCGCCAGTCACCATAACAATTTGTCCGCTAAATCTATTCATGCTTACATCTCCCTCAGGCTTCTTTATAAGCCGTAGCCATATTGATATTTATCATTTACGCTAACAGGCAATTTGCCATTTGCCTGTAGAGTCCCATACAATACCTTCAATGCGGCGTTAATGGAGTATACACAATCTCCATATGCACAGATACAATTGGGATATGGGGTCATTTTTCTCATGATATAAGGACTGCCGAAAATAAGAAGGGCTGCATTCATATGCTGTGACTTGACGAAATTCATTAACTCCAGCTGAGACTCGGGAACAGTCCCGCTTCCTTCCTTGTAAGATAGAACCCTGACAAACGTCCCATAGATGACATGAGAATAATGATTGCCTGCCAGAGTCTGACTAATTGTTGCGAAATCTTCACTCGACGGATGTTCATTGACAACTATCATTTCCAAATCGGTTACATACTTACTAAGTTGAGTATGGAGATAAGCTGATTTCCCTTTTACTACAAAGCCTAAATCCTCGGCTTCCATTCCCTCTTCCTCACCCCTAGTAGCAATCAAAAGTGTCTTTTTGTTGGTAAATGGCATGGTCGCTGCTTCCAGAACTGTAACCGACTTGTCGGCGATTTCTGCGGCAACAACCGCATGCTCCTGGGAACTGACGATTCCCCTCGCTTCCGCCAGGTCGATATCGCATTTGTTGAGTAAATTGAATTTTTCTTTGACTTCCAATATTCTCATCACAGAATGATCTATCTGGTCGATCCCTATTTCTCCAGTTTGCACGGCATCGAGAAGGGCGCGATACGTAATCTCTGGATCAGATTCGTAATCCTGAAGTATAAGATCATGCCCAGCCTTAACAGCTAATATTGCTGATTGTTCGATACCATAATGCGTCTTGATCCCACGCATAGTCAGACTATCTGAAATTAACAATCCTTGGAAACCGAATTCGTCACGCAGCAAGTCGGTCATGATCGTTTTCGACAACGTAGCCGGTACCTTCATTTCGTCAAGAGCAAGAAGTGCAGGATATAAGATATGCGCTGTCATTATACCCATCAGACCTTTTGGAATTAGCTCTCGATATGGTTTCAGATCCACATTCATTAAATAGCCTTTATCACGTTCAACCACCGGCATAGAAACATGAGAATCCTCTTGCGTATCCCCATGACCAGGGAAATGTTTGGCCGATGGGATCACTCCAGTTTCCTGCATTCCCCGAATTAATTCTGCGGCCAAGTCTACAATCAGATCAACTCGGTCGCTTATGGCTCTTGTATTGATGATCGGATTATCCGGATTGGAGTTGACATCCACCGTGGGGTTACTTACAATGCCAAAACCGACTGCACGGGCTTCTCTGGCAATGCAACTGCCCATTTGGTATGCAAGGTCTCTAGATCGAGTTGCGCCAAGCGCCATCAGCGGTGGAAACGATGTACCAAAATTAAATGTATCGGCAAGGCCGTTCTCCGCATCCAGATAAAACAATAAAGGAGCGGAGGCTGCGGATTGAAATTCATTTACCCATGAAACAATGTCCTCCAATTCTCGTGACCCTTTTGTAGTAAACATAACGGCACCGACCGCGCCCAGTTTTCCATCCTCATTCATCTGTCTTGCTTTTTGAGCGTAGTCGTGCCCTCGTGCCACGATCATCTGTCCAATTTTTTGCTCCAGCGTTAATTGTTCCATCCACTGCTCCACACTTTTATTCAATTAGATCATTCCCCACTATTCATTATTTGCTTGCATCCGAAGTACTAAATCCGCTTTGGCAATTTGCCCTACGATGATATCTTCAATTTCCGGTACGAACGACCCTCTAAAGCAGCCGCAGCAGTAATTGCAATCTACATCATAGCCCCCTTCGGATATCATTTTGCGAGTAGGTACATAGTAATAGCTTCCGTTGGTGTAACCTAGAACAATGGTTCTTCCTCCTGGAAACATTCTTTTGAGCATTAAGGAATACTCGGTTGAGATTTCTCCCTCCATCGCAATCAAACGAGTCTTATCATCCAAATGCCAGATTGAAATATAGAACGGTGCATGATCTTTAATCAAACCTTCTTTAAATAGCTTTATTGTTCGATGTGCCCCTCTTTTACGAAAATCAGAAACCTTAGGATTGTTGACCATGTCTTCATAAAATTCGATTCCCGTTTGTTCCGTATATAAAAGCGTATCCACTAGGATCGTCTGAAAGTTGCATTGTACCGGAATGAATGACTTCTGCTCCAGGACGCTAATGATGTCATTCGCTAAGTCGATTCCAACTTCTTCCATTTCAGCTATGCTGCAACTCTTAAAAACGTCGCCGTCCGCGCTTATTAACGGTTTTAACTCTCCACCGCAGCCCTGTAGGAATATGGCAGTCACTCCAAGATAGGTTTCCTCCAACACATAGCTCGTTTTCCCAATAAAATCATTAGAAATCAAATAATTATCCGAACTCATCGTATTTGGGTGACAGCCATAGTTATATAAGATACATTTTATGTTGTTTGTCTGATCAACTAGCTTTAGCACAAACAGATCCTTATCGATCTCAGCATCAGGATTAGGTTTCCATTCGACTCCTTTCTCCGTCAGCTTCCTCCGGCTGACGGCAAGATTGGAACTGCCGCTTCCAAGAAGCAGATTTCCATTCTCCAAATTGATATAACAATCTTCTATCATGTTGACTAATGTATCTCTGATAAAATCGTAATAAGCTTCATCCTCGGAGAAATCAATGATTAAGCGGTTAAAAGCCTTGCCATCCTTAATGCTATAAGTACCCTCTCGCAAGATTTCATCTGTACCTGTCAAAGCAACGGAAGCGTGAGTATGTGAAAAATTAATAAGCACCTCGTCATGCTGTAGGTCAAATTTCTCTTCAAGCGTATTTTTGATCCCAACGATAAAACTGCGATCGGAGCCAACCACATCCAAGGTGATAATTAAAAGTGTTTTGTTCGCTTGGATAAGTACCGCCTTGGCATAGATGGGATCAAGTACCCCTTCGCTCTTATGTGTTCGGTCTCCGAACCCAGACAAAAAAACAGGCTTCTGCGGAGTGATATCAGCTGTGGATAAACTGAATTTCATACCCTTCCACTTCCTTTGCGTTGTTGCATCTGAAGTAATAAATCTGCCTTGGTTATTTGTCCAACGATAATATCTTCAATTTCTGGTACAAAGGACCCTCTGAAGCGGCCAAAACAGTAATTGCAATCTACTTCATATCCCCCTTCAGCTATCATTTTGCGAGTGGGTACGTAATAATAATTTCCGTTGGTATAACCCAAAACAATGGTCTTTCCGCCCGGAAACATTCTCTTGAGTAACATGGAATATTCGGTAGAGACTTCCCCCTCTATTGCAATCAAGCGAGTCTCCTCATCCAGATACCAGATAGATATATATAGCGGTGCACGATCCTTAGCCGAACCATCCTGGATTTGTTTAATCGTTCTATGTGCCCCTCTTTTGCGGACATCGCTTATTTTGGGGTCGTTAATAATGGTTTCGTAATAGGAAATTCCCGTTTGTTCCGTATATAAAAGCGGGTCAACTAAAATCGTCTGAAAGTTGCACTGTATCGTAGTAAAAGGTTTCCCCTCTAAGATGCTGATGATGTCATTGGCTAAATCTATGCCTGCCTCTTCCATTTCCGCCAAGCTGCAACTCTTGAAACCATCAACATCAGCGCTTTTTAACGGTTTTAATTCTCCCGCACAGCCCTGTAGGAACAACGCTGTTACACCCGGATAGATTTCCTCTAAATAACTGCTCGTTTTCCCAGGAAAATCATTGGAAATCATATAGTTATCCGAACTCATCGAGGTTGGATGGCAGCCATAATTATATAAAATACCCTTTAGATTGTTCATCTGATCAACCAGCTTTAACACAAACAAGTCCTTATCGATATCAACTCCTGGGAATGGCGCCCATTTCACACCATTCACCGTAAGCTTCCTCCGGCTTACAGCAAACTTGGACGTACCACGTCCAAGCAGCAAGTTTCCCTCCTCCAAATGCGAATAACAATCCTCCACCATATGGACCAATGTTTCACAGATAAAGTGGTAATATGACTCATCCTCAGAGAAGTTTTTCCCGCTGGGATTGCACACCGTACCATCTTCAATGCTGTAAACACCCAATCTCAAGCTTTCATCTGTACCTGTTAAAGCAACGGAATGATGGGTATGCGAAAAATTAATGAGCACTTCGTCATGCCGCAGGGCAAATTTCTCTTCAAGCGTATTTTTAATCCCAACGATGAAACTGCGGTCGGAACCAACCACATCCAAGGTGATTATTAAAAGCGTTTTATTCGCTTGAAGAAGCACCATCTTAGCATAAACAGGATCATGGATCCCCTCGCTCTTGTGTGTCCGATCTCCAAATCCAGCCATAAAAATAGGCTTTTGCGGTGTAATATCAGCTGTGGATAGACTAAATTTCATACCCTCTCACTCCCTTTAAATAGTGACTATACGACCTTGCCTCTAAACTCTATAATAAGATTATCCAGTTTATATATAGCCTATATTACATATCTGTTATCCGTTTTTAATAATGTATTACCCCCTTAACCTGTTAAGAGCCTAATGATGAGATTACCCATCATTAGGCTCTTTTGCATTTTGTACACGTGATGAACTGAGTTATTTACCCCAAATCTCTACTTCCATATAATGCCCATAATCGTTACCTGTACTGCCATTGGTCCAGAGTCTAACATACCTTGTATTTATGGGACTGAAAGTAAAGGTTTTCCCACCAATGGTCTCTGGATACTCTGCATCGGTTCCGATTCCCTGCCCTGCAGAGCCATCGACGTCATTATTAAATACCGTAGTGACGCCACTTGCGAAATTAACATCATTCGACATTTGTACAATCACATCGTGATACATCCTGCCATCGGTATAATGCCAGATCTTGACACTCGTTAAGTCATAGCTTGCTCCGAGATCTACCTTTATCGATCGGTCGCCGGTGGAAACACTCCCCCACTGAGAAGTGTTGTTGCTTATTCCATCCGTTATAAACCATTCAGTACCAATAGAGTTGCCTGTAAACGTCTTACCTAAGGCTAGATTTGCAATGGATTTGTACTCGTATGCCCCAATATCAAAACCAGCGCCAGAAGGCCTTGGACTTCCATCAAGATCAGTGGAAGGTGCGTGGGTCGAAGCTCCTGCGTCAATAGCAGGAGATGTTGATGTGAGATGGTAATCTCCCCCACCGGTTGAAATGTAATTCACAAACTGTGGATCAGCTGTTATGGTTCCTGTATGGGTATTACCTATAGTTGGATTAAGGTTCCAATTGTAAGTACTATTTGAGTATGTCAAATTGTTAGTATAAGTGTTGTGAGACCCGACATCTCCCACTTCGGAAATGCCGCGATTGGTATCAATTACGATGTTGTTGGATACGTTGACGTAATCTGCTGGCCCAGTGGTATGAAAGTAGTCGCCGCCACCCACCATGATGCCGCTTTCGGAGGAAAAGACTGTATTATTAGCAATATCAACGTGGTTCGCGTCATGCCAGAGTTGAATGGCAGCCCCACTAATGTTATAGACTAGGTTGTTCTTCACAGTGCCCGACGTCAAAAAGTAGATCCCATTAATGTAGTTACATCCGGTAGAGCCAATGTCATGGATCACATTCCCAATGATTGAGTGATTTACCCCAAAATAATAGGCATCTGAGATTATACCTGAACCGCCATTCGTGCAGACGTCACTCGTAGTCGCAATATGATGAACGTAGTTGTTTTTTATTACAGAATAGGACCCTGCGTTGTAGAGGCCCCTTAAAGCTTTAGTACTGATACCGTTTTTGTCGAGTCTACCGTCCACCTCAAATCCTTCGATGTCAACATAGTTGCCCCTGTTATCCCATATAAACCTGGTCACGGGTGTTTGGAGTGCCGGTGGAACGATCTTTGCTCCCCACTTCGTGTCTGATACATATCTGATACGATCCGTTGCTGTGCCGCTGACGGTTGTCTGGAAACCGCCTGTATAGGTGCCTGGTGCGACATGCACGATCGTGCCGGGAATGGCGACTTGTGAAGCTTTCAGGATCGTTTTGTAGGGACTTCCTAACGTGCCATTGTTACTGGAATCATTACCCGATGAATCAGATACATAAATATGGGTCACAGCTGGATTGGTGCACTCGTATGCCCCAATATCATAACCGGCACCATATGGCCGGGGAATTCCATCCAGATCAGTAGCAGGTGCGTAGGTCGAAGCTCCTGCGTCAATCGCTGGAGACCTCGATCCGAGATGGTAATCTCCCCCACCGGTCGAAATGTAATTCACAAATTGTGGATCAGCAATTATGGTTCCTGTATGAGTATTACCTTGAGTTGGATTAAGGCTCCAATTGTAAGTACTATTTCGGTAAGTCAGATTGTTAGTATAAGTGTTGTGGGGCCCGACATCTCCCCGCTCGGATATGCCGTAAGTGGTATCAATTACGATGTTATTGGATACATTGACGTAATCTGCTGGACCAGTGGTATGATAGTAGTCACCGCCGCCCACTATAATGCCGCTTTCGGAAGAAAAGACTGTATTATTAGCAATATCAATGTGATTTGCGTCATGCCAGAGATGAATGCCTGCCCCACCATTGTTATAGACGAGGTTGTTCTTCACGATGCCCGACGTACTGATGTAGATCCCATAAATGAAGCTACATCCGGGAGGACCAATGTCATGAACTACATTCCCAATGATTGAAGAATTTACTCCGTATACCCAATAATCCGTGTTAATACCAGCACCCCCATGGTTCGTGCAGGCGTCGTTCGTAGTTGCAACATGGTGGACGTAGTTGTTTTTTATTACAGTATAGGAACTTGAGTTATAGAGACCCATTAAAGCTTTAGTACTGATACCGTTTTTATCGAGTCTTCCGTCAACCTCAAAGCCATCGATGTCAACGTAGTTGCCCCTGTTATCCCAAATAAATTCGGTCACGGGTGATTCGAGCGCTGGTGGAACGATCTTTGCTCCCCACTTCGTGTCGGATACATAACTGATGCGATCTGTTGCCGTGCCGCTGGCGGTTGTCTGGAAACCGCCCGTATAGGTTCCCGGCGCGACATGCACGATCGTGCCAGGAGTAGCGACTTGAGACGCTTTCAGGATTGTTTTGTAGGGACTCCCTAACGTGCCGTTGTTGGTGGAATCATTGCCCGATGAATCAGATACATAAATATTGGTCACGGCTGCCTGTACTTTCGTTTGAATTGCGTTTGCTACGCCAAAGATGATGAACAAGCTAATCGAAAATGTAAGTACGCTTATACCCCAAAATTTTCTGACAAGTAAACTTCCGAAATTCATACGTATCGCTCCTTTTACGAATGTTTACAGCGCCTATATTGTACAGAATCATACCGAATGGATCTCTCGAAATTCCTTACATAACACCCCCTTCGAAGAAAGGAGTCTCATTACCTTGTCTCCAAAACCTGCCATAAAACAGACTTTTACGGTGTGGCATCAGCAGTTGGCTAGACTAAATTTACTACCCTATCACTCCCTTTAAATAATGACTATCTACCTAACGTATACTCTATAATAAGATTGTCCAGTTCATATATAGTCTATATTACATATCTGTTATCCTTTTTTAATAATGCATTCCCCTCCTTAACCTGTTAAGAGCCTAATGATGAGATAACCCATCATTAGGCTCATTTGCATTTTGTACACGTGATGAACTGAGTTATTTACCCCAAACCTCTACTCTCAGTTTAAATCTATTATTCAAACTAACTAATAACCCTTTGCAAAGATTAAGGAACTGAGACTGTCTGAGTTATCGAGCTATCTTGACCGAGAGCTAACCCTGTTGAATTCGGAAATGACAATTTATATGACTTTGCACCAGTATTGTGTTGTAAGCTATCATAACTACCATCAATAAAATTTCCGTTGGTTTCCGCGTAAGTCCATCCCGTAGTCGTTTCAAAACCTTGGTTAGTAATCGTCAAGCCGTTTACAGTAACATCATCAATATATAAGGATACACCGTAGTTAGAAACTACCACTTTATTAATCAGTCTGAATTTTAAAGTAAAACTTGGGCTAGAAGTTGTGAAATTAACGGTTTCCGATCGCCAAGCTGTACCCAGGTCTGTTACATCCGCTTCCCATACAACCACCCCATTGACAAGTGCTTGTTTATACCAGACTCCGGATGCATTCCCACTAGTAGTACTCACACTGTCATGGTGGTAGAACGTAAGTGTCTTATTTATAGTCGTAACTGTCTGAGTTATCGAGCTATCTTGACCGAGAGCTAACCCTGTTGAATTCGGAAATGACAATTTATATGACTTTGCACCAGTATTGTGTTGCAAGCTATCATAACTACCATCAATAAAATTTCCGTTGGTTTCCGCGTAAGTCCATCCCGTAGTCGTTTCAAAACCTTGGTTAGTAATCGTCAAGCCGTTTACAGTAACATCATCAATATATAAGGATACACCGTAGTTAGAAACTACCACTTTATTAAT